>JAKQUI010000030.1 GCA_029562645.1 Spirochaetota bacterium
TGCGCTAAAATTTCATTGAAGAAAATTTCTTCCCGTTTGTCTTCTTCACGGCTTTGTCCGCCCTCCAAAATGCAGTCTTTAAATGGCCACACCAAAGCAACTTCGTTACGCTGTTTGAGGTATTTGCCGTCAATGGTAAGTCCAACTTTGTTTTTGTATTTGGTGTAGCTGTCATTCAGATAGTTTTTCTGTTCCAAAAACTGTATGAATAATGCTTGATTAAAGACGGTGACATCTTTGATTTTTTTGAAAAACTTCTCTTTCAGTTCGTTTTCAGAAAGTAAGAGTTCGATCAGTTCTTCATCGTAGTTTTGTGCTTTATTGATGATAACCCATTTTTTCAGTTCACCATTATCGGTAATGAAATTAGGTTCTTTCTTCAATGTCTTTTCAAGCGTTTCTAAAAGCTTCATTCTTTAACCTCTTTTTTCTTTTTTCTTCGCCCGCCACGGACGGCGGGCGTCTTGGGGGCGGGATTAAGAAATTGTTTATCCAAATCTATCATATTTTTTACCAAAAGTCTGGCGCGGTTTTTCGTCTAACTCATTCATAAAAGAAAATACTTTCGCAATTTATACCACAGAGTCGTGATACCCGTAATTCGTTTACGAATTGAATACGGTCATGAAAGCGAATTTCGGATATGCTGTAGTGGGTTAATAGGGTGCCCAAACTATCTACCCTGCTAATGCAACATACTGCTTTCACCCGAAAAACCGCACCGCCTGACGACTCACCTTACTTGCTCCCTGCGCCTTCGATCTCACGAACAAACTCCAACACGGGGTATGTTTTCCCTCCCCTGCGATACACGTCAACGGGCGTATACACGAATTCGAACGACCGCTTGAAGCGCTTCGCGCGCATGATGCGCTGCTCCATCTTTTTTGGCACGATGAGATATGCGAAATGGCGACGGCCCCGCGTGGCCATGGTGATGAGTCGCTTCGCGCCATCCGCGTGATAATCGATCGAAGGTGGTATCTTCCGCGATGAGGCGAGCGGATACATGGACGCCCGGAAGCGCTCGCCGCGCAGCATCTCGAACTCTTCCACCAGCAGTCGCCAGGTCGCCCGCTTGAGGCCGGAGGGATCGGCTTCGTCGAGCGCGCCCTCGTCGTCCACGCCCGTACGGATCGACGGCGCTTTCACGGACTTTTTGGGGCCGCCGGAACGGACGGCGGGCGCGTCCTCGTCGTCCAAGCGCTCATTCGGGTCGTCCGGCCGGGTGCGCAGCACGAGAAATGATTGCTTGAGCGGCCGGGACGGGTCCTCCTGCGATCGTAGCTCCTCCATCGCCTTCTCGTCGCGCACTCCCTTTATCATGAGCACATCGCCGCCCTGCTTGCGCGCAACGTCGACCGCGGCGTCAACGCGCTTCATGAGCGTCTTCCCAGTCACCTCGACGATGCCCAGCTCCTCGTAGCGCCCTTTGTCTTCGAGGAAGACCATCTTGACCGGGTCGTCTTTTTTAAGCGGCGGATACTGCTTCCCGGTGATGATGTATTCATAACTGGTTTTGCAGCCGACGAGAAAGATGATACACCCGATTAGGGCGACGATGGAATGCTTTTTCATGGCAAATACCCGCTCATTATTTTAACCTATTCACATAGGGAGTCGAATGTGATGGTAGGATGTAAGCTCGCTCCGCCGCGAACAATACATCCATGTATTCGCGGCTCCGGCAACCAAACCGGGTCGCTTACTCGCTGTGACATCCTACCGTCACATTCGGTGCTATTGGCAATACACATACTGAAACAGGCTCTTAATTATTTTGATCATTTTTGTCCCACCTTCCCCTCGATTATACTCGATGTACACATCTCGATGAACAGCTGCACGCTCATTGCGATAGAATGTCATACATGCAGTAACGCATCAAGCTGTACACAATGCCGTTTCCCGAAGAAGAAGGATCACCAGCAATTCACTATTCGCTCACCCATTCCCGCCCGTGAGCAGACATCCAACAGGATGCCGCAGCGCCAAGCGTAGGCAGGAAACCCATACGCGCTCGACGGACCCGCGGATGAGGTTGTTATTGAACAATTATCGTGATGGTGGCATACCGCGGCGGGAACGTCAACAGGAAAATGGTGATGCCGCACGGAGCGCGAATCGGGGTACGGCGTACGAAACGACGCGAAGCGGAATCAGCCCCGCGCCTTTTTTTTCGCGTACACCGCGGCGCCAAGCGCGCCGATGATCTGCGGGTCCACTGACAGCGACGCCATCTCGACGCGCAGCACCCGCTCGAGCTCGCGGACCAGGCCGCGATTTTTCGCGCACCCGCCGGTGATGGTCACCGTCGGGTGTACGCCCACGCGCTTGAGGAGCGTGAAGCAGCGCTTGGCGACGGCCCCCTGCACGCCGGCGGCGATATCGGCGGGCGGGTTTTTCTGCGCGAGGAGGCTGATCACCTCGGTCTCGGCGAAGACGCTGCACTGCGCCGTCACGGGAATGGCCCGCTTCGACGCGAGCGAGAGGTCCGAGAACTCGGAGAGCTCCATGCGGAAGATGCGGGCCATGGCCTCGAAGAAGCGCCCGGTCCCGGCCGCGCACTTGTCGTTCATGGCGAAGTCCTTCACGCTGCCGTCGCCGTTGACGGCGATGCCCTTCACGTCCTGACCGCCGATGTCTACGATGGTCTTGATGGCGGGATCGCAGTAATACGCGCCCATCGCGTGACAGCTGATCTCCGAGACGTTTTCATTCGCGAAGGGGATTTCACTGCGCCCATAGCCGGTGCCCACGAGATAGGCGAGGTCCGAGTGCGTGTTCACATCGGGGATGGCCTTGAACGCCTCGGCGAGCGCGAGATGCGCCGTCTCCTCGGGATCGACCTCGCGCGGCACGATCGACGAGGCGACCACGCCGTTCTCGTCGATGATCACCGCCTTGCCGGTGGTTGATCCGATGTCGCACCCCGCGAAAAATTTCTTTTTCATTGTTTGTACCTATTACTTTCATTTAAAGATGGTCGCGCCCTCAACCTCATCCCCCCGGCCCCTTTCTCCCATAGGAGAAGGGGGAGTATTTAGAAAGGGGCGTATCCACCGAAGCCCTCTCCTACGGAAGAGGGCGGCCCGGAGGGCGGGTGAGGTGAGGTCACGCGCGCCGCTTCGCATGCATCACGTTCTCCATAAAGCTGTCGACCTGCGTCATGATGCCCTCCCGGGGCACGATGCGCGTGTCCGAAAGATCGTAGTCGATGATGAGCACCGGCACGCCCACGTCGCGGCACTTCTCGCGCATGATGGCGTTGAGCGCCTGCGTGTTCTTGCAGCCGATGTGCCCCGCCATCCACAGCATGTCGATATCGAAGCGCTTGATGATGTGGAACATGTCGTCGAAGTAGTTCGCCATGGGCCCGCGCGTATGCCGCGCCATCGGCCCGTTCATGATGTTTCGCCCGATCCCGCGCAGCATCGACTCCTCGCTCGAGGTGTCGATGAAGGGCAGCCGGTTGAAGCTCATGCTGTCCATGATGCAGGTCACGCCGTAGGCGCGCTCGGCCCAGGTGAACAGGTCGATGAAGTGCATGGTGGGCGGGTTCCACAGGAGCGTTCGGTACCGCTCGTCGGGACACGCCGCCACCCCGCGCGCGAGGTTCTCTTTCGCGAGTTCCACGAGCCGGCGGAACACCTCGGTGGCCGCCGGCACCCCGGAGCACACGTTCATGAACCAGAGATGCCCCAGGAACACGGCCTCGGCCGCCAGCGGCGCCGGCCGGAGTGCGATCATGTCCCACAGCTCCAGCTCCTGCTCCACCATGCGGTTGCGCTCCTCGCAGATCTCCTTCAGGCGGTCCCAGTCGATGCGGCCGGGCGTATGCTCCTCGAGCCAGGCGATCATCCGCCGGAGCTCGTTCGCGAAATAGGCGTCCGCGCGCTCGTCCTTGAAATTGAAGGGGATGTCCAGCCGGAAGGTCGGGGCCGCGGTCATCTTCTCCACGTAGAGGTACGAGGTCATCCCGCCGTCGCAGGGGAGATTGGAGGTGACCACCGCGCGCGCGGGCGGTAGCATGTCGCGCAACGCCGTACCGATCACCGCCTTGGGCAGGCTGCACACGTCGGCCGGCACGCCCTCGTTCTCCGCGACGTCGATGTACTCCTCCATCGCGGAGGGCTCGAGCATGGGCAGAAGGATCCCGAGCACCTCGGGCATCCACGGCGAGAGCCCCATGGCGCGCAGGATCTCCGGCGGCACCATGTCCTCGTGGAGCACGAGCCGGTCCTGCCGGAAGTAGATCCCGTCCAGAAGATCGACCACCTCCTTGGTGACGCCGTGGACGATGATCGAGATCGCCTCGCGGTAATTCCCGGTGCGCCCGGCGGTGAGCTTGTCGATGAGGCGGTTCACCTTGAGCAGGTGCCACAGCCACGGATAGCGCCGCAGGTCGCGCACCATGTCGTAGGGACCGTTCCGAAGACCCATGAGCGCAATGACGGCGAGGTTGAGGAGCTTGTATTTCGAGGTTACGGCATAATCGGCGATTCCCGGAGTGCCCATGTCATTTCCCCATGCTTTCAATAAACGCCTGCACCCGCGTCCGGAGCTGCCCCTCCCCGCTCTGGCGGTACTCCCGCTCCAGGCGCAGGACCGGCACGCCCGCCTCGCGCAGTGCGGTCACCAGGGCGCTCGCCTCGACGCCCCACGTATCGCAAAACTTTATCGACTGTATGATGACGCCGTCGGCCGCGTACTCGCGGGCGAGATCGACGATATAGTTGACGCGTTGCGCGAAACCCTCCATCATGCGCGGGCAGCGGTTCCCGTCGAGCACCTGGCGCGCCAGGGCGACGAACGGGTCCCCGCCCGCGTCGACGGGATCGAGCCACGGATACGATCCCGTGCAGTAGCGGTCGGCCACGACGAGGCCGCCCTGGGATTCGATGACCGCCGTGTAGGCCGGATCATCCAGCGAGCCCCCCACGAGGAGGAAGCGGGCGCGGTAGGGGGCCGTATCGGAAGCGTCGCCCATGGCCTCGCGGAACTCGCGCACCAGCTCCAGGGCGCGCGCCGGGGGAGCACTCTGCGCCGCCATCAACACGCGATGATAGTCGGTCCCCGAAAAGGGCGGCTGCGGTTTTTTGCGGAGCGCCCCGAGCTCCCGGAGCGCATCGACGAGCTCGCCTTCCGCGACCATGGCCGCGCGGACCGCGTCGTCGCCCATGTCCACGTCGAAATGCCGTTCGATCGCCCGCGCGAGCCTCCGCAGCTCCTCGACGGTCCATTCCAGCGCCGCCGGCCCTCCCCGGTGCGGAATATCGAGGGTATGGCTGAAATCCGGTTTCGCATTGTATTCCAAATTGTCGCACAGGCGGCGCAGGTGGTCGCAGCAGGCGACGAAGACCCATCCGCCCAGAAAATCATAGCGCCCGTCCAGAGCGAACTCGAGCAGGCTGCGGCTGTACGAGCAGATCACGCTGCTCAGGTACACGTCCGCACACTCCGTGCCCGCGACGCCGGGCGCGCGCATCCGCACCGGGAAGAGCGTTCCGACGGCAAGGAGCGCGCGGGGCACCATGCTGCAGGTGTAGCCCAGCGGGATCATCCCGCGCCCCATCGCCTCCTCGATCAATTCATTGCGCACATCCGCGCAGAGTCCCGCGAGCCCGGTCATGGGTGCCGTCATGCGCTGTGCCTCCCGGCCGTGCAGGCGGCCCGGCCGCCCGCGTCGATCCCCAGTTTATCGAGGCACTCCGCGAGCGCCGCAAAGGCCGGCGCGTCGGGAAGGTCGAGAAAGCTGCGCGCCTCGATGTCGGCGCGGCGGATGCACTCGTCCTCGGGGACGGCCCCGAGGAACGGAAGTGACGCCGGCAGCGGCACGGCGTCGAGTTCCGCGCCGTCGCGCAGGCGATTGACGATGAGCCCGGCGCGCTCGAACCCGATCGCGTTATGCGCGACATCATGAATGGTCTCCGCGACGCGCAGCCCCTTGGCCGAGAGGTCGCTCACCAGCACCAGATGGGTCACGCGTTCCAGGACGCGCCGGTTCACCTGCTCCACGCCCGCCTCGGCGTCGATGACCACGTAATCGAAGTTGCCCGCGATTGAGGCGATGATGTCCTTGAGCATGTCGTTCACCTGGCAGTAGCAGCCCTCCGTTTCCGGGCGGCCGATGGCCATGAAGGCGAGGGCGCCCGCTTCGTGCAGCGCGCCCAGCATCTCGTAGTCGAGGAGGGAGAGCACGCGTTCCTTGTCGCCCGCCGCGCGCTGTTTCACCAGCTCGATGAAATCGGTGCGCACCTCGTCGACGGTCCGGCGCACCTCGATCGCAAGCGCCGTGGCGAGCCCCACGGCTGGATCGGCGTCGATCGCGAGCACCCGCTTTTCCGGATCGCGCACGAGCGCCCGGATAATCGACGCGGAGAGGGCCGTCTTCCCGACGCCGCCCTTCCCGCACAGGGCGATGATCGCCTGCGTCCGTCCCTCAGTGCCTCGTTGCATGCGCCCCTCCTTCGGCCGCGTTCTTTCTCATGCTGCGCAGGTCCTCCACCTCGGAACACACGTCGGTATAATCGCAGACGCCGCAGTCGAAGGACATCTCCTGCGCCATCTTGTTCATCGCGCCGATGAGGCGCTCGACGCGCGCGCCCGTCTCGCCGAGCGCGCGCACGTCCTCCGGCGACGAGGTGACGAAGACGAACTCGACGGCCGATACGTACTCGACCGCGCGGTACATCGAATGGAGCGTCCCGGCGAGCGTCGCGAACGAAAAACCGCCGTCGATCGCCTCGACGCTCACCCGGCTCCACTCGCGCAGATACTGCGAGACCGCGCGCATCATGTATCCCTTCAGGTTGAGTCGGTACCGTATCAGTTCAAGCGCCCGGTGGCGCTCGTAGCAGTTCTCCTCGTTCATGCCGTCCACACGCAGAATCACCGCCTTGCCGAACGGAAGGCTCCGGCCCGCCGACTCCGCAAGGTCGGGACCGACGACATGCACCGCGCCGTCCCGGACCGCATCCGCCGCTTCCGTCCACACCATGAACGAGGCCGATTCCACCCGCGGGTTCCCGAGCTCGACGCCCGTATCGGCGGCCAGGACGATGTTGCCCCGCTCCCCCGCGGGCCAGCCCGTCGTCGCGGGAAGTTGCGTTGTGCGCAATTCTCCGGCGGACTGTTTCCGCTCGAGGAAGGTCCGGAGCCGGCCGACGCTGTCGTCGAAGAGGTTCATTTCGCCAGCGCGTCCTGCGCGAAGAGCGCCGCGCCCAGCGCCCCGTTGATCTGCGGATCGGGGACGCTCTTCAGCGGGACGCCGAGGGCCCGCTCGAGCGCGAGAAACATCCCGGCGTTCTTCGCGACGCCCCCCGTCATCACGGCGTCTCCGGCCACGCCGATGCCGCGCGCGAGCGACGCCGCGCGGTTGGCGACCGCGCGATGCAGCGCGCTCACGATGTCCGCGATCTCCCGCCCCTCGCTCACCAGCGAGATGATCTCTGTCTCGGCGAACACGACGCATTGATTCGAGAGGGTCAGCTGCTCCGTCGACTTCTGCGAAACGGCCCCCATCTCATCGAGGGGGATCTCCAGCGCGTCGGCGATGATCTCCAGGAAGCGTCCCGTGCCCGACGCGCACTTGTCATTGTACGCATAGCGCTCGACGTTCCCCGTTTCGTCGATGCGAATGGCCTTCGCGTCCTGCCCGCCGATGTCCACCACCGTGCGGGCCGAGGGGACCTGCCACACCGCGCCGCGCGCATGGCACGCGATCTCCGACTCCATCGACTGCACGAAATCGATGTGCTTGCGCCCGTAGCCCGTGCCCACGCAGCGCGCGATGTCCGCCATCGAGACGCCCGCATGCGCGACGGCGCGCTCCATCACCTCACGGGCCGAGCGCTCCGGCGAGGCGGCGGCCCGCATCACCTCGCGCGCGGCGATCGCGCCGTCCTTCAGGATCACCGCCTTCGCGGTAAGGGAGCCCACGTCGCATCCGGCCGCTATCATCGCATGCCTCCGTCCACTTTTTCCTTCGCAAACAGCGCCGCGCCGATGGCGCCGGCGAGCTGCGGATCGGATTTCCGGATCCGCTTGATGCGCACGCCCAGCGCCTTTTCCAGCGACGCGACCACGCCCTCGTTTTTTGCCACGCCGCCGGTCATGCACACGTCGCGCGCAACGCCGATATTGTTCGCCAGCACCGCCATGCGGCTTGCCATCGCGGCGTTCACGCCGGCGGCGATGTCCTCGAGCGGCACCGTGTCGTTCAGGTGCTGGATCACGTCCGCCTGCGCCCAGACCGTGCAGGCCGAGGCGAGGGTGACGGGACTCTTCGATTTCGCCGAGAGCGCCCCGAGGTCCGCGAGCTCCACGCCCAGCACCTTCGCCATCACCTCGAGAAAGCGGCCGGTGCCCGAGGCGCACTTGTCGTTGGTGATGAACTTCACCATGTTTCCCGCATCATCGAGCTTCACGGCCTTGCAGTCCTGCCCGCCGATGTCGATGACGGTCCGCGCCGTGGGGACAAGCCACTGCGCCCCCTTGCCGTGGCAGGCGATCTCGGAGACGGCCTCGTTGATGAAGGTCATCTTGTCGCGCCCGTAGCCGGTGCCCACGCAGTAGGCGAGATCGCCCATCGACATGCCCGCCTTCTCGAGCGCCTGCCGCATCACCTCGTCGGCCGACTCCCACGGCTTCGCCTTCGATTTCATGATGACCGACTGTACGATCCGGTCGCCGTCCATGATCACCGCCTTGGACGTGAGCGATCCCACGTCGCATCCCGCAACACAGGTCATAGCAGCCTCCGCACGTTGAGAAATTCCATGAAACGGTCCCGCGTCGTCTCCCACGACTGGACGCGCTCGTCGAAGGCGTCGGCGTACATGATGAACGTCGGAAAGCCCGCCTTCTCGGTGTCGCGCGCCAACAGCTTCACCATGCCCCAGGTGTTCCGGCATCCCGGCGTGCCGTTGTAGACGATGAAGTCGACGTTGTACATCGTCGCCAGCGAGAGCGTGTCCTGGAGCCACATGTTGGGCGCATCGTAGGGACCGCGTATCGATTTGATCATGGGCATGCGCGAGTTGAGCATGGCCATGGTGTCGATGAGCCCGTCGAGGTTCGCGGTGTCGAGCGTGTAGGCCGCCTCCTGCGTCCCGAACTCGCGCACATGCGGCGCATTGGACGCCCACGAGCGCGAGAGGATGTTCCCCTGGTAGCAGATCCCGTTCGCATCGAGCATTTGCCAGAGCTTGAGATTCTGCACGTAGTGGTCTATGTAGCAAAAGTATGATCGCAGGCGCTCCGCGCCGCCGGAGATCCCCGACTTCCCCTCGGCGGCGTTCTGTCGCGCCAGCGCGAGGAGCGATTCGAGCGTCCGCGTGCACTCGGGCATCCCGGCGAAGAGAAAGCGCGACGCATAGACCATGAAGTTGTACACGACGGGAAGCGGATTGGGGACCATGCGCGCCAGCTCCTCGAGCTCGGCGATCATCTCGTCCTGCTTCTGCACCTCGATCAATTTTTCCCGCAGCCGTTCGAGGTCGAGCCGCTTCCCGCTGTGCTGCTCAAGAAACGAGATGAGCGCCGTGTAGTCCGCGCGGTGATATTCGTTGGAGCGCTCGCCCGTGAGGTCGGGCGGCATGTCGAGCTGAAAGAAGGGCTTGTCCAGGTAGGCCGCCGCGAAGGCGAACGCGTTCGCGTTGGTGTCGCACACGCCCGGCGTGTCGGTCACGATCATGTCGATCTCCGCGCCGAGTCCCGCAAGGTAGGCCCCGATGCTCCCCCGCTGCGACGAGCAGGAGGTCTCGGTGTAGCCGGCCTCGTTGCAGTAGTCCAGGAATTCCGTGGTGCCGCGCTTGTAGGTGAAGGTCATCATCACCGATATCACCTCGAGGCAGATGGGCATGATGTCCATCGCGTAGAAGATGGCCGGCGAAAAGCAGAAGGTTGTGATGGCGGTCTTTTGCCCGCGCGATTTCGCGTTGATGACGTTGTCGAGGTAGGTCGCGCAGATCTCGATGAAGCGCTGTCCCGGCTCGCCCGCGTCCAGCACCGTCTCCACCACGCCCCGGAATGAGGGGATGTACTCCAGCATCCGGCGGTATTCCTTCGGGGTGCCGGCGTTCAGCTTCGAGGCCGCCGAGAAGCAGCTCCACAGCATCCAGTCGAATTGATATTCCCGGGTTTCCGGTCTCATGCCGTTTTCCTCCGCTGGCGTATTCGCTCGATAAACGCGTCGATGCGCATCTTCATCCGTCCGGTTTCGACGAGCGGCCCATACTCGCGCTCGAGCCGGATGCAGGGGATCCCTGCGGCCTCGAGATCGCGCTCGAAGAGGCCGTTCTCGGATCCGTGCAGGTCGCAGAAGCGGATGTTCTGCAGCACCACCCCGTCGACCCGCGCCTGCTCCGCCTTGTGCCGCAGGGTCGCCAGGCGCGCCTTGTACTCGCCGTATACGCGGGGACACTCGTTTTTGGCAAGATAGCGCCGCGCCAGCGCCTCGATCGGGTCCCCGTCCTCGGAGACGCGGTCGGCATGAAAGCGCGACCCGAAGCACAGGTTGTCGGCGACCACGATCGCGCTCGCGCCCTCGATCGCGCACACGAGCTCGACGTCGTCGTTCGCGCTTCCCACGAGCATCAGCCGCGCCTTTCCCGTTATGCGCGATGCGGATCGTCCCAGCCCGCCGACGAGCCCCTCCAGGAGCTCCGTGTAGCGCTCCCGCGGCATCGTGGTGCCGGCCATGATCACGGCGAGCGCATCGGCCCCGCCGATGGGCGGATCCTCCGCCGTCCGGAAGGCGTCAAACGCCTCCAAGAGATCGCGTCCTCGATTGAACAGCCGGATCGAGGCGGCGAGCTTCTCGTCGGTGATCACGACGCCGAAGTGCCCCTCGACCGCTGCCTTCAGCCGTTGTATCTCGACCGTAAACCAGGCGATGGTGTAATCGGAATACTTGTGCGGAACGCCGAAGTGGAAAAAGAACTTCGGGAGCACGCCGGGATTGTCGTCGCCGGCCTTGCGCCAGCACTCGTCGAGACGCCGCATCGAATCGCAGCCCGGGGTGATGATCGCGCCGTCGAGGAAATCGAACTTGCCCTCGCCGGCGAGCTGGAGCATGCACTTGGGCAGGCTGCAGATGAACGGACCGAAGTAGGTGTCCCCGATGGTCGTCTCCGAAGCGCCGATCCCGCGAATGCGGTACGGCAGAATCCCCGCCGCGTGAAAGAGCTCGTCGGGCACGTAGGAACAGGTGTATCCGACCACGCGGCCGCCCTGCGCCTTCCACTCCCCGACACGCCGATTGTTCAGGACGGTCGCGGCTTCCATGAATTCCTTCATTTCGATTTCACCTCCGCCCCCAGAATGGCGTCGCGCAGGCGCGCGACGGATCGTGCGAGTTCATCCGACCGCCCGTCGTCGGGGGTGATGAGGTCCGCGATGCCGTTGAGCACCGGCGGCAGCACCTCGGGCGCAATCGGCTTTATGGATTCCACGATATCGGCCATGAGCCATTCGGCCGTCTCGCGCGCCTCGTAGCCGTCGAGCGAACCGAAAAACTGCGACAGCAGATCGCGCACAACGCCCGGCGAACTCCCGTGGATGCGGTTGAGCAGCGCGCAGAAGCGCCCGGCGGTCGCCGCCAGCTCCTGCATGTCGAGCTCATGCAACCCGCGGGCGAACTCGGCGGCGAGCGCATCGTCGTCGAAGAGCCGCTCGACGGCCTCGGTTTTCGCTGCCCACCGGCGTGCGAACGCCGCAAGCGCCGTGAAATGACCGAAGAAGAGCTCGCGCGCAAGCTCGGGGCGCTGTTCGATCTTCTCGAGGACGGCGTCGAACGTCGTCTCGCCCAGGTCGCGAATGAGCGACCGGGCCCGCACGAGCTTGTGCACGTCGACCGCGTCGAGCGTGGAACCGGCGAGCGCGGCGACCGTCTGCGGCAGGAGCGGGTTCCCGGCATCGCCGATGAGTGCGCTACCCGTATGGATCTTGCGCACCAGTTCCGAGATCTCGTTTATCAGTGCGCCCACGTGCGCGCCGTCGATCTCGCGAACGAACGAGAGCACCACGTCGGTCAAAAGGTCGGGCGCGAGCTCATTGAGCGGCTTCACCGTCTCGGTCGCGGACCGCGCAAGAATGGCGACGATCGAGGGAATGAGCGAAAGCAGGCAGATGACCTTCGCCGGGTATCGCCAGAGCTCGCGGTTCGCCATCGCGACCGTCGCGGCGATATCGTCCGACGACCGATCGACGGTCTCCTTCACCTCGCCAAAATCGATCCCCTCGATCCACGACCGGAAGCACGGCTGGAGCGCCTTCGAGAAAAAGGTCGGATCATCCTCGTGAACGCGCGCGACGCACCGCACAAGGCCCGTTACGATCTCCCCGGCCCGCTTCGCGTCGACCGTCTCCGCGACGGCGCGCGCGACGCCGGAGGCCTCCCGTGGGGGAAGCGACGCGATCCCGTCGATCGCAGCGGCCGCGGTGTCGATCGCGGCGTTGAGCGCCTCCGGCAGAAGCTCCCCGAGTCGCCGGGCGATATCGGGACGTTGCATGATATCGGCCATCGCGTCGCGGCCCGCATCGTCGCCAGCCGCGTCGAAGCTCTTCAGGATGTCGCGGCCGATCAGCCGGGCAAGCGCCCTGCGGCTTCGGCTCGAACCGGCCCAGGCGTCCAGCACCTCCGGCACCAGCGCGCGGATGATCGCGCGGAATCCGCTCGTGCGCACCAGCGCGCGGGCGAGCGATGCCGTGAGTTCCGGGGTGTCCTGCGGCGCGGGCGTGTGAAGGCTGTCATTCATCGCGCGTTCCTCCTGTTCGCATTCAGCGTGGTTCCTTGTTATCGGGAGCGGCCGTCGTGCATTTATCGAGAAAGCTTCCGACCAAGCCGCCGGGTCCCGCGCCGGAAAATCCGGCATCCCCCGGAAGCATCTTTTCCAGCATGCCCTTGAGGATGTCGATCTGCCGCTCGTAGGGCATGAACCGCGGGGTGAGCAGGCTGTGCAGGATGATCCCCAAAAGATAAATGAAGAGCGCACGCGCCTCGTCCTCCGAGACGTGCAGTTCGCGGGCCATGGCGCCGGTGTAGTGGTTCGAAAAATTCGTGAATATCTTTTCCGAGTCCTCGGACGACATGTTCCGGAGAACGTCGATCGCGAGCAGCATCATGCTCTGATAGAAGGCGCCGAACTCCTTCCATTTCTCCACGAACAGATCGAGCTTCTCCGGAACCGAATCGAGCGTTTCCGTGATCGTGGTGAAGGCGTTCACGTTCGTTTCCTGCACGTAGGAGAACATGTGCTCCATGATGCTCTCCTTCGTGGGGAAGTAATGATAGAGCGTGCCGGTGGATACGCCGATCTCCTTGGCGATCTCGCGCATGGTGACGCCCGAAAACCCCTTCCGCGTGAAGATGGAGAAGCACTTCTCGAGGAGCTCCCTTCGGTATTCGTCGTGATCGACCAGCTTAGGCATGATGCGTCATCTCCTGTCGGTGAGGCGCGGTTATCGCCGCCCCGCCTTTTTCCTCTTGTTCTTCGCAGGCTTCGCCTTCGACGGCGCAGCGGCGTTCGCGCCGGTCTTCTCGCCCGCGAGATGCTTCGCAAGGCGCTTGCCCAGGCACACCAGCGTGAGCGCGGGCGGCAGGCCCCACGGTTCGGGGATCACCGAGCAATCGCATACGAACAGGTTCTCGTAGTTCTTCACCTTGAGGTTGGCGTCGAGGAACTCTCCCATCTTCACGGTGCCGCCCGGGTGCGCGGCGAGGTACCAGGTTTTATAGATGCCCTTCGCCCCGGCCTTCTCGAGGATGCGCTTCGCGATGTCGTATCCCTTCATGAGCTTGTCGCGGTCGGCCTGCGTGAGCTTCTTGCGCACGCCGCCGGAATCGGTGAGGCGTCCGGCGAGATCGTCGCGCACCTTGATCATGATGCGCAGCGTTTTGCGCGTCTCGAAGAGCCGCCAGAAGCGAAGCACCTGCGCCGTGAAGGCCTTGTCGATAAGGGTGGGGATCGCCATGTCCGTCATGACGATACCGTCCTCGGGGAAGTGCACGCCCGCGGTCATCGGGATCTCGTCGATGCGCTTGCGAACATCATCGACCTTCCCGCAGACGGTGATGAGCGGATCGTAGAAGAAATTATACCCGACATTCTTCAGGCCCATTTTTCGGAGGATCACCGGCGACCCGATGCCGCCCGCGGCGACGATGACCTTCGGCGCGAAGGCCTTGTACGATCTACCCTTCATTTTAAATTCGACGCCCGTCGCCCGGTTGCCGTCGAGGATGATGTTCGACACGCGCGCCTTGTTCAGGAGCACCGCGCCCATCGCGACCGCCTCCTCCGCATGCATGCGCGCGCTCCACTTCACCCGGTGTTTGTCGCCGTAGTAGCCGAATTTCATGCCCGGCCTCCAGCGATCCTGATACATGAACTTCTGGAGCGGGGTCCACGCATACCCAAGCGCCTGGGCGCTCTCCATGATACGCTGCGCCATCGGCGTGACCATCTCGTCCTTGAGCGTGGCGATGGGAAGCTCCCGGCGCGCCTCCTCCTCTTCGCGACGCACATCGATCCCGTATTTCTTGAGCATATCGTGCGGCACCGGAAAACATGTCCCGTAGTAGAACAGCGAGCTCCCGCCGGTCGTTATCCCGCGCACCATCCCCAAAAAGTTGTTGGTAATAAGCATTCCCTTTCCGGGAAAGCATTGTTGGAAAAAGTATTGTATGATATTCCCCTTGACCGGACCGCCGGGCCCCCACTCGAGCATGAGCACCTGCTTGCCGCGTTTCGCAAGCTCCTTCGCAACCGTGGCGCCACCCGGACCTGTTCCGACGATAATGGCATCGAGTTTCATGTTTTCGAGTTTATGCATTTGTTCCTCCAGAATAGTATGACAATTGGATTTATTTATATCGAACAGTTGTTATAAATAAACATACCGGCTAGACTTTCGTCAATAGTGAAATGTATATTTTTTAGATTTTTTTATATTTTTAAGATAGTGTGCACAAAATATATACTTATTATATTCAATGAGTCTATATTTATACTGTATGATGAAAATCAAATTGACGAAAGCGTGTTGGCTGGAAAACTTCGCTTGGGGCTCTGACCCCTGTCGCTTGGGGCTCTGACCCTTCGGATGTGAAAGCACGTATCAAACGGCTATCATTAGACACAGCCATGGACGATAAAACGCACGAACGCAGATCCAAGCCGCGTCCCGATATGCCATCGGGAATATTCCGCTACGAGGTTCGGGAACGCACGCTCGTGCTCACCATCTCAACTGAAACCGTAGACATCTACAATGTGGGGACGCTGCTCGAGAGGACCGACAAGGCGTTCGTCGAGCTCGATTTCGATTCCGTCATCATCGACGTAACCGGCCTAAAGCGCATGGACAACTCGGCGGCGGGGGCCCTCATGGTCGCCATGGACCGCATGAAGAAGCGGCGATCCGGCGGCGCGGTGGTCGTGGTTACGGACAATCCCGCCTATTACAAGCTCAAGCATCTCTACCAGTATCCGCTCGACCTTTTCCCGACCGTGGACGAGGCGATGGCATTTTTGCGGGATTCCTCCCCGAGCGCAAAAAACGAATAACAACGCAACACCCTCTCCACGCTCGACGCGAGGGAGCGTTGACAGTCCATCGTTCTTCATTATGACCAGGTTGAGGTTGGATTGGTGCGCGTGATTAAAAGGAGTTGTTTATCCCTTCCGGTTTTTTTTCGACACCTCGACGCTCACCGCCCCCTCCCCGGCGCCGTCGGCGACGCTGAGGGCGCCGTCGGTCCCGTCCGTTTCTGTGAGCGAGAGCCACCCTTTGTCCGCTTTGCCCAGGCGCGACTGGATCTGCGCGATGGCGCGATTGGCGGCGCTGCGCACGAACGGATTGAGCGAGGCCTTTCCTTTCGCATAGATCTTCTCCACCGCGGAAATATCGCCGCAAGTCTCGAGGGCCTGCATCGCGGCGATGATGATGTCGGAATCGTCGTTCGCAAGCCGCTCGACGAGAAACGCGCACAGCCGCGGATCGGCGGCATCGCGCATCGCGGCAAGGACCTCGAGTTGCGTCGCGAGGAGCGCGGCGCCCCGATAGCACGCCATGAGCGCGTCAGCGGGAACGCGCCGGCCGCGGTCTCGAAGATACCGCAGGATCTCCGCCATCAGCGCATCGTCGATGGAACCGGGCGATGCGAGGAGCGCCTCGCAGTGCGCGAAGCCCTCCTCGCCCAGCAGCCTCGCGGCCTCGAAGCGCACGACGGCATTCGCGTCGTCGCACGATCGACGCAGCACCGAGCGCGCCTCGTCGTCGAGCGCCCCTGCGGCGGCCAGCGCGCGCAGGTTTGCGATCCGCACCTCCGGTTCGGGGTCGCGCTCGATGTTTCGCATCAGACGCGCGCGAAGGGGCCCATCGTCGGCGAACGCCGCGCCGATCGCCATGAGCGAATCCACGCACTCGACAATCATCGACGCCGTGACCGCGCGATCGAGCGGCCGCGTGACGAACATCACGTCCTGTTTAATGGACACGGTCTCCCATTGCCGTGAAAGTTTTTCCAGGCGTTTCCGCGTTTCGAAATTCATCGAGGCGGCCACATGCGCCGGCCGGGATGCGTGAAAATACAGCATCTCGTCGAGCGCGCGATCGCCGGTTACGATATCGCACCGGGTCACGGCGTTCATCAGGCGCGAGCCGAGCGACTCCTTGCGGATGTACAGGTCCAGATCGAGCGCGCGGACGTGCGCCACTTTTATGCGCAGGCACTCCTGCTTTCCTTCCGTCGTTTTCTCGACGATAATGGAAAAGCCGTTATGCGATCCATATGCCTTCGGAAAGAAAAACAGGCTTCCCCGGATGAAGGTAAGCCCGTACGCATCGGCAACCTCCTTGAAGCAACGAGTAAACCGGCGGTTTCGCCGTATCGCCGAAACAAGCTGATACACGGCGATCGCCGCGACACCCGAAACCCACACTACAAACAGAAAAACGGGCATGACGCTCACTCGGCCCGCCGCATGATGTCGCGTATCACCATCGACGCGAGCGTAAACCCGAACACGCCCGTGACGTGCACCAGCGCGCCGTTCACGCGCTTCTTCATCGCGCACCAGTCGGCCGCCTCTTCGCCGGTGGACTCGTTCCAGGCGTCGCGGTCGTGCACGCACTCGCAACCGCCGGTGCCGCAGATGGTCTCGATCGCCGGATCAGCGGCCGGCTCGTCGCTGAAAACGCAGGAAACGTCGAGCCCGACGCCGCGCGCGCGAAGGCGGCGCCGGACGACGCGCGCAAGCGGATCACCATGCGTCTTTGAAAGCGGCGCAACCCTGACGCGCGTGGGATCGGTTTTCGCGGCGGCCCCCATGGAGCAAAAGACCGTCACGCCCGCCGCGACGCAGCGCTCGATGAGGAGCGCCTTGTTCGCGATGCTGTCGATGGCGTCGATGACGTAATCGAACGCGGCCAGATCGAAATCATCGGCCGTGGTCTCGTCGAAGACGCGGTGATGCGCGACGATGTCCGCGGCGGGATTGATCAAGAGCAGCCGTTCGCGGATCTCCCGCACCTTCGATTCTCCGAGGTTGCGCGACGTTGCCTGCAACTGGCGATTGAGGTTGGTGGGGCAGATGATGTCGGAATCGACGAGCGCGAGATGGACAAGGCCGGAGCGCACCAGCGCCTCCGCGCACCAGCTCCCGACGCCGCCCACGCCGACAACGATCACCCGCGCCGCCGCCAGGCGCTCCATCGCCGCGCTCCCGAGGACCATGGCGGTCCGGTGCGTCATCGATGCGTAGAGGTTGTTCGTATCGGCGGCCATATCAACGAAGGAGACCGTGACCGGACGGTCCTGTCAATTCGTTTTATGCCGGGACGAGCGGACGGGCTCGATGCCGCCGATGTCCATCACCACGAATCGCGACGGGTCGAGCCCCCGTCGGGCAATGGCACGCTTGAGCGCGAGCGCGGCGTACCCCACCGGCTCCTCGCCGAGCGGAAAGGTTCCCCATTGCGTGGGAATAAAGTAGCGCGCGCCGGTCTCATCGAACGCGCGCAGCGCCTCATCGACATTCATGTGCGCATAATGCATGAACCAGCGCGGGTGGAACGCGGTGATGGGCATGAAGGCGTAGTCGATCCCCGGGAACTTCCGGCCGATCTCACGGTAGCCCGCGAAATAGCCGCTGTCGCCCGCGAAGAGGATTTTCGTCTTCGGGGCGATGAGGACGAACCCCGCCCACAGCGAACGGTTGGTCCCCTGGTCGATGCGGCGCGACCAATGCTGCGCCGGGACGCATGCGATCCGCACGCCCGCGCCCAGCTCGGCCTCCCGCCACCAGTCCAGCTCGACGATGTCGCGCTTCCCGTATTTTCGAATCAGCTCGCCAACGCCACGCGGAACGATAAAACGCGCGCTCTCCGGCAGGGCGCGAACGGTGTCGAGATCCAGATGGTCGTGGTGATTGTGCGTGATGATGACGACCATCCGCGGCGCGGCCGCAGCGAGCTCCGCGGCCGTGATCGCCGGAGGCACCTTCCGCTTGATGATGACGGCCCGGTTCGAAAGCATCGGGTCGGTCACGTACAGCGTATCGCCGATCTTCACCGCGAAGCTGTTGTGCCCGATCCAGAGGATATAGTCCCGATCGGCGTGCTTCGCCATCCGTGCGCGCGCATCCGGAACGAAGGCCGGAAGATGGGCCCGCTCCTCGTCGGTATAGACCGTGCTTGCGCGCGTGAACAGCCGCCAACGCAGGACGGAGAGAAAGCCCGTCTCGGGCATGCGCGCCCAGGGATTGTGGAAGCGGCCGGCGTGATTGTGCGGAGCGTAGAGCAGTTCGGGTTTGGTTTCATCGATACTCTTGCGCCAGGTTGCCTCATCGAAATCAACCGGAGCGGAGAGGCAGGATGTGAACACTGCTAGTGATAGTGTCACTAAAATTGGGGTCAGAGCCCTCTTGGCTATACCTTTCATCATCATTCTATCGATATACAACCTACTTTTTCTGGGTGAATTCAGGATGCCAGTGTACTACATCATCGTCATACAAACTGATTTTTTTGGGGCTCTGACCCTCTTGGAGCTACATCCGGGAAATCTACATAGGCTCTGACCCCCCTTTTTCACACAAAAGTAAACACCAAGGCACTACTGTAACCATTTTCACATCGGATACTTTTTCCCGCATTTCGGAAAAAATTCACTTTTCTCTTGACAAAAACAATGTGCAATATTTATTTACTACTAATTCGCTAGTATTGGTAGTATTTCATCAGACCGGAGGAAACAATGAGTAAAATCGACGCGAAATTGAAGATCGAAACGCTGGCGCTCCACGGCGGCCAGGAGCCCGATCCGGCGACCGGGTCGCGCGCGGTCCCGATCTATCAAACGACCTCGTACCAGTTCCGGGACGCCGACCACGCGGCCGAGTTGTTCGGACTGAAGGCGTTTGGAAACATCTACACCCGGCTGATGAATCCCACCACCGACGTCTTCGAGAAGCGCATCGCGGCGATCGAGGGCGGCGTCGGGGCGCTTGCCGTCGCGAGCGGTCAATCCGCCATCACCCTGGCCATTCTCAATATCGCCCAGGCAGGCGACGAGATCGTTTCCGCCGACAACCTCTACGGCGGGACCTACACCCTGTTCCACTACACACTGAAGAAGTTCGGCATCACGGTGCGCTTCGTGCCGTCGAACGACCTCGATGCGTTTCGGAAGGCCATCACGCCGAAGACGAAGGCGGTGTACGCCGAATCCATCGGCAATCCCAAGCTGGACGTGGCCGATCTCGAAGGGATCGCCGGGATCGCGCATGCGAGCGGCATCCCGTTCATTCTGGACAATACGGTTTCGCCGTACCTGCTGCGCCCCTTCGACCACGGCGTGGACATCATCGTCTACTCGGCCACGAAGTTCATCGGCGGCCACGGCACGTCGCTGGGCGGGGTGATTGTCGATTCGGGAACGTTCGATTGGACCAACGGCACATTCCCGCTCATCGCCGATCCGGACCCGAGCTATCACGGCCTGAGGTTCGTCGAGGCCCTCGCGCCGATCGGCAACATCGCCTACATCCTAAAGGCGCGCGTGACGCTGCTTCGCGACATGGGGCCGGCGCTCTCGCCGTTCAACTCGTTCCTCTTCCTGCAGGGACTGGAGACGCTGCATCTGCGCATGCCGCGGCACTCCGAGAACGCGCTGGCCGTCGCGCGCCATCTCGAAAACCACGCGGCGGTCGATTGGGTTCTCTATCCCGGTCTCGCCTCCAGCGCGAACAATGCGCGTGCGAAGAAGTATCTTCCGAAGGGCGCCGGGGCGATCCTGGGCTTCGGCATCAAGGGCGGGACCGAGGCGGCGAAGCGCTTTATCAACGCGCTCGAGCTGGTGTCGCACCTGGCGAACATCGGCGACGCGAAAACGCTCGCGATTCACCCGGCGAGCACCACGCACCAGCAGCTCTCGCCGGAGGAGCAGCGCGCGACCGGCGTCACGCCCGACTTCATCCGGCTGTCGATCGGGATCGAGCACATCGACGACATCATCGCCGACATCGACCAGGCGCTCGCGAAGGCATCCGCGTAAATCGCGGGTGCGGCATCATCACACACGATACGAGGTGACGAACATGGCACGCATATACGACGACAACAGCACAAGCATCGGAAACACGCCGCTGGTCCGCATCAACCGGATCGCCGCGGGGCTGCCGGGAACGATCCTGGCGAAGATCGAGGGACGCAATCCCGCCTACTCGGTCAAGTGCCGGCTCGGCGCCGCGCTGATATGGGCGGCCGAGCGCGACGGCATCCTCACGCCGGGACGGCGCGACGTGACGGTCGTCGAGCCCACGAGCGGCAACACCGGGATCGCGCTCGCGTACGTGTGCGCCGCGCGGCAGTACCCGCTCGTCCTCACCATGCCGGAGACCATGTCCATCGAGCGGCGCAAGATGCTCAAGGCCTTCGGCGCCGAGCTCATCCTGACCGAGGGCGCGAAGGGCATGCCCGGCGCGATTGCTAAAGCCGAGGAGATCGTCGCGAGCGATCCGAAGAAGCATTTCATGCCGCAGCAGTTCAAGAACCCGGCCAACCCGGAGATCCACTTCACGACCACCGGGCCCGAGATATGGAACGACACCGACGGATCGATCGACTTCTTCGTCGCCGGCGTGGGGACCGGCGGCACCATCACCGGCGTGAGCCGTTATCTGAAACAGGAGAAGCGCGCGGCGGTCCGATCCGTGGCCGTGGAGCCCGCGGACTCGCCGGTGCTCACCGCGCTCAAGGCGGGAGCAACGCCGAAGCCCGGCCCCCACAAGATCCAGGGGATCGGCGCGGGCTTCAAGCCGGACATCCTTGACCTCGACCTCGTGGACGAGATCGCCACGGTAACGAACGACGAGGCGATCGAGATGGCGCGGCGATTGCACCTCGAGGAGGGAATCACCGTCGGGATCTCCAGCGGCGCGGCCATGGCAGCCGCGGTGAAAATCGCGGCGCGGCCCGAGAGCGCGGGAAAGACCATCGTGGTGATCCTCCCCGACGCCGGGGAGCGCTATCTCTCGAGCGCGCTCTTCGAGGAGATCGGCGCATGAAGTACGACACGAAGATCCTGCACGGCGCGGCCGACCGCGATCCGTACACCGGGGCGCTCAGCATTCCCATATACCCTGCGTCGACCTATCACCAGAAGAACATCGACGAGGCGCCGGGGTACGTGTACTCGCGCGCGGGCAATCCTACGCGCCGCGCGCTCGAGGAGACGCTCGCCATGCTCGAGGGAGGCGCGCGCGCTTATGCCTTCGCATCCGGCGTCGCGGCGATCACCGCCGCCCTCACCGCGGTGCTCTCGGCGGGAGACCACATCGTCGCGACGCGCGACATCTACGGCGGCTCGTACCGCCTGCTCACGGACTACCTCGACCGTTTCGGCATCGAGCACACCTTCGCGGACACCTCCGACCCGCGCGAGGTGGAGCACGCCATTCGTCCGAACACGCGCGTCCTGTTCCTCGAAAGCCCGTCCAATCCCCTGCTGAAGATCATCGACTTCGAGGCGATGGCGGCGATCGCGCGGGCGCGCGGATGCATCACCATTCTCGACAACACCTTTCTCACGCCCTACTTCTTCCGGCCGCTTGACTTCGGCATCGACATGAGCGTCCACAGCGCGACGAAGTTCCTCGGCGGGCACAGCGACCTCCTCGCCGGCGCGGTGATCACGAAATCGCGCGAGCTCGGCGAACAGGTGTACCGCGTGCAGGCGACGACGGGCGGGGTGCTCTCGCCCGAGAACTCGTGGCTGCTCCTGCGCGGGATCAAGACCCTGCGCGCGCGCATGACCCTACAGGCCGAGGGCGCGATGCGGATCGCCCGCTGGCTCGCGGATCAACGTTGGGCGACATCAGTGTATTATCCCGGCCTGCCGGAACATCCGGGGCATGACATCCTCAAGCGCCAGGCCACGGGCTTCGGCGCGGTCGTCTCGTTCACTACGGACAGCGTCGCGCGCGCGCACGCGATCATGAAGCACGTGCAGTATTGGACCGTCGCGGTATCGCTGGGCGGGGTGGAGTCGATTCTCTCGTACCCGTCGCGAATGTCGCACGCCGCGCTCCCCGTCGAGACGCGCGAGTCGCTGGGCATCACCGACACGCTCATCCGACTTTCCGTGGGGCTCGAGGACGCGGACGACCTCATCGAGGACCTCGCACGGGCGGCGGAGGCCCGATGAGGTCGAGATCCCATATATCGTCTATCGTGAGGGTCGCGCTATGAAGCTCTCAACGCGGTCACGCTACGGGGTCAGGCTGATGCTGGCGCTGGGGACCGGCGAGAAGCCGGGACCGACGCTGCTGAAAGACGTCGCTCGCCGCGAGCAGATATCGGAAAAGTACCTGAGCCAGATCATCATCCACCTGAAGGCCAAGGGTCTGGTGCACGCGTCGCGGGGCGCCCATGGCGGCTACGAACTCGCTCGGCCGGCCGCGGAGATCACCCTGCGCGAGATCGTGGAGCCGCTCGAGGGCGATTTATGCCTGGTGGACTGCATCCTCAGGCCCGCGTCCTGCACGCGTTCCGCGACATGTGCAACCCGGGACGTATGGGGGGCGATGAACACGATGATCCTGGATTATCTCGACACCATTACGCTCGAGGACCTGGTGCGAAAACACCGCGGCAAGCTGGGCGATGCAGGGATTGATTTTGCGATATAGGCTCCTTAGCCAGGCCGTCCAGTATATGGCACATTCTCATCGATCTTCATGATAATGAGTACGTCAGGGAAAAAGTGTTGCATGTTCTGAAGGTCTCAACACTCCAACGCGGGGTCAGAGCCCCTTGACGCGGGGTCAGAGCCCCAACACAATTCACCAGCTTGTTCGCATTTATGGTACTTTAGAATAAACTTTATTCTTAAAACGACCAGACATGATGGTATACTAAGTATCAGACTTTTATTAAAAACAAGGAGCACGCCAATGATTCGAAAAATACTGCTTATACCGATAATCGCATCGATAGTGTTCATTTTTGGCTGCAAGGGATCGTCCGATTCCTGCTGCACCATCACACCGCCGGCGACCGGAACCGTGTCCGATGCGCCCATACTCACCTCGCCCGGGAGCAGGATCGCCATCAACAACGACCTGTCTTTCACATACGCCTTCGATAAAAAACCGGCGCTGGGGACCGCTATCCTCAAGATCCAGGTGTTCGACAAGTCGGGGAAACAGGTATCGGACCTCGCCATCACCGGCGACTCGGGGATGCCGTCGATGAAGGGACACCACGACAGCGGCGATGTCGCCTTTCAGAAAAACCGGAAGGGCGATTACCTCATGCCGGTGCAGATCGTGATGCCAGGCGACTGGGCCGTCCGGGTGAAGATCGCCAAGGACGGCGCTCACATCTATACGGGGTTGATACGATTCGATGTTTAACAGGGCGGTCATCCTGTGCGCGTGCATACTGCTGATAACGACATCGGCGGCGCGCGCCCAGGGACGACTGCTCTATCTGGAGGCGCAGGGAATCGCCGGCTACTCGAGCGCGGAGAAGCGCATGATCTTCTACTCGATGCGCCGGGAGGACGCGATGCAAAAACCCGGCCTGGGATTCGACTACCTCGAACGGTTCGCCGGGGAGACCGGCGATATCGCCATGATCGCCCTCCAGGCGCGCGCCGCCTTCGACGACACGCAGCCCTACAGCACCGAGGGACAGGTCTACAACGCCTATCTGAAGATCAAGCCGCCGTTCGCCGATATCTGGATGGGGCACAACCGCCCCGCGCTGGGCATCTCGTCGTATCTGGACAGCCACAGCCATCTCCTGCCGACGCTTGCGATGAACGGTTTCGGCTACGACCGCGATTGGGGGCTCGGCGCCGCGCGGCAGTTCGACTGGGGCGATATCGCCGTCTCGGCGACCACCGGCTCCGGGATGCCCATCTACTGGAAGGGGAACTATCTCACATCCGGCAGAGTATCGTACGGCGTTTTGGGGCGCGATAACTATACCGTGGGCGCAAGCGGCGCCTACGGCCAGACGCTCGACACGATGGGGTATCATCTCATGATGCCCGATCCGATGGCCTTCGCGATGGGCGGCATCGACTACGCGCTCCTGTGGGACAATCTCGAATTCAGCGTGGAGGGCATGGCGGGCCGGAAGGGGGACGACCCCGCGTATGCGTTTTTTTTCCGCGCAGGCATCAACCTTATGGACGAGAGCCGTCTCAAGCTTGAGGTCCAGCCGATATACCTGAAGACCGGCCACGAGGAGAACATGCAGCTGCACGCGACGGTTTCGTACATCGCCAGCGGCGACATCAAACTGCGCGCGATGTATGCATACGACCGCGAACTGCGGGATCATCGCGTCGTCGCGCAGGCGTACTGGTACTGGAGGGCGTTATGATTGTGATTACAGTTACAGGAGGATTCCAATGAAAACCATACTCGTATTTCTGTTGATGATTTTCGGCTCGCACAGCGCATATGCGGCCGTCGGCTGCGATCTGAACGATCCGGACCGGGACGTGAAGCGGCTCTTCCCGGGATCGACCGGCTACAAGACGCAGTATGTGTCCATCGACAAAAAGGGCGGCGCGGCGCTCCTGGCGCGGATCGAACAGCGACTGGGAGACAAATTCCAGGGGCTCTTCGAGACCATCGACGTCCCCTACACCGTGTACGAGGTCTACCGCGGGACGCAGCGGATCGGCTACATCCACGGCGTAAACCAGAAGGGGAAGTTCGGCGGAATACAGGTCTTCCTGTCGCTGGACCTGAACGGGGTGATCCGCGCCTTCTATTTCCAGAAGCTTACCTCGCGCGAGGCGGCGAAGCTGCGCGCAAAGCAATTCGGGGACCAGTTCATCGGCCTGTCGCTCAAGGAATTCGCGTCATACGATGTCGCCGCGGGCACGGGCGCCGGACGCATTGCGGCCATCGCCAATCCAGCGCCGGGCGCGGACACGGACTTTCGCGCCTCGCTGCGCGCGGTGAAGAAAAACCTCATCCTCATGGATGAGTTCGTATTCAGCGCCCGCTGACGTCGGGCGCAAGGAGGAACGCCAATGATCACGATACGCACCATCGCATACAAAAATCTTCTGCGGAAGAAGACGCGCACCATCCTCACCGTCGTGGGGATCGCGCTCTCCGCGTGGGTGCTCTCGAGCCTCTTCGGCTTCAACCGGGGCTATGAGAGCGCGCTCAACAAGGACATCGACAACATGGGCTTCCAGATCATGGTGACCGCGAAGGGGTGCCCCTACGAGGCGGCCACGCTCATGTTGAAGGGGGGGACGGGCCTGCGCTACATGAACGAGGACATCATGAAGGACGTCCTGAAACACCAGGAGGTGAAGCAGATAACGCCCATGCTCATGCAGGCCGTGTTCGACCCCAACAAGGGTGAGAGCGGCGGGATGAGCGCCTACCTCGGCGTCGATCCGACCACCATCGCCTCCATGAAGGGCTTCCTCGAGTTCAAACAGGGCGCGTGGTTCACAAATCCGGAAGGGCTCGAGGTGGTGATGGGTTACGAGGCGGCCGAGCTCGAGCAGCGCGAGGCGGGCGACCTCCTGCTCGTCACGCCGCAACCGGGGAAGAGCGTCGAGCTCAAGGTCGTCGGCATCCTTAAGCGGACGGGCACGCAGGACGACGGCACCATCTTCATACCGCTCAAGACGCTGCAGCGGCTCTTCAACAACACCGGTAAGATCACCAGCATCGGGGTCAAGGTGCAGAAGGAGGCGGACATCGCCGCGTTCGAGGAGAAACTCTATCAGCTTCCCGACGTGCAGGTCGTCTCGCTCGTGCAGGTCAAGCGGACCATCATCAGCCTGGTCGCGACCGCGCGGGTGATGGTGCTCTCGATCGCGGTGATCGCCATCCTCATCGCGATGATCGGCGTCATCAACACCATTCTCATGTCGGTGTACGAGCGCTACCAGGAGATCGGCATCATCAAGAGCATGGGGGCGATGCCCGGCGACGTGTTCCGCCTGGTCTGGATCGAGACGATGATCCTGTGCCTGGTCGGCGGCGTTATTGGAAACGCCGCGGCCGTCGCGCTCGCCCAGGCGACCGACGTGCTCATCAAGCGCCTGCTTCCCTACACGCCGACCGGAAGCATCGTGCAGATCGACGCGACGCTCTTTGCGGTCACGACCGCGATCATCGTCGGGGTCGGCATCCTGAGCGGTCTCTACCCGGCATGGAAGGCGTCGCGGGTCAGGCCGCTCGAAGCGATACGGGGGGAGGTGTCATGACCACGAATGGGATCGCAATCGACGCTAAGAATTTGGTGAAAATCTACGATCGCGGCAGCGAACGGATCGCCGCCGTGAACGACATATCGCTCCAGATACGGACCGGGGAATACGTCTCTTTCGTCGGGCCGTCCGGTTCCGGCAAGACTACCCTGATCAACCTGCTGGGATGCCTCGACAACCCCAGCGCCGGAAGTCTCGCGATAGCGGGGACGGAGATATTCGGGGAAGGCCGCACGCTCTCGGAACGCATGCTCACGACGATCCGGCGCGAGCGCTACGGCTACATCTTCCAGAATTTCTATCTCATCCCCACGCTCACGGTGCTCGAGAACGTGACGCTGCCCTTCGCGTTCTACCGCAAGGAGAACGCGCGGGACGACATCGACCGCCTGCTGTCGCACCTCGGGCTCGAGGGGCGCACGGGGCACCTGCCGGGACAGCTCTCGGGCGGGGAGATGCAGCGCGTCGCCATCGCGCGGGCGCTCGTGAACCGGCCGGAGATATTGCTCGCCGACGAGCCCACCGGGAACCTGGATTCCGCACGCGGCGCGGAGGTGGGGGCGGTGTTGAAGCGCCTCAACGAGGAGGAGGGGATCACCGTGATCACGGTCACGCACAATCCGGCGCTCGCGGCGACGGCGGGACGGACGATCGAGATCAGGGACGGGAGGATCGCCGAGCGCGCGGTCACGCCCCCTGCATGATGGAAAGCAGGAACTGCTTGAAGCGGACCACCTGCTTGAAGCCCGGCTTGATGTCGATGGCGACGTCGCAGTCCGCGAGCGCGGCGCTCACGTTCCCCATGTCGTAGTGCGTGAGCGCGCGCCCGTAGAAGGTGTCGGCCCAGAAGGGGTTGATGTCGATGGAGCGCTCGAAATCGGCCAGGGCCGACTCGTACTCGCGCAGCATGCGATAGGCGAGCCCGCGGTTGGTGTAGACGCGCGTGTCGCCGGGCTGCAGCTCGATCGCCGCGGTGAAATCGTCCACCGCCTTCCGGTAATCCGACATGGCGAAGTACACCAGCCCGCGATGATTGTAGATGTAATGATTGGGCGTCTCCAGCAGGATCTGCGTATAGAGCTCAAGCGCCCGCTCCAGCCGGTTGTCCAGGTGCGCGTCGAGCGCCTCCATGAACATCGTGTTCGACTCGGACGTTTCGCTCCCGGCGGCCGTCTCGTCGCGCGCCATGTTCGCGGCGTCGCCCCCGGCGCGCAGCGCCATCTTCTCGGGGATCGTGGACACCTTGTCCAGGAGCTTCTGGTGGCGCACCTGGACGTCCTGCGCCCGCTTTTTCTGATAATCGCGCAACTCCTGAAAGGTGATGTCCGCGAGCGACAGGGTGGCGTTGAGCGCGATCAGCTTGCGGCGGATCGACGCCTCGACCGCGCTGTTGTCGATCCCCGTCTTGTAGACGAGCTCGTGCTCCACCTCGGCCCATGCGTCCTGCAGGATGGTGCGGATCTGGATCTCGCACACGAGGATCTCGGCCAGCCCCGCCTCGTCGAGAATGTCCTGCGGCACCTCGACGGTGACATGGGTGGAATCATAGCCGAACTCGCCGATGGAGAGCTCCCGCGACTTGTTCTCCACCTCGAGCACGTCGAAGGATTTCTTGATGAGCGTTTCGATGGAATGGACGTCCTCGAGGAAGGGGACCACCACGCGCAACCCGACGATATCGGCGATATCCTCGAAGGGATTGGCGATGGCGCGATCGACGTTCTTCTCGAGGAGCTTGCGGTAAAAGGCGTCGAAGCCCTTTACGCGCCCCTTGACCAGCCCCCGGATACCCGCTTCGGTTTTATTGTATTCCACGCGCTTGATGAGCCGGTCGAGCACGAACGCGTACGCGTCCTCCCGCGTCCCATAATCGGACAAGAGCTGGTGACGATTGCCAAACCACTCCCTCGTTTTTTTCTTCATTGCGCGCCTTCCCGGTGCAGTGCCCCGCCCGACGGACGGGTGTTGTCAAATGAGGCTTCGCGATCGGTGGATTGTTACAGACAATAGCGTACCGAACATCACGGAAAAAGTCAAGCGGATATTCCCTCGAGAACGACGGGATCGCGCGCTCGCGCATCATGCGCTCGTCCCAGTGGACTGTTTTTTTCGTCGTTGATAATTTCATCGCCGATGATACCGTTGCCGGAACACTCATCGCATGGCATGCACGGAGCTCACATGGACATCGAACACAAGCTTGAATCGCTGAAGGCCGCGCTTGCGGGCATGGAAAGCGTCCTGGTCGCCTTCTCCGGCGGCGCCGACAGCACCCTCCTGCTGCGGATCGCGATCGACGTATTGGGCGATCGCGTTCTCGCCGTCACCGCGCGCTCGGAAACCTACCCCGAGGAGGAGCTCGCCGCCGCCGCCGCGATCGCAACCACGCTGGGCGCGCGCCACCGCTTCATCGACACCAACGAGTTGGAAAACGAAACCTACGCGGAAAACCCTCCCGATCGCTGCTACCACTGCAAGCGCGAGCTCTATGGCGCGCTCGGCGCGCTCGCCGCGGCGGAGGGCCTGCGCCACGTGATCGACGGCAACAACCTCGACGACGAAACCGACTACCGCCCGGGCGCGAAGGCCGCCGCGGAGCTGGGGGTCGTAAGCCCGCTCAGGGAGGCCGGGCTCCGCAAGGAGGAGATACGATCGCTGTCGCGCGCGATGGGGCTGCCCACGTGGGACAAGCCGGCCATGCCGTGCCTCGCCTCGCGCTTTCCCTACGGCACCCGCATCACCCCCCAACGCCTCGCAATGGTCGCCATGGCCGAGCGGCATCTGCGGGGCCTGGGGATCCGCCAGCTGCGCGTGCGCTTCCACGGCGACCTCGCGCGCATCGAGGTGTCGCCCGGGGACATGCCGCGCCTGATCGATCCCGACACCGCGGCGGCGATAACCAAACGCTTTCGGGAGATCGGCTTCACCTTCGTCGCGCTCGACCTGCAGGGATACCGCATGGGGAGCCTCAACGAGGCTCTGGAAGGGTGAGCGCCTGAATTCTCATTGCCAAAAAAATAGTTTGACACGACCCTGCCACCGCTGATACTGGCTAAAACCGAGCGAACGCTCGGTCGATTTAGTGACCCACGGAGGACCCCATGCCCGACACCGCACGATCCGAATCCGGCGCCCGCGCGCGCAAGATACGCTTCGCGACCGCCACCGCGCTCTTTGACGGGCACGACGCCTCGATCAACATCATCCGCCGCATCCTGCAGCAGGAGGGCGCCGAGGTGATCCACCTGGGGCACAACCGCTCCGTGAAGGAGATCGTGTTCACCGCCATCCAGGAGGGGGTGCAGGCCATCGCGGTGAGTTCCTATCAGGGCGGACACATCGAGTTCTTCAAATACATGAAGGACCTGCTCGATGAGAACGGCGCGGGGTTCATCAAGATCTTCGGCGGCGGGGGCGGCGTGATCGTCCCCGAGGAGATCGAAGAGCTCGAGTCCTACGGCATCGAAAAGATCTATTCGCCCGAGGACGGCCAGCACCTGGGGCTGGTGGGCATGATCCGCGACATGATCGCGCGCGCCGGGAGCGTCACGCACCCGCCCCTCCCCGACGACTGGCGCGAAAAGATCCGGGAGCACAACAGCTTCGAGATCACCCACCTCATCTCCATCGCCGAGAAGGACTACGCCGACAAGAAGAGCATCTACAAGGCCATCGGGAAGGAGATCCGCGAGCTCGGCGGATCATCGCCCGTGATCGGCATGACGGGGACCGGCGGCTCGGGCAAGAGCTCGCTCGAGGACGAGTTCATCAGGCGCTTCCTGCATCACTACCCGGACAAGCGCATCGCGGTCCTCGCCATCGACCCCACGCGGAAGAAGACCGGCGGGGCGCTCCTGGGCGACCGCATCCGCATGAACTTTCTGGACCCGGAGCGCGTCTTCATGCGCTCGCTCGCCACGCGCGAATCGAAAACCGAGCTCTCCAGCGCCATCACCGATTCTATCGCCGTGCTACGCGCGGCCGGCTACGACCTTATCCTCATCGAGACGCCGGGGATCGGCCAGGGCGACACGACGGTGACCGAGTTCTGCGACTTCGCCGTCTACGTGATGACCTCGGAATACGGCGCGCCCACCCAGCTCGAGAAGATCGACATGCTGGACTACGCCGACCTCGTGGTGCTCAACAAGTTCGACCACAAGAACTCGATGGACGCGTTGCGCGACATACGAAAGCAGTACCGTCGCAATCACAACATCTTCGGCGGGCCCGACGAGGAGCTGCCGGTCGTGGGGACCGTCGCCAGCAACTTCCTCGACCCGGGGCTCAACGTCTTCTTCGCGAAGCTCCTGGGCCTCCTCAAGGCCAAGGGCCTCATCGACTGGGAGGTGCCCGGCGTCGAGACCTACTCGCCCGGCGACACGTCGAAATCCGCGGTGATCCCGCTGGATCGCGAGAACTACCTCTGGGAGATATCGAACACGGTCGCCTCGTATCACCGAAAATCAGACGAGTCGGCCGCGCTCGTAAAAAAGATCGAGGCGCTCGCCACCACGAGCGCCGAGCTCGACAACCCCGCGATCCGGGACCGGCTCAAGGAATACGAGCAGCAGCTCGATCCAGAGATCGCCGGACTCCTGAAGGGCTGGAACGCGACCAGGGACAAATATCGCAAGAACACGCTCACGACGAAGATCCGCGATCGCGAGATCGTGACCGCCCTCACGTCCGAATCGCTCGCCGGCCTCAAGATCCCCAAGGTGGCGCTGCCCTCCTTCGAGAGCGCTGCCGACACGTTGAAATGGCTGCGCCGCGAGAACCTGCCGGGCCACTTCCCCTTCACCGCCGGGGTGTTCCCCTTCCGCCGCGAGGGGGAGGACCCCAAGCGCCAGTTCGCGGGCGAGGGCCCGCCGGAGCGCACCAACCGCCGCTTCCACTTCCTCACCAAGGACGACGACGCGAAACGCCTCTCGACGGCGTTCGACTCCATCACCCTCTATGGCGAGGACCCCTCGGAGGTGCCGGACATCTACGGCAAGATCGGCGAGAGCGGCGTCTCCATCTGCACGCTGGAGGACATGACGAAACTCTACGCGGGGTTCGACCTGTGCGCGCCGACGACCAGCGTATCGATGACGGTGAACGGCCCCGCGCCCATCATGCTGGCCTTTTTCTTCAACACCGCCATCGACCAGCAGGCGGAGCGCTTCGCGAGCGTGAACGGACGGCAGCCCACCGACGAGGAGCGCGCGCGGATCAGACAGTACGTGCTCGAGAACGTCCGTGGGACCGTCCAGGCCGACATCCTCAAGGAGGACCAGGGGCAGAACACCTGCATCTTCTCGGTGGGCTTCGCGCTGCGCATGATGGGCGACGTCCAGGAGTTTTTTATTCGGAACAACGTTCGCAACTTTTATTCCGTGAGCATCAGCGGCTACCACATCGCCGAGGCCGGCGCGAACCCCATCACGCAGCTGGCTCTGACCCTCTCCAACGCCTTCACCTATGTCGAGTACTACCTCAGCCGCGGAATGGCGATAGACGACTTCGCGCCCAACCTCTCGTTCTTCTTCTCCAGCGGCATGGACCCCGAGTACAATGTGCTGATCCGCGTCGCGCGCCGCATCTGGGCGATCGCCATGAAGCACAAGTACGGCGCCAACGAGCAGAGCCAGCGCCTCAAGTGCCACATCCAGACCTCGGGCCGGAGCCTCCACGCGCAGGAGATGCAGTTCAACGATATCCGCACCACCCTGCAGGCGCTCATGGCGCTCAACGATAACTGCAACTCGCTGCACACCAACTCCTACGACGAGGCCGTGACCACGCCCACCGAGGAGTCCGTGCGGCGCGCCATGGCCATCCAGTACATCATCAGCAAGGAATACGGCGTCTTCAAGAACCAGAACCCGCTGCAGGGAAGCTTCATCATGGACTGGCTCACCGATGCCGTGGAAAAGGCGGTCCTCGAGCAATTCGAGGCTATCAGCCAGCGCGGCGGCGTGCTGGGGGCGATGGAGACCTACTACCAGCGCAGCCGCATCCAGGACGAGTCGATCCACTACGAGCACATGAAACACACCGGCGAGTACCCGATCGTGGGCGTGAACACCTTCCTCAATCCGCATGCAGCCACGGAAGGTTATGAGCGTCCTCCGATTCTGCTCTCGCGGGCCACGCGCGAGGAGAAGATGTCGCAGATACACAACCTACGGGCCTTCCAGGAGCGCAATCGGGCCGAGGCCGCACAGTGGCTTGATGAGCTGAAACGGGCGGCTCTGACCCCTGCCAACCTCTTCGACGTGCTCATGACCACGGCCCGCTATGCGAGCATGGGCCAGATCACCAAGGTGCTCTACGAGGCGGGCGGTAAATACAGGAGGAATATGTGATGCTGGAACGTGGTTATATTCAACTCTACACGGGGCACGGAAAGGGGAAGACGACCGCGGCGCTTGGTTTGGCGCTACGGGCCGCGGGCGCGGGGCTAAAAACGATAGTTATCCAGTTTATGAAGGGTCAGAGCTATAGTGAGCTTGAGGCCGTAAAGGCGCTGGGGGGGGCGATCGTGATTGAGCAATATGGAAGCCCGCTCTTTTGCCGACCGGACGATGTGAACATCGACGAACATGTCGCTCTGGCGAACCAGGCTCTGACCCGCTCAGGAGAAGTACTCACCGGAGGCGACTACGATATCGTAATCCTCGACGAGATCTGCACAGCAAATCTCTTCAAGCTTGTCAAATTCGATGATATAGTTGGTTTAATTACATCAAAAGCCGCAAATACAGAGCTTGTTCTCACCGGACGCGGTGCTCCGGGCGAACTCTATCAGTACTGCGACCTCATCACAGAGATGAAGGAAATTAAACACTACTACCAGCAGGGTGTCCAGGCGCGCGAGGGTATCGAGAACTGAATTTTTCGAGGGCTCTTCGAGGGCTCTGACCCTTCCCAGCAGCCTAGAAACACATCATTCTTTTCCGATACATATCCTCAATCGATAAAAATCTTTCGACACGTTCCCTGAAGCTATTCCCAAGTGTCTCAAAAAATCTGTGCCGAACAACTATAACCCCATCACGATGGTCTTCATCCAGATAAAAATTAATCGCTCCAAAACGGTAGGCCCTCGGATCACAAACCTTGTTTTTCCGAACCGCGTTAAATGCAAGATACCACAACAGCCACAGAAGATAAAATACTGGATTCTCTTGAAGATCAACGATAACATCACCAAAGCGCTCGTTCCAGAACGGACCGGTTCTTCCGTTCCTTCGGTTAAACCGCTCGGCAAAGCGAGCCTTAAAGTATTGCATGATGCGCGATATCGACGCCTCTCCTGGTTTCGTCACAACAACCAGATGAAAGTGATTGTCGAGAATCTGATACGAAATCAGGTCGAACACGTATTTCTCCTGTGTCATTCGCAGCGTATCGACAAGCATTTCCTTATAGATGTCGCCACCCATCAGATCGCGACGATCGATACAACGCGAGTACACATGATAGGTCGCCCCCTCCACACAAACCCGTAATGGCCGCGGCATGCCCCCCCCCTGATTCAATCGTATTTGAAGGATCGTTCTTCAGACGACCCTATAGGTAATACGACTCACCAGGATAATTTTTGGAAAAAATTGGGGTCAGAGCCTCATGAACTGCCTCAAGCAGACGCTCGGTCTCATTGATCAACCGACAACGGGGGTCAGAGCCCCTATCAGCGATATACAAGATCCCGCAATTCCGTGACCAGCCGATCGTCATCCATCGGAAGAGCAAGATGCAACACCCCCGCATCGAGACACCGGTCCATGAAGGATTGATCGTCATCCTGCCCGAGATACGCCACCGGGACGGCGGCGAACCGTTCATCTGCATTAATTCGGTTAAACGTCGCAATGCTTGATTCGCGAACCTCTTCACGTGCCGCGCCAATAACCAGAAAAAGCGCGATATCGCCGTCACGATCGGGATGCGAATCGACATAGGCATTAAACACCTTGAACTCGCTGACCCGGATAAGCGCGACATTGAGACGCACCTTGAGGGCATCGAGAAAATCATGCCCCTCTTTCGTTCCGCCAATGACAACGATGATCTTTTTCATGGCCTGCCGCTCTACGATAATACTCGCGTGTCAAAATATGGCAATAAAAATTTCATTTCCACGACCTACGGATCGTATATCATACAGATCGCTATAATCACCGCCACAGGTCAATCACATATGAAAATCATATATTCGCTTTTACTAATCACTGCCGTCTCCTGCAGCACACCGGACCAATACCACCACGACAGGGAATCGACCCTGGACATCGCGGGGATCGAAATATACCTGCCGCTCTCACGAATGGACACCGGGTCGCACTGCCAGGCGAATGTGTTGATGCTGCATGAAACCGGGGAGAAATCTTTTGCACCGAAGGATGCCGTTTCCTGGCGCGCGGCCGATGACGGCATTGTCACGGTTGATGACGCGGGCGTCGTAGCCGCGTGTGCGGCAGGCCGCGGCGTCATCACCGCAACGATGGAAGAATTCACGGCCACTGCCGTAATCGACGTCCGCCAGGGGATCGATTACGCCAAGCTGCTCATCAACGAGGTGTACTGCCAGCCCCAGCAATACGCAAACGCGGAATTTATCGAGCTTATCAACACGAATGAATACGACTGCGACCTTTCGGGACTTCTCCTGGTCGACGGCGGCGCCAGCATAAAGCCGTTCAGCATCCCGAGCGACTCCATCATTCCCGCAATGGGCATTCTCGTGATAGCGAAAAACACGCAACAGTACATCGATGAATTTGGCCGAACACCCGATCTCGACGGATTCACCTTCGGGTTGAACGATACCGGCGAAACCGTATTGCTCATGAAACCCGAGGGCGCGATCATCGACTGCGTGTACATCCGGGGCGGGACGGAGCTCTATCCTCCACCGCCCGAATGGGGTTCCGCCAACCAGCCGTCATCGTCGAAAGGAAGGTCGGTGTTCCGGATAGGTCCTGTCGATACCGATTCAGCGGCGGATTGGGTAAGCGGATTGCCCACGCCGGGGTGGTGAAAAAAGTGCGTATTTTAAAGCATTTCGGTCGTAAATAATATTGACAACCTCACCCGATGAGGTTTATTGGATGCAATCAATCGCCAGGAGAAACCAATGTCACGCATCCTCGCCCTACTTTTCGGCCTACTGCTGCTGCTCGGGTTGCCAGATACCCGGAGGGGTTCGTGATATACGCTTAGGCGCTGAACTTGCAAAGGCCGTCACGGAAACCTCCCTGACGGCCTTTTTATTTTATGGGACACCCGGAGGTGAAGGGGATGATGATATTCCCGTATACGCTTTGATGATTCCATGATTTTCATTTGTGCGAATTACGCACGCCCGCACTGCGGGGATGCCGATACTATCTTATAATGAAAAGGAAATCATCATGAACGATAAAAACAAGGTCATTATTTTCGATACGACCCTCCGTGACGGCGAGCAGTCGCCCGGCTTCAGCATGAACATCGAGGAGAAGCTCCACTTCGCAAACCAACTCATCCGATTGGGGGTGGACGTGATCGAGGCGGGCTTTCCCATCGCCTCCAAAGGCGATTTCGAGGCCGTGCGCCAGATCGCCGAGATGGCGCGGGGCGTGCAGATCGCGGGGCTCGCGCGGGCGAACAACGACGACATCGACACCGCGTGGGAGGCGATCAAGAACGCGGAGAGCCCGCGCATCCACACCTTCATCTCCAGCTCCGACATCCACATCGAGCACCAGCTGAAAAAATCGCGCGCGCAGGTGCTCGAACAGGCGGTGCGTGCGGTGGAGCGCGCGAAATCATACACCGCGAACGTCGAGTTCTCCCCCATGGACGCCACGCGCAGCGACCGGGCGTACCTTGCCGAGATGGTGGGGGCCGTCATAGCCGCCGGGGCCGTGACCGTGAACATTCCGGACACCGTCGGCTACACCGTCCCGTCCGAATTCCATGACATCATCGCCTATCTGATGAAGAACGTGAAAAACATCGAGCAGGCCGTCATCGCGGTGCATTGCCACAACGACCTCGGGCTCGCAGTGGCCAACTCACTCGCGGCGGTGCAGGCGGGCGCGCGACAGATCGAGTGCACCGTGAACGGCATCGGGGAGCGGGCGGGCAACACCTCCATGGAGGAGGTGGTGATGGCGATCCGCACTCGCAGCGAACTCTTCGGCGTGCACACCACGATCAACACCGCGCAAATCGCGCCCACGAGCAGGCTCCTCTCGCACATAACGGGAATCACCGTGCAGCCAAACAAGGCCATCGTGGGCGCCAACGCCTTCGCGCACGAGTCGGGCATCCACCAGGACGGCCTGCTCAAGAACGCGATGACCTACGAGATCATGCGGCCGGAGGACGTGGGCATCACCAAATCCACGCTCGTGCTCGGCAAGCACTCGGGACGCCACGCCGTGGTCACCCGGCTCGCGGACCTCGGCTATCAGCTTTCCGAGGAGGAGATCGAACGGTTCTTTAAGTACTTCAAGGCGCTCGCCGACGTCAAGAAGCAGATCTACGACGAGGACCTCGAGGTCTTGATCGGCGAGGCGGTGTACAAGATAAAAGGACGCTACAAGGTCACGAACGTACAGATCTCGACCGGCATGTTCTCCCCGCCCATGACCATGGTGACCGTCAAGGACCGCTACCGCGACGGTGCGGAGAGCTTCGAGGTCGCGCACGGGAACGGCGGCGTGGACGCTGGGATAAACGCCGTGAAGAAGGTCACGGGCACCAATGCGAAGATCGACTCCTTCAGCCTGGTCGCGATCACCGGCGGTTCCGACGCTCTCTGCGAGGTGACGGTGAACGTGAGCGACGAGTTCGAGGGGCATGCGATCAGCGTGTTCGGAAACGGCGTCAATATCGACATATCCGTGGCCGGCATTCTGTCGTTCGTGGACGCGCTCAACAAGCTTGAATACAAAAAGAAGATGAACGGATTCAAGGACAAGGCGGCCGCCTACGCCCAAGCGGAACTGTAGAAACGAACACGACCCTCATGAAACAGCACGCCCCGCCATGAGGCTTGCTGTTTTGTTTGTTCGATCATCATCGGAAGACACGAACGGTGTTGTCCGATCCGCCGTCCAAACCGTACTACACTCGCATCGCAGTATGATAGGCGCGTCGCGGAACCGAATATCCGGCCCCGCGACAGCGCATCATAACCCGCAGGCAACGATCGGTGGCGGTTCCGAGCCCGACGGAACAGCCACCAATACCGTTGGACCATCTCGCCTTAGCGCTGGTTTTGCCAGATATACCAGTTCGGGTTCACCCAGACCCAGTACCCGCTTTGAACGGTTTGGTTGCACCACGAGCTGCCGCTCCACGCCCCGTAATCGTAAAACTGCCCATACTGGCCCGCGTCATTGGGACAGCGCACGACCTGCAGCAGCGTATAGTATTTTCCATTGACGCTCGCATTTGCCGGGACATTGGCCGGCGTCGTGGTTTGATCGACGACCTTCATGACCGTGTCCATGTGCGAACACAGCGTCAGAAATCCCGTCGCAAGGATGACGAGCAGCACGACAATCAATCGTTTCATGGGATCACCCCGTATGTGTGATAGTGCGTTAGCTTTCGACAGCATTATACTACTGCCGACCGCGCCAATCGCAAGTAAAAAAATATTTGAAAATACCAAACAAATTTATAGTATTTTTCTTGACAGGTCGTCCTTTTAAAATTCAGATGATTTATCCTATTCAATACAAAAACATGCAATTCCATGGAGACGGATACGTATTCTCTGTATATGATGATTTTTTTCAATACCGGTAAATTCCTGTTTGCGCTCTGTGCCGCTAACGTGACATAATTGCCACGCGCGCAGTGCACATCGCGAATATGATTGCGGAGGCCGCACCGGCGCGCGGCGCGGCAGCGGGTTCCGTTCACATTTGATCACATCACGCAGTGGGAGATATATCATGGCAGAACAAAAGCAACTCAGCCAAAAGGAACAGGCGCTCGAATCGGCGATCCTCCAGATCGAAAAGCAATTCGGCAAGGGCTCCATCATGAAGCTGGGCGACAACAGCGCCAAGCTGCAGGTCCCGGCCGTGTCCACCGGCGCGCTCGAGCTCGACATCGCGCTCGGGATCGGGGGCATCCCCAAGGGCCGCGTGACCGAGATCTTCGGCCCGGAGTCCTCCGGCAAAACCACGCTCACGCTCCACATCGTCGCCGAGGCCCAGCGCCAGGGCGGGATCGCCGCCTTCGTGGACGCCGAGCACGCGCTCGATCCGCGCTACGCCGCGAAGCTGGGCGTGAACACCGACGAGCTCCTGGTCTCCCAGCCCGACACCGGCGAGGAGGCGCTCGAGATCACCGAGGCGCTGGTGCGCTCCGGCGCGGTGGATATCGTGGTCATCGACTCGGTCGCGGCGCTCGTGCCCAAGGCCGAGATCGACGGCGAGATGGGCGACGCGCACATGGGCCTGCAGGCGCGGCTCATGAGCCAGGCGCTGCGGAAGCTCACCGGCGTGATCGCCAAGTCGAACACGTCGGTCATCTTCATCAACCAGATCCGGCACAAGATCGGCGTGATGTTCGGCTCGCCCGAGACCACCACCGGCGGGAACGCCCTCAAGTTCTACTCATCGGTGCGCCTGGACATCCGGAAGATCGAGACGCTCAAGTCCGGCGAGGACGCGATCGGCAGCCGCGTGCGCGTAAAGGTGGTCAAGAACAAGGTCGCGCCGCCCTTCAAACAGGCCGAGTTCGACATCATGTACAATAGCGGCATCTCGCGCGAGGGCTCGCTGGTGGATATGGGCACCAAACTTGGCGTGGTCAAGAAATCGGGCACGTGGTACTCATACGGCGAGGAGCGCATCGGTCAGGGCCGTGAAAACGCGAAGATCTACCTGAAGGACAACTCCGCCGTCGGCGCCGAGATCGAGCGCAAGGTGAAAATCGCCGCGGGGCTCATCGAGGACCCGGACGCCGAAAAGGCGAAGACGGACAAGCCGGCCGTGAAGGCGGCCGACAAGCCCGTCGAGGCCGTCGAGGAGAAAACGGCGAGCGCGTAACCCCCTCCGTCCTTCGGACACCTCCCCTTCGCGAGGGGAAGGTTGAGGATGCGTACCGCCCCCCTCTTTCGAGACCCTTTCCCTGCGCATGGAGGGTGAGCGGCAACCGAGAAATGCGCCGGAAATCAACCGGCGCATTTTTTAATCATGCCGCTTTGTAAATACTTGATTTCATCGACAGGTACCCCATACCATTATCGCATGTTCCGACAAACCATCATAACGATACTGTTTCTCGCGCTTTCCGCCTGTGACCGCTCGCCGAAGTCTTCACGCAGCGAGTCATTCCGACCCGAAGAGGAAATCCTGTACTGCATCGGCACTGCTGTGAACGTTCGCGAAAATCCGGAAATGAACGCGAAAATCATCGGCGCCATGAAAGCGGGGGAATCGTTTTCGTTTCAGGGGATGAGTGCGCATCAAACGGAGATCACGGAGATCGAGTCGCTGGACAAGCCAACCAGACGAATAACGGATCACTGGCTGCGCGTCACAACTATAAACGGCGGCCAGGGCTGGATCCATGGCGCGTATGTCGGGAAACGGTACTTCCCCCGGCCCCGCAAAAGACTTGCGAACCTACCCGTGACCACACGCGCCTGGAAGGGCCCCGGCGACAATGACATCGAAGGCCATTCGCCTTATGTGTTCCCCATCGGTTGCTCGCTCGAGGGGCTCATCGCATTCATGTTCTATCCCACGATGAATCCCGCCTGCGGCTCGAGCGACGTACTCATCGTTGATCCGAAAACGAACAAGACCGTATGGGGCGCGCATCATTGCGGCCTGGAAGACGTTTGGGACATGCAGTCAACCGAGATTAACCGGAAGTTGAACAAGTTCGGAATTATTCCGGCGAATTTCACCCTCGAAAAAGGTCCGCTGGAAACGCCGCTGTGCCGCATCGTATTTTCCATTACACCACGCACGCATGATTCTATGGTATCCGGTTACGACCTCCGGCGCGAAAGCGGCCCAGAAAAATCTGTGATTGCGAAAATCAACTTCGGAGAACACCGTGCCGAAGGCGTGCTCCTCGCCGGCTGGATAAGGAATCCCTGCACCGGTAAGATCATCGTCATGGTCATCCGGGTGTCAGTCGGCGAGACGTTCGATTTCATCGAGACGTCGCCGTACTGCGATTGAGGACGCGCGCAATTGACGTGAGTTTACCGCGCAGATTCGCGCATCATTCTTCAGAACAAGCGCGCACGCCAGCGACCAAGGCATCCAATGAACGATAAAATCTTTGGCATGATGATCATTGCAGCGTATATGCTGATATCCATCGCATTCTTCGGTATCGTCGCTTACGTATACCTGCACTCGAACGCCGTGAAAAATAGCCTGATAACGCTACTCGTCACCGCCATAGCCGCAACAGCGGGCACAGGATTGCTTCTTCTACCGATACTGGTGGTGAAGATTGTTCATCATGAATTCTGGCTTCTCGCCCTGGCGTTGACGTCCTATCTCGCCTTTCTCGCAGCTGCACTGCTGCGTTGGCGGTATCACGAGCCGTGGTGGCGGGCCCTCCTGCCGCTCCCCTCGATGGCGCTCACCGTCATGTTCCTTGCGCTCCTGAACTATCCGAAATACCGGGGTGCGATGGACGGGTTTGCCTTCCCGCCAATGACGTCGCTGTTCAACATCGCGCTCGCGTGTGTTTTCCCGACGATGTGCGCGACCCTGCGGCTGTCGATCCGCGGCCCCCGCCTCACGGGCGCGCTGCTGATCGCCATGTCGCTGGCATCCTTCGCATGGGGCATATGGTATTCACATGGCCGGGACGGCTTCATCAGCGACAACGAGACTAGCGAAGGGTTCGTTTTTCTTGCGGTCGTTGGCATGCTCTTCGCGTCCGGGATCGCGCACCTACGCCAGGCCCGGCGCAGCACCGTCCTTAAAGACCATTGACAGGCCAGAGACGGTCGGATAGCGTGACGCCGGATTTATCGACATGGCAGAACTGCGCGACATCCAAAACGAGCCGGACAACCGGAACCTTCCCATCAACAAGGTGGGGGTGAAGAACATCTCCTACCCGGTGGTGGTGCTGGACCGCGCCGAGGGGAGCCAGCACACGGTGGCGCGGGTGAACATGTACGTGGACCTGCCGCACCATTTCCGCGGCACCCACATGAGCCGCTTCGTGGAGATCCTCAACCGCTACCAGAGCGGCATCAGCACGCGGAACATCCGCGAGATTCTGAGCGACATGAAGCGCGAGCTCGCGGCCGAAACCTCGCACTTCGAAATCGAGTTCCCCTACTTCGTGACCAAGGCGGCGCCGGTGTCGGGCGAGCGCGCGAAGATGGAGTACACCTGCCGGCTCACCGGCAACTCGTCGCAGGAGCACTACACGCTCGAGGTGCGCGTGCCGGTGCTGTCGCTGTGCCCCTGCTCGCGCGAGATCAGCGAGTACGGCGCGCACAACCAGCGCTCCATCATTTCGATTCGGATACAGGCGGTGGAGAAGATCTGGATCGAGGACATCATCGAGATCGCCGAGGCCTCCGCCTCATCGGACCTCTACGCGATCCTCAAGCGCGAGGACGAGAAGTTCATCACCGAGACCTCGTACAACAATCCGATGTTCGTCGAGGACATGGTGCGCAACGCCGCCGAGCGGCTGATGGCCACGCGCGGCATCCTGTGGTTCTCGGTTGAATCGGAGAACATGGAGTCGATCCACAACCACTCGGCCTACGCGCATATCGAGATGCGCATGGCGTGATCCGCGCGCCCGGCGCCGGGCGCCGTCAGAAGTGCGATTGCTCCCCGTCCAGGTCGGACGTCAGGATCGTGCGGGGGATCACCGCGAAGACCGCGAGCATCGTGAGGCTCAAGATCACAAACATGATCATCACGATCATGATGACCATTTGGTTCTTGAGCTCGTTGACCCGCTTGAGCGACACTCCCAGGACGAAGGCCCCCCAGTGCTTGCCGCGGAAATTCACCGGAGCCCCGATGTCCCACATCGTCTCTCCCGTGTCCCGGTGATACAGTTCGCGGATCGTATCAGGGCCCGTGTACTCAATAACCTTCTTAATGGCCGGATTGCTCGAAAAATTACGCTTCGACCGGCTTTGCACCAGGTCTTTTGCGTAATCGCCCGTTTGCGCGCGCGAATACTTGGAATTGTGCGTCGGGACGTACCCGTTTCGGTCGGCAAGCACCGCGAAATCGATGTCGGGATCGCGCAGGAATTCGTCCTCGATCTTCTGGATGAGCGAATCGAATATCTTGTCGTAGCGCGTGGTGAATTTTTTAGGATTGGATCCCGGGATCTCCCGGTACGCGGTGTCCATGATGTCCGCCTCGGTGAGGACCTTCTGGTTCACCATGAACTCCATCAGTTCGCTCATCATCCGGGCGCCGGTGAGCGCCTCAATGCGGCATTTCTCGAGGAGCAGGTTCTCGAAGTTATCGAACATCTTTTTAATGATAAAATACGAGCTGACGCTCAGGATAAAGCACAATCCGAGGATAATCAGGATTTTGTTTTTCAGGTTCATGGCGTCCTTCCCACAGATAGGTCCCCTCACGCGGGGCATTATATATATTCAAAACAACAAAATGCCAATATTGTCAATTATTTTTCCGGGCAGCGTCCATCCGCGATGTTTTTTTTTGATTTTTACGACATCGTCGGGAAATATATTGTCAATTATGTCGTATATTTGTACCGTTAAAGGAACTACGAAGACGGACCAGGTTTTCGGGATACCACGCATGCGGAAAAGCGCCACCGAAGAGATATTCGACGAGGTCGTAAAGCGGAACTCTGTTCTGAACGACAAATCCGTTCCCGATTCCAGCGAGTTCATCCGATATCTCGCCGCGACGGTCGCCGTGCCGGAACAGCAGATTCGGCAGATCCTCCGCATCCTCACGGCCTCCCATATGATCTTCACCTTCGAGATCGTGGCCGAGGATCCGCTGCGGAACGTCCCGAATATCGAGGGGTACGTCGCGGCCGACCTGGCCATCATCCGGGGCCTCAAAACGCACTTCCATCGCGAGCTGTCCGACCTATACAACCAGCAGTTTCACAAGAACCTGATGCCCCATCAGATCATCAAGGAGATCTTTCCGGTCATCAAGAGCATCAACAACACCGTGTTGGGGCAGACCGCCAACAAGGCGATCATGCTCGAGGAATTCGAAAAGCTCCTCGAACGCGACTACTCCGAGTTCACCGCCGAGTGGAAGAAGCAGCACCTCGAGCTCGAGCTGAGCCGCGCCAACCTGGACCATGGGAAAGCGGCCAAAGCGGTCGATGAAGCGCCGCTTGAGGAATTCACCCTCGATGACGAGCACCCCATCTCCTCGCGCGCGGTGGACGGCGGCAAATACCGCGACTTCATCTCAAAGACCAAGAACTATCCGCTCCAGCGCATCCTGAACATCTACGGTATTCACTTTTTCATCCGCGTGCACCTGCGAAAGTACCAGTTCGATTACCTGAAAAAGCTCGTCGAGGACGGGCAGATCTCGCGGCGCGCGGACCTCACGCTGCTCAAGAGGATGCTGCACTCCATGAAGGCCAACCGCGAGCGCGATCCCGAGCTCCGCCGCCACATCCACGGCATGAACGAACTCGAGACGACCATCAACCACTTCATTTATTTTTCCGAACCCGGCCGCGCCCGCGGCGTTATGCGGAGTCCGTAGAACCGCGCGCCATGGCGATACGCCTCCGAATGGACGGGTGGCTGTACCACAGAACCTCAATGACCGGATGGGGATCGGTGTCGGCAAGGTTGATCCGGGCGATCTTCTCCATCGCCGAAATGAATGCCGCAGGCCGCCCGGTCGCCTCGAGCGCGTAGCGGTCGGCCGCGCGCTCGTAATGGCGCGAGACGGCGTTGGTCAGCGGCACCATGACGAGCCCGAAAAGGGCGAGATAGAAAAAAAGCATGGGCAACGCCGCCAGATCGTGATGATCGAGAACGCCGAATCCGGCCATGCTCCATTCATAGAGGGCGCCGCAGAGGTAGAGCGCAGCGAAGATGATGACGCCGCCAAGGGCGACGTTTTTCGCGATGTGGCGATTCATGTAATGCCCCAGCTCGTGAGCGAAAACCGCGGCGATCTCATCCGGGGTGAATTCCGCCAGGAGCGTATCGCTTATAATGATGCGGCGGCCCCGCCCCATCCCCGCGAACCCGGCATTGGCCTTCCGGCTGTCGCGACTGAGATTGAAGGAGTAGACCCCCGAAATATCGATCCCCCGCTCGCGCACCATCTCGCGAAGCCTCTGCGCGACCTCGCCGTCGGCAAGCGGCGTAAATGAGTAGAAGAGCGGGAAAATGAGCTGCGGCGCGACGCGCGCCAGGAGCATGGACACCAGGAAGACGACCGCCCCAGTAAAAAGCCACCAGTGCCCGCCCGCATGGATCAAAAACGCATAGAAGGCCAGCCCTACCGGCACGCCGATCACCAGCCCCACCGCGAACGACTTCACGCGCTCGGCGATCCAGCCGCCGGGCGTCTGGTTCGATAACCCGAACCGGTGCTCGACGACATAGCTCGAGTAGACATCCAGCGGCAGGCCGATCGCCCACAGCGCCGCGCCAAAGAGGCCGACGAACAGCATGAATTGGAAATACGGTACGATGGTCATCTCGGCCACGAACGCGGCGATCGTCCGGGAAATGCCGCTAAAGGCGACCAGGGCCATGCACGCGAGGCTGAGGACCATGTCGGCCACGCTCAGTCGCAGCTTGATCGATTGATAGCGTTTCGCGTCGTCCGCCCTTGGCGCAGCCGCGTGTGTCGGTTCGTCAGATCCCATCATCCCCCCTCCCACCGTCTGTGCCGGAGCGCGTGTCGCCGTTTCAGCCGCCCGGACATGGTCGATAGCACGTCTCCGTCGAGCTCGAATGCGGAGAGCGCTTTGAAGAAATCCTCGTTTATCGGGACCTCCGGAAAGGGCTGCACCGCCTCGCGGATCACACTGTCTGCCCCCTGTGGTCCCTCTGAATACAGACGGGCGCTGTTGCAGATGGCCTCGAACGTGACATGATGAAAATACATTCCGGCATTAAAGTGCTTCAGGCCGCAGGCGAGCGAGCCATAGGTCATTCGCGGTCCGGCCCCGGCAATCACACGTCCCTCGATAAGCGACGTCCGCAGTTCGCGCGCAATTCGAGCTTCCACAACAATATCATGAAATATCCTGCATCCGGTGTTCATGGCCTTCTCCGGGCACATAGCGTTATTGCCGATAGTCTTCAGGACTACCGGTGTCCATCACCATGACCCCCCGGACCTTGATTATACGTATCTCTATTTTACAAGGATGATGATACATCTCCAGAAACACACCCTCATTAGATTAATGTCGTTGAAAGGGGAAAAATGACAAAAAATTTGCATGGACGGAGAAAAAATTTTACTTCGCCATTACGACCTTCATAAACTTGTTGAGGATCACCCCACCGCCGCCCGACCGGACGGCCCGGATGTGAATATAGTACAGCCCGATCCCCAGCTTCTTGTTCGATTTATTGGTGCCCCGCCAGCCGCCCTCCTTGATATTCTGCCCCCCCTTTCGGAAGGCACCGTCGAGGATGGTCGCGACCGGGCGGCCCTTGATGTCGTACACCTTGATGGTCACGTAGGCGTCCTCGGTGAGGTAGTACGCCGGGTAGGCGACCGGGTTTTCGTTTGTAATCACGTTGTTCAGGATGCGCGTGGGCCAGGGGGTGAAGGTGGTCCGTGTCTCAACGATGAAGGCCCAGGGGTGATTGTTCGCGTCCTGATCGGTCACCGCGTCGATATCGGAGAAAGTTGACGCCGATCCGATCGATGATTCAACAATGAACCGGACAGAATTACCGAGCTTGATGATTGGCGATGTCGTCGGCAGATAGGCGGTCCATTTGTTCGGTCCAGCCTTTTGTGCTGTAGCAGATTCGAGATAGTTTGGCGGAGCATAAGCGCCGCTATTGATGACTGGTGGCACGGCAAGGTAATCGACAATATTCAGCGCCATATTGTTAGTAAACCACACCTTAACGGAATCGGGCTGTTTGTCGCTAGTCGCGACAATCGAAACATCCACGCGAGCATTCGATTCCCGCAGCGGACGCTTGGCATAGTCGCCCGGAGCTGAAGCTGCAGGAAAATCCTCGTTGCGATAGGTGACTATGCCGTCTGTAATTGTAACCTCAATTGAGAAAGGCAGCGTCTTGATGGGGCCGGCGGTCGCCGTGACTCGCTCATTCCCAAAGACGTCAACTACAGCCACATAGATAAAATAGTCAGTAAAAAGCTTCAAATTTGGCAATACTGTATACTTCCTACCGGTCGCGTCAAAATGACGGACCGGATCGCTCAACGGTGCCGGAAATGGATTATTGGTGACGGCAGCCCCAGCATCGCGCAATGTCGCATCGTTTGCGCCATTCCATTGGGAAAACGGCCCACCGACATTTTCACTGTAATACACCCGGTACTCGTAAAAGTCGCCATGTATCGATGACGTATTCGTATCAGTCAGATGATCCCAATAGACCGTGATCGATGTCGCTGATGGCGTGGTTCCGCTGATCGCCGCAGCCACATTCGGCGCGTGAGTATTCTCCCAGTACACGGTCTGTGCCGTATAATATGTTGCCGCGGCACCATAGTTGGTGTCGATAATCTGTGCCGAAACAGGAAAAGCGCCAGTGCCCTGAAGTCCATAGCTCGGGTTGGATATCTGAGTCACGTAATACTGATAGGTCCCGGTACTACCCGCTCCCTGCGCCGGAACGCTCCCAGCCGGTATAATCACGCTCGCGGTGTTTTGCCCATTGGGTATGACGATTGGGAACGACGTACCGCCGTTATAATTGATTGTTATCGTTGTGTTCCCCTGCATCGTCCCACCGTTCATCGTCGCGGTTACCGTGAACAGAACAGCCGCCGCATTAACGCTTTTCCAGTGATAGGGCGCATTATCGCGACCGCCGCCGAGTGTAATCGTCATTGCGCTCACATGAACGCGGTTCACCTCGAACGGCAACGAATTCCGGCAGGTATAGGTGCCTGCAGCGAGGCCATTAAGGGCTACTTGGAAACGCCAATACGATTGTCCAAGCGGATGTGGTGAGACGAAATAGGGATAGTTACCAGTTACAGATACTGCATCAACACCGCTGACATCAGTCCAGGTCGTGTTGATATCAACCGTTCCGTCATTGTTCGTATCCTTCCACAACACCTTGTTTCCGACAAGTGCGGGATTTCCTGTTCTGGCTTCGACACCATCTGCTGCGGCAGCTCCGGGAATATCGAACACCAGGGTTCCCGTTACGGTAAAATTACCCGCATGATAGGGACTCACCCTGCCGTCATCGATAAAAGTGTTCCCCGAACCTTGCTGGGACATGTTGAATACCCGCACGCGATTGCAAAAGCCATAGGTGAGTAGCGAGGTGTTCGTAACCGTGCTTGGGGAGTCACAGGTCGCAGTGACGGAAATGGTTCGTCCTGCTGGCAATTGTGTCGCAAGCCCTGTAGCGCCGCCGACATTCCAGGCGAATGTGATCTGGAACCGTAAATCGAGGATCGAAGTGCCGCTCACATTGGTTCCAACAACTGCTGCAGCGATCGACGATCCCCCGACACCAGCTATCGCAAAGGTGCCCGCTCCATTAGCGACGGCCGGCGCCGTCCATGTAGCGACGGCATTTACTCCGCCACCGAGTGGTATTGTCACCTGCACAGTATTATAATGTGTTCGGTCAGTATCGAGAGGATCGTTTACAATCACGCGAAACTCGTACTGGACTTGCGGTATATAGTAATTACCCGTCGACATAAGGGTCGGGGCAGCGGGAATAATGGTGACCGACGAGACATTTCCCCTGCTCTGATCGCTTATGAACACAAACGATACGAGCAGCATACCGACAAGAAGGGTTTTTATATAAATTCGGTATCGTAGAAATATTTTTGTTTTATTCAGCATCGGTAAAGATTGTCAAACACATCCACTTGGGCGTTTTTGTTCATATTTTATCAATTTAAAGATTGCATTTATTGGATACGATAGTATACTTAACTATGTAATGCAACGAATAATTAATCAATAAAAATCAGCCGCAAAGCTATGTACCGACTTCGAACAACGCTTGGACTGACACTGGTAGTGGCCGCTCTCTTTTCCGCCTGTGCAAAAGAGGCCGAAATAGTTGTGCCCAACCCAATCATCGAAACCGATACCGGGACCGGCATTACCTCTTTGTACCCTCAGATTCAGGCCATGTACCCGGGAAGTCTACAAACTGTCCCCGCTCCGCCGCCCCCCACAGCCGGCATAACACGAGACGGGGCCGCACAAACAAAAGTCATTCTAGCTTTTACACGCACCATCGACATCGCGAGCATCACCCTCAACGACGATGTTGAACTCTATCAGGGAGCCATTGAGATTGGGTTTGCCTCAATGACTCCTGGGGCACATTCACGAACATTTGTGCTCACCACCAACGCTCTTGCCGCATCGACCACCTATACCGTTCGAATCTACAGAACCCTTTATGAAGCGGGGGATCCGACGAGTCTGCTTGATTTTAGCAATCTGGGGACCCTGCAGATCCCTCCGGGCGATACCTACGTGGAGTACAGCTTCACCACCAGCGCTGCGGCGCCGGGAAGCGATACGACGCCACCGGTACTTACGAGCATCGACCCAGCGAATGGTGCAGCAAACGTACCAATTACTCTCGATACTGGAACACTGGACGGATACACTTCCATAGTATTCGATAAAACCGTAAACCCGGTAACCCTGATAAATGCCAATCTGTCTCTGCAATATTGGACAGGAGCCGCATGGGCGAACTTTCCTGACGGGTGGACCATTGCAATTGATACAAGCGACGTACAGCTCCGCACCTATCGGCTATACCCGAACGGCGAACTCGCGTATAATACCCAGTATCGGCACAATATCTCCATTGGAAACACCATCCAAGATATTAACGGAAATTTGATGGTGAACAACACCACGAATGAATTTACAACGCTCAATTTCGCAGCAAGCACAATCACCAACTATATCATTGAACAGGGATCCGCTGCCGACCGTATCAGGATCACCTGGTACACCAGCACGCCATCGATCACAAATGTCGCCATTGATGACGGCCCAACCTTTGTCGCTGCCGTCCAAAGCTACAGTCCGGCATACCCCACCGAGTACGACTATTACCATTCCCACGAATTTGCAGGCCTCACCAGGAACGAAGTTTACAGCGTTAGAATTATCGCTGATTCCAATCCTGCCGAAACAAACGATCACATACTGACGCTCGATGGGGTGTTTCGGACTACGCCGACGGCGGCACAGAACTCGCAGCTGGCGGTCGCCGCCTCGAACAAATCCAGCCTGCGATGGTCGCAAATTGACCAAAACAGGTCGTATGTTGTTTATCGGGACAGCGGAACGCCCGACATTCGTGCGCAATTCATCAATACGGGTGCGATTCAATGGGGTGCAAACGGAACCCCGGTTTTCGCATCAGATGGTTCAATAGAATCCATACCGAACAATAGCGATGGGATAATCGTAACACGTTCAGACGGTACACAGTATATCTATGCGGCAAACATCCGTCACAATGCCGGATTGGAATCCGTATGGGGTGCCCCAACGCAAAAAACCATTTATAATGCGGGTGGCGCCACAACGCTTTCGGCGGCAAGGATATCTTTAACTTATAGCGGATATGTCACCGTTTTAACGAGTGGCACCGCCAACCTCAACTACCTGTATGATTCGACGCTTGATTTCTCGAGCTTTTTAGCGCTCGACGCTGGAGACCACATCATCAATGAAGCCCAAAACCTCCATACGACCATAAGCGCCATCAGCGCCATCGCCCCATTCCATTTTCTGCAATTAAACGCCGACATTATTTCAGCGGGAAATTTGGGGTTCCGTATTGGCGATAACGATATTACAGAATCCGGAATAGAGGCAGCCGATGCAGTCGGCACCACGATCACGGTTGATGTTAACTCGCTTGATAATGGCGATATGATTACAAATGGAACAAATTACACCTATCTCACTTCGGGAGCAGCAGGAGGTGGACCGTACACCTATACAACGGCCATAAATTCTGGATTTGTTAACACAAATCCCCTCACCACGTACGACTATATAACAAACGGAACTGCGGATACGAATACGCTGTATGATCCACTCACAAACTTCAGCACTGTCGTCGCAGGTGGAATTCTTTTAAATGACATAACGATCAATACCGACAACGGCACGAGCGATAAGATCTCATCCATTTCAGCCGAATCGAACGGCCTCCTTCTTCTAGCTACAGCGGGTACGTTCTTGTTTGACACGGCAGCCGCCGATGCCTATTCGATCCTTCGCCTCCCCGATCACACCACACTGATCACCAGCGGCATCAGCACGGGATTTGCCAGCAATGACGTGACGCAAGCGGGGCGACAGTTTATCACAACCGATGGCGTGCAGGTCGGCGACATTCTTTTCAATATACCGCAAAACGCATATGCCCGAATAACCTCACGAACAGAAGACACCCTGACCCTCAGCCAGCAGGTTTTTACTGGAATCGGTCAATCATTCATTGTAATACGTTTTTCCGGACTTACTTTCGTCTGGGCGGAAGGCAACGAGATATTCGGAAAGACTGTTAACAATTCGAATGGCTCGCCCGTTCTGCCAGACGCCCTTGCCACAGGTAAATTTACAATAACCGACAACGCGAACTCTTTTCGAAATCCACATATCGTTAGTGACACCACCGGCAATGCGATCGTCATATACGAGATGGATGCCGGCGGTGGCACATGGAACATCCGTGCGAAGAAGATACGAAGCGACGGCGCATTCGTCTGGGGAGGGGGCAGCGCCGCTGACGGAACTGTTGTTGCCAATGCAATCACGCCTCCGGCCGGAAAAAACCCGATCGTTAAAGTCGTCGAAAATGGCGCAGGCGGCGCATGGGTTCTCTATCATACATCGACATCAATCGCCCTTGTGCATATTACTGACCCAGGCGTAGTGACGCTAATAGCCTCAATCGCTACTGCATATAATCCTGACATGGCCATACTAAGCACTAATAGCATCGGTATCGCCTATGAGATGAATACAACAGTCGGCACGGAAGTTTTCCGAAGGATATATGCTAGGGTCTATGACAATACCCCTGCGAACACGGGCCTGGAAACCCATGTGCGGCCGGGCGGTCATCAGGCGTATAATCAAATCAACCCGCGGATCGGTCCCGACGGATCCGGCGGTTGTATAATCTCCTGGCTTGAGACCAAATATATGTCGTCTATTTACTATGCCCTTTTCGCTCAGCATTTCGATGGAACCCTTGGAACAAATTATTACGGAGATGACCGATTCGTCGCAATACCAGTACGAAGCGATCAATCAGCGAATCCATACTTAATCGAACACGCTGTCATAAGGTATAATGACGGGACAGCTCCAAATGCCGGCTTGTTCTTTTGGTTGGATGAACGCGCCGGGGCGCAAATTGATATTTATTTTCAACAGATAGCAGACCTATAATAATTCGTTTAACACGTATCAGGTTTACCCTTCTCATTCAGTCTGACCCTAAACACCCCTCACCCCCGCAAACACCATTCACATTACATCATCTTACGAAAGCTCAACAGTATCCACATCATGTAAGAATGATTTAACCCCCGATATCATCAACATTTCATAAATTTTATCTGACCAGCCAGTTTATATATTTTTTGGTATTTGTTGATATCGCTTTCTCATCAAATATTACACTTTATTCATTATTATTGGTGAAAAAAAATTCACATAAAATACCGTCCAGCCGTAATTTTTTGTTGACGATGATCGATAATACAAGTATCTATATCCCATAAGCAACTTATGGAACCAGCATCCAAGAGGAGGAGTTATGAAACATAAGATTTTATTGATAGCAATCGCGATCGTTTTCGCGTTCAGCGCGGCGGCGTTTGCCGGCGGATCGACGCCGAAGTGCACCACCAAGTACCCGGTCGTTCTGGCCCACGGGATGGGCGCCTCGGCGCAGATCCTCGGCATCATCGACTACTGGAACGGCATTCCCCAGGCCCTCCGCGACGAGGGAGCGAAGGTGTACATCACCTCGGTGAACGGCATGGACAGCACCGCCAACAAGGCGGCCAGTTTTAAAGCGCAATTCCTGAACATCAAGGCGGTCACCGGCGCGGCGAAACTGAACGTGATCGGCCACTCGCACGGCACCATCTACACCCGGTATGCGATCTCGAACCTGGCGCTTTCCTCGTATGTGGCCAGCCATACCAGCATCGCCGGCCCGCACCGCGGCAGCGCGGTCGCAGACGTGATTTTAGGCGTTGTCCCCAACGTGGCCCAACCGCTCGTCGGCGCGACCTTGGATTTCGTGTACGCCTTCATCTTCGGCGACAAGAACCCAAACAGCCTGCAGAACGGCTACGACCTGGTCCGCAGCTATATGATAAACACCTTTAATCCGAACACCCCCAACAAGTCCGGCATCTACTATCAGAGCTGGGCGGCGAAGATCAAGACGATGGCGATCGACGCGCGCAACTGGTACTTCCTGGTCACCTGGCCGATCCTCCTCTACTATGAAGGGGCGAACGACGGTCTGGTATCGGTCACCTCGGCGCAGTGGGGCACCTTCCGCGGGACGCATGAAGGCGCATGGTATTCGGCCGGCGTCGACCACCTGAACATCATCGACCAGCCATTCGGGATCACCCCGGGCTTCGACGCTCCCGACTTCTTCGTGGGCATCGTGTCCGAACTGAAGGGCAAGGGATATTAAAAAGACGCAGAGATAAGCTACTCCAAGAGGCCGCAGTGCATGATTCGAGGCGTCGGAAACGACGCCTCGATTATTTTTACCAGCGCGGGGATCTCGCCGAAGCGGCGGGCGATATGCCGGGCGCTTGAGATCTCCGCGTCGCCCGCATGACCGAAGGCGCAGCCGATGAAGGCGACCCCGTTACCGCGAGCGGCGGCCATGTCCGATCCACGGTCGCCAATCATCACGAACACGCCGTTGCCGGACGAATGGAGCCGGACGTACTCGCGCACGATGTCCGTCTTGTCGCGGCGGCCGGACGCGCGGTCGATGCACAGGACCGGCCGCTCGAAGAGCCGCCAGAGGCCGTGCGTCTCCAGGATGCTCCGCAGGTACTCGATGCGGCCGTTCGACGCAACGAGGAACCGGTGGCCATCGCGCGCCAGGGCGGCGAGCGTTTCCGCGGCCCCGTCGATGAGCCCCCCTCCGCCGGATCGCACCATCGCCGAGAGCCGTTCGGTGCACAATCGCTCCATGAGCGATCGCGAATCCGCATCGAGCCCGGGAAAGAGCGCCGAGAAGATGGCGCCGGCCGGATTGCCGATCTGCGCGATGATGTCCGATTTTGCGGGAAGATCCAGGCGTGCGCCCGGCTGACGTCGCATGAAGTCGTCGATCCCGCCGGCGAAGGCGTCCACGATAATGCTGTCGCTGTCGAAGATGGTGCCGTCGACGTCGAAGGCGAGAACGGCCATGGCTGCTCCCTGCGCACATTTAATTCTTGACTCGCGCGGTTTGGCGCGCTCGTATGCACCGTCAACCGCCCCGTACGCTTGTCCGCCGCGCGCGGGCACCTGTAAAGTGAAATTCTCTGAATCCGCGCACGGGCGCGCACGCGACACTCGCTATCGACATGGACCTCTCGGTTAACATCGGGCCGCTTACGCTCACAAATCCCGTCACCCTCGCCTCCGGGACCGCGGGCTACGGGGAGGAGCTCGCGAAGTATTACGATCTCTCGCGCATCGGCGCCATCTTCACCAAGGGGCTCTCGCTGAAACCGCGCGCGGGCAATGCGGGCAACCGCATCTTGGAAACGCCGGCGGGCGTGCTGAACTCCATTGGCCTGGAGAACGTGGGCCTCGAAAAATTCCTTTCGGACAAGCTCCCGCCCCTTGCGGCCACGGGGGTCGCGGTGATACCCAACGTCGCCGGGCACTCGGTGGACGAGAACGTGGACCTCTGCCGGGAGCTTTCGAACGCCCCCGGCGTCGCGGCCCTCGAGCTCAACGTATCGTGCCCCAACGTGAAGGAGGGCGGGATCGCCTTCGGGCGCGACCCGAAGGTGTTCGCGGACCTGGTGGAAAAAACGCGCGCCGTCACGCGCTGCGCGCTCATCGTGAAACTCTCCCCCAACGTGACCGACATCACCGAGTTCGCGAAAATCGCCGAGGAGCGCGGCGCCGACGCGGTGTCGGCCGTAAACACCTATCTGGGCATGAAGATTGACATCGATGCGCGACGCCCGCACTTCCGCAACCGCGTGGCGGGCCTGAGCGGCCCGGCGATCCGTCCGATGGCCGTGCGCGCCGTATACGAGATATTCGAGCGCACGCGCATCCCCATCGTCGGGATCGGCGGCATCGCCACGGCCGAGGACGCGCTGGAGTTCATCATGGCCGGCGCGAGCGCGGTTTCCATCGGCACCATGAACATGGTGCATCCCGACGCGGGGATCCGCTGCCTGCAGGGGATCGAAGAGTTCTGCCGCGCGGAGCGGATCGGCACGGTGCGCGACTTGATCGGGTGCGCCCACGGGGACCGCGTCCCGGCCTCGAGCGCGTGCGATGCCGCCCAGCCAATCAACACGCCCACGACGGGCCCATAACAAGAGGAACCGATGAAATACTGGAACGCCCGACTGAAAAAGATGAGCGAGTACGTCCCCGGCGAGCAGCCGGAGAACCTGAGCGAGTTCATCAAGCTCAACACCAACGAAAACCCGTTCCCCCCGCCGGCCTCGGTCACGGAGGCGATGCGCAAGGCCTGCGACGAGTCCATCCGCCGCTACCCCAGCCCCACCTCGCTGTCCGCGCGCGAGGCCTTCGCCAAGGAACACGCGCTGGGCGTGGAAAACGTGATGCTGGGCAACGGCTCGGACGAGATCTTCACGCTGCTGTTTCGCGGCTTCATCGAGCCCAAGGGCCTCGCGGCGTTTCCCTACCCATCGTATTCGCTGTACTACACGCTCGCGGAGGCCAACGGCATCAAGTACGAAAAACTGCCGCTCACCGCGTCGCTGGACGTGAACCTGGACGAGTACCTGAAAAAACCCTATGACCTGGTAATCATCGGAAACCCCAACAATCCCACCGGCCGCGGCGTGGAGGTGAAGGCCATCCGCGCCTTCCTGGGGAAATTCGCGGGTCTCCTGGTGGTGGACGAGGCCTATGTCGATTTCTACGGCGAGACCGCCATCGGGCTTGTCGCCGATTTCGACAATATCATCGTGACGCGCTCGTTGTCGAAGTCGTGCTCGCTGGCGGGGATGCGCGTCGGTTTCGCCGCGGCGTCCAAGGAGATCATCCAGGGCCTGCTCAAGCTCAAGGACTCGTACAACATCGACCGGGTGGCCGAGGCGGCGGCGCGCGCGGCCATTCTCGACCGCAAGGGCGTCGCCTACAACATCTCGATGCTTCGCAGCAACAAGGAATACCTGGAGGAGCGGCTGGCCGACATGGATTTCGAGGTGGTCCCCTCCAAGGCGAACTTTCTTTTCGTCCGGCACCCGTCCGTGCCCGCCGCGGACCTCTTCGAACAGCTCAAGGAGCGTAAGATCCTGGTGCGCTACTTTACGGGACCGGTGCAGGGCGAGTATGTCCGCATCACCGTGGGAACGATGATGGAGATCAAGACGCTCGTGAAGGAACTGGGCGCTATTGTGACAGCTTGACGACCTTGCCGCGCGTATCGGTGATGATGTTGCGCTCCACGATCTCGCGGAGCGTGAGTGAGCCGTTTTCGAACTTGATTACGTCTTTTTTGTCGATCCAGATATTGTAGATCTCCTGGCTCCCGGCGGCGCGCCACTGGAAACCGACCACCGCGCCCACCACCTCCGCCTCCGCGAAAATGGTTTTGCACGAGAAGAGCACATAGAGCACCTCCGACAGGTGCTTGTTGAAGAAGCTCAGGGCAATGCCGCGCCCGCTCGAGGACGCGAGGCTCGCATCCACCGGCAACTCCACGTCCAGCCCCAGGTAGAGCCTGGATTTGATGTTCTCGCGCTTGTCGAAATAAAAGCCGATGCAGTTCTTAAGGACCGCGTATTTCTTCTCTTCGATCATGTAGCGCGCGATGCCGAGGAGGTAGGTGCGGTATTTCCGGTGATAGACGACGCCGTTGGTCGTATACTGGTCCTCCTGGACCAGATACTGCTCGTAGGCCGAGCGCCCCGCACCCGCCTGCCGCGAGTAGTCGAGGATCACCTTCTCGCGCTCGTGCATCGTCTGGCACGAGGCCACCTGGACCAGCGTCATCAACAACAGCAGGGCTCGATACATGGGCGGTCGCTCCTTGAAATCAATGCGACCACGAGCATTCGCCCGGGCGCATTATTTTTCAAGCTTTTTATCGGATGGATCCCGGGTAAAATGTTTGATACTTACGCCGCCGAGCGGTAGCGTGGCCGCGCGATGGCACATGCATGCACCAAACCTTTGCGCGCGATCCCGCGGCGCGTGATTCATCTCACGACCGCGCTTGCGATTGCGTGCGGCGCGATCGGCTGCGGCCACGCGCCGGTCCAGTACGACCTGCCGTCCGGAAGCAAGCGGCGCGTGCTCACGGGACTCGAGGTCTTCATCGGCGAGCGCGCGAAAGACTATCGCGGCAGGACCGCCGCGCTGGTGAGCAACCACTCCGGAGTGGACCACTCCCTGCGCGCGAACGTGGAGCTCCTGCGCGCCTCCGGCATATCCATCGCCCTGGCCTTCGCGCCCGAGCACGGCCTGCACGGACACCAGAACGCCTACGACACCCGCGGCTATATCGTCGACGAGCGGCGGAACCTCATGGTGTACAACCTGCACCTGCTCACGGTCGATTCGCTTCGGCATCTCCTGCGGCGCGTCGACCTCGTCATCTACGACATCCAGGACATGGGGATGCGCTGCTACACCTATGTCTCCGACCTCAAGATGGTCATGGACGCGCTTGCCGGCACCGGGACCGAGCTCGTGGTGCTGGACCGGCCCAACCCGCTGGGTTTTCTGGGAGTGGACGGACCGCCGCTGGACCGACGCTTCATCTCGCGGCACATCGCCTCCTTCCCGGCGCCGTTCATCTACGGCCTCACCATCGGCGAGGCGGCGCGCTACTACAACGGCGAGGCCGGCACAAAGGTGCGCCTCACGGTAGTGCCCATGAAGAACTATGGGCGCGGGCTTCTCTATCATGAGACCATGCTGCCGTGGGTGCCGCCGTCGCCGAACCTCCCGACCTACCCATCGTCCATCGTGTATGCCGGGATCGTGCTCCTCGAGGGGATCAACCTGTCGGTGGGGCGCGGGACCACCAAGCCGTTCGAGTACATTGGCGCGCCGTGGATAGACCCCTTCCGTTCGAGCGAGGCGCTCAACGCGCTCAAGCTCCCGTCGTTCCGCTTCCGTCCCGTGTATTTCGAGCCGACCTTCTCCAAGTACAAGAACCGCACCTGCGGGGGCGTGCAGATTTTTTACACCGGCGGGCGCTTTAGTCCCACGGAGTTCACCTATATCCTTCTTCGGCACCTGTTCGACACCTACCCGGAATGCCGCTGGGAGCGCGCGGGCGGAACCTACGATATCGACGTTCTCGCGGGGACCGATCGCATACGAAAATTGGTTGATGCGAAACGCGACTGGCGCGACCTCGCCCGTGAGCTCGCCCCACAGCTCGACGCGTACCGGAAGACGAGCGCGCGATACCATCTGTATCGGTGATCGGCTGCCGCAGCCGCGAATACATGGATGTACTGTTCGCGGCGAGACGAGCGTGACATCATGCCGTCTCCCTCGGTGCTATTGGTGATGAATCCCTGAAACAGGCTATTAGCGACCCGCCGCCTTAAGTTCGACCACCGCACAGTGGATGACAATACTGTTTTCCTTCGCAAAGTAATTAAAGGCGGGACCGTCGCCGTATTTGTAGGGGATGATCCGCACCGTCGCGTCGAAACGCACGCTCTTGGGCGCGCGCGCATAGGTGCGCTCGATCTGCCGGTCGGTGAAATCGCCCGCATCGATCCCGGCGAGACGCCTGCCCTTCGTGTAGAAGCGAAAGACGATGCGCGGTTCGTTCGCTCCTGGCGCGTAGCAGGCGGGCGCGAGATCGTTTGCCGTCGATCCCTTCGGCTTCACAAAGACGCAACCGCCCTGCACCTTCACCATCGTCCCCGGCGCAAAGGCCTTCGCGAGATCCGCGAAGGCTTTTTTCCTCAGATCATCTACGCAGACCGCGCAGCCCTCGTCGACGCTCTCGGCGATGAGCGCGATCGCCTTCGTCGGGGGCGCAAACCCGATCGGCGCCGCCGCCGCGAGAAACGCGACACACGCGAAAATGGAAGCACATACTCTTATCATCATTACTCCACCGCCGTTCTTCTCTTTTTGATTCCGACATATGTTTCGATAAAATCCCGAATGCCGCGTTCGTATTCGCGCATCGAGGTGATGAATCCCGTATTGTGCGATCCGCGGATCTCCAGGAATCGCTTGGGGCCCGGCGCCTCGGCATAGAGGCGCTGTCCCTTCGAAAAGTGGATGAGCTCGTCCTCGCGGCTGTGGATCACCATGACGGGACAGCGCGCGCCCTTTACGTACGCGCGCGTATCGTACCGATAGGTGAGGATGATCCAGCCGAGCGGATAATACAGGCAGCTCTGCCGCGCAACGTCGGCGATCGCGGTGAACGTGGAGTCGAGGATGAGCGCGCCGGGCCCGGGAGCCGCCTCCCGCGCGAGCCACGCGGCGACCGATCCCCCCAGCGATTGCCCGAAGACGACGATGCGACCGGGCGCGATCCCGCGCTCCTTCGTGAGATAGGCCCATGCGGCGCGCGCGTCCTCGTAGGTGCCGCGCTCGCTGGGAGAGCCCTCGCTTTTCCCGAAGCCGCGATAATCGACGATGAACACGCTCACGCCCATGCGGTGGAAGAGCGCGAGGTGGTCGGCGCGATGGGAATTGTTGCCCGCGTTCCCGTGAAAGAAGAGCGCCACCGGCGCGCCATCGCCCGCGGGAACCCACCAGGCGTTGATGCGAACGCGGTCGGCCGTGGTGAGCGTAATCGACTCGTAGGCGAGCCCGTAGGCGTTGGGATAGCGGACGATCGCGCGATCGGGATAGTAGACGAACGAGGACTGGCAGCCGGCGCCGGCCCACAGGGCGATCGCGACAAGAACTACAAACGGGCGGAACCAGCGACGATAATGCTTCACGGCAACACCCCCAAATCATCGAGGCCGTATTGTTTTACGAACGCGCGCCGATGCGCGATCCGTCAAAAGAACAGATTATACGACAGGCCGGCCACCGAATCCGTGTAGCCGAAGGTTATCGTATGCTTGAGCTCGAGCGACACGGCATTGTTCGCGTTTATCCGAAACTGCTGATTTAAAAATGCCGAGAATTCGCCATGGACATCCCCAACGCCAAAGTACACATACCGAAGCCCCAGCTGATATTTCCACGTCCCGCGGACCTCGTTGAGCACTCCCACCGACGCGCCCACTCCCGCGCAATAGGCGTATCGCAGCTTGTAGCCCGCATCGGCCTCGAGGTCGGCCATGAAAAATATCAGGCCCGGCACACGGATGTCCCACGCGGCTCCGGCGCCGCCGCTGAGGCGGAACACGAGATCGTCGCGACCGTCGCTCATCACCTTCTGAAAGAGGCCGGTGTTCACCTTCCACGAGATGGGGGTAATGAAGCGGTCGCGCGCCGAGATGGACTGGATGTCGATCGCGTTCAGGTATTGCAATACGAAGATGTTGCGCGTATCGTAGTAGCGCACGGCGACATCGCCCAGCACGATCTGCCCGCCGCGCACATACCCACCGTCGAAGTCCGAGAGCGCATGGTACGACGGCCGATAGCGGATCTCCTGAAAGAACTCCGCCCCGCGCACGCCGACGCCAAGATTGACCCGGTCGCTTTCGTGACCGGTCGTGGGCTCGGGCGGCGCGACATAGGAATACTCCGAGAGCTCCGGGCGGCCGAGCTCGCTTCGCGCGCGAAGGGTTTTGATGAACAGGCTGGAGTACTCGGCCTTGGTGATGTCGTCCTTCGAATACTTGTACTGGACGTATTCCGAAAGGAAATCGACCGTCCGGATCCTCCCCTCGAGGGGAAGCGGGCCCTTCACGATATCGTCCATCGGGCGCTTGCCCGCAAACACGGCCTCGGCGAGCTCGCGCTCGTCCTCGCTCATCAGCGACGCGATGTGCCTGATCTTGTTCACCTGCGAGGGGCGGTAAATGGCGGAATCGACCAGGCCGGTGCGGTGCACCGCGCGGATGGTGTCCAGCGGAATGGTCCAGAACGGATAATCGTCGGTGAGCCGCACCGTGGGGCGCGCCAGCTCCAAAAGGAACAACAGCTTGAACGAGCAGTTCTCGTCGAAGAAGAAGTAATCGGACGCGATGTAATCCATCTCGAAAACGTGGAGCATCATCCGGCGCGTCTCCGCCTCGGTGAGCGTGAGCGGATACTCCCACATGTCGCGGAAATCGAAATCGCTGTACTCGGCGATCTTGGAATAGTAGGGCAGCACCGAGAAATACCCGGGATAAAACCCGAAGAGCCCCTTGAGGGCGTAGAGCGGTCCGAAGTTCTCGTCCCCCGTTACGGCGGAGTAGTTGATGGCGTAGGCCAGGAGCTTGCTCCGGGTGGCCGTCTCCACGATGAGCAGCGTGTGTCCGTACATCGACGCCGGGCTGTTGATGTGCGAGGTGGGAAAGATGAGCGTGGTGGACTTCGGCTTCATGTTCGCCAGCATGGTATCCACTTTCTTGCAGCGCTTCACCGGCAGGCGGTCCTCGTCGATAGCGAGCTGCTCCGTGAGCCAGGTGAAGCGCGCGACGAACTTGCACACCGGATGCTCGTCCTCGATGATGGGCGTCTGGAAAAACGCGCGGATGGTCGCCTCAAGCTCGGCGCGGGGGTCGCGCTTCCCATTGGGGGCGAGAAAGAACTTCGGATCGTCCACCAGGCTCCGCAGTCCGAACACGCCGCGCTTGTAGTGCAGCAGGAGGTGCCAGTAGCGCTCGTCGTGGAGCCGCTTCTTGACCGCCAGATCCACGAGGTAGTTCTGATAGGCGACTGTGTCATCGGCGCGCGCCGCCGACACCGGGACACAGAGCGAAAGAAGGGCCGCAAGAAAAAACAAAGGGGACATGACATGTTTTCGCATCTCATATCCCCCTGATTACAATACCAATTACAGTTAGTACCGAACGCCTAGTTCATGACCTTCTCGATGTTGTTCAGAACGTCGACATGGGTGATCTTTTCAGAGGTGTAGATCTTGCCGAAGTTGTTCTGCAGCTTGCCATAGAACTGGCCGCGGACCGGCTCCTTGACTTCCATGAGCACCGCGAGGGTGTTCAGGTACTCGCCGTTGCCCTTCGCGATGTCCTTCGCGAGGTTGTCCATGTTGTCGGCGACGAACTTGTTGATCTTCTCATTGGAGACGATGCCCTTGAACTGTTCGCAGTTCGAGGTGCCGGTGGTGATGCCGAAGGTCTGATTCGCGCAGGTGCCGTTGAAGGTCACGGCGCAGGTCTGCGAAAGGAGGCCGTCCTTCCCCTTGAAAATGATCGAACCGAGACCGCACCCGTAGTTGTTCTGACCGGCGAACAGTTCGGTGCCAACGGAAATGGCGACAACAGCGGCTAAAGCGATGACAAGAAATTTCTTCATGAAAAACCTCCGATAATTGATTTTACCCGTACGATAACAGTTCCCGAACGGGTCATACAGACTGGCTAGAATTTGAAAACATGTCAACAACTTTATAATGTTTCAATCAGTTGAAAAACCGGGTTCGCCAGCGAGCACTATCATGCTTCATTGAATATCGATACATGGTTAGCATAATGTATTGACAAAATGATCGCCCCATATCAAGATTGGATCAAATCATAAATCCGCATTCCCATGTAGCGACAATATGTTTCCGACTATTTTCAAGGAGTACGCTATGAAGAAAACGATAGCTGGCATGATCATCATTGCCATATTCGGCTCGTTCGCGCTTTCGTGCAAATACGCCGACTGCCGAATCGTGAAGCCCAATCAGGTCAAGAAGATGAAGCGCTTCGCGATGTTCCCGCTTAAGAGCGAGAACGAAACCCTGGGGACCGAGATCGCCAACAATTTCGAGATGTACCTTGCGGGCAAAAGCGATGCCGGGACCGAATTTGAATTCGTCGAGCGGTCGCAGCTCCAGAAGCTCCTCAAGGAACAAAACCTGACCATGGCCGGCGTCGTGGACAATCCTTCGCTCATGGCCGGCAAGGTGAAAGGGGTCGATGCGATCCTCATCGGGACCGTGCGTCTCAAGACCCTGAGCGAGGCCGGACAGACCTGCGGCCAGCAGGCGCTGGGGTGCATCTCGCTCGGAATGTATCGGCCAAAAACATATGCCGAGACGTCCATTTATCCGGCATCCGTTTCCGTTAAACTGGTGGACGTTCAGTCCGGCGTCGTACTCGCCTATCTGAATTACGAAAAGGACAGTTTTTCGGAAGCGAAGTTCGTCGGGGAGGAAATGGCAAAGGCATTTTACACCAGAATTAACGCGCTGACCGCGCAAAGATAATCCGGAACTTACGGCCGTATAGAAAAAGGACCGCGATAGTCGCGGTCCTTTTTTATGCCCACCCGCACCTGCTTGTAGCGCCGCGGGTCAAGCCGACGCTTCCCCACCGCTACCCCATCCGCTCCCGCAGCGCCGATACGGGGATGGAGAGCATCACCGTGGTGTTGTTCGCCGAAATAATGGAGATGGACCGGTCGGCGTCCAGGCCCATGCTTGTCAGGAAGCTGTCGATTTTCGCATAGCCCAGGCCGAATCCCGAGTCGCTGGTGTCGATATTGTTGATGAAGAACTCGTACTCGCGCCCCTCCATCCGGTACTGTCGGTACTCGTCGCGCTTTTCGTGAATGCGGTTCATGTCCTGCGTCATGATGGGCGCGGTATTGGTCACCTCGATATAGATGAAGTCGCCGTCGTACTCGATCTTCAACAGTATCTTGATGTCGCGCTCCTTCATCTCGGTGCGAATGCGCGTTAGCTTGTCGAGGGTCCCGATACTCGCGCGCTCCTCCGCGGTAACGGCGCGGTGCTCGTCGTACGAGCGGTTCTTGATGGAGAGCTGCTGCGACTCCTGGTTCAGGATCTCGCGCACCGTCTGCGAAATCTCCTCGCTCGAAACGATCCGCGAGGCGATGCGGTCGAACATCTTCTTGTCCTTGATGATATCGTATGTCTGCCGCTTGATATCATCCGCGTCGCGGCCCGGATTGTCGCGGATCAGGTCCTCCTGAATGCGGTCCATGATGAGCAAAAACTTGTAGTTCGCCTTCACCGCGTTCTTGATCAGCTCGTCCACGCACGCGAACACGTCCTCCGCGCAATCGGCGATGCCGGCCTCGTTGAAAAACTCGGAGCCGATGCCCACGATCTGGTCGCGCGCCTTTCGGCTGTACACCCGGATGATCCCCGTTACCTTTTTCTTGTTGTTGCCCATGCGCTATCGCACCCCGCCCCGACGAATCCTAGGTATTGAGAAAGTCCATGAACCGCTTCAACTCCTCCGGCATGTTGCCGGGATCGTCGAGATACTTCTTGAATTTCCGCTTGTACCCCTCGACCGTGCGGGTGTTCACGTTCTTGAAGCGGACGGCCGTTTCGGCAAAGGCCGGCATGGTCTCCAGCTTCGTCCGGACCTCCTTCTTGAACGGTATGTTTTTATAAAAGATATCGCGCACCACGTTGTTGAGCTTCGGGGTGCCGTCCTTCTCGAAGAGCACCCAGAGCATGTAATCGTAGGCGAACTTGCTCCGGTCGTCCCGCAGGCTCTTGAACTTCTCCTTGATCTTCTCCTTCGCCTCGATGGAGAGGTTCGGGTTTTTCTTGAAAAACTGGACGTAATCGAGGTAGATCCCGGTGATCCCGCCCTCGACGGGATCGCGCCACATTGCGCCGGTGATGGTTCGATTGAGCTCGTAGCGGAACACCGCAAAGGTGTGCGCCATCGCCTTGATGAGATCGCCCATGAACAGGATGGGGACCACGATGCGTCCGCGCGATTTCCGGTTGATGCCCTCGAGGTCCTGCCACATCATCGTCTTCGAGCCGAAGGCGGGCAGGATGATGAAGTTGGGCACCACCTCCTGTTTGATGAGCTCGCGCCGCTCGCCGAGGTCGATGGAGGCCTCGCGGTAGAACACGGAGTAATCGACATCGCGCAGCTCCTTGATCACCGACTCGAGCTTGCGCTTGGAGACATACAGGTTCGTGAGCCCGGTTTTGACCACCATCGCGGTAAGCACCGGGAAGGCGGTCGCGGTCGATCCCGAGCACACCGCGACGGTCCTCTGGACGCGCTGCTCGATCTCGTAGAAGGTCTTCTTGACTCCATCGTCGACGTCCGGCGCCTTCTTCTTGTCCTTGGGCGTGGGCGCCTTCCCCTCCTCCTTGAGGTGCTGCTCGTAGGTGAGTCCCATCTCATTGATGCTGGGGATGTCCTGTCCGGTGTTCACGCGCATCAGGAACTCTTCCTCGAGATGGATGGGGATCTCCGTGCGCTCGACGTGCCGGTTGATAAGCTCGTGCAGCTCCACCAGCTGCTGCGGCTCCACCAGCGTCTCGTCCAGGAAACCGAAGCGGATCATCTGGCGCACCGGAAGCGGCGCGACGCCCTCGCTGCGGCTCCTGATGTAGGCCTGCTTGTAGAGGTCCCAGTAGGCCTTGGTGATGGTGCGCCGCACCTTCCGCCCGTCGATCTCGGTGTTGAAGGGGTTCTTCATCTCCTTGAAGGTCTTGAGGGCCTGAAGGAGTATCTTCTGATTTTCCTTGTCGAAGAGCGCAAACTCGAAGATCTGATGGATGGAATTCTTGTACTCCTTCCCGATCGACGGCGCGATGGCGGCCTGGCGCTGCTGGGCCGGAGCGGCCTCGCCGCCGCTGTCCTTGCGCGACTGGTACAGCTCGTGGAGCCGCTTCAGGCCGGGATAATTCTCGACGATCTTCTCCCCGGAGATCTCCTCGTAGAACTCGTTGATCTTCATCGCGACCGTGAGGAGGTTCTTCAGAAAATCGGGAGAGAGCTTCCCGGTGGAGGCCCATCGGTCCAGCCCCTTGCCGTCGGCAAGATACATGGCCCAACTCTCCTCCTCGCCGAAGAGGTGGGCGATCTGCTCGTCGATCTCCTTGTGCACGTTCTCGATGCGGTCGAGTATCTTGATGAGATTGTCCGACGCGGTCTCGAAGATATAGGTGGCGATGTTCGGGTCGCTGCGCATGGAGGACTTGACGATCTCCTGTCCCGCCCCCATCAGGCGCTTGAAGAAGGAGCACTGCTTGAGGTCGGCGATCGACTCGAGGGGCAGCCCCGGGAACACGTACTTCTTGCGCAGCGCGGCGCTGTTGTCGGACACGAGGAACTTGCCGTCGAACGACAGCGGCAGCTCGCCGCCGTGCTCGGTGAAGGTCCCGTAGAGCTCGTCGGCGTGGTTCAGCAGGCCCTCGGGGAGCTTGTGGTCGCCGATGCTGCTGGCCATAATGGCGATGTTATCGCTGATCTTGCAGAGGTTCTGGTAGAGCTTCATGTACTTGGCGGCATCGGTGAGGGAAAGGTCGATCCGCTTGACGAGGTTATCGAGCACCCCCAGGGCGAGCGAGAGGTTCTCGTCGATCATCTGGCGGAAGCCGCCCTCGCGGATGGGGTATTTCGTCACTACCGAATCCTCGAGCGCCCGGATCGACTTGGTGTAGGGCTGGCTGAAGACGAGACTCAAGCCGGACACCAGCGAGCGCCCGCTGATGGTGCCCACTCGGCGGCTGTAGGCGATGATAGTGTCGGCGTCCTTGCCGTTGAACTCCTTGGGCGCCGAGAGGATCTCAAGCGACCCCTTCTCCAGAAAGTGGACAAACCGCGGCTCGTCGCCCTGCACGACCAGGAACGCCCCCTTGCGGAGCGTCTCGGCGTTTTTTCCCGATGCGATCTCAGCCATGGTCCCGCCCGTACCGTCGCCTACGTGATTGAATTGAGATACTCGTCCCACTCGGTCGGGAGGAGATACTTTTTCCGATTATTGCACTCCTTGCAGGCAGGCACGATATTGAACCGCTCCGAGGTGCCCCCGCGCGACAGCGGGATGATGTGGTCCATGGTCAACTCGCCCGGCTTGCACTGCCGCCGACAGTAGTGGCAGATTCCGGCGGCAGTCTTTTTCCGCCACCACGCCGATGCGCGAAGGTCGCGCGCCTTTCGCTTTTCCTGCGAAAGGCCCGAATCAAACTCGAACACGCTATGGGCTGACGTCCGCCGGGGCATGATGACCGCGTTATGTCCTGTACAATTGGAGTATGATAACGCTAGTGCACACGCCCCGCGGTGTCAATAAAAAATAGCGCAGGCGTTACACGCCCAAACGCTCGCCCGCCTGCAGCCGGTGTCCGTTGATGAAGCTGGCGGCGTCCATCACCTTCTTCGTCTCGGGCTGCACTGACACGATCTCAAGCCGCCCCACGCCGGTCCCGGCCAACAAACGCTTCTTTTTGTACACCGCGACCTCGCCCGGATCGAGCGCGGGGGCGTCCGCCGCCTCGAACGGCATGGTGCGCCAAATCTTTAGAACGCGGCCGCGGAAGGTCGTCCAGGCGACGGGCGCGGGATTGAGCCCGCGAACCATGTTATGGATGTCGCGCGCGCCGCCGGTCCACACGATCCGCGGCAGATCCTTGTCGATTTTTTTACAGTAGGTGGCCGCGGACTCGTCCTGGACGACGGGCGCGGCGGTGCCCGCGGCGATACGGACGATGGCCTCGTCGAGGAGCGCCGCGCCGCGGGGGAACACGATCTCGGCGAGCTCGCCCGCGGTCATGGTTTCGTCGATCGCGAAGCGCTCCTGCAGAATGATATCGCCCGCGTCCAACCGCTCATTGATGAGCTGCACCGTGATCCCCGTCTCGGTTTCGCCGTTGATGAGCGCCCACTGCATGGGCGCCGCGCCGCGGTAGCGCGGCAAGAGCGACGGGTGCAGGTTGATGGTGCGGTGCCGCGGCAGATCGAAGATCGCGCGGGGGATGATGGCGCCATAGGCCACCACGACGAACAGCTCGGCCCCGAAGCGCGCAAGCTCGTCGGGCAGCGCGGGATCGCGCAGATGCTCCGGCTCGAGCACCGGAACCCCGCGCTCGAGCGCGGCGCATTTCGCCGGGCAGCCCGAGACCTGCAGGCAACGCCCGCGCGGCTTGTCGCAGCCGGTCACAACAAAAGCCACCTCGTGGCGCTCCATGAGCCGCGCCAGGCAAAACGCCGCTATCTCCGGGGTCCCGAAGAAGCCGATCCTCATGCGCCCTTGTTCAACTTCTTTATCTTCTTGAGCTCGGGGGTGAGCTCCTTTCGGACATGGTCCTCAAGATGGTCCACGAACAGAATTCCGTTGATGTGGTCGATCTCGTGCTGCAGGACGCGCGCGAGCAATCCCTCGGCATCGAAGCGCGCCTCGTTGCCGTCCGGAAACAGCGCCTGCACCGTGATCGCCGCGGGGCGCACCACGGTCCCGTTCACGCCGGGGACCGAGAGGCAGCCCTCCTCGTAGGGCGCCAGCTCCTCGGATGTCGCGGTGATCACCGGATTGGCCAGCGCGAGCGCCGGCCCCTTGAACGACTCGATGTCCACCACGATGATGCGCTGCGATATGCCGACCTGCGGGGCCGCGAGCCCGATCCCGCGCGCGCGCTGCATCACATTGAACATCGAATCGAACAAGTCAATCACGCCCTGATCGATCCCGGCGACCTCGGCCGCCTTGTGTCGCAGCACCTCGTTTCCGTAGTAACACAATTGAAGGTTCATCACGTTGCCCGTTGTGGGCGGGTATCACGCCGCCACCGGTAAAAATCAATCGCATTAATCGGAAATAATCAAAAAATTGTTGTGATAGCGCCATGCGCCGGACAGCCTGCGTCATTCCATGCCCGAAGAGGAAACGATATGACGACACACGGACCCGACGTCGCGCCGGGATTGTCCCGCGCTTGTGCGATCGCCTGCGCGAGCTACGCAGCGGCCGTGATCGCCGTCGCCGCTCTCGGCGTTATGGGCGATTCCCGACCCGAATCAATCGCGGCGGCGCGCCTTCATTTCACGCACGAGCAGATCGACGCGGGAGCGGCCTTCGCGCGCATGGGCATCGTCTCCGGCGCGCTGTATCAGCTCGCGCTCGTCGCCGGGCTTGCCCTCGCAGTCGCGCACGGCCTCGACATGAAACTCGCCGCGCGGATCGGCGCATCCATTCGAAGCGGCGTCGCGGCGACCGCGCTTTCATGGACCGCACTCTACGCGGCCATGGCCCTCATTTCGCTTCCCCATGCGCTGTACGCGGGCTACTATCGCAGCAGCATCTTCGGCCTCATGAGCACCGACCTCGGCACCTGGCTTGCGCGCTGGTGCGCTGCGAAACTCATCTCCATCGCCATCGCCGCAAGCGCCGCCACGGTGCTCACGCTCATACTCGCACACACGAAACGGGCGCGGATCTATCTTCCCGCGGCCGTACTGTGCATCGGCCTGGCCCTCTCGTATGCGCTGCCGCGCGTCGTCACGCCGCTCTTCTACACGACCGCGCCCATCGCGCCAGGAGCGCAGAGGGACCGGATCACCGCGCTTGCCGCGAAAAGCGGGATGGCCGTCGAGGAGATTTTCGTGATCGAGAAGAGCGCCTACAGCCTCGAGGCGAACGCCTACTTCATTGGCGCGGGGGCGACGGGCCGCATCTACCTCTACGACACGCTGCTCAAGGCCTTTCGCGACAACGAGGTGGCGCTGATCGTCGCGCACGAGCTGTGCCACTTTCGCGAGGAGCACGCGCTCCTCGGCCTGCTGCTCTGGTCGATCGGGCTGGCCCTCGCCTTCCCGCTGGGCGACCGCCTCGCCCGCGCCGCGACCGGCGTCCCCCTCCGCGAGCTGGCGGGCGCGCACCGCTACGCGGCGCTCACGTTCATGGTCGTCATCGCCTCCTTCGCCGCGCGGCCGCTCGAAAACGGCGTCTCGCGCGAGATGGAGCGACGCTGCGACCGTTATGCGATAGCCCTCACCCGCGACCCGGACGGATTTGTCGCCATGCAGCGGCGGCTGGCCGCGGCCAACCGCTCCTCCGTGCTCCCGCACCCGGCCCATGCCTGGATCACCCGCTCGCACCCGCCGGTCCTCGAGCGCATTTCCCTTGCCGACGAGCATCGCGCGCGGGACGGGCGGTAGCCGGACTATTTTTTGCTTGCGCAGCGTTCCTCCCGCATGGCACAGTGAAGCGAAATACATCGTTCCGCCAAACGAGGATCTCGACCATGAAACGAAACTTCAGTCTTGCAAGATCGTGTGCGGCGCTGCCGCTTATCCTGCTGCTCGCCGGGACCGGCTGCGCCTCCCGCGAGGTGTGGGTGAGCACAAACGCGCCCGACCCGAAGGGAATCAAACTTGCATTGCTCGACTTCGATATTCGCGACAAGAAAACCGGCGAGCGGCTGCCGCAGGTCGGCACGCAGTTTTCGACGGCGCTCTCGACCGGGTTCATGAAGGCGGGCTTCGCCGTCATCGACCGGAAGAACATCGGCGTCATTCTCAAGGAACAGGAGTTCCAGCAGACGGGCATCGTGGACCCCAAAACCGCCGTGAAGTTCGCGAACATCATGGGAGTGCGCTACGTCGTTTTCGGCAGCGGCCGGGCGAACCCGACCGGCAGCCGCAGCTACCACTTCCTCCACGAGGCGACCATCACGATGCTGGACGCGCAATCCGGCGAGCAGGTCATGGTCGCCACCTGGTCGGGCGCGGGCGTCGAACCGGTGAGCGCGGCGCGGAAGATCGGCGACGAGATTGCCGAGAAGTGGACGAAGCGGTGACTAGGCGAACTCCGGGTGTTTCTTCTGACGCGCGAGCATCCGCTCGCGATTGAAGACAAGCCGGCGCGATTCCATGGCCGCCGCGACGCGCTCGCGATAGGGCTTCGATGTAAAATATTCCTGCAGCGTTTTTGACACGGGATATACCTGCTCGGCCGCGACATGCGCTTCAGGTTTTCCCGTTTTCTCGTTGATGATCGACTCCGTCATGAATCCCCAGCTCAGATCGTAGAGCGAAAGCCCCGGCAGATCGCGCAGCACCGCGCGCAGCAGCCCCTCGCGCTCCGGGTCCATGAATAAAAACAGCCGCGCGTACATCACGGCGTTATGGAAATGATCGGGGATGTCCATGATGCCCGCGGTCTTCACCTCGCCGGCGATGATCTCGAGAAAGCGCGCCATGCAGGCGACGGCGCCCAAACCCGGTCGGTCCTGTCCCGGGAGCTTGGGCCGATCCGGGGAGAATGCCGCGTGTGGATTCTGCAGCGTGAGCCATTCCACGGCCAAGAGCGAGACCTTCTCCGGGACGATGATGCCCTTCACCAACGGCTCCGGAAGGGTATAGTGCACCTCGGAAAGCTTGAGCTCGACCAGCAGCCGCTCAGGATCGCGCGCGCCGGAATAGATGCGCAGCATGTGCATATAGCTGTCGTTTCTGGTTACGGTGATATCAAGATTGGAAAAGCCCTTGGAGGCAAGGTAGCCCTCGAGCCCGATCTCCGCGATGATGCGCCGCAGCTCGTCGATCGTGAATCGGTTGAGAAACAGGTTCTGGCACTCGCTGCTGTAGGTGAAGGCGCCCAGGCTGCACATGATGCTCATGTCGCTCTCGGCGTAGCGGACAAAGCGCGAGTCGGCGATCGCGCGTCGCCCTCCAGCGGCGCGGGTGCGCCGGAACAGCCGGTCGAACAATTTCATTCGCGCGGCCCTGCTCCATCATCGCCCGGCTTTACAGCGGACGGCCACGTGAAGCCGCTGGCCCGCAAGACCTGCGCGATCTCCGCGATGATCTTCCCCACCGGGGAGATCCCGCCCTGACCTCCCGAGTCGATCACGGAGTAGTTGCTGATCGTTATCGCCTCGAAGAGCTTCGGCAGCGTGGCGATGAAGGCGCTCGTGAGCGCGTCGGGACCGAAGATCTGGCCGATCTCGCGTTTGAACTTCTCGACCTCGAGACGGCCGCGCTGCATCGCGTTCCCGATGTCCTCGATCTCCCGCTGCGTCGCGAGGACCTTCAGCTCGATATCCTGCAGGGTGATGGCCAGGTTCTTCTTAAGCTGCTCGAACTCGCTGGTGCGGTTCTCCTGTTCGATCTTGAAGGCGATCTCGTTGCGGAACTCCTCCTCCCGTACCGAGCGCTCCTTGAGCGAGATGGTGCGCGCCTCCTCGATCTCGTACTCCTTCTGGCGCGCCTTGTTCTCGGTGCGCGCGAGCTCGATCTTCTTGTCGGTCTCGATGGCCTTGAGCTCGGTCTTTTCTTTCATCGTGCTCTGCTCGGTGGCGATCTCCTGGTCGGTGGCGATGCGCGTGCGCTCCACGTCAAGGCGCAGGCGGTCGCGAAACTGCGCCTGCAGCTCCTCGAAAAGCTTGTTGGACATGATGCGCACCTTTTCGATCCCCACCTGATCGAACACGATGCCCCACTGTCCCTCCACCTCCTTGAGCTGGGCCTTCAGCCGCTCGGCGATGTCCTCCTTCTTCTTCATGGCCTCGTCGATGGTCATATTCGATATGACATGCCGCACCGCCTCGACGCAGATGGTCCGCAGCTCGTTGTTAGTGCGCGCCATGGGATCGTTCTCGTCGAAAAAGTCGAGCGTGGTGATGGAGCGCGCCGGATTTGACGGATCGATGCGCCACGAGGCGTATCCCTCGATGCCGATCCCCTGAAAGTCGATGTTCGCATTGTCCGTGACGAAGTTGAGCGTCTGCACCGAGGCCGGCACGCGAAGGAACTTCCGGAAGAGACGGAGCTTCCGGCCCCCCAGGACGGGCCGGACCGTCTTCTGGCCGATCTGGACCAGGTACTCGTTCGGCAGGGCCGACTCGAAAAAGAAGCCGGAGAGCTTCTTCCGCTTGAGGATATACTCCTGCTGACCGCCCGCCTGTTGTGCCATCGCCGCCCTCCTCCGCTGCAGTGACCCCATCATATCCCGAAGCGCGCGATAATGGCAAGTTGATTTTTCCCGGGCGCGGCATCATCAACCCTATACGAATCCGTGTACTTTTTTTATACTTTTGGGTTGCCAAGCGGATATTGCCAGTTAATGATGCCTGCGAACAAACTCGGTTCAGCCGCGCGAACGATGATCGGGGAAAGCGTCATGAGAAAAATCCTGTGGGTCCTGTATCAACCCTATAAATGGCTCATCTTCGCCCCCTACCTGGCGATCTCGACCCTGTTTTTCGGCATGGTGGCGGTCATCCTGTCCACGCTCATCAATCCGCGCATCGGGAGCCTCATCGGCGGGGCGCTGTGGGCGCGACTGAACGCGTACATGACGCCCATCTGGGTCACGGTCGCGGGGCGGGAGAACATCGACAAGAAACAATCATACGTGATCGTATCGAACCATCAGAGCCAGTACGACATCTTCGTGCTCTACGGCTGGCTGGGCATCGATTTCAAGTGGGTGCTCAAGCAGGAGCTGCGTAAGATCCCCGGCCTGGGCATCGGCTGCGAAAAGGTGGGCCACATCTTCATCGACCGCTCGAACCATGAGAAGGCGCTCGCCTCGCTCAACGCCGCGAAGAAGAAGATCGTGAACGGCACCTCGGTGATATTCTTTCCCGAGGGGACGCGCAGCCGCGACGGCAGCCTGGGCGAGTTCAAGAAGGGCGCCTTCAAGATGGCGCTGGACCTCGAGCTGCCGATCCTGCCGGTGACCATCATCGGCACCAAGAACATCCTTCCCTCGGACACGACGAATCTCATGCCTGGTTCGGCGCGGCTGATCATCCATTCCCCCATCCCGATCACCGGATACACCGATGAGAACATCGAGGGACTGATGGACGCCGCGCGTACGACGATCGCCGAAGGGCTTCCGAAGGATTACTGATTTCCTTCGATAACCGTTCATGCTCGACCGAGGAAATCCTGCATGAAATAATACATGGCTCGCACCAGAGCCGTGATCTCATCGCCCCCCTCCGACCAGAAAAACTATTGCCAAGCTCCCGGCCCGCGCTATAGTTGGCGTCGAACTTCACCGGGGGCGCACGGCATGATAGTTACCCGCAAGAAAGACATCGACAGCATCCGCGAGCACCTTGCGGACGCACGCAGCGTCGTCATCGTCGGCTGCTCGGAGTGCGCGGCGGTGTGCCGCACCGGCGGATCGGAGCAGGTGAAGGAGATGTCCGGGCTGCTTGCCGACAGGACCGTCTGCGCGACCATCTCCATCGAATCGCCCTGCGACAAGCGGATCACGTCGCGCGACTTGAAGCGCCTCACGCGCGAACTCGAGGAGGCCGACGCCATCGTCGCGCTCACCTGCGGGAGCGGCGCACAGGCCATCGCCGAGGTGAGCGGGAAACGCGTGATCGCCGCGCTCGACACGTCGTTTCTGGGCATGGTGGAGCGGCTGGGGCGGTTCTACGAGCGCTGCTCGCAGTGCGGCGAGTGCATTCTCAACGACACCGCCGGGATCTGCCCGGTCACGCTGTGCCCCAAGCAGGTGCGCAACGGCCCCTGCGACGGCGTGCGCGCCGACGGAACCTGCGAGGTGTTCGAGGACCGGCCCTGCGTATGGCGCACCATCCACGAACGGCTCTCCGCGCGCAATCATCCGGAGCGCTTCACCGCGTATCATCCGCCCGTCTGCTGGTCGCACCATCATGTGCCGCGCGAAGAGCTGCAGGGGCATTGATCATGGATACCGTCCGCTACCTCCCGACCATCAACAGCGCCGCCGACATCGACGCCCTGCCGAACCGTCTCAAGACGGAGGAGCCGCTCCTGGTGGGCGAATACGGTTCGCTCAATCCGCTCGCCTTCGCGACGGCCATCCGGAATGTCAATAGCGGAAAAAAATTCTACGAACTCATCCTGAGAAACAAAAACCGGGAGCTCGTCGAATCCAGCATCTGCACCGCGGCGGCGGTGGGATTCGACGGCGTGGTGATCGCCTCCGGCGCATTCAATAAAAGCGACACGATGGGCAAGCCCGTGTACGATCTCGATCAGGCGCAGGCGCTCCTGCTTGCGATCTCGCTTCGACGCACCGGGAAGATCCCGTCCGGTTTCGCGCTGGGAGTCAGATCGGCCGGAGGAAACGGCGCCGTCCGTGAACGCAATTCCTTCTATCTCCGCGAGGGCGCCGATTTCATTCTGATCACCGGTTCGGCGAACACCGGCGCCGCCGCCCCAACCGATTCCGCCGACAAGATCGGCACAATCAGCGAGCTATAGGAGCACAGGATGCACCCGCTTGGCTCCCGTGAGAAGGGAACGACGATCCTGGCAATGGGCAACGAGGCCATCGTGCGCGGCGGTCTGGAGGCGGGCATCGGCTTCTTCACCACCTACCCCGGCACGCCCGCCTCGGAGATCGGCGTGGAGTACATGGCGCTTCGCTCCGAATTTCCGCACCTCTACGTGGAGTTCAGCATCAACGAGCACGTCGCGGCGCACGCCGCGCAGGGCGCGAGCTGGGCGAACATCCGCGCCATGACCGCGATGAAGCACGTGGGCATGAATGTCGCGGCCGAGGTGCTGCACTTCGCGGGCTACACCGGCGTGAAGGCCGGCTTCGTCGTCGTGATCGGCTCCGACCCCGGCGCGACGAGCTCCACCAGCGAGCAGGACGACCGCTGGTACTCGCTCCATACGCACCTGCCCATCCTGGAGCCGGCCACCATCCAGGAGGCCAAGGACTTCACCGCGCTCGCCTTCGAGCTCAGCGAGCGGTACAATCTTCCCGTCATCATCAACGCGCCGTCGAAGCTCTGCCATAACATCGGCTCGCTTTCCCTGGGATCGCTTCCCGCGACGTTCCGCGTGAAGGGGACCTTCGAGCGCAACCCGTCGCGCTATATCAATCTTTTCGCGGGGTCGGTGGCCAATCATCGTGCGGGAATGACCAGCGCACGGCGATTGGCCGATGACGCCCCGTCGCTGGGACTGAATCGCGTGCTGTCGGGCGCGGGAAGGACCGGCTTCATCTCATCCAGCATCAATTATCTCTATCTCATGGAGGCGCTCTCCATCCTTGGAGTCAGCGACGCGCCGGTGATGAAGATCGGCATGAGCTATCCGTTAAACGCCGGGGAGATCGCGGCCTTTGCGCGCGGGCTCGAGCGCATCTACGTGGTCGAGGACCTCGAGGGCTTCCTCGAGTACCAGATCAAGCGCCTCCTGTACGACGAGAACCTCCGCACCGAGATCGTCGGAAAGGACATCTTCCCCGACTACGGCGAGCTCGACGTCGATCTGGTCACCGGCATCCTGAAGGACGAACTCGCGCGCCCGCTCCCGGCCAACGTGCAGCGGACCGCCGCCCTCGCCGCCGAGCTCACGGCCGACATCCCCCCGCGGCAGGGCGCCTACTGCACCGGCTGCCCGCACCGCTCCACGCTCTACTCGATCGTGAAGGCCACCGAGCGGAAGGTTATCTTCGCCGGGGACATCGGCTGCTACACGCTCTCGTGCCTGCCGCCCTTCCGCGCCTTCGACTGGGTCACCTGCATGAACTGCGGCACCGGCATCGCGCACGGCATCATGCACACGAACCAGGACGAGGAGGTGATCGCCTACGTGGGCGACTCCACCTTCTTTCACTCGGGGCTGCCCAACCTCATCAACGCCGTGCAAAACGGGACCAGCATGGTCCTGGTGATCCTGGACAACAAGTGGGTCGCCATGACCGGCCACCAGCCCTCCCCGACCACGGCGCGCGGCGTGCGCGGCGACACGATGAAGCCGGTGGACCTCAAGGGGCTCCTCAAGTCCATCGGCGTGACCTATGTCCGCACCGTGAGCCCGCACAACATCAAGCAGACCATCGTCACGTTGCACGACGCGCTCGCCGCGAAGAGCGGGGTGCGCGTGATCATCGCCGAGGAGGAATGCGCCCTCCAGGCGGAACGCCGCGCGACGTTCTCGCCGCCCGAATACGAGGTCTATTATCAGATTGAGCCGGAGCGCTGCCAGAAGTGCAACGAGTGCTATGTCGATTTCGGCTGCCCCGCCATCCGTTCGCGCGAGGCGGGCGGCGATTTCCACTACTACATCGAGGAATCGACCTGCATTCGCTGCGGCGCCTGCCACGACCTGTGCCTCAACTCCGCCATCCTTCGCACGGAGATCAAGCGCCCCGGGCGCGAGGCGGCGTCGTGATTCGCTACGACATCGTCATCTGCGGGATCGGGGGCCAGGGGGTGATATCGCTGGGAACCATCCTCAAGCTCGCGGCCATCGAGGAGGGCGTTTCGGTGATGGGCGCCGAACGCCGCGGCGGCGCGCAGCGCGAGGGATCGGTCACCTCGAACATTCGCTATCGCGGCCTGTCGCCCGGCGAGGCGCATGATGAGCGCGCCATGGCCACCTCCGGCCTCATCCCGGCCGCAGGCGCGGACATGATGATCGCCATGGAGCCGCTGGAGGCGCTCCGCCACGCCGCGCTGCTCAACGAGCGCTCGGTGGTCATCGTGAACGACTTTCCGCTGATCCCCGTCTCGGTGCGCATCGGCGAGCGCGCCTATCCCGCGCGCGACGAGATCTACGCGCGCCTGCGCCGCTTCACGCCGCACGTGCATGTCGTGGACATCGACGGGCTCTCCAAGCAGAACTTCAACTCGCTGCGGCAGGTGAACACCGTATCGCTCGGCCTGGCATCGGCGCTGGGGGCGCTTCCCGTATCGGAGGAGTCGATCCTTGCGACCGTGAAGCAGCGCTTTCCCGATTTCGAGACCAACAAGCGCGCCTTCGACCTGGGGAGATCGGCATCGGGCGCGGCGACACACGGTCGGTAGCGATCGAATTGCGTCATCGCCGTATAGTACCAATAATCTAGTTTAATGAATCAAGGAGGATCAATGAAAAAAATCGCAGCAGTCGCAACCATCGTCGTGTTCGCATGCGCCATCGTCGCCGGATTTGCCGCCGACAATCAGAAGCTCATTGTAGGCGTCTGGAAATTCGACATGGGTGGCGGTTTCAGCGGGGTTGCCGAGTACAAGGCGGACGGTACGTTTACTCAGAAGATAGGCAAGATGACGATTTCCGGGAAATATACCGTCAAGGGAGCCGCCCTCACGACCGATGCGCAGGGACAGAAGACCGTCTTTACCATCGTGTCTATCACCGCGAAGGAGATGGTCCAAAAGCGCGGTGATGGCAAGACAATGAAATTTACCCGGTGACCATTCCCGAAGGCTGCACCGAAAAAACCGGCCTCTTACATAAGGCCGGTTTTTTATTCTCCATCTGATTCGAGAGCATTGGGACGGCCACGATCAATCTTCGCGTGGTGCAGTCGCCTCGCAGGACCATAATTGCAACTTGACGGAGGCGAGCCCGGTGCGCATTAAATTCCGGCACGTACGGCATTGGGCCGCATGCCGCTATCGCTCCGGAACGATCCGCAGCGTCCGGTTGCCCGAAACGCCCGCAAACGGCTCGATCCGTCGGAGCGCAGGAGTGAGCGAGTAATAGTCCGACCATGGGTTCAGGGAGATGCCGAACGCCGTTCCGAAGGCCATGCTGCCTCCGTGCGCATAACCGACCATCGTCGTCACCGATGTCGGCGCGATGCCCTTTCCCGCAAGTGTCACGCCGGCGCGATTGAGCGAGGAGGAATCGCCCGCAAGCGGCGTTTTACGGAACGAGTAGATTTTTCGCGTAAGCGGCCCGATCCGCGTGTTGATCGGGAGGCCGAACTCCCCGCGGAATAACGCGCCCCAGCGCCATTCCTCCATGAGAGGTCCGCGGGACTTGTTGAGCGCAATCAGCGCCTTCAGGAACGCGCGGTCGAAGATGGAGTCGCGATACTCGTGCTCGGTCTCGGTGCCGACGTCGTCGAACAGCATCGACTGGTCGGCCTCGAGAAGGGCGAAGAAGGTGTCGGTCACGTATCGACTGTTGTCGATGAAATCGCGCGCGTCCTCCCCAACCTCGTCGCGGACCGTCTCCGCAAGCACGTTCAGAAACAAAAGCTCAAAGATCGACGCGGGGACCGAATCGGCGTCCGCACGGAGGTTCCACTTGTTGAAATACAGCTTCGCAAGGCGCGCCGAGGTGATGGGCATCCCGTCCAGGATCCCCGAGAACAGGGGCGCGAAGCGCTCGGCGAGCGTCGAGGTGGTGTCGGCGAACAGGCGGTCGCACGCCCGCTCGTCCAGCAGCATGTCCCGGTCGAGATGCTCCGCGATCCGCGCCGGCACATGCGTATTACGCGGCATCATCGCCTCCTTCACGACAGGCGGGGCCGCGTCGAGGATCTCGGGGCCCAGCACGGCGAACTCCGTGGTAATCGGCCGCACATACCCGGACAGGTCCGCGACCGTCCGCACGACATAGGCCGAACCGTCGCGGAGCACGGCCCCGGGCATCGGGGGCTGAATCACCGGCAGCCGGCCGGCAAGCGCCTCTTGAACGCCGTCCGAGCCGGCGAAAAGAAACGCCCGCGGGTTGGCGTTCAATCCGGCAATGACGGCGCGCGCTTTTTGGACCGAGTCGGCGAAGGGGAGCTCGAAGAGCGCAGCGACGAGCCCCTCATCGGGCGCAAGCGCCTCGACGGAAACCACCTCGGTCTTCATTCGGTCGCTAAAGATGTCGCTGATCACCGGCCCGCGCTCCGTACGCCGCGCCGTGAACACGATCCGGTCACGCCGGCCGCCGGGATTTTTTATCTCGATGGTTTCCGTCGACGCCTCGAAGTCGCGCAACGCCCCCTTCGACAGATACATCGCCTTGCCGGACACCACAGCGATCTTCTCAAGATAGAACTGTTGCGTATCGCACCGGAGCGTATACCCGGCAAACGACAGCGCGGGGCCCGCCCCCATCGTCATGAAGGGAAGACCGGCTGCGGTGATCCCCGAGATCGATCCCCGCTCCGACTCCATCACCAACGGGTAGTGCCGGGGGAACAGGTCAATGCTCCCGGCAATGCTCACCCCCAGATACCCCCGTCCGTCCTTCGACTGGGCGCCGGGGATGTAAAACGCAAACCCGTCCGGCGACTCATCCACCAGCACCGCGAGGGCGCGACGGACGCCCTTGAGCGCGCGCACGGTGCTTCGCTCCTCGTCGCCGTAGGCATACTGAAGGACGGGGGGCACGATCTGCATGAGCGCCTCGCGGTGCTCATTGTCGGCGACGGGCATGATGAGTTCGCGGTTGGCGGAAAACGCGTCCGTCCATTCGAACAGGAGGAGAATGCTCGCGACATCGGCATCGGTCCAGGGCTCCGGCAGGGCGCCGAGGAGCCCCATGAACTCATGGGCCATCTCGCTGCGGTACAGGTTGATCCCTGCGGCGTAGGCCGCGAGGTACTCGCGCGCGGGGCTCTTCACGCGCTTCACGAGCTCGACGGCGCTTCGGTGAAACCCGACCGTGCGCGCGAGCTTGTCGGGCACCACGGCGTGTTCGCCGATGAGCTCCGCGAGCCGGCCGCGGGCGATGGCGCGGAAGTATTCAATTTGCGCGAGCCGGTCCTGCGCGTGCACGAACCCGATCCCGAAGAACACACCCGTCGCGCCCTTCGCGCGGATGGCGGGGACGCCGTTGCGATCGCGTTCGATGGTGACCGGCTCACCAGCGTGTGCGGAGATGACGCCGTTGTAGCGGACCAGGCCCTTGTAGAAGTATAGCGCGAGCGCGCCGACAATGATGCCGGGAATGAACGCAACGGCCGGGATGATCCACCATTTCTTTTTCGACATGCCGATACCGCTCGGTCCTCACGTGCGTCTCACGATCCGGACTCGGCCGGATCACTCGTTCCACTCCCCCTCCGGGGATCGTCATGAGGAAACCGGTTCCCCGCATCGCGGCGATCGCCACCGACGAGTCGCCGCAATTGACGTTCCCCAATGCGAACGGGTCCCGGGACGCACCTGCAGTGTGCCCGCCGCACGCCGGCGGGATGATATTAAAACACGAACGCCAGGTCGCTCAATCGACGCTCGATTTCCTCCAGAATGGCCGTCTCCTCGTCCGGGGTCGCCACGAAGGTCGCGGAGAAGCGGATAAAATGTCCCACATCGTCCCAGGGCACCGACGAGATGAGCCGCTCACGGATCAGGAATTGGGAAAACTCCTCGGCGGTGGCGAACGAGGGGCCGCCCTTCACGCCCTTCGGAATTTCAAAATACAGATAGAAGGTCCCTGCGGGCATGGCGGCCGAAAATCCCAATCGCGTCAGAATCGCCACCAGCGCCTTCAAGCGCCGCTCGTACTTTGCCGCAATCGCCGCGGTGATCTCGGGATGCGCGAGCGCCTGCACGCCCGCCTTCTGGATCGCGATGAACTGGCCGGAGTCGAAATTGTCCTTCACGTTCCCGAAGGCCTTCACGATGAGTTCATTGCCCGCGACGAAGGCGAGCCGCCAGCCGGTCATGTTGAACGATTTCGAAAGCGAGTGGATCTCGATTCCCACGTCCTTCGCGCCGGGCACGTTCAGAAACGAGAGCGGTTTCGACGCATAGGTGAGCGCCGCATACGCGGCATCCTGGACGATGATTACGCCGTTGCGGTTCGCGAAATCGACAACCTGCCGGTAAAACCCGGCGTCGGCGTTCGCGCCGGTCGGATTGTTCGGGTAGTTGAGCACCATCACCTTGGCGCGCTTCAGCACATCGGCGGGGATCTCGTCCAGGTCGGGCAAAAAGGCGTTCTCGCGCCTGAGCGGGAGGTTGTGCACCGCGCCGCCGTACCATTCCGCGTGCGTCCCGAAGACCGGGTAGCCGGGAACGGTCATCAGCACCACGTCGCCGGGGTTGATGAAAGCGGAGGGAAACATCGACAGGGCCGACTTCGACCCGATGGCGTGCATCACCTCCGTCTCGGGGTTGATCCCGCCCACGCCGAAAACGTTTTTCAGATACGCGGCCGCGGCGGCCTTGAATTCGTCGATCCCATTGTCGGCGTATCCGCGGTTGGCGGGGTTCTCCGCCTCCGACTGGAGGGTCTTGATGACGACGTCGAACGCCTTTTCGTCGGGCTCGCCGACGCCCAGGTCGATGAGCGCAGTGCCGGGATTGTTCTTGACGGCCTCCCGCTTGGCCCGCTTGATTTTTTCGAATTTGTAGATCTTCTCTTCCTTGCCGAAGCGGCTGCCGCCGATGCGATCGGCAAAGAGGCGTTGAATGTACGACTCCATGGTCCCTACCCCGTATTCGTGCCGGTATGGCTGTAACGACTGCCCCGGGCCGTGCGTGCGGACTGACTGGCGATGATTTGTCCTGAATATGGTTCGCGGCGGGCAATTTTTTACAAGAACAAATTCGGCGGGCCGGAAAAAAATGAGCCCGTCGGCGCGTTTTTTTATCTCTTGACACTGCGGGCGGCTCGAAATTAAATCGAGCGTTCAGTCGGAATTACCGACAACCTTCGAGCGCGACGGGAGCCATGAGAAAAAAGGTCGTCCCTACACAAGTCAAGAACCCGGAGCTGGTGAACAAGCGCCGTCAGCAGATCATCGACGCGAGCGTGCGCCTGTTCATCAAGCAGGGGTTCCACAAAAGCACCACGCGGCAAATCGCGCGCAAAGCGGGCTTTAGCATCGGGAAGCTCTACGAGTACATCACCACCAAGGAGGACGTCCTCTACCTTGTCTGCGACTACATCCACCGCGGCGTCGAGGAGGCCGTCAAGCAGGCCATCACCGATTCCGGCACCGGACGGGAATCGCTGGAGAGCGCCATCCGCGAGTACTTCCGAATCTGCGACAGCATGTCCGACGACATCCTCCTCATCTACCAGGAGATCAAGTCGCTCGCCCGCGACGCCATGCACACGGTGCTCGCCCGCGACGTCCAGATCACGGAACTCTTCGAGCAGATCATCGACCGGGGGATCCGCGACCGGAGCATCAAGCTGAATGTCCCGTCGGCGCGGCTGCTGGCGCACAACATCATGGTCCTGGGACACATGTGGACCTTCCGTCGGTGGTATCTCAGCCGGACCATCACCATCGACCAGTATATCGAAGAACAGCTTCAGTTTATCCTGAACAGCATTGGGAGGAAGCCATGAGACCGATTTTCGCAGCCGCACCGCTGTGCCTTGCGCTCGCCATCGCCCTCGGCGCAACAGTCGCCGGCACTGCCGCACAGAAGGTGGTTCTCTATTACTTTTACGGAACGGGGTGCGTCAATTGCGCGAAAACCCAGCCGATCGTCGAACAGCTCGCATACAAGTATCGCACGCGCGGACTCACGCTTCAAAGCTACGAGGTCTGGTACAACACGAACAACCGCGCGCTGCTGCTCCGACTCGCCCAGGAGCGGGGGAAAAGCGTGCAGGGCGTCCCGATCGTCATCATCGGCCGCGACGTATACATGGGCGTCAAGAGCATCTCCGAGATAGAACGGAGAATCAACACCTACCTGAAATAGTCCGCGACCGTTTTTAAAAAATACTTGAATTATTGCCCGACCCTCAGTACATTTAAGCGGACGGAGGGGACCGATCGGCATGCGTGAAGGGGTTCTCCCGGCCGGATACGGATATGATGGACACGAACATCGGGAACGTCGCGGGGAGGAAGGCGTTTGTACGGCTCCAGTTCGGGCCGAACTGGAACTACATCGCCACCGTCAGGATTTTCGTGATGAATTTCCTGGCCATCACGCTCGAGGACAAAAAAAAGGCGGACGTAATCGCGATGGCGGTCAACGAGATGGTCGAGAACGCCATCAAGTATTCGAACCAGGCCTGCATCGAGATTCACCTGGACGTGTTCGAGGGCGACAAGACGATCACCGTGATGGTGGGAAACCACGCGACGCGCGAATCGTACGAAAGCTTCACGGAGATTCTCGACGAGATATCCGCCCGTCCGCCGCTGGAGGCCTTCCTGGAGCGTATGCGGGTTTCATCGAGCGGGCCCGACCGCAAGAGCATGATCGGCTTGGCGAGAATACGGTACGAATCGGGCGCGAAGCTATCGCACACCTTTGAGGACGGCTATCTCAGGGTGTACGCCAGTTTCGACTCATAGACAGGAGCGACAATGGCACACATCGACATTCCCTCCTTCAGCCTCGACAAGGTGACCATCCGCGTGAGCGACCACGACGGCGTTCCCTGCGTGGTCTTTTCCGGGATGATGGATGTCCGCGACCCGTCGCAGGAGGTATTGCCGTACCTGCTCTCGATCCATCAGCGCATCATCAGCGGCGGCATCAAGCGCATCAGGGTCGATTTCTCCGATCTGTCGTTCATGAACTCCAGCGGCATCCGCTCCGTCATCTCCTGGGTCGTCAAGCTCAACGACCTCCCGGCCGAATCGCGCTATCGCATCACCATCGTCCACAACCCCGAGATAACCTGGCAACAGAGCAGCCTCAAGGTCATGCAGCAGCTCCTCCCCGACCACATCGAATTGGAGAAACACTAGCGGATAGCGCTTATGCCGGCAACTCCGGACGACGCGATGGAACCACTTGACCTTCATTTCATGCGAAACGATCCGGTGGAGGCCGTCATGCTGGTCGACATCGCAACGCGGCGCGCTCGCGCCAATGCGGCCTTCCGCGACCTCGTGGGAACCCCTACCGAGGGACGTTTCGATGAGCTCATCACGACCGTAAGCGGCGATCACGCGCAGCAGGCGTTTCTTCGCGACGAGATTTTCACCGGGACCTTCGACGCGCGGCGGCCGCTCGACGTCCGCACCGGCCCGCGCCACTACCGGCTCTATGCGCACCGCGACGGGGGCGTCATCGTCATCCACGCGCGCGACATGGCCGAGCTCGACCGCGTGACCGAAGAGCTCAGCGAGTACGCGCGCGGCCTCACCGAGAACACCGTGGGGCTCGAGATGAGCCAGCGCGAGATCCGGCGGCAGTACGAGGAGCTGCAGGAGGAGCTGCGGAAGCGCATGATGGCGCAGGACCTGCTCCACCAGAGCATCCTGAACCTCAACCGCATCATCCACGAGATGATCGCGACCATTTCGACCATCAGCATCCTGCGCGATCCCTACACCGGCAAGCACCAGCAGCGCGTGGCCCACCTGGCGCGCTCGATCGCCGAGGAGCTGGAGCTCCCCCTGGACCAGATCCAGACGATCTATGTCGCGGGCATGATCCATGATGTCGGAAAACTTTCCATCCCCACGGAGATCCTGAGCAAGCCCGGCAAGATCAGCGAGGTCGAGTTTCTCCTCATACAAAACCACCCGCAGATATCCTACGAAATCCTCAAGCTCATCGAGTTCCCCTGGCCGGTGGCCACGATCGCCCTGCAACACCATGAAAAGCTCGATGGATCGGGATATCCGAACGGCATCCGGGGGGACGAGATCCTGCCCGAGACGAAGATCATCACGGTGGCCGACACCGTCGAAGCCATAAGCTCCCACCGGCCCTACCGGGCGGGCCTGGGGATCGAGAGCGCGCTCGAGGAGATCCTGATCCACCGCGGCACCAAATACGACCCCGCGGCGGTCGACACCTGCGCGCGCCTGTTCCGCGAAAAGAACTTCGACTTCGAGAAGGACGAAACCAAAGACCTCTTTATGGCCTAGCGGGGCGTCACCATGTCCCGGCCCGGCCGCCAGCCAGCCGGACAGAAGTCGCCGTTGCTCGCGCGCACCGCTACCGCCGCCTCGAGCTTGCGAAGCAGCTCATCGGCGCTCCGTCCGATCGTCTCGTCATGGAACTCGTAGGCGACGATCCGGCCCTCGGGATCCACCACGAAGCTCGCGCGTTCCGCGGCGCCCTTCGCCTCGACATATGCGCCGAGCGCCCGGGACAACTTCCCGGCGCGGTCCGAAACCATGGGGAAGGTCACGCGCCGAACGGCCTCGTTGTGCTCGTGCCAGGCCCTGTGCACGAACATAGAATCAGTGCTCACGCTCACCACCTCCGCCTTGAGCGCCGTGAACTTGCCGTACAGTTCGGCGAGCTCCCTGAGCTCGGTGGGGCACACATAGGTGAAGTCGGCGGGATAGAACACGAGGACCAGCCAGGCGCCGCGATAGTCCGCTAGCCGCACCGTTTTGATCTCGCCCTTGTGAAAGGCGTCGAGCGCCAGGTTCGGCACGGTTTTCCCGATAAGCGTATGCGGCGCGCCGTGCGTCCCTCCGTTCCCACCGAATGCATGTGGACACACCGGCGCCTCCCCGGCGCCGTTTGAACAGCCGGCTGAAAGCGCGATTACCAGCGATACCACGACACAGAGAACATGATAGCCCATACGATCGCTCCTTCGTTTCGTTCGTATTTTTTATTTCACGTCGATTCGCGGCAAGCGTATCGCATGCGGGACGGGTTTTCAAGGGATTATTAAAACGAACGGGGAGGCGTTCGGCCTCCCCGTTCGGTGAACATCGACATGAGGCGTCGGCTACGACAGGCCGCGGTCTCCCACGGTCATCGAGCGCGCCACCTTGTACGCGGTGCGTTTGAGAAAGGGGAGACCGAACGTGAACAGCGAGAAGAAGCTGTAGAGGTTATTGATCTCCTCGACCTTTGTGATGTTGATGGGCGTGGGGTTGATCGGCAGGCCGAATTTCTCCGGCGCGTCCTTGAGTATGGTGATCACCCGCAATCCATCGAACTCCTTGAGCCCGTAGATGCTGGCCTTCGGGAAGTCCTTCTTGACCGCCGCGAGGCGCTCCTGCGCCGTGCGGATCACCCTGAGCCGGTGGTCGTAGGTGAGCGCGCCGGTCGGGCAGGCGAAGGCGCAGGCCGGGACCTTGCGCTCGTTGCGCGTGCAGGCGTGACACTTGTGCGACTTGCCCTTCTGGATGCGCTCGTACCACTTGTTCTCGCGCACACCCGGGTTGGGCACATAGGCCGCGGAATAATCAACGGCGGCCACGCCCGGCACCTTGTAGATGCACTCGTTCACGCAGGCCCCGCAGCCGATGCACTTGTCCTGGTCTATCACCACCCAGCCGTCCACCTTGGATATGGCCTTTTCGGGGCACACCCGGAGGCAGTTGGGCGTTTCGCAGTGATAGCACTTCTTGTGCATGATGGTCCACGAGGGCTTCTCGGGGTTCGAGCGGTCCAGCGGGAAAAACTTCACGTGGTTCCACGTGATGGCCGAGAGCTCCTTCGGATTGGTGAGCTCCGGGCCGGCGAAGAACTCGGTCTTTTCCCCCGGATTCTCGTTCCACTGCTTGCAGGCGACCTGGCAGGAGCGGCATCCGGAACATTTCGTCGTGTCGACTAAAAACGCTTTATCTGACATATCGATACCCTCCCTATGCCTTTCTGATGTCTACCAGGAATGCCTTGTATTCCGGTATCATCACGTTAGGATCGCCGATCGCGGGAGTGAGCTGATTGCAGCTGTCCCCCGTTTCGGCGCAGCCGTGGCCGAAGTGCCAGATCATGCCCACCATCTCGGTCGGTTTGCCGTTGATCTTGAGCGGCTGCACGCGGTCGGTCACCAGCGCATATGCGCCGATCTCGCCGCGAGCCGATTGGATGCGCACCTTGTCACCGTTCTTGATGCCCTTGGCGGCGGCCAGCGACGGGCTGATCTCGCAGAACATGTCGGGAACGAGCTCGGTGAGCCACGGGAGGTTTCGCGTCATGGCGCCGGCCTGCCAGTGCTCGACCACGCGATACGAGGTGGCAATGAACGGGTAACGTCCCGCATCGCCCCACTTGTTCATGTCGCTGGCGAGGACCTTGACGGCCGGATTGAGCTTTTGCGCGCTCATGAGGTTGGTCGTCGGCGTTTCCATCGGCTCATAGTGCTCGGGGAGCGGGCCGTCGACGCAACCGGACGGCGCGAAGAGGCGTCCCACGCCTTCGGTGTTCATGATGAACGGGTTCTTCTTGTCGGGACCGAACTTGGGTCCGCCGTCCACCACGTCGCCCTTCCACTCGCTGCCGTTCCACTTGATGATCTCCCGCGAGGGATCCCAGGGTTCGCCCTTGCGGTTCACCGCGGCCCGGTTGTAGATGATGCGCCGGTTCACCGGCCAGCACCAGGTCCATTCGGGGAACATGCCCATCTTGCCCGGATCGCTGGTCCCGCGGCGGGCCATCATGTTCTTCCCGGTGTAGCTGCCGCAGTATATCCAGTTCCCGCAGGCCGTCGAGCCGTCGTCCTTCAGGTCGAAAAAGGCGTTGATCTGCTTCTTCGTTTTCACATCGTAGCCGTTGATCTCCTTGGCCACCATGTGCGGATCCGGCTCGTGCTCTCCCTCATGGGTGAAGTTCCAAAGCGACTTCACGATGGGATCCGGGAACGCACCGCCGTCCTTCTTGTACAGCTCGCGCACCGCGCGAAAGATCATGTCCATGATGTCCAGGTCGGCCTTCGCCTCTCCGGGAGGATTGACGGCCTTGTAGCGCCACTGCGCCCAGCGACCCGAATTGGACACGCTGCCTTCCTTCTCGACCGACGATGCCGCCGGCAAGAGGAACACCTCGGTCTTGATCTGCTTGGGGTCGATGCCCGGGCGCTTCCAGAAGATCGACGAGTCCGTCTCCCAGAGGTCCACGGCGACCAGCCAATCGAGCTTCTCGAGGGCCTTCGCTTCCTTGTTGGCGTTGGGTCCGCCCACCACGGGATTGGTGCCCCAGAAGAACGTGCCCTTGATCTTGCCCTCGTACATGTCCTCGAAGAGGATGATGTGCGGTGCGGGCCGGACCGCCTTGGGGAACCAGTCGTAGCAGTAGTTGTTTTCCTTCTTGGCGTTCTCGCCGTAGAAGGCCTTCATCAGGCTCACCCAGTATTTGGGATATTCCTTTTTCCAGTTGATGCTCATCGGGTCATTGGTTGGCGCGAAGAGCTTCTTGATGTAATCCTCGTAGGTCGGGTTCGCAGCCGCCTGCGGGACCGGCATGTAGCCGGGGACCAGGTGCCACAGCAGGCCGTGGTCGGTGGAGCCCTGCACGTTCGATTCGCCGCGCAGCGCATTGATGCCGCCGCCCGCCAGGCCCATGTTGCCCATCAGGAGCTGCAGGATGGCCATGAGCCGGACGTTCTGCGTGCCCACCGTGTGCTGGGTGATACCCATCGCGTACATGAAGTTCGCGACGCGGTCCGGCTTGTGGGTCGAACAGAACACCTCGCACACCTTGACGAACGCGTCCTTGGGACACCCGGTGATCGCCTCGACCTTTTCGAGCGTATACCGCTCGTAGTGCTTCTTCATGATCTGCAACACGCAGTTGGGATCCTTCATGGTCGGGTCTTTCTTCGGGACGCCCTTCTCGTCCACCTGATACTGCCAGGTCGCGCCATCGTACTTCTTTTCGCCGGCATTGTAGCCGCTGAAGAGGCCGTTGTTGAACCCGTAACCCGGCTTGATCAGGTACGTCATGTTGGTGTATTCCTTGACGTATTCCTTGTTGATGAGGTCCTTCTGTAGGGCGTAATTCACGATGCCCCCCAAGAAGGCGATGTCCGTCCCCGGACGAATGGGCGCGTATACATCGGACAGCGACGAGGTCTTGGTGAAACGCGGATCGACGCTGATGATCTTCGCGCCGCGCTCCTCCTTCGCCTTCATGATCCAGCGGAAGGAGATGGGATGGTTCTCGGCGCAGTTGCTCCCGATGATGAAGATAACGTCAGAATTCTTGATATCGATCCAGTGATTCGTCATGGCGCCACGGCCATAGGTTGCCGCCAGACCGGCGACAGTGGCAGAGTGTCATATTCGAGCCTGGTGCTCTATGTAGGTGAGCCCAAGCAAACGGTCCATCTTCGAGAGCGCGTAGCACTCCTCGCTGTCGAGGGCCGCGCCGCCCATGCTCGCGATGCCGGCGGTGCGGTTCACGGTTACCGCGCCCTCCTTCTGTTGGAACGTCGCGTCACGGGTCTTTTTCACGCGCTCGGCGATCATCGCGATCGCATCCTTCCACGCGATTTCCTTCCACTCGGTCGCATACGGCGCGCGGTACTGCACCTTGGTGAGTCGCTTGTTGATGGGGTTGACGGCGATCTGATGGAGCGCGCTCCCCTTCGAGCACAGCGAGCCCTGGTTGATGGGATGATCGGGGTCGCCCTCGATATTGACGACCTTCCCGTCCCGGACCGAAACGATCAGCCCGCAACCGACGCCGCAGAACGGGCAAATGGTGGTGCTTTCTTTTGTTCCCCGGAGCTTGTCGGGCATCGATTTGCAGCCCGTCAGAAACGAAACGCCGCCGAGAAAGGCGCCCGCGGCCGTTACCCCTGATAGCTTCAGGAAGTCCCTTCTGGTTAAAGGCATGATAACCTCCTCTGATGATAAATGCTGGTAGAGCGGATGATCGAACGTGTGACCATGCGTGTTCGCCATTAAAAAGCCGGGAACCGCCGAGGCCCGCGATATGGTGGATACGACGGCCCAGCCCATCCCCGGACGGACAAAGGGCCCATTGCGGCGGAATACCCGCGCACGGACCGCTTATCGCGTAATTCTTCTTTCCAGAAATGGGAGGCGCGCCGATTTCTCGAGGCACCCTGACGGACCGCCGCCATGGCATTCGCTGTAGGCGGGCAGACTCGAAGAATTGTATCAATTGTCGACCGAGAGGCGCTTCTGTCAATAGAATTTTCGACAAAATGGGGTGATGACAGGGGGGATCCGGCCGACAAACGGGCGAAACTCAGCCGTTGCCCTCATGGAACTCTGTCGCATCGTACCCGCTGACAAGTTTGTATATTTCCCAGAGCGAGAAAAAGAGCGTCAGCAGAATCGGTCCCACGATGATGCCCGCCAATCCGAACGTTTGGATGCTCCCCAGGAGCAGAAAGAAAAACACCAGGGGATGGAAATGCAGCTTTTTGCCAAACACCGCCGGTTTGAACAGGTTTTCGAGGAGCAGATAGGCCGCACAACACCACACACCCAGGAGCATTGCGCCCACATAGCCGCCCTCGGCGATCAGAAAGAGCACGGCGGGGACCCAGACCAACGCGGTCCCCACGACCGGGATCAACGAGAGAATGGCCGCGATACTGCCCCAGAGAAGCGGCATCTCCACATTGGCCGCGTAGAACCCGATGCCCACGACCGTCCCCTGCAGAAACATCACGAAGAGGTTCCCGGCCACCAGGACCTTGATCACCTCTTTGAGGCGCCCCACGACGTCCATCTCGATGTCGTCCGGCCAGGGCAGAATGCGATAGAAGGGCCCCTCGAGCCGATAGCCGTCCTTGAACAGGAAAAAGAGAATCAGCAACATGAAAAAGAAGTTCACGATAAACTGCACTGAAAAGTTGAGCACGCCCGTGAGATTGGAAAACACCGACAGCGCCGTTTGACGCACGACATCGACCGATTTGCGCGCCATCTCGGCCTCGTCGATGTTCAGCATGCCGTAGAACTGGGTGATCAGCGGATTGTTCCGATAGGCGTCCTCGACGACCTTCAGGTCGAGGTGCTGCTGCAGGTACACGTAGAACTGATAGGTCTGGCTGGCCAGCGCGAGCAGCAGCAGGAAGGCGGGGACGATGATGAGCATGAAAAACGCGCTAATGACCGCAAGCGACGCCAGCGTGCGCCGCCGCACCACGCGCAGGGCGATATCGAACACCGGCCGGAGCGCAATGTAGAAGATGAGCGCGAACAGGAAGGGCCACACAAAATGCCGGTAGATGAGCCCGACCAAGAGCAGCACCATCCCGAACAGAATGAAAAACAGCGCCATCAGGCGTTTGTTCTCCATCACGGCGCGATAGGGTTCCTTGTTCTGCAGCATGCGGGCCTCCTCCGGGCGCACCACGGGCCTCGGCGGTGAAAACGGGCGAGTCGGTTGTTTCGTTCGCTACTTCGTCAGATAGTGAGATAGGTCCGTTGCTATTTTCTTAATAGCATGATCCAGGTAGTCATTGTCCGAGATCCTCTTCCGGTATTCGTCAATCTTCTGCCGGTTTCCGAGAATCTTGCCCTGTTTTGTCTCACGATCATCCATGTTCATGAGATCTTTCATGAAAGCTCCCTCTCCTTGGCCCGCCGTTCCTCCATGAACGGCGCCCAGCGACCTGATTAATTCATCGGACTCGGGGGGGGAGACTTAAGCAGCTTTTTGCGCCTGCGTTAAATATTTAGCCCAATTCGGCCGGATTATGAAACATTGGGGGCCAAAAAAATCATCGAAATATAGAAAATGTTTACTTCGGAAAAAGGGTGATGATAGCGCCGGAAAACGAACGAAATGGCAAAAACCGTATTATCGGAAACAATCCTCGACCCAGGTGATCGCGCCATTCTCGATCGCGACAAGATCGAAGCGGCACCTGACGGCGCGGGTATGATAGCGCGGATTGGCCATCAGGAACTGTCCGGCGATGAGCCGCATCGTGCGCATCTTTCGCTCCGAGATCGACCGAAGCGGCCCCCCGTATCGATCGCTCCGCCGCGTCTTCACCTCGACGAACACGAGCAGATCGTCCTTGCGCGCAATAAGGTCGATCTCGCCATAGCGACGATACCGGTAATTCCGCGCGACGACCGTGAAGCCGCGCTCTTCGAGATGTCGCGCCGCCGCGTCCTCGCCGGCGCTCCCGACAATCGCAGTATTCATGACCGCGGACCTTCCTACAATGCGGCGTTGCGCGGGGCTCATCCCCCGCTTGTTGATCAATGCGAGCGGAGCGTAAGCGCGCACGAGCCCTCGTATACAAATACGAATGCTGCATACGCTTCTTTGAACGGGAAATGCGGGGAATCGTGAATGTGCGGCATCACTGACCGAACGCGGCCGGTCACGACGCATCGAACGGGACGCAGCCATCATAACAATGTGCGTAATTTAAACGGCGATGGTCGGGATTTAGAACCTACTAAAATAGGCTTTAAAAAAGGGAAAACTACAGCACGTCGAGGATGTTGATGCCCGCCTCGCTCTCGTCGAGCGCCTTGACGATATACAGCGCCGATTCCTCGAGGAGGTTGAGGATGGTGGTTTCCTCGAGCCGCTTGCCCTGGTTGTCGAAGATGAGCTTGATGAACGGCCGCAGCGGCTTCTGCGGAATGGAGCCCACCACCAGGCCGACGCAGCCGTCGTTGAGCTCCACCAGCGAGCCGATGGGGTACACCGACATCCGCGACAGGAAGACGCGCAGGAGCACCGGATCGAAGCGGTTGATGCCGCTGGAGAGCAGGTTCCGCATGGCGTGGTAGAAATACTGCTTCTTCCGGTAGGCGCGGTTGGATATCTGCGCCTCGTAGCTGTCGGCGATCGCCGCGATGCGCGCGTACTCGTCGATCTGGTTTCCGGTGAGCCCGCGCGGGTAGCCCTTGCCATCGAACTGCTCGTGGTGCTGCAGCGCGACCAGCGCGACGCGCTCGTTCACGTTGGCGAGCTGCTTCACCACCTTGTAGCCGTGCAGCGGGTGGGTCTTGATGAGATTATACTCGTGGTCCGAGAGGTTCGACTGCTTGTGGATGATGTAGAGCGGCATCTTCACCATGCCGGCGTCGATCAGGAGCGTCCCCCGCCCCAGCTCGCGCAGCCGGTTGGGCGCGTACTTCATGGACATCCCGATGAGGAGCGAATAGAAGGTCACGTTCACCGAGTGCGCGACCAGGTAGTTCTGTCCCTCCTCCAGCCCGTAGAGGAACAGGAAGATGTTATTGTTCTCGGACATCAGCTTGATGATGCTGTCGAGCGCCTCGTCGATCTCGTCCAGGGTGAAGAGCTTGTTGGCGCGGATGGCGGCGTGTGCGTTCTCCACGGCGACGCTCGCCTGCCGGTGCACCTCGATGAGGATCTTCCGCTTCTTGAGCAGATTGTTGTAGTCGGCGATGATCTTGCGCGCGTCGTCGGAGGTGGTGCGCGCGATGCGCTGGGCCACCTTGATGTCCGATTCGGTGGAGACGACCTCGCCGCCGGTCTCGACCTGCACGACGCCCCACTTCATCAGCTTCTTGATGTCGTCTTCCTTGATGGCGACGTTGGCCGCCACCAACATGTTGTTGGCGTCTATATAGACCGGTTTGTCGAAGCGCATCCCCGGCTTGAGTTCCTCGACGGAGATCTTACGCATCAGGCCCCGCTTTTATTCGCATTATCGCATCCATTTTGTTCGCAAACGCCCCGTTCACCCGATAGCAATACGCAAGGACCTCCGCCACCGCGCGAAAGAGCTCCTCGGGGATCTCGCTCCCGGCCTCGAGGCGAGAGAGCACCTCGGCCAGGTCGGCGTCGCGGTACACCGGGACATCGTGCGCGGCGGCCATCTCGAGGAGCCGTGCGACCAGCGCCCCTCGCGCGGCGGCGAGCACCCGCGGCAGGCTGTCCGCGCCCGCATATCCGATTGCGGCGGCGGCGGGTCGCTTCATTTACACCCGTGCGTCAAACACGCTATGTATAGTCGACAAAGCATTTATTTCAATAATTTTTTGAGCGATCTCGCTTCTTTTATATATATCGACACGAACCGCGGTATTCATTACCTGTTGAAGCGTCGTGTGCAATTCATCCGCCCCTTCGGCAAGCGCCGCGCGCGCCTCCTCGGTGTCGCAGGAGATGATACAGCGCAGCGCGGAACCGTCGCGCCGCACCAGGACCTCGACGGGACCCAGGCGCGAGAGCTCAATCGAGACGACGCAGCCGTCCTCGCCCGCACAATAGCGTACTGCGCGCGGCCCGTCGTCCTCATAGGCGAATTCGCCCTCGAGGAGCGCGTCGTCCTCATCGCCCAGAACGGCGCACAGCAGGTCGTGCAGATGTCGCGGCGCATCGCCGTCCCTGTCGAGCGCGTCCTCGATGGGCCGCAGCAGCCCCGCCGCGTCGATGGCCGAATCGCCGCCCGGCGGCGCACTGACCGCATCGCCCGCGCCCCCGTAGCCAATCCCCCGGAGGAGCGCCCGCGCCGCAGCGAGGTGCCGGTTCCGCAGCGAGGCGAGCAAGAACGCGGTCTCCGGCAGATCGGCGTCGCGGACGCCAAGCGCCGCGAGCGCCCGCAGCAGGCCCCCCGGCCGGGACGCTGAGTTTTCCTTGCCCGTGCGCGAACGGGCGATGGACGCGCTCAACTCGAACAGGCCGCCCGCGCCGTCCCTGAGTCGGGCGAGGATCCCGCCGAGCTCCTTTTTGCCGATGCGCGACGCGTCGAACACGGTCAGATGGAAGAGGTCGCGATAATAGCGCGGATCGTCCTTTTTTACGCGGGAAAAGAGAAGCGCGTTCCCGTCATGTCCCGTCAGGACGAGCAATACCCGGCCCTCGCGCGGGACCCCGCTGGTGAACTCGGCGCTCACGCGCGTTCCGGCGACATCGAGGAGCGCTTGTCGCGGGCCGCTGCGCTGGACGATCTTTCCCCATACGAGATCGCCCGCCTGGAGCCGGGAGAGCTGCCCGGGCCGCACGCCCCCCGCCGGGATCCGGATGGCGTCATGGCGATCAATCCGCATGGGGCTCTGACCCCTTCCCTGCGATTCGCGTCGTGTTGCGAGGCTCTGACCCCTCATGTTCCACCACCACCCCCTCGCGCAGGCTCCGCACCGGGTCGTAGGTGAGCCGGTGCACCGGAGACGGGCCGATCATTTCGATCGCCGTCCGGTGCGCGCGGGTCCCGTACCCCTTGTTCTCGTGAAACCCATAGCCGGGATAGCGCGCGTCCAGTCCGCGCAGCAGCGCGTCGCGGGCGACCTTCGCGAGTATCGACGCGGAAGCGATGGACATCGAGCGCGAATCCCCGCCGACGATCGGAACGATCGGAACGCCCACGTCGAACGAGAAGGTCCCGTCCATGAGGATGATGTCGGGCGTGCGGGGCAGCATGCGCAGGAGCTTGCGGAGGCCGGCCTCGGTGGCGCGATTTACGTTAATTTTGTCGATGATACGATGCGACACGAACGCGGTCAGTGCGACCTGCGCGGCGGCGCGCACGGCCGTTTCCGCCTTCTCGCGCTGACGTGGGGTGAGCTGCTTGGAATCGCGGACGCCGCTCAGGCGGCCATCGGGAGGTTCGGAAAAGAGATGTGTCGGATAGACGACCAGCCCCACCGCGAGCGGCCCGGCGAGCGCCCCCCGCCCGGCCTCGTCGACCCCGGCGATGAGCGCGCAGCCGCGTTCGGCGTGCGCCCGCTCGAGATCGAAGGTGGGCGCACGGCGGCCGAGCGCGCGGCGCGGCACGGATGCTACTCGGCGCCCTCGGTGGCGGGAGCCGTTCCCTCGACCGGCACGACGGGCTCCTGCGCGCCGGTCTTCCCCTTCACGCGACGCTCCTTGACCCGGGCGGACTTGCCGGTCCGCTCGCGCAGATAGTAGAGCTTCGCGCGGCGGCGCTTGCCCTTGCGGACGATGTCGATCGCGCCGATGCGCGGCGAGAAGAACGGGAAGATCCGCTCCACGCCGATGTCGAAGGATATCTTCCGCACGGTGAAGGTCTTGCTGATCCCCTTGTTGTCGATCGCGATCACGATCCCTTCGAATATCTGGACGCGCTCGCGGGTGCCTTCCTTGATTTTATAGTGGACCCGTACGGTGTCGCCCACCTCGATATCGAGGGTGCGCTGCACCGGCATCAGTTCCTGTTCAATCGCCTTGATGAGATCCATGATCGTTTCCCCTGTTGTTCCTCATAAGATAGTTGCTATAGACATCGGGCCGAAGCCGTCTGGTTTTTTCAATGCGTTGATCCCTACGCCATGCCGCGACATTGCCGTGATGGCCGGAGAGGAGCACCTCCGGCACCTGCATTCCCTCGTACTCGGCCGGCCGCGTGTACTGCGGATACTCAAGGAGCCCGTCCGCGAAGCTCTCGTCAACGAGCGACTCGGCGTTCCCCATGAATCCCGGCACATAGCGGGCGACGGCGTCGGCGATGATCAGCGCGGCGTATTCGCCGCCGGAGAGCACGTAATCGCCCACCGAGATCTCGTCGTCGATACAGCGGTCGATCACCCGTTGATCGACCCCCTCATAGCGCCCGCAGACGATGCACAGTTCCGCTTCGCCGCTGAGCTCCTTGACCAGGTCCTGGGTGAGGAGCCGTCCCGCCGGCGTGGTGAGGATCACCCGCGTCCGCGGCGTGCGCGCCGCGCGGATCGCCCTGAAGAGCGGCCCCGGGGTGAGCACCATCCCGCTTCCGCCGCCGTAGGGATAATCGTCGCAGCGCCGCAGGCGGTCCTCCGAGAAGTCCCGCAGGTCCATCACCTCGAGCGCGATGATCCCGGACTCGATCGCCTTCCCCATGAGCCCCGCCCGAAGCGGGCCGTCGAAAAACTCGGGGAAGAGCGTGATTATTTTAAGCGCGATCACACCGACCCCGCTACTCGAGAAGCCCCTCGACCGGGGTAATGTCGATCCGGCGCTCCGGCAGGCGGTCGGTGTTGACCATCTCCCGCACGAAGGGCACCAGATGCTCGCGCCCCGTGCCGTCGGTTATCACGAGGATCTCGCCGGCGCCCGCCTCCATGATGCCGGACACGGCGCCGAAGGGCGCGCCGTCGCGGTACACCGCGCACCCGATCACGTCATAATAATAAAACTCGTCGCCGCCCAGAAGGTGCCGGCTCTCTTCGGCGTCCTCCCGCGGTATAAACAGCTCACACCCGCGAAGCGCATCAACCGCCTCGCGAACGCCGATGCCGTCCAATCGAAGCAAAAAAACGTTCTTTTTATAGGGGAGGAATTCCTCCACCACATGCCGGCGAAATTCGTTCGCCTGCCTGAGATACACAACGCCGCCCACGGAAAAACGCTCTTGTACGTCGGTCACGAGCAGGATTTTGATCCGTCCCCCCAGGCCGTGGGCGCCCAGGACGCGGGCGATGCGCAGATACTCCGCTCCGCTCAATCAAGTATTTCCAGCACGACCCGCTTCCCCGACTTCGTCGCCGACGCGTTAATGATGGTGCGGATGGCGCGCGCGATCCGGCCGTGCTTTCCGATTACCTTTCCGATATCGTCCTTGGTGACCTTCAACTCAAGAATCGTGGATTTCTCGCCCTCGATCTCACGCAGCTCGACCTCGTCGGGATGATCGACGAGGGATTTCACCATAAACTCCACGAGTCCCCTGTAATCCATTCCCGTCTCCTCGAGCGCTTACCGGGCGCTTTTGTATTTCTGCCACACCCCGTTCTTCTTGAGCAAGTTGGCGACGGTGAGCGTGGGCTGCGCGCCGTTCTTGAGCCAGCCGATCACCTTGTCCTCGTTCACCGAGAACTGGCTGCCGCCGGAGATGGGCTGGTACTGTCCGAGGAACTCGAGGACCGCCCCATCACGCTTCTTGCGCTCGTCAATTGCCACCACTCGATAACAGGGCTTCTTTTTTGCCCCGACCCTCTGCAAGCGAATCTTAACTGCCACTGAAACCGCACCTCCAGAAAAAAGTAAGGGAAAACCTATTTTTTGACACTTTTTTGTCAATATAAAATATTATTATTTCCCGCAGGCATGGCGCGCGGGGTGCGCCGATGGCGTCTCCGAGGTCACTACACGACGTCGCGCCGATGCGCGTGCGCGCGGGCCAATACGACATAATGCGCCGACGCAGAACAAACAAAATTCCGTCGCGGTGCGAACGCAGCGCGCCCGCATCGCCGCCATCGCGCAGCCGCCGCAGCGATCGCGAGAGAACGGAATGGGATGATTGGGGACGCTAGGAGATCGCCCGACGCTTGAGCTCGGCGACGGCCGCGTTCACATCGCCGCCCTTGAAGGCCGCCGCACCGGCGACGACGATGCGCGCGCCCGCACGCACGACGGCGGCGATGGTGTCGGCGTTGATGCCGCCGTCGACCTGGATGTCGACGGAGCCGTCGAGCCCGTTGGCCGAGAGGAACGCGGCGAGGCGCTCGATCCGGCGCAGCGCCTCCGGCATGAATGACTGCCCGTAGAATCCGGGGTCCACCGACATGACCAGCACCAGCCCGGCATACGGGAGAATGTCGAACACCGATTCGACCGGCGTGGCCGGGTTGATGGAAACGCCGGGCACGGCCCCCCGCTCGCGAATGAGCCGCATGAGGCGCGCCGGGAAGCGCGTGCTCTCGTAGTGGATGGTGACGATCTCCGGGTTAAGCGCAAGGTACGATTCGACCGACAGCTCGGGGCGCTCGATCATGAGGTGCACGTCAAGCGGGATGTCCGTATGCGCTGCGAGGCTCTTCACGAAGCCGGGGCCGATGGTGAGATTGGGGACGAAGCTCCCGTCCATGACGTCGACGTGCAACAGGTCGACCACGGCGGGGTCGTACCCCGCCGCATCAACACCGATGGTGGTGAGGTCGGTCGCGATGATCGACGGGGAGATGCGCACCCGGCTAGCGGTATCCTTCAAACTTCACCCCGAAGGACTTGATGGATTTCTTGTCGGCGAGGATGCGGATGGTGGCGTCGCCCGTGCGGCTGAAGACGAACGAGATCTTCTCGCCCGGCCGCATGCGCCGAGAGAAGGCGATGCGCTTGGGCCCGAAATCCTCGATCACGGCCTCGTAGAGCGCCTCCTTCTCGTCGCTGGGGATGTTCCAGTCGATCCGATCGTAGGCGTTATACGAGCGCTCCTTCATGGGGAAATGGTTCACCCGCAGCACCGCGATATCGCCCTTCTTGACGGGGGCGTCCTTGGCGGGCGTCTGGGACACGACGATCCCGCTCTGCTCGGGCGTCGCGACGGTGGCGATGTCCTGACTCACCATCACGCCCTTCGACAGCAGCAGATCGATGCACAGGTCGATGGACTGGCCGGTCACCTCCGGCATCTTCATGTCGGCGTCCACCTTCCCGGCCGACACCAGCAGGTTGATCCGGCGGCCCGGCGTGATGCGCTCCCCCGACTTGGGGCTCTGGTCGATGACGATGTTCGCCGCGCTCTTCTCCGAGGGAACATACGAAACGATCCCCGTGGCCACCGAGATGGTGCGGTCGTGCACGTGCTGGTTCCTGAGCTTGTTCACGGCGAAGGGCAGCTCCATGCCCACCAGATTGGGGACGGTGAGATGGAGGGCGCTGCGGCTCACGAGGAGCTTCACGCGGCTCCCCTCGGCGACGATGCTCCCGGCGGACGGATGCTGGCTCAGGATGAAGCCGTCATCGACATCGAACACGTCGTAGAAACGCACGTCGGGGCGCAGGCCCTTGTTGCTCAGGCTGTTGTAGATGTCGCCGAACTGCTTGCCCACCACGTGCGGGACCTTGACCTCCTTGTCGGGCCGGGTGAGAAAGACGAGCATGATCGAGGAGATAAGAAGGTAAAACGAAAACCCGATAAAAAAGATGAAGGCGATATGCCGGACGGACTTGAAGTAGCTGAACTTCGTCTCGGGCGCGCCGCCGGTCTGTGTGTCCTGTGCCATTGTCATATCCAATTAGTTTTGTAGGGGCAGGGCTCTGCCCTGAGCCAACTAGAAATTTCGCCTGGACGATTCCGTCAAGCGAAATACGTCACCCGATGCCGTGTCGGCGGAGCTTCTCGTAGAGCACGCTCCGGCTGATGCCCAGGAGCTTGGCCGCCTTCGACCGGTTGTTGCCGGCCATCGAGATGACCGAGCGGATGTGCGCCGCCTCCAGGCGGGCCATGGTCGCCTCCAGGTCGGGATCGAAGTCCTCCGCAGCGACGCCCTCGCTCTTCTCCGGGAGGATGTGCAGAATGGTGCCGGTGGTGATCCGGTCGCTGTTCTCGACGATGAGCGCGTACTCGATCAGGTGCTCGAGCTCGCGGATATTGCCCTTCCACTCGCGGTTACGGAGGATCTCCAGCGCCTGCTCCTCGATGAAGTTCACTTTCTTATTGAGGTCCCCGGCGTATTTCCTGATGAAGTGCCCGATGAGAAAGGGCAGGTCCTCGAGACGCTCGCGGAGGGGCGGAATGACAAGTTCGATGCCCGCCAGCCGGTAGTACAGGTCCTCGCGAAAGGCCCCCCGGCGCATTTCCTCCTTTAAATTCACGTTGGTGGCGCAGATGATGCGCACGTCCACCCGCACCGAGCGGCTGGAGCCGACCGGTTTCACTTCGCGCTCCTGGAGAAAGCGCAGGAGCTTGGCCTGTATGGTGGGGCTCAAGTTCCCGATCTCGTCGAGGAACACCGTGCCGCCATTGGCCTCCTCCAGGAGCCCCTTCTTCGCGCGGTCGGCGCCGGTGAACGCCCCGCGGACGTGCCCGAAGAGCTCCGACTCGATGATGGTCTCCGTGAGGGTGCTGCAGTCGATGGGCACGAAGGGCTTGGCATGTCGCTCGCTCTCCTCGTGGACCGCGCGGGCCAGAAGCTCCTTACCGGTGCCGCTCTCCCCGAGGATGAGCACGGTCGCATTGGCGCGCGAAACCCGCTTCACCCGGGTGATGAGCTTCTTCATCACCGGGCTCTCGCCGACCATGGACACGCCGCCGCTCAGGACCGCGCCCTGCTCCTTGATGCGTGCGAGCTCCTTCTTGAGCGCGGCGTGCTCGAGGTTCTTCTCGACCTTGAGCCTGAATTCGAGGGGCTGGAAGGGCTTGGATATGAAATCGCTCGCGCCGTTCTTTATGGCCTTCACGGCGTCATCGACCCCCCCCTGGCCGGTGATGATGATGACGGGCATCTCCGCGTCGTGCGTCCTGATTTTCGCTAGAAGCTCGAAGCCGTCGAGCACCGGCAGGAAGAGATCCGAGATGACCAGGTCGAACTCCTGGCGCATGAAGACCGCCAGCGCCTCGCCGCCGTCGGCGCACGCGACCGTGGTGTGGCCGCTTTTGGTTAAAATGTCGGCAATATAGTCAAGAATCGGCGGATTGTCATCGACAATTAGAATATGGCCCATACTCTGTTTCGCTGTGCGGCATGGCGCATGATCGCCGTGTGCGTTTCTATGGAGAATGCGCGGGATCCCGGCGGGCGCCGCAGCGTTGCGCGCTCCCCGCGGATAGCAATGGTGGGCGTACGGGCGGAAATGGCAAGCATATTTGTTCGGGGTGATGATGAAACGCGATTCGCGCGATTGCGGCGCGTCGGAGGCGCTGCGTGATTAAGATCCTGCTCACCGCGGACCTGCACTGGGGGACTACGCGCGACGGCCTGGCGTCCCTCAACGCGTGCCGGGCGAAGACCTTCGAGCGCATCATGTCGCTCGCCGCCACGCACGACCTGCTTCTGGTGGCCGGCGATCTCTTCGACGGCCTCGGGACGGACGATCCGGCCTACCGCGCGGCCGCCGAGCGGTTCGGCGCCGTACTCTCCGGCGGTACCGCGATCGCGCTGATCCCCGGCGAGACCGAGTGCGGGGACGACGGCGCGCCGCTTCCCGTCATCGACACCCTCCCGGCAAGCCGCGTCTTTTCGCTCACTGACGAGGGCCCCGTTCGCCTGGAGCGCGGCGGGGAGATCGTGCATGTCTACGGCGCACCCGCTCGCATGCCCTTCGATCCGGCTCGCTATGCCCGGACAAACGACGACGGCTTCCACATCGGCCTGTTCCACGGGAACTTCACCGTCAAGGAAGACGGCGACGGGGCGCCCGTACACACGCTCACCCGGGAACTGATTCGTGAGTGCAACCTGGATTTCTTCGCCGTGGGACACACCCATGGCTTTCGCATCTTCAAGCAGCAAAACCGGGTGATCGGCGCCTCCCCGGGCAGCCCCGAGGCGGCCGCGCGCACCGAAACGGGCGAACGCTCCGTTCTGTCGATCGCGCTCGAGAACAACGAGATCACCAGCATCCGGCGCGTTATCGTCAACACGGCCGAGCTGCGGGCGCTCGAGCTCGACTGCGGCGCGTGCGCAAGCGACGATGCGCTGTTCGACGAGCTCGCAAAGAACAAGTCGCCGGTGGTCCATTGCACGGCGCGCCTCGTCGGCCGGCGCGAATTCTTCATCGACCCCGCGCGCCTGGATCAGCTGCGCCGCGAATTTCTCTCCCTCGACATCACGGACGAGTCCGCCCCCGGCCTCGGAGCGCTCCTCGGCGAGTTTTCCCGCGAAAACTCCCTGCGCGGCGAGTTTTTTTCCCTGCTTGACGACATGCGCCGGCGGAGCGCCCTCCCCGCAGACGAGGACGAGACGCACCTGCGAAGCGTGCTCGAGTCGCTGGGCCGCACCGGGACCTATCGCGATGAGGATTGGCGATGAAGATCACGGGCGTCACCATCGCGAAGCCGGGGCTGTTCGACAATACGCGGCTCGCGCCGGGCGAGGGCGTGACCGTCATCTACGGCCGCAGCGGGTCCGGAAAGTCCGCCATCGCCCGCGCGCTCATCGACGTCCTGGGCGCGGGCATGGAGGCGGACGGCTCGCCGGCCCATTCCTGGGAGAACCTCTTCGTCGAGGTATCGCTCGCCTCGACGCACGGCTCATTCCGTTTCGTTCGAAACGGCGAGCGCTCCTTCGAGATCGCCTCCGTCGAGGGTTCGGGAGAGCCGCGCGAGATCGTCCACGACGACCAGATCGGGCGAAATCCGGACGCGGCGCGGCTGCGGATCCGCGAGGCGCTGCTCGCGCACGCCAACGGCCACGCATCGCTCGCGCTCCTCGCGTCGGGCTCGCGCGCATACCTGACGACGATCGCCTACCTCGCCGCGCCGGTGGACACGCTCAGCGCGCCGGCGCTCCACGGCGAATCGCTGCGCCGCCTCCTGCTGGACGATGCGACGCGGTTCTACGGCCTGAGCCAGGCGCTCAACGCCGCCTTCGGCCCGTCGGCCTCCGCCGAGGGAATCGAGGCCGAGCTGCGCCGCGACGCGGTCGAGCTGCGCGACATGGAGAAGCGCGTCGAGCTCATCGACATCCAACGCGAGAAATTCGACAAGCTCCATCGCGAGATGGCCCTCGTGGAGCGCGAGATCGACGAGCTCGAGGGCGCGGCCTCGCGGCTGCGCGACCGGGTGGCCATGCTGGGCGCCGTCCGCGATCTCCTCGAACGGCGCGAGGTCCTGCGCGCCCGCATCGCCGATATCCGCGCGCAGCTGGACGAGGAGGCGTCCAACCGGGAGGCCGCGGAGCGTCTGGCCGCCGAGATAGCGGACGCCTACCCCCAGTTCGCCAATTTCGACGAGGCCAAGAAGCGAAACCTCGGCGAGATACAGGAACGCTTCACCGACATCCGCGACATCAACGAGACAATCGCGGAGTATCACGACGCCCTCGCCGCCCGCACGAAAAAGCTGAAGATCGTTTCCACCGCGCTCATCGCCGCTTCCTTCGCGGCGCTTGTCCTTGCCGTCACGCGGACCGGCATCGCCCTGGCCCCGTCCAAGATCATCACGATGGGTGCGATCTTGGGCGGGCTCTCGGCCGTATCGCTCGCGGCGCTGGGGCTGCTCGCGACGCTGGGAAAGCGCACGCGCGCCATCACCACATTGCTGAACCGCAAGGCGGCGGCCGAGGAGCGGCTGCAGCGCATCCTGAACGAGAACAATCTTCCCATACGCGACCTCACGCTGGCGTCGCTCTACGAATACCTCCTGCAATACTTCAACGACTTCAACAATTTCACAGAGAAACAACTCGAGCTCTTCAGGATCCGGGAGTCGATGCAGGGGCCGGCCTGCGCGCGCGTGCTGGAGCACGAGCTCGAGGGCGCGCTCGCCGACGAGCGCGCCCTCGGCGCGGAGATCGACGCGGTGACGGCGGAGCTGGGCGGTGCGGCCGACAACGGCTCCCTGCAGGACGCGATCGACGCGATCGTCGTCGAGACCGCCTCGCTCGAGGAATCGATCAACGAAAAACGCGCCGTTATGCGCCAGGTGACCGACGAGATCCTGGGCCAGGAGGACCGCGGGGCCGAGCGGGCCGCGCTCCTAGCGGAGATCGCCGCCCGACGGGAACGGCACGAGCGTCATGCGCGCCACGTGGAAACCATGCGCTTCGTCCGCGGCGTGCTCGACGAGGCGGTGCGACGCCGGGAGGAGAAGCAGCGTTACCGTCTCATCAACCGCGCGGCGGAGCGGTTCCACACGCTAACGGACAACCAGTACATCTCCGCCATCGACCGCGAACACGTCCGCGCCCTCGTCGCCGGCGACGCCCTCCCCGCGGGGACGAGCCAGGTGGTCGAGCACCTGATGCTCATCGCCGTGAAGCTCGCCCTCACCGAATTTATGATTGACGCCGGCGGCGCGCTCCCCCTCATACTTGACGAGCCGTTCCTGTATATGGACGATCGCCGGGCCGCGCGCTTCAGGGAGCTCCTCGAGGCGACCGCACCCATGCGCCAGGTGATCCTGCTGACGCACAACAACCTGTATAAAGACTGGGGAACCTACATCGAGTTATAGAATGGACCGGAATGGCCAGCTCACATTTTCAGACGATCCGCTCCTTCCCCGCCTCAACGAGGCCTACCGGCTCATCGAGGACGGGTCCTTCCACGAGGCGGTCGCGATCTTCGACGAGCTGATGGACGCAAACCCCGACTATCCCGGGGTGCCGGAGGGCTACCGCGTCGCGCGCTTCTGGAACAACCGCGCCGTGGAGATGACGCAGGAGGCCGAGGGCAAAAAAAAAGCCGACTACCTGATGCGGCAGTGGAAGGACTTCTCGAAATACGCAGGCGAGAAGCAGATCGCCGATTCCGCCGCCGCGCGCGCGGCGATGAAGTACATCTTCCAGGTCGCGTCGCGCCAGTACCGCATCGCCTTCCAGCGCGGCGAGGGCGCCGCGGACAACTTCGAGCTCCTGCTCAACCTGGGATACTGCCTGGTCACGCTGGGCGACCACAAGAACGTCATTGACACCCTCGAGTATGCGCGCAGCTCCTACCGCGCGAGCGCGCGGCTGCTCGCGATCCTGGGCGAGTCGTACTTCCACACGGGCGATGTCCCCAAGAGCCTGCTCTACTTCCGCGAGGCCTTCTTTCTCGACCCGTCCGAGATCGACCTGTCGATCGTCAAGGCGAAACCCGTGACCGATCTTCTCCAAACGGTCCGAACGGAGCGCCCGGGCTGCGCCGATCCCCGCGAATGGGCGCCCGTCTACGGCTATCTGCAGGACGTCTTCTATGTGCGCCGGCAGCTGGGGTCGCACCAGATCGAGTCCATCAAAAAGGACATCTATACGCTGGAGACGAACTTCCAGACGCTCTCCCGCGACCGCATCGAAAACTCCAACATCACGCCGCGCCTCATCAACAAGTACCTCTGGATGCTCGACTACTTCGAGTATCAGAACTACGACTTCCAGAGCGTGACCGAGATTCGCCAGCGACTCGTCGCCATCGACAAACGGCTCTTCGAGGAACACTTCAAGCGCGAGAAGAAGAAGTAGCGTCTCTGTAGGGTCCGGGAACGTCCTGGCACTACGGAGACGCGGCGACTCCGCAAAATTGAATTGACACTGCCCTTTCCGGACGCGTAATGACGACGAACTCATCGCACGCAAGGGGCCCGTCATGGACTTTCCATCAACCTACAATCCCGCCGAGGCGGAAACGAAATGGTACGAGCGCTGGGAGCGGGAGCGACGCTTTCACGGCGACGTGACCGACGGCAATGAGCCGTATTCCATCGTGATCCCCCCGCCCAACGTGACGGGAAACCTCCACATGGGGCACGCCCTCAACAACACCCTGCAGGACATTCTGATCCGCTGGAAGCGCATGCAGGGGAAATCCGCGATGTGGATGCCGGGGATGGACCACGCGGGCATCGCCACGCAGAACGTGGTGGAGCGGCTGCTGCGCGAGGAGGGAAAGACCAAGAACGACTTGGGCCGCGCGGCCTTCGAGAAACGCGTGTGGGAGTGGAAGGAGCACAGCGGCGGGCAGATACAAAACCAGCTCAAGCGCCTGGGCTGCTCGTGCGATTGGGAGCGCGAGCGCTTCACCCTCGACGAGGGGCTCTCGCGCGCGGTGCGGAAGGTTTTCGTCACGCTCTACCAGGAGGGGCTCATCTACCAGGGCGAGCGCATCATCAACTGGTGCCCGCGCTGCGAGACGGCGCTCTCGGACATCGAGACCGAATACCAGGACCTGCAGGGCAAGCTCTACTATATCAAGTATCCCGTAAAGGGATCGTCCGACTTAATCACCGTCGCGACCACGCGGCCCGAGACGATGCTCGGCGACACCGGGGTCGCGGTCAATCCCGAGGACGAGCGCTACAAGCATCTCATCGGGACCATGCTCATTCTGCCGCTCGTGAACCGCGAGATCCCGATCTTCGCCGACGCCTTCGTGGCGCAGGAGTTCGGCACGGGACTGGTCAAGGTGACGCCGGCGCACGATCCCAACGACTTCGAGATGGGCAAGCGCCACGACCTGCCCGAGATCAACATCCTGGATAAGAACGCGAACATCAACGAGAACGGCGGGCCGTACAAGGGGCTCACGCGCTTCGAGGCCCGCGAGAAGGTCGTGAAGGACCTCGACGCGCTGGGCCTGCTCGTGAAGATCGAGAACCACGACCACTCGGTGGGGCACTGCTATCGCTGCAGCACCGTCATCGAGCCGTACATGTCCAAGCAGTGGTTCGTGAAGATAAAGCCGCTGGCCGACGAGGCGATTCGCGCGGTGGAGAACGGCAGCATCCGCTTCGTTCCCACGAACTGGTCCAAGACCTATTTCGAGTGGATGTACAATATCCGCGACTGGTGCATCTCGCGCCAGCTCTGGTGGGGGCACCGCATCCCGGCGTTCTACTGCCGCGACTGCGGCCACATCACCGTGGAGATGGAAGATCCGTCACAATGCGCGCGGTGCGGATCGACGCGGCTCGCACAGGACGAGGACGTGCTGGACACCTGGTTCTCCTCGGCCCTGTGGCCCTTCTCCACGATGGGCTGGCCCGACATTACCGACACGTTGAAGAAATACTACCCGACGAGCGTGCTGGTGACCGGCTTCGACATCATCTTCTTCTGGGTCGCGCGGATGATCATGATGGGCCTGAAGTTCATGAAGGACGTCCCGTTCCGCGACGTATACATCCACGCGCTGGTGCGCGACGAGCACGGCCACAAGATGTCCAAATCGCGGGGCAACGTCATCGATCCGCTCATCATGATGGAGCAGTTCGGCACCGACGCCTTCCGCTTTACGCTGGCCATCTTCGCGGCGCAGGGGCGCGACATCATCATGTCCGAGAAGCGCATCGAGGGCTACCGGGCCTTCTGCAACAAGTTGTGGAACGCCTCGCGCTTCATCGTCATGAACCTGGGTGATGATTTCGCGCCGGCACCGATCGACACGAAGGCGCTCGAGCCCTTCGACCGGTGGATCCTCCACCGCCTGAACGACGCGATCGCCGACATCACCCGCGCGCTCGACGAGTACAAGTTCAACGAGGCCGCGCAGGCGGTGTACGACTTCCTCTGGCGCGAGCTCTGCGACTGGTACCTGGAGCTCTCCAAGCAGCGCCTCTACGCGAAGGAGGCGGGAATGGCGGCATCCTCGGAAACGGCGCGGCAGGTCCTCTACCACGTGCTCGCGACGGCGCTGCGGCTCCTGCATCCCTTCATGCCGTTCATCACCGAGGAGCTCTGGCGCATCATCAGCCCGCAGGGCGAGATGCTCATCACCGCCTCGTGGCCCGCGCCGGACCCTGCGTTCAATTTCGCGTACGAGGCCGCCGAGACCGAGATATTCAAGGAGATGATCTACAAGATCCGGAACGTCCGCGGCGAGATGAACATCGCCCCGGACAAGAAGCTCAACGCGGTGTTCAAAACGGGAAGCGATGCGATTTCGTCCATCGTCAACCGGGAGGCCGCGAACATCCGGGCGCTCGCGCGGGTGAACGAGATTAGCGTGGACGCGGCGTACGCGCCGGACAAGACCGACGCCGCGGCCGTCATGAAGGACGTCGAGATCTACCTCCCGCTCACGGGCATCATCGACTTCGCGGTCGAGCGCGCCCGTCTCGAAAAGGAGATCGCGCGCGTCTCCGGCGAGCTCGAGAAGGTGGAGAAGAAGCTCGGCAATCCCTCCTTCATCGAGAAGGCGCGGCCCGACGTGATCGAGAAGGAGAAGGCGAAGAGCGCGGAGATGGCCGACCTCCTCGCGAAGCTGCGGGGAAGCCTGGAGAAGCTGCCGAGTCAGGACTAACACCGACCGCCGTGTTTGTCTGATATACCGCGCCCGCGACATTTCCCTCGGCGGCGCATTATGCCGTTTTCCAATAACGCGATCACCGTCGCAGCGGTGGCCGATGCGCATCGGATGATGCGGCGCGAAACCTACTCGCGCCCGTGCCGCCGCCCCGCCAAACCCTCAAGCCATGCATGTATGTCGCCGGCGACGCGCTCCCATCCCGGCTCCGAAATGATGAAGTGCGCGTGATTGTCGTATTCCCGGTACACGGCGTTCGCGCGATACTTCCCGTGTATCCTTTTGACGACGCTCGACGGGACGAGATTGTCGTGCGCGGCGCCGATGACAAGCAGCGGAACCGTCATGCCGCGCCCGTCGACGCGGGAGGCCTTTTCGGAATCGAAAACCGGGAAGCCGACCTGGAGCAGGGTCCGCCCCGACTCGGGCACGATGAAGGAGTGGAGCCTCTCATGCATCCCGATGGGCATGCGGTTGAATACGCCGTATGATGTCGCGGCGGATGAGAGCCGGCAGGCGGATCGCCACCATCTCGGCCGGAGGACAATGCCCGCAAGCGTCCGCAGGTTGCGACGCGTGAACAGAAAGACGCCCTGCGGCGGGGCGGGCGTGATCAGTACGCCGGCGCTGACGCGGACGCGGGAGCGGCCGATCAGGATCTGCGCGATGAGGCCGCCCAGGGAGTGCCCCAGCACGATTGGCGGTTCGGGAAGCCCCTGGATGAGTTGTTCCATGTCATCGACATAGTCCAGAAGACCGGTCTCCGACAGGCGCGGGTCGGGAATCCGGTCGGGGCGCATTTCATGATGGCGCAGCGTGGGCACGAGGCAGCGATAACCGAGCTTCTCGAAAAACCCGCGATACGCCATCCAGCAGATCGCGGTGGTCATCATGCCGTGGATCATCAGAATGGTTGTGCTCATGGCGCCCTATGTCGGAAACAACACATGCGATTACGGAAACCGTATTGATATTTTACATCGCCTACAAACGTGACCCCTGAGGCTCTGACCCCTGAGGCTCTGACCCCTGAGACTCACCATGAGGCCACCACATGGCGAAAAGTCAAACCGTTTGCATGGCGCACGTCGATGACCAATCCGCTTTTTTTATTGACAATCATGCAATTGGAGCATTCACTCATCTTTCCAAAAAACAATCGGAGCGCCACCCGGTGAAGATAGGCATCGTCATTCTCCTTTTGTGCTGCCTCGGCTGCGGATATTCCTCGGCGGAGCGGGTCGCTTCGTGGCAGGCGCTCTTCGACGATGCCAGCGCCGATCCCGGCGCAATCGCCACGAGGACGGACTGGACGCCGATCGCGCTCCCGTCGATGTTCCGGCTCCCCTACCCGCCCGCGCGCACATTCCGCTATCTCTGGCTCAGGGGCGCGGCGAACATTGCGGGCGATCCGTCCCAGTACGCCGGCATCCGCCTGGGCCGCATCTACTACATCGACAGGACCTATGTGAACGGCATCCTGGTGGGAAGCCAGCTCACCGAAGAGTACAACGCGGTGCACAATCCCCGCGCCTACGCCATCCCGAAGGGGGTCCTCAAGACCGGGAAAAACGAGGTGCTCATCCGCCTCGGCATCTACGGGACCGAGTACGGCGGGCTGCTCGACGAGGTCCTGCTGCTGGGCCCGCGCGACTTCATCGGCGCGCGCATCTCCGACGAGTTCATCTACCGCCAGCTCCCCATCGGCATCGCCTTGTTCCTCCTCGGGCAGATGGCCTTCAACATGATCTTCTTCATCTGGCGGAAAAAACAACGGGCGAACCTCTACGCGGCGGCGATGTGCCTGATCTGGTCGCTGTACATTTTCGCGCTCTTCTCGCCCTACTTCCCGTTCACCGACGATTTTCGCATAACGTTTCTGTGGAGCTGCACCTCGTTCGTCCCCATCCTGTTCCTCATGCTCATCCAGTCCTTCTACAAGGTGTACCTCTCCTACTTCAACCGGGTGGTCATCCCGCTGCTGCTCGCCGTCACCGGGATCGTGCTGGCGTTTCAGGACACCACCGCCGCGTTCTATCCCGGCCCCATTCTGGGGACCGGCACCCTGTTCGCCGTTATCCCCCTCCTGTCGTATGTGATGTACCGGGTCAACTCCCGCCGGCCCGACCCCATGATCTTCGTCTTCATCGGTTTCGGCCTGCTGCCGGGACTGTTCATCGGCTGGGACATCGTCAACTACCTCTGGGTCCATCACTATCCGCCGCTCACGCACACCTACACCATCCCGGTGTTCATCGTGGGGGTGATGATTCTCATCATCCGCGAGTTCATCAAGAAGGAGATCGAGCTGGACCTCCTGTATCGAAAACTCGAGGAGCCGTCGTCCGAGGAGCCGGTCAAGAAGCCCGGCATCACCTCCTCAACGGAGGGGAAGCTCGAGAAGATCATCGAGTTCCTGAAGGAGAATTACGCGTCGGACATATCGCGCGAGGGGCTGGCGGGGGCGATGAACCTCTCCCCCGACCACATGAGCCGCATGTTCAAGGCCTACACCGGCAAAAAGATCAACGACTACATCAACGAGCTGCGCATAACCGACGCGGCGGGGCGGTTGGCCGATCCCGAGGTGAAGATCATCGACATCGCCTTCGCCGTGGGCTTCGAGAGCCTGGCCACCTTCAACCGCTCGTTTCTCAAGGTCACCGGGAAAACGCCGACCGATTTCCGGGCCGCCCTGAAGAAGGACGACTGATTTATTATTGACATCCGTCTTTGCGCGCTCGATACTCTGACAGACGCCGTTCGCATCACGATCGTTCGACACCTGCGGCCTGGAGCACCCCATGGAAACCGGCACCCTTGACAGAAAGCTGCTTCTCGGATTTCCCCTGCGCGTCTTTCTAAGCACGGACCTGATCACCTATCTCGTCAGCATCCCCGTGACGGTGTTCATCTCCTACCTGGTCCTCCCCATGGAGGGGACCCAGCGGATCGTCTTCTTCTCGGTCGTGGGCGCCGTCGTGCTCATCGCCGTCAACCTCACGTTTTTCCAAACGAGGGCGCTCTTCGCCCCCGTCACAAAGTATTTCACGAAGCTTCTGGACGATGAACCGACGACGGATGCGGAGTACGTCGCGGCGTGGAACTGTTTCTTCACCGCCGCGCGGCGGCGCGCGATCGAGTCGATCATCGCCTGGACGGTCCTCATGCCGGTCGCGATCATCGTGTTCACGGTTTTCTTCCACCCGACGCTCACCTCGCGCATCGTGATCGGATTCCTCCTGCTCGCCAACATCATCTTCGCCGGCGTCTACTATTATCTGGTGATCGACAGCCAGGTCCGGAAGATCGCCCGGCTGGGGATTTTCTCCCGCCGGATGGAGGGATGCAACATCGCGCGGCGGCCGCTCAGCCTTACCATCGCCATCATCATGCTCGGCATGGTCGCATTCTTCTGCGCGGTGGTCATCCCGGTCATCTTCGCCATCACCAACTCGTTCCAGGAGCGCGCGTACCTGAGCGAGATGAAGATCGTGATCACGCTGATCGACGCCGATCTCGAAAAACGCTTCGACGAGCGTCGCGCGCCCCGCGGCGCCATCGCCCCGGACGGCGCGGACCCGATCGCCCATATCCAGGACCTCGTGAAGCGGACTCGCGTGGGCGAGACCGGATACCCGTTTTTCCTCGACGACCGCAACGCCGTCATCGGCCACCCCGACCCGAAGCAGATCGGCCAGAACATCGACCGGTTCGACTTCGGCCGAAGGCTCATCGCCCTGCCCAGCGGCTCCCATTTCCGCTACCTCTGGCAGGACAGGTATAAAATCATGTACTTCGTGAAGAACAAGAAGTACGGCTTCACTTCGGCCATCACCGCGTATCTGTTCGACATCGAGCGGCACAGCCTGTATGTGGTCGCGATCATGTGCCTCTTCCTGGTCGCCGGATTCATCTGCACCGGCCTGTGCTCGTACTGGTTCGTCGCCACGCGGCTCAGGCCGCTCTCCCGGTGCCGACAGCTCATCGACGAGATGGGGAACGGCAATCTGAGCGTGGAATTCACCGGCGTGACAAACGACGAGATCGGCATTATCATGAACACGCTCAACGACTTCATCTCCCGGCTCAGGGACGTTATCCGCAACATCCAGGGAATCGCCCACGAGATGGCGAGCTCGGCCGAGGAGATGTCGTCGGCCGCGCTCTCGTTCTCGGAGAACGCGCAGAACCAGGCCGCCTCGGCCGAGGAGGGATCGGCGACCTCCGAGGAGGTCGCCTCGGGCGTGGAGCACATCGCGGACGGCGCCGAGCGGCAGCTGGCGAGCCTGAACGCGCTCATCGGAGAGATCAACGAGCTCGCCGGCAGCATCACCGAAATGGGCGAGCGGATCGAACAGACCGTTCACATCAACGAGGACATCTCGCGCAAGGCGACTTCCGGCGACGAGGCGTTGCGCACGATGAACGCCTCCATGCAGCGCATCACCGACAGCTCGCATGAGATGACCAACATCGTCAAGATCATCAGCGACATCTCCGAGCAGATCAACCTGCTCTCGCTCAATGCGGCGATCGAGGCGGCGCGGGCAGGCGAGGCGGGGCGCGGGTTCGCGGTCGTGGCCGACGAGATCTCCAAGCTCGCCGACCAAACGGCCTCAAGCATCAAGGAGATCGACAAGTACATCAAGAGCAGCAACGACGAGGTGGGGCGCGGGATGGCGAACGCCAGCTCCACCAGCCAGCTGATCATGTCCATCATCCAGGGGGTCGCGCAGATCAGCGGCATGATGGCGGAGCTCGCCGATCGGATGCGGCGGCAGACGGCCATCAACCGCAGCGTGACCGAGAACGCCGAGACGGTGCGCAACCGCGCCGAGGAGATCTCGCTTGCGACCGACGAGCAGAAGCGCGCGATGGACGAAATCGTTCGGACGATCACGCACATCAACGAGCTCACGCAGGCGAACGCCTCCGGCGCCGAGGAGATGGCGGGAAACACCGAGGGTCTGGCCAGCATGGCCGAGGCGCTCAAGGCGTCGATCGATTTCTTCAGGGCCTCCGAGTAGACGGGCGATTATTTCCTGATCACGTGCACCGCGGTCGCTTTGAAGGACGCCGCGACCTGCCGGCCCGGCGCGAGCCGCAGCCGCTCCAGCGAATCCGCCGTCACGTGTGAGACGAGGGGAAAGCCGCAATCGAGCCGCACCTTGAAGAACACTCCCTTCCGATACACGTCGACAACGCGCGCGGGAAATGAGTTGCGGACGCTCGAGCGCGCGCCAGCGCGCGCCGGACCCACCGAAAGCGAGACATTCTCCGGTCGGATGCACAGCGCGACCGCGCTCCCATGCTCCGCCGCAACGGCGGTTTCGATCGCGTGCCCCGACACGTCCACGACCGCCGCGCCGCCGCGCGTGCTCGCGACGCGCCCCACCAGCACCGTTTCCATCCCGGCGAATGACGCCATGAACTCGCTCACGGGATTGTTGAACATGTCGTCCGCGGGTCCATCGGCGACAATGCGCCCGCGCTCCATCACCGCGATGCGGTCCGTGAGCGCGAGCGCCTCCTGTGCATCGTGGGTGATGATGACGGCGGTCGCGCCCGTTTCCCGCAGGGTGCCCGCGAGGTCGGCGACGAGCGATTCGCGCGCGTTCGCATCGAGCGACGAGAAGGGCTCGTCGAGAAAGATGAGATCGGGCGCGGTCGCGAAGGCGCGCGCGAGGCTCGTCCGCTGCGCCTCGCCGCCCGAGAGCTTCTGTGCGGCGCGGCCGCGCAGGTGGTCGATTCTCAGACGATGGAGCGTCTCATCGACCCGCCGCGCGATCTCGGCGCGCCCCATGCCGCGCATGCGAAGGCCAGAAGCAACGTTATCCGCAACGCTGCCGCTGAACAACAGCGGCTCCTGGAACACGAAGGCGCATCGTCGGCGGTAGGCCAGACGGTCGCGCCGCGTTGCGACTGGCGCGCCCCGGAACGAGATCGTTCCCGTCGTGGTTCCGAGCAATGTGGCCAGCGTAAGCAGGAGGCTCGTCTTGCCGCTGCCGTTTGGGCCGACCAATCCCAGCGTCTCTCCGGCGGCGACGGCGAGAGAGGAAACATCGAGCACGCGAACGCCGCCGCGGTGAACGGTGACGCCGGAAAGTTCGATGAGCGGCGTTACCGGTCCCGTCATCGCCGCTTCTCCCGCTGCTGTATGATGGTCAGGACGCCGGTGATCAGGAATGCCAGAAGAAGCAAAATGATGCCCAGCGCGATGGCGAGCTCGAAGTTCCCCTTGCCGGTCTCCATCACCGTCGCGGTGGTGAGCACCCGCGTGAAGCCCTTTATATTGCCCCCCACCATGATGGAGGCGCCCACCTCGGAGATCACGCCGCCGAAGCCGGCCATGACGGCCGCAAGGAGCGGCAACCGCGCCTCTTTCATGAGGATCCAGACCATCTGGATCCGCGTCGCGCCCAGCGAGAGTATCTGCAGCCGGAGGTTGGGCGGCAGGTTCTGCATGGCCGCGATGGTGATCCCGGTGACGATGGGCACCGCGATCACCGCTTGCGCGATCACCATGGCGACCGGCGTGTAGAGGATCTCCAGGAAACCAAAGGGGCCGTTTCGCCACAGGAACATGGTCACGAACAGGCCCACCACGACCGGCGGCAGGCCCATGCCTGTGTTGATAAGGCTGATGACCACGCGTTTCCCGGGAAATTCGGCCAGCGCGACCGCCGCGCCCGACGAGATGCCCAGCAGCATGCTGATGAGCGTCGCCGACCCGGAGATCTGCAATGAGAGCAGCGTTATGCGCAGCACCTCCGGATCGAGCGTCACCAGTAGATAGAACGCCTGCCAGATGCCGTCGAGAAAAATGCCCATTTACTTGCCCAGCGACTCGACCCTCTTGCCGGCGTCGGGAAAGAAGAGCGGCGAGCCGAATTTCTCCACGCCAAAGGTCTTGATGATCTTCTGGGTTTCCTTGGCGACCATGAAATCAGCGAATGCCGTGCCGCCCGCGACGTTCACCTTGGGAAAGTTTTTCCCGATGAGTTCGATGACGTGGTAGATATTCAAGAGTTTCGCGTCGCCCTCGACCAGGATGTCGAGCCCGAGTTTCTTCTTGAGCGCCAAATACGTGCCCCGGTCGGCAAGAGTGTACCCCTTCTTCTCGGCCGCGACGGCCAGCGTCTGACCCATGCCCAGGCCGGTCTGCTGGTACCACTTCTGGCCCTCGGCCTTGACGGCGGCCGCTTTCCAGAGGTTCTTCTCTTTCGCGTGCGTGCCGGAGTTGTCCCCGCGGGACACGAAGAGCGACTCGGACTTCGCGATCTTCTTCAGGGCATCGGCGGACTTTTTGGTTCCCTTGATCTTCGCGGGGTCGGCGGCCGGGCCCACGATAATGAAGTCATTGTGCATCACCAGCCGGCGACGCGCGCCGAAACCGGCTTTCATGAAGGCCTTCTCGTCGTCGGGTGAATGGACCAACAGCACGTCGGCTTCGCCCTTCCTGCCCATCGCCATCGCCTGGCCGGAGCCCACGGCGATCGTCTTCACCATGAAACCGGTCTTCTTCTCGAAGATGGGGATGAGCACATCGAGCAGCCCCGTGTCCTGTGTGCTGGTCGTCGTCGCGAGGATGACGCTTTTCACCTTCTGCGCGGCGGCGGGGGAAGCGCCCCATGAACCGGCGAGCAGCGCCATCGCTACAATCAAAAATGCGGTTATCTTCCTGTTGCAGTCCATATAGATACTCCCACTGTAATGATGAAATTTTTCCTGAATGATCCAAAAGCGACTACTTTATTACACCGTAAAGCTCCAATATCATACAATAAACAACAATATTTTTCAGCCATATGATTTTTCCTTTGGCAGTGCGATTCACTCCCCATTTCCGAGAAAAATTATACAAGCATTCATGCACAGTATGCCACTGCGCGAGAAAATTCACCGACAACGAGCTGTGTCACAACCACTAGAAAAAACATTTGACTCCGACTAATCGAGTACCCACGCTGGCAAAATATTCATTATTTTAACCAATAATACAATAATCTAACTTATACCTACGGGAATCGGACATGTTCGAGGGAAAAACGCTGTGGAACATCATGCAGATGGGGGGCTTCACCATTTTGGCCCTGGCATTCTGCTCAGTCCTGTCGCTTTCGGTCATCGCCGAGCGCGTCTACTATTTCTGGAAGCGGTC
>JAKQUI010000080.1 GCA_029562645.1 Spirochaetota bacterium
GATTATCCGCCCGCCCAGGGGCAGAAAATGGCGCGCGCGTTCGATGGTGTCGCGCGCCGGCTCGAGGGCGCGCGTAACGACCGCGTTCGCGTCGAAGAAGGAATGCGGCCCCACCAGGTGCGGGTACACCGATACATCCTTCAACTCAAGCTCGTCGATCGCCATGCGGAGGAAGTCGACCCGTTTGTGGCGCGGCTCGGCGAGGATGATGCGAAGGTCCGGCTTCATGATTTTAAGCGGAATGCCGGGAAAGCCCCCCCCGCTCCCTATGTCCACCACCGGCGACGGGACCTCGGCGAGCGAGGCGAGGAGCGCGCAGTCCACGAAATGCTTTACGACAATGTCCTCGAAGCGCTTCAGGCGCGAGAGATCGAGCTTGTCGTTATGGCGCGCGAGGAGCTCGTAAAAGCGCGCGAAGAGCGCCGCCTGCCCCTCGTCCACGGCAAGGCCCGACCTTGCGAAGAGTTCGAGCATGCGCGATTTTTCGGCCGGTTTCACTGGATTGCTTTCCGTACGCTTAATGGAGGGGATTTCAGCGGTTATGGGCGGACCCGTCAAGCGGGAAACGGGCATGAGCTTATACGCGGCAAATCCCGAATTACAGGCAACAACGAACGCCTTTAAAAGAATCCAACCGGTTGAAGGCGCGGATTCGGATCCGCGCCTTCAGCGAACCCAAACGTATATATTACGAGGGGAATGCTTGACAAAGCGCCCAAATAATGGTAAATACTATAAAAGGAACGACCGGATGGAAGACATGGCATCGAAGTTTACCGAAGACGACCTCAGGGAGATCGGCGAATACATAGCCGCCCGCTTCCCTGCGCTTAAAAGCGGCGGGGTGTACTCGGGGTATGGAGACATCAAAATCGACCTCTACGAGCGCATGGTGCGCGTGGAGGAGGAGCTTAAACACCAGAGAGAGCTTATACTGAACGTCATGAAAATGATGGATAAGCGCTTCGAAGACCTGCGCAATGACATGAACAGGCGTTTCTCCATGCTGATGTGGTTTATAGGCATCGGCTTTACCCTCTTTACGACTATTATTACAGGTGTCTTTGTGCTTTTGAGGTGAGGGCGCGGATGGCGCTGG
>JAKQUI010000081.1 GCA_029562645.1 Spirochaetota bacterium
GTTCATATCGACTCGCATGTCTTCGAAGCGCTTATCCACCTGTTCGAAGCGGTTGCTCATATCGGTACGCAGGTCTTCGAAGCGCTTGTCCATCATTTTCATGACGTTCAGAATAAGCTCCCTCTGGTGCTTAAGCTCCTCCTCGACGCGCACCATGCGCTCGTAGAGGTCGATTTTGATGTCTCCATACCCCGAGTACACCCCGCCGCTTTTAAGCACCGGGTATTGGGCGGCCAGGTAGTCGCCTATCTGTTTAAGTTCATCTTCTGTAAACTTCGATGCCATGTCTTCCATCCGGTCGTTCCTTTTATAGTATTTACCATTATTCGGGCGCTTTGTCAAGCATTCCCCTCGTAATTTATACGTTTGGGTTCGCTGAAGGCGCGGATCCGAATCCGCACTTTCAACGAATTTTTTGAAAAAACTTAGGATGGGTGCAATTTTTCCGACCTCAATCGAGAAAGAATACGGGAATTACCGGTTGGATTCTTTTAAAGGCGTTCGAAGTTGCCTGTAATTCGGGATTTACCGCGTACAAGCTCATGCCCGTTTCCCACTTGACGAACGCGCCCGTACCCGCTGAAATCCTCTCCATATCGCGTACGGAAAACCAATCCGATGAAACCGGCAGAAACATCGCGCATGCGCGAGCTCTTCTCCGCGTCGGGCATTCGCCTGGACGAGCGGCAGACGGCGCTCTTCGCGCGCTTTTACGACCTCATCGAGCGCTACAACGACGAGCTCGACCTCTCGCGCCTGAAGCGCTTCGAGGACATCGTCGTCAAGCACTTCGTGGACTGCGCGCTCCTCGCCTCGCTCGCCGACATCCCGTCGCCGGTGGTGGACATAGGGAGCGGGGGGGGCTTTCCCGGCATTCCGCTTAAAATCATGAAGCCGGACCTTAGCGTCGTTCTCGCCGAGCCGCGCCATAAGAGGGTTGAGTTTCTGCGCATGGTTATCGAGTCCCTGGGCCTTAAGGATGTATCGGTGTACCCGCACCTGGTGGGGCCGCATTCCTTCTTCGACGCGAACGCGGTCGTTACGCGCGCCCTCGAGCCGGCGCGCGACACCATCGAACGCGCGCGCCATTTTCTGCCCCTGGGCGGGCGGATAATC
>JAKQUI010000004.1 GCA_029562645.1 Spirochaetota bacterium
CTCCCGACGAACCAATTGTCCTGCGGTATCCAATCCGCGTATATCAGTCTGGTCAATCGTCGCTCTTTTGTTTCTCTGCCTTTTAAATACCCGATGTCTGGTGGGTAGTGCAAAGTATTGGGGTCACATCATATCAGGGGAAAGGGGGGCGAAGAAAATTACCATTGGCGCACCTCCCCCTAACAAAGGGGGAGGTTGGGAGGGGGTTGGTGCAATCAGTGCTGAATAAAAAAATTTAAAATTTTGTGCAATGTTCGCAGGAGAACAGTATAGATAGATATTCTATCGTCCCTGCCGACCCCTGCCTCGTCCGGGACCGTAGAAGCCCGCCCAGAGCGGCGTGCCGTCGTCGTTTCGAAGCGTGAGAACGGTCCCGCCCTTCGTAACCGTTTTCGCGATAATCGCGTCCCGTCCGCCCATCGTCATGCGCGATCCCACAATCATGACCGTGTCGCCTTTCGCGAACGTCATCTTGCCGTCGACGAACGACGCCGGACCGAGGTGCGCTTCGATGCTCCCGCCGGTGGTCGATAACGCGAGATGGACGCCCTGCGCGCTCCTCCCCCTGCCGCCCTTCACAAACACGACCTCGTCGATCCGTCCCGAGATCGTTTCGACGGTCGCGGGATTATAAGTGCGCCCGCGCAATCCCTGGCCGCGTCCCTGCTGCGAGAAGGATTCGGATGAACCAAGGAGCAGCAAAAAGACGATTGACGATGCCGATATACAGCGTTTCATGTTACCCTCCCGGGGTTGCTGATGGATTCCGTTCTGGTGTCCGGACGGTGCTGCATGCTTACACAGATGCGGCGGTGCCGGATCAGCGTATTTGATAGTGAAAACTATTATCATAAAGATGGATGCCTGTCAAGAAAAACACGCCATAATTCGTCGGTGAACGTTTTTTTAAGAAAATGACAGAAATATTGAAAAACCATTGACGATCCGACGGGGATTCTATATATTGATAATGAAAATCGTTTTCATTACAAGGAAGGATGGCGTCGTATGATGGGTCGAGGACGAGGCGCCTGGTGGCAGGACAGGTTTGCGGACCGGGGCGCGCGCATCACCGCGCCGCGTGAGGTGGTGCTCGAGATCCTGCAGGAGACCGACGATCATGTGACGGCCGCGGATGTGTATGTAAAGGCGCACGAGCGGAATCCCTCGATCGGCCTTACGACGGTGTATCGCACGCTGGACATGCTCACGCAGATGGGGATCGTGCAAAAGTTCGACTTTGGCGACGGCAAGGCGCGCTATGAGCTGGTGAACAATCCCGGCGGGAAGAAGCACCATCACCATCTCGTGTGCCTGCGCTGCAAGGCGATCGTCGATTACACCGAGTTCCTCGACGATGAGCTCGAGTTCATCGGCAAGACGCAGCAGCGGCTGTCGAAGAAATACGATTTCGACATCACCGACCACGCCATCAGCTTCTACGGGGTGTGTGCGCGGTGTCGGTGAGGAAATTTTTTTTGAGCATTTAATGATAATGGTTTTCATTTTTAATTCTAAAGGAGGCAGGTCATGCCAGGTGGAGACAGAACGGGACCGTTGGGACATGGGTCCAAGACGGGACGGGGCGCGGGTTTTTGCGCCGGATACGGAGTCGCGGGATTTCAGAACGTCGGCGCCGGATTCGGGTATGGCCGCGGCAGGGGCTTCGGGGGCGGCGGCTATGGCGGCGGAGGCCGCGGATGGCGGCATGTGTTTTACGCCACCGGACTGCCCCGCTGGGCGCGGGGCGCCTATGGCAATCAGGGCTGGGGCGGCGCAGTCGGCTACGGCGAGTTCACGCCGGAGCGCGAGATGGAGCTTTTGAAAACGCAATCGGAGCTGTTCGGCAAGCAGATTGACGTTCTCAATGCGCGCATCAAGGAGCTGGAGGAGCTCGCCGCGAAAAAGGGCGATGCGTGATCACAGTACTGCGATACTGCCGGTTCTCGTCGCCGGCGGTATCGCTTTTCGCGAACGGCCACGAAGGCTGCTGGTGATGGAATCTTATCGAGGAGAAATCAGATCATGACCATTTCGGTCGATGCGAACAAGTGCAGCGGATGCGGGGCCTGTGTCGGGGAGTGTCCCAATGCGGCGATCACCATCGAGGAAATCGCCGTCATTGACGCGGTCCGGTGCACCGAGTGCGGCGTCTGCATTGACGCATGTCCGGTGGGCGCGCTCTCGATGCGCGTTTCGAAAAATCGACTTGGACGGAAGGAGGCGCTTGTGGGCGGCGGACAGGGAAGATCCGGACGGGGGTCCGGCGGTGGCGACGGCATGGGACAGGGTCGCGGACAGGGCCGAGGACGAGGGCGATGCGGCGGCATGAGCGGCGCGAACACCGTCGATGCGGGCCAATGCGCGTGTCCCGCCTGCGGCGCGACGATGCAGCACCGGCGCGGAACGCCCTGCACGCAGCTGCGTTGCCCGAAATGCGGCGCCGCCATGGTGCGGCAATAGTAATGCGCGCCGATGAATGCTTCACAAGGTGACCAGCCATGATTGAAGATTATTACGGGGTTCTCGGTATCGATGCCACCGCCTCCGAGGACGAGATCAAGGCTGCCTTTCGCAGGCTTGCCGTACGGTTTCATCCCGACAAAAATCCCGACGATGCCGATGCCGAGCGGCGCTTCAAGGAGATCGCGGCGGCCTACGATGTGCTCTCCGATCCCTATGCGCGAAGCGCCTACAATCTGTCGCGCTCCGGCGGCGCGTATACCGGTTCCGGTTTCGCCACTGCCGGCGATACGCACACGGACGCGGCTTGCGGTTGGGGACGCGGGTGCTGCGGGAAACGCGGCGCATTCGCCCGCCGCTTCTTCTCCTCCGCATGCGTGGTGAAGCTCACGCCGGAGGAGGCGCGTCGCGGCGCGGAGCGGACATTCGTTTTCCGCGACGGCAGCGGCTATCATCGGGTGTCGGTGGCCATACCGCCGAACGCGATCGACGGCGCCGTGTTCCACGTCAATCCGCCCGACGCTGATTCTCACAGCGAAGGATTTGACATTCACATCGCCGTGCGGTAGATGACGCCATGCCCCCCGCGGGGGGATCACCCGGCCGTGAGGAGGTGACGCCATGGACCAGTCCGATGCCGAACGCCGAGCAACGGCATTTCCCGACATCGAGGGAACGCAGGGCCGCATGAACGATCCGGACGGCGCCGCGATCATCAAGGGTATCTGCGGCGATACGATGGAGATGTATCTCGCCATTTCCGGCGGCCGCATCGAGGATGCGTGCTATGCCACCGACGGCTGCGGTTCGTCACACGCCTGCGGCTCCGCGGCGGCGGGCCTGGCGCGCGGGCGGGAGCTTCGCGAGGCGCTCAGGATCTCTCCCGCGGAGGTGCTGGACGCCCTTGGCGGCGATCCCGCCGTCGAGGTGCATTGCGCCATTCTCGCGGTGATGACGCTCCACAAGGCGCTGGCCGAGTATATCATCAGGTTCGAGGAGAGCTAGCGCGGCCCTGCGGCGGCGCGGAGAAGGCAGATGGAAGAATTGCACGAATCCTTTACCACCCGGGAGATCGCCGAGAATTTCGCGCGCGCCGAGGAGCGCTCGGCGCTGTTCCGGCGCCATGGCGTCGATCAGGACGCGCTGCGTTCGTCCATCGTGCGTCAACTCGAGGGCGCCCCTGCGCCGGTGCTCGAGGTGGGCACCGGGAAGGGACGTCTCACGGTGGCAATTGCGCGCACCGTCGGCGATGTGGTGAGCGTCGATACCGATCCCGACGGAATGCGCATGGCCGCGCTCCTCGCCGCGTATTACGGGGTCCGCGAGCGCATTCATTTCCTTTTATCCGATGCCGCCCGATTGGCCTATCCCGACGGCCATTTCGACACGGCGGTCTCGGCGTTTACGCTGCATCATCTGGAGCGCCCTGAAGCGGTGTTCGACGAGATGGCCCGCGTAACCGGGCGGCTCGTCCTGATAAGCGACTTCAACGAAGCGGGTTTCGCGGCACTGGACCGGATACACGAAAGCGAGGGGCGCGCTCACGACCGCGGGAGCGGGGCTTTCGGGATTCGCGATGCGGGCGACCAGCTCGTTCGGCTCGGCTTTCGCGTGCGAATGGTCGAGGAGGAGCTGCAGACCATGTGCGTGGCGACACGCGGCCAATGAGATCGAGCCTGGAGTGCCTTCCCTGCCTGGTGCGCCAGGCCGTCGAGTCGGCGCGCCGCGTGATCGCGGACGATACCGCCTGCGAGGAGGCGATGCGCGGAATCATGGCGCATGTCGCGTCGATGGACTACGCGCTGCCCCCGCCGGTCCTGGCCCAGTCAATGCATCGCGTAATCCGCGCGGCGACCGGGGGCGCCGACCCCTATCGCGCGGAGAAGGCGCGCTTTAACACGCTGGCGCGCTCGCTCCTGCCGTCTTTTCAGGCGCGCATCGCCCGGGCCGCGGACCCATTCGACGCCGCCGTCCGGGTTGCGATTGCGGGCAACGTGATCGACTTCGGGGCCAAGGGAGACCTCTCCGAGAACGAGGCGGTCGCGGCGATGGACCGCGCCTTCGAGGCCCCGGTCGACGGCGACATCCGCGCGCTGCGCGAGGCCGCCCAACGCGCGTCGCGCATCCTGTTCCTCGCCGACAATGCCGGCGAGATCGTCTTCGATACGCCGCTGGCGGGCATGCTCCCCGCCGGGAGTGTCACGGTGGCGGTGCGCGGGTTTCCGGTCATCAACGACGCCACCCACGAGGACGCGGAAGCGGCGGGCATGTCCGCACTCGCGCGCGTGATTGACAACGGATCGGACGCGCCGGGAACCATTCTGGCCGATTGCAGCGACGCCTTCCGCACGGCGTTTGCGAGCGCCGACCTCGTGATCGCCAAAGGGCAGGGAAACTACGAGACGCTCTGCGACGAGCCGGGAAACATCTTCTTCCTATTTAAAGTCAAGTGCGCCGTGGTCGCGCGGCACAGCGGGTTCGGTGTTGGAACGCACGCGGTGGTTCGGGCCCGGTCACGGGCGTAACCGGCATTTGCGCACGTCGGGGCAGCGACATCGTACGCTACGAACACCCGTGCGACTTCCCGCACGGCTCGCCCCGCCCGCAGCAGGGAACATCACTCCCACAGGCGGTCGAGCGGCCCGTCCCGCCCTTGACGATGATCCCGGCGCCGCCGGAGATCAGCCGCTTCGCCGCGCCGCCACATCGGGGACACGTTATGTTCGCTTCATCGTTCATGCCATGAAACCGTTCGAAGCGATGATCGCACGATTCGCACGCGTATTCATAGGTCGGCATGGTTCACCTCGTTTTCATGAAGCATCTCGTAGTACGTACACGCGCGGCACTCCCCGTTCGTCGCGCAGGAGCAGGCAGGTCGCTTCTTTTTCCCCCGACAGGTATTCATCTGACGAGCGCAATGCCGCGAAATCGGCCTGCTCGAGAAACTCGAGCAGGAGCGCAAGCCGGGCCTCGGCGTCAGGGTCCTCCCGCTCGGCATTCGCGATGAGCCGATCGACGAGCGTCCGGTACTCCCGCTTCGCGGCCCACTCGATGCAGTGACCGCCGCCCGTCCTGAGGAGTATCTCCGCTCCGTCCATCAATCAGTGATCGCAGGCGTTGGCCCCGGTGACCAGCCGCCCCGACAGATACGCCGCGAGGATTTCCTCCGGATCGCCCGCCGGCGCGCCGGTGACGACCGCAACGCCCTGCTCCTTGAACAGCGACTGGGCGCGCGATCCCATGCCGCCGGCGATGACGCAGGTAACGCCCTTCCCCGCCAGCCAGCGGGGAAGAAGCCCCGGCTCGTGGGGCGGAGCGTCGAGCCGCTCGAGGACGCTCACCAGCTTGGTCGCGTCATCGACGTTGTACACGTCGAACTGCTCGCAGTGGCCGAAGTGCATGCACAGCTTTCCGTTTGATACCGGCATCGCGATTTTCATGATCGTTCTCCTTTCGTTGGATTGAGCGCGTCTATGATGCTCGAAAAGGCCCGCTGCGCGGGGGTCGCGTTTTGCACCGCGGCATTGTGAAACGGCGTTCCGGCGTCCCCGTTTTGCACGATACCCGGCTCGATCGGGATCGCACCCAGGAACGGCACGCCCATATCGTCCGCCATGGCCTTTCCCCCGCCGTTCTTGAAGATGGGCGACTCCTTCCCGCAGTGGGGACAGACGAAGCCGCTCATGTTCTCCACGACGCCCAGCACCGGCATATTGAGTTGGCGGCAGAAGGTGATGGATTTGCGCACGTCGATGAGCGCCACCTCCTGCGGCGTGGTGACGATGACGGCCCCCTCCGCCCGGTCGATGAGCTGGCACACCGACAGGGGCTCGTCTCCCGTGCCGGGCGGCGAATCGACGATCAGATAGTCCAGGTCCCCCCACTCGACGTCCTTCAGGAACTGCTTTATGATCCCGTACTTGAGCGGGCCCCGCCAGATGACGGCATCGTTATGGTCGGACAGCAAAAACCCGACGGACATGACCCTGAGGTATTCATTGTATTCCACGGGATGAATTTTGTTTTCGCCGGTCACGGCGATCTTCGCGCCCTGCAGTCCCAGGAGCGTGGGCACGCTGGGGCCGTGTATGTCGATGTCGAGCAGGCCGGTCCGCAGCTTGCGCGCGGCGAGGGAGACCGCGAGGTTTACCGCAACCGTGCTCTTCCCCACGCCCCCCTTTCCGGAAAGCACGACGATCTTGCGGGTTATGCGCGACAGGTTCTCCTTCAGCGCCTTCTCGTCATCCGCGTCCCGACTCGCGTTCACAGACGGCGAGGCGCCCGAGGCGCATGCGGTCGGCTGTTTGTCCTTTTTTTGAAACATGGTCATTCTCCACAGATAGATAGTATCCGCCGCCGGACAATGCCGGTCTAGCGGCGCTCCCGCAGCCAGTCCGTCTCGCTGCTGGTTCGCACGACATCCGGTTCCTTCACGCCGTTCACGTAGGGCGTCATCCAGCCCGTTCGCACGGATGCGACGTTTTCGACGGCGTCGAACCGGGGAACATAGGGCTTGATGTCCAGGAGCGGCGTGCCGTCGACCATGTCGACGCCCCGCACGCGCACGGTCGTCCCGTCGACGCCGAGCACCTCCACCAGCGTGACGCCGATACGGTTCGGCCGATGGGGGAAGCGGGTCGAAAAGACGCCGCGCGGGACGGTGTCCATGTACGGGACCACCGTCAGCCGCTCGTCCGTCCCCAGGTGGAACCGGTACAGGAGGAATACGTGGGAAAATCCCTCGAGGTCGCACGCGCCCGCCGCGTACTCGGGGAACAGCTCCACCGCGCCCTCGCTCAGCGGGGCCATCCGCCCCTGAATGGGAACGTTATCCGAAACCGTCGCGTGCGGCGTCCTGATGCGGCCGATCGGCCGCAGGGCATACTCATTCGATGGCACGGGACACCTCCTCCCAGAGCCGGCGGATAGCGGTCGCGGCGGGACCCGCCGAACATTCGACCACGCTGAGACCGGCAATCTGCGCCTTCGTGACGTCGGGATCGTAGGGGATCGGCGTCAGCATCGGAATGCCGGCGGCGGCGCAGTAGTCCCGAATCTCCCGCGTCGTTTCCTCGTTGATGTCGGCCTTGTTGACGCAGACCGCCGACGGCACCCGGAAGTGCCGGGCGAGCTCGTTGACGCGCGTGAGGTCGTGCATTCCCGAAACGGTCGGCTCGGTAACGATGAGCACATAGCTGGCCCCGGTGATGGTGGCAATGACCGGACATCCCGTTCCGGGCGAACCGTCAGCAATGATAAGGTTCGCCCCGGCGCCTTCGGCGTATTCGCGCGCCTTTTTCCGGAGCAGGGTCACCAGCTTTCCCGAGTTCCCCTCGGCGATGCCGAGCTTCGCGTGCGCCAGCGCGCCGTGCGGGGTCTCCGTTCGCATCCGCTCGCCCGATACGTGCTCCCGCATCTCGATCGCGCCGCACGGGCAGAAATGGGCGCATACGCCGCAACCCTCGCAGGCGAGCGGGTCAATCGCGCACGATGCGCTGATGGCGTCGAAGCGGCACAGGGGGGCGCAGGTTCCGCACCGGTCGCAGCGCGCGGGATCGATGAACGCCTTCTTCCCGCCCACAAACCGTTCGCGCTCGACCGTCGTCCCGCCGAGAACGAGCTTGAGGTCGGCTGCGTCGACGTCGCAGTCGGCGATGACCGCGTTTTCCGCGAGCGCGGCGAACGACGCCGTCACGCTCGTTTTACCGGTTCCGCCCTTGCCGCTGATGATGACGAGTTCCTTAATCATGCGCGTCCCGTTTCCGCAAAATATAAAATACCGACCGCAGATTCTCCGGCCGCTTCATCTGCTCTTCGATTGCGGCCAATTCGTCCTCCGCGGCACGCACGAGCGAATCGTCGCCACGAGCGCGGCCGGAATCCCCGAGCGCGGCCAGTGCGGTCTTCATGCACTTGTAGTAGTCGGGCCAGGCGTTCTCGGGGAGAACGAACGAATCAACAATCCCATAGCCGTGCTTCTCCCACAGCCGCTTTTTCTCATCGCCGCGCGATATCTCGTCATGGATAACGAGATATCCTCCCGGCTTGAGCAGTTCGCCAGCGCGGGCGAGTCCCGCCTCGAAACCGATGATATTGAAAAGGCCCTCCGCCCACACGACATCAAATGGGTTTTTCTGGATTTCGGGCGAGGCGAAATCCACGTTCATCACCGTCATGCGGTTGGCAAAGCCGTCACGCGCGACCTTCCGGCCCATCGCGGCGCACGATGCGGCATCGGGATCGATCGCACAGATACGCGCGGCGCTCATCCGCGCAAGCGCCAGGGCGGGCTCCCCGCTCCCGCACCCGGCATCGAGGATGCGCATGCCGTCGATAGGCGGCAGCAGCGAAAACGCACGCACGGTGTATTCGTTGAGCGCCGCGCGACAGGCGTCGCCGATCGAACGCAGCTCATCCCGCATGGGTCCCCCTATCGTGATTCGCGGCGGGCGCAATCGCAGCCGCCACGAGCGCGATCTGTTCTCCGTAACACTCGATGATCCGCGACGCGCAATCGCCCCGGGAATACTCCTCGGCGATCCTGCGGTCGAACGGCACGCGCGCGACTATCCGGACGTCGTTCACTCCGCACCAGCGCTCGAGATCGGCGTTCCCCATCCCGTCGCGGTTGATCACCACCCCGAAGGGGAGGCCCATGGCGCGCACCATGTCCACGGCGAGCATCAGGTCGTTGAGGCCAAACGGCGTCGGCTCGGTCACCAACACGAGATAATCGGCCCCCCGCGCAGCCTCGATGACCGGACACGAGGTGCCGGGCGGGCAGTCGAGGATTCGAACATCGTATGACCCATATGCCCGCTTCACCTGGTTGATAAGCGGCGGCGAGAGGTGCCCGCCGATGGCGAGCCTGCCGCCCGCATAGTCGATGCCGTTGCGCGATCCGTATTCGATATCGCCGATCTCTTTGGGAACCTCCGTGATCGCCGCGGTCGGGCAGACGAGGGCGCACCCGCCGCAGGAGTGGCACATGTCGGGCAGCACGAGCGGCCGCTCGTTGATGAGGACGATCGCGCTGAAGGCGCAAATGCGCTCGCACGCGCCGCAGCCGGTGCACGCCGCCGGATCAACCGAGGGGACGGGGACGCCCGCGCGCTCCGTGCGTTCGATCGCGGCCCCGAGGAAGAGGTTCACGTTCGGCTCCTCGACATCGCAGTCGAGCACGGCGACGCGCGAACCGTTATGCGCTATATATCTCGCCAGGGACAGGGCGATGGTGGTTTTCCCCGTCCCTCCCTTGCCGCTGGCAACCGCGATATTCATGCCCGCCCGCCGCCCTCAGAACTCAAACACCGCACCCACCGAGGCGGGCGTGAACGCCTCGGGAAACGCGGATGTGATCATCAGGGCGGCCCGTGAGCCCGTGCAGTGCGAAACGCCGACCCGCCGGACCCGATACCGCTGCAGCGCATCGATGGTCCGGTACACGTACTCCACCGGCGCGCTCCCCAGGTGCGTGCCGCCGATGACGGCGTGGAAGCTCCCAAAGCCCGTCTCCCGCGAAATCGCATCGAGAATCTCGACGATCCCCGCGTGGGCGCAACCGAGCAACACCACCGGCCCGGAATCGGTCTCGACGCACAGCGACAGATCGTCGGTGAAGGGATCGTCGACATATGCGTCGCCTTCTTTTCTCTTCAGCATCGCATCGAATCCCCTCCACCCCTCGGGGCGCGGGATTGCGGACAATGCGTGCATGCCGTCCTCGATCGCCTCATGTCCGGTCGTATGATGGAAATCGCAGCCGGCGCGTTCATACTCGCCGCGCTCGCGGGGAAACCCGATCGGCAGGGCCGACTGTGCGTTCGCGGCGCCATAGACGGCGAATTTCGGGATGAACGCGTCCGGGTTGACGAAGACCGGCAGCGCGGCATCGCGCCCCTGTGCGAACGCGAGCAGCCCTCCGGTATGATCATAATGGCCATGGCTGAGAATGACCCGGTCGACTGCTGCCGGATTTTTCCCAAGAACGGAAACGTTATGCATCAGCCCAAGACCCTGACCGGTATCAAAGAGGCTCACGCCATCTCGTTCGATCAGCATCGAAAGCCCATGCTCCCCGATCAGCGGGAAAGGGACATTAACGCTGTTTTCGCACACAATCGTTATCCGTGTTTTCATATCACCAATGCCCCTCGACGGTCGCCTGCGACGCCTGCGTAAGTTTACCGTCCTGGAAGTCCTGTATCGCCTGGTCAACGGTCCCGGACGCACCCGTAAACATATCCACGTGCGCCGCGATGAGCGCCGCATGGGCCTTCGGCCCCACATGGCCGGTGATGAGCGCGGAGACGCCGGCATTGATCACGGTCTTTGCCGCCTGGATACCCGCGCCCTGCGGCGAGTCCATGTTCTGCGCATTGTCGATATATTCGGACGCGCCCGATTCCATGTCATGGACGATGAAACCCTTGGCGCGGCCAAACCGCTCATCGACGAGCGACTGCGTGTCCGTTCCGGTGCTGGTAATTGCTATTTTCATTGTTCTCCTCCGCTCGTGTCCGCTCGTGTCGTTCATGCAGTGCATGCGCGATTTTCCGGTTGACATTTTATGAGCATATGCCCATATGGATTCACCGGGGTAAAATGTCAAGGCCAAAATGCTGCAGAAAGGTCGGTATTGTACCGACGACCACGATCTACCGACCCGAGGGCGACATGCCCTTCGCCGGCGGGGAGATCGTTTTGTCGCTGGACGAGTTCGAGGCGATACGGCTGGCCGACCTCTCGGGCCTGTACCAGGAGGATGCCGCGAAGAAGATGGACATATCGCGGCAGACCTTCGGCCGGATCGTGGAATCGGCGCACCGGAAAATCGCCGACGCCCTCGTGAACGGCAAGTCCCTGCGCATCGAGGGCGGCGCGGTGTCGGTCGAAACGCCGCCGCGCTGCAGGTGCGACAAGTGCAAACGATCGCTTGACTGCCCGCATCGTTTCCGCGAGGACGGCTGTCCGAGGATCGGGCACGGAAAGGAATCGATCAACCCCGGTCAGTAATCAAACGGAGGCACATATGAAAATAGCGGTACCGTCGAATCAAAACCAGGTGGACGCCCACTTCGGACACTGCGAATACTTTACCGTGTTCACAGCGAACGATAAAAACGAGATCGTGAGCGAGGAGAAGGTGATGTCGCCGGCCGGCTGCGGCTGCAAGACGAACATCGTCGGCACGCTCTCGCAGATGGGCGTGAAGGTCATGCTGGCGGGCAACATGGGCGACGGCGCGGTGAACGTGCTTAACAGCCACGGGATCAAGGTGGTGCGGGGATGCGCCGGCACCGTGAAGTCCGTGGCCGAGCGGTTCCTCGCCGGCGCGGTTTCCGATTCGGGCATCGGCTGTCACGAGCACGAGCACGGCTGCCACGAATCGTGAACCGGATGAAAACCGTCACGCAGCTCCCCATCATAGATTTCGCGAACTGCGTGAAGTGCATGAACTGCGTGACGGCCTGTCCGCGCTCGGCGATCGTCGAGCCGATCAACACCTCCTGCGCCAAGTGCGTCAAGTACTGCATATCGATGGAGGTCCCGTGCAGCCCGGAGAACATCATCTTCGACTACGCGCTCTGCGATTCGTGCGGGGAATGCCTGTCGGCGTGCCCGGAAGGCGCGATCTACTGGTTCACGCCGTCTGCATAGGGCCCCAACGGTATGCGCAATGATCGGGCGCCGACAAGAGAAAACTCATCGGCCCCCGATCATCTGATCGTCACTCGTCCGCTCCCTTCGGGTGAAGAGATCGGAACCCTATCCCCGTTTCGCACGCCGCGGGATGATTGTCACGAGAAGCGCCAGGAGCGCATTGCAGAAGACGATGGTGTAGCCGGTCGGGAAATCGAACCGGTGCGCTAGCGCGATGGCCACGAGATTGACCAGGGTGCCGACGATCCACGCCACGACGAGCGGCCTGCCGCCGCCCACGCGGATGGCGATGAGCGCCGGCGCCACCAGGAGCGCGAAGACGATAAGCACGCCCGCGAGCTTCACGGAGCTCGTCACGGTGACCGCGAAGGACACAAAGAACAGCGCATCCTTCCAGAAGCCGTCGATCCGTCGGTACAGCGCGAACAGGACCACGCCCAGCACCGCGTAGATGATCGCGGTTTTGACCACCTCCTCCTGTGGCGTAAACAGGATGTCCGAGGCCATGAGACGCTGAAACTCCTCCATGCCGTGCGCGGATTTCGAGAGGATAATGTACACCGCCGAAATCCCGAAGGCGTACATGAGCCCGATGAACGCCTCGAGGTTGTCGGTGTGCCGCGAGGCCCACGCAATGAGAAGCCCCCCGGCCAGCGCAAAGCCCAGCGATATCGGATACACGAACTGCCCGTCGATGAAAAACAGCGACGCGGCCGCACCCAGCGCCGCCATCTGGCCGATGGCGAGGTCCGTGAAGATGATGCCCCGCCGGATGATCTCGGTGCCGAAAAAGGCGTGGATCCCCACCAGCACCACCGAAAGTGCGAACGCCGTTATCAGGATATCGCTCATTGCGTCAACCTCCGCACCATTTCATCGAACAACGAGAAGATGCCCTCTGCCTCCCGGACCGCGCCGACATCGTGCGGCACCTTGACCATCTTCACGCCGAACTTCTTCGAAAGGTGCCGACTGGAATCGTCCGCGTTGTAGACATCCTGAAGAATGAACCTGATTGTGTTCGACTCGAAGATCTTCTCGAGCTCCGCAATGTGCTTTGACGTGGGCGGTATCCCGGGCAGCGGCTCCACGGTTCCCATCCGCACCAGCCCGTACCGAATGAGCAGATAATCCATGTTCTTGTGGTACTGGATCACCTTCGCGCCCTTCAGCCTCCGCAGCTTCGCGTCCCAGGACGCGCGCTTCGCCTTCCATCGCGCGGCGAACTCATCATAGTTTTTCTTGTACATGGCGGCGTTTCGCGAATCGACCTCCGAAAGCTTCGTGCAGATCGCCCGCGCGAGTCGCGGGATCACATGCGGATCGATGTAATAATGCGGATTCCCGTCCGGGTGGACATCGCCCTGCGCCCGTGATACGCTCTTGGGAACGTCGATGAGCGTGACATGCCCGGAGAGATCGAGAAACCCCCGCGTTCCGGGATTCACCGACGCGTTGTTCGCCTGCTTCAACAGCGGCGGCAGCCAGCCGATCTCGAGCTGGGCGCCGTTGATGATCAGGAGGTGCGCCTTTCTCAGTTTCGCGATGAAGGACGGCTTGGGGACGATGGTATGCGGATCGTAGTCTCCGCGCGCGAGAGCGTCCACCCTCACCGTGTCCTTGGCGATCTGCTCCACGATGCTCGCGATGTAGGGATAGGTGGTCACCACCTTGAGGCGCTCCGCGCGCAGCGGCGCCGCGACGGATGCGATCATCGCGACGGCCAACGGGATTAGTACTGTTCGTTTCATAGTGCGTCTCCTCACGTTAGAATGCATGGGCGCCGTGGGCGCCGATGGTAATGTTCACTTGCAGGACCACCTCATGGTTGGGCCTGCTCGCGAACGAGCCGTCCCGGGGGACATACATGCTGTGATCGTAGTTATACTGGAGCCTGAAGCGCGAGAATTCGGTCGCGTTGAAATCGACCATCGCGCTGTAGCGCGGCAGCGATTCGGGCAGGCTCTCCTTGATGCCGTCGAGTTTGATGTCGTTCACCGCGAGAAGGTCATAGCGGATGCCCGCGCGCCAGCGCATGGCGAACTTCCCCACGAGCTGCGCGTACAGCCCCGACTGGCGCTTCACGAGCGCGTACTCCTCGACGATATCCGTCTCGTTCTTCGCGTAATACGCGCCGTCCATGAACCGGTAGAGGTACTCGGTCTGCAGCGCGCAATAGCGCTTGGAATCGAATTGGTACTTCAGGGTAAGGTCGGCGCCCAGTACATGGCTGTGCGCGGCGATCGCGGTGCCCGCAACGCCAGCCTGGTCCACGCCATGATTGATGCGCGACCGCCCATAGGCGCCCGACGCCCCCATGTACACCGTGAGGTCGCCGATATCGAACGAGGTCTTGATGTATCCGACGCCGAGGTTGGGATCGTCGCTGTCGCGCACGCGCATGATTTCATTGGGATCCGCGAATCCGGTCGCGCCGAAGCTCGCCGCGTTCGCCCCCTGGAGCGCCTCGGCGCCGATCATGAGGTAGAAGTCCAGCGGGGCGACCCAGGTGGCCCGAACGCCCACCTCGTTGAGATCGCCGCCGAAGAAGGCCTCATACACCAGGGGCGCATCGTAGAAGTCCCAGTTGTGCGCGTGCTGCTCGTTGATGCGCCCGAAACTGCTCAAGAATTTCCCCGTCTTGAGCTGGAAGCCAAACGGGAGCGACGTCGTACAGAAATACGCCTCCTCGATGAGGACCTTCGCCGTCGTGAGCTCGATCGCCGCGAAGAGGTCGAAGTACGGGTCCACGACCGAATAGAGCGTGAGCTCGGCGTAATTAAAGTTGAATCCGCGCATTACCGCGTTGGGCGCGACGTGCTCGTGCTCGGCCTCGCCCGACATCGACTGGATGAAACCGGGACGCAGTTGCGTTTTGTATATTTCGTTATCACGGTCCCGGTGATTGTAGCTCGCGTCGAGCACGAATGAGATGTCCGGGACGAACTGGGACTGCGAAAAGGGCGAAGAGGTCGTCCCCTCCTTCATGGATTGGGCATCGCGTTTCGGAGCTGTTCGCGCCGCGCCCCGTTCCTCGTCATCATAGTTTTCAGGCTCGTCGGGTGACCCGTTCCCCGGATCCTTCGATTCATTGCGCGGCTCAAGCGTTGCATCGTCGTCGTCATAGTTCGGCAGGTCGGCCGGAGAGTCATCCCGCAGCTCCTTCTGGGCCGGCTCCTTCGGAGCATCCGGCCTGTCCTGGCTGCGCAGAGACGGGATGGCAACGGAAAAAATAAATACAAGCAATATGACAGTAAATCGTTTCATCAAACCTCCTTCAGGGTATAATCACATCAGCGCGCATCAAGGGAGATGCGCGCCGTCACGCGCCGGGACGAACGAAGTCCCGCGCATGCGACAGGCGGCGACGCATACGCGTTACCGTGCCTGACAGGTGTTGTTATGCCGTGAAGGGTGGCGCGTTAGGGCGCGAGGCGAGGAGTGCGTGATTATGAAGCGAAACCGATTCATATACGATGAAAACATCTACGTGGACAAAATCGGGCGTACTCAGCACGCATGCGGACCCCTGCGCCTTTGCGGTGAAACCCGAATCCTGAAACCGGCACAGGGGGCAGTCGTCAATGATGACGCCGTTCTCATGATGATGGAACGCAACCATCGCGATGTCAATCGCGAGGACCGCAGCCAACAATAGTGCAATGTACGCTAGCTTCTTCATAGATACGTTCGATGTATGCCCGTAACTCCGATCATGACCATCTGTCAAGCGGAAATTACCACTGGTCACCTTGCGAGCAATTCCCAGCACGCGTCGAAGCCCACTATAGCAATACTGTCGGGAGTATCAATATTTTTCATAATGCCCGGAAATCGCATCAACCAGACCGTCGATGGTGTACACCGGCGCGACGACCGCGGGATCATGCCCGAGCTCCTTCAGCGCATCGGCGGTGATGGGACCGATGCAGGCAAACTGTGCGCGCGACTCCTTTACGATGGCGAAGAAGTTCCGCACCGTGGACGAGCTCGCGAAGGTGACCATGTCAGCGTCGCGAACATCGGCGAGCGCGTCCGGATCGATCGTGTCCGGAACGACCGTGTCGTAGAGATGAATGCGCTCGACGGTCGCGCCGAGCGACCGGAGACCGTCCGCAAGCGCGGCCCTCGCCTCCGTGGCGCATGGCAGCAGAACGCGCGATCCCGCGACGCCGACCGTTTTCATCGCATCGATCACCGCCTCCGCGACATACTCCGCGGGAACGAGGTCGGGATTGATCGAGCGCACCCTGAGCTCGTTCGCCGTCGCGGGCCCGATCGCGGCGATGCGAGCGCCGGCGAGAGCGCGCGCGTCCATCCCGGCGGCCGCGAGCTCGTCGAAGAATATCGACACGGCGTTCTGCGAGGTGAAGACGATCCAGCGGTAGGATCCGATATCGGCCAACGCCGCTCGAAGATCCGAGAGATCGCCCCTCCTGGCGATTCGGATGGTTGGAAACTCCACCACATCCGCGCCCAGCGCGGCGAGCTTCTCGGAGAGGACCGAGGCCTGTTCGCGGGTGCGCGTGACGACGATCCGCTTCCCGAAGAGCGGCAGGGAATCGAACCAGCGCAGTTTTTCGCGTAATGCCACCACCCGGCCGATCACGATGATGGCCGGCGCCGCGAGCCCCTGCCGCGCGGCCTCTGATGCGATATCGGCCAACGCCGCCGCCGCGACGCGCTGTCGAGCGGTCGCGCCCCACATGATCACCGCGGCGGGCAGGTCGGCCGGGAATCGTTTCTCGGCGATAAGCGTTTCCGCGATGTATCCCAGGTTCTTCATGCCCATGAGAAAGACAAAGGTCTTCTTGTCGTCGAAATCGGGAAAGTTGATGTCCTCGCCCGCGGCGGCGTCGGCGCGGCGGTGTCCGGTGACCACCTCGAAGGCGTCGGCATAGTCGCGGTGCGTGAGCGGGATCCCCGCGTAGGCCGGCGCCGAGTAAAACGACGAGATGCCGGGGATAATGCGGAATGGCACTCCCGCGGCGATGAGCTCCTCCGCCTCTTCGCCGCCGCGCCCAAAGACGAACGGATCGCCCCCCTTCAAGCGTACCACCGTTTTGCCCGCGCGCGCCTTCTCCACAATGAGCCGGTTGATGTCCTCCTGCTTCATCGTGTGCGCGCTCCCCTCCTTGCCCACGTAGATGAGCTCGCAGGAGAGACCGTCGACGAAACCGGCATTGGCGAGAAAGTCGTACACCACGCAATCGGCGTTCTTAAGCGCGCGGCGCGCGTGTTCGGAGATGAGGCCGGGATCGCCGGGACCCGCGCCCACGAGATAAACCATGCCGGGTTTCATAGCAGCGAATCGGCCCCCTGTTTTTTCAATTGATGGGCGCAGTCCGCTCCCACCCGCTCGGGGTCGGAGCCCGATACGTTCCCGCGCACAATGGTTATACCGTCGCGCGATGCGACAACGCCATCAAGTATGATTGCGCCATTCTCGAGGCGGGCATACGCTCCGAGCGGTATCTGGCAACCGCCGCCAAAATGCATCAGGAACGAGCGCTCTGCCGTGACCGATCGGCGCGTGTCGGCATGATCGAGCGCGCGGATCACACCGATCAGTTCCGCGTCGTCCGCGCGCACCTGCAGCGCGAGCGCGCCCTGCGCCGGGGCGGGAAGGAACCGGTCGAGCGGAATGGGCTCCATCGTCATGCCGTCGATGGCGGGCGCGAGTCGCAGGAGCCCGGCGCGCGCCAGCATGATCGCGTCGAAGCGCTTCTCCGCGAGGCGCCGGATGCGCGTACCCACGTTCCCCCGCAGCGGCCGCACGTCGATGTCCGGCGCTATCGCCCTGATCTGCGCGGCGCGCCTGAGCGAGCTCGTGCCCACCACAGCGCCCGCAGGAAGGCCGAAGGGACGCGCGGCATCTCGCCGGTCATCGCGAACCAGGAGAACGTCGGACGGATCCTCGCGCTCGAGCACCGCCGCGACGACGAGGCCCGGGGTTTCCTCGACCGGGAGGTCCTTCATTGAATGCACCGCGAGGTCCACCGTACGCACGAGGAGGGCCTCCTCGATCTCCTTGGTGAAGAAGCCCTTGCCCTCCATTTTATCGAAGGAGACGTTCTGGATGCGGTCGCCCTGCGTCTTGATGATCACGATCTCGACGCGGTCACGCCCGATGCGCTCGGCCACATGATTGGCCTGCCACAGCGCGAGCTCGCTCCCCCGCGTTCCGATTTTGATCTTCGCCGGCATGGCATGCATTCTGGTGAACCGCAAAGTCCATTGTCAAGGGATTATACCAGAGACAGAATAAATTATTTACAACATGCGACAGGCATGTCATTTTCTGCCCATTGATGTGCGAAAAATTCCGGGCTTTGGTTCCCATAGTCGGAATTGCGATTTTCGTGTGGCCGAATACAGAAATAACATGAAACAAGCAAACGATATCCTGTTCTCCATCTGCACCTGGAGCCTGGTGCTCAGCCTGCTCCTGGGTGGCTTCGTCATCGCGCCATCAATCATCATGCCCCATCGCGTCCCGGGAATCTATTCGAGCCTGTTCTGGATCGGCATCGCCTCCATTATCGTGTTCGTCGTCTCCGTGATGCTGATTTTGAAACAGTCACAGCGGGCCAATCGCGCTTCCGCCATCACCGAACTCCGTGCGGCCGTTCGCGAGTGGAAGAACGGGCAATTCGGCGAAGGCGAGGTCCTTTCCCTTTCACACCGGCTCGAGAAACAGGGGTCCGCCGAGCGTGAAATCCTCATCAAGGAGATCCCAACACCGATGCTGCACGAGGTGCTTCGTCGGGACATCCTGCCGGATCCGGAGATCCTGGCGCTGGCAATTGCCGAGACGGCCGCCCGGCACGACCGCGCGGCGCTGCCGCTGCTCAGGGATATATACCGCGACAACAGTCCCGAGATGATCCCCCATCCCGTGCGGCGCGCCATCATGCGCGCCTTCGAGACGACAGGAAACAGCCGTTATGCGTCATTCCTCGTCGGCCAGCTGAACGAGCCCGACGGCGACGTCCTCGTCGGCGTCATCAGGGCGCTCGCGACCTCCGGCACGGTGAAGACGGTCGAACCGCTGTTCCGGCTTGGCCGCGACAGCATGAATCCCTTCGTGCGTACGGCGGCGAAGGACGCCATCGACGCGATACAGGCGCGGCTCGGCACGGTCGACGCCGGCTGGCTCTCGCTTCCCGTAGAGCCCGGACTCGACGGCGCGCTCAGCGCGCCGGCAACTGACCGTACGGGAAGTCTCAGTCACATCGCCACAAAAATGAAAAAGAAGAAGAAATGACGCCATGAGCGACGACAAAACCATCAATAAAACCATCGGGCGCATCGTCACGGCCGCAATCGGCGTGGTTTTCATGGGCTTCTTCATCACGCTGCTGTCGCGGGGCGAATCGGCCGGCTTTGTCCTGAAAAGCCTGTTCCGCATACCATTCTTCCATGTTATCAGCGCGGAGGTGTTCCCGAACTGCGAAGCGCTCATGAACGGCGCCTGGCGACGCAGCTGGAAGGTCCTCGTCCATCGGGGAATGGTGATATCCGGCGTCCCGACAGTACATCCTGCCTGCCGATTCCGCAACAGTTAGCGAGCAACCGGAGAGAATCGCAATGAACAGAACCATTCTTTTATTCACGACCCTGTGCATCGGTATCATCTTCGGGGCATTTGCCATTACGCTAAACTCGCGGGGCATGCCGGTTGGTCTCGTCGCGAAAAGCCTTGCCCGACTTCCCGTTTTTCTCATTTACCCCGCCAGCGAGTTCGAGAACTGTGCTGCACTGGCAAAGGCCGATGCGCGTGCGCTCTGGAAGGTGCGCATCGGACGGGCAACCCGCGTGACGGATCCGTTCGACTTCACCTGCTATGCCGTTGACGCCGACAGCGAGCGTCCCATGCTTCCCGACCGCATCACCCGTGAGATCGCACGCGACGGGGGCGGATCGCCCATCCACCGCTTCAATCTCGCCGGATCCCACGGCAGGATACTCCTGACCGAATGCGGGAAACATCCCTTTGCGATCAATACTACGATCAGCGGCATCGCGAAACCAAATACCGGCGACGATACCGGCGTGGCGATGATCATCGACAACTCCCACGAGACGCCGTTTCTGTATCCCACCGTTATCTTCTTCTGGACCTTCGTCCTGCTGGGCAGCATAACGCTCGCCCGTCATCAGCGCACGCACAATCGTCCGAAGGTTTTACACCTCGAACTGATGGCGCAACAGATTGTTGCGGAATGGGAGCACCGAACGCCGGTAAAAAACGAGCTCGACGCCATGGTCGCGCTCCTGGGGGCGCTCGATACGATGGGACAGCGACGCATCATGATACAGCTGCCCGCCGCAGCGTTTCCCGCCATCATTGCCGCGGACACCGCAACGCATGACGTGCTCATGGAAGCGGTTTCTCTCCTCGTTTCGCGCCTACGGAAAAAATCCCTGCCCCACCTTCGAGATCTCTTCCGTCGGCTGGACAGGCAGGACGCGATGAAGGACGTGCGCCTCAAGGCGCTTGAGATGCTGCAGCAGCTCGCCGACCGCCGGCAGGCCCCGTTTCTCGCCGGATTGCTCGATCACGCCGACGACGACATCCTCATCGGCGCGATCCGCGCGCTCGCGGCCTGCGGGACCGTCAAGGAGGTCGAGCGGCTGTATCGTCTTGGCCAGGTGCGCGGCGATTCCACCATCCGCACGGCAGTCCGGGAGGCGATCGACGCGATCCAGGAGCGCCTGGGGAAGGTCGATGCCGGCTGGCTCTCGCTTCCCGATGACAGCACACTCGACGGCGCACTGAGCAGACCGGAGATCGACCGCGCCGGGGGATTGAGCGACCCGGAGAAGGACCGGGAGAAGAAAAAATAAAAGAATTTACAGGGAATGCCTCGAATGCATATATTCGGCACCGCTCACTGACGATAGCGACACGGGATATAGGAGGCGAACCATGGAATTCATCCGAATCTGGACCGAGAAGGACATCAAGGAAATCCAGGATCACATGCTCATCGTGGACGACAAGTTCGGCTTCTGCCCCGGCTGCAAGCAGATGGGTATCGCGCTGGCCGACCTGAAACAATGCCCGCAGTGCGGCCGCGAGTTCAAATACATGACCTCGCGCGAGAAGGGGAACCGGGGGTTCAACATCGTCAAGTGGGCGCTCAAGAAGCTCCCGCACCTCACCTTCGTGGACGCCGAGGACTACGACAACCTGACGGGCAAGAAGAAGGCCGCCGATCTCTTTAACGTCTGATCCAGCCATGGAGATCCTCGTCACCGGCGCTTCGGGCAACCTGGGATCGCTTCTCGCGCGGCACCTCCTCGCGCGCGGACACACCGTCCGTCTGATGCGGCATCGCACGCCTCTTCCCGACGATATCGCGACGCACCCGAACGCGCGCGTGCACGAGGCCGATCTTGCGCGCCCCGAAACGCTCGCCGGGCCCTGTCGCGGCGTCGACGCGATCGTCCACTTCGCCGGGGTGCTCTTCATGCCGCGCCCGGAGCGCTTCCTCCCCACCACCAACACCGAATGGTTCCGGAACCTCATGACCGCCGCAATTTCAGGCAACGCGAAAAGGGTGGTCCTCGCGAGCTTTCCGCACGTTGAGGGCGAGACCACGCCGCAGCGTCCCGCGACCGGCCGTCTCGACGGCTCGCCGGAATCTTGGCACGCCCGGACGCGGCTCGAGGAGGAAAAGCTGCTCTTCTCCATGACGAAGGGCACGGGCACCGCCCCGGTGTCGTGCCGGGTGGGCATGGTGTACGGCCGCGGCATTCTGATGATCGACGCCGCGCGCTGGCTCGCCCGGCACCGCCTCCTCGCGGTGTGGCGAAAACCCACGTGGATACACCTCATCGCAACGCCCGATTTCCTGCGCGCGCTCGAGGCGGCCGCGACGAAAAACGGCGCGAGCGGCATCTATCACATCGGCGACCGCGGCGTCATCACCCTGCAGGAATTCCTGGACCGGGCGAGCGCGCGCTGGGGCGGCCGGAGACCATGGCGGCTTCCGGCATGGATGATCTTCACGGCCGCGGCGATGGTGGAGCTCTTCGCAATGGCGTTCGGCACGCAATCGCCGCTCACGCGCGACTTCGTCCGCATCGGCATGGCGTCCTACTACGGCGACACGACGCGCATGTTCGATGAGCTCATCGACACGCTTGAATATCCGACCTTTGATACAGGGATCGAAACGCTGTGACGGCGGTGAATACGCACGGAAACCGGGCGGGCCGCGCGGCCTAGATCTTCTTCACGCACACGATGGTGATATCGTCGTGCTGCCGGGAATAGTTGGTAAAGCGGTACACGTCGTCGATGATCGCCAGGACGATGTCTCGGCTTGCGGCATGCACGTGATCGGCGAATACCCGCATGAGGCGCTCGTCGCCGTACATCCCGCACCCGCCCTCGTCGAAGGCCTCGATGAGCCCGTCGGTGTACAGGAGCAGGCAATCGCCCGTCGCCATTTCGATGGGGCGCTCGGCATAGGACGCTTGATTCGTAAACCCCACCAGCGGTCCGCCGCCCTTGACCCACTGGCACTCGCCGCTGGCGGCGCAGTAGAAGATACCCGGTGGGTGCCCGGCGGACGCGATCACGACGCTCGAGCCCCCCGACCCGATATCGCAGAGTATCGCCGTGTTCATGTAGTGGGAGCTCCGTCCCCGCTCGGTGATGGTCCGGTTGACGTCCCGCAGCACCTCCGCCGGCGACGCCGTCGATTCTGCCGTTGAGCGAAACAGGCTCTTGAGCTCGGCCCCGACGTACGACGAGGCGATCCCGTGCCCGGTCACGTCGCAGAGCATCACGAGCGTCCGGTCGTCGCGCAGACGGATTCCGTCGTAGAAGTCGCCCGAGAGGTCCTCCGCCGGGAGCATGGAATGGGCGATGTCGAACCCGTCGGGCGTCCGCGAGCGCGACATCGACGCCGCCTGGATCTCGCGCACCCGGGTGAGCTCGCTGCGGAAGCGCTGCAGCTGGTCGCGCTCGAGGTCCTTCAGGCGCCGATACTCGAGGGCCTTCCGGAGCGTTGCCTGAAACAGCTCGATGTCGATGGGCTTGATGATGTAATCGAACACCCCGAGCTTCATGATGTCGATGATGGTGCCCGCGGAGTCGAGCGCGGTCTGCACCAGGATCACCGCGTCCGGGTGCCGCTCCTTGAGATGGCCGATGAAGGCCCTTCCGTCCATCACCGGCATCATGAGATCGACGATGTAGACGGCGAAGAACCCGTCCGAGAGCATGTCCAACGCGACGCGCCCGTTGTCGGCGACCGCGGTCGCGAGCCCCTGGCGCGCGCAGAGCCCCTTCAGGATCTTCTGGTTCTGCGGATTGTCCTCGACGATCAGGACCGGTCCGACATGTTCCGTTCTCGGCTGCATATGGCGTATCACTCCCCCCTCGGCGGCGCATACCGTTTCACGGTCGCGACGAACGCGTGGATGTCGATGGGCTTGGTCATGTACTCGTCGCATCCCGCCGCGCGGGCGCGCGCCTCCTCGTCCTTCATCGCGAACGAGGTGATCACGATGATCGGAATCCCCCGCGTGGCCTCGTTCGCCCGCAAGCGCCTCGTCGCCTCGTAGCCGTCCATGCGCGGGAGCTGGATGTCCATGAGAATGAGGTCCGGCCGCTCGGCGATGGCCTTCTCCACGCCCGCCTGCCCGTCCTCCGCCTCGATGAAGCGATAGCCGTTGTGGCGCAGCAGGTCCGCCATGATCTTCCGGTTTTTTGGATTGTCCTCCACGATCAGGACCGTTGGAGCGCTCATGCGCCATCACCTCCCCGAACCGCCGTATCCGCCAAAACCGCGGGGAGGAACACGTAAAAGCGGCTGCCCTTCCCCGGTTCGCTCTCCACGCGCACATGGCCGCCGTGCTGTTCGGCGAAGCGCTTCACCAGCGACAGTCCCAGTCCCGTCCCCTCGTATCGCTTCGTGAGGGTCTCCTCGACCTGATAGAACTCGCCGAAAACTCGGTCGATGTTCTCCGGGGCGATGCCGATCCCGGTGTCCCACACGCACAGCTCCACGCCGCCGTCGCGCGCCGCGGCGCGGACGCCCACCGATCCCCCGTCCCCGGTGAACTTCACGGCGTTTGACAACAGGTTAAAGACGATCTGCTTCACCTTCCGTTCGTCCGCGACAATTTCGGGCAACGTCCCCGCCACGTCTATCGAGAGCGCGATCCCGTGCTTCAGGGCCCGCTCGCGCACCACCACCAGGCTGTTGGCCACAAGCTGCGCCAGGTCCACCGGGCCGGGCTCGAGCGGGCTGTACCCGGCCTCCACCTTCGAAAGGTCCAGGATGTCGTTGATCAGGTTCAGCAGGTGCCGTCCGCTCTCCCGGATGTCGCGCACATAGTCCGCCTGCTCGGGATTCAGCTCGCCCAGGTAGCTCTCGACGAGCATGTCGGACATCGCGATCACGGAATTGAGCGGGGTGCGCAGCTCGTGGCTCATGTTCGCCAGGAAGGTCGATTTCGCGCGGTTGGCGATCTCCGCGGCATCCTTCGCCGCCTGCAGGGCCGCCTCGTGGCGCTTCTGTTCGGTCACATCGATGGTGGTGATGAGGATGTTCCGGAAGGCGCTCTCCGGCGCGGGGACGCTCACGCGCAGGATAACGGTGATGATCGCGCCCTGCATCGTGCGGCGGCGCGTTTCCACCTGATAGAAGCGGCTCCCGCTGGCGACCGCGGCGATGACGTCCTTGAAGGCCTCGATGGACTCGGCGAGAAAAATCTTCTCGATGCCCGCGATCAACTCCTCCTTCGACGAGGCGCCGTAGAGCTTCACCGACGCCTCGTTCACGTCGACGATGCGAACGCCCCGCTTGATCCGGTCGAAATCGTCCGGATGCTCGTCGAGGTAGGCCCTGATATCGGTCACGCCGCTGGCCAGGATTTCCTCGACCGCCCCCCGGATCGCCTCGTAATCGATCTCCCAGATCGAGACGTCGGCCAGATCGAAGATGCTCCGGAAGCGCTCCTCCGAAACTCGCAGGGCGTCCTCGTACCGGTGGCGCTCGGTGATGTCGCGACCGATGCCCACGTACCCGATCACCGCGCTGTTCTCGTCCTTGAGCGCCGAGGTGACGAACTCGTAGAGAATCAGCTCCCCGCTCCGGTTGCGCACATACACCTCCAGAGAGTTCCCCCGCCCGAGGCGGCGGTGCTCCTCAACCAGACAGGTGGCCTCCGATCCGCACATCGGCGTGAAGAGGTGCGCGATGTTCCGGCTCACCAGCTCCGCGGAATCGTACCCGGTCGCCTCCTCGAATTTCCGGTTCCACTTGATGAGCCGCCCCGCCGTGTCCAGCACGTAAAACATGTCGGGGATCGTCGTCACGAAGCTTTCCAATTCATTGAGCGCGCGGCGCATCGATATCTCCGCGAGCTTCTGGCGGGTGATGTCGCGCGAGATGCACACCATGCCCATCACGGCGCCGTCTTCGTCGCGCAGCGGCACCGCGGTGTCGAGGAACCACAGCTCGCCGCCGTCCGGGCCGGTGAAGCGCCCCTCCTCGGACAAGGCGAGGTTCGGATCGAGATCGATAAGCGACCCGGCCTGGCGGCACTTGAGAACGACATCCTCCGGCAAAAACTCCGCGATGTCCCGACCGGCGATCGGCTCCCGGTCCTTCGGCGCGAGGTAGCGGCGACCCGCGTCGTTGAGAACCAACGCTTTTCCCTCGCCATCGAGCGCAAACACGATATCGGGAATATTGTTGATGATGGTCCGCAGGAGATTGCGCTCGTCGGCCAGGGCGTCCTCGGCGCGCTGGCGCTCCTGGATCTCCGTCTCCAGCCGCCGGTTCTGCACGCGCGCCTCGTCCAGCACCTCCTCGATGCGCCGCGTCCGGTGCCGCACCTTGACGCGCAGCACGACGATGAACACGAGCAGCAGGACGAACACCGCGCCGGCCCCGGCCAGCCACAGGTAGCGCTTGAGCCATTCCGGAATCGCCGGCATGATCGACCACTGCCGGAAGACCTCCCGCACCTCGCGGAAGGTGATGCGGTGCATCCCGGCATTGATGCGCTTTAACAGCTCCGCGTTCCCACGACGCACCCCCACGCGCAGCTTTTCCAGATACAGCGTTTCGATCCGTGTGAAGCGGTCGTGCGCGCCGTGACGCGCAAGGTAGTACCCGGCCACCGGATACTCGAGCACGAAGGCCGCGACACCGCCGGCAAGCGCGCTGCGAACGAGGTCCTCATTGCCCGCGAACCGGCGCAGCGCGACCTGCGGGTACTGCGCCTGCAGCCACTTCTCCGGAAAACCGCCGGCGACGACGCCCACGGGATGGGGCCCCACGCCGTCGATCGATTTGATCGGCACCGCCTTGTCCGCGAACAGGTCCACCTCGATCTCGAGAAACTCGCGGGCGAAATCGATCTCGTCATGAAACTCGCCGTAATAGTGCATGCCGCCGACGATATCGGCCTTCCCCGCCTTTAACAGCTCCACGCCCTTCGCGGCCTCTGCGGGAACGAAGCGCACCCCGCACTCGACCTTCCGCCCCCAGATCCGCATGAGGTCGATGGCGACGCCCTTCGACTCGCCGCGCTCGTCCACGAAGGCGTATGGGCGCAGGTCGGGCGGGTGGGTGATGACGACTTCGCACAGCGTCGTATCGGCCGCGGCGGCACTCATCATCGCCATTAAAAAGAAAGGGATGAGCGCGATGGCGAGACTGTTTCGGATGCGTTTCTGGCCCATGGCATGTTTCCAAAGCATTCTGGATGCCGTATTTCACGCTACCATGCGGAAGCCATGCTGTCCATCCATTTTCGCACCGTGATCACCCCGGCGGTTAAATTGCCTCAATTCCCGCCCGAAACCGGCCGATCATAGTAATCAGGAGCCGCCACGGGGCGCACGCCGCATCCGGACCGGCGCCGACCACGAACGCGCCCATACGCAAACGATGAAACGAACGATCGCACGAACAGCTTGCCTCCTCGCCGCCGCGGCCATCGTCGCGACCGCCCGTCCGGCGCGCGCCGCGGAGACCTTCGCCGCCGGCGTGCACGGCGGCTTCCAGCACGACGTGGGAAACTTCGCCGCCTACAATCCCGCCGTCGAGGTCGATCCCGAGAACACCTTTCTGCTGGGCGCCTCCTTCTTCCTGAATTACGGGCGGGGTTTCTTCCGCTTCGGCTTCGACACGACCATCCTGTTCAACCGCGGGCGTATTATCGAGGACCCGGGCCAGGTCGAGCGCATCAACCGCTACGCCATCAACTACACCGCGCTCCCGGCCTTCATCGGGATCCGGTTCGACATCTTCGACCGCGGCGCGGTGTATCTCGGCGCCGGGGCCACCTACTTTCTCGCCTCCGGCAGGATCAATTTCAAATCGACCGACGCCGAGGAGGAGATCACGGCGAACATCGTGGGCTACGGCTTCATCCTGGGCGGACAGATCAACCTCACGCGAAACGCCTGCCTGTACCTGGAGTGGCAGTATGTGAGCGGGCGGTCGCAGGCCCTGCTGAACACGAGCGCGGAGTACACCTGGTATAATCTCGCGCTGGACATGACCGGAAACCGGTATTTTCTTGGATGCAGGTACTATCTCTTTTAGCGGCAATGAATACGGTGCGCACATACATCATCCTGCTCGTCGTGCTGATCGCGTTCGCCGCGGCCCCCCGGCCGCTTGCGGCGGCGATCACCACCAACGGCATCGGCATCTATACCGGCATCGCGCCGAACATGGGCGGGTCGATGCACTCATTCGTGCAACAGCAGCACTTCAACACGCGAAACGGCATCCACGACATCAACCGCGTGCAGGACGGCATCGACACGGCGAAGATCGAACGCCCGATGGGCGTCACGGTGGGCATCGACTGGAAGGTCATCATCGAGGAACATTTCTTCTTCCGGGCCGCCGCGAATTATTCCAAGAGCGTCGTGGGCGGGAGCGGCACGACCGCCTGGACCGACAACGGCGGGATCTCCTACTATGCGCTCGATTGCCGCTATTCCGTGGCCACCTTCGACGTGCCGCTCCTCGCGGGCTTCACCATCAAGTTCTGGGACGACGTGCGCTTCTACGTGGGCGGCGGCGCTGCCTTCGCCTCCGGCATGTACGACAACGAGTTCTCGTCGGAGGACCACCCCGATCCCTTCACGCGCAAGGGGCAGTTTCGGGGGACCGGATTTCCGCTGGTCGCCTATGCGCACGGCGAGTATTACTTCACCACACGATACGCGATCTCGGCGACGGTGCTCTACTATGGCGGGTCCACGCCGCTGTTGCGCGACGGCATCCACGCCGACACCGAGGGCTTAAACGGCAAGGGCGCCTACGACTACGCCCGCATCGACTTCACCGGGTACCGGTTCGCCTTCGGCATCACGTTCTACTTCGGGTCCGATCAATGATACCACGCACCGGACAACGGACGCATCGGGCGCGGGCCGCGCTCCTCGCGGCGGGCGCGGCGTTTTCCCTGCTCATCGCATCGGCGCCCGGAGCGGCGGGCGAGCTCTCGTTCGGCGTGAATGCCGGCGCGACCTACGACGTGAATCGCCTGGGCGAGGACATCAACCGCTACAACGTGGTCATGGAGGCCTACAGCGACGAAAACCCCGGCTCCATGACGCAGTCGATGGGAACGCCCGTCGCGCCCGCCTTCGGGCTCTCGGCGCGCTACCAGTTCAACCAGCTCCTCTTCCGGGTGGGCCTGTACTTCGCCACGCCCGTCGGCTCCATCGAGGGGTACATCACCCCCGCGGACGGCCAGGAGAACCGGCTCAAGATCTCCACCTTCCAGATCTCGATGCCCGCGACCGTCGCCCTCGTGCTGCCCATCAAGGAAAAGACCTATGTATACCTGGGTCTCGGGCTCACCTATCATCAAATCTACGTCAAGATGTCCCAATCGAACCCGCAGCAGACGGCGGCCCTGTTCGAGGCCAACGGGCTCTCGTCGCACCGCACGGACCAGTACGGCGGGCAGTTCGGCGGCTACCACATCCTGATCGGGGCCGAATTCCCCCTCCTCGAGCGGCTCACGCTCACCGTGGACTGGATACACCAGGAGGCGCGCTCGCAGGCGCTCGAGAACAAGGGGACGGACGCGAACGGCGCGGCAACCACGTCGCCGAAGCGAACCTTCAGCGCCACGGGCGATTTCGCCTTCATCGGCGTGAACTACTACCTGCAGATATAGCCCATGGCGCACGGTGCGATTCTCTGGGCCGTCGTCTTTTTCCTCGGGGCCGCATGGGGGAGCTTCTTCTACACCCTCGCCCTGCGCTGGGCGGACGGCTCGTTTCGCGAGAGCCCCTGGCGCGCGCTTGCGACGCCGTCGCGCTGCCCCGCGTGCGCATCGCGCATACCGCTTCTCCGCCTCATTCCGGCGCTCGGCTACCTCATCGCGCGCGGGCGCTGCAACTCCTGCGGCGTGCGGATCCCCGCGGCCTATCCGCTCGCGGAGCTCGGGTATGGCGCGCTCGCCGTCGTCGTCGCCCTGCGGCTCGGCGTGAACGCGCCCGGCGCGGTCCTCTTCCTGGTCATGGGGCTGGCGATCGCCATCGCCATCATCGACGCGAAAACGATGGAAATACCGCTCCCCCTCACCCTCGCGTTCGTCGCGCTGTCGATCTACCCCATCATCCTCACGGGATCGGTCCGGGACACGCTCCTGGGATTCGGCATCGCCGCGGCCTTCTTCGTGGTGATGCTGCTCGTGTTCCCCGGGAGCTTCGGCGGCGGCGACATCAAACTCGCGGCGGCGATGGGCCTTCTCCTCGGGTTCGAGCTCACCATCGTCATGATCGAAACGGCGCTGGTCACCGGCTCCGTCGCGGGCGTCATCTACGCGTACCGGACGAAGAAGGGCCTGCGCGTGCGCTTCCCCTTCGCGCCGTTCCTCGCGGCGGGCCTGGTCGTCGCGCTCCTCTTCGGGCGGGACATCGTGCTCCTCTACTACCGAATCATGTTCTGATGGGCCTATCGGCCGCCGGAGGCCTTGACGATCATGCCCTTGATCACGTGCGCCGGCTTGAGATCGGGCTTGAGCTGCAGCGCCCTGTTGATATTCTCCATGGCCTCCGGGTATTTCTTTTGCAGAAACAGACAATAGGCGAGATTCGCGTATTCGAGCGCCCATTTCGGATTAAGCCGTATGGACGTGCGATGCATCTCGATGGCCTTATCGATCATGTTCATTTTTTGATAAACCAGACCAAGCCAGTTGTATGCGAGGATGTACTGGGGGTCCTTCTCGATGGTCTTCTTGAGATACTCAAGATCGCCCCCGCGCGCCTTTGATATGGCGAAATACGCCTCGGCGTTGTTTTCGTTGATGGCCAGCGCCTTGCGCGCCCACTCCTCGGCCTCCTTCCGTTTCGGCCGGGGAAGCCAGTATGCATGTACGAGCGCCATGGCGCAATTGGTCTCCGAAAGGTCCGGCGCGAATCGTATCGCCTGCCGGGCCGCCGCAAGCGCCTTGAAATATTCCTCATCGTATGATTGGCCGTTCCAGCTTCGCTCATACCCCTTGTACAGGTTTGCGGTCGCCAGTCCCGCCCAGGCGAGCGCGAATTTCCCGTTGATCCCCAACGCCTTGGCGTAGAGAATAATGGCGCGCTGGTAGGAGTCGGGGGTCGCGAGATAGAATTCCTTCCGCGCCTGCAGATAGAGCTTGAATTCATCTTTCGTCAACGAGAGTTCGCGGTTGACCGTTTCCACGCGCCTACGCTCGTCCGTGCCGGGGCTGATCCCGAAGGAGGCGGTGATCCGTTTCACGAGCTCATCCTGCACCGTGAAAATGCCATCAAGGCTCCCGGTCACCTGAAAGGAATGGTCCCGTGAGACCGCGCCCGTCTCGACATTCACCAGCCGGCAGAACACGCGCACATTCCCGCCCGCAATCTGATATTTCCCCATCACCAGGTAGTTGGCGCCCATAAGCCGGCCCGTCTTCACGGCGCTTTTTTCGTCAATCGCGCCCGCTTGCGCAAGTTCGTGCTCCCGCATGATGCGGTCGAGGCCCTGCCGCTCGACGACGAGTATGTTCTTGATCTGAAAGAGCCCCTGGGTCAGGGCCTCGCTGAAGCCCGCGGAGAGGTGCGCATACTTCTTGTCATTGTTAAGGTTGTCGAAGCTGTTCACCGCAACGCGAAGCCGCTCCTGCCCGGAACGGGCGGGAACCGATGAAATCAACACAACCGCCAGCAGCAGAAGGGAATAAATCGTTTTTTTCATGGTCTAACCTCATGCGATCGGATGGCGCGTCACACATCGACCACGCCATGCCATATGAAGATCACGCCGTCAATTCCGTTTTGAGCCCCGGAGCCAGGAAACGACACGGCCCGGGCGGAACGCCCGGGCCGATCGCCCGACAAGGCCACCTGCGTCGTTCTGCGACTATTTTTTCTTCTTGGCGGTGCTCGACTTCTTCGGCTCGAGCGACTTGATGGCGCGGTCGATGTCGCCCTGCGCGCTGATGAGCTTCGAGATCGCCTCGCCGGTGATCTTCTTCGCCTCGTCTTCGGCGGCGACCTTCGCGTTGGCGAGCAGGTCCTTCACCTCGCCCAGGGCCTTCCGCGCGGCGGCGACGGCCTTCTTCCGGGTCGCGTCCTCGCTCACCGTGAGTTTCTTCGCGTTGAGCGAGTCGATGGCGTCCTGAACGCCCTTGGACTTGTGCTTAATCTGCGTGAACTGGTTGAGAAGCTCGTTCAACTTCTCGTTGGCGGCCTTCATCTGCTTCGCCTGCTCCTCGCCGGTCGCCTTCTGCGCATCGTCCCATAGCTTCTGCGCCTCGGTCATCTTCGCGGCAAGCACGTCCTTGAAGGCCGGGTACGAGGAAACGGCCTCGGCGAAATCCTTCTTCGCGTTTTCCCAGTACTGGATCTCGTTTTTCGCGCTCGGCTTGCAGCCGGTCGCCACGAACGCGGCGAGGCACACCAGTGCGATCACTACGCTGCTACGTTTCATTGCATCCTCCGAATCGTTGTTGTATGATCGATGTCCGTCCCGCCGCGGCGCTGCTCGGCCCGCGCACGGCGACGCCCGTGCGTATCACGCACCCGCCGCGCCGTCAAGGGAAATTCCCGGGGCGCCTATGCGCCCACAAGCCCCCGGATGCCCGTGCCCTTTGGGCTTTCGATGTTTCCCTTCTCGGTGATGATGGCCGTGATGTTCTCGGCGGGCGTGACGTCGAAGGCCGGGTTGCGGATGAAGATCCCCTCCGGCGCGATCTGGACGCCCTGGATATAGGCGACCTCGTCGATGCCCCGCTCCTCGATGACGATCGCATCGCCCGTTTCGGTGGCCGGGTCGAGCGTCGAGGTGGGCGCGGCCACGTAGAACGGGATGCCGTGCGCCTTGGCGACCACCGAATGCGTGTAGGTGCCGATCTTGTTCGCCGCATCGCCGTTGGCCGCAATCCGGTCGGCCCCCACGACGATCTTCTTGATGACGCCGGCGCGCATGAAGTGCCCGGCCATGTTGTCGGTGATGAGCGTCACCTTGATGTTGTCCTGCTGCAGCTCCCACGCGGTGAGGCGCGCGCCCTGCAGGTACGGCCGCGTCTCGCAGGCGAACACCTCGATCTTCTTGCCCGCCTCCACCGCGGCGCGGATCACCCCCAGCGCCGTGCCGTAGCCCCCGGTCGCGAGCGCCCCGGCGTTGCAGTGCGTCATCACCACGTCGCCGTCGGCGATGTACTTCGCGCCGTTCGCGCCGATTTTCTTGTTCATCGCGACGTCGTCCTCGAGGATGCGCACCGCCTCCTTCTCCAGCGCCGCGCGGATGCCGTCGACGGAGTCGTTCGCGGCGATGATCGCCTTCATCCGGTCGATCGCCCAGAAGAGATTCACGGCCGTGGGGCGCGTCTTCGCGAAGAGCTCGCAGACCGCCGCGAGTTGCGTCTTCAGGTCCGCCGCGTCCGTGACCTCGAGGGTCTTCGCGGCCAGCGCGATCCCCATCGCCGCGGTGATCCCGATGGCGGGCGCGCCGCGCGTGACCATGTCGGTGATCGAGGCCGCGACATCGTGATAGTTCGTGTAGGTGCGGTACACGACCCGCCCCGGCAGCTCGCGCTGGTCGATCATCGAGACGGCGTCGCCGTTCCATTTCACGGTATAGTACATGCCATTGCTCCTTTTCCCGCCCTAGTGCTGGGCCGATTTCGCGTCGATGCGGTACTTGCGCATCCGGATGGCGTTCCCCCGCTCGCTCCAGGAGATCTCGTCCATGTGGATGCGGATGATGAGAATGCCGCGCCCGCTGTCCTTGAAGAAATTCTGCTGATCGCGCGGATCGGGCAGCGCATTGTAATTGAAGCCGGGGCCGTCGTCCTCGATCACGTACTCGACGTACTCGGGGTTGAGGTCGTACTGGATGCGGACGGTCCGGTCGCGATAGCGTTCGTCGGTGCGGCGCGCCTCGATCTCCTCGTTGAACCCCTTGATGCCGCGCTCCGCGCGCACCGCGGAATCGATCTCGAGGTTCCCGTGGAACATCGCGTTCGAGATCGCTTCCTGCAGGGCCAGCGCGACGTTCTCGGAGGCGGTGTAGTTGCACAGGCCGAAGGGCATGAGGTTGCGCGTGAGCTCGTAGGACATCACGTCGATCACGCCGGGGTCCACCGGGATCACGTAGGAGCGGCGTTCGCTGCGGATGTACTTCCCGAAGGCGCTGGCGAGCTGCTTCTCCTGCTCGCTGCGAAGGATGCGCCGCACGATGGAGGCCACCTCGTTGATATCGAAGGGCTTGCGGATGAAGTCGCGCGCCCCGTAGCGCAGCGCCCGGATCGCGTCCTCGATGTTTCCCTGGCCGGTGATGATGAGCACCGGGACCGGCCGCTCCAGGATGTTGATGTGTCGCAGGAGCTCGATCCCGTCCATCTTGCGCAGCTTGATGTCGGTCACCACGAGGTCCACCGCGCTCTCGGGGTTCTTCAGCAGGAAGAGCGCGTCCTCAGCCTTGTCGAGCGAGACAATCTTGAGGCCGAAGCGCGTGAGCTTTTTCTGCAGCGCATACCGTATGGCCTCGTCGTCGTCGACGACGACGACGGTGGGCGTCTCCGGCGCGTTCACCGCGGGCCCCCCGTGCCCTTCTCATCGAGGATGAGGTGGCCCATCTTTTCCTTTTTCGTCTTCAGGTAGCGCAGGTTCTCGTCCACCGGCGCGATCTCGATTGGAACGCGCTCCACGATCTCCAGGCCGTACCCCTCGAGGCCAATCACCTTTTTCGGGTTATTGGTGATGAGCCTGATGGTGTGGAGCCCCAGGTCCACCAGGATCTGCGCGCCGATGCCGTAATCGCGCAGGTCGGGCGGAAAGCCCAGCATGATGTTCGCCTCGACGGTATCGACGCCCTGGTCCTGGAGGTGATAGGCCTTGAGCTTGTTTCCCAGCCCGATGCCGCGCCCCTCCTGCCGCATGTAGAGCACCACGCCCGCCCCCTCGTTGTCGATCATCTCCATCGCGCGGTGGAGCTGGGAGCCGCAGTCGCAGCGGCGGGAGGCGAACACGTCGCCGGTGAGACACTCGGAGTGCACGCGCACCAGCACGTTCTCGCGCCCATCCACGTCGCCCTTCACCAGGGCCACGTGCATCGCATCGTCCACCTCGGTCTCGTAGGCCATGATGTGGAACTTGCCGTAGTCGGTCGGGAGGGTCGCGGAGGAGACGCGGCGAATGAGGCGCTCCTTGTGCTGGCGATACTTGATGAGGTCCGATATGGTGGCGATCTTGAGGCCGTGCCGTTCGGCGAAGACGTCGAGGTCGGGCCGGCGCGCCATGGTGCCGTCTTCTTTTAATATTTCGCAAATGACCGCGGCGGGCCTGAGTCCCGCAAGGCGCGCAAGGTCCACGGAGCTTTCGGTGTGGCCCGCGCGGACGAGCACCCCGCCCCGCTTGGCCGCCAGGGGAAACACGTGGCCGGGGCGCGTGAGGTCGTCCGGCGCCGTGCGCTCGTCGATGAGCGCGCGCACCGTGAGCGAGCGATCGCTGGCGGAGATGCCGGTGGTGGTGCCGTGGCGCGCATCCACGGAGACCGTGAAGGCGGTGCAGAACTTGTCGGAGTTCTCCGGCACCATGAGCCGCAGGCCCAGCGCATTCAGCCGCTCCTGCTCCATCGCCACGCAGAGGAGGCCGCGTCCGTGGGTCACCATGAAGTTCACGATGTCCGGCGTGCAGTACTCGGCGGCGACCACCAGGTCCCCCTCGTTCTCGCGGTCCTCGTTGTCCACGAGGATGATCATCCGGCCATTGCGGAGATCCTCGATGGCTTCAGATATGGTGCAGGTTTTCATAGCGGCCACCCGATTGATGCGGCGAAACGTCGTATCCCATTTTTTTTGCATTAAAAATGCGTGGATTTCAGCGTCAAGATATTAATGCGGCATCGCCATCCTCTCAAATACACGGGGCCGACCCATCAATACATCGCGCAGGATCGCCATGTGATCCTTGATGTGCTCTATGCGCAGGCGGCATATCGGAGCGCCGCGCGTCTCACTTCTTCCCCGGCCCCTTCTTCGCGTTGAGCGTCGCAAGATACGCCACGACCTCCGCCTTGCCCGCCTTCTCGGCGTAGTCGAGCGCGGTCTTGTCGAACTTCGACAGGGCGTTCACATCGGCGCCCTTTTTGACGAGAAACTTCACCATGTCGAGCCGTCCCTCTTCCGCGGCGACCTGGACCGGCGTCTTCCCGAACCACTGCGCATTCACGTCGGCCCCCTGGCCCAGGAATTTCTCGGTGTCGGCCATGTCGCCCTTTCGAACGGCGTCGGCGAGCGCGCCCTCGTAGGCGCCCTTGCAGCCCGCACACAGCATCACACAGCACACGACGCAAACCGATACAATCGCTCCCGCATTCTTCATACCGCTCCTCCTCGATGATTGCGCGCGATACCGCGCTCCCGGCGTTCACGTCAATTTCGGCGGGCGACTCGCGCTGCTCGCCCGTTGCGATCCATCCGAAACGGACTGATCGCATAAAATGAAACATCGACAGGCACAACACCGTCAAGCCGTTTTCCCGCGCGCGTTCGTCGAGAAAAAATGTGGCGCGACCGAGCCGGCGGCGCGGGCGGTCCGCGCGAGGCTTTTTCTTGACAGCATATCGTTCATGCGATGACATGTGCCCCATTCATGCGCACCGCCGATCGGGTCGGCGCGCATCGCACGGAGGGACCGCCATCACCACACTCTTCCAATCCGCACGATCCGCCGCGGCGGCCGCGATCCGGCTGTCGCTGCCCATTGTCGCGCTCGCCGTCGTCTCTTGCAGCACGGGCATCTATCGCGGCGATCATCCGTTCCGCTTCGGCCTCATGGGCAACACCAATCCCGATTCGCCCTTCCAGCAGCCCGACAAGCGCGTCCGCCAGATCGTCGACGCCCTCAACCGCGACAATCCCGTCTTCGTGGTGCACCTGGGCAACCTCGTCTTCGGCGGCAAGGACTGGATGGGCTTTAGCGCGAAGGACGTGCGCGACCAGTACCGCCATCACCGCAACCAGATCAAGTTCCTGCGCCCGGTGCTGTTCACGGTCAAGGGCGAGCTCGACACCTTCAACGACTCCTCCGAGATCTACACGGCCTTCACGCGGCGGCCGCGCTACTACTCCTTCAACAACGGCGGCATACACGGCATCGTGCTGGACACCGGCGACGGCAAGGCCGGCGCGATCGACCCCAACCAGATGAAATGGCTCGAAGCGGAGCTTGCGCGCTATCGCGACGGCACCGGCATCATCGTCTTTACGCACCACCCGTTGGTTGTGCCGGGGAAAAATTCGGCGCCCTCGGGCGTCACCCTCTCCGGCGACGGCGAGCGCCTGCACGAGCTGTTTCGCACCTATCCGGTCAAGGCGGTCTTCTCGACCAGCCGCGCGACGGCCCTCCAGGGGCACCGGGACGGCATCCTATACTGCATCGCCGCCTGCGGCGTGACCGTATCGACCCCGTGGCAGAAGGGCGCCATCACGTATTATCTTGTTGATTATTTCAACGGCTCCTGTAGCGTATACCAGAAGCGGATCCAATGACGGCCGGGGAACCGATGGACGCCCAGCGCGAGATCACCTACGACGGGCTCGACGGCTTCATCGATGCGATGAAGCGGGAGGGCGTCGTCCGCCTCGCCTGCGCGGAGATCCGCGAAAAGCGCGCGACCCAGGTGGAGCCGAACGTGCTCTCAGTCGTGGACCTGTCGCGGCTGGAGATCCTGGCCTATCGACGGCCCACCATTCACAAGTGCGCCATCGACACTGCCGATTTCGCCGCCGTTTATGAACGGCTCCGCGCGCAGGGCTTCGAGATCACGCGGCGCAGCAGAAACATCACCTGATGACCATGGACCACATACTCCAGATAGAAAACCTCGACGTATCCTTCTCGCTTCCCGGCGCGCGAAACCTGGCGGTGCGCGGCGTGAGCGTCGCGCTGGAACGCGGGACCACGCTGGGCCTGGTGGGCGAATCGGGGTGCGGCAAGTCGGTCACGGCCTTCTCGGTCCTGCGCCTCATCCAGCCGCCGGGGCGCATCGACGGCGGCAGCATCTGCTACAACGGAACGGACATCCTCGCCATGGGCGACGAGGAGGTGCGGCGCATTCGCGGCAAGGAGATCGCGATGATTTTCCAGGAGCCCATGACCTCGCTCAATCCCGTCTTTCGCGTGGGGATGCAGATCGCCGAAACCATCCGGCTCCATCTGGGCGTCTCGAAGGCCGAGGCGCGCGAGCGGACCGTCGAGCTCCTCCGCCAGGTGGGCATCCCGAGCCCGGAGAGCCGCTTCGCGAGCTACCCGCACGAGCTCTCCGGGGGCATGCGCCAGCGCATCATGATCGCGATGGCCCTCTCGGCCGAGCCGCAGGTGCTCATCGCCGACGAGCCGACCACCGCGCTCGACGTGACCATCCAGGCGCAAATCCTGGACCTCCTGCTCACCATCCAGCGCGCGCGCCGCATGTCGCTGGTCCTCATCACCCACAACCTGGGGATCGTGGCGAACCTCGCGGACCGGATCGCCATCATGTACGCCGGCGAGATCGTCGAGTACGGCACCGTCGCCGACATCTTCGCGTCGCCGCTGCATCCGTACACCATCGGCCTCTTCGAGGCCATCCCGAAAATCGGCGCCGAAACCGACCGGCTCAAGACCATCCCCGGCACCGTCCCCGCCATCGCCGAGGCCCCACGCGCGTGCGTGTTCCATCCGCGCTGTTTCAAGCGCGGCGACGAATGCCTTGCGGGGCCGGTTCCGCTGATCGACAAGGGCGGGGAGCGTCGGGTGCGGTGCGTGCGGGCGTAGCGTAAGCTTTCGAAGGGCCGCCGTGCGGCGCGATCCCCCAAACGGCCGCACATGCCGCATGGACGCGCCAATAAACAGACGAGCGGCGCGAGTGTTTGACCCGCGCCGCTCGTGTGGCACTACAATCGTAATGCGTTCGCTGCTACAGCACCTTGTAGTTCGCAGCGGTGGGGCAGGAAGCGGTTCCGGTGATCTTGCATCCCTTCTTCATGCAGGCATTCCGGTCCGCGCTGTTGTCCTTCCCAGAGGCCGCTCTGCAATACTGGCCGGGGCTTCCCGAACCGCACATGTAGCAGAATCCTGATCCGGCTTCAGTATGGGTAATCACCATGACAAACGAAAGGACGAACAGACATACGGCGAGAACGGCGACGATCTTCTTCATAGAGCCTCCCTGTTAAATAGTTACCCAAAGCATACTCCCCGGGCGGTCCGTCGTCAACACAAATTTCGGACCCTGCGGGGACCGGGGACGCATCAACCCCACATGGCGATACCAAGCATCCCGGCCACCATTAACAATCCCCCTACCAGCTTCTCCCGCAGGCCCGTCTCGCCACAAAACAGCGATCCGAACACGATGCCAAAGAGCAGGCTGGCGCGCTTGATCGCGATCATGTAGCTCACCGGGGCGATCCGGATCGCGGCCATGTGGAAGCTGATCATCGCCGCCGCGAGCAGCCCCGCGGCAACGAGTTCGCGCGAGAACACGGACCGCAGCGTCCCGCGCGCGGTCGCGAGCGCGAACAGCGGCAGCGCCAGGAGCGTGAAGTAGGTGGCGGCGAAGAACGACGGGCTCGAGCACAGCACCCCGCGCTTCCCCAGGAGCGAGGTGATGCTGTAGATGAAGGCGACTCCCAGCATGAGGAGCGACCCGCGTTCGCGGACGATCATCATCACCGGCGCGAGCGCGCCGCGCCGGACGGACGGCAGATGGAGCGCATAGGCCCCGGCGACGATCCCGGCGATCCCGAGCACGCCCGCCGGGGAGGCGTGTTCGCCCAGCATCACGGGCGCACTGACCGCAAGGAATGCCGGCGTGAACGACAGGAAGGGCACCGTGAGCGAGAGCGGCGATATCGTGATGGCGCGCATGTACATCACCAGCGCGCCGAGCTCAAGCGGCAGCGCGATCAGATAGACCGGCACGATGCCCGGATCGACCGCGGGTATGCCGTCGATGAGCGCAAAGACCCAGAGCGCCGGCAGGGCGAAGAGCACCCGCCCGAAGGCGATCTCGAAGGGCCCATGCGCCGAACAGTATTTCTTCGTGACCAGATCGGCAAGCGCCAGAAAGAGCGCGCACGCGACGGACAGGACGATCCAGATGGCGGCACCTCCGCGGGTACATCGATTGCGCCACAGGGTGCGCCGGCGCGCCCCCGTCTGGCAAGATATTTTCATTCGAGCTTGTGCCGGTAGTTCCGCTCCAGGTTTTTGTACGAGATCGCCTCGACGAGATGGCCGCGCTCGATCCGCACCGACCCCGCGAGGTCGGCGATCGTCCGCGCCACGCGGAGCACGCGGAAGTACGACCGCGCGGAGAGGCTCATGCCCGTGACCGCACGCTCGAAGAGGCGCTCGCACTCCTCGTCGATCCCGCAATGACGCCGGATGTCCCGGTTGCCCATGCGCGCATTGCAGCGGCCCGGGGACCCCGCCAGCCGCGCCTCCTGGACCGCGCGCGCCCGCAGCACGCGCTCCCGGATCGCTCCCGAGGGCTCCGCGCACGCCTGCCCGGCGAGATCCCGGTACGGCACCCGGCCCACCAGCACCTCGATGTCCACCCGGTCGATGAGCGGGCCCGCGATCTTCGCATAATACGACGCGCGACGCCCGGGCGGGCAGCTGCAGGGGATTTCCGGATCGAAGAGATAGCCGCACTGGCACGGATTACAGGCCGAGACAAGGAGGAAGCTGCAGGGAAAGCGGACCGAGGTGCTGGCGCGCGCGATGACGATCTCGCGGTCCTCCAGCGGCTGGCGGAGCGCCTGCAGCACGTTGTTGCGGAACTCCACGAACTCGTCCAGGAACAGGATGCCGTTATGCGCAAGCGAAACCTCCCCCACCGAGGGGACGCGCCCGCCGCCCACCAGCGCCGCGTCGGACGAGGTGTGGTGCGGTGCGCGAAAGGGCGGGTGCGCGACCAGCCCCGCATCAACGCGCAACGCCCCGCCCACCGAGTGGATCATCGTCGTCTCGATCGATTCCTCGCGCGACAGCGGCGGCATGATCCCACCGAGGCGCTTCGCGAGCATGGTTTTGCCCGATCCCGGCGGCCCGTAGAGGAGCACGTTGTGCCCGCCGGCCGCGGCGATCTCCAGCGCGCGCTTCGCCGTCTCCTGCCCGCGCACATCGGCGAAATCGTGCGCGGCGCCGTCGTCGTGCGGCGCGGGATCGCCCGCGACAAACGGCTCGGCCTCGCCGGCCAGCACGCGGATCACCTCGCCGATGCTTCGCACCGGGAACACCGCAATCTCGCCCACCGCCGCGGCCTCGAATCGGTTTTCGAACGGGACGATCATCCTCCGGTAGCCGGACCGGTAAAACGCGATGGCCATGGCGATCACCCCGTGCACGGGCTTGATGCCGCCGTCCAGCGAGATCTCCCCGACCATCGGCGTGTCGTGCGCCGGGGCCGCCACCTGCCCGCTCGCCCGCAGGAGCGCGATCGCGATGGGGAGATCGAAGGCCACGCCCTGCTTGCGCACCCATGCCGGCGCGAGGTTCACCGCGTAATTGCTCGGCGGGAACTCGAACCCGGAATTCTCGATGGCGGAACGGATCCGCGTCTTCGATTCCTTGATGGTGGAATCGGGCAGGCCCACGATGGTGAAATTGGGCAGGCCCGCCACGATGTCCACCTCCACCTCCACGATGTGCGCGTCGATCCCGCAGATGCCCGAAGAAATTGTCTTTGACAACATGTCGCCGTCCCCGTTCGTATGATGATGATCAACATCATTAATACGAACCCGGGACGGAAAAATTTAAACCGCGGAGAACGACGATGCAAAACACAAAGGGATTCTGGTGCGTGCAGATGGGCCTGGTGGCGCTCCTCTACGGCGTGGTGCTCTTCCACGCGGGCGCGCTGTTTCCCTGCTGGCCCTGGGCCGGCCCCGTCGGGGTCGTGCTCATGATGCTCTTCCACGCCTCCGAGATCCCGATTGCACGGAAGGCGCTTGCCGGTTCGGGCATCCCTCGCGCACGACAGATACTGCTCATCGTCCTGTTCGGCTACACCTGGTGGGGCGGGGCGAAGCGGGGCGTGCTGGGGTAGCCCGAGGGAATATAACTTTGCCGTACTGTTTCACTCGCCGTTGCAGCGAGCGAAGAGATCTATATCGAGAAATCCGCACTCTATGACGAGCGGACCCCTGCCAGGGCAGGGGTCCGGATGCGTGCACGATGTCGGCGGTCTCGGGCCTACTTGATCTTGTACTTCTTCTTGAACTTCTCGACGCGGCCGGTGCTGTCCACGATGCGCTGCTTCTTGGTGTAGAACGGATGGCAGGCCGAGCACACTTCCACGCGCAGGTCCTTAGCGGTCGAGCGGGTTTTGATCTCGTTGCCGCAGGCGCACTTGATCACGGTGTCCACGTATTCGGGATGAATATCGGGTTTCATGGCAAATCTCCACACTGCTGATGTCGCATGGCGCAGGGTTATATACCCGCCAAATTATTCAACATTTTTTTCCCGTCCCCGGCATTTTCCGGGAAACGCCGGACGGCGATCAGGCATTCATGGCCTTAAAGAAGGCCCGGTTGCTCTTGGTCGCGCGCATCTTTTCCACTAAAAGCTCCATGGCCTCGGTGGGGCTCATGCCCGAGATGACCTTGCGGAGCACCCATATCTTGTTGAGCTCCTCCGGCTCCACGAGGAGTTCCTCCTTGCGCGTGCCCGACTTGTTCATGTCGATCGCGGGGAAGATTCGGCGGTCTACCAGCTTGCGGTCGAGGTGGAGCTCCGAGTTGCCGGTGCCCTTGAACTCCTCGAAGATGACCTCGTCCATGCGGCTCCCGGTGTCGATGAGCGCGGTGGCGATGATGGTGAGACTGCCGCCCTCCTCGATGTTGCGCGCCGCGCCGAAGAACCGTTTGGGCTTGTGCAGCGCGTTCGAGTCCACGCCGCCGGAGAGGATCTTGCCGCTGGTGGGGACCACCTGGTTGTAGGCCCGGGCCAGGCGGGTGATCGAATCGAGCAGGATCACCACGTCCTTGTGGTGCTCGACGAGGCGCTTGGCCTTTTCGATCACCATCTCGGCCACCTGCACGTGCCGCGACGCCGGCTCGTCGAACGTGGACGATATGACCTCGCCCCGCACGGAGCGCGACATGTCGGTCACCTCCTCCGGCCGCTCGTCGATCAGGAGCACCAGCAGGATCACCTCGGGGTGATTGTTGGTGATGGAGTTCGCGATCTTCTGGAGCAGGATCGTCTTCCCCGTCCGCGGCGGCGCCACGATCAGCGCGCGCTGCCCCTTGCCCAGCGGCGTCACGATGTTCATGATGCGCATGTCGATGTTCTCGGTCACGGTCTCAAGCTCGATGCGCTTGTCCGGATAGAGCGGCGTGAGGTTGTCGAACAACACGCGGCGCTGCAGGTTCTCCGGGTCCTCGAAGTTCACCGCCTCCACGCGCAGCAGGGCGTAGAAGCGCTCGTTGTCCTTGGGCGGGCGGATTTGCCCGGTCACGGTGTCGCCGGTGCGCAGGCCGAAGAGCCGGATCTGCGAGGGCGATACGTAGATGTCGTCGGGGCCCGGGAGGTAGTTGTAATTGGGCGAACGCAGGAAACCGTAGCCGTCGTTCAGGATTTCGATCACGCCGCTGGAGAAGATAAGGCCGTTTCGCTCGGTCTGCGTCTTCAGGATCTCGAAGATGAGCTCCTGTTTCTTGAGGCCCGTGACCCCCTCGACGCCCATCGCCTTCGCGACGCTCACCAGGTCGTTGATGGTTTTCGACTTCAGCTCGGCAAGGTCAAGGCGCTCGGCAGAGGCCTGGGGTTTTTTCCCATTGCCGCTCGTGCCGTTCGCGCCGTTCGCGTCGCCCGACTTGTTTTCGGCGGGGCCCCGCCTCCGGGTCTCATCGCCGTTCCCGTTCTTCACGTTGGCTGCTGCGTTTGAAGTCTGTCGTGTCATACCATCCCTTCACGTTCGTAGTATTGCATTGGGCCGCCGGCGCACCGACTGCGGGCGATCCGCGAATTGCGGTTACCGCCCATTCGTCCCGTATATCCCACCGGTGTCGTTCCTATATGAGACGCGCTCTGCGCCATGCATGCGGCGGAAAAACGCGCGGCGTCCGGCGGGAGGCTGCGGACAGCGGCATGAGCGGCGTATGATTTAGCGTTTCCCCCGATGCCCAGCGGGGCCGGAGGCATTGTTTGTATGGCGCTTCACTCAGGAATTACCCGTATTGAAATCCAGTACCCTTAACCACGGAAACAGATAGAGTAGATGTGCGCTATGTATTCAAAGAGGTGTGGAGGACATACATCAACTGCGATTTTCCGCTATTATATTCCGCGGCCCGTTTCAGTCAAGAAAAAATGGGATTTTTTCATTACATTTTACGAATGGCCGCCCTGCATGCTGATACGGTATTTCTGTATCTTCTTCAACAGCGCCGGGCGCGATATCCCCAGCTCCTTGGCGATCGTCTCGAGATTGTAGCCGTGCGTCTTCACGGCGTCCACCAGCACCTTGCGCACGAAGGCGTCGAGCATCTGATTGAGCGACATCCCCGCGGTCTCCACGTGCGGCGTCGCGGGTCGCGCGTGATCGGTCTTCGAGCGGCTGCAGTAGATTAAAAACCCGACGGTCCGCTCGCCGCTTGTCATCGGCACCTTTTCGTAGTGGATGTCGAGCTCCTTGTTGTAGAAGAATATCTCGTCGCCCTCCGGCCGATAAAAGAACTCGTTGGCGTCGGTATCGGCGAAGGCCTTTTCAACCGCATCGACATCGATCTCCGCTCCGGTGTTCGCCACAACCAGGTCCTCAAAGTGGCTGTTGAAGAAAATGGTCTTCCCGCGGTCGTTCACGGCGTACAGGGCGCGGGGAAGGTGCTCCAGGATGAGATAGATCATCCATTCGAGCGCCTGCTCCTCGCGCTGTTTCTCCGCCTCGCGCCGGATCGCCGTCGCGCTTCCCCCGCCCTTTTCGCTGGCGGCCAGCAGATCCAGCCGCGTCCATTCGCCCGTCACCTCCCCGAAGAGGTTGATGGTCGCGAAGCTCCGGTTGTTCGCGACCGCGGGCAGGAGCTCGTCGAAGGTCATTTTGCGCGAAAGCTTCGAGACGAACTCGTCGATCTTCTGGTGCTTCACGCGCTCGATGTCGGACAGCTCGGCGACCACGTCCTCCTTGAGGAGGACGCCCAGGAGCATGTTGCGGTTGGATACGACCGGCACCAGCGGCGTGTCCCGCTCGTAGAAGATGCGGACCACGTCCTCGGGCTTCACCCGGTCCGGCTGATAGGGGTTCTCGTCGAACTTCTTCAGGTCCTCGGCGGGCGCGTCGCCGTCCGGCCGCTGTTCCGCTTTGTCCCGGTCCATCAGAGCCCCAGGACGTCGTACATGCCGTACCGGCCGGGTTTTTTGCCGATGAGAAACTCCATGGCGACCACGGCCCCGCGGGCCAGGACGTCGCGGCTCACCGCGCGATGGGTGAGCTCGATGCGCTCCTCCATGCCGATGAAATGCACCGTGTGGTCGCCCACGATGCTCCCGCCGCGCATCGCCAGCACGCCGATCTCGGCATCGGAGCGCTCGCCCGTGATGCCCTCGCGCCCGGAGATCTCCGGGGCGTTCGCGAGCGCGGGCGATGCGTTCTTGATCACCTCGACGAGCCGCTTCGCCGTGCCGGAGGGCGCGTCCTTCTTCATGCGGTGATGCGCCTCGACGATCTCGACGTCGAAGCCCGGACCGAGGACGCGCGCAGCGGTCTCGGCGAGCTTGAACAGGAGGTTCACGCCCATGGCCATGTTCGGCGAGAAAAGGACGGGGATGTCGCGCGCCGCATCGTCGATCAGGCGCATACCCGCGTCCGAGAGCCCGGTGGTCCCGACCACGATGGGCACCGAGTGCGCACGGGCCGCCGCGAGCGCGAGCTCCGAGGCCGCGGGCGACGAAAAATCGATGATCCCGTCGGCCCCCGCAAGCGCGCTCCCGTCGATGGCCGACACGGTCACTCCCATCGGCCCGCGGTTGACCAGCGCCCCCGCGTCGGTCCCGATGACGGGCGTCGATGGGGCGTCGAAGGCGAAGGCGATCGAATGGCCGCGCGCGAGCAGCATGCCCATGACCGCCCGGCCCATTCTCCCCGCCGCGCCGTTTATCCCGATCCGGCTCATCGCGACGCCCCGAAATCGTCGATCGCGCGCTTGAGCGCGCGGCGGTTCTCCTCGGAGAGGGGCATGAGCGGCAACCGGACATCGGACGAGCAATGGCCCAAAAGCTCCATGGCCGCCTTGACCGGGATGGGATTGGTCTCGAGGAACATGGCGCGGCACAGCGGCAGCAGGCGGTAGAAGTTCGCGCGCGCCTCGTCGATGCGGCCCGCCTCGTAGTCGACGATCACCCGCTTCACCTCGGCCGGAAACGCGTTGGAAAGCACCGAGATCACCCCCCGCCCCCCGATCGAGAGGACCGGCAGGAGGAGGTTGTCGTCGCCGGAGAGCAGCGTTATGCGATCTCCGAGAAGCTCGATGGTGCGCATCATCTGCGCGATGTCCCCGGTGGCCTCCTTCACGGCGACCACGTTCGCGCACCGGTCCGCGAGCTCCGTGAGGCTCTCGGGCAAAAAGTTGATCCCGGTGCGGCCCGGAATATTGTAGATGATGACCGGGAGCGGCACCGCCTGCGCGATGGCGGCGAAGTGCGCGACCATCCCGCGCTGGGGCGGCTTATTGTAGTAGGGATTGACGAGCATGATCCCGTCGACGCCGTCGTCGGCCGCGGCCTTCGAGAGGCAGATGGCCTCGTCGGTCGCGTTGGAGCCCGTGCCGGCGATCACCTTGACCCGCCCCCGCGCGAGTTTCACGACGCGCCTGATGAATTCCTTGTGCTCCTCGTACGATACCGTCGGGGACTCGCCGGTCGTCCCCATGGGGAGGATCCCGTCGACCCCGCCGGCGATCTGGAGCTCGACGATCCGTTCGAGCGCGTCGTAGTCGATGCCCCCGTCCTTAAACGGGGTCACGAGCGCGGTGTGCAGTCCTTCAAACATGGTCAACCCTTTCGTTATTGGTTCTTCTTCCGCGGATCCAGGGGCTCCCGCTCGATGGCGTCCGATCGCACGTCCTTTTTCGCGGCCTGCGGTGCGCCCTTCTTCGCGTCCTGCTTCGCGTCCTTCTTCTTGTCAACCGGTTGATCGGCCAGAAGGACGACCTCGTCGGCCAGGCGCCAAATGAAAAAATCGTGATCGTATTTCGATCCCTTGAAATCGTCGGGAAAGAGATACAAGAGCAGCACCCGGTCGGCCTCGAGGATGTTCTGATCGTGCGGGTAGCCGTACACCTTGATCCACTTGTCCTCGGCGCGGATGAAGAGCCGGATGGGCTGTCCCGCGCGCAGCCGCCGCTGGTCGTTGGACACGTCCTTCCGGGCGACAAAAACGTACTGCTCGAGCCGTGCGATCCGCTTGCCGTCCTCCGCGCGGATAAACCCGCCGCAGGACAGAGCAAGCGCCGCGCATCCGGCGATAAGGCCCCTGATCGCTTTCATATTGCGGGAATTGGGTTCGGGCGATGGAGAAATGTCAAGGATTAATTCCCCCGCGACGGCGCATGCCGTCAATGGACCTCGTCGTCACCGGCGAGGTCCCGGTACGCGCGGTCCGACGTGCGCCGAAACAGGAGCTGCCGCGCGACATGCTCCAGCATGCCAATATCGAGCGAACTCGCGACGATCTCGTCGCCGTCCGCCAGCTCGATCTTCAGCAGCTCGTCCGCGCGGTCGAAGTAGATCCGCTTCGCGGGCACGATCGCGTAGTCGTCGCCGGAGAACACCCGCACCGGAATGTCGACGCCCGCGTCGTCGCCGAAGGAGGCCACGAGATTGGCCACGAATTGCAGAAGCGAGATCTGCAGGTCGAAGATGGCGCTCTCGATCGACACCATCCGCTCGTCGAACTCGTCGCGCTCCGGGAGATGGCGTGGTTTACCGTCTATCATTCGACACGCTCCGTGGTCCGATGCTATCGCGATGTCCGCACGCAGTTTTGAACGCACTTGTAGCGCATGGGGCCCTCGATGACGCCGCAGCGCCCCTCGCACTCGCGGTAGCGGACCGACTTCGCATCGTCCCGATCGCCGCCCTGCTCCCGGCGATGGCTCGCGCAGGTCCGCATGCAGCCGTATCGCGCCTGACCGGAGAGGGTGCCGCAGCGCTCGGCGCACTCCTTGAAGACGGCCTCGTTTGATGATGATGGACGCCGCGAGGCGTCGGTTTCGCGGCAGCGCCGCAGGCATTCGGTCTTGGCGCCGCCCGACAATCCCCCGCAGCCCTTCACGCAGGCGACCATCGCCGAACGCGTTCCCTCCGGCGCCGCCGCATCGCGCCGTGCGCCCGACTTTTCGCAGCGCGCCACACAGCGATTGTACGCCGATCCCGAGAGCGGCCGACAGGCGGCGTCGCAGGACTCGGGCGCTTTTTTACTTCGCGCGGAGGTGCTCGCGGGGCGTTCGCGCTTCGGGGCGTCCGTCGAGGGGCGATCCGCGGATTTCTCCTGCGCGCCCGACAGCGTGATCGTCGCCAAGATGGCGCATAGCGCACACAGCGCGCGCCGGCATATCGCTATCCGTGACATGGGCAACCGGTATCCGCCCGCGCGCCATCTGACAAGCAGAATTCTTTTCGAGGGTGTTTGATTACGCGGCGGTGCCGCTGCTATCGGCCAAAAAGCACGACTGTAACGGTCCGCACCCGCCTACAGGCGCGTATCGCAGACGCCATCCGGCCCCGAAAAACCCTTGACGCTCCTCGTCCCATATCCTAGTCTCTTGATCCGACAGGAACTCGTGCCGACAAAACGCAACGAACCCATTACCGGGGCATAGTGCAGTGAAAAAAAGAACAACTGCAACCATACTTGTGGCAACCATGTCGATCTGCCTTTCGGCACCGGCCAATGGCCACTCGACGACTTGGAACAAGGGCGTTGCCATCGTCCATGGCGAGCCGAAATATTTCGATCCATCGAAATTCGACATCCCCCAGATGCAGATGACCCGGGCATATATCCGGAACCACCCGAAAAACATCGTACCGGCCGCGGTGATCACCTGGCTCAGGGAACACGACGGTTCGGTCTATGCGATCACCCATGACCACGACAAAACGAAAGGGTCCGAAATTTCCGAAGGGAGCAAGCGGTATTATTATACGATCCGCGACGCGGCGCTGTACGTCAGCGCCGATGCAAAAACGTGGGACAGGCTGCGCGTCAGGTTCCTGAACAGAAAGCCTTATGTAAGCGGCGGCGTGATGGTCTGGTGGAGGGTGCGCCTCACGTGCCGATGGTTCGAGGGCGAATACGAGATTTTCAGCACCGCCATCGGGACATAACGGCGGGCGCCGAGGCATGGCGCACAACGTCGATAGCGGGCGAGACGCGTCGGGTGCGGACGACCGCGCCGATCATCGCCCGCCGGAGCTCGATCGAAGGAGGGATCGCATATGGACGACAAGCTCACCATCGTGGGACCGGAACCCTCCGAGCGGGGCGTGGTAACGCGGTTCAACAAGGTAAACATCGAGGCGCTGCTCCTCATGGCGAAATACGATCCCGGGTTCCGGCGATTGTTGCGGGAAGACCGGGAGCGGGCCCTCGATGATTCGGGAATCGCGTTCAGCGACTCGGAGCGGGCGATCATCACCAGCATCAGCGACACCCAGCTCGATACGATCATAGGCGAGTTTTCCATCCCGGGCGTCACCCGCACAAGCCTCGCCAGCTGGCGGATCGCGGCATCGGTCGTCCTGCTGGTCACCTCGGCGATGTTCGCGAATGTCGGGTGTGGGAGGACGTTTATCGACATCAGCGACCAGTCCGAACACGACCGGGAGGGATGGATCAACAACGACACCTTCAGGGTGATCTCCCTGGGGGCGCCCCAAAAAAAGCTCGAGAAAATGAACGATGAAAAAGCCCGAACGAAGGCCCAGAAGGATTCGGCCCGGGCTGCGGGAATACTGTCCGCCCAGCATCGCATGCTCGAGAAGTTCAAGGGTGCGATGCTCTCGGGCGCCGCGGGGGGCGCGCTCGCCGATGACGGAAATTCCGTTGATGCGAAACACTGGAAAAAGGTGATCGCGCTCGTCAAGGAAAAGGGGACGGTCGTCGGCGAAACCTATGACAAAGACAACAACTGCGAAATACGCTTCGAGCTGAACGTTCCGGGCCTCAAGAAGATGATTCTGGAATAGGATCGCGTGTATCGCGCAGAACGATGATTCGATGAGCGACGCATGGACCTGACCCTCGTCAACCTCAACATGCTCTACGTCAAGTACCTTGACGGCAGCCTGCGGCGCCAGAACCACCTGCCCCTGGGACCGCTGTACCTCGTCTCGGTCCTCACGGAAAAGGGGTTCGCCGTCGATTTCCGCGATTATCAACTCCTCGAGGGCGACGCCATCTTCACGCCTGAGGCGTTTTGCGACTTCCTGGCCGACCCGGCGCCCGTCGTGGGCATCAGCTGCATGGCGAACCTCATGCCCTTCGTGGCCTACGCCATGCCCTTCCTCAGGGAGCGCTATCCGGACAGAGTTTTCGTCATCGGCGGCGTGGGCGCCATCGACATCGAGCGCGAGCTCATGGAGCGCGTCCCCTCGATCGACGTGATCCATCGCGGCGAGGGCGAGCGGAGCGTTCCCCTGCTCATGGCGGCCCTCCGCGGCGGCGGCCCCCTGGCCGATGTGCCAAACATCTTCTACAGGGAAAGCGGCGCGATCCGCGGCAATCCGCCGGCCGAGCGGATCGCCGAGCTCGATTCCCTGCCGCTGCCGTCATACGACGGGCTCGACTTCAAACGCTACGCCGGTCATAACATGCTCGGCAGCAGGGGGTGCCCCTATCAATGCACCTTCTGCTCCATCGCGCCCATATGGGGCTGGAGGCCCCATCTGCGGTCCGTCGAGAACATCGTGGGCGAGATGGTCCACATGCACCGCGAGTACGGCGTGCGGCAGTTTCTCTTCCAGGACGAGTTCTTCATCTCGAGCCCCGAGCGGACGATGCGCTTCGCCCGGCTCCTCGCGAAGGAGAAGCTCGACATCACCTACAAGGCCTTCGCGCGGGTCGACCTGGTGGACAGGGACTCACTGCAGGCGATGGCGGACACGGGCTGCGTGGAGATACGCTTCGGCATCGAGTCCGGATCGGACAGGATTCTCGACATGATCCGCAAAGACATCACGTCGCAGACGGCCGTGGAGACGGTGGCCCTGGCGAAACGGATCATGCGTTCCGTGGACGCCTTTTTCGTCTGGGGCTTTCCCTTCGAGACGATGAAGGACTTCAGCGAGAGCGTCTTTCAAATGATCGCGATGCGGGGCATGGGCGTGCACATCCTGCCGTCGCTCTTGACCTACCTGCCGCAGACGCGCTTGTACCGGGATCTGGCCGACCGCTCGCTGCTCGAGTTCTGCCCCTTCCTTCTCCCCGAGTTCATGATCTGCGGCATGGAGCGCCGCGTGTCCGTGCGCGTCGATATCGACGGCCGGTACGGCGGCCTGTTCGACTTCATCGTCGCCAACAAAGACATCTTCCCCGGTTTTTTTCAGGTGGACGTGGAGAACAATGTGTTGCCAAAGTTGGCGATGCTCGAGGAGTTCGAATTTTACCGCACCGACGAGGACCAGTGCTGCGGCGCCCATTCGCCGGAGCCGTAACCGCCGCATCGCTACACGCGTTGAGCGCATTGCGCGCGGAGCCGTATTCGCACCGACACGCATGAGGCAGGTTCGGCACTACGACCGGTGTGTTGAGGAACATATGGAACAAAACAAACCCGGAGGTATCGCCTTCCGACCATGGAACATCCTGGTCGTCATCGTCCTTCTCGGCATCGCCGTCGGCATCACGAAATACGGCGTCGCCGTTCCCGAGCTGCCCGCCCGCTATTTTCACGCCGGAGGGATCATCGCCGCCGTATTGGGTACGATGTATTTCCTGCGAAATCTGATACGCCACCTGCGATCGTATCGATGGAGCGCCACGCGGGCGACGATCACCGCATCACACATACACAAAATCGACGATTCCGACGGCGTTCAATATCAGCCGCACATTTCCTACACGTATACGGTGGACGCGACGGAGTACGCCTCCAATCGCATACAACCATCCGGAGACTGGAGCTCCTCTTTTCCGTCAATCGCCCACAAACAGGTCAACAGGTACCCGGAGGGAACGACCGTTCACGCCTATTACAATCCGGCCCGGCCGGAAGAATCATATCTGGAGCGAACGGGCCTGCTTCCCATCCTTGCGGGGCTGATCACGTTCGTCATATCCGCCATCGCATTCTCGCTTGCCCTGGCCGGAATCATCCGGCTCTAGGGGGCCGGCGCTCGAAGACTTAACAGCAGACGCCGAGAACAGGACTTGCGTCGATCCGAACGGAGGGAGGAAAAACACTCATGAACACCGTAATCGATCGGCTGCTTCGTCGCTACGATAACGCCCCCTACCTGCTCCGCAGCAAGGCGCGCTTTCTCCTGTATGTCTGTTTTTCCGTCATGATCATCATGCCCATTGGGATCTGGTACACCGGTTTTCTCCAGCTCATCAATCCCCTCTCCCGCAACGCCATCATCCTGCCGGTGCTCGCTCCGTCATTCGCCATCATGGCAATTACCGGTGCGGTCATTGTTTTTCTGGTGCGCGGGTGGTTCCGTGTCGCCGCGCACCTGTTCCTAATCAGCGCCCTGACGTGCATCTGGGCCGTCATGCTGGTCGACGCGGCCGAATCCGTATCGCGCCTCGATACGATCTCGCTGGTCTTCGCGGCGCTCACGATCCTCCCGATCGTTGTGCTGCGGAAAAAGCGCGTAATCATCATCTATGTCGCCGCCAATATCATCATTCTCTACGCGTTCATGTTCCATGTCCGGAGCGAGCTCCACCTGTCGGTTAATTCCTTCTGGGATTTCCTGGCCGACAACACGCTCGCGCTGGTCATCGCCTCCATCACACTGTACAATGTGTACGCGATCAACCAGCGAGCCATCGAACGGGCCGAGAATGAGATCGCCGAACGGCGCCGCGCCGAGGAGGAGCGCTCGGCGCTGCAGCAGCAGCTGTTTCGCTCCCAAAAGCTGGAATCGCTCGGAATGCTGGCCGGAGGGATCGCCCACGACTTCAACAACATGCTCTCGGTGATCATCGGCTACGCCGACATGCTGAAAATCGATCTCGCCGCACAGCCGCAGGCGCGCGAGCAACTCGAGCGAATCAGCGAGGCGGCCATGCGATCCCGGGAGATGACCCAGCGGTTGCTGGCCTTCGCCCGCCGGCAGCCCCTGGAAACGAAACCGATCGACCTGAATTCCTTGATCGCCGATTTCGGCAGCATGATCGCGCGCCTCGTGCGAACGAACGTCACGGTCGATGTCCGCATCGGCGATCGGGCCTTGATGGTGCGCGCCGACGAGAATCAGCTCGTCCAGGTGCTGCTAAACCTGGTCCTCAACGCGCAGGACGCCATGCCCGACGCGGGCGACATCATCATCGAGGCCCGCACGGCGCTCGTCGATGCGCGCATGGCCCAGCGTCGCACGGGATGCGCCCCCGGGCGATATCACGTGCTGCAGGTGTCCGACACCGGGCCGGGGATCGCCCCGGAGATCAAGGAGAAGATCTTCGATCCGTTTTTCACCACGAAGACGCCGGGAGCGGGCACCGGGCTCGGGCTTTCCATCGTCTACGGCATCGTCGCGCAGCACGGCGGTTTCGTCGATGTGTCGAGCAAACCGGGAGCGGGTAGCGTTTTTGCGATCTATCTTCCGGCCGACGGGATGGAGGAGAATGAACGAAGGGTTATTGACGGTGCGCTATCATCGCATGGCTAACGGGGAACCAACCCGGACAGGGTGATCGCCAGCCCAGCGTCGCGCACTGTGGGGCCAACGAAGCGCCCCTGTCCCGCGCGCGAAATCGCGTCGGCGCGGACGGCCGCTCGGTCATTTATGATACGCGATCCCCTCGCAGGAGGCGACGAGCGCGCCGCCGGCGACCCGCACGTCGATCCGCCACACGCTCACCTTGCGGCCGATATTGACGGGCGTCGCCTCGGCCACGATGCGCTCGCCGTCGCGCGCGGCGGACACGTAGGTGATCTTCATGCTCACGGCGATGGCGAGCGTCCCCAGCGAATTGCACGCAACGGCGAAGGCCTGGTCGGCCACGGCGTGCACGGTGGCCCCGTGCGCGCGCTCCACTGCGTTCAGGTGCTCGGGGCGCACGGTGAGCGCCGTGCGGGCGTACCCCTCGCGCGCCTCCTCGACCGCGATGCCCAGGTGCGTGGCCATGGGATCGCGCCCCACCACCTCGCGCGCGTAATTCACGGGATCATCGATATGCGGCTCCGCCGGCTTCTTGTTCATTGGCATCCTTTTACCGTATCAACACGGAGGGGGTTACAACGAAAACATTTCCCGGATATCCTCGCGCGGGTAGGTGAGATTCCCGGTCTCGTCGAAGACCTGGTTGCGGTACTTGTGCACCGCAATCACCTCCTGCGTCTCGAGGTGGTTGACGCCGCCCGCGCCCTTGAGCGACTTGAGCAGCGACTTGTAGGCGTCGTAGCGCTCGGTGATGATCTCCGCGACGAAGGAATGCTCGCCCTGGACATGCAGGACGGTGTGCACGATGTCGGACCCCTGCAGCAGGGCCACGGTCTCCTCGTCGTGGTGCGGCACGTCGATGTTCAGGAAAAAATGGAACATCCGCCCCAGATTGCGGTAGCTGGCCAGGTCGAACCCGCGCTTCTGCTTGTGCGCCTCGATCACCTTCTGCGTCCGAATGGCGATGATCGCGGGCACGCCCGAGGCGAGCCGTATGGCCTTCACCTGGTTGATCCAGACCTCGAGCTCGGCCTTGCTGTCGAAGTTCACGTCCACCAGGTAGCTCGCGCGCCCCATCACGTGGAACACCGAGATTACGTTCTTGCTGCGCACGAGCGCCTCCATGACCCCGGAGCTCTCCCCCCAGTTCTGGATATGGACGATCGCGTGTATAACGTTCGTATTCATTGGCTCCCTCCCTTCGCGAGCAGCGTCATCATGGTTCGCAACAGCTTCCGATTGTAGCGCGCGCCCTCGTGCAGTCCCCGGTACATGAACTGCGACCGGAGCGCCGCGCGCTCGTCGTCCCCGGCCACACCCTCCGCCTCGTCGATCTCGTACCCCTCGGTAATGGTGTGGATCACCCGCTGAATGGTGAACCCGATCATGTCCTTCAGGTCGCGCGTGGACTCCACCGCCCGGTCGGCCTCGGCCAGACGGCCCATGATGGACTCGAACCGCGAGCGGTCCCGCGAACCGCGACGGACGAGCGCGACGAGCTCCCCGGAAAGGGTCTCGGCGCGCGCAAGCACCGGAAGCAGCGCCTGGAGTTCATCATGCATCGCGGAAACCTTTTTGAGCAAGTGTTTTTTGGCCGATGCGGCGTCGCCGTCGCCGGATCTCCACGCGCCGTAGCATTCGTCCACCCGCGCCGCGATGTCGAAGGGCGGCTCGCCGATCGCGATCTCCTCGGGCGCGACCGAGCGGACGCCGGCGATCTGCGCGCCGTCGTAGGTCGCGTTCACCAGGTTCGCGTCGTTCTGCCGGGAGAACCAGCCGTGGAAAATCATCATCTTCTGGTTGGTGTGCACCGACGGGGTGCGGATGCCCTTCACGAGGATCTTCGGCAGCGCCGTGAGCTGGCGCCGGTTGAACGACTCCATCGTCCACAAACGCCCCACCCGCAGGTACACCTCCTCTTCAAGGTATGATCCGCGCGCGTGCGCGCGCCCGCCCGTGAAGGCGAGGTCCTGCCCCACCAGGACAATCGGCGAGGCCCCCAGGCGCCGCGCGAAATCGTAGGCGTTGGTGGACACCGATCCGCCGTAGGCGAGCTCGCCGCGCCCCCCCGCGATCTCGTCGATCCACTTCATCATGGGGAAGGCCATGCCGGCGACGGCCGCGCGCGAACGGAACAGGCGCAGCACCGCCGGGTGCACCGTGGGATCGGCCACCAGGACCGCCCGGGTGCGCGTATCGCACTCGAAGTAGCGCGCGTTCACCAGCTGCGCGTCGACCGACAGGCAGAAGTGCGGCTCGACGCCGTGCTTCCGCAGGATGCGGTAGGAGGTGTCCACCGCGACGATGACGGCGCGGTCGCGGTTGGCCCGGATGAAGTCCATGCTCATCGACAGCGACGGGCCCGCGGCCGCGACGATCGCGGGGACGCCCGCGAAGCGCCCGAAGAAGGCGCCCGCGCCGGGACCGGCGACGATGGCGTTGATGTTGCGCGCGATGTTCGCGCTCCAGGACTTCTCGAAGCGCGCGAGGGTGGCGATGTTCACCTCCTTGCGCGAGAGCGAGGCCTTCACGAGCCGCACGAGATTGTTGTAGTAGGCCGGGTCGGCCTGGAACGAGCCGCGATGGGTGATGAACGTTATGCGATACGATGAGGCCGACGAGAGCAGCGACACCAGCGCCTCCTCGTCCGGGTCCACCGCCAGCCGCACCCGGCGGTCGGCCAGGAGCGCGCCGAGGTCCCGGCTCGCCATCGCCGCGCGCAGCGTCCCGGCGCGCCGCTCCAGGGCCAGGAGGGTCGCATCGGGCCGCAGCCGCGGCAGGAGCGCCTCGAGGTGGTAGGCGAAGGCGACGCCGAAGACGATCACCAGGTCGTATTCCTGCGGATCGAAGTCGGCGAGGAGGCGCCCGGCCTCCTTGACGGGATCGAACCGGCTGTGCAGGAGGACGGTTTTCCCCTCCGCGCGCAGCTCGGGCACGCGATTGCCGTCACGGGACTCGTGGACGACGATGGCGGGATCGTCGCCCAGTGCCGCGATGCGCGCCGCGAGCGCGGGATCGCTCCGTTCGAGGATCGACATATTTTTTTGAAATACCGGTTCCATCGTTCGTATCTATGATGTTACTTTCGGTTGACAAACAGACGTACAATGAGCAGCATACTCTCATGAAACGGAGCATGCCCATGCAGACACGCACCAAGAAGGCGGCTCCCATCTCCTTCAACGACTACAAACACATCAAGGACGAGATCATCGAGATCAGCGAGCAGCGCTTCGAGAACATCCTCACTCGGCGGCTCTCAGAATTTAAAAATCGCTCGTGGAGGAGCAGGACGTTCGATTCAACGCAATCGACACTCGGATCAATTCGCTGGAATCAAAATTCGAGTCCCGGTTCGAGTCAATAGAAAAACGGCTGACCTTCCTGATCTGGTTCCTGCCGGCCTTCATCGGCATCATCCTGGCCTTCTTCAAGCTCATCGAGAGATAATCCCGTTGCCCGTCCGCCCTGCGCGACGTGCACGATGTGATCGCTTTTCATCGCAGTGACAATCACGCCATCGCGCTCTTTATTTCAGAAACAGCGTGATCCGCTCCTTTCCCGAAAGCGCCGTATTGGCGGCGGGCTCCTGGGCATGCACCGTCCCGCCGCCCGTGATCGCGAAGGTCGCCCCGTACCGATTCTGAAGCTCCACCAGCACCCACAGCGCCTCGGAGAGCGACATCCCCCGCAGGTCCGGCATCACGGCGATCGGCAGGCGCGGCGGCGCGAACACGCTCGCGCGCGGCTCGGCGGCCGGAACGAGCGCGGCCTTCACGCCGCGAAGCGGCAGCGCGCGCCGGACGATACCGGCGAACACGGGCGCCGCGAGGTCACCGCCCGAAAACTCGCCCGCCGGCTCGTCGATGACGACCAGGACGCACAGGTCCGGCCGCTCGGCCGGCGCGATGCCGGCGAAGGAGACGATGTACTTGTTGGGCGCATAGCCGCCCTGTTTCGAGGATTTTTGCGCGGTCCCCGTTTTACCGGCGACCTGATACTGCGCGAGCCGCGCGCGCGCGCCGGTCCCCTCGCTCACCGCGCCGCGCATCATGCTCACGAGCCGCCGCGCGATGTCGGGGCGGATCACCTGTCCCCGAGTCCGGGTATAGAAGCGCCGGACCGGGACGCCGTCCGCGTCGGTGACGGACTCGATGACGGAGGGGACCACGTAGGTGCCGTCGTTGGCCAGCGCGCAGAACGCGGCCGCCAGCTGCAGCGAGGTCACGGAGATCTCCTGCCCGAGGGATATGGAATACTTCGAGAGGCCGGACCATCCCGCAACCGGGCGCAGCAGCCCCTCCGATTCGCCCGGCATGTCGGCCCCCACGGCCCTGCCGAATCCGACGCGCGCGAGGAGGTCGTGCAGGTGCTCGCGCGTGAGCGGCTTCATCGCCTGGATCATACCCGCATTGCACGAGTGCGCGATCACGCCGTCGGCGTCGAGCCGCCCGTGAATCCGCGTGCAGTTGATAAGGACATCGGCGATCTCGACGTACCCCTCGCACCGATAGGACGCCTTGAGAACGGCCGGATGGTGCTCCAGGAGCGCGGCCATGGCGAACACCTTGAGGGTGGAGCCCGGCTCGAACGAATCGACGATGGAGAAGTTGCGCCGCTCGTCGTCGTCGGCCTGCGCATAGGCGTTGGGGTCGAAGAGGGGGTACTTCGCCATGGCGAGGATGCGGCCGGTCCGCGCCTCGATGACCAGGGCGGACCCCTGCTTCGCCCGCGCGGCCCGGCAGGCGTCGGCCAGGGCCTCCTCGGCGGCGTGCTGCACGGGGCGGCTCAGGGTGAGTGAAATATCGCACAACGGCGGCGCCTCAGCACGGACGCCGGGGATGCCGCGCGCCCTCCGCGCGCCCGCGAGCTCGCGGTCGAAGCGGTACTCGATCCCCTCGAGACCGCGCCCCTCGCGGTCCGCGAAGCCGATCACCGTGGCCGCGAGCGTCCCGTGCGGATACACCCGGTCGTACTCCCGCTTCAGGTGCAATCCCTTGAGGGCGCGTCGGCGGACCGCCTCGGCGACATCGTCCTCGAGCATGCGCTTGAGCCACACGAAGCGCTTCTTGCGCATGAGGCGCGCCTGCAGGAAATCGCGCGGGAGCCCGAGGACCGGCGCGAGAAACGCCGCGGCCTCCGCGGGATCGGCGATCTCCTCGGGATTGGCGAACAGCGAGTGTTTTTCGATGCTCACGGCGAGGATGGCGCCGTGCTGGTCGGTGATGGTGCCGCGCCGGACATTGGCGCGTCGGCCCGCGCCGACGCTCACCCGGTCCGAGAAGTGCAGCTCGAACATCTTGTACACGTAGGTGAAGGCGATGCCGACGACGATGATGCCGATAACGTAGACCCGCCTGTTGAACGCGCCCTGGCTCATCGGTCGCGTCGCGCTATCGTATCAACCCCAACCGCGAGAAGTCGAAATTTTTGATCTGATCCCAGTTGAAGTAGAGGATGAAGGCCTTGCCCTTGACCTCGGAGATCGGCAGATAGCCGAACCCCCGACCGTCGTAGGAGTTCTCCCGGTTGTCCCCCAGGACCACCAGCTTCCCGGGCGGGACCACGCCCTCGATCTTCTGGTCGCTAAACCCGCGATAGCTGGTCGCGCCGCGCACATAGGGCTCGACGGCCTTTTTCCCGTTCACGAACACGGCGCCGTTCTTGATGTTCAGGACGTCGCCCGGCAGCGCCACGCACCGCTTGATGAAGTCCTTGTTCTCCTCGTGCGGCGGCTTGAAGATGATGATGTCGCCGCGCTTGATGTCGCGCAGGCCCAGCATGCGCAGGTGCACCTTGTCCTTCATGCCCGCCATGCGGGGGATGATGGGACCGAAGGTGATCTTCTCGACCAGCAGGTGGTCGCCGATCTGGAGCGTGTCCTCCATCGAACCGGTGGGTATGAAATACGCCTGGACGATATACTGGCGGATATGCATCGCGAGGATGAAGGCCACGAGGATCGCGTCGAAAAAATCGATCACCTTCCTCGTGAGTGCGGTCTTCTTGGGCGCCATGTCCTCGAAGAGGTCGAGGAGCTTCGACTGGTCCTCATCGGTGAGCAGCACCAGCGGAAAGGCGGTCTTGTCGTACTTTTGGCGAATCACGAGGTTCCCCATCGGGTTCACCTCGAGAAAGGTGATGTCGGACGAGGGCAGCGTGACGGTGGCGCTCGCGTCGGTGACGGCGATGGCCCCGTTGTCGACGGCGATGCGCCCGTTCCGGTAGCGCGCGAACATCACGCAGAGATTGACGAAGCGCACCAGAAAGAGCGTGGCGATAAAGCTCCCGATGAAATAGGTCCCCTCGAAGGGTATGGCGACCGCGAGGAAGAAAATCGAGTAGATGAGGATGACGAGATAGCCGAACCGGACGAATAAAAACTTGTACGCGCCGGAACCGGTGATGATCGGGAACTCCGCCCGCTCGGCCACGGTTCCGCCGTACCGCAGATGCTGCAGCATTTGTAACTCCTTGGGCAGTAAAAAACGGCGTCTACAGGCTAATTGTTATTGCAGAAATGATTGCAACTATATAGAATAGCGCCTATTCCATGTCCACAATTTTTTACAGCGCGCACGGCCATCAATGAGCAGGATCACCGAAGCAGTCGGCAGGCTCTCTCCGGAAGACCTCAAGCGCATCGCCGGTTTGCTCGGATGCGCGGCCGGTTCCTCCGAGAGCGCCTCCGCCGCGCTCGCCGCGCGGCTGCTCACCTACGACGGCCTTGCCGCGGTGCTGGGCGATCTCGACCCGCGCGAGATGCAGGTGCTCGCCGCCGCGGCCGACGACGAGAACGGCGCGACCTACAGCGAGATGGAAAAAAAGCTTCGGCTCCCGGCCGACCTCATCGAGGAGGCGGCCGGCGCGCTCGCGAAGCGCCTCCTCGCGCACATCCTCAAGAACCGCCAGCGCATCCACAACCGCATGGACCGCCTGATCGTCTTCCCCGAGGTGCGCCGGCTCCTCGCGTCCCGCGATCCCGCCGAGCTCGCCGCGGGCTATGGCGACATGCTCGCGAGGCTCGCGACCGGCTCCGTCCCGGCGCTGCCGCTTCCGGGCGACCGCGCGTCGAAGAAACTCCTTGCCGCCGCCGCCGCTCGCGGCGGGATCATCCCCTACGACACGGTCGGGAGCGTCGTTTCCGGCGCCGCACGCGAGAAGACGATCCGCGATCTGGCCGAGAAAAACATCATGGAGATATTTCCGGTCCTGGCGTCGCCGTTTCACCTGTACTGCGCGCTCTCGCCCGAGGCGCTCGCGGCGACACTCGGGGACCGGAGCGAGGATCCCGGCGCCGGGGAGCCGCTCCTGTCCAACCATTGCCGGTTTCTTCTCAACATGCTCCACACCTACGACGTGATCCTCTCGACAGGCCTCTTCCTGACCCAGCAGCGGGAATTCCGCAAGGTGGACCGCAAGCGCATCGCCGAGGCGATGGCGCCCATGACCGACATCGACGGCGAGCCGCTTGATCCGGACGCCGCCGCGCAGCTCGCGCTCCACTGCCTGCACCGCCTGCGCTGCATCGCCCTCGAGCGCGACGCCGCGCGCGTGAGCCTCAAGGCGATCGCGGGCGACCTCGACTCCCCCGCCCGGCTGATCGGGAAGCTGCTCCGGAACAACGAGCCGCGGGACGACGGCGGGCTCTTCGGCACGCCCCTGCCGATTCCCGGATTCGCCGTTGCGCGCGAGGCGCTGGACCTGGCGACGCGGTACGGGACGCGCACGCCGGAGTCCCTGCGCGCCCTGCACCTGGCCTCGCTGGTGGCCCGCGGAAAAAACACACTGCGGCTCGCGGACGCCGACGAACAGCGCGCCGCGGTGCGCTCCTTCGACGAGAGCCTTCGCTTCCTCGTCCTGTGCGGCGCGATCTCCATGAGCGCCGGGCGGGCGACGCCCACCGACATCGGCCACGAGCTCGCCGGGCGCGCTGCGCGCGACGCGACGCGCGGATCGTCCGCGGCGATTTACATCAACCCCGACTTCACGCTCATCATTCCGCACCGTGAGATCGGGACCGAGACGCTCTTCCATCTCCTCACGCACACCGAGCTCCTCAAAGAGGACCTGATGGTGCACGCGCGGATCAGCCGCACCTCCATCGTGCGGGCGCACAAGCGCGGCATGCCGCCCGACCGCTTCCTCGACGCGCTGGGCGCGCTGGCGCGCAACGGCATCCCGCAAAACCTGCAGTTTCTCATCACCGAATGGCTGGGGAAGACGATCCACGTGCGGATCTCGCGCCCGGTGCTCGTGCACTCGAACCAGCCCACGCTGCTCGACGAGCTCTCGTACGGCAAGCTCAAGGACGCCATCGTGGAGCGCATCGCGCCGGAATACGCCATCATCCGCGCGCAGCACCTGGACGACGTGGTGCGGTTTGCGGGCGAGCGCGACGCGGTGATTGGGCTCTTCGAAGAGGAGGACGAGACCGTCGGCGGGGACTAGTCCTTGATGACGGCGAGGGTCGTCTTGAACTTGATGGAAATGAACTCGCTGAGCGCGTTGAGGGTCTGCTCGGTCACGAAATAAATCTTGCTATTGAGCTTCACGATACCGCCCTTGTAGTGGGCGAAGCGCATCTTGTAGTCGATCCAGCCGATAGGCTCCACCTCGCGCCAGTTGGCGCAGGTCTTGAGGCGGGGGATCTTGCGAAGATGCAATTCACGGATCCTCCCGTCCTGAACGGCGTTCGCCAGCACCTTTTCCCACTCCATACGCGTCCCTGTGCCCCCTAGAAGTCATTGCCGAGCAGGCTTTTTTCCGTGACATACCAAGCACCGTCCAGAAAAACGAAATACGCAACCATTTTAAGACGACCGCCGGAAAAAAATACGCGGGCCCGGTCCCGGTAGACGTCGCGTCCGGTGATGTCCATGCCGGTCTCGAAACACGAAAACAGGAGGGAGAGCAGAAGCCCCAGGCGCTGGTAATCGGGATTGTCGATGCGCACGCGCTCGGCTGGCGGATGGACGATGAGCGCGAAGAGCCGCTCCACCACGGCGGCGTCGCGTGCGGCGGCAAGCTCTGCGTGATTGGCGAACCCGAGGCGGCGGGCGATCGCATGGCCCGTCCGCCGGTCGTCCTTCATGCGCTGCACCACCTTCTCGATCCGCAGCTTGTAGCGCGGATCGACGCAGCACACGTACAGCTCCATGAGGCGCCGTTCACGGAAGCGCGCGCGGATCTCCCCGATGCGCGCCTCCAGGCCCGCGTCGAAGAGCCAGGCCCGCGCGTCGCCGGCGCACAGCGCGACCAGTAGCAGGGCGAGGCCTAGGCGGGCGATGGGGCGGCGCATCGGGACGCTACCCGCGCGCGGCGCGCTTGAGCTCGCGCGTGAGTCGCTTCACCTCGCCGGAGAGCCGCTCGTTCTCGCGCCGCGCGGACGCGAGCTCCTCTTGGAGCCGGATCGCCTCGGCGCGCGAAAGCTCCTGCACGCGCGTTGAGGCGTCGATGAACCGCTCGGCGTCCTTCAGCTCCTGCGACGAGTAGTCGATCACGGCCTCCTGCGCGCGGATGATGTTCTTCGCGTCCATGAGCTCGTGGCGCCGGAGCTCGGAGAGCATCTCGTCGGCCTTCACGCGGTTGCGCACGTCGAACATCTCCGCCTGGCGCAGGAGCGACACCTCGCGCAGGGTCTCGTTCAGCTTCTTCTGCTCGGCCATCAGCTGGCGCTCGTTCTCGATGATGCGCTCGAAGACCTCGCGGTGCGCGCTCACGTCGAACGCGTCGCGCCGCCCGATCCCCACCAGGCTCTCGTAGGTCTCGATGCGCTCCTGCGCGTCGCGCGAGATGAGCTTCATGATCTCGCGGTACTTCTCCACCACGATGGTCTTCTCGAGCAGCAGCGTGAATTCGCGCAGGCCCAGCGGTCGCGTGAGATATTCCACGTGGAGCAGGTTCACGGCCACCTGGTGGACCTTTTTCGCCTGCCGCTTGCCCAGCACCACGAACTTGAGGAAGCCGTTGATCCGGGCGTCGCGCTTGATGATGTCGATGACCGATTCGAGGTCCGTCCCCTTGAGGTCGATCACGAACAGGTTGATGATGTCGGCGATGATGTTCGCCTTGGCGAAGTCGCCGTCGGTGATCGTCCGAACCTGCAGGCCCAGCTCGCCGATGCCGCGCGCGATCGACGCGCCGCTTTCGTTGTCGGTCAGGTACCAAATGCTCACTTCTCTCATAACGGTTCTCCCGGTGCTTCGATGTGCCGGCTCACGTCTCCCGCCGTTTCCTGAATCGCCCGACGAGCGCCTGCCAGCGCCCCGCGAGCGCGTGTATATCGATGTTCGCGGTGTCCAAACGCTCCTTGAAGACGATCAGGAGCACGCCGATGAGCATGAACAGAAAATTGGTGAACCACACCCCGAGCGCGGGATGGACGTCGCCCCGCACCGCCATCGACTGCCCGCCGACGAAGAAGACGTAATACGCGAAAAAGATGAAGATGCTTACGCCAAACCCCACGCCCCGCCCGCTGCGCGTGGAGAAGATCCCGATGGGCGCGCCGATGACCGAGAAGACGAAACAGCTGAACGGCACCGCGTGCTTCTTGAAAAACTCGATCCAGTTGAGCGCGACGTTCCGATCGTTGCGGTACGACTTCGGGTGCGCCCGCAGCCGCGCGAGCAGCCCCGCCGAGTCGTGCTCATGGGGGTTGATGACGTCGCGGTCCTCGGTGTAGTCGATCTTGCTCTCGGTCATCAGCACCTCGGCGCTGCCGTTGGAGAAGTCCAGGTACGAAAAGGTGGCCTTGTCGAAATCGCTGGAGAAAATCTTGCCGCGGTACATGATGAGCGACTTGCTGCCGTCCGCGTTCTGCTTCCAAAGACCCTCCTGGGCGCGGATGATGTCCCACCCGCCGGCGGGGTTCCGGTTGTAGATCATGATGTCCCCCAGCCGCTCGACCTCGCGCTCGATCTGGCCCACCCAGATGGTCTTGTCCCCCACCGTGGTGAACATCTTGGGCTCGAGGACCGAGGTGGGGCTCGAGCGCAGGATCTGCACGAACAGCTGGTTGTAGGTGCGGTTGCTGTACACGAAGAGCGTCTCGTTGAAGGCCAGCACCATCAGGAAGACGACGAAGCCCGACACCAGCACCGGTTTGATGATGCGGTACACCGACACGCCGCAGGCCCGCAGGGCGGTGATCTCCGAGTCCGCCGAGAGGCGGGAGAGGGCCATGACGGCCGAGATGAGCACGGACATGGGCACGGTGAAGGAGATGGTGATGGGCAGCATATAGAGGAAGAGCTTAAAGACGAGCCAGCCGTCCACCCGGCGATTGATGATGAGGTCCGCGATCGTGAAGATGCGGTTGAGCATCATGATAAAGGTGAAAAACAGGAGGCCGATCACGAGCGCGGGCACCTGCTCGCGGATGATGTAGCGCGTGATGATGCGCGGCGCAAGCGCCTCCATGGTAGAACGCGGGAGCTTCATGAGAAAGTTCTATTCCGTAAAACGATCCTGTCAAGCCGATTTACGGTGAAGCGAAGCGGGGAGCGTCACCTCGGCACCACGAAGCCGTTTTTCACGACCACGTCGCCGTTTCGGGTCATCCAGCGGAAAAGCTCGCGCGCGAGCCGCTCGCGGGTGGCCGGATCGCGCCGCGCGAGGTCCGTGCGGTCGTCGGGATCGCGGTGCGCGTCGTAGAGCTCGTAGGCCACGCCCTCGCGCCGCGGCATGTAGATGAGCTTGTAGCGGCCGTCGAAAATATACCGGTGCTTGGCGATGTTCACGATGTCGCGATACGCGTCGCCCACCACGATGTGATTGGAGAACGAGCGGTCCACCTCGGAGATGGCGGTGATGTCGGGATACTGGATGCGCCGCTCCTGGAAGAAATGAACGCCGCTGCGGTCATTGTCGAACCAGATGCCGGTCTCGCCGTAGGCGTATCGGCGCGCGAGACGCCCACCGCGCAGCGCCGGGACGAGCGAGGCGCCCTCCATGGAATCCGGCGCGGGCAGTCCAGCAAGCGCAAGCAGCGTGGGCGCGAGGTCCACCTGGTGCGCCAGATCGCGGACCCGCGCGCCCCGGGGCACGAGCCTGGGATGGCGCATCACCAGCGGCACCCGGATGGTGTGGTACCCGCGAAAGTGCTCGCCATGCCCCATGCCGAACTCGTGCTCGTAGAGGTTCTCCCCGTGGTCCGAGAGCACCACGACGATGGTGTCGTCGAGCGCGCCCTTCCTCGAGAGATAGCGCAGGATGTCGCCCGCGGCGTCGTCGAAGGCGCGGACCCCGGCGTCGTAGAGCGCGCGCACCTGCGCGATGTCGGCCGCCGAGATCTCCGCGCGCGCCGCGCCGTCGAGCGAGAGCTCGCGCTGCTTCAGGTAGCGGTACGGGCCGCGGTATCCCTTCGCGCGAAACATCGCGTAATACGGGTGCGGCGGCGCATAGGGAAAGTGCGTCGCCGAGAAAAACGCGGTGATGAAAAACGGCCGGCCATGGGACTTCCGGATCTGCTCGATCACGCGCCCGCCCACCAGGCGCGGCGGGCAGAACGTCGCCGAATCGCGCAGCACCGGAAAAAGGAACAGGCCCGCCCGACCGGTGAGAAACGGCAGCAGGAAGACGTGATTGTCCAGCACCGCCTGCTCGATGACGGCGTTGAAGTTGAAAAACGGCGTGTCCACCGCCTCGAAGCCCAAGTCGATCCGGCTGAAGACGTCGCCGGCGTAATCGGCCACCACGGCCGTGCGATAGCCGCTCTCGCGCAGAATGCGCGGCAGCGCGACGAAGTCTTTTTTCAGGTCGCGCGCGGCGGGAAACATGTGCCGGATGCCGTGCGTGGAGGCGTACTGCCCCGTGAGATAGGAGACCATCGACGGGAAGGTGCGCGGCGCCTCGATGAAGGCGTTCTCGAACGCCGCGCCGTCCTTTACGAGGAGATCGAGGTGCGGCGTCGTGGGCCGCGCGTATCCGAGGGCGCTCAGGCGGTCGGCCCGCAGCGCGTCGGTGAGAAGGATCAACATATTCGGACGCCGCGCGTCGCCGGGACGCGACAGGTCGAGGTTCACGGCAAGCAGGGTGATGATGACGGCCGCACCGGAAAGCGCGCCGCCCCATCGGGCGATCCGGGGGTCGAAGCGGTACAGCAGGAAGCCCCCCGCGGCGACGGCGAGCGCGATCGAAAAATAGATTGCGACGGAAAAGAGCGCCGGCGACAGGTGCTCCGTCAGGGCATCGAAGACAAAACGGTTGAGCGCGTTTTTCGCATGGAAATTGTTGATGTAGACTTGCGGATATGCGATGATGTCGCGGAAGAGAAACAGGTGGACGACGAGGACGCCCGCGGCCGCGTTCGCGACGAAGCGCTGCAACGCCGACCAGTCCAGATCGAACAGCTCGTCCGCGGCGCGATAGACGGCCCAGGCCCCGATGCCCAGCGCCGCGCCGATCGCCAGGTACGCGAGCAGGATCTTCCCCATGAACAGCGCGATATGCCCCAGGAAGCCGCTGATAATGAACTGCGCCACCCGCTCGCTGGTGTTCCCCATGTACGACATGGAGAAGCTGTTGATGAGGCCATAGCCGAACAGGACGAGCATCACCGCCGCACCGCCGGAGACGGGGAGCAGGCGCTCGAGAAGGGGGGTTCGCCGGTGGCTCATTCGCGCTCGTATCATCGGGCGACATCACAGACGATGGGGGCCGCGTCGTCATCAAAAAAATCTTCGCCCCGCGGGCGGCCTTCATCGCGCCGCCGGGACCGTCCGCCGGCACGATTATTTTGTGGACAAAATTTCGCCGGGTGGATATTCATATCGGAAACACCGTGAAGGAAATACAGCTCATGCCAGCCACGATCCTGCACCACACCGCGCGCATCGCGACCCTTGTTTGTGCGCTGATTGCGGCCGCGCTCCTCTCGCCGGCGGACGCCCGTGCGGCCGAAACGCTCGTCCTGACCGACGCCGGCAGCCGCTACCCGCTCGGAACGCGCTGCGACCTCCTCGAGGACCGCGCGGGAACGCTCACCGTCGCCGACGTTGCGGGACCATCGCTTGCCAGCTCATTCCGGCCGCTCGATGCCGCGGTCCCCAACTTCGGCTACACGCGCGCGACCTACTGGTTCCGCTTCTCCCTGCACAACACGGCCGATCCGCGGCGGGAATGGCTGCTGGTGCTTCCCTACGCCCTCATCGACGACGTCCGCCTGTACACGCCGGACGGCGCGCGCGGCTTCACCGAGCATGCATCGGGGCGGCTCAATCCCGCATCGAAAAGCGGAAATTTCAACCGCCATTTCACCCTGCCCCTGCCGCCGCTTGCCCGGCCGACCGTCTGCTATGTGCGCGTCGCGAGCAAGGACTCGCTCCCGGTCCCGCTCGAGGTCCGGGAGGCGCGACAGTACCGCGACCACATCACGCGCGACCACCATGTCTTCGGCCTGTATTACGGCATCATCGTCGTGATGGTGCTGTTCAATCTCATCATCTTCATCGTCACGCGCGACCGGAACTATCTCCTGTATAGCGGCACCCTCGTCTCGCTCCACGGCCTTACGCAGCTGGGCATCAACGGTTTTTCCGCGCACTACTTCGGCGATTCGATCTGGTGGAGCCGCACCTCCATCTCCTTTTTCGTGAGCGTGGGCGCCGGCATGGCGGGATTCTTCTGCATCTCCTTCCTGCGCCTTCGCGAGCTGTTTCGTCCGCTCTACTATTCCATCCTGGCCTGTTCGGTCCTGCTCATGACCAGCGCCGTTCTCTCGCTCGTGGTGGACTACTACTACTCGATCCAGCTGTCGGTGATCCTGTGCATGATCGGCTCGCCGCAGTTTCTCCTGGCGGGGTTCGTGCAGATCCGCCGCGGGTACCGCGAGGCGCGCTTCTATCTCCTCGCCTGGACCATGCTGGTCCTGTGCGGCTGCCTCTACGGGCTCAAGGTCTTCGCCCTGGCGCCGCACACCCCCCTGACCGAATACGCCTGGCAGGTGGGGCTTGCGGTGGAGACCATCATCCTCTCGCTCGCGCTGGGCGACCGCATCAACCTCATGCGCCAAGAGCAGATGCGCGCGCAGAACGACCTGCTCCAGAAGGAACGCGAGGCGCGCGAGACGCAGGAGCGCTTCAACGAGAGCCTGGAGAAGCTCGTGGAGGAGCGCACCAACGAGCTCAACAGCGCGCTCGACGAGCTCAAGCAGAAGGACCTCATCATCCAGCGCGAGCTGGACATCGCGATGGACATCCAGCAGAACATCCTGCCGCCCATGCCGCTGTCGTACAACGGCATCCGCATGGTCGCCTTCTATCGCGCGATGGAGAAGATCGGGGGCGACTTCTACGACATCTACCCCATGAAGGGGGGGCACCTCTGCGTCCTCATGGCCGACGCCTCCGGCCACGGCATCCCCGCGGCCTTCGTGACCGCGATGGCCAAGATCACCTTCTCGGAGGCCACCGCGCAGCTGCAGTTCCCGCGCGACATCCTCCGCCAGGTGAACGAGCAGATGATCCGCATCATCAAGACGCAGGAGTACCTCACGGCCTTCCTCGTGATCATCAGCCCGTCCTACGAGGTCTTCTTCTCCAACGCCTCGCACCAGAAGGCCTTCGTCGCGCGCGCGCGCACGAATGAACTCGACACCTGGGACACCAACGGCCTGTTCGTGGGCGCGGTGATCGAGGCCAACCAGATGTACGAGGAGAAGCAGGACTACCTCGATTTCGGCGACCGCCTCATCCTCTACACCGACGGCCTGGTCGAGGCGCGCAATTCCCACGGCGAGGAGTACGGGCAGGCGCGCCTCCGCGAGCTGTTCATCGAGACCTTCCCGCTTCCGCTGGACGCGGCGAAAAACGCGATCCACGAGCACTGGCGCACCTTCATCGGCGAGACGCCGGTGCGCGACGACGTCACCTTCCTGCTCGTCGAGATCGACCCGGCCTACCGGGAGCTCCTCGAGTACAAAAACCGCGGGCTCGAGCACCTTTACCACAACCGCGTCAACGACGCGATCGCCGAGCTCAAGCAGGCGCTCAAGATCGACAACCGGGACGCGAAGGTCCACCACCTGCTGGGCAAGTGCTTCTTCAAGGAGCGCGCGTACGACGAGGCGATCACGCACCTCTCCTACTACACCGGCACCAACGCCGAGGACGCCGACGCCTTCAACATGCTCGCCGCGGCGCATTACAACAGCAAGCGCTACGAGGACGCGCTCGCCGCGGCGCGCCAGGCCTGCGCCCTCCGGCCGAATTTCAAGAACGCCCTGTCCACCTGCGCCCTTGCGCTCATGAAGATCGGCAAGGCCGAGGAGTCCAAGGCGGTCTGGGAGCAGATCCTGGCCATCGACCCCGCCAACAGCATCGCCAAGGCCGAGCTGCTCATCATCCAGGGACAGATCGACGGCGGCGAGACGCCGGCCGGCTGAAACATCGTTATGCGAAACACCGAATCCGCGATCGCCGCCCACGCCGTATCGGCGCGCTTCGGGCGCGTCGCGCTCTTCGAAGGCCTCACGCTGACCGTCGCCCCGGGCGAGTCGCTCGCGATTGTCGGGCCCAACGGGTCTGGCAAGTCCACGCTCCTGGAGATCCTCGCCGGGCTGCGGCGGCCAACGGCGGGACGGGTCCTGTTCACGGCGGGCGGGGATGATGACGCGCGCACGGACCGCAGCCGCATCGGGTTCATGGGCCCGCGCGTCGAGCCCTACCCCGATCTCACCGGCATGGAAAATCTGCTGTTTGCGGCGCGCGGCGGATCGTCACGTGAGCGGGCTGCGGCGCTCATGGAGCGATTCGCGCTCCGGCCGCACCGCGACAAGCTCACGCGCCACTACTCCTCCGGCATGCGGCAGCGCCTCAAGCTCGCCATTGCGCTCGTGAACGACCCGCCGGCGCTCTTCCTGGACGAGCCGGGCGCCATGCTCGACGAGGCGGGTCGCGCGCTCCTGCGCGCCGAGATCGATGCGCGCCGCGCGGAGCGGATCATCGTGATGGCCACCAATGACGCCGACGAGGCCGCGCTCTGCTCCCGGAGGACCGCGCTTGGGTGAGCTCGCGAAAAACATCCGCAAGGACCTCACGGTGGAGTTCCGCAACCGCTACGCGCTCTCCGTCGCGCTCGCCTTCGCGGCCGTCGCGACGATCGCGGCGAGCATCGCCCTGGCGGGGACCGTCCCCGCGCCGCGCGTCCAGTCCGCGCTCTTGTGGATCGTCGTCTTTTTCGCCGCGATGAACGGCCTCGCCCACGCCTTCGTCCGGGAAGAAGAGCAGGGCACGGCGCTCTTTCTGCGCCTGCACGCGACCCCCCACACGGTGCTCACGGCGAAACTCGCCTTCAATATCGCGCTCCTGGCGGCCATCGAGGCGGTCGCCATCCCCCTGTTCGTCGTGTTTCTGCAACTCGAGGTCCGCGCGCCCCATTCCTTCGTCGCGATCGCCGCGGCGGGGTGCCTCTGCCTCGCCTGCGCCGTCACGGTGCTCGGGGCCATGGTCGCGCGCGCCGGCGGGAGGGGCGCGCTCTTTACGGTCATCGCGTTTCCCGTCGTCATCCCCGCGCTGTGGGTCCTCATCGGCGCGACCGCTCGCTCGCTCGAGCGCCCCGGCCCCTTCGATTCGGGCAGCGTCCTTTTTTTGCTTGCCTTTTCGGGCGCAATGGCCGGTGTATCGTATCTCCTGTTCGAGCACATCTGGGAGGAGTAGCGACCTTCGCGGACGACGACGCCGCTGCGCCATGCGAACATCATCCGGCACACCCATCAGGCGCATGCGGATCATCCTGCGAATCGCCTTCAAATGCGTTCTGCTTGCCGCCCTGTCGCTCGCAACATTGTTCATTCTATATCTGTTTGCGCTATTTGTTCTAACGAAACTGGACGCCGAAAAGATTGACGCCTGTGAAAAGCGGGGCGGGAAATGGACTTCCATAGACAGAAAATGCGAAACATGAGACGTCAGATCGCCACCTCATCCCCCAACCCCTTCTCCCATAGGAGAAGGGGGGTGCCGCGAGTAACTTTTCGCGGAGCCTTCTCCTGTGGGAGAGGGCGGCCCGACGGTTCCCGAGCTAAGTCGAGGGGAAGGCGGGTGAGGTGAAACACTAATGACACATGCACGGCTCATCACCTATGCGCTCCGCAGCATCTACTTATTGATGCCGCTCTCGATCGCGCTGTCGCTCCTGTGGGCGCCCCCCGCGGCGGTGCTGGGCGAGTCGAGCCGCATCCTGTACCTCCACGTCCCCATCGCCTGGGTCTCGGCGCTGGCCTTCGCGGTCGCGGGCGCGTTCGCGATCGCCTTTCTCGCCGACCGCACCGGGCGCGTCCGCCTGCTCGACGAGAAGGCGCACCACTCCGCCGAGCTCGGTTTCCTGTTCGCCGTCCTGGCGACCGCGACCGGCGCGGTGTGGGCGCGCGCCGCGTGGGGATCGTACTGGAACTGGGACCCGCGCGAGATGTCCATCACCTTCCTGCTGCTCATCTACGTGGCCTACTTTTCCCTGCGCGCGTCGTTGGCGGGCAGTCCCGCGCGCGGGCGCATCTGCGCGTCGTATCTCATCATCGCGATGGCGGCGGCGCCGTTTTTCATCTTCGTCATGCCGCGCCTGTACCCGTCGCTCCACCCGGACCCCGTGATCAACCCGGACCGGAAGGTCCACCTCGACGGCCGCATGCAGATCACGCTCGCGATCGCCGTCTGCTCGTTCACGCTGCTCTACGCGTATCTCATGCACCTGCGCGCCCGTATCGCATCGATCGCGCACCGCCGGGAGGGATCATCATGAAATCACTCATCTTCGTCACCGTCATGCTGATGGCGCCTGCGGCGCTTATTATTCCAGCGACGCTTTTTTTCGATACGGCCGCACCGCATGGCTATACTCATCGAGCCGCGCCGTGTGATGCCGCGCATGCCAGCACGCGCGACAGCGCCGCAGAGAAGGCAGTACCGACCCAACCGCCGCGCGAGGGGACATCGGCCACGGGCGAGCGAATTCCGCTTGTCGTCGTATCGATCATCGTGTGGATTGGGCTGGGAGCGTACCTGTACCGTATCGACCGGAAGATTTCGCGCATTGAGCAGGGCCATGAAGATTAATAACAAAATACTCATCGGGATGGGGGTGGCGCTGTGCGCGGGGATCGCGTTTTATTCATTGCGCGGCGCGATCACGCCCTACGTGAGCTTTGCGGAGGCGCGCTCGGGCCGCGCCTCGGTGCAGATCATCGGAAAGCTGGACACGCGCTCCCCGGTCCGCCATGAAAACGGCGCCATGCTCTTCACGATCGCGGACGATCGCGGCGAGCGCATGGACATCGCCTACCGCGGACCGAAGCCGCTCAACTTCGAGCACGCCGAGCAGGCCGTCGTCATGGGATCGTACGATCCGGCCGCGCGCCGGTTCGCGGCTGAAAAGCTCCTGGTCAAGTGCCCCTCGAAATACACGGCGGAACAGCGCCCATGAACGCCGGCCATCTTCTCACGATCGCCGCGCTGGCGGCGGCCGCGATCTCGCTGGTCTTCCGACTGCGCGACGCCATGGGCGCGGCCGGATCTGCCCGCCCGGCCCGGATCGCCTTCACCGCAAGCGGCATCGCCATGGCCGCGGCCATGGGACTCCTCGCCGCCGCCTTCGTGACCGAAAACTATTCCTACGCCTACGTGTACAACTACTCGTCGCGCGACCTCCCGCTCGCCTACAAGATCGCGGGGCTCTGGGCCGGCCAACAGGGGACCTTTCTGCTGTGGGCCTTCGTCCTCTACGCGATCGGGACGGTCCTGGACCGGGCGCGCGCGGGACAAAACAATATCGTCGTCGCGGTCCTCACCGTGCCGATGCTCTTCATCTTGCTTATCATCGCGATGCCCGACTACTCGCCCTTTCGTTTCGTCTGGGACGCCATGCCCGACCGGATCGCCCCCGGCGCCGTCCCGGCCGATGGGGCCGGGCTCAACCCGCTCCTGCAAAACTTCTGGATGATCTCCCATCCGCCGGTGCTCTTCATCGGGTACGCGGCCGCGACCGTGCCCTTCGCCTACGCCATCGCCGCGCTCGTCCGAAACGACTTCACCGACTGGGCGGCGCGCGCCTATCCGTGGGCGCTGTTCACCATGGTATCGCTGGGGATCGGGATCTTCCTGGGCGGCTACTGGGCCTATACGGTGCTCGGCTGGGGCGGGTACTGGGGATGGGACCCCGTCGAGAACTCGTCGCTTGTCCCGTGGCTTTCGACCGTGGCGCTCGTCCACGGGCTCATCGTCCATCGGCGAAAACGCGCGCTCGTCAAATCGAACATCGCCCTCGCGCTCGTGACCTTCGTGCTCGTCTTCTACAGCACCTTCCTCACCCGCAGCGGGGTCCTGTCGAAGTTCTCCGTGCATTCGTTTGGGGACCTCGGGCTCTCGGCGCATCTGCTCGTTTTCATCGCGGCGACGGCCGCCGGCGGGATCGCCCTGTTCCTGTGGCGTCGCTCCTCGATGACCGCCGAGCCGCTGGGCGAATCCCTGCTGGGCCTTGACAACCTCATCGCCTGTGGCGTCGTGGTCCTGTGCGGCTATGCCGCGTTCATTTTGATCGGCACCTCCATGCCCATCCTGTCGCGGATCGTTGTCCCGGAGGGCTCCTCCGTGAAGGCCGAATTCTACAACAACCTCTCCATCCCGGCCGGCTTGCTCCTGCTCGCGCTCATCATCGCCGCGTCCCGTGCCGCATGGCCCCGCGCCGTCGGCCGATGGGCGGCCGCCATACTCGGGTGCGCCGCGATCGGCATCGGGATTGCGCTTAACGTTGGGAGCACGACGAACGCCTTCGCCTATCTCTTCGCCGCATTCGGGAGCCTCGCGGCCCTGCAGGCGCTGCATGCGATCGTGCGCGCGCCCTCCCGCAGGGCGATCGCTGCGCGGATCGCGCACTGTGGCGTGGGCGTCCTCGTCGTGGGATTTGTCACCTCGAACCTGCACTCGACGACGGCGCAGCGGGAGCTCACGCAGGGCGCGACCACCGCGGTCGGACCCCTCGAGATCGTCTTCGACGGGATCACCGGGCGCGACACGACCGCGCTCGCATTCACCGTGCGCGACGGCGGCCGGGAGCGCGCAATCAGGGCGCCGTATTTTGTCGACCAGCGTTCGGGCGCGCTCTATCGCGAGCCCTTCGTGATCCGCGGACTCGTGCGCGACGTCTATATCGCCCCCGCCGAATACCGGCCCGATGGCGGCGGCGGGACCCGCCTGCATCTCGAGAAGGGGAAGCCGCAGGCCGCGGATGGAACCGCCTTCGAGTTTCTGGGCTTTGACACGAAGCTCATGAACATGATGGCCGGCGCCGGCACCATCCTCGCGGAGGTGCGCGTGCGCGGCGCGGGCGGAACGCATACGGTGTCGCCGGGCCTCATCATCGAAAACGGAAAGGCGGTGGGGAACTACGACGCCGCCCTGCCCGGTACGCCCGCGAAGAAGATCGCGCTTCTGTCCATGAACGTAAGCGCGAAAGAGATCCACCTGCTGGTCACGGAGGGCGCGCCCCCTTCAGTTTTGGTTGACATCTCCTTCAAGCGACTGATATGGTTGGTGTGGCTGGGAACGGTCGCCATCGCCGCCGGCGGGATCGTGGGATTGTTTCGATCACGCGAATGACGCGCTTCATTCAGCGCAACCGAGGAGATACCCTCTGGATCATTGCGAGGGAAGCGAAGCAATCCGGCACTGGAGCGGGGCAATGCGTATTCCATATTTCAATTGACTTTTCCCCGTACCGAATCAGATTGCTTCGTCGCGGCCGCTCCTCGCAATGACCGGTTCGGCAATCACGAGTACGTCGACTAAGCGACAAACGCCATGAGCGAAGACACCTTCATCGACATCGTCGTTAACAAGAAAGCGCGCTTCGAATACGAGATCGTGGACACCTTCGAAGCGGGCTTGGTGCTCAAGGGCACCGAGGTGAAATCGGTCCGGCTGAAACAGGCGAGCATCCAGGAGTCGTATGCGCGCATCGCGAAGGGCGAGGTGTTCCTCGTGGGGATGAACATCACCCCCTACGCGCACGGCAACCGTTTCAACCACGACCCCCTGCGGGAGCGCAAGCTCCTCCTCCACCGGCAGGAGATCAAGCGCCTCACCGGCAAGGTGGCCGAACGCGGCTTCACGCTGGTGCCGCTCAAGCTCTACTTCAAAAACGGGAAAGTGAAGGTGCTTTTGGGCCTGGGCAAGGGGAAGACGACCCACGACAAGCGTAAGACCATCCAGAAACGCGAGTCCGACCGCGAGCTCCGGCGGGTCATCAAGGAATCGAAGCGGTAATCACTCCCACTCGATCGTTGACGGCGGTTTCGACGAAACATCGTAGACGACGCGGTTCACCCCCCGCACCTCGTTGATGATGCGGTTGGATACGCGCTTGAGCACCTCGTCCGGGATGGAGGCCCAGTCGGCGGTCATCGCGTCCACCGAGGTGACGGCGCGCAGGGCGATCACGTTCTCGTAGGTGCGCTTGTCCCCCATCACCCCCACCGAGCGCACCGGCAGGAACACCGCGAAGGCCTGCCATATCTCGCGGTAGAGTCCCGCGCGTATGATCTCCTCGATAAAGATGTCGTCGGCCTCGCGGAGGACATCCAGCCGCTTCTCCGTGACCTCGCCGATCACGCGGATCGCGAGCCCCGGCCCCGGGAACGGGTGGCGAAAGAGGAGCTCGTCGGGCATGCCGAGCTCCTGGCCCAGCCGCCGCACCTCGTCCTTGAAGAGCTCCTTGAGCGGCTCGATCACCTTGCCCGACTTGATGAGCTTGAGCACCTCCGGCACGCGGTTGTGGTGGCTCTTGATGGTGTCCGACGGCCCCTTGGTGGACACCGACTCGATCACGTCCGGGTACAGCGTGCCCTGCGCCAGGAAATCGAAACTTCCGATCTTCCGGGCCTCCTCTTTAAAGACGTTGATGAATTCGCGCCCGATGATCTTGCGCTTCTTCTCGGGATTCTCGACGCCCTTGAGGAGCTTCAAGAATCGCTTCGAGGCGTCCACGTAGATGAGGTTGAGCCTCAGATGTTTCTCGAAGCGCTCGATGACCTGCGCGGCCTCGTTCTTGCGCAACACGCCATTGTTCACAAAGACCGGATAGAGCCGATCGCCGATGGCCTTCTGCAGAAGCACCGCCGTCACGGAGGAATCGACACCCCCGGAGAGGCCCAAGAGGACCGTGCCGTCCTTCACCTCGGCGCGGATCGCCTCGATGGACGAATCGATGAACGATTTCATGGACCAGGTTGCCCTGAGCCCGCAGATCTCGAAGAGAAAGTTCTTGAGCACCTGCGTGCCGTTTACGGTGTGGTGCACCTCGGGATGGAACTGCACGCCATAGATGCGCCGCTCGTCGTTTCCGATCGCGGCGGTCTCGGCGTTGTCGGAGCTCGCGAGCACCGCAAAGCCCGCGGGGGGCGCGCTTACCTTGTCCCCGTGGCTCATCCACACGGTTTGGTGCGCATCGAGCCCGCGAAACAACGGAGAGTCGCCGGCAATGGTGATGGTCGCGCGCCCGTACTCCTTCGAGTGCGCCGGTTGCGATGTCCCCTTGAAGGCGTCCACGATCACATACAGACCATAGCAGATGCCCAGCACCGGGACGCCCAGGTCGAAGATGTCGGCGGTGATCCGCGGGGCGCCGTCCTCGTAGAGCGACGAGGGCCCGCCCGACAGGATGATCGCGGAGGGGCGCTCGCGCGTGATATCGTCGAGCGGGTGGAAGTAGGGGACGATCTCCGCGTACACGCCGAGCTCGCGCACGCGCCGCGCGATCAGCTGGGTGTACTGCGAGCCGAAATCGAGGATAATGACCCGCTCCGGGGGCAACGCGAGGGCGCCGTGATCGATCATGGTGGTCCGTTTTTCTCCGTACATGGATTGCATCGGGAGCCTAGGGCGCGCCCGGTGGATGTCAAATATTTTTCTTGACGGATAACGCGGCCGGGCGGTTATCATAGACAATACTACCGGTACGAATCCGTACCGCCGACCGAGGAACCATGAAGAAAAAAGCGCTCATCACCGGCATCACGGGACAGGACGGGGCCTACCTCGCCGAGCTCCTGATGAACAAGGGCTACGAGATCCACGGCATCAAGCGGCGCTCGTCCATGTTCAACACGCACCGCATCGACCACCTGTATCAGGACCAGCACGAGTCCAACGTAAAGTTCTTCCTCCACTACGGCGACCTGACCGACTCCACCAACCTCATCCGCATCGTCCAGGACGTGCAGCCCGACGAGATCTACAACCTGGCCGCGCAGTCGCACGTGGCCGTCTCCTTCGAGACGCCGGAATACACCGCGAACGCCGACGCCATCGGCACCCTGCGCCTGCTCGAGGCGATCCGCATCCTCAAGCTCGAAAACAAGACGAAATTCTATCAGGCCTCCACCTCGGAGCTCTACGGCCTGGTGCAGGAGATCCCGCAGAAGGAGACCACGCCCTTTTATCCGCGCAGCCCCTATGCGGTCGCGAAGCTCTACAGCTATTGGATCGTCGTGAACTACCGCGAGGCCTACGACATCTTCGCCTGCAACGGCATCCTCTTCAACCACGAATCGCCCAACCGCGGCGAGACCTTCGTGACCCGGAAGATCACCCGCGCCGCGGCGCGGATCGCCCTGGGCCTGCAGAACATGATGTTCCTGGGCAACATGAACTCCAAGCGCGACTGGGGACATGCGCGCGACTACGTCGAGGGCATGTGGCTCATGCTCCAGCAGAAAACGCCCGGCGACTTTGTCCTTGCCACCGGCGAGACCAACACGGTGCGCACCTTCGTGGAGATGTCGTTTCACGAGCTCGGCGTCTCGGTCGAATGGAAGGGCGAGGGCGTCCACGAGAAGGGAAAAATCGCCGCTATCGACAAAGATGCGTTCATGAAAGCGATTGATGATGCCGCCCTCGCCGAGAAGGCGCTCAAGTCCTTGAAAACGGGCGCCATCGTCGTCGAGGTGGACCCGCGCTACTTCCGCCCCACCGAGGTGGACCTGCTCATCGGCGACCCCTCGAAGGCGAAGCGCGAGCTCGGCTGGGCGCCCAAGCGCTCTCTCCGCGATCTTGTTGGCGAGATGGTTCGCGAGGACGTCAGAGAAGCGCGCAAGGGCGTCCTCCTGCACGAGAGCGGCTATCGGGTGATGCGCTTCCATGAATAAGGACTCGAGGATCTTCGTCGCCGGCGGGAGCGGCCTGGTGGGCGCCGCCATCATCCGCACCCTGCTTCAGAAGGGATACACGAACGTCATCGCGAGTTCGCACACCAGCCGCGTTGACAATGCGGGGGACCGGCGCGTTCCCGAATACCCGCTGGACCTCACCGACCAGGCGGCCACGAACGAGTTCTTCCGGACGCACACGCCGGAATACGTCTTCATGTCGGCCGCGCGCGTCGGCGGGATCGCGGCGAACAGCACCTACGTAGCGGAGTTCATCTATCAGAACATCGCCATCGCGGCCAACGTCGTGCACGCGGCCCACACGCATGGCGTCACCAAGCTCCTCAACCTCGGCTCGTCGTGCATCTACCCCAAGCTCGCCCCGCAGCCCATGAAGGAGGACTACCTCCTCACCGGCCCGCTCGAGGAGACCAACGAGCCCTATGCGATCGCCAAGATTTCCGCCATCAAGCTGTGCCGCTACTACAACCAGCAGTACGGCACCAACTTCATCTCGGTGATGCCCACGAACCTCTACGGCCCCAACGACAACTACGATCTTTATAATTCGCACGTGCTCCCCGCGCTCATCCGCAAGTTCCACCTGGGGACGCTGCTCGAAAAAAACGATCTCGCGGCCATCCGCGCCGATTTCAACTTCTGGGAGCGCACCGACCGCTACGGCGCCATGAGCGACGCTGACATCATGCGGCTCATCGAAACCTTCGGGATCACGAAGGGCCGCGTCGCCGTGTGGGGGACCGGCAGCCCCTTCCGCGAGTTCCTGCACGTGGACGACGTGACCGACGCCTTCGTATTCTTGATGGAAAACTTCGACTACGCGGACATCGGCGAATTCATCAACATCGGCTACGGCGCCGATGTCACCATTCGCGAGGCGGCCGGGACCGTGAAGGACATCGTTGGCTTCACGGGCGAGCTGTATTTCGACACCACCAAGCCCGACGGCACGCCAAAGAAGCTCCTCGATGTCTCGCGCCTCTCCGCGCTCGGCTGGAAGGCGAAGATCCCGCTTCGCGACGGCATCGCGAACGCCTACGAGTGGTACGTACAGACCGTGCCGTCGCGCTAGGCGGACGGGCGCATCATGGCACGACCGCCATTCTCCACCACCCGCCTGCTCGAGCGATCACGGTCCGCCGGAATGGACGACAAAACGCCATCGGCCGCGATGCGCGGCGGGCTCCGCATGAACGGTTTCGTCAAGCGTTCGCGCCCGGGACTCCCGCTCGTCACCGTCGCGACCGTGTCGTACAACGCCGCGGCCGACATCGAGGACACCATCCGCAGCGTCCTCGAGCAGACCTACGACAATGTGGAGTATCTCGTTATCGACGGCGGCTCGACCGACGGGACTGTCGACATCATCCGCGCGCATGAACACGCCATCGACCTCTGGATCTGCGAACCGGACCGCGGCATCTACGATGCCATGAACAAGGGGATCGCGCTGGGAACGGGCGATTGGTTTTCGTTCATGAACGCCGGGGACCGCTTCGCCGGCGATGATGTCCTCGCGCTGTTTTGCGATGCGCGCTTCGATGCGCATGCCCCCGGCATCGCGTACGGGGACACGATCGTCGTTGACGCGCAGAGTCGGGAGATTCTGTCGTCGGCGGGCGAGCTGCGGCTACGCGACTTCCACTACGATACGCCGGTCTGCCATCAGTCGCTGTTCACGAACCGAATGGCCTTCGAGGCGGTCGGCGCCTACTCTGCCGACCTGAAACTCATGGCCGACCTCGACTGGCTGGTCCGCTTCATGCGGCTGGGCGCGACGCGAACCTGCAACCGCTATCGCGTTGACCGCCCCGTCGCGCGCTATCGCATCGGCGGGAAGGGGTATTCGAGCGGAGAGCGAAACTATCTCGAGCGGTGGCGCGTGGCGCGTGCGTATTTCCCGCTTCGCGTTCGGGCGCGCTACCTCATCGGGTTCCCCCTGGAGATGGTCCTGATCCGCCTTCGGCGCCTGGCGAAGCTCATCCTGGGCGATTCGGCAATAGCATATCGCTGGCGTCGATGGCGCATGGGCGGATCGTTGTCCCCGTAGAGACAGGGCACTGCCCTGTCTCTACGGGGACAACGGGGACAACGGACTTGACATTTCCCCCGTGTCCCGGTACCACGGCGGCATCACCATTCGGAAAAACACATGGCACGAACCGTAAAAACACGCATCCTCCCGCAGGAGGAATACGAGCGTTGGGACGCCTTCGTCGATACATCGCCGCAGGGGAGCCTGTTCAATAAGAGCTGGTGGCTCTCCACGGTGTCATCCGACTTTTCGATCCTCGCCTGTGAGGACGGGAGCGGGCGCATCATCGGCGGCATCGCGCTCCCGCGCTACTACGGCACGCTCTACAAGAACCCGCCCATCACCACCGTCCTGGGGGTGCTGCTGGGGGATTTTTCTGATCTGAAGAACGCCACGCGGTATTCGAAAGAGATCGAGATCGTCGAGGAGATCGTCGCGTCCCTGCCGAGGTTCAGGCTCTTCGACTATGGCTTCAGCTACCACTTCACGAACGCCCTGCCCTTCAAATGGGCCGGGTTCTCGTTCGATATCGGGTGCACCTATGTGATCGAGGACCTCTCCGCGGTCGATGCGCTCTTCGACGATTTCAAGACGAACATCAAGACCGACGTGCGCAAGGCGGCGAAAAACGGCGTGTCCATTACCGACGCGCTGACCATCGACGACTTCTACGCGGTGCACCGGATGACCTTCCAGCGGCAGTCGATGGAGGTGAGCTACGGAAAGGACTTCGTGCTGGGCATCGAACGGACGCTCGCCGCGCGCAATGCGCGAAAGATGCTCTTCGCCGTCGATGAGGCGAAGCGCATCCACGCCGCGGCCTACATCGTGCACGATGCGCGCTGCGCCTACTACTTCATGGGGGGCGGCGATCCGGCGCTCCGCAATAGCGGCGCGACCTCGCTCGTCATCTGGGAGGCGATCCGGTTCGCCGCGACGGTGAGCCGCGAATTCAACTTCGAGGGTTCGTCCGTGCCCTCGATCGAGCGCTTCTTCCGCGCCTTCGGGGGCGAACAGCGGCCCTACCACATCATCCGCAAGAGCTCGGCCGTTACGCGCATGGCGCTTTCGCTCCTGCGCACGCAGCGCAACCTGATCTACCGCTTCAGGAAGCTTCCCTAGGCGCCCGCCCCCATGGTCCGCTTGATCACCGATATCGGCGACGGCCCGCGCAGGACGCGGTGCGAATACGCCTTCCGCACCCTGCTCGATGTCGCGGGCGTTTCGCCGGACAACGCGCTTGCCGTCTCGTACGCGTCGGAACCGCATACCCGCTGCGATGTGTGGATCCGCCCGGAGGGCGCACCCGCGATCGCACGGCGCCGACGCGGCGCGATCGCCATCGACGATGACATCATCGCCGAATCGTTCGCGCTGCTGTCCTGCGCGGAGGAGTACGGCGGCCGGCGGGACGGCAAGGGACGCTTCCTCGCGCGCTTCACCGAACGCGCGGCGATCGACATCCCCGTGGTAAACCGTCACGCCCTCACGCTGAAGCGCGCGCTGGCGCGGGCGGCCCGCGCGAAGGGGAAGCGGCTCAGGACCGATCCGCGGCGCTTCACCGTAGTCCTCTCGCACGACGTGGACAACATCACCGACAAGAATATCCATGTTTGTTTACACCGGGCAGCGCGCGCGGTGAAGTATCTCCTGCGCGGCAGGATCGCATCGGCCCTGCGCATGGGACTGTTCACGCTGGGCCGACTGTTCGCGCGCGGCAATCCCTACGACAACTACGCCGCCTACATCGACCTCGAGCGCCGCTATGGATTTCGCTCAACGTTTTTCATGATCACCGGCGCTGGGGGGCGCTTCGGGGCGCGCTACTCGATCGCACAGGCCCGGTCGATGCTCGGCGACATCACCGCCGCCGGATGGGAGGTCGGCCTGCACACCAACTATTACTCCTTTCACGATCCGAAGGCCGTCATCGGCGAGCGGCGCGCCATCGAGGACGCGATCGGCCGCCCCATCGCGGGTTGCCGCAACCACTATCTCATGCTGTCCATCCCCGAATCATGGCGCGTGATGGTCCGCGCGGGGCTCGTCTACGACAGCAGCGTCGGCTACACCGACGCCATCGGCTTTCGCGCGGGGGTCGCGTATCCGTACCGCCCCTACGACATGGCGGCGGAAGCCGCCTTCGACCTCATCGAGATACCCCTCGTGATCATGGACACCGCCGTTCTGGACTACGACGGCGATCGCGAGGCGGCCTGGGCGCGCATTCAAAAAGTCCTGGACGAAACCAGGGACGTCGGCGGAACTATCGCGGTGAACTTCCACCACCGCGCGCTCTACGACCGCGAGTTCGCGGGCTGGAACGACATCTACATTCGCATACTCGATTACATTCGCGAGCACAACGGGCGCGGGATCACGGCGTCGATGCTCGTCGGGGAGGTGGTCCATCATGCTTAGGTTCGCGCTGGTCGGCTGCGGGAGGATCGCCAAGCGGCACTCCGAGCTCCTGGGGTTCGGACAGATCGCGGGCGCCGAGCTCGCGGCGGTCTGCGATATCGTCCCGGAAAAGGCGAAGGCGATCGGCGAGCGCTTTTCGGTGCCGCACTATACGGACATGGACGAGATGATGACGCGCGAGAAGATCGACGCCGTCACGGTGCTCACCGAGAGCGGACGCCACGCCGAGCACGTCATTCGCCTGGCGAAACACGGCCGGCACATTATCGTGGAGAAGCCCATGGCGCTCACCCTCGACGACGCCGACCGCATGATCGCCGCCTGCGCGGAGAACGATATCCGGCTCTTCGTGGTGAAGCAGAACCGCTTCAATGTTCCGGTGCAAAAACTTCGGGGGGCGCTCGAGGCCGGGCGCTTCGGAACACTGGTTCTGGGGACCGTGCGCGTGCGCTGGTGCCGCACGCAGGCCTACTACGACCAGGACGCCTGGCGCGGCACCTGGGCGTTCGACGGCGGCGTACTCACCAATCAGGCGAGCCATCACGTGGACCTGCTCGAGTGGATGATGGGCGACGTGGAGAGCGTGTTCGCGAAGGGCATCACGGCGCTCGTGAACGTGGAGACCGAGGACACGGCGGTGGTGACGCTCAAGTTTAAAAACGGGGCCCTGGGCGTGATCGAAGCGACCACCGCGGCGCGCCCGAAGGACCTCGAGGGGTCCATCTCGATATTGGGCGAGCGGGGCACGGTCGAGATCGGCGGCTTCGCGGTGAACGAGATGAAGGTGTGGAACTTCACGGAGCCGATCGCCGGGGACGACGAGGTGCTCTCGAAGTTCTCCGTGAACCCGCCAAACGTGTACGGCTTCGGGCACCAGGCCTACTACGAGCACGTGGTCGATTCGATCTCGAATAACACCAAGCAGCTGGTGGACGGTCTCGAGGGGCGACGGAGCCTGGAGCTCATCTCGGCGATGTACGAATCCATGGAAACGGGCCGCGAGGTCCTCTTGCGCTTTTCCCCCAACAAGTGCCGTCTGGGCATGCGATGATCGCGCCGAGCGCCATCATCCATCCCGGCGTTCGCCTGGGCGCCGATGTGACCGTGGAGGACTTCTGCATCATCGGGGCGCCCTTCCGGGGACAGGCCGGCGAGGAGACGGTGATCGGCGACGGGGCCGTGATCCGCTCGCATACGGTGATCTACGCCGGGAACGTGATCGGCGCGGGGTTCCAGACCGGCAACAAGGCGAACATCCGCGAGCTCAACCGCATCGGCGACGACGTGAGCGTGGGGACGCTCACGGTGATCGAGCACCACGTGACCATCGGCAGCGGCGTGCGCATCCACTCCCAGGTCTTCATCCCCGAGTTCACCGAGCTCATGGACGAGTGCTGGATCGGACCGAATGTCGTCATCACCAATGCGCGCTACCCGAAATCCCCCGAGGCCAAACAAAATCTTCGCGGCGCCGTCATCGAACCGAACGCGAAGATCGGCGCGAACTGCACGCTGCTGCCGGGGGTGCGCGTGGGCGCGGGCTCTCTGGTGGGCGCCGGCAGCGTGGTCACGAAGGACGTCGCGCCGGGGATCATCGCCGCCGGGAACCCCGCCCGGCGGATCAAGAACATATTTTATTGACAAATACGCTCCGCCGGCGATCATTCACCTCTTTCGCACAGGGCAATCCACATGATAAAATTTCTCGACCTCGCCAAACAATACCAATCGATTAAGGGCGAAATCGACGCCGCGATCGGCGCGGTCATCGCCGACACCTCGTTTATCGGCGGCGCGCACCTGCGGCGCTTCGAGGAGGCCTTTGCCGCCTACCAGCGGGCGGAACACTGCGTGGGCGTCGCCAACGGGACCGACGCCATCGAGATCGCGATCGAGGCGCTGGGCCTCCCGCACGGGAGCGAGATCATCGTCCCCGCGAACAGCTTTATCGCCTCCAGCGAGGCGGTCACGCGCGCCGGGTGCCGCGTCGTCTTCTGCGACGCGAACGAGCGGAACTACACCATCGATATCGACGACCTTTCGCGGCGGATCACCCCACAGACGAAGGCGATCATCGCCGTGCATCTCTATGGCCATCCCTGCGACATGGACGCTCTCCTCGCGATCGCGAAACGGCACGGCCTCTTCGTGATCGAGGATTGCGCGCAAGCGCACGGCGCGGAATACCGGGGGCGGCGCGTGGGCGCGATCGGCGACATCGGCGCGTTCAGTTTCTACCCGGGCAAGAACCTCGGCGCCTACGGCGACGCCGGCGCGATCGTGACCAACGATGCGGCGCTCGCCCGCCGCTGCCGTATGATCGCCAATCATGGCCGCGTCGAGAAGTATAACCATGAGTTCGAGGGCCGCAACTCCCGCCTCGACGGCCTGCAGGCGGCCGTCCTGTCCGTGAAGCTCGCCCATCTCGACGAGTGGACCGCGCGCCGCATCGCGATCGCCGACTACTACCTCGAGCACCTGCGCGATGTTCCGTTCATCACGCTGCCGGAGCGCGCGGAGTGGGCGCGGCAGGTGTACCACCTGTTCGTGATCCGCTCCGAGCACCGCGACGCGCTCCAGGCGCACCTGAAGGCGGGCGGCGTCGAAACGGGGATCCACTATCCCATCGCCCTGCCGAAGCTCGCCGCGTACCGCTATCTGAACCAGCACGGCGAAGCGTTGTTCGCCAATTGCGCGGACTCCACGCTCCTGAGCATCCCCATGGGCGAGCACCTGGAACCGGAGGACGCGCGGACGGTCGTCGAGCGCATCAAGGCCTTCAGCCCATGACCCGCGTCGTGCTCATCTGCTCGTTCTACGCGCCGGAGCTCGGGGCGGCGGTGAACCGCGTGCGCGAATATTCCCGCGCCTTCATGCGGGAGCCCTCGGTCGACTATCGCGTGATCACCTCCTTTCCCACCTACCCGACCGGCGTCAAGCCGCACCGCTATCGACGCAAAATTCAAACCTCGGAGACGGGCGAGTTCGGCGAGCCCGTGACGAGGCTGTATACGACGAACTGGTCGAAGGCCTTCGTGTCGAAGCTCGGAAACCAGCTCATGTTCGCCTTCATGCTGGGTCAGTACTGCCTGCGCTTCCTGTTCCTGCGCAACACCGTGTTCATCGTTTCCTCACCGTCATTTTTCGCCATCATCCCCGTCTATCTCCTCTCGCTCGTGCGGCGCTGCGACTACGTCCTCGACGTCCGCGATCCCTATCCGGTGAGCCTCTTCGAGCTAAGCGGCCTGGTGAAGCGCGATTCGCTTCCGGGCAGGATCCTGCTCGCGCTCGAGGCTCGTTTCTACCGCCGGGCGCGCCGGGTGTTCACCGTGAGCGAGAGCATCATCGACTTCATCATGGCGTCCAATCCTCGCATCGCGGCGCGCGGCATCGGGCGTGAGCGCTTCGGCGTCATCTACAACGGGGTCTCGGCGGACTTCATCGGATTTGGCGCTGACGAGGCGCACCGGCGGGAGATCGCCGCGCGCTACCGCGGGAGGTTCGTCGTCCTGTTCAGCGGAACCATGGGCAAGGCGGAAGACATCGAGGCGGTGCTGGAGGCCGCGGCGATCCTGGAGCACACCCATCCGAAGATGCTCTTCCTGTTCGTCGGTGACGGCGAAAAGCGCGGGATGGTGGCCGCGCACGCGGCGCGGCTGCGCAATGTCGCGCTCGTCGATCCGGTGTCCCACCGTGCGGTGGCCGCGTACATCCGGGTCGCGAACGTCGGCCTGTCCATCCGCCATCCCTCGCCGCTCGAGGCGACCGCGCTCCCGGTGAAGATATTCGAATACCTGGCGATGGGGCTTCCGGTGATCTACGGCGGCGGCGGCGAGGCCGAACGGGTCATCGCCGGCGCCCGGGGCGGCATCGCGCTCGAGACGACAAGCGGCGCCGCGCTCGCAGCCGCGCTTCGCACCGTGCATGCGAGAAAAACAACGCTGCGCGTCAACCGCGAATACATCATCCGGAACTTCTCGCGTGAGACGCAGGCGAAAAAAATGGTGGCGGAGATCGTATCCCCGCACTCTCCTCCGTGCGCTCGAGACAATGCGGCGGGAACACGCGCGTAACGCCCCTCTGGGGGCAGTGAAAGAATTCCATCAAGGACACGGGACATGAAAAAGAAGATTCTGATGACCGGCGGTTCCGGATTTATCGCATCGCATTTCCACGAGCGCCTCACGGACACGCCCGTCAACAACCTGGACCTCGTCGCGCCGGCGCACCCCCTGCACAGCGCGCACATCCAGGGCGACGTGCGCAACCCCGCGGACGTCGAGCGCGCGATCACGGGCTGCTCGTCCATCATCCATCTAGCCGCGGCGCACCACGACTTCGGGATATCGCGCGAGGAGTACTTCGACGTGAACGAGAACGGCGCGCGCGTCATCTGCGAGGCGGCGGCGAAACACAAGGTCAGGGACGTTGTCTTCTACTCCAGCGTGGCCGTCTTCGGCGAGGACTACGAAATGACGGTGGACGACACCGAACCGCGCCCGACGAACGATTACGGCGCCTCCAAGCTCGCCGCCGAGCGGGTGCTGCGCGAATGGGCGCGGGAGGACACAAAACGTCGATTGCTCATCATGCGTCCCGTCGTGGTATACGGCCCCCGCAACTACGCGAACATGTACAACCTCCTCCGACAGATCGCCTCGGGGAAATACTTCAACATCGGCGCCGGCGGCAACATCAAGTCCATCGCCTACGTGGAAAACCTGGTCGAGGCGACCCTCTTCCTCGCCGCACGGATGAAGGCGGGCGTCGAGACCTACAGCTATTCGGACGAGCCGCACCTCTCGAGCCGCGAGATCTCCGACATCATCGCGCGCGCGCTCGGGCGCGGCAGGACGATCACCGTTCCCTACCGGCTTGCGTGGCTGATGGCGCTTCCGTTCGACGCGCTCATCGCCCTCACGGGAAAAAACCTTCCGGTCTCGACCAACCGCGTGAAGAAATTCTGCACGCAGACCTATCACGACGCCCCCAAAGTCCGCGCGAGCGGCTTCACCAAGCGGTTCGACAATCCGGCGGGACTCGCGCGGATGGCGCGGTGGTATCTCGATACGCCGTCCGCGCGGGAGCGGCCCTAGAGTTCGCCGATGTTTGGCATCGCACAGAACGCGCTTCCCTTCACCGACGCCGCGCGCGATGGAGAGGCGCGCGGCGCGGGACGGACGCCATGAACAAGGCCGAGCGGCGCGAGCTCATCATCCGGCACGCCACGACGCTCTTCGCGGAGAAGGGCTACTACAACGTCTCCGTGACCGACATCATCGACGAATGCCGCATCGTACGAAGCACCTTCTACGCGCATTTCCGGAACAAACAGGACATCTTCCGCCTACTGGTGGATCGCTTTTCCGATATTCTCCAGGAGGCGATCCTGGGCATCAACATCTCCAAGGCGGACCGCCGGGACGACCTGGTGGGCGCGATCCGCGAGATGTCGCTCGCGCTGGTGGACGCGATCGAGCGCAACCGCGACCTCACGACGATCCTGGTGACCGCGCCGCTCGGGCACGACGACGATTTCGACGACAAGGTGAACGAATTCTACGCGAAGATCCTGGGCGCCATCAAGCTCCTCCTGGCTGAGGGCATGCGCGACGGCACCATCGCGCGGCTCGACGCGGACATCATCTCCTACGCGATCCTGGGCAACATCAAACAGATCGTGCTCCAGTGGATCATCTACAGGGACGTTCCGGACATCCGAACGGCGCTGGACGACATCGTCCGCTTCATCCTGTTCGGCATCACCCGCCGGTGATTTTTTTCGCAAATTTCATTTGATAATTTTCCGCCGCGCGATCAAATCGGACCGTCGACCGGGGCGGGGCCGCCGCCCGATCGACAATACCGCATGCGGGGTGCCGGCATGAACTTCATCGACCGTTTCTTCTCAATCTCCCGGCTCGGGTCAACGATTCGCACCGAGATCACCGCCGGGGCCACCACCTTCGTCACGATGGCCTACATCATCTTCGTGCAACCGGCCGTGCTCTCCGCCGCCGGGATGGACTTCGGCGCGGTGCTCGTAGCGACCTGCGTCTCCTCGGCGCTCGCCACGCTCATGATGGGCCTCTACGCCCGCTATCCGCTCGCGCTTGCGCCGGGCATGGGCGAGAATTTCTTCTTCGCATACGTGGTGGTCGTCGCGATGGGGATCCCGTGGGACACGGCGCTGGGCATCGTGTTCATCTCCGGCATCCTGTTCCTGGCGCTGTCGCTGTTCAATGTGCGGGAGATCATCATCAACACGATTCCGCCGTCGCTCAAGGCCGGCATCACGGTGGGCATCGGCCTGTTCGTCACGTTCATCGGCCTGGTCTTCGCGGGCATCATCGAGAAATCGCCGGGCGGGATCGTGAAGCTCGGCAGCGTCCGCGAGCTGCACGTGATCATCCCGATACTCGGGGTGCTGGTCATCGCCGTCCTGTCGTATTTCAGGATCCGGGGGGCGATCCTCCTGGGAATCCTCGTCTGCGCGCTCATCGCCCTCGTGACCGGGATCGCGAACTACCGCGGCATCGTGAGCGGCCCGCCGTCCATCATGCCAGTTTTCGCGAAGATGGACGTCCTCAAGGCGCTCTCGCTCGACTATGTCCCCCTGATCCTGGTGTTCCTCTTTATGAACGTGTTCGATACGGTGGGCACCGTCGTTGGCGTTACGCGACAGGCGGGGCTCATGGACGAGAACGGCGCCATCCCGCGCATCAACCGAATCCTGCACACCGATTCGGCCGCGACGGCCTTCGGGGCGCTCTTCGGCACCTCCACCGTGACCACCTATATCGAGAGCGCGACGGGCGTGTACGAGGGCGGGCGGACGGGCCTCACCGCGGTCGTCACGGCGCTGCTCCTGGCGCTCGCCATCTTCATTGAGCCGCTCGCGCGGATGATCGGCGGCGGATACGCGGTCGGCGGGACGACGTTCTACCCGATCATCGCGCCGGCGCTCATCATTGTCGGCTCCATGATGGTCATTAGCATCAGGGACATCGCCTTCGACGACGTGACCGAATACCTGCCGGCCTTCCTGGTTATGATCGGGATGCCGCTCACCTACTCGATCGCCGACGGCCTCGCCTTCGGGTTCATCTCCTACCCGGCGCTCAAGATCGCGACGGGCAAGATCCGCGAGATCAAGCCGCTGGTCATCGTGCTGGGGATCGTGTTTGTGCTGCGCTATGCGTTCCTGAAGGTGTGAGGCGCGCTCAATCGCCCTCGAACTCGCAGAGCGCAAAGACCTTGTAGCCCGCCCCCTCCAGGCGCTTCCGACCGCCCACGTCCGGCAGGTCCACGATGAAGGACATCTCGACAACCTTCCCGCCGACCTTTTCGATGAGATGCGCGCTCGCAAGCGCAGTCCCGCCGGTGGCCAGAAGATCGTCCACGACGAGCACGCGGTCTCCTTTTTTCAGGGCGTCCTTGTGGATTTCGATGATATCGGTCCCGTATTCCAGCTCGTACTCGTGAGACTCCTTCTCGGCCGGGAGCTTGCCCTTCTTGCGGATGGGGACGAAGCCCTTGCCGAGCTGATAGGCCACCGCTCCCCCCAGAATGAAGCCGCGCGCCTCGAGACCGACCACAAGATCGATCTCGACGCTCTTGTAGCGCTCCACCATTTCGTTGATGACGTCGCGGAACCCGCCCGCGTCGAGGAGCAGCGTGGTGATGTCGCGGAACATGATCCCGTCCTTGGGGAAGTGCAGGATGGTGCGAATTTTTGATTTAATGGGCATGATGGCACCTTCAGGGTTGTATGCAAATCACCGGCGAGCGACCTGCGCCCGCCGACACATCACATCGTCACGGCATTGAAAAAGCAAATACTTTTATCCCGGCACACGACGGCCGTTCCTACAGGCTGGGCACGTTGCCCGCGCGCTCCTTTTCCTTCCGTTCCTTCTCGGCCTTCGCCCGCTCGGCGGCCTCGCGCGCGAGTCGCTCCTGCTCGGCCCTAATGCGCTCCGCGTTCGCCGCCTCCTGCGCGCGATCTCGTTTTTCTTTTTCCAGCGCGGCCTGACGCGCCGCCGCATCGCGAGCAGCGGCCGCCTGACCGTCCTTCAGCCCGGCGTCCCGCTTTCCCTGCTCTTCCTTATCTTTCGCGAGCTTCGCATCACGCTCCGCTTGGAGCCGGTCCTCCGCCTCGCGGGACGCCGAAGCGTCGGCGTCCTCCGTGACCTGCAACACCTCGCGCTTGATCTCTTTCTTCGTTTCAACATCGAGCTTGTCGATCACCTCGGGCTTGATCTCTTTGACCTCCCGCCGGAGGGCCTCGACTTCCTCGGCCTTCAGGGTCACCACGGGTATCGCCTGCTTCTTCTCGATCGCCGTTTTCATGGCCTTTTCGTCCACGACCAGGGCCTGGTTTTTCTCCACCATGGTCGCGGCCTCCACGACCGGCGTGTCCGCAACCACGGGATTGACCGTGACCGTTCCGTTCAGGACCACCACGCGCATCCGCTGCGGCTCGGCGGCCACCTGGAAGCTCGTCCCCCGCACCGCGATGGTCAATGTCGGCGTATTCACGCGGAAGGTCGAGCCCTTGACGAGCTTGGAGACGGTCACGTAGACCTTGCCGCTTTGCATGGTGAGGCTGGTATCGCCCGCCATCTTTTCCTGCAGGGAGGCGATCCGCACGTTCGAGTTTTCGTACACGCGCACCAGCCCCTTTGCGCCGTAGAGGAGGTCGGCGGTGGAGGCCTTGTCGGTGATGACGGCATCACCAAGCGCGAGCGCCTCGCCGATGCTCGCGGCGCGCGCCACGCCCTGCGACACGACCTTCACCGTACCGATAGATGACTGCACCGTAAAGACGAAGTCCGCGAGCTTGGCCTTGCCGCAGGAGAGCTGGGCGAGCACAATAAACGGAATGACAATGAATGGAAGCCGTCGCATCTGTCGCATCATGAATACCTCTCGGGTGTATTGTTCTTGTGGCGCGTCAACGAACCCGTCCGCATGGTTCCGAGCTGGTGATTGCCGTTCGCGGCACTGTTTCGCATGCTACATGTCGAAGTAATACAGCGCTGATAGCGTGACACCGTAGAACACGTCCTGCGTGTCCCGTTCCATGGCGGGGTCCTGTGTATCCAAATACTCCTTCCGATCGCGTCCAACCACCTTGAGTTGCTGATAGCGGAAACCCAACGAAAGGGTCGTTTTCGCGGAAGAGAAATAATATGCAAAGGCGATGTCACCGTTGCCGCCCCAGGAAACGAGGTCAAATATCTGAACATGCGGGCCGGAATCATTTCTTCGGTCGGGGTCGTAGAAGTAATATGTTGACACCAACTCCTCCGTTCCGACCGTGTAGACGCCATTCAGGTTTATCATGAGATAGAAACTGTCGGCAAGCGGAATGCTAAATCCGACACCAAGCCCCGGACCGACGGTGCTTTCATATGATTTATAACCAATATATTTCGGGTACCCCTCGATCGATGAATACCAGTTCTTTGAATACCAATTATACCCCATCCATTTGACGCCGCCGAAAACTCGCACCATTCTGTTGATGGAATACGTCACGATGGTGTCGGAATCGAACTTGAATGTTTTTTCTCTACTGATAAACGTGCTGTCATTTTCATAGTCGTACCCGGTTACCTCCCCATAACCGAAGGCCCCAGTCATAAACCGAGTCGAGAGCGACCACGTCTCGTTGAATTTCAGCGAAACCAAGGGCCCATACATGAAGCCGTTATCCTTGACGTCGTTACTGACGTTATCATAATTTTCTTTGGTCGCGAACTGCCACCAGGCGTACCAGACCGATGCGCCGACGGTGAGGTCGACGGCGAGCGCGGCGCCGGAAAACGCGACAACCATGAGCGCGGAAACGAGCGGCACGAAAATCGATTTTCGTTTTACGGTTTTATTCATGTCATGTCTCCTCTTCGAGTTATCAGCACTATCATCACAACCCGATACGCCGGCGGTACTGACGAGATCACGCCGCACGCATCATCCGCCGAAGTAATACAACACCGACACCGTTATCCCGCCGAATATGTCCTGATAGTCGCGATCGCTCCCATCGCTGGGAGTAACCGCATCGCGGCGGTCGCGGGCAAGCACCTTGAGGATTTGGAAGCGTCCGCCAATCGCGACGGTGGTCCGCACCGACAGAATATAATACGAAACCGCCGCATCGATGTTGCCACCCCACATGACGACATCGGCCACGGTTGAGAACTCTCCGCTGATATAGCGCGTGATATCGCTCCCGCCAAGAAGCACCGGCCTGTTGGGCACATAGCTGTACAATCGCGTCTGGGATTCCCCAACGGTATACAGGCCGTTGACGTTCAGGCTCGCATACAACCCATCGGCAAGCGGGGCAACCAACCCCAGACCGCCGCCGGGCCCATAGGTGGTGGAAAAAGCATTCTCGGTTATGTACACATAGTTTTCTAAAACGGAAAACGGATAGATGTTGATATTGCTTCTCCGATTGAGGAACCGCTGATACCCCATGATCTTCACGCCGGCGAAAAGACGCACATATCTGGAAACGGAGTATCCGAGCGTCGTATCCGAATCGTACTTGAGCACCCGATACCGCGTTGTAAACGTATCGTAGTTCGTTCCGTAGGCCCGTCCCTCCAGTTCCTTCACCCCGAAATTCCCGATCATGAAACGCGACGAGAGCGTCCAGTCGTCGTGGAACTTGACCGAGACAACGGGCCCGTACATGAAGGCGCTCATCGTTTGCAGGCGGTCATTGCTGATTCCGAAATCGGTATCGACCTGGGAATGGGCGGCGCGCCACCACGCGTACCAGACGGTTGCGCCGGCGGAGACATCGGCGGCAGCGGCGGTGCGGGAACTGAATAGCGGAAGAGACAAGAGCATGATGAAAGCGATTGCGGTGGTACCGTACGTTTGCATCATCGCCTCCAAATGGGGGTGGTGACATACTGTCATGCTCTCGAGGGTCAATGGAACCAACCGCCGAATAGAAATTCAAGCCCTTTTCCATGTGAAGCGGTAAAATCCGGATCGTCGCCCGCATGCCGCATTTCGGATGCGAAATGGCCTCGGCTTCGTGATTGACAAATCCGCAGACATGCGCCAGGATCAAACCTGTTCGAACGGAATACGCCTTGACCATGGACAGAACCCGCACACTAAAGATCGCCTCCTGGACGAGCATCGCGGGCAACCTTGCGCTCGCCGCGCTCAAGATCGTGGCGGGAGCCGTAGCCGGGAGCGCGGCGGTCCTGGCCGACGGCATCGACAGCCTGTCCGACGTGGCCATCTCCATCATCACCCTCGCCGCCTCGCTCATGATCGCGCGACCGCCGGACCGCGAGCACCCGTACGGGCACCACCGCGCCGAGACCATCGCGGCGTCGATCTTGGCGTTCATCATCTTTTTCATCGGCGGACAGCTCGTGATCCTCACCGTGGAGCGCCTGCTCTATCACGAGCCCGCGACTCTGCCCGAGCCGCTGGCGCTGTATGCGACCGTCATTTCCATCGCCGGAAAAGCAGCGCTTGCCGCCAGCCAGTTCTACTGGGGGAAGCGGTCGCAGAGCCGCATGCTCATGGCGAACGGGCAGAACATGCTCAATGACATCATCACATCGGCGGGGGTGCTCGCGGGCCTCGCGATTGGGTACTACTGGCGGATCCCGATCATCGACCGCATCATCGCGATCGCGATCGGCGTGTGGATCATGATTAGCGCGGCGCGGATCTTCCGGGGGCTCGCGGTGGAGCTCATGGACGGACACGAACAGGACGGCCCGTACCGGGCGATCTTCGATGCCGTCCGCGAGGTGACCGGCGCGGTCAACCCGCACCGCGCGCGGATCCGGCGCCTTGGCGCGTTATACGTCATCGACCTGGACATCGAGGTGGACGGCGCGATGAGCGTGAGCGAGGCGCACGGCATCGCGAGCGCGATCGAGGAATGCATCAAGGAGCGGCTCGACAATGTCTTCGACATCGTGATACACGTCGAGCCGCTCGGGAACCGCGAGGCGGACGAGGCCTACGGGCTCAGCGCGAACGACGTGCAGGAGTGACGCGCTACTCTCCGCTCCGGATCATTCGGAGGAGGGTCTCCATCGCCACGATTTTCACTTGGACCGCGGACAGCAATAACGCCTTCTTGTACTGCGGACTTGCCGTTTCCATGTTTGTTTTCCACCAAACATTGAGGCGCGGAAACTCGACGAAATAGCGCGCCCGCACTTGGCCATTGACAAATAGCTTCACGTCACATTGCAACTTGATCATGGAGTATTTAAATCCATACATGGCTTCCCGAAGGTGAAAGCTGATATCGATATAGTTCGTTCCCGATTTCGATTGCTCCTCCGATGCCGACCAGAACGACTCCAGCCCCAACGTCGACGACGCCTGCAGCGGGCCCCAGTATGAAAACGAATTCGTCGTTCCTACCGATTTTGCGAATACCCGCCCCTTGTTGACAAAACCATCCTGATATCTTTTTCTATTGATTTTAATACCATGTTTCGCCTCCAAGGCGGTAAAGACGCTTTCAAGGTCAACGGTCGAGATAAACGCAATCGCCAGGTCATTATCCGTAATGGCCGGAGAGTTTACAAAGGATCCCGGATACCCTCTAAACGCCAAAAAATTGAATTCGAACTCCTTGTTGCTTAATCGTGACCACTCATCACGCGACCATACCGAAGAGCATGAAACGAGTGAAAAAACCATTGGAAGAACAAGAAAAAGGCGAGATAGTACTTTCATGAGGAACCTCGACGTGTTTTTTTATACTGAAAAGCACGAGAGGTTACGCTGTCAAGAAGTTCAATGAAGAAATACGGTTTTACGCGCGTTTCTCCAGCGCCTCGATCTCTTCGACGCGCATCCCGCCGCGCAGGTTTTCCAGATAGATGCCCACCGTGCGGTTCACGTCGCTCACGCCGTCGTAGAAGAGCGTGATGACCGGTTTCCCGTGCCGTTCCTGCACCGGCGCAAACAGGGTCTTCGTGATATTGCCCGGCATGCACCCGAACGGCGCGCAGTTTATCACCATGGCCGCCCCGTCGCGCAGGAACACCTCGGTGCGGCCCAGCGTGAGGATCGCCTCGCCCTCGAAGATGATCGGCAGGTGCGCCTTCCCGATCTCGAGCACCTCTTCCACCGGCGGCTCCGTCCGCTCCGGCAGGTACGGCGCCGCGAATGTCTCGAAGCGATGCAGCCGCCCCAGCATGTAGCGCGCCTTGAGCCCCACGAAGAGCCGGCCCAGCGGACCGGCGCCGTTCAAGCGCGCAAGGTGGCGCTCCATGTACTGCGTATAGGCGATCCATTCCGACACCGGCGAGAGCCACGCCTCGCCGCCGCAGCGCTCGATTGTGCGCACCAACGAATCGTTGCAAAACGGATTGCAGCGCACGTAGATCTCTCCGACGATCCCGACGAGGGGACGCGCCTCGTAGGCGACCGGGACCGACGCGATCGACTCAAGCGCGCGCCCGAGGCACTCCCGCACGTCGCCCCGCGCCTCGATCACGCGCTCCATCGATCCCATCGCCTCTTCGGCGCGCGCGTCCACGCTTCCCGGCGTCATCTCGTACGGGCGCCGTGCGCAGATCATCTTGTACACAAGATCACCGGCAAGGGTCACGTCCCAGAGGTAGCGGCGAAGCGCATCGGGCATGCCCATATAGGAGTTGATGGAGGTCGGCGAGAAGAGCCCCGCCTCGGCGAAACCGTTCGCGTCCAGCACCGCGCGATGAAGCACGCAGTACTGCCCGAAGCGACAGGGCCCGTCGGCCGTGGGCATAAAGAGCGCATGCTCGGCGGGCGCCGCGTCGATGTCCCGCAGGTGCTTGAGAAACGCGCCGATCGTAGCGACCGCCGGCAGGCACTCGCTCCCGCGCACGTTCTTGAGGCCCGTCTCGAAGGCGTCCGCGTCCTCGAGCGGAAGCGCTTCGGAGCGGAAGTTCCAGGCGCGAAAACCCGCGGCGAAGAGACGGGCGATCACCTCGTGCATCTGCGGGATCCACACCGTGCGTTCACGCTGGCGCGCGAGATAGTGGAAGTCGAGATTCTCCGACGCCGGGCGGGCGGGCGCGACGCGCGCCTCCGCGATCACGTCTATGAATGCCTCGATGCGCGTGAGATAGCCCGTCTCGGAGCCGTGCTCGTCGAGCTCGATGATGAGGTACGGCTTGCCGCGCATGAGCTTCTCGAAGCGCCCGAGGATGAACGAGTCCGGGCCGCACCCGAAGTTGGTCACGTACACCGCATAGGCGTTCGGGAGCGCGCGCACCATCTTTGCGGCCGAGAGAATGCGCTGCCCGTAGTTCCAGTAGACGTGCTCCACGGGCGCGCTGTTGTCGTCAGGGTCGATGAGGCACTCGTAGGGGATCGCCGTGACGCCGCGGCCGTGAAAGCGCCCGGGCAGGCCAAGGTTGATGATGCCGTCGTACAGATTGTACGGACGGCCGATCATGACGATCGCGGTCGCGCCGCCCGCCGCCGCCTCGCGCATAACGCGCTGTCCGTACTCGTAGCGCTCGCGAAGAAAGCGCGACTGCGCCGCGCGGCCCGCGGCGAAGGCCCGCGCAACCGCGGCGCGATCGTCCGCGTGGTCCCGAAAGGCGTCGTAGAGCTCGTCGATCACGTGATCGTCGCCGAAGCGGAAATCGATCGCCGGCGCGATGATCTCCCGCCGGCCGCCGAACAGGCTCCTGGCCAGCGACGGATACGAGATCACATAGGGACAGAAGACGCGCGGCTTCCCGTTGTCCTGTCGCGTTTCGCTCATCACCGACGGGAAGAATACGTATTCGGCGTCGTCGCGTTCGGCGCAGCGGCCGAAACGGGCGAGGGCCACCTTCACGGGGTAGCAATAATCGGCGTCGGTTACCTGCGCGGCCGCCTCCTTGAGCTCAGCGCCGCCCCCGCCCTCGACGACCGTCTCGAAACCGAGCTCATGAAGAAAGGTCCGCCACAGGGGCAGATAGGTATGCATCGAGAGCGCCTCGGGGATCGCCGCGACCGGCCGTCGTGTTTCAACGACGCGCGCGCCGCCGTTCGCCGCGTCGCAGGACGCGCCCAGGCGGGCGACCCGCGCAAAATGGTCCGTCCGACGCGCGGCGGGCGCGGGATCATCCGCCTCCTTGCCGCACCGATATCCCCATGACGCCACGGCGGAGCCTTCAACCCGCGCGACGGTTATGCGGCAGTAATTGGCGCACCGATCGCACGTCTCGTGGCTGGTCGCGATCTCGCGCTCGAAGACGCCACGCCCGCGAAAGGTCCCCACACCCGCGCCCGTCCGATCGCCCGCGATGAGCGCCGCTCCGAAGGCCCCCATCACGTGACAGTAGGGCGACACCACGATCTCCTTGCCGGTGAGCGACTCGAAAGCGGCGACGAGCCCCCGGTTTCGCGCGGTGGCCCCCTGGAAAAATATGCGCTCGCCGCTCACGGGACGCGCGCCGACCACGCGATTGAGATAGTTCTTCGCGATGGAGCGGATCACCCCCGCCATCGCCTCCTCGCGCGAATAGCCATTGCGCAGGAGTTGGGCGATGTCCTGCTCCATGAACACCGTGCAGCGGTCGGAGGTGTTAGGCGTGGACAGGCCCAGCACCAACTCCCCCAGCGTACGAACGTCGAAGCCCAGGCGCTCGGCCTGCTCCTCGATGAAGGAGCCCGTGCCGGCGGCGCACACGTAATTCATGGCGGCGTCGATCACCGAGCCGTTGTGCCCGCGGATATATTTCGCGTCCTGCCCGCCGATCTCGAATATCGTTTCGACATCGGGCTGAAAGTGCGTCGCGCCCCGGAAGTGCGCGGTGATCTCGTTGACGATGACCTCGGCGCCGATGATCTCGCCGATGAGCCGCCGTCCCGACCCCGTTGTCCCGGCGGCCACGATGCGCAGGTCCGTCCCCGCGAGCGCCGACTCGAGCGCCCGAAAGAGGCGCCGCGCCGCATCGATGGGATCGGCGCCGGTCTTCCGATAGATGTCGACGAGCACCGTGCGCGTGGACGCGTCAAGGAGCGCACACTTCGTGCTCGTCGAGCCGATGTCGATGCCCAACAGCGCCGATCCCCCGTCAACCACGGGGGCGTGCATCCTGATTTCGTTTCCGTCGTCCGCGTATTCGCGAATCGCCGTCGATGCGGCGGGCCGGGAGCGCGCAAGCGACAGCGACCCCGCGTACCGCGCGCCCTCAGCGCGCGCCACGCCGCGTGCGCCCACCGGTCGGTGTCGCCCGCCACCATCGCGAAGCTGTATCGCCGCGCCCAGCGCGGCCAGAAAATGCCCCTCGTCAATGAATCGCGCGCCCTCGAGGAGCTCTTCCGTGAAACGCCGCACCGCCGGATTGAGGAACAGCCCGCCGCACATGAGCACCGCCTCGTCGTCGAGGCGCGGCGCGGCGTGCAGCATCGTCATCACCACGCCCCGGCACAGTCCCGACCAGAGGGCCGCGCGCGAGTGCCCCTCCTGCTGCCGGTGGATGAGATCGGATTTCGCGAACACCGCGCACCGCGTCGCGATCTCGGGCGGGTCGGGAACGAACGGAAGCGCGCCGATATCATCATACGAAAACCCCATGCGCTTCATCTGCTGGTCGAGAAACGATCCGGTGCCGGCCGCGCACAGGCTGTTCTCGGCGTACGAGGCGAAACGCCCCTCTCCGTCCAGCGTGATCAGCTTCACCGACGCGGCGCCGACCGCGAGCACCGCATGCGCACGCGCCTCCCGGTGCCGCAGCGCGGCGATGATGCACGACACCTCATCAACCTGCACCGCGCGCGGGAAGCGTTCCGCGATGTGCCCGCCGAAAAGCCCCGTGCACGCGATGGCCGGCGCATTCGGGATCTCCGCAAGAAGCGTGGAGGCGGCTCCAGCGGGATCACCATGATGCTCACGGTAATCGATATGCCGCACTGTATTGTCCGAAACCGACGTGACCTTAATAAACTTGCTGCCCGCATCAATCCCCAGAATCATGGTAGCCTCACAATGGGTGGTTATGGTGATAGGGGGAGGTTAAGCGGAAACTGTCAATGAAAAATCGAACTATTTGTAAATATTTGTTTTTATTGCAACATATTTGATGATATTATTTTGTATTATTGAATTTATTGGGGTTGACCATGAAATCAGCGACCCGTTATAAAGCCGCTAGGTAAACCTATGAAAAAAGCGATAGTTATCTCATTTTGTGGCATCGGATGCGGCATGATGATCGCCCACGCAGCCATAACCCGGCTCCCCTTTAATGCAGCCGCACTGCCGAAAGGGATCGTCTGCACGGGCAGGGTCGTCGATGGAGCGCGCTGGACGGACTCGACCGGCGAGAACATCGTCGTCCTCTGCCAGACCGGCGCGTTCAAATCTCCTAAGGGCGACAGCGAGGATTCCCGCGACGCCGAGCTCTCCGCGCACCAGTACGTCCGCTCCGCCCCGGCGTGGAGGCGGGTGTGGTCGATTCGTGACTTCGAGCGAAACTGCCCGCTGGACCTCACGGCGACCTTTATTCCCGGCGCGCTTACCGTCACCGACCTTGACGGGAACGGCATTGCCGAGGTGACCGTTCTCTACAAGCACGCCTGCCGCGGCGACGTGTCGCCGGCGGGGATGAAGCTCATCATGCGCGAGGGAGCGAAGAAGTACGCCATCCGCGGTATCATGCGGATCTCGCCCGAGATCGACCCGAGCGGCCGCGGGGAGATGAATCTGGACCCGACGTTCGCGAAGGCCCCGCGGTCGTTCAGGGATTTCGCGATACAACACTGGAAGAAGCATGAAATCGAGAAATCGTTCGAGCAGCCGTGACCGGCGCATTGAAGGGGGCCGCCCTGCACCGATGCGGACGGCGCATGCGCTCTCGAAGCGCTACCCCATAGTCTCCAGGAACTCATCGTAGTGCGCCTGGCCCAGCGCGTCGATCTCGACGATCTGGCAGCCCACCCGCGTGATGTTGTTGCGCGTCATGCTAATATTCCGCACGATGACGAGCATTGACGCGGATCGTCCCTCCGGCAAGAGCATTGTAAAGAACAGATAATTCCCGTCCTTAAAATACTTCAGGAGGGATTTATCCTTGAAGGCGACGGCGAGCCCGCCCGCGGAGACATCCACAACCACGAGCCGATCGACCGCCGCGGTGATGATCTTTGCAGCGGACAGCGCCTCGGAGGCCGACGCGCCCACCTTGCGGATCATCACGAACTCCTCCTGGGTGATGGGCGAGGTATTGTTCACCTGCAGATATCCCAACGGGTATACGCCCTTATAGAACAGCGGCACCGACGCCTCGGAAACCGTGGTCCGCGTATTGAGCCCCTTGTCTTTCTGGAAGATGGTGATCTTGTAAAACTGATAGAGCGTTTTCCCCGCCTCAGTTGCGGGAGTTTCGCGAAGGTTTTCGATATACAGCGGCGTCCGTTCGCGGTAGAAAAATTTCATCCGCTCGTCGGCAAATCGCTCGTGCAAAAAACACACGCGCGCGAACGAATAGCGGTCGGTGAACTTTCCCCGAATGGCGTCCTTGAAATATTCGACCCAATCCCTTCCTGCCGTAAAACAGTCCTTGAGCAGCGTATCGGACACGAGATTGGTGATGATGATGGCGGGCCGCTCGCCCGCGGACGGCGATGCGAGTGATGTGCGCTCTTCGCGACGCGCAGCCGTAATCACCTGAACCATCTGAAGCGAAAACGGATACTCGAACCTGTTGTCGACAACCACGGCCATGCTCGGATCGAACGTTGGCGTGATCCGCGCGCAATACAGCTTGTCGTCGAGCCGGGCGAAGAGGACGCACGGGTCCGCGGTGCTCAAGCGCTCCAGGGTCCGGAGCGTCACCGATCCGTCGCGATACTCCTTCATCTCCACCTGCTGGTTCACATCGTCCATGCGAAGGAATAGATCACGGTTCGTAAAGATTGTGTCGATGATTCGCTCGATCTCGTCTCTGTCGGTGATGCATGTATCGTTCGAGCTCATGTTTGATTTTCCGCCTTTTCCTCTCTCACATATTGATTCTATGGGGAATCATGGACGGTGTCAAAACAATTTTACCGCTATTTGAAACATATTCCCTTCTCAGACCCATGAAAAATATTCACTGGTTTGCCTTCAAACTCGTAATTTTATTAGACACTAAAAAATGGAGGCGGATATGGCCATAAACACCACACTCAATGTGCATGCGAATACACTCCGATTGCTCGACGACGCCTGTGCCCTGACCGGCATGCGGCGGGGGCGGATTATCAGCATGCTCATTCACCGGAGCATGCACGACATGACCACGCGCATACGGATAGGACGCTCGGTGCAATATCAGGCCCGCGACCATAAGGAGAACTGGCATATAATCCACGTCCGCCTCAGCGAGGACGACGCGGATTACTTAAAGGATTTACGGAATGTATTGAAGGAATCGGATTCTTTGATTATTGCGAAGGCGGCCCGGCTTTTCTTGTCCGATATAATCAAACAGGCGACACAAGGGATGAGATGCGATAACTATCGCTTTTCAAACTATGTGCTCTCCCGTATTGAGGAAGATGGTCTGATCGCCTGGAAGATCTACTGGGGATACCCCAAAAACCCCGAGACTGCCCTCCGCCTCTAGAGGCGCAACTACGCAGCGAAGCCGAGACGATCTTACAGATAGCAGGAAAGGGCGAAGAGAAACTGCGCCGGCGCGTAGAGCGCCCAGGTGTATACCGTAGAATTGGGGACGCGCTTCACGAAGGTATTGTACCCCAGCAGCCCGTCCGAGAGCGCGAAGAGGACGGCGGCGACACACAGGACGACGGCGCGGGTCGTCGCGCCGGCGTTGAAGGACGAAACCGCGAAAAACACCATCAGCATGAGAATCGCGCTATACACGGCCACCTGCGTTTTACGGACCCAGGCGTTGTACGCAATATACAACACGCCGAGGACGAGGGCCGGAGCGAGGTTCCAGGGCTGCCAGGCGTATCCCATCGAAAAGGCGAACACGTACGCGATGTGCGCCGCCAAGAAAAAAACGAGCCCGTGCAAAAAGAGGTTCACCTCTTCGATCATCAGCATGGCGTCGCCGATGAGCGAAAGCGTCAGGGCGCCCACAATCAGGAACTGATAGCCCGTAAGCCCTTTCCCCGCCGACAGCACGGCGATCCCGATTATCAGCAGGGTGATGAGCGGCGTCAGCAGATACTTGAAGCCGAGCGACCCGCGATACGCGGCGATCTCCCGCAACGCGAATATTGCGGCGCAGGCAATCGAGAGCGGCAGAACGCCGGAAATGGAAAAAACCGCCGCAACCTCTCCCATCAGGCCTTCCTGCCTTTTGTATCGTTGCCATCGCGCTCCTTCTTTTCCCGCTCGAAGAAGTCGGACAGCTCGCGCAGCGCCTCGGGCTTGAACTCGGAGCTCACGGCGGCGATATTCTCCTGCTGGATCTCGTCATAGATCTCCTTGCGGTGGACGGTCACTTTCTTGGGCGCCTTGATCCCCAGCTTCACCTGGTCGCCCTTGATGTCGATCACGATGAGCTCGACATCGTCGCCGATCATGATGCTCTCGTTCACCTTCCGCGCAAGCACCAGCATGCCTAGCCCCTCCCCTCGGTCGCGCGCTTCACCTCGTCCAGAATGCGGTGGCGCACGCGGTATCGGTCGCTCAGCGAGATGGCCTGCCGACCGATGTGTGTCACGGGATTGATGATGATGGGACCCTGCAGATTGGCCGTCATGTCCGAGGGATTGTCGGGGATGGTCACGATTGCGAACACCAGGAGATCGTCGGCGCTCGCGCAGCCCACCGCCTCCAGATCGCCCTGCGCCACCACGAGCTCGTATTCAATCATGAAATCCGCCGGGCGGATAATCACGAACGCCAGGTCCGGCTCGTCGAAGGCCTGGAGCCATTTAAAGGGACTCTTCTCGGAGGAGTCCATGATGATAAATTTCTTGATATACTCGAATCCGAGGATCCCCTCGGGGAACTCCACGATCTGCTTGTCCTGGATCTCGATCTCGCCAAACGGCTTCGTCTTCACTTTCACTGACAATCGGAAACTCCTGTCGTTATTGTTTCGACGAAAAATACTCGCAACACCTCACCCCGCCTCCGGCGCGCCCTCTCCCTCAGGAGAGGGCTCTGAGACGAGAACCGTTCCGTATTGTAACACCCCCTTCTCCTACGGGAGAAGGGGGCCGGGGGATGAGGTGGCTATCGCAGGAAGTCCATCAGCGTGGGCCGGATGGTCTTCGCGCCCACCGCCAGCGCATACTGGTGCACCGACTCGAGCCACTTGAAATTCATGATGGTCTCCGCGAAATCGATCCCCTCGGACTTCGACAGCATCGTCAATACGTTTTCCTTGTCGAAGGCGGTCCGCTTCACCAGCTCGTCGGTCCGCTGCTGCTTTGCGCCAACCGCCGAGATGTGCTTGAGGATATTGTCCAGCGCCAGGTCCAGGAGGCCGATGTCGCGCCCGCCCACAAGCTCCTGGTCGCCGCGCACCAGGTCGTCGCGCAGCTGGATGATCATCTCGAAAATCGACATCCCCCCGATGGTGACCGTGGGATCGACATTGTTGGGCGGCTCCGGAAACTCCGTGTTGATAAGCCCCAGGTCCTTGAGCACCCGGCCGCTCTCCACGTCCTCGAGCCAGATCTGGTGCGGCGTGGTGGTCTCCATGATCAGGTTGTTGCGGCCGCCCTTGGACGCCCGAATGCTTAACCCGGCATTGTTGATCTTGTCAATGATAATTTCGAGGTTGTCGCCGGCCGAGATGTTGATCTCCTTGCCGTCGATGCGGATCTTCTGGTTCGAATCGGCCGCGTACTCCGACGCGTCCTTGTTCGAGGTGAGGATCTGGTTGGTGGCCCAGAAGACCCAGTTGCCGGGCGCGTTCACGTCCATGAACTCGCCCTGCGCCACCTCGCGCTTCATCTTGCCGATGTTGCCGCGGTACTCCACGCCGGTCATCGCGTCGCCCTGGTTCCCGGCGGTGATGGTCTGATAGATCGCGACGAACGGGTTCTGCACGTCCTCGGAGCCGGTCTGGAAGCCGCCAAAGATCGGGCGGCCCGTCGCGCTGCGCGTGTTCGCGATGGCCACGACCTCCTCGAGGAGCTCGTTGATCTCCGCCGCCGCCGCCTCCTTCCGCTCGAAGGCGGTGTAGATGCCGTGCGCGCCCTGCACCGCGAGCACCCGCAGGCGCTGGAAGATGCGCATGGCCGACTGGAGCGCGGTGTCCACCTCGTCCATGCGCGACTTCGCCTCGTCGATGTTGCGGTTGTACTGGTCGATCTCCGTGAGCCGCGTGCGGTAGAGCATCTGGCTCGTGGTGGCGATCGGATTGTCGCGCGGCAGGTTCACGCTCTTGCCGGTCCCGAGCTGGTTCTGCATCTGGTCCATGCTGGACTGGTGCCGGTTCAGGTTATGGATCATCGTATTGTTGAGCATCTGGTTGGTTACGCGTTGCATGGCTTAGGCCCCCATTTTGATGATGGTTTCCAGCATCCGATCGAAAGTCGAGATCATCCGCGCGGCGGCATTGTACCCGTGCTGAAAGGCGACCATCTGCGCCATCTCCTCGTCCAGGTTTACGCCCGACACGGACTCGCGAAGGTTCATGAGGTTCGTCAGCAGCGTCTCCTGGTTCTTGATGCGGTCGCCCGCCTCCTCCCCCTGCGTGCCGATGCGCGAAACGAGCGCATTGTAAAACTCGTTGAAGGTCGTCTTCGCGTCCACCATCGCGTGCTTGTGCCGCAGGTTCGCGATGCGCAGCGCGTTGGTCCCGTCGCCGGGGCCGTTGGTGGTGTTGAAATCGCCCGTGCCGCCCACGTCCTTGCCCTGCGCGGCCGCGATCTTGTCAACGTCGTACATGATGCTGTCGTCCACGGCCATCCACGAGGCGGGATTGTACTGCGGCGCCACGGTGACGTGCTCGCGGTCGGGCAGGAACTTCCGGATATCGTCCACGCGACGGTAGTCGAATGATCCCTGCGCCCCGGCGTTCTTGAGGATACCGGTGAGCCCCACGAGGAACTGCCCGCTGTCCTCGAGATAGCGGATCATGAAGTTCTTGCGGTCCGTGTCCTTGGCGATGGTCGCCTTGAGCGCCAGCTGGTTGTTGTGGTTCAGATAGGCCACCACCCCCAGGCGCGCGTCGTTGATCTTCTTGATCACGCCCAGCGTCGTGTCGTTCGCGTTGTAGTCGATCTCCGCGCGCTGCTCGTACTGGTCGTTGGTGATGAACACGAGCGTCCCGCTCACGCCGATCGCCGCCGAGCCGTCGAGCTTGTTGGTCCCGCTCACCTTGAAGATGGCCGTCACGTCCGCCACGCCGTCGTTGTTCAGGTCGTGGTTGCCCTCCACGCTGTCGCTGATCATGATGTGCTTGAAGAAGTTCTCGTTGGTCTTGCCCGTCTTCCCGAAGCCGTCGCGGTGCACCTCGTTGGTCAGGTCCATCATGTTGATCGCGAGCGCGTTGATGTCGTTGATGTTGTCGCGCAGGATCTTGTCGCGCACCTCCAGGAGGCCGGTGAGCTCCCCGCCGCGCAGCGTGGGATCGGTCTTCGTTGTGGCCCACACGACCTTGAAGTACCCCTTGTTGTCGGGGTCCATCACCGCCTCGAGCGGGCGCAGCACCTCGCCCTGGATCAGGTTCTCGCCGCCGATGTAGACCATGAGCTCGTCCTTGTCGCTGCGCCCCACGGAGATGTCCACCAGCGTGGAGAGCTTCTCGATGAGCGCGTCGCGCCGGTCCATGAGGTCGTTCGGCTTGTCGCCCACGGCCTCGGTTTTCAGGATGCGCTCGTTCAGGTCGCGGATGTCGCGCGCGTACATGTTGATCTGGTTCACGGTGTACTGGATCTTCCGGTTGGCGTCCAGCTGGAGATCGTAGAGCTGCCGGTAAACGTGCCGCATGTCATTGGAGAGGTTCACCGCCTTCTCCTTGACCACCTCGCGCGCGGAGCGCTCCTGCGGGAATTTCGAAAGCTCCTGCCACGATTGCCACAGCTGGTCCAGGCGCGAGCGAAGCGACAGGTCCGACGGCTCGTTGTACACGCCCTCGATCTGGCGGATGAAATCGTTCTTCGATTTCCAGTAGCCCATCACGTCCTTCTCGGTCACGATCCGGTCGTCGATGAAGTGGTCGCGCATGCGCTCCACGACGGAGACCACGCTCCCCTGTCCCATGCTGCCCGGCGTGTTCGCGCGATTGAGCGCCGGCGCGTAGATGGGCTCGGCGGAGGTGATCACCACGCGCTGCCGCGAGTACTCCTTGTTCTCGGCGTTTGATATGTTGTGGCCGGTCACGTGCAGGGCCTGCTGATGGGACTGGATGCCCCGCTTGCCGATCTCGAGACCCATGAAGGTGGAATTCATCAGAACCTCCTATTGAAAATGAGGGATTGCGACACGCGCGACTCCTCGACGCCGGAGCCGCTGTAGCCGGTCTTCACCGAGACCGTGTCCTTGAGGGTGGACAACAGGATGCTGAAAAAGCGAATATTATCGTCAAGGAGCGTGCGGTTGGTTTCCTGCAGCGATTGGATCTTGGTGAGCACCGATCGCAACGCCATCCCGATCGCCAGCAGCCGGTGCGACGAGTCCTCGTCCATCTGGGCGACGATCTGCCGCAGCGTCACGTTCCCGGGCAGTTCGTTGATGCGGTTTTCGCGCACGTACTCGTCGATGAGCGCGAGCCGCTCACGCTCCAGCGCGCCCAGCCGCCGCATGAGCTCCTCCTGCTCCCTCGAGAGCCGCTCGATCAGCGCCCCGTCGCGCGCGATGATGGCCCGTCCCTTCTCCTCCTCGCAATCGTACAGCTGGTGATAGATCGCGACCTCGTTCTTCAGTACCCGCTCAAGTTCCCTCACAGCCATGCTCATGCTCCCTCCCTGGAATTGGGTGACGGACACCCGATGTGCATAGTGCATCCTATGATTATGTATCGGAAAAATAATTATTCTGATAAGGATTTTATTCCCATCGAACCGAGCATTTTATAAACAAATCAGCACAAGTGTTGATACATGTGACGGCATCATCAACACTCTGCTTCTTTATGATATCTTTTTGCAGCATTCATGTTCTCTTGATATGGCCCCCGTTTGATAAGCAAATGGCGCCAGAGGCACTCATTGCATTTATCGCTTGACATAACATTGTTATTCTTGTAATGAGCGCGTGACGAATCGAGGAGAACATTATGCGCGATAATATGGTCCTAGGTATTGATATTGGTTCAGTTTCGGCGGCAATCGTCATAGTCGATTCCACATCGACCGTTCGGGCGAGCGATTACCGATTTCATTACGGAAAACCCCGCGAGGTCCTGCGCGACATGATTTCCTCGCTCCGCCTCACGGAACCGATACCAATCGCCTGCACCTCATCGACCCCCGACATCCTGCATGATCCCGTTCGGGTGAACGACCGCATCGCGCATATCACCGCCGCGCGGTCGATCCACGGGCGAATCGGCGCGCTCCTCGTGGTGGGCGGCGAGAAGTTCGGCCTCGCGCTCTTCGACGAGGCGGGCGAATACCGCACCTACCGCGCCAACACCTCGTGCGCGGCGGGGACCGGGAGTTTTCTCGACCAGCAGGCCCGCCGGCTCAACCTCGCCGGGATCGAGGAGTTCGCCGCGCTCGCGCAGTCCAATACGGGGCAGATTCCGCGCATCGCCTCGCGCTGCGCCGTGTTCGCCAAGACCGACCTCACGCACGCCCAGCAGGAGGGCTATTCGCTCCCGGAGATCTGCGACGGCCTCTCGCACGGCATGGCCAAGAACATTTGCGATACGGTGTTTTCGAACATCGACATCCCCGCGCCGCTTCTGCTCGCCGGCGGGGTTGCGCGCAACGGCGCCGTCGCGCGGCACATCGGCGCGCTCGCCGGCATCGTGCCGGTGGTGGACGATCGCGCGCACCTCTACGGCGCGATGGGCGCGGCGCTCACCGCGCTCGAATCGGCGCGAACGGGCCCGCGCCTGCCCTCCGCGAACGCGCGCGACATCATCCGTGCCGAACGCGAGACGGAGCGTGCCTACCATTACCCCGCGCTCGATTGCGCCCTCACGCGCTATCCCGACTTCGCCTCGTGGCGACGCTTCGAATACGCCCCGCGCCGCATCCCCGGAGCAGCGCCCATCGAGATCGACATCTACCGGCCGCTTGCGGCGGGCGAACGCCTCCGCGTGTTTTTGGGCATCGACATCGGGTCCACCAGCACCAAGGCGGCCGTCGTCCTGGCCGACCGTGAAATGCTCGCCGGCCTCTATACGCGGACGGCCGGCCGCCCCCTCGAGGCGGTGCAGGCCATCTTCGAGGCGCTCGAGACCATCGGCGACGAGCACGGCGTACGGTTCGATGTCGCCGGTGCGGGGACCACCGGCTCGGGCAGGAAGTTCATCGGCGGCATCATCGGCGCCGACCTGGTGCTCGACGAGATCTCCGCGCACGCGCGCGCGGCCTGCGAGCTCGACCCCGCGGTGGACACCATCATCGAGATCGGCGGGCAGGACGCGAAGTTCACCACGCTGCGCGACGGCACGGTCACCTTCTCGGTGATGAACACCGTATGCGCCGCCGGAACCGGGAGCTTCATCGAGGAGCAGGCCGCGATGCTCGGCTGCGCGCTCGCGGATTTCGCCCGCCGGGCCGCGGGGCAATGCGCCCCGCTCTCGAGCGACCGCTGCACCGTGTTCATGGAGCGCGACCTCAACCACTACCTCGCCGAGGGCTTCGCGGTGGACGAGGTGCTCGCCTCGGTGCTCCACTCCGTGCGCGACAACTACCTGCTCAAGGTGGCCGTGGAGGGAGCCATCGGCCGGCGCATCTTCTTCCAGGGCGCCACCGCGAAGAACCGCGCCCTGGTCGCCGCCTTCGAGCAGCGCCTCGGAAAGCCCATCACGGTGTCGCCCTATTGCCATCTCACCGGCGCCTATGGCGCGGCCCTGACGCTCATCGACAGCGGCGCCGCGGAGACGACGTTCCGCGGGATCGGCCTGCACCGGGAGGAGATCCCCGTACGCTCCGAGGCGTGCGATCTGTGCGCCAACCACTGCAAGCTCAAGTGCGCCGAGGTGGCCGGCGAGACCGTCGCCTACGGCTTCCTCTGCGGGCGCGATTATGCGACGAACGCCTTCGTGTCGCGCAACGCATCGGGGTTCGATCTCATCAAGGAGCGCGCAACGGCCTTCGCCCGGAAAAAGCGCCCCTCCCGCCACGCCGCCACGGTCGGGATCCCGGCCGCGCTCTACCTCGCCGAGGAGCTGCCGCTGTGGAAAATGTTCTTCGACGAGCTGGGCATTCCCACGGTCACCAGCGAGCACTATCGCGACGCCCTCAAGACCGGAAAGCGCCACACCGGCGCCGAGTTCTGCGCGCCCATCGCGGCCTTTCACGGCCACGTGATGCACCTCGCCGACAAGGCCGACTACCTCTTCGTGCCGACATACCTCGAGGCGCGAAACAGCGCGGGCGACGGCCGCCGGCAGTATTGCTACTACACCCAGTTCATGCCGCCGCTAATCGCCTCCATCAAGGGCTTCGATCCCGCGCGCATCGTTTCGCCGCTGGTCAACTCCATCCACGGCGCGCTGCACCAGAAGGTGCAGCTCTACAAGGCCGTGAAGACCATCACCGGCGGCGCAACGGGTTTTCTCGAGGTCTCGGCGGCCTACGACGCGGCGGCGGCCTTTCACGCACAGCGCCTCGCGCAACTTCGCGAGACGTTCACCCGCGAGATCGCGGACGCCGGCGACATCTCCGTGGTCCTGCTGGGGCGTCCCTACACCGTCCTCTCGAAACATATGAACAACAACATCCCCGGCATCTTCGCCGCGAACGGCGTCAAGGCCTTCTTCCAGGACATGCTCCCCGTCGAGGGCGCCGCCCCCGCCGCGATGCGACCGCTCCTCGAAACCTTCCACTGGAAGTACGCCGCGAGCGTTTTGCAGTCCGCCGAGTACGTCGCCCGCACCGACGGCGTCTACCCGGTCCTGGTCACCTCGTTCAAGTGCTCGCCCGACTCGTTCACCGTCGAGCACTTCAAGGACATCATGGGCGGGCGCGGCAAACCGTACCTTGTCCTCCAGCTCGACGAGCACGATTCGAGCGTGGGCTACGAGACGCGCATCGAGGCCGCCATACGCTCGTTCCGGAATCACCATGCCGCACGCCGTACGCCGTTGCCGTCCGCGGCGGCACTGCTCCCCTCCAACATCACCGACGAACGGAGCGTCCTCGACGGAAGGACGCTCCTCATCCCCGGCTGGGACCCCGTCAACTGCGACCTCCTCGCCGCCGTCCTCACAAGCGAGGGCATCGATGCGCGCGTCCTCGAGGAAACGCCCGACTCCATCCGGCGCAGCCTCCGCCACAACACCGGCCAGTGCATTCCGCTCACGGCCGTGGCGCAAAACTGCATCGACTACGTGGAGCGCCACGGGCTCGACCCGGCGCGCACCGCGCTGTGGATGTTCAACGCGAACATCGCGTGCAATGTCCGCCTCTTTCCGTCGTATATCAAGCGAATCCTGGACGCGCACGGCATGGAGCGGCTTTCGGTGTACGTGGGGGACATGACCTTCATCGACCTGTCCGTGAAGACGGCCGTGAACGCCTATTTCGCGAACCTCTTCGGGGGGATGATCCGCAAGATCTCGTGCGGCATGCGCCCCCACGAGGTCGACCCCGGCGACACCGACCGCGCCGCCGTCGATGCGCTCGTCTTCTTCCGCAACGCGCTCTCCCGCGCAACATCGAAAGAGCGCGCCGTGCGCGAGGCCGTCGCCCGCTTCGCCGAGGTGCGCGTACGCCGCACGCCCAAACCGAAGGTCGCGATCTTCGGCGACGTGTACACGCGCTACAACGACGTGATGAACCAGGGCCTCATCCGCACCATCGAGGACAACGGCGGCGAGGTGGTCATCACCCCCTTCAGCGAATACATGATGATGGTCGCCGATCCCTACATCTACAAGTGGTTCCACGAGGGCTGTTACTCCGACGCGGCGATCGCGCGACTGCTCAAGACGGTCATTCCGGCGCTCGAGGAGCGCTATCACCGCATCTTCCGGGAGGTGCTCGACGAGCCGGCGCGTCGCCATCGCATCGACCGCGACGCGATCCTCCGGCAATTCGTCATGGACCCGCTGCACACCGGCGAATCGATGGAGAACCTGTACAAGATATTCACCCTCGCCGAGGCGCATCCCGACCTGTCGCTCTTCGTGCAGGCCAACCCGGCCTTCTGCTGCCCGTCGCTGGTCACGCAGGCGATGAGCGACCGGATCGAATCGCTCACCGGCATCCCGGTCGTCACCATCGAATACGACGGCATCGGAGGATTCAAGAACGAGAGCGTGATCCCGTACCTCCGCTTTCCGAGGGAGCGGCGCGTCCCCGATGCGCTGCGCGCGGCGGAGTAGGTGCGCATCGCGATCATCATCAAAGTCGGGAACGACTTCCTTCAACCGCAGCGATGGATTCGTCATCGCAAATACGGTTGACAATCGATACCGCGACTGCTACGATTTCGCACATCACACAGAGCCAATGGAGGTTTCCCGTGCAGAAACTCGCGCTCATCATCATTGCCATCGTCGTGTCGCTGGTCGCCGGTTGTTCCAAAACCGCCGGCATTGACGCAACCATCATCGCGCTGGGAGGGGAGGTTACGCTCAACGGAGCGAAACCGTCACTTGGATCGAAGATCGCCTTCGGGGACGCCATAGAAACCGGCGAGAAGTCCTTTTGCGAGATCGTCGTGAAAGACAAAAACGTTTTCCGCATGGGAGCGTCCACCCGACTGGTGTTTCGCGTTTCGGCCGACAGCAACATCCTGCAGCTCGATCGCGGGTGGTTCGCCGGCATCACGCGAAAGCTGTTCACCAAGCAACAGAGATACCTCGTGAAAACCCCGACCGTGACCGCGGGCGTTCGCGGGACCTCGTACTGCATAAAAGTCGAAAAGCCCGAGAGCACCTACTTCTGCGTCTGCAACGGAACCATCGACCTGGCCGAAAACAACGCACAACCCGGCGAGCTGGTCACGGCAGCGCACCACATGGGGCGCCGCTTCTCCCGCGAGAAGGACGGTCGCATCGCCATCGATAAAAATCCCGGCATGCTCTACCACGACGACGTCGGACTCGAGGCGCTCGCGAAAAAAATCGACGAGACGATCGACTGGACAAAACCGGACGAGAAGTAAGATCGCGTTCCGCCGCCCTACGACCAATACACGGTAGCCGGTTTCGCTATCGCTCAACGCAAACGCCGCGATAAAATTCAGCGCGGCGCTTCGGCTACCTCAGGTATTGGGCGAAAGGGGGGGGTAAGGGCTGTTTGCAGACTACATCCTTTTCCCATTCGAGATTTCAAATAATCATTTAACGCCTTCAATTTCAGCAAGAAGAAGACGTGCTTTTTGATTGCCGTTAGAGATTGATTTTTTCGCCCAATAGATAGCCCTTAACTTGTTGTTTGGATTTTCGTTTTTCATATACATTTTATATGCCAAATTATGCTGCCCAACAGAATTACCGTTTTCTGCAGCAATAGTAAGCCAATACATCGTTTTTTCATTTTCTGAAACAGTAAAATTGTAATATTGAAACAGTTTAAAGGCAGCATCAGGCGAACCAAGTAATGCTTCTTTTTCAAGCACAGGTAACTCCGATTTTTTAATGTCAAATTCCATGCTAGGAAAGAAAGGCTTAGACTGTTTCGAATCGTCATTTTTACAGCTCACAAAAGACACGATGATAATGATGATAAAACCTAATAGTAATCTTACAGTTATCATTTTCCATCTTTCCTCGGCTCAAAGGAATAAAGGACTCCCGGACTTGAACCAGGCCCCAACGGCAACCAACTTCTTGGTGCGACACCATAATTCCCAGATGGAAGCACCCATAAAAAGTTATTTGGCGCTTCAACATTTACACCGAGAGCATCTGCTAGCTTTTGCGCGAATGGCACGTCGCCAGATTTTGGCTTTGAACCCGTATTACAAGCCAACAGCCGAACAGTCATACCTGCTTTATAATCAGGGTGTTCTTTAATCATTTTAGCCAACCCCCTAGGTGTTATAGGGTTACCCTTGCTATCTACAATTTCACTAGCATTCCCATGTGCTCCAATTATAAATTTACCTTTGATAGACGGCGTGTTTTGAAAAGACGCGTAGGTCATAGAATTCTTTTCAACCAAGTTCATATTGACCTTTAATCCGTCAGGATCGATATATCGTAGCGGATTATTCCAAGTGTAACTATATGGATCGAGGTTTGCTGACCTATACGCCCCTCCATACCCGGGTATTTTCCCTATTTTATCTTTGTCGTTTAACTCATGCCAAATGAAATCGTGCTTATCATCGAAGTCTTGAGGTTTGGGTAAATATTTCCCTTCGGGTATCATAGGATCGACACTCACCCACCGACTCACCACTGCATCATAATACCTCGCCCCGAAATAATATAGCCCTGTTTCCTGATCCAGTTCCTTTGCAGTAAACTTATACCCCAGCTCAACCCCGCCAGCGGCTTTTTCTTCCACCCACGTCTCGCCATATGGGAAGTACCCCTCCCCCTCTCCTCACGGGAGAGGGGGCCGGGGGGTGAGGTCATTTCTTCTCCACCGTAAATCGCGCCGGGGCTGACCAGCCCTGGATCGTCGGCTCGTACATGCACTCCATCCGCGCGGGCTTCACGATGAAGGTGCCGGGGAGCTCGGCGCGCATGATGTAGGCGATCTCGACGATCTCGCCCTTGGGGATCTTCGAGAAAAAATACACCATCCGGTTGTCCCAGCGTTCGGCGTGGATGTAGGGGCGATAGTCGCCGTAGGCGTTCTGGTTCACCACCTCGAATCCCGAGGGAAGGTAGTCCTCGAGCACGAGGTATTCGAAATCGTCGTCGGCGCGGAACTTCAGCTTCACGAGGATCTCGTCGCCCACGGAGATCTTCCGGTCGCCCGCCATGTCCTGCGGGACGAGGTACTCGCTGTTGTTCATGTCGCGCACGCGCGTCACGGAATTGAAGCGGCGCACCAGCCCAATCCCGTTGGAAAGCGCGTTCAGGCTGCGCTCGGGGGATTTCAGAAAGGACAGAAGCCCCGCATCCTTGAAATACAGGTTCCCGGCCATGGTGCATTCGAAGCTCACGTCGCTTCCCGCCGTCCCCGTCGCCACCACCTGGTAGCTCTTCTTCGCCCCGAGATCGGAAAGCTTGATTTTACGCACGAGGTCCTTCACCCGCACGCGCTTCGAGAGATCGAACGAGACGTCGGCCACCTTTTTCCCCTCCACGGCGAAGGCGATATCGCCCCTGCCGGAAACCCCGTTCCCGGCGGCGGCAAGATAATCGCAAAACGCGAGAAAGACCGAGGCCGTCTCCTTCGTGGAGAGCCACGCATCGTTGCGGCCGCGCTTCGAGATGGAGCTCACCAGCTGGCTCGCGACCGGCGAGCGGTCCCCGACGCTCACGAGTGCGGCGAGCACATGCGACGACATCTCGGTATCGCCGCCCTGCCAGCCCCAGCGCTGCGCCCCCTCGCTCGCCCAGAAGACGCCACGCGCGTCCCGCTTCTGCAGCTGCTTGAGCGCGTTTACGTATTCCGGAAGGACGCGCTCCATCGCGGCATGCGTTTTCTCGCCGATGTCCTTCCGCGGCACGTTCGATTTCGCGGTCCGAATGGCCCTGATAAGAAAAGCGAGCTGATAGGCGTTGCGCTGCCGCAACTCCATCAGGTCGGAAAACGCCTTTTCCTGCCAACGTCCCCACAGCGCCGACACGTAGAGCAGATAGGCCTTCGCGTCGTCGGGAACGCCCTGCGTGCTCGATAGCATCGTCCCGATCGCGTCGATCCCCTTCTTCACGGTCTCGTCGTTTACGTCGGAAGAAAACCCCAGCGCGCGCGCTCTGTTCAGCGAATAGAGCACGTAGCCGGTCACGAATTCGTTGCCCCGACCGCCGCTCCACCATCCCCAGGTCCCGTCGTCGTTCTGGTAGCCCTGGATGCGCGCGATGCCGGCGCGGACCTTCTCGTCAATGTCAACATCCTCCATCATGTGTGAAACGCCCTTGTGCTTCAGGAGGTTCTTGAGCACCAGCACCGGCATGAACCGGTTGAGCGTCTGCTCGATGCAGCCGTAGGGATACTCGGAGAGAAACGTGGTCGCCTTCACCATCTGCATGATGGGACCGGCGTTCACGGAAATCGTAAGGTCGCTCGGTCGGAACGAAAAATCATCGGTGTCGCCCACCGGGGCGATCGTGACCGCCGTGTTCGCCGCCATGTCGCCCGCCGAGTACACCTTGAAGGGCGCGCCACGGCTCTCCACGGGAATTTTAATGGAGAGCGCATCGCGCGCCTTCGGGTCGGCAACGGCCTTCATGAACACCTGCACCCGCTCCTTCCCCTCGGGGACGGTTACGGGATAATAGGAGCGCGCCGTTCCGTACGGCGGGAGGCTGATGCTCACCGGCGCGTCCGGTCGCACCGCCGCGCCGTCCACGGTAAACTCCGTGTCAACCTTTGCGAGACCGCGCGTGGTATTGCTGTTCACGATGCCAATGAGGCTCAAGCGGTCGCCCTCGACCAGGAAGCGCGGCTTGCCGATCCGCGCGATCAGGTCCTGCGTCGAGAGGAACTTGAACACGCTCTCGCCCACGCGCCCCGTGCGGTCGTGCCCGCGCGCCGTTATGCGCCACGTGGTAAGGTTGTCCGGCAGCGTAAACTCGAGCGCCGCGGTGCCGTCCGGCCCGGTGCGCACCCTCGGGTTCCAGTAGGCGGTGTCCGCGAACTTCTCGCGCACCTTCACCTTGTCGTCCTTGCCCGCGCCGGCCAGCAGGGTAATGGGATAGGAATAGTTGGTGAGCACCCAGTTCGAGATCTTCGAGTAGAAGAAATCGGCCATCTTCGGGGTGTGGTCGCTGCGGATGTAGTAGATCGATTCGTCCACCGTTCCCAGCGACACGTCCGCCGCAAGCGGCGCGCCCCGTTCGTCGGTCACCTTCAACCGGACCCGCGCCTTCTCGCCCGGCAGGTATTCCTTCTTGTCGGTCTCAAGCGCGATCGACAGGCCCGTGTCGGCGTTGGGAAGCGTAATCTCGGTTGTCGCGGTGAACAGCGCCCGGCTCCGCTGCATGGTCGCGCTAATGAAGAGGTTCGGCGCATACTGCGGCTTGATGTCGATGGTCACCGGCATCACGTTGCCGTCCATCTTCACCACCTTGCTCGCGTAAATGTCGCGCCCCTCGACGGTCAGACACACATAGGCGTCCGTGAAGCGGCTCTTCAGGAGGCAGGTGATGGCCCCGGCCTTTTCCAGCCGGTTCTCGTTCACCGCGAGCTCCAGGTTGCGGAAGCGCGATTCGATCTTCGCGCCCCGGGCGCTGTAGACCCACAGGACGCGCGAGGCCGTAATCGCGTTCTCGCGCCGGTCCCGTCCCTCGGCCACGAAGTCGAACTCGCCGTACACGTCGAACTTCCCGGGCAGGTCAACCGTGGCGATCCCCGTGGCGTTGGTCGTCACGGACGCCTCGAAGACCGGACGCGGCGCGTGCACGTACACGCGCTGCCAGGGCTTCCAGATGTAATTGAACAGCTTCACGCGCACGGCGGCGCTCACGGGCTTTCCGTCCTGCGCGACCGTCCGCACCTCCACCCGCTTCGATTCGTTGTCCGCGAAAAAGTTCTTCTTCGGATTGATCTTGATGTAGTAATCGCCGCGCCCCACGCGGACGCGCGAGCTGGACGTGATGCTCACGTTCGACTTGTCCACGGCGGTCACCTCGAGCGACACCTCGCGGTCGAACGGGAAGGTCCCGCAATCGAGGCGCATCACCGCGACGCCGTTCTCGTCGACGTATTTTTCGCCCTCGAGCTTGATCCTATTGTAATAGCCCTCGGAGGCGCCGTCGTCCTCCTCCCACCAGTAGCGCGTGTCGGTGTCCCGGAGCCGCCGCTCGTAAAAGCGGTACCGCACCAGCGCCCCCTTGAGCGGCGCGCCGAAAAAGTACTTCGCCTCGACGCGGAATTCCGCGGTATCCCCGTTCACGAAATACTCGCGCGACGGCGTAATGTCGATCTTGAACTCCGGCTTGCGATACTGCTCGATGTAGAAACGCCCCGCGCCGTAGAGGTTCTCTTTCGTCTCCCCCACGCGAATGGCGATTTCACCCAGGCGGCAATCGCGCTCCAGCTCGAGCTTCCCGTGCGCGGTCCCCCATTCGTCGAGCGCGAGCTCGCCGTCGTCCAGCTTCTCCTCGAACTCGCTGTTGGATATCTCGAACTGGACCTTCCGGTTTGCGATGGGCGTGAAGCGCGTCCCCCGCTTCTTTGCGACGATTTTATAATGCACCGTGTCCCCGGCCCGGTACACCGGCCGGTCCGTATAAATGAAGAACTTGTTCATCTCGCCGTCGAAGGTGAGCGGGTGCCCCGTGCTGCAGAACGCGAAACTCCGGTCGGGCCCCACCGCGAGCACCGACAGATGCTGGGTGGTCCGCCGCGAGAACTGGTACACCCCGCTCTCGCTGGTCACGCCCCGGTTCACGACGATCACCGGCAGCTTCTCGATCCGCTCCGGCGGCTTGTAGGGCGTCGTCGACGTCCGGTGCTCGTTCTTGTCCGGCGTATTGTCGAAGATCACGATCTTCGCGTCCTTGATCGGTCGGTTCGTCACCAGATCCGAGACATACGCGAAGATGCTGTCGCGCGACCGCTTCACCACCAGTCCCACCGAGGTCACGGTGAAGAACTTTCGGTCGTAGGTGTTACCCGCGCCGCGCACCTCGATGCAGTAGGCGCCGGTCGGGAGCGGCTTCGCCGGCTCAATGGTCTGATAACGCCATTCGTACGGCTCGAAGTTCTTGATGGAGTCGTCCCATTCGCTCACGGTCGTAAAGCCCATCATCTTCGGGTCGGCCTTTACGGGATCAACACGGCCGGACATGAGCGTCGCAAGCGGCACCGAATAGATGCGCGCGCGGACCTTTTCGAGGCGGAAGGCGCGCAGGTTAAACTCGACCTTGGTGCCGGGCGAGAAGGTATAGCGGTACGCCTGCACCGCGACCTTGGGCGGCTTCGGCGTCACCACAAAGTCCTTTCCCGCGATCCGCGCGCCCTCGGCGATGCGAATCGTCTCGGGCGCGAGATTGTAAAAGCCGCGGTGCGAGATCTCCAGCTTGTAATATCCCGGCTTCACGTCCTGGATCAGATACGACCCGTCCTGAAAGGAGTTGGTCCCGTGCCCGGCCTTGCCCTTGAGCGTCACCTCCATGTTGATGGCGGGCGCCTGCACCCCCTTGATGGTGATCCGTCCCGCGAGCGAAGCGGGACGGTAAAGCAACATGGGCAGCGAGAACGTCTCGCCCCGCTTGATCTGCTGGATGGAAGCGGTCTCGGTAATGAGCCCCGCCTTCTCGAAGGTGACCGCATAGCCGGACTCCACCAGCTTGTCGAATCGATAGCTGCCGTCCCGTCCCGTCGTCGCAGTGCGCATCGTCGGCCGCCCCCCGTCGCCGCTCATGCCGCGCACCTTCACCTCGACGCCTTCGATGGGCGCGCCCGCGGAGTCGCGCACCGTGCCCGCAAGCACCGCCTCCCGCTGCAGGTCCAGCGTGTATTCGCCCGGAACGATCTTTTCGGTCGACGTAAAGGTCACATACCCCGCGGCGGATATCTCGATGGCGTAGCGAATATTTTTTATGAAATCATCGACTCGAAACCGTCCGCCGGAGTCGGTGGTCACCTTATAGTACCCCACCCCCATGTTGGCGTTCTTGATCTCCACGATCGCGTTCGGGACGCCCTTCCCGGTCACCGAGTCGCGCACCAGGCCCACGATGGCGTCCTTCTTCTCGAGCGCCGCCCGGTCCGTCTTCTCATACGCCGAGGTCCCGTCGCCGCGGACGATACGCTCCACCGACGAGCACGACACCGCGCCCACGACCGCAATCATGAGCCCAATCCAAACCAACCAGTTTTTCATACCCCTCTCCGTTAGCGGGAACGCTCCCGAATGGTGATCGCCCGAAACGCCGCGATGTGCGCGATGCGCATGCCGGCGATCCGTCGCTGCACATGGGCGACGCTCTTGATCTCGGCCGGCACGAACACGAGCGTCCGGTCGCTTTCGTCGGTAATCGTAACACCGTAGCGCGTAATATCAAGCATATTAATGTCGCGAATGGCCACGGGGCGGTCGGCCACGGTCACGATGATCCGCGCCGCGTCGATCTCGCCGGGCCCCAGCGGTGAGGTGCGCGGATCGGAAAAGAGCGCGCCCCGCAGGTATTCGCGCAACAGCGATGCAATATCATCCCCCGCATGGTCGAAAGCGCCATAGCAGCCCCGCACCGTTTTTTTCGTGGTGATAGTGATGAATACCCCGAGCCGGCCGCGGAATTCGGGAAGGGGGCCGGGCCCCGGGGAGGAGCACCGCAGCCCCGCAACCTCCTCGCGCATGTGGCAACGCACCCACGCCAGCAGTCGCGCGGCCTCCGCCGAGCGCGCATAGCGGGCCCATGCGTCAAGCGCGTCCCCGTCGCGCGCGTGCGCGAAGATGGCGATCGAGGCGAAGCTCACCGCCAGGAGCGCGATCACGATACGACGAGCGTTTGCGTGCGGATTCATCGGATAACCACGCGATACTCAGCGCCGAAGATACACCGGCGGAAAATAGTCGCGATACAACAGGAAGGATTCCGTCTGGCGGGAACCGAGGAACTTCTTCCGGTACACCAGAACGGATATCCCCTTACGGATCCGTCGATCGTCCTGGCCCAGCGGAATCTCAAGCTCCTCCTCCTCGGTGTCGATCTCGTAGCGGAACGTGATCGGTGCCAGCGCCGAGAGGGAGATCACCAGCGAGCGGTCGTTCATGGTTGCGCTAATGCGCACGCGCTGCCCGGTCGTGTTGCGCATCCGCAGGTCCTTTTTACCGTACTTGATGGTCGCGTCCAGGCCCAGCGGCGCATACGAGACCGGCTGGAAGTGGCGATGGCGCTCGACGATGGCGAATCCCGCGATCAGGAAGGCATTGTACAGCGTCGTCGACACCTGGCACAGGCCGCCACCCGTCTCATAGACAATCTCGTCGCGATAGAGCACCCGCCCGCGCACATAGCCGTTTTGCACCGACGCCTCCCCGACCGTATCGCTAAACGAGAATACCGCCTCGGGCGCTATCACCGCACCGTCGAGCGTGCGGCAGGCGCGCGCGATGTTCGTCTTTACGTTTGCGTCCTGGTCGGCCACGGAGGTCGTGAAGGTCGCGATGGCGACATCGGCGTGGGCGGATTCCCGTGCGATTCCCCATATCATCCCAAAACTTATGAGAAAAAAAACCGCCCAATGCTTCGTGTCGATAAAAAAAGTCCTTGATTTACCCATTCGCATGATCCATCCTACATTCATCTCGAAGAGAAGTTGCGTGCGGATACGCTTCCAACCGGCAGAGGGCGCACGCGCATCGAACGTCATTCGGATGTTTCTTTCTGGCAATGGACCCAGCCACCATATTCGATAAAATGCTGTTTCTCGATCCGGGCGCGGTGTTCACGCCGTTCAGGGTGATCGTATCGATCGCGCTCTGCGCGCTGCTTGTCGTTGCGTACCGTTTCTCCGCCCGCCCGCCTGTCGCCATACCGACGCCCGCTCCGAGTCCCAAACCGGCCACGCGATCCGAACGGCTCATCGAGTGGCTTCCCATCATTGGCGTGCTCGCAGTCGCGCTCGTCATTCGCTCGATCAATCTTGGCATCAATTCTTACAACAACCAGGAGATGATCTCCCTCGAGCTGGCCAACTTCACAGCAAGCCCCGTGAAAACCGTGCTCAACATACTGTCGCTGTACACATTCCATCAACCAATTAATACGTTTTTCGTCAAAGCGCTTTCGCTCGTTACCACCAACGAGATAGTTCAGCGCATTCCATCGGTCGTCTTCGGGACCGCGGCCGTATATTACGGCTTCCGCCTTGGATCATACCTTTCGTCAAAACCAACCGGCCTTCTCATGGCCCTCGTTATCGCCTGCGCTCCGATCGCCGTCTTCTACTCGCGAAGCATCGAGGCCTACTCGCTGTATCTCATGCTTGCCATACTGCAACTATACTATTTCATTCGATTCGCGGACGAGCAGGACCGCGCACTTCCGCTGGTCATTGTTTCGGTTGTTGGATTTTACACCCATTTCTTCTTCGCGGTCCTCGTCGCCGCCGAAATCGCATACGCCATTCTGCGCCATATCACCGGATCGCTTGCGCGAAACAACGCCGTCAGTATATACGGCGCGCTCGCCCTTTGCATCGCCCCGATGACGCTGTGGCTTCCCATCGTTTTCGAGACATTCGCCTCTGCGGAACGGCACATCGACACCACGGTCGGCCAGATTTATTTCCCCGACATGCATCCGATCAGGATCGTACTCATCATGGTACAGGTATTCACCGGGATCGAAAATCCTATCGGGGCAACACTGCTATCAGCTGCAGCCGTGATGTGCTGTGCATATCTCCTCATAATAAAGAAAAGGACACACCAGCTTCTATTTTTAATTATAACGGCGTTCGGCGTCCTCTTCGCGTTCACCTCACAGGTTGTTTCGGCCCATAAAATCGGCGGGGTTTTCCCAATCACCTTCCGTCATCACATTTACGTGTTTGTGTCGCTCTTCGTTCCGCTCCTTACGTTGCCCGATGCCATTCAACCAGCGCGAATCCGTCAGATCGCGCTGTGCGCCCTTGCAGGTGGCGCGATCCTCCTCGGAGCGGTCTCCATCCACCAGGTCACCCGAATGCAACATCCCGATTACCGATCGCTTGCACACGACATACGCCGCGACTATGATCCACGCACCGACGCCCTTGCGATCGCGAACACGCTCTACATCCCATCGATCCGCTATTACCTGCACACCGATCGATCCGATTATAGGTTTTACAACATCAATTTCATGAGCGGGTTCTACATCAGCGGAATCGCCACCGACGGTCCGAAAGCGCATGAGTATCGCTTCCTCAAACCGTCGCGAACCACCCTCCCGCGTGTCATCGAAGACCATAGAATCAAGCGCGTCTGGTTCGTCATTGTCGAGGAGCGCGCTCTGGGCGTTCTTTCGTACACGCAACAGCTGGAGTACAATCTCCTTACGGACCTCACCGAACTTTTCCCATCGCATGCAACGATAAAAAACTATTTCTCACCGGACATAAAGACCGCGATTCTCCAACTTCAATGAACACGCACCCATGATCCGCGGGAAAAACACGTTACACGTCATGGTCGGCTTTCTCCGCGGCATGCGCTATTTCGACATACTCATCCTTCTCGCCTTCCCCACCATGGGGGCGGTGTTCGCCATCGACGCATGGTCCGTCCCGATCGCTCTTCGCTTCGTTGTATTTTGCATCTGCAATGCATTCTTTCTCGCCCATGTTTTTTCATTCAATGACATCAGCGGCGCCCATCTCCACCCGGACGAACCGGAGATCCGCGCTCGTCATGCGCTAAAAAACCTGGATGCAAAGAACCGCGCACCGCTCTTCTTTTCAATCGTCCTTCTTGCGGCATCCCTCGTCGGATATGCGCTTCTTGATCTCGTCATCCTGTTCTTCGCAAGCGCCATCGCTGTGCTCTGCGCGCTCTATTCGCATCACCACATCAACCTCAAAGGCGTTCCAGTCGCCAGTGCATTGATACTCCTTTCATGCCCGCTCCTGTATTTTTACACCGGCTGGATCGCCTTCGCGCCATTTACGGCGAAAACCGCCATGATGGGTATTTTTTTTGCCACCGTACTCCTCGCGGGGCATTTTTCGAACGAGATCCAGGACTTCGAACAGGACCGGTGTGCATCGATCACGACCAACGCCATTCGATTCGGAAAACTCACCGTCTTTCGATTCGGCCTTGTCCTGTTTGTAGCATCTTCCGCATTTCTCGCCTATGTGTCGTATGCATTTTTTGATGGCATTCGCTACTTCATCATTTCGCTCATCCTGCTTGGATCGTGGCTGGCGGTTTCATCTGCCTTCTGGCGCACCCCGCAATCGATCGAGTCGAATATCGCCACCTTCCGATCAATATATCGAGTGATCTACGCCGCGTACTGCCTGGCGGTATTCGTGATTCGCGGCATTGATTGGATATCAATCGCTCGCTAATACGATTATCGCATCCCTCCGCGCAAAAGATCGCTATTGCATCTTCCATATAAAACGAACGGCGGGGTTGATTCACCCCGCCGTTCGGCACCAATCGATGTGTTGTGATGTTTACTCGAACATGCCCTTGAATGAGGAATAGTAATCAAGCAACTGCCCGTTGTTGATTTCGCGCTGCTTGACAATCACCCCAAAGGACTGCAGCAAATGCCCCAGCTCGAACCAGAAGGTCCCCTCATTGCTTGTCGTGAAGATTTCCTTCTTGAGCAGCGAATCGATCTCCTCGGTCATATTCCATGCCGTGTACTGCGACGCCGGCTTAAGGTTGTCGAGCAGATACGTCCCCACGCCGTTCGGGCTAAATGCGATGAGACCAAGTTGCGTGAGCTCGTCGTACATCGTCTCTCCGTACTGCATGTATGCGTCGCCGTCATTTTCAGGCGTCAGCTGGAACTTCCTGAGTAACTTCGGCAAATTCGCCGTGAGGTTCGTCACGAGGTTCGAATACCGCTCGTCATGCGTGCACGGATGGCACCCGTTCTCGTCGCAGGTCTGGCAATCCTCGCTGCTGTTGTACAGAAGACTGCCGACGGCCGTCCGCACCTGCCGCAGATCATCCGGCGTGATGTCCTGGATGCTCGGCGTGTTGATAAAATCGTTCCACGCCGTGTACCCGCGCCCCGTCACGTAATGAGGATTCGAACGATACGCCGTCTCGGGGTGCGTCGAATCGCCCGGGTTGAACAGTATCGCGATGATGTCGGCGAAATTGTTCAACTTGTGGCGATGCGTCGATCCCGCCGGTTCCGGCCATGAGTAATGAACGATGCTCCCATTGCCCGTGTTCAGGTCGTAATCGTACTTGTCGTCGTAAATCTTGTCGATGAACATCTCGCGCGACTTCTGCACCAGCTTCCGCGGGCTCGACAGATACTTCCCTGCGTCCCGATAATCAGCCGGCAGGAAGTAGTCCCTGAGGAAGTTCGGCACCTCGACATCGGTGTTGTCGTAGATGTCGTGCATCGCATAGTCCTTCTGATAGTTCAGCTCTTCCTCAATGTTGATGCCGTTCCCCCAGCGATACACCCAATCGATGAAGATGTCCCGGCTCTTTCCGTCGACGATGAGCTTCCGCGGTCGGTTATAGCTGTGCGACCGCTCATGGACGCCCGCAATGGCGAAATTCTCGACTATTGCGGATTGGCTCGTGAAATCCGCCGCGACGAACGTCGTGCCGGACTCGCCGCTGCTGAAGAGCTTGGCCATGTTAAGGTCGTACTTGTGCAGGCTGTACACGTTCGGGCACTGATCGATGCGCCCTCGATACCAGCGGTCATAGTAATCCTCGCACAGCTCGCTGTAGCTGGTGTCGGAATCCGTCCGGAAATCGAAGTATTCCTTCAGGCCCTCGAACTCGACCGTGTAGGAGTTGCTGTTAAAGACGCCACCCGGGAAAATGTGGCTCTTAATATCGAGATACTTGTAATACCGGAGCGCCGTCCCTTCGCCGTCGGTAAAGAACAGCGAGCTCCCCGAATTGGCGTCGTACTCGGCTTTGGTGATCTCGACGTATTTCCCAAGGCCAAACACTTTCTCGCCCTTCTTGAATCCCTCCGGAACCGACAGCGCATCGTCCTTGATTCGGTAGATGCCGTCGATGAACCCTTCCTTGAAATTCACGCCCGCGAACTTCACCAGCACCTTATTGATCTCGTCGAGGTTCTCCTGGAGCTTCGTTGCATTGAGCTCATCGCCCCAGCTGTCGAAGGTGAAATTATACAGTTTCTCGATGTCGTTCACGCCGCTGTCTTTCACGAACTGAATGATCTTGTGGTAATCGATCTCCGTGAGCGCCCGCTCGGCGTCATCGATAAAATCGTGTATCTGCGTATCCTTCGCCGTATCGTAGGCGATAATGCTCTGCGGGTCCGCGGGGTTCGGCACCATCGCGTTGCCGTTCACGTCGGTCGGCCGGAAGATCTGCATCACCGTGAACTTGGTGCCATCCTTGAGCGCAAGCGCCTGCGCCCGGGTGAGCTTCACGCAATTCTGTTCGCACAGCAGATCGCCATTGCAGGCCTCGACGTCCTTGCGGTACTCCTCGTCGATGTGCTTGACCACCAGGTAATTGTCGCCGTTCACGATGGTCTTAAAGGCGACATTCTTGAACTCGTCGCTTTGGATCAGGTCGCGCATGAAATCGAGACTATCGCGAAGCTGGTCCAGCGAATCGCTGTCGCAGAAATAACGGAGCTTGTTGATCGGAATCCGCCAGTCGACATTCGGGTTGATGATCTTCTTGCCGTTCTCATCAAGAACGTACTTCCCGTCATTATCCTTGAGATAATACGACTCAAGAGCCCCGGTATCGCTACCAGCCGTGAGGAGGAAATTCCCCTGATTGTTCAGATACGTCCGGATGACGTTCTGAATCGTCTGTTCGACGCCCTTCTTGATGGGGTCCGGATAATTCAGGTTCGCGTACTTGCTTTCGAGAATAAACGGCAGCAATCCCTGCCGCATACCGCGATCCGACGCATCGAGACGGTCCGTGCCCGGATTGTGGTCCACCAACAGATTGAGGACCGCGTCGGATTTGTATTCCGGCTCCGTGCTCCCCGACTTCCGCTTCGATTCGTTCAGGGCCGCCTGCATCATCGTCATGTGATCGATCTGCGCCCGGAAACCGTCGCGCGCATAAAAGGCGATATCGCCCCGATCTATATCGCTATAATGCCCAACCCTGCGAGAAGCAGGAATCGACGACGGTGCGAGGTCCGCATCGGCGATGTTCTTGCCTGCTATCCCGTCCTCATGCAAGGTTCCAACGATCGAACCGAACAACCCGATAAACAGGTCGAACTTGCCTTCGCTTTCCTTGTTCCACGGATCCCAGGACGAGACCGCGCCGCCCGGTCCGAATGCCACCGGGTAGGTGACCCCCGCCACACGAGGCACATACGGAAGGTCCTTCGCCTTCATCCGGACCTCGGATTCATTGGAATCCTTAGACCCGTTCTTGTTTTCGTCAATGTAATAGATGTACAGGCCCGAGCTTGTCGAGCTTTCCCCGTAATAGCTGAGGTTATAATACGTCTTGTAGAACTTGTTGAACTTACGGATATCGTCCGCCCCGAAACCGCCGTCGATGATATCGCCGGTCCCATAGACCTTGTTCCCCAACGTGATGATCGAGGTGTAATTATCGCCCTGGATCGCAGGAAGCACCGGACCGTTGCCGAGGGCGTTCCAGGAAAGCGTGGTTATCTTCATAAACCATTTCGCTATATCTGAAAACCATCCTGTTACGAAATAAAAATAATCGAGACAAACCATATAATCCGTATCGTTGAAAGAAGCACCCGCATAACGCCATGTATTATTGTTTTCTCCAACAAGCTTGAGAAAATAATTCGTTTCGCTTTCCCAACCCTTTTCGAAGTTGGTATTAATGTTAGACAATCCCCATTTTGCATTGTCGGAAATACTCGATCCATACCGTTTTGCCTTAGATATACCTGCGATTCCATTGCAGTTGATCAATGAATACGCCCACAACTCTATTTGCGCACCCACATGACCAAGAATATCTTTATCGGTATGTAATGGAATAATATAAATATACTTCTTTTTGTTCATCAACCATTTAAAATTTTTTCGAATGGCTTCTTCACGTGTACTGCAATCAACAACTTCCCTATATGATGGATTACTCGAGGCATGTGAAACAACGGCGGCGTTGTTCGCATAATCTGAACTAGCATTATATCCAGCTTCATACGGATTCGTATTATATCGGAGATAAGCATATTTAGTTACCGGCTTTTCATTCGAATCCTTGTATTCATTCCCATTCTCATCACGTGCGGCATCAAATCCAGGATCGGTTGAAGATGCTGGACGGAAAAACGCTTCATAAATGTGATACCGCCCCTTACGATTATAGGCATGGTCGTTCTGTTTAGTGTCCCCGCCATTATCGTAAAATGATTGAGCCGCACCAGGTCCCTGATCTCCACCGGGAAAATCACCTCGTCCTTTGATATAATACCAGTCCGTATAATAATCATTCTTATATTTGCAGTCGGATCCATTCGGAGCCTTGCCTCGATAGGTGTACGGACCATACCCCTCCCACGTTGCAAGCGCAATTTCACTCATTACCCAATGCGAGGTCGTAAGTTTGTCGACATTGATATAAGTACCATTCGCTTTCTCAACAACACCTTCCTTGGATACGCCGATTAGGTCACCTTGTGATGGGGCAAATTTTCCCTTCCAGGCACCGATTGATCCTTCAAACTTTCCTTGGCCCTCATCGCCACTGCGTCCACCCGAACGAATTCGAAATGTTCCCGGTTGTAACAGTTCATTAGCAGCCATCACATTCTGTGTGGTGTATTGGACAAAATTCTCCTTCGCTGGGGGTGTTTCCTTATAATCAAAATAACTAGCGCGATATATGTCATTATTACCTAAAACACGAATATTGATAACAACAATGTCCAATATATTAAGCGCTTCAAGGTAGTCCCGATCCGCAAGCGGCGACTCCATTGAGCGCATGCAGTTCTCGATCGTGAGCTCGGCCGGCGCTGCCTTTGGATCTACAATGCCGCAGCCCGCTGACATCACATACATGAACTGCGTGAGCATCGACAATCGCTTGTCGTCGGAGGGATTGCTCAGCAACCGCGGATCGTTCCCATCTTCGTTCAGCACAACGAGATTGCGGACATTGGTGACGAGGTTCCCGAACAGCGTCTGCACATTGCGGTTCGGATCGCCAAAATACGCCCTGCCGTCCTCGGGAGTGAGGGCCCATTTCTTGACCGGTTGATTATAGTAGGCGGGGTATGAAGGGTTTCGCCCCTTGGTGCAATAGAAATTCGAAAGCACATAGTACTTCAGGTTGGTCATGATGGCTTCCATCTGCCCCTCGGGGCTTCCGTCGCCATACTGATCGCCGTTCGCATACGAGAGATTGATCTTCGTGAAAGAATCGCTCGTTCGCGGATTCCCATCATCGTATTCGCCGTCGTTGTCGCCGTTGAGCATGTCGTGCATTTGCAGACGGAAGGGCTTCTCGACGCTATCCGAGCTCACGCCGTGCTTCATGAGCGTCAGGTAGCCGTTGGCAGCAAACAACCCGGGAAAATGGGTCCAGTACGAAGAATTACCTTCGTACCCGGTCGGCTTGTAATCCCACCCGCTCCAGAGGATCTCCGTAAGGCGGGACCGGGATATCCCCTGGTCCGCGCCAAAGCTCAACGTCTTGTTCAGGCGGTTCATCACCCCGTCGCGCAACCAGCGGAGAAGCTCATTATTGTCAAAGTCGAACACCTCGACATCCTCGAGCCGGTCGTACCAGTCCATGTCATGATACACCGCGTTCAGGAACCACTTGGTGTACAGCGACTCGTCGTTCGAAACCAATTCCGGGATGGGCATTCCATTCTCGCGATTGTACTTGAGCGAGCGACGCTTTGCGCTTTCCGAGAATATCGAGGCCTGTCGGTCCAGCACCTGGCGCCCCTGTTCGAGCATGTTCACGCTCTTTACTATATTACCCTGCTCATCAAGGATATTATAGACGGGATTCTTCAGCTTCGGGAACAGGTCGCTGATGATGAAATCGCCGATCCCGTACTTCACCGGGTCCGCGCCCGGCGCGAGCCAGTCCGCGACCTCTTTCTCGATCGCGGTGATGCCGGTGAACGGATCGTTCTTCTCGAGGTAATCGATGAGGCTGAACATCTTCTCCTCGACGTCCCAGTGCTCTTCGATCACCGTCTCGATGCTCTTGCGGATGAGCGTGGAGAGCTCCTGCAGCCCCTCGCCGTCGCCGTAGAGGGTGCGCGCGAAGCTGATGTTCTCGATCAGGGTGTTGACGCCGTCGTAACCGATGCTCTCGAGCTCCTGGCTCTTGCCGAAGAGCTTCCACGGATAGGTCGCGGTCTCGGCGGGGTCGTATGTCTCATTGTCGTCGAAGATGCCGTTGTCGTTGGCGTCGACATAATACTTCTTGTCGGAGTTCACGTCCTCCCAGTTGCGCAGGGCGATGAGCACGTCGATGATGACGCTCGCGCCGTCGGACATTACGCGCGGATCGATGTCCAGGATCGCTTTTACGATGTCAACGGTCGTGTCAAGGGAGTCGGGGTTCGTGCGATACACGGTATGGAACGAGTTGAAGCTCTTGGAGAGCTTGTCCACCGTCTCGGGGAAAATCGCCTTCCCGCCGGGGGTGTCGGGAACATACAGCGCCTCGCCGGTGCGTACCATCATCTCGCCCATCAGCTCGGGATTGGAGTACATCATGTCGTTCATCCGCCGATTGAACTCGCGGGGGTCGAGACTCTCGAAAGCGGACTTCAGGGCGGGGGATTCATTGAGCACCTCGAACAGGCGCACCTTGTCGTCCGGCTCGGTTTTCTGGAAACCATCATCGCCGACGGTTTTCGAACATCCAAATGCGACCATGCCGGAGAGCATGGCAAGGAGTACGAGCTGCGATATCTTTTTCATGAGACCCCCCTGGAAAATCTTCACACCATGAGAACATAGTAAAAGAACGAGCGACAATCAACCGAACGCATTAAAAATAAGAAAAATTCATAAGAAAGAAAATACTGACTCCCGGTAAAACTTTGACCGGCCAGTCAGTTTCAAATTACTGTAATTATCGATTCATGTCAAAAAATATTTTTCGGTATAATGGTAAAAATCAAGCTTTTTTATGTAATACAATAAGACAAAATATATCAACAGTTTTATTTAATTTGTTTTTCGATATTTTTATATATCGATTATCATACTCAATAACATTATGTCACGTAACCGCTGAGGGACCTTTCGAGAAATGTGTTGAAAAATTCTCATTCCCGAAGGAGAAGTGCGTGTATATTCAAACAGTGCTTAAAACACCTACATGTTGATAGATATTGTCATATAATGAACCGCTGGACGACAAAAAACAAAACGGATTTACTGAAAACGCCGGTATTTTCCCTGAGCAAACTGACCTGCTCGCTCGAGCGTAGGGCCATCGAACACGATTTCTATGTTTTACAAACCGCCGATTGGATCAACATCGTCGCGATTACCACAGACGGGCGCTTCATTATGGTGCGGCAGCACCGTCTCGGCACAGACGAGATCACCTGGGAAACGCCTGCGGGGATGATAGACCGCCATGAATCACCGGAACGTGCGGCCGAACGAGAACTCGAGGAAGAAACTGGCTATCGGGCCAATAAAATTATTCCATTGAAGAAACTTGCGGCAAATCCGGCGATTATGTCCAATTACATACATTTTTACCTCGCCATCGATTGCGAGCCTGCGGGCCCCCAGCGACTCGACGAAACCGAGGACATCGACATCGTCCTCATGGATCGCGATGAGCTGGGCGCGAACATACAAAACGGATCGATCGACCACTCCATCGCCCTGCTGGCAGTGAGCCTATATTTTCTATCGCCATACGCCGGGCAGCCCCCCGCCTATTATCCGCCGGCATGATCCATCCGATTGCCCTCGCCGTCATGCTGTTCGCCGCCCCGGAGAGTTCGCCGGAGTACCTCCTCACGTTGCAACGGCACGCCAAACAGACCGCCGCCGTCGAGTGGTCCATCTCCATAGCGCGCACCGGCGAGGCCATGGTCGCTTCGGTCACGGGCTACCGCGGAAGGACGAAACAACGCACGCTCTCCCGGACCGAGTATCTGGAGCTTGTCGAAAAATTGAACCGCTGCGGGATCTGGACGATGCGCGACCGGTATCCGAAAACCTCGCCGAATGGATGGTATGCCCTGCGCGTGAGCGACGGCGTTCATTCGCACGGCTTCGTCTTCGAGGACGGCGTGCGTTACACGGGAGCGCAGGCGGGGTATGCTGAGATAACGCGTCTGCTCACCAATCTGGCGCGGCGCATGCTCGAGGATTGAGCGGGGCGTCCGTGAGGCGCGAGACGCTCATCCGGCGCGCGGCGCCATCACTTGAACTCGTCGCACCTGAATTCGCGACGGTCCACCTCGTCGGACGAAACGGAAAAGCAGAGTATCCGCGCCGTATCGATCATTTTAAACTTGATGATGCGATAGCGCCCCTCGATATTCTGCTCGATGCAGCCCTCGCGCGACTCGATGAGCCGCTTCACGAAGCGGTTCTCCATGAACGAAAGCCCAATCAGCGCGCGCTGCGGATGATACCGGATCCGCCCGTCGGTGCCGATGATGTAAAAGTATCCGGACCGGCCCATGGTGTGCGCAGCGTCCGCGTGCACCGCGCCCAGCTGGGCCGGATCTGCCGCATACGACGCGAACCGGCGGTCGATGGCGCTTTTTGCGAGCGTTCCGCTCGTAGAACAGGCGATCGACACGCACAGCGCCGGAATCATCAGCGCAACAAGAGAATACGACAAGTTCATACGCACAACACACCTCCATCGCTTTCAGAACCGCCGTTGCAAGCGCATTTCGCGCTCATCACGCGACTGCGCATGCGCCACTTCATGATTCCGAGCGCGCCGTTTTTTCCACGGAATGAACGATATCGTGCCGATTCTCTCCGGCCATCAAACACTGACATTTCGGGAAAAACCGACAGAAAAATTTTTCTGAAAATCCTTAAAATAATATGATTTGAGGCAAATATCTATTGACAATAATATTTTTCTTTTAAACATTATCATTTAAATCAATCATAATCCAAAGATTAATCACAATCTTAGACAAGCACGCGACTGCAATGGAGGTTTTTTATGCTTAAAAGACTTATGGTGATAACGCTATGTCTTTCGATAGCAATACTATTTTCTTCCCAGATCTTCTCTCAGGATCAGCCGACAATTTCAGACGATAAAAAGGCCGAGGACAAAGCCAAACCGGCCGACCAGCCCAAGAAGGACGAGCCGCCCAAGGAAGCGGCCACCGAAAAGCCGGCCGATAAGAGCGGCGTCGCAATGGAAGCGAAGATGTATACCGACGGCATTAACTGGTATGCGAACTCGCAGGTGCAGTTCAAACTCACCACGCGCGACAACCTCTTCGTCGACAAGCTCGAGTATCGCATCGATAACGGCGAAGTGAAGAAATACGACGCCCCCTTCACCATTCCCCAGGAGGGCATCCACTTCATCAGCTATTCGGCCACCGACCGTTTCGGCAACAAGGAGCTCGAGAAGATGTACAAGATCATCATCGACGCCACCCCGCCGACGCTCCTGGTCACCTCGAATATCCCCGTCCAGAAGGTCGACGGAAAGACCTACATCTCGAAGGATTTCAAGCTGTCCATCATGGCCACGGATGTGCTCTCCGGCGTCAAGAAAATCGAGTATTCCACCAACGGCGTCGACTACATCGAATATGCCGGCCCCTTCAGCATACCTCCGAAGGACGGCGGTATCGAGCTCAAGGCCCGCGCCATTGACAATGTGAACAACATGAACGACAAGTTCGTCCTGCGCCTCACAGACGAAACCGGAAAGGCGATTGACATGACGGAAACGACGATCAAGATGATGGCCGACAACACACCGCCCACCGTCGAGATCAAGGCGACGCCTGAACTCATCAAGATCGAGAACAAGAATTTCGCCGCACCGCAGTACAAATACGCCGTAACCGCGACCGACACCGAAAGCGGCATCGCCGCCATCATGGTTCGGATTGACGGCAAGGGCGACTTTGTCCCGTATACCAAGGAGATCATGTTCACCACCAACGGCGAGCACACCATCGAGGCCAAGGCCTACGACAAGGTCAACAATGTCTCCAATCTCGTCATCCTCTCGGTATTCGTAGACACCGTACCGCCCGAGACGATCCTCGAGACCATTTCCAAGTAAAATAGTTTTACAAGAGGAATGCACGAAGGGCCGCGAATTCGCGGCCCTTCGTTTTTAAAAGAGGACGTCCCGCTCTTCCTTCGCCTTTTTGGTTCGATACAAATCGAAGTATCTCTGCGCTTTACCCCGCGCTTCCATGATGTCGTATATCGCATACATGTTATACAGGGACTCGATCATTTCGGCATTGTTTCGATAGGCGTTGTTGAACGCATGAAGCGCATGGCGGTAGTTCTTCTGGAACATGAGCGCCATGCCCAGGTAGAAGTAGCCTTTTGCCAACCGTCGGTCTAGCAGCACCGCCCTGCGAAGGTGCCGTATCGCGAGGTCGGTCCCGTTTTCCGTATGCAGCAGCGCTTTCCCGAGCCCGTAATGCCCCAGTGCATAATACGGGCTTATAGCGACAACGGCGCGAAAGCCCGTTATGGCCCCCTCGATATCGCCGGAGAGCGCGCGGCGTTGCGCCTCGGCGTACAGCTTCGTGGAATTTTCGCGCGCAGCAAGCGGAAGGGCATGAAACGTTACCAAGGCTGCGATCGCAATAAACCGCACCCACTGATTGCGCATGATGACACCGCCGCCCGGCATCACTTCGCCCCGGGGACCATCTCCCGCAAACGCTGGTACATGAACTCGTCTATCCCCTTGCTGAAGTACACATAGACGACCACGATCGCCCACAACACCAGTGTCGCGACACACATGAACTTGAGCAGCTTCTCGGCACCCATATCGCTCGCCTTGTAAAAAATAACAACGAGGGCAAGCGGCCAGAGAAAGAACAGGTTCCAGAATATCAATGCGACCAGTTCCTTGACGAAATCGACGACTACGATATACCAGTTGAGCTGGATCGCGGCATATCCTTTCGCGATCTCGTCGAAAAAAAACCAGACGTAAAAGGCGAACAGCAGCGTCGCGATGATCTTCCAAAAAATCTCGATACGCCGTCGAAACCAGAGAAACGCGATTGTAACGCCCCATACGAGTATAAACAGAAAAACCGATTTAACCAGCAGCGCTTTATCCATATGCTTTCCGGGTCTAGAGATGATGTACTAGTGGGATTATCGGTGAGCCGAGATGAGGGTATTATGCTTTTTTTCGGTCCCGGGCGAGGCGTCCCGCGAGCGAGATGGCCTGCACCATGCTCCGGCAGCTCGCGACACCCGTTCCGGCGATATCGAAGGCCGTCCCGTGATCGACGGAGGTGCGGACGACGGACAGCCCGAGGGTCACGTTCACCCCGTTCTCGAATGCGGTCATCTTGAACGGGATGAGCCCCTGGTCATGGTAGTGCGCGACGATGAGCGCGTACCGGTCCCGCTTCCCCGGCATGAAAATCGTGTCGGCCGGGAACGGGCCCTCGACGGCGACCCCCTCACGGCGCGCGCGCTCGATTGCCGGCCGGGTAACGCGCTCGTCGAAGGCGCCGATCGCCCCGGCATCGCCGCAGTGCGGATCAAGCCCGGTCACCGCGATCGCCCCCGTCTTGCCGTCGAGCGCCGCGATCGACGCATGCCCCATCATGATGGTATCGTAAATTTTTTCCATGGTGATGGCGCGCGCGACCGCCTCGATCGGCAGGTGCGTGGTCACTAGCAGGACGCGCAGTTCGTCCGAATACATCAGCATGTAGGGCGTCGTTTCGTTGATGGCCGCGGCGATATATTCCGTATGCCCGGTGAAGGGATGGCCCGATTGCTCGATAAGCGCCTTGCTCACCGGACCGGTCACGATCGCGTCGATCGCGCCCGCGCGCCAAAGCTCGATGGCGGTATCGACATAGCCCAGCGACTCCGCGCCGGTCGCCGCCGTTCCCGCGCCCGCCCGCGGCACCGGAGCGTCGCTTTCCGGCGATACGAGCGCAATGCGGTCGCGATCGGACGGGTCCGCGATCTCTTCGACCGATCGCGCAACCCGGTAACGATCACGCCCGAGGATGCCGAGGGAGGCGACGACCTCCTCGCGGCAAATGAGGATCGGAACTATCCCATCGTAGCGCTCCATGAGCGCCCTGCAGGCGACCTCGGGGCCGATGCCCGCGGGATCGCCCGCCGTCACGCCTACGACGATGTCACGCGCGGGCAATGAACTCCTCAGGGATGATCTTGTTCTTGTCGTATTCGACCTCGATGAGGTCCTTGGCGGAGGAGCGGAGGTCGTTGGCGATGGTGCAGCGGCCCTCGAGGATCACGCCGTTTTGTATGATCAGCTCGGGCGTTTTGATGTCGCCCAGTATTTTCGCGGTGGGCATGAGCAGCACGCGATTGGAGGCGTTGATGTTGCCGATGATGAGGCCCTCGATGATGAGCGAAACGGCGTTGATGTTCGTCCGCACCTTCCCGTTCGGGCCGACATAGAGCTGCTCGGCCTGAAGATACTTCCCCTCGAAGCGGCCGTCGATGCGCAGCGAGCCGTTGATGATGAACTTTCCGGTGAAATACGAATTCTCACCGATCACGTTATCGGCAATATCGCCGCCGCTTTTCGTAATAGCCATAAATACCTCGACCGAATTTCATTGTGCGCGGCGCACCCAACGCGCCGGTAACCACTACGCCCCGCATCCAGCGCGCATGTCAATACATAAAGACGGGCGCGCGCCGCGGCGGGGGTCATTTATTCATTTTGCCAAGATCGGGCATGCGGATCACCTTTTGTGTCTCTTCGAGGAAATTTTTCATGAATCTGAGCGCGTCGATCACCTTGACGTTCTCGAACATCCGGTAGGTTTCGTACTCGGCATAGGCGATCGGATCGTCGGGGTTCAGGATCATGGTACCCCCGAACTCCGCGTCGGAGACCAGGTTTACCACAAAATCGCGCGCCTTCTTGAGGAATTCGTTGAGCTCCATCTGGAAGACCCGGCCCTGCTTCACCCGCATCATCTGGAGCTGCGACGCGTAATCGTTCGATTTCGCCTTGTCGATGTCCTCCACGGTTTGGAGAAACATCTTCAAGGCGCGGTCGCACTGGTCGAGCTTTCGGTACAGCGTATCGCGCTCTCCCGAGTTCGAGAAATCCAGCTTGGTGTGCTGGTCGGTGATCACGCCCCAGATCCGCTCCTCGAAGTGCTTGAGTATGCTGGCTGCGGTGTTGATCTCCGCGTCGTCCTTGTACGGGGAATACTCGACCACCTCGATGCCGCGAAGGAATTCCAGGTCCTCGTCGATCCCCGTCCCGTTCGACTTGAGCGTCAGCATGTCGGAGTAAATCGCCTCCTCCAGCTCCTTGATGTTGGCCTCGGGGTAGAGTTCCTTCAAACGAGCGCGGAGGGTTTCGACGTCCTTTTTTACGCGCGATCGCTGGGCGGCGCTCGTGGTCGTCTTATAAACGCTCTCGAGCATCTTGATCGATTTCACCATCTGCCTGGATTTTTCTTCTTTATCCATAGCCCCTTCCGCACGGGCGCCCGCGAATAATCGCGCCATCAGATGGGCTACTATAGCGACCGCGTTTCATATAATTCAACCATATTTTTCACCGGGACCTTTTTTCCGTCGTCGGGTTTTTCGCCTAATATATTATGTCACATCTGCCGATAGATGATACATCAGCCAATCATGCGATCCATGACAGCACATATGGCCGCCACCCTTGCGGCGGTCCTCCTTGCCTGGTCCGCGGCATTTGCCGACGGCCCCCGCTCCGGCATACGAACGCTCTCGGCGCTTGATCCGTCGAACCCCGCGATACAAACAATCCGGAACGATATTCGAACGACGTTAGCCATCACCAAGGGGCGCGGAAACCCCACGGGCCTCCCGGAACTCACGTTTTACCGGTACACCGTCGCCCGCGGCGACACCCTGTGGAGCATCCTCGCGAAAAGCGGGCTCAACATCGACACCCTCGTGGCCATTAACGGCCTTTCGTCGCCATCGCAGGTGCGTCCGGGCGTGACGCTATTCATCCCCAATATGCGCGGCATCATCATCGACACGCACAACCGAGACACTCTCGATGGGGTCGCTGCGCATCATCGCATCGCCCCGGTGTATCTAGCGCACATCAACCGCTGCGCCCAGGGCGTACGGCGCTATCTTTTCGTACCCAACGCACAGCTCTCCTCGCTCGAGCGATCGCTGTTCCTGGGGACTGGGTTTTATCATCCCTTTAAGAACGAACGGCTCACCAAGGGCCGGATCAGTTCGGGATTTGGCAATCGTATCGATCCTATCCAAAAGTCGATCAAGTTCCATTCGGGCGTCGATATCGCCTGCCCGGTGGGAACGCGCGTGTATGCTGCGAGAAGCGGCGAGGTCGTGTTCGCGGGAACGCGGGGCGGATACGGACAGCTGATTATCATCAAGCACCCGCACGACTACTACAGCTACTACGGGCACCTCCAGCGAATCATGGTGAGGACCGGCGACCGCGTCACCACGCGCCAGCAGATCGCGCTGTCGGGCAATACGGGCCGCACCACAGGCCCGCATCTGCACTTTGAGATCAGGAAAAATACAAAGCCGGTCAATCCCGACGTTCTGGCGCGGCTCCGCTAGATTCGTTAATCGATCCCATCCAGCAGCGTGTAGAGATCGGCCCCGTCCTCGGGATATTCGGCGGTCAGGAAGGTCACCAGCAGCTGCATCTCCCGGTTCTTGAACCGCTGCAGAACCTCGTTGCGGATGGTGTTGGCGAGGGGCACGGAGAACTTCTTGTTCTTTCCGGGAAGCACGATGAGAATCTTGTTGCGGTCGTATCGGATCGCGAAATCGGGATCCGAGAGGCGCTCGACGATGATCCCCTCGAGCACCGCGATGAGCTTTTTGGCCTCGACCAGACCGAAGAGATGAAGATACCGTTTGAAGTTCTTAATTGAAAAGAGCACCAGCGTAAGCGGGATCTTTAGACTCTGCGCCTTGAGGATTTCACGATTGATCCGCTTGAGGACGAGCTCGATGTTGTCGACGTAGCGGTTCTCCTCGAAATCCATCCGCATGGTCATCAACAGATACGGCACCAGAAAGGTCGAGAGGCGGCCGATCATCCGGTCGATCTCGCGCTCCCGCTCGACATCCGCGATCTGAAACACCAGAACGAACCCGAGCAGCTTCACGCCGATCTTGAAGGGATACACCCAAAAATGGGTCATGCGCTTTATGGCGGATTCGCCGAACGCGTCGCGGATGATCTTCAGGCGGTCGAAGTCGGCGATCTGCGCGCGATCCTTGAGATCCTGCACCAGATCGGTAAACGGGCTGTCGAAGGCTATCCGGACATCGTCGCCCCTGAGTCCGATGAGATCATTGTCCTCGGTCATGACCGGCACAAACACGTCGTTGCGTTCATCGCCGATGAACACCGCGAAACTTTCGACACTCATCGAGCCCAGCTCGCGCGCCACGATGTCGCACAGACCCCGCAGGCTCGAGAACTCTATCATGCGTCTGGCGAGAGTGTCGACATTCGCGACATGCTCAGACGCGGCATGCAGTTCGTCGCGTTCCTCCTGCAGCCGGTCGATCATGTTGATCTTCCGCATCGCGACGGCGCTGATCTCCCCCATCGCGGCGATAAAATCGCACTCCTCGTCCGAATAATTGCCGATGGTGATCTTGTCGCCCAGCACCAGGATGCCGACGATCTCGCCCGCATGCGACAATGGCGCCAACAACCGCCCGTCGATCGAGATGAACTTATAGTACTCGTCGCGGTGCTCCGGATCGTCCTTGTAGGTTTCGATGTCGATGATGCCGCCGCTTTCCAGAAGCGATTTGAAGATGGCGCCGGACTCGTCGAAATACAGCTGCTTGTTGCGGATGGTCACGCCGCGCGAATCGGCGATGGTCCACCGGGCGGTGTCCTCCGACGAGCGAACCATGATCGACGACGAGGAGGCGCCGATCTGCCCCATGATGGAGAACAGGATCGCATCGTAGAGCGCCTTCCGGTTCTCGGCGCTCATGATCTCCTTCCCGATTTCAAAGAGGATCATGAAGTCCTGTGCGCGTTTGTCGGGCTTCCCATTGGCGCCCGCACGGTCCGACGGCTCGTCGACCGCCTCCCCGGGTGCGCCGTCGACGGAATCGGCAGTCGCCTCTATCGCACGCGCCGTCGAGAATTCATCGCGAATCACGACCTGCTGCTCCGTGGACCGTTGAACGGCCGGAGCGCCCTTCAGGTCCGGCTCGTCGGTGGTTCCAAACGGTCCGGTAAATTGCGGGGCGGCATGCGCAGCGCTTCCGGATCGTCTCACCGCGCCGGCAAGCGGCGCGCTTCCCGCATCGACGGCGGTCGCGCGCGGCGTCCCCTGCCTCTGCGACTCGATAACCTCATGCGGCGCGGCCCCGTCGTCGTCCGGCAGCGTGAAAAGATCGTCGGGTTCATCAACCTGCTTCAGGTCTTCGGCGTCAAGGAGCGCAAGCTCATCATCGCGTATAACGGCATCATCCGCGTCTGCGCCGGTGGCGGGCTGATCCGTGACCGCATCATGGGCCGCCGCTGCGCTTCGGTCGCCGGAATCCTCCATCGCCGCCTCATCAACGAAATCGGTCTCCGCCGGTCCCGGGATCGTGTCGATCAGGGTCTCGCGCCCCTTTCGATTGATCTCCTTTTTATACTTCAGCGCTTTTTCGAGAAGGCCCATGTCACAGTCCCATTTCCTTCAGCACGTCCTGATACAAAGAGAAATATTCCGATTCGGCAAACCGCTGCACCACCTCTTCGGGAAGTTTCTCGAAGAGCCCGTCGAGATAGGCCAGGAGCTTGCGCATGTCCTCGCGTTTCGCCGCAGGCAGCGTTTCGACAAATCGATCCACGTCCGATTTATTGTCGATAAAAACAACATCGGCGCCAATATCCGGCGCGCCGGCCGCCCCCGCTTCCTTCTCGCGCACAAGATGATCGAGTTTTCGTCGAATGTCCGCGACATTCTCCTCGAACACGTACGCGGCGCCTGAGGCGAGATCCTCCTCAATGCTGGCGCGCTCATCGGCATTCAGGCTCTCCGGGCTCGGAAGGCGATACTGCATCTCGTCCGCAGACTCACTCCGCGCGGCCACGCGATCGCCCCCGGCCATTCCCGCTTTCGGCGCGGCGGGGAGAACCACGGCATCGTACTCGCCGGCGAAAACGCTCTTTTCGATGACGCCGATTTCATCCGCTGTGAGCCCGACGATCTCAACCGCCTGGGTGGTTTTCTTCGCGCGTCGCGCCGGCGCATTGTCCGTGCCGTCAAATCCGTTCTTCTGGACATCGTCCAGAATGGCGGCGTCGATGAATTTAAGCTCGTTATCGACGAACTGGTACTCGTCCTCGAAATCGATAAGCAGGTCCTCAAAGGCCGGCGCGGACCCTTTCATCACGGACGCGATCTTTCCCTGGTCATCGGCGACGTTCGCCTCCTCCAGCAAGCGCGCGTCCGATTCGACCGTCTCAATGATATCGGCGGTGATCCGGTCGAGCTCATCCTGCCGGAAGATCTCAGCGGGCGCCGCCTCATCACCCCGCTCCACAAGGCCGTCGTCGATCACCTGCGTCCCCGGGAACTTCTCGGCTATGGCGATGATATCATGCGGCAACGATTCCCGCTCGCGCCGGACGGCGGCCCGAGGTGTTACCGCCGGTTTACTGTCTCGCGACTGCAGTAGCGCGCCGGTTCCCGAATCCGGCTGCCTGCTTTTATCAAGCGTATCAAATACGACGTCAAAATCATTACCGTCATAGGTTTCAAGCTCGGCAAGCGCGCCGTCCGTCCCGGAGAACACGGCATCATCGGCGTGTGTCGATCCGCGGTCATCCTCGCGCCGTTTCGATCCGCGGGCCACCCCGGAGTCCGTCTGCGGGGCGGCCGGTTCCATCTCGCGCCCCTCCGCATCGAGCATGAGCTCCTCGACCGCGCCCTCACCTCCATCGACCTCGCTGGCAACGTCCCCGTGTGCATCATCATCAATTACTTCAATCAATTCATCCGGTCGTTCGTCCTTTCGCCGCCGGTCCCGTGCAGAATGCGCACGGAGTGCGTCATCCTCCTGCGAATCCTCGACCGCGCCATTCTCCGCGAGAAATACAAGGTCAACATCCTGCAATTCCTCGATGAGATCCTCCTCGGTGAGAAATACGACATCCTCGTTAGCGACCGCCTCGGCCTCCCGCAGGTCGATGGCGCCGAGCTCGGTTATATCGAAATCATCCGGAAGGCGATCGGCAACGCCATCGTCCAATTCGATGGTGATCCGATTCTTCTTTCCTGACTGCCCACCTGTTTCGATAAAACCATCATCGACCTCGCGCCTGTCCTTGTCCCCGATGCGGCGATCCGCACCTGAGCGGGCCAGGACATCATCATCCGGAAAATCGAATTCGAGCTCGTCGCCAATCCTGCCCCCCGATGGGGGCGCATCATCCAGAAACGATTCGAGCTCCGCATCGGAAAAATGTTCGATCCGCGCCTGGTCGATGCTTGGTTCCGCATCCTCTGACGGCGCATCGATGAGCTCGAGGTCCCCACCCGCACGCGTAACGGCCTCCTCGCCTCGATCTGCTCCCGGCGTGCGTGCAACGGCTGCGTGTTCCAACGCAATCGAATCCGCGGTGCTCAAATCGCTTTCGGAAAGCACCGTTTCGATTTCGTTCATGTCGATTTCAAGCCGTGCGAACTCATCCTCGGTGACCGGCGGGGTCGCGGGACCGACATCACGGACGGGTGCGGAAAATGCGGCATCATCGGCTACGATCCGTTCCGGGGCTATACGGGGCGTATCATCATTGGCCTCTCCGTCGACCACCAGATCCATGTCGATATCGCTCGATAGCGTTGTATAGTTAACGGACGCCTCGACCGTCTCCTTCTGCTCCCGTCGACGCGGTCGGCGGTCGACATCCGCCGAGAGGGCTTCAATATCGAATGAGTTCGGCTGATAGGCATCATCGATCACACGGGGCTCCGCACGCCCCTCCGTGATCCGGGTCTGTTCCTCCAGGACACCCTCCCACGATCCGGCGCCATGATCCTTCATCACATCATGGTCATGGGGTGATCCCGCCGCAGGCGCGGCGGCGTCATCATCAATATACTCCGCTTCGTGAAGATCGCCGGAGATGTCCGTGATCTCCTCGAATTGAATATCTCTCGTTTTTGTATGTCGTGTATCCACCGTAACTACCACACCACCCACGTCGGTACATGCCGACCCGGGCGGAATTAGGACTTTCCACCGTTCGTATTAAATGTAAACCGCTCGATAACTATTTTCCATCGAAAAACTACTTTTATCCATATATTAATATCGGACAAATGTTGAAAATAATTCACCGGAAAGGGATATTCCATACAATCCGCTCTAGAAACGCGAAAGGATGCCCGTTTACGGGGCATCCTTTCTTGAGCATGAAACCGCCTCGGATTGCTAGCGCGTCATCGGGCCGCAACCTTGAGACGGGCCTTGAGCTTGCGAAGCTCAATATCCAACTTCATGCGCTCCTTCACATCGAGCTTGGTAAAATCATTGATCTTGTACTCAATCTCGGACCTGACCAGCTCGTCCTTGCGCATGGCCTGCTCGCAGATAAGAATGAGATCGTTTTCCTTGATTTCGACAAAACCGCCCTCAACATAAAAGAAGTCGGTGGTGTTCGCCGTACGCAACCGCACCTCTCCAACGCCAAGCTCTGAGACCAGCGGCGCATGATTGTACAAAAAGCCTATTTCGCCATCGTGCGCCTGGACGATCGCAAATTCGACCTGCCCCTCGTACAGAGTGCGCTCGGGCGTGAGAATGCTACAGTTGAGTTTCATCGTCATAGGACTAGCTTCCCGCTTGCAATTTCTTCGCCTTTTCCACTACCTCTTCGATAGTCCCCACCATATAGAACGCCTGTTCGGGCAGACTGTCGTATTCGCCTTTTATCAGGCCGTTAAAGCTCCGAATGGTCTCCTCGAGCTTTACGTACTTCCCTGGCATGCCGGTGAACTGCTCGGCGACGAAGAACGGCTGCGAGAGGAAACGCTCGATCTTGCGCGCACGCTGCACCAGAAGCTTGTCCTCCTCCGAGAGTTCGTCCATGCCCAGAATGGCGATGATGTCCTGCAGGTCCTTGTAGCGCTGAAGGATCCGCTTCACCTCCATGGCCACATCGTAATGCTCCTGGCCCACCAGCTCGGGAGCGAGAAGGCGCGAGGAGGAATCGAGCGGGTCCACGGCCGGATAGATGCCCTTCTCGGCGATCTGCCGAGAAAGCACCGTGCTGGCGTCGAGGTGGATGAACGCCGTCGCCGGCGCGGGGTCGGTCAGGTCGTCGGCAGGGACATAAATCGCCTGCACCGACGTGATCGAACCGTATTTTGTCGAGGTGATCCGCTCCTGCAGCTCGCCCATTTCAGTAGACAGCGTGGGCTGGTATCCCACCGCGGAGGGCATCCGTCCCAGGAGGGCCGACACCTCGGAACCGGCTTGCGAGAACCGGAAGATGTTGTCGATAAACAGAAGCACGTCGCGGCCGGACATATCGCGGAAATATTCGCACATGGTCAGCGCGGAAAGTGCGACGCGGAGGCGCGCTCCGGGGGGCTCGTTCATCTGTCCGTACACCAGGCAGGCCTTGTTGATAACGCCCGATTCCTTCATCTCGAGCCAGAGGTCGTTTCCTTCGCGGGTGCGCTCCCCCACGCCGGCGAACACCGAATACCCGCCGTGCTGCTGGGCCACGTTGTTGATGAGCTCCATGATCACGACCGTTTTTCCCACGCCGGCGCCGCCGAACAGGCCGGTCTTGCCGCCCTTGATGTAGGGCGCGAGAAGGTCAATGACCTTGATCCCGGTTTCGAAGATCTCGGCCTTCGGCTCGAGCTGTTCGAACTTGGGCGGGTGCTGATGGATCGAACGCCGGTCCTTCGTGTTCACCGCAGGGCCGTTGTCCACCGGCTGACCGAGCAGGTTGAAGATGCGCCCCAGGGTTTCCTCCCCCACGGGAACGGAAATCGGAGCGCCCGTGTCGGTGATCGGCGTACCGCGGCGAATGCCGTCGGTCGAGGCCAGCGCAACCGCACGCACGCGGCTTCCGCCGAGATGCTGCTGGACCTCGCAGGTGATGAGTGACTTCGCGCCCATAACGTCAATCTCGAGCGTCAGGGCATTATACAATTCCGGCAAATGGCCTTCGGGAAATTCGGCATCCAGCGTCGATCCGATAACCTGTACGACCTTTCCAACGTTCTGAGCCATGGGTAAACTCCTTTATGATAGTATCTTCGCAACCCCGCTCGATCCGATCATTCCACATGCCGCCGATCGCGGCACCATGGCGGGGTCCGCACAACAAATCTCACATCATATCTAGCCGAGCGCCGCCGCTCCGCCGACGATTTCCGCGATCTCCGTCGTAATCTTCGCCTGCCGAGCGCGGTTATAGGTGATGGTCAGGTCACGAATCATGTCCGTGGCCGCATCAGTCGCGTTCTTCATGGAAACCCGCCGCGCGAACTGTTCCGAAAAGTTCGATTCGAGCAGCGCGAGAAACACCTGCGCCTTCACATAGAGCGGAAGGAGCGAGGAAAAAATCCTATAGGGGTTGGGCTCGAAGATGTACTGTGGGGTGAATTCGGGCCCGACGTCCTCGACGCCGACGCGCTCCGGCTTGATTGGCAGCAGCTGCACGATCACCGGCTTCTGTGAAGATGCCGATACGACCTTGGTGTACGACAGGTACACCTCATGCGCCTCGCCGTATTCGTACAGATTGATGAGTTCCTGCGCAATTTTCGCGGCCTCTGCGAAGGAGACCTTGTCCTCCATGTTGAGAGAGGACTTATACATCGGCTGACCGGTGAAGTTAAAGTAGCCAATGGCCTTTTTTCCAATAGCATAGATCTGAACGTCGCGGCCCTCCTCGATCTCGAGCCGCTTCTTGAAGGCGATGGTGTTGTTGATCACGTTGTTGTTAAACCCACCGCACAGCCCTCGATTGCCGGTCACCGTGAAGACGAGCGTCCGCTTTGACTCGGGCCATTCCTGCATCAACGGGTCGTAAATGTTTTCGACGCCGGAATTGCGGAGATTCGCGATGACCTGGTTCAGCTTCTGCACAAAGGGCTGCGACATGAGTAGCCGGCCCTGCATCTTCTTCATCTTGGCCGTGGAAACCATCTCCATGGTCTTGGTGATCTTCTTGGTGCTTTTGACCGATTCTATGCGCTTCTTAATCTCTCGTTGTGTTGCCACAGCTTATTCCCCTGTGCTTGAGTGTTCCCTGGAACGCCCCACCCTATGCCCGACCGGCGAGGTAGCCCTCGGCATAGTCACTGCAGACCTTCTTGTACCTGTCGATGCTCTTCAGCTCGCCCGTCTTGCTGATCTCATCCAGGATGTCCGCCTGCTGTTCGTTCAAGTATTTGATGAACTTGACCTCAAAGTCTTTCACCTTTTCCACCGGGACCTTGTCAATATAACCCTGTGTTCCGGCGAAGATGACGGCCACCTGTTCTGCCACCGACATGGGAACATACTGGCCCTGCTTGAGGATCTCGATAAGGCGCGCGCCGCGGTCGAGCTGCTGCTGCGTCGCCGCATCGAGCTCGGTACCCATTTGCGCAAAAGCCTCAAGTTCACGATACTGGGCCAGGTCCAAACGAAGCGAACCGGCATACTTCTTCATGGCCTTGATCTGCGCATTGCCGCCCACCCGCGACACCGAGATGCCCACGTCAACCGCTGGTCGGATACCGGAGGCGAAAAGATTGGGCACGAGGTAAATCTGACCGTCGGTGATCGAGATCACGTTCGTGGGAATGTACGCGGAGACCTCGCCTTCCTGGGTTTCGATGATCGGCAGCGCCGTCATTGACCCGCCGCCCATTTCATCCGACAACTTCGCTGCGCGCTCCAGCAAACGCGAGTGGCAGTAGAAGATGTCGCCCGGGTACGCCTCGCGTCCGGGAGGACGGCGAAGCAGGAGGGAGAGCTGCCGGTAGGCGCTGGCCTGCTTGGTAAGGTCATCATAGACGCACAGCGTATGACCGCCTTTTTCATACATGTAGTATTCGGCCATCGCGGCGCCGGCATAGGGTGCGATGTACTGCAAGGGCGCCGCCTCGGCCGCGCCGGCGACCACCACGATGGTGTATTCCATGGCGCCATGCTGCTCGAGCTTCTCGACAACGGCGGCAACCGTAGAGTCCTTCTGTCCCACGGCCACATAGACGCAGATTACGTTCTTTCCCTTCTGGTTGATGATGGTGTCGATGGCGATGGCGGTCTTCCCGGTTTTGCGGTCGCCGATGATGAGCTCGCGCTGGCCGCGACCAACGGGCGTCATGGAGTCAATCGACTTGATCCCGGTCTGGAGGGGCTCCTTCACGGGCTGCCGAGAGGCGATGCCCGGCGCGAGGAATTCCATGGGTCGGAGCGCCGTCGTATTGATGGGCCCCTTGTTGTCGATCGGAATACCGAGCGGATTTACCACGCGGCCGAGGAGGGCATCGCCGCAGGGAACGGCAAGCACGCGATCGAGCCGCTTGACGGTGTGGCCTTCCTCGATGGTGAGGTAGTCGCCAAGAACCACCGCCCCGATGGAGTCCTCTTCGAGGTTGAACACCAGGCCGTAGGCGCCGTTCTGGAATTCGAGCATTTCGCCGGCCATCGCATTGGACAGGCCGTACAGCCGGGCGATACCGTCACCGACCTGAATGACCGTGCCGACCTCGCTGACATTGAACTCCTTCTTGTATCCCTCTATCTCTTTCCTGATTATTGATTTGATTTCTTCCGTTTTAATCTTCATAGGCTCTATCACCCCTGACCTTGCTGTTTAAAAGATTATGTCGAATATTTTTCAGGTCATTCGCCATCGACCCGTCCAATATTATATCGCCCATGCGGAGGATGATGCCGCCCAGAATCGACTCGTCGACCGCATCATCCAAAATTATGTTCTTTTTAAGTTTTTCGGAAAGGGAGGCCTGCACCTTGTCCAGGACATCCTTGCCGAGCTTCATGCTCGATATGACCGTTACGCGCTGGCGGTTGTTCACGACATCGAGGAGCTCAACGAACGCTTCGTTGATGCTTTTCAGGAGCGCCTGCCGGCCATTGTCGACGAGGACCTTTAGAAGGTTAACGATCGTTTCGGAAAACTCGCCGCCAAACACGCGGTCGATGAACTCTTTCTTCGCGTCGGGAGAAATGCCGGGGGCGTTCAGATAAATCTCGACATCGCGGTCCTCGCTGATGAGTCCCACAATAAACCCGAGCTCCTCCTCCAACCGGTCAAGGATCTTCTTTTCCTGTCCGATCTCAACGAGGGCATTGGCATACACATTAGCGACCACATTGCCTGCCACAGTACTAACCCTACCATTTAATATGTGCGCAAAAACACTAAGGACAGCTCAGGGTTACTGAACTGTCCTTATTTTGGTCAACGCTTCTTCGACGATCGCCTTCTGATCCTCCGGTTTGAGGTTCTTGACGATAATCTTTGACGCAATCTCGGTTGAAAGAAGGGCGATTTCATTCTTGAGCTCGCCGAGAGCCTTATCCTTCGAAAGGGTTATCTCCCGTTTCGCGTGCTCCATGATCTTCTGCGCCTCTTCGTTCGCCTTTTCCAGGAGACCGCTTCGCAACCGTTCAGCGTCCGCTTTACCATCGGCGATGAGCTTGGCCGCTTCGTTTTTCGCGTTGTTCATCATCGCCTTGTGGTCTTCGAAGATCTTCTCGGCCTCAATGCGATTCTTCTCCGCGGTTTCGATGTCATTGCGGACCTTCTCGGCCCGCAAATCGAGGGCCTCCACCAACGGCTTCCAGGCGGCCTTCCACAGAATGAGCACCAACACGATAAAGGTGACCAGCGTCCACAGATAGAGGCCCGGATCGACTTTCAACAACCCTTCTCTTATTGCATCCATACCGAACTACCTGATAGTGAATTTTTTACTACCCGAATCTCCCGCCGTACCTACTTCGTCTTCGGCTGCTCGACAGCGGCTGGCGCTTTTTCGGCAACGGGCATGATAATCGGGTTTTTGGTGGCCAGCATGAACGTAATAACCAGCGCGAAGAAGGTGAAACCTTCAATGAGCGCTGCCGCGATGATCATCGACGTTCTGAGGTCGCCGCTGAGCTCAGGCTGACGAGCCATGCCCTCGATAGCGCCGCTGGCGAGCTTGCCAATGCCAAGCGCGGCACCGAACACGATCAGCCCGGCCCCAAAACCAGCTCCAAGATAAGACAATCCCAGATAATAAGTGTCCATTTTTTCCTCCTACCGGAATAATTAAGGTGCGTCACCCTGTAACAGGTAACTTAAAAATTTGCAGTTCATTCAATTGACCAGGGCAGCCCGCACGCGCCGGAACGGATCCGGCGACTGGCGATAGCGGCGATGGAAAATTAAAAAAACCTATTCAAACACGCGCACGATTTAGTGCGCGTGTAATGATGCGCCGATAAACATCGCGGAAAGCGCCGTAAAGATATACGCCTGGATAAACGCGACCAACAGCTCGAGCATGTTGATCATCAACGCGCCCGCGACCGACCCGATGCCGACCAGCGCGCTCTTGAACATCATCACCAGAAAGATGAAGATGATGATCACGATATGGCCGGCGGTCATGTTTGCATAGAGACGAACGGTGAGCGCAAACGGCTTGATGAGAAGACCCATCAGTTCGATCACCCACAACAGCGGGAAGAGCGGCAGCGGCACGCCGCCCGGAACGATGCCGGTGAAAATCCACTGCGGCCCCTGCTTGATCGTGCCGATGACGATCATCCCCAGCAGGGTCGTTGACGCCAGTGCGCCGGTTACCGCGAGGTTGCCCGTGGCCGTCGACATATATGGAATCATGCCAAGCAGATTGCAGAAGAGCACGAAAAAGAACGTGGTGCAGAACCAGGGCATCGCAATCTTTTTGTAGTGATGGCCGAAGTTGGGCTCGACGATCTCATCATGCACGAAGCCGACGAGGACCTCCCACATGTTGACCCACTTGGAGCTCGACCCGTATTTTGCGTTTTTGATTTTGCGTGCGACAGGAATGAAGATGATGATGCAAATGAACGCGGCGAGCCACATCATGAGCACCAACTTGGTGATGGCCAGATTGCTCTTGAGCCCGAGCACCTCGAAGGTGATCCCGCCGAGGACCGTGTTGACGGGCTCGAGGATCTTCGCGATGAAATTGCCCTCGACGACATGGTCGGTGAGGTGGTGCATCACGACATCGGAAACCGATTCTTCCTTGCCGCCGTGTCCGCCGCCGGCGCCAACCACCATATTGACAAGACTAATAAGCTTCAGCATAACGGATCACACCTGCCCTCGATTGTCCTTATCGCTCGCGCGCCGGCACGGCTACAGCCACTTTGTCCGCTTCTCGCCGTCCTGCGAATCTGCCGCGGGCTTGTTCTCAAGGAACCGATCGATGTTCCTGAGCTCACGGATGAGATTGTAAAACCCCGCCGTCATGCCCAGCACTACGCTGAGGATAAACAGCCACGGACTGCTACGAAAATGCTCGTCGGCCTTGTAACCAACGTAAATAAAAAGGAGTATCGTTATTGCCAATTGCAGACCGATCGTCGAGTACGCCATGACCGATCGTGCAGTCCTTTTCGTTAACAAAACGCGTATAAGAGAACCGTTGTAATCGTTACACCCAAACTGATTACATTCATCAATCAAGGCGTTATTTGTCAAGAAAATGTAGAACTTTTTTTGGGCGATCGCGTGAAAAATGGCGACCACCGCCCCGCACCGCCCCGCCGGACGTCAAACGTTTTTCCCGCGATTTTTACGGGGCGGAATCAGCACCGGGCGGATTGGAGTTTTTTATTAATTAAGCAACGCCGCGCACGCGGACGATAATTGAATCGTACCAAAAAACACGCCGCCGGGCGGGAGCGTCCGGACGACGACCATGCGGGTTCGACCATGAAATTGTCCATTAAACTCATCGAGTGTGACCGGGAATACATCGTCTCATGCCCGGAGCTCGACATCAATTGCTACGCACCGACGAAAAACGAGGCCTTGCGGCGCATCGTGACCGTGATCAGCTTCTATATCGATTCCGCCAAGGAGCTGGGGCTCGAGGTCGGGGGCATCGAGGCGATCAACGTGGAGGGGCTTCCGGCCTGCACGAGCGTGCCGCTGTCCCCCTGCGCGCAGCCTTCCAAGTCGATCAACTGACGCGCTACTCCAGCTTCGACTCGTCGATGGTGAACTTGTACGCCTTCAGGATCTCCTTCGTCCACTCCTTCATGCGCACCGACATCTTCTTGTTCTTGATGACCATCTCGATCCGATCTTTGACCGCGGAGAGCGGCTGCACGACCTTCTCGCGGTCCTTGCCCTTCTTCACGTACTGATAGTAACGCTTGTCCTTGTTCTGGGCGTACTCGTCCTGGATCTCCGCGGCGCTCACGGTGACGTCCTTGGTGCTCAGCTTTTTCATGAACTCCGCGGCCAGCAGCGCATCGCGCTTCATCGCGACGCCGCGGATATAGTCGGGGTCCTTCTCGAGCCCCTTCTGCTTGGCCACGCGCTTGAGCAGCTCCATGCGCAGGATGTTGTCGACGAGGCCCCGTCGCTGCGCCTCGGTCACCTCGCCGCCCTTCTGGCCCTGAAAGCGCTTCGAGTACAGCGCGATGCGCCGGTTGAGATCGGCGACCGTGAAGGCGACCTCGCCCACCTTGAAGATGACGTCGGCGGGGTTCTTGCTCGTCGCCTTTTCCGTATTGACCGCCACGTCCGGGGCCTTCTTCAAGTTCGCCAGATAGTCCTCGGCGCTCTTGCGCAGCAGGCGGTTCTTGAGGCGCGCGGCCTCGACCTTGTTGTCGATGATGTCCTCGACATTGCTCTCGGTGAGGGTCTTCTTCGCGGTCACCCTGATCACATAGACGCCGTTGGGCATCTTCCCGGGCTGTTCGCTATACACGCGCACGGGCGTCACGGTGTACGCGTCCTCCTTGAGCGCGAAGGCGGCCGCGGCATAGTTGTCCGGAAGCATCTCCGCGATGCGGAAGCCGATATCGCCGCCGTTCTTCTTCGAAAAATCGTCGGAATGCTTCTTCGCGAGCTCGTCGAATTTCTCGCCCTTCTTGAGCTGTTCGATGACGCCCTGCGCCTTCTGCGTGGCGGCCTCGAGCTCGGCGGCGAGGTCCTTCTCGGAGAGCTTCTCGCGCTTGGCGCCCTCGACCCGCGCGTCCCGGATCTTGAAGTAGATGTGGCTGATGCGCACGATGGGCTCCTTGAACTTCGCGGTGTCGCGGATCTCCTTCTGGTAGAGGAGCTTGGTGAGCTGGTGCTCCATCGCCATGTCGGCCATCGCCTTGAACTCGTCGGTCGCGTCGAAACCGGCCTTCTTGGCCTCCAGTGCCGCGATGCGCTCGATGGCGATGCGCTCGAGCTTTTCCTTTTGCGCCTTCTTGGTCTTGACGACCGAGTCCTTCTGGAAGTGGCGCTCCTTGAGCCATTCGTACAAATCACCGCGCTTGATATCGCCGCCCTGATAGGTGGCGAGGATGTCGCCCTCGCGCTTGCAGCCCATGGCCGCCGCGATCATCAGCATGATCCCTATGCATACCGCCTTCTTCATTGCGAAACACTCCTTTATGGTCAGATTCTTCCGTGCGTCCGGGGTGGGTCCGCCGTCGTTGTATACTCCCGCTATATCCCGGCCGCGGTCGGCCCTGTCAACCCGAATTTCTACACGATGCGCAGACGCGCGTCCAGCGCCATGACGCCCGAGCCGTCGGCCAGGACGCGCAGCGGGTTCACATCGAGCTCGCGTATCCGGGGCTCGCGCGCAAGCAGGCACGATACCCGGTGTACGGCGTCGACGAGCCCCTCGATGTCCGTGCGCGCCCCGCCGCGCGCGCCCGCGAGCAGCCGGTGCGATTTGAGGCGCGAGAGGCGCCGCGCGATCTCATCGGGCGCCGCGGGGCACAGCAGCGTCGCGACATCGCGGAACGCCTCCACGTAGATGCCGCCATAGCCGAACACGACCACCTGGCCGAACGATTCATCGAACTTCCCGCCGATGAACATGTCAAAGCCCGGGCCCGCCATCCACTGCACCCGCACGCCGTCGAAACGCGCGTTCTTATTATAAGTACGAAGGTTGTCGCGTATCGTTGAAAAGTTTTTTCGCACGGAATCGTCATCGGCCACATTCACGGCAACGCCGCCGGCGTCCGACTTGTGGAGCGCGTCCGGCGAGACGACCTTCATGACGACCGGATAGCCGATTCGGCGCGCGAGCTCGACGGCGGCATCAGCGTTTTCGGCGACGCCGGATTCAGCGACGCGCACGCCGAACGCGGACAACAGCTCCAGCGCCTCCTCGCCGCGGTCGCCCGGGTGCGCGGCGATCCACGCGTCGGCGGCCGCGATATCGGCGCCGGGCGGCGGACCCTCCGGAACGTCGGCGGAGAGCGCGCGGTTGACGAAATCACGCTGCGCGGCGAGGGCGCGCACCATCTCCTCCGGCGTATTGAATATGGGGAAGTTCACGTTTTGCTTCACCTGCGAAAGTGTCCGCGACAGGCCAAAGAGGCAGATCCCGAGCGGTTTTCCCGACGAGAGGATCGCGCCCCACGTTTCCTTCGAAAGGTCGGTGAGGAACATGCGCGAGAAGACGTCCGTGCCCGAGGGCATGTACGGACGCTGGCTCACGTAGACCGCGCCGTCGACCTTTTCGTTGTGCATCACGCTGTACATCACGTGCGCCGAGAGCTGCGGATCGTAGATATCGCCCATATCCAGGGGGTTCGAGAACTTGATCACGCCGGCGTTCGCGAACTGCTGCAGCCCGCTGTAGAACTCCTCGCCGGGATCGGCGAAGGAAAAGCCCGCGTTCTCGCAAAGGTCGGCGGTGATGACCGAAAACCCGCCGGCCGGGCTCATCACCATGATGCGGTTGCCGCGCATGGGCGGGAGCTCGAAGGCCTTCGCGACGGCCACGAAATCGGTGTAGTTGCGGATGCGGATGATCCCGGCGCTCTCGAAGGCGGAATCGATGATGTCCTCGTCGTTGGACAACGCCGCCGTGTGGCTCATCGCCGCCTTCTTGCCGATCTCCGTGGTGTTGGACTTGAAGACCACGATGGGCTTGTTGATGGTTTTGGCCGCCTCCACCATGTCCCGGCCGCGCACCACGCTCTCCAGATACAGGCAGATGATGGTCGTGTCGGGATCGTCGCCGAAGTAGCGGAGGAAGTCCACCTCGTCCAGATCGAGCTTGTTGCCGATGCTGGCGAATTTCGCCATACCGATGTTCTCCTCCATGAGGAGGTTCCACATCATGAGCCCCACGCCGCCGCTTTGCGAAATGACCGACAGCCCGCCCTTCGGCGGGCGGTAGAGCGGGACGAAGGGCAGGCACAGGCCGTTCGCGGTGTTGGCGACGGTCACGCCGTTTGGCCCCACGAAGCGGATATTGTAGCGCCGGGCGTTGGCGAGCGCGGCATCGGCGAGCTTTTTCCCCTCCTCGCCGAACTCCGCGAAACCGCCGGATGGGATCGCCATGCGCGGGATCCCGAACTTCCCGCACACCTCGATCATCTCCGGCACGAAACGCGCGGGGATGAGGCAGACCGCGAGATCGGGCACCTCCGGGAGGTCCTCCATCGCGCGGTACATCTTGATGCCGTCGACGTGCGCGTCCTCCGCGCGCGGGTTCATGCCGAATATGCGGCCGCGATAACCCCAGCGCAGGAGGTTCTCGAGAATCATCCGCGGAATATTGTTGGGTTTGGACGAGAGCCCGATGATGACGATGGACTCGGGATAGAATATCGTGTGCATGGCGTCCTCCGTTTTGTGTGTGCGGTGCGCGCGAACCGGACGGAATTGTCGCACGCGACAACCGTCGGGGCAACGAAAAATTATTTTGTTGAAAAAAATTAATTCATCGGGACAATGACCGAAGCAGGTAGAACGCGCGACCGCCTCCTATGAAAAAAGACATGAAACGATACCACGACCGCCTGAAGAATATCCTCTCGTCGGAGGAGCTCTGCTGCATCAAGAAGGATTCGTCGACGCTCATCGAGATCGCCTACGATTACATCGAGATGGGCGAGTTCAAGAAGGCCTTCCGGCTCTTCTGCGTGGGCGCGCGCCTCAACAGCCTCGATCCCGATGTTTTAAACGGGCTCGGCGTGTCCCTCTGCGAACTGGGGAAATTCGACATCTCGCGCCAGATCCTCGAGAACGCGATTCGCCTCTACCCGGACAACCCCGTGATCCTGTCGAACCTGGCGAGCATCTACCGCGAGACGGGCCTCATCGAGCTGGCCATCCATTGCTATCACCGGGCCGTCACCATCGATCCCGGCATCGTCGAGGCGCACCTCAACCTGGCCGACCTCTACTACGACACCGGCGATCTTTTCGTGGCCTACCTCACCGTGCTGGAGGTGCTCAAGAACCATCCCGGCAACGAAGAGGCCATCGAGCTCCGGGACGACCTCCTGATCAACCTGGGCCTCTCGATCGCCTGAGCAATCGAAAAATTCCTTGACCAAAAACGCGTCCTTCGCCTAATGGACATTTACAAAACCATACGGCCCGCATGCGTACGCCGCCGCTACCCGCACGGCCGGGAAACATTGAGACATCCCCGAGGAGCAACGAATGGTCAAGGAAAAGATATTCTGTGCAAATTGCCAGTATTGCATCGTGATCCGGCAGTACGAATCGGAGCCCGACAAATACGTCCTGCGCGTTAAGTGCATGAAGAAAAAATGGGTCAAACGCTCCGGCGAGGAAAAGTTCTACAAATACTTCACCGTCGCCCGCCGGATCATGGACGACTGCGATTCCTACAGCCCCGTGGGCGAGGCCTACCCGTACATAAAGAACCTCCGGAAGGAGCTCCCCATCAAGGACGAGATCTATTCGACCAAGGAATAGGCATGCGCGCCGGTTCCTTTTCAGGGGGGATTCGCCCCCCGGAGACGAAGGGCCGTATCGAAAACAGCCCGTTTTCCAATCTCAGCGTTCCCCATCAGTGCAGCATCCCGATCCAGCATCGCGCCGGAACCGCGGCGCGGCCGGTCGTGGCCGTTGGCGACGTGGTCCGCGAGGGCCAGCTGATCGCCGCCGATGAGGGCGCGGGAGATATCCGCGTGCACGCGTCCATCCCCGGCCGGGTGATGGACATCGGCGACCGCCCCGCGCATTCGGGCGGGTGCGCGCCCTGCATCGTCATCGAGGCCGCGGGCTCATTCTCCGGATTTGGGGCCGCCGCGCCCTGCGACTGGACAACGCTCACGCCCGTGGAGATCGTACGCCGCGTACGCGAGGCCGGCGTGATGTGCGCCCACGGCGCGGGCATCCCGGCCGCCCGGATCCTCGCGCCCCCGGAGGGTTGCGCGATCGACACGATTATCGTACACGGCGCCGAGTGCGAGCCCTACCTCACCGCGGCCGACATGCTGCTGCGAGCCTATCCGGCCGAGATCCTCGAGGGGGCGCGGATCGCCCTACGGGCCCTCGGCGCGTCGCGCGCGATCATCGCCATACCGAAATCGCTTACAACGGCCCTCGCGGCGATCCGCACGGCGCTCGCCGCCCACGCGGGCCCCGGGACTGTTACCGTGAGGCCGGTCTCGGACAAATACCCGCAGGGGAACGAGCGGCTGATCATCAAGGCCGCCGCGCGTAAGACGATTCATGCAGGGACCGACCTCACGCGCGCCGGGTTCGCGGTACTCAACGCGGCGACGGTCATCGCGTTGCGCGAGGCGGTGCTGGCCGAGAAGCCCCTCATCGAGCGGCCCATCACCGTGGGCGGTCCGGGCATCAGGAAACCGGGCAATTATAAAGTACGCATCGGCACCGCCGTCGAGGACGTCATCAGGGAATGCGAGGGGCTGGTCGATCCCGCGGCGCGCGTCATCATGGGCGGCCCGATCTCCGGGACCGCCGTTCGCGACATGCGCGTCCCCGTGACCGGCACGACGACGGCTATCATCGCCCTCCTCGGGCCGGACCACGGCGCGTCGGGCGAGCGCGAGTGCATCCGCTGCGGGCGCTGTGTCGCGGCCTGTCCCATGGGACTCATGCCCCATGAGCTGGACGAGGCGGCGCGGCAGGATCGCCATGATGCGCGTGAAGCGCGCGGCGTCGAGGCGTGCATCGCCTGTCACGCCTGCTCGTACGTATGCCCGTCGCGTCGGCCGATCGGCCGTAGAATCGATGCGGCGCGCACCAACCGTCAGGGGGCCATCGATGGCTAACGGCACCGCACCGGCGCACACGCCCTGCCCGCCCCACATGCATGATTCCCGGTCGCTTGCGGGGATGATGCGGACCGTCTGCATCGCGCTCGCGCCCGCCCTCGCCGCCGGCGCCGCGCTCCTGGGCGCGGGGATACTCGTGAACGCCGCCGCGGCGGTGCTTGCGGCGATAGCCTCCGAGGCGCTCTTTCTCCTCGCGGCGCGGAAAAAGATCACCCTGACCGACGGCTCGGCGGCCGTGACGGGACTCCTGGTGGCGCTCAATCTGCCGGCCGGAACGCCCCCCTGGCTCGCTGCAGCGGGCGGCGCATTCGCCATCGTATTCATCAAGCAGCTATCGGGCGGGATGGGGGCCAATCCGTTCAATCCCGCACTCGGGGCGCTCGCAATCATGCACCTGTTTTTTCCGGCGGAGATGGGCGGCGCCTGGCATTCTTTTTCGACCGCACCTCCCATCACCGCTGAGACGCAGTCCCTTGCGCCATTTGTCGCGCTCCTGACCGGCGGCTCGGGGGCCACCGTCGCCGAGGTTGCCGCGCCGCTCGCGCTCTGCGGGGGGATCTTCCTGCTCGTCCGCAGGGTGATCTCGTGGCACATCCCGATCGCGTTCCTCGCCGCCGCGGGAGCGACCGCGTTTTTTCTCTTCCGCGCCACGGGAACGGGAGAGAGCGCCGCGGCCCTGTCCGCCGGGTATCACCTGGTTGCGGGGGGACTGTTCCTGTACGCGTTCTTCATGGCGACCGACCCCGCGACATCGCCGGTAACGGCGCCTGGCATGGTCCTGTTCGGGGCGTGCTGCGGGGCGCTGGTCATCATCGTCCGTCCGTTCGGCGGCTACCCGGAAACGGCGCCGCTCGCGATGCTCCTGATGAACGCGCTCGCGCCGCTCATCGACCGCATCACCCGTCCCCGCATGTTCGGCGGTCGCGCCGCCGCACTGCGCCAAAAGAATTGACGAAATCGACGCAACCCGCTATACTACCGGAAACGGCGCGGCGTACGGCGCCGCATCCATCGACATGAAACAGTATTTCGACTACACCCTGCAGGGCTCGATCGCCGTCTTCACCCTGCGCATCGACCGGCTGCTCTTTTTCGAGTCGGCGCAAATCCTGGCGACGGTCGAGCAGAAGCTGGGCGAGCTCGGCTTTCCCGACCTGATCATCGACCTGCGCTCGGTGGGCACCCTCGATTCCGCCGGCGTGGGCTTCCTCATCTCCGTGAAGCACCTCATCGACACGCACCAGCGCCGAATCGCGGTCGTGTGCGACAACGAGTCGGTCCTCCGGGTCCTGAGCATCACCAACATGGAGAGCTTCCTGCGCGTGTGCAATAGCCTCGAACAGGCCCACGCCTCGTTCGGCGAGGGATCGGCATGAGCGTGGTTCTGGAGGCGATCTATACGCGCAGGAGCATCCGGCGCTACGCCCCGGACCCGGTCCCGGAGGACGCCATTCGCGAGATCGTACGGGCCGGCATGAACGCCCCGTCGGCGGGAAACGAACAGCCCTGGCAGTTCGTGATCATCGACCGCCGCGAGATTCTGGACGGCATACCGACCGTGCACCCGCACGCTGCGATGATCCGCGAGGCGCCCGTCGCGATCCTCGTCTGCGGCGACCTGACGCTGGAGACGAAGCAGGGCTATTGGGTGCAGGACTGCGCCGCCGCGACACAGAACATGCTGCTGGCCGCGGCGGCCCTGGGACTGGGCTCGGTATGGCTGGGGGTCTATCCCCGCGACGACCGCGTGACGGGACTGCGGCGACTGCTCGGGATCCCCGAAACCGTGGTTCCCTTCGCCCTCCTTCCCGTCGGCCATCCCGCGGAGCACAAGCCGCGCAAGGACGAGTTTCACCCCGAGCGCATCCACCGAAACGCCTGGTAAGGCGCCGGGGCGGCGGACCGCCCCGGCATGCGGCATCAGTCGCTATCTTCCTCTTTTTTCATGAAGAATTGCTCACGCACCAGGTTTGCGACAAAGACGACGGCCGTAACCGCGGTGACGGCAATCATCGCCGTTTGGGACAAACGCAGGGTCGTGTAAAAGCCGCCCAGCAGAACCATGACGGCGACAAACAGCAGGGTAAACAAGGCAGTACCAACTGGACTCATATTCTTCTCTCCTTCGTGTGGTGATCCGCCGCGCGCTGCGCGGCGCACTCTGCGGATGATCGCTCCCGACCGGGAGCGGTGTCGGAGAGGCTAGCGGAAGGTCCCCGAACTCCATCGGGGATATTTGTTCTGATGACATGGGTCGGCATCGGCATGACGGGCCGATTCTCCGAAACGGACGGCCCGTACCCGCGGAAGCGGATGATGTGCGAGCGCGAAATGCTGGGGGTGCTTCTTGGGCTGCGGGGTGGCCGTCCGGGCAAGCGCATCGGCGATCCCCGGGTCGGCCAGGCGGCAATCGACCGACCCAACGGCGCTTGCCGCGCCCGGCGATATAAACGCATAGGCGATACACGCGGCAATCCCGACGAGACAGACTGCCCGCCGCCAACGTGCGCATGATGACCGGCTTTTTCCCATTACGGAGCCAATTCTATCACATGGGGAAAAAATAGCTTGCAAAATTCCAAAACATCCTATTTTTGCCGAACAACTCATCGAGCAGATGGGTTAATTATTTCCGGAGGGTACTATGAAGAAAGTACTGGTCATTTTCGTTGCCGTTATGATGGCAACCATGTTCGTAAATTTCGCCGATGCGAAGAAGAAGAAAGGCGCCCCCGTCGACAAAGAGTGCGTCAAGAAGTGCGCCGCCGAAGTAAAATCCTGCAACGCCGAAGCCAAGAAGCTGAAGGGCAAGGAAAAGAGGGCAAAGGCGAAAGAGTGCAAGAAAGCCGCGAAGGAATGCAGAAAGGCGTGTGCGAAACCCGCCGCTGACAAGCCCGCGGACAAGCCCGCCGACCAGCCTGAAGAAGGCAAGTAAGCGGCGATCTTCGCCACACGTCGCACGAAAAGGGGCCGTCGTTCGCGCATGTCGCGGATCGCGGCCCTTTTTCAGTTTAGTGCGTCCCGCAATCGAATTGACACCGGACATACCCCGGTATAGCCGTATCCAATCAGGCCGCGCGCAGGACCCATACCGAACGACACCGTGCTCGATGAAGAAAAACTCATAGCCCTCTATCGGCGACACAGCCGGGAGCTCTTTGTGTTCATCGTCCGCTACACGGGCTCGCATGAGGCCGCCGAGGACATTCTGCACGACTGCTTCGAGAACCTGATGTCCTATGCCGCCCGCTATCCCATCACCGACGACAACCTGCGCGCGTTCCTGTTCACCACGGCCCGGAACCTCTGCGTGAACCGCCACCGGAGCCGCGTCCGGCGCGGCCCCCGGCCGCTGGACGAGTCCGCGCCGGACCGGCGCACTGCGGCGCCGGACGCCCTGAGCGAATCGCGCGAGCTTGCCGCGCTCATCGCCACCCTGGTGGAGGGATTGGACGAGCCCGACCGGTCCATCTTCCTCATGAAAAAGGAGCTGGGACTCACCTACCCGGAGATCGCACGGGCGACCGGACACTCGGAACGGACCGTCAGGCGACGATTGAGCGAGACGCTCGACCGAATGCGGGACGCGCTCCACGCAGCTGGTTTTTTAGCTTTTTTCGTTTTTCTTCCGTTTTTCGTGGCCGCATATTGCGCGACGATTGTTACACATGCATGGCGATAACGGAAGGGAAATAACCGGTACGGCATGAAACAGACGGCGCATATACGCGATGCGGAGCTGCTTGACCTGTTCGACGGGGCGATTCCCGCCGCGCGGTCGCGCGCGATGCGTACGCATGCCGCGGACTGCCCCCGGTGCCACGCGCGCCTTGCGGCCGCCGAAACGCTCCTTGCCGCATCAGACAATGCCGCGCTGGCGCCGTCCGACGCGGTCCTTCGCCGCGTACGCGCATCGTACCGACGGCGCGCGGGCGCTCCACGCCGTTTGGACCGGGTGCGCGACTTTGCACGCGAGCGCCGCTCGCTCGCCATCGCATCGGCCCTCGCGGCCGCGCTCATCCTGCTTGCGACAACGACGCTCCTGGTTCGGCAGGGCGAGAACGGCGGACAGGTCACCATGGACATATCGTACATCGAGGGCGACGTGTACATCAACAATGCCGAGGCGGACCTCACCTCGAAGATCAAGCCCAACAGCCGCATCCGGGTCGGCAAGGATTCGCTAATCGAGTTTTCCAATACCTCCGCCTACATTATCAAGGCGATCGACGACAGCGTTCTGGTGTTCGAGCGGGCGAAAACGCCGGGCGTGCGCGGACGGCGGGCCTACACCATCAGGCTTATCAGGGGAACCATACTGTCGCAAATGAGGAAAAACACCCTCGGCCTCGAATACAGCTATTCGACGCCGGAAGCGTACCTTCGACCGCTCGAGGGCGAGTTCATCCTCCAGAGCGCCGGCGACCGGACGGTGGTGATCATGAAGAGCGGTTCGATGCGTATCAAGTCGCTCAGTTCCGATGAGCGGGTCACGGCCGAGCCAAACAAGAAGTACACCATCACCAAGTCGATCGACCGCGGCGACGCCGAGGATGACGATCTCGATGATTTTAACATCAACGACGCCATTCACCGCCAGGACGGGCAGCGCGAACCGGCGGATGCCTCGACCGGAACCGTGAATGGGTAAAAAATGAAAAAACCGTGGCCGCTTCCATGGCCCGGATTGTTACATGAATACGTCCACCCGGCAACGGGCGATGCGTATAGAACACTTTAACCACAAAGGAGTCAGCCGTATGAAGAAGTTTTTGGTCGTTCTCGTGACTGTCGCTGTTGCGGCCATGTTCATCAATGTCGCCGACGCGAAGAAGCATAAGAAAGGCACGCCCGTCGACAAAGAGTGCATCAAGAAGTGCGCCGCCGACATGAAGGCCTGCAACGCCGAAGTGAAGAAGCTGAAGGGCAAGGAAAAGAGGGCGAAGGCGAAAGAGTGCAAGAAAGCCGCGAAGGACTGCAAGAAGGCGTGCGTGAAGCCCGCCGCCGACAAGCCCGCGGACAAGCCTGCCGACAAGCCCGTCGATCAGCCGGCAGAAGGCAAGTAAGCGACACGATTACCTGAACGAGCTCTCGTTCAAAGGGACCGCCGTGAACGGCGGTCCCTTTCTGTATGCGCGCGCACGCGGATCGGACCGATTTTTTTCCCGCCGGGCAATATAATTCTTGCACTGCACGCGATATCGTGCACCATCATGGGACAATCGCCTGTTCCGCGATGCCACACCGTATCATCGAGGAGGTCACCATGAATCGAACCGCCATCGCAATCCTGTCCCTGACGGCGCTCGTCCTGTTTTCGCCCGCGCTCCGGGCCGATGACGCCGCCGCGCCCGCCGACGCCGAAACCGAGTGCATCAAAAAATGCTATACGGACAAGAAAGCCTGCATGGACGAGGTACAGGACATCAAGAAGAAGACGCCGGGCCAGGTGGGCCGGATGCGGTACAAGACGAAGACGTGCAACAGCACCTTCGCCCAGTGCCGAAACGAGTGCAAATCCAAAAAAGCGAAATAGGTGACCCATGAAATGTGAAACCGTACATGCGCTGGTGACCGGCGGGGCGTCGGGCCTGGGGGAGGCGGCGGTCCGCTCGATCGTGAAGGGCGGGGGACGCGCGGCCATCCTCGACATGGCCGACGACAAGGGGTCCGCGCTCGCGAAGGAGCTCGGCAATGCGGCGATCTTCCATAAAACGGACGTGGCCAGCGAAAACGACGTAAGCGCGGCGATCCAGGCGGCCGTCTCGGCGTTCGGTTCCGTGAACGCCGTCGTGAACTGCGCGGGGATCGCCACCGCCGCCAAGACCGTGAGCGGCAAGGGGCCCTTCCCGCTCGATCTCTTCGAGCTCACGCTGCGCGTGAACCTCATCGGCACCTTCAATGTGATCCGCCTGGCCGCGGCGCAGATGGCGAAAAACGCGCCCACGCCCGACGGCGAGCGGGGCGTGATCATCAATACGGCGTCGGTCGCGGCCTTCGACGGGCAGGTGGGCCAGGCCGCCTATTCCGCCTCCAAGGCGGGCATCGTGGGAATGACCCTGCCGATCGCGCGCGATCTGGCCGCATACGGCATCCGCAACAACACCATCGCGCCGGGCATCTTCGAGACGCCGATGGCGACGCTCATGCCGGATTCGCTCAAGCAGTCGCTCATCAGCCAGGTGCCGTTTCCCAGCCGCTTCGGGCGCCCGGAGGAATTTGCGGGACTGGTGGTTCACATCATCGAAAATGCGTTCATCAACGGCGAAACGATACGGATCGACGGCGCCGTCCGGATGGCGCCCAAGTGAGGGAGCGCCTATTCGGAGTTTTTGGGAAGATATGAGACCACGCCAATAAGCCGGTGGCGCCAGTAGCGCTGGCCGATGTTGCTGATCGAGACCCGCTTGCCCCGGCTGGGCGCGTGGATAAACTGGGAATCGCCCAGATAGATGCCCACGTGCGTCGCGCGCCGTCGGGGATAGCGCACGAAATACACGATGTCGCCCGGCTTCGCCTCCTTGAGCGAGACTTTTTTGCCGTTGCTGAACTGCGCCTTCGACGTTCGCGGCAGCGCGATGCCGTTTTCGCGATACACGCGGTTCACGAACCCGGAGCAATCGAACCCCTTCTCGCTCATCCCGCCGAAATTATATCGCACGCCGATGTACTTTTTCGCCGTCTCGACGATTTTATTCCGAAGCGAGAGGTCGGGTGTGGTGTGCGTGGAGGGAATTGACGACACGAAGGGAACGGGCATGACCGCGTGGTTCGCCACGACGGAAGCGACCGGGTCGGCATACCCGACGCCAAGCACGCCCATTGCACACATCGCTACAATGCCAAATCGTCTGATCATATACACCCATTATTTATATTTAGGGGTGATTGTATACATTATTGGATTTTTTTCAAGTTTTTTTTAAAAAAATGATTCTATGTCGATTTCTTGATTTGTCTATAAAAATACGATGCTTCGGGCGCCACGATCGAGGCGCCGATGGACACAGTGGCGTTAATCGCTCCGAAATGCACGGGCATGGTCTCCCATAACCCCATCATGCCCCGTCCGCCCCATGACGCGCTTCGCGCCGATGGGGCTTCACGGACAGGGCGACATGCCTGTTACACGCTATCGCCCAATCTCCGCATGGTACTCCTGGAGCGATTTCACCGTGGTGCTCCCGCCGCGGCGCGCCTCGATCCCCTTCGCGGTTGCGATGGCCGCAGTCATCGTCGTGATGTAGGGGATCTTGTACTTGACGGCGGCCTTGCGGATGTACGAATCGTCGAAATTGGCCTGCTTGCTCATGGGGGTGTTAACGATGAGCGCGATGTCCCCGTTCTTCACGCGATCGACCATGTCGGGCCGCCCCTGGTTGAGCTTCACGACCAGCGTCGCCTCCACGCCCTGCTCCCGCAGGTAGGCATGCGTACCCTCGGTGGCCATGATCGCGAACCCCAGGCGTTTGAACTCCCGCGCCACGTAGACCGCCTGCGGCTTGTCCTTGTCGGTCACGGTGATGAGGACCGCCCCCGAAAAGGGAAGGATCTGCTTGGCCGCCTCCTGCGCCTTGAAGAAGGCCAAACCGAAGGACGGCGCGATCCCCAGCACCTCGCCGGTTGAGCGCATCTCGGGACCCAACACCGGGTCCACCTCCGGGAACATGTTGAAAGGAAATACCGACTCCTTCACGCCGAAGTGTCGCACCGGCGTATCGACCAGGTTGAAATCGGCGAGCCGCCCGCCCAGCATGAGCTGCGTGGCGATCTTCGCCATCTGAATGTTGCACACCTTGGATACCAGCGGCACGGTGCGCGACGCGCGCGGGTTCGCCTCGAGGATATACACCGTATCATTATAGATGGCGTACTGGATGTTCATGAGGCCCACCACGTCAAGCTCGATGGCGATGCGGCGTGTGTAGTCCTTGATGGTCTCGATGTGCTTGGGCGGGATGCTAAACGGCGGGATCACGCACGCGGAATCGCCGGAGTGCACGCCCGCGAGCTCGATGTGCTCCATCACCGCCGGCACGAAGGCGTCGGTGCCGTCGCAGAGGGCGTCGGATTCCGCCTCGATGGCGTTGTCCAGGAAGCGCTCGATGAGGATGGGGCGCTCGGGCGAGACGTCCACCGCGGCCTGCATGTAGCGGCGCAGCATCTCGCCGGTGTGGACGATCTCCATCGCCCGGCCGCCGAGGACATACGAGGGCCGCACGATGAGCGGATAGCCGATCTTCTCGGCCACCGCGAGCGCCTCCTCGACGGTGCTCGCCATCCCCGAGTCGGGCTGCGGGATGCCGATATCGCGAATCATCTGCCGGAAACGGTCGCGGTCCTCCGCCAGGTCGATCGAGTCGGGCGAGGTGCCGATGATCGTGACGCCGTTGCGCTTGAGCTCGCCGGCGATATTCAGCGGGGTCTGCCCGCCGAACTGCACGATCACCCCGTCCGGTTTCTCTTTTTCGCAGATGGCCAGGACGTCCTCAACGGTGAGCGGCTCGAAGTAGAGTTTGTTTGATGTGTCGAAGTCGGTGGACACGGTCTCGGGATTGCAGTTGACCATGATGGAGTCGTACCCCATCTCCCTGATCTCCATCGCCGCGTGCACGCAGCAGTAGTCGAACTCGATCCCCTGGCCGATCCGGTTGGGACCGCCGCCCAGCACGATGATCTTCTTGTTGGACGAGGACCCCACGGCGTCCGGCGCATTGTAGGTCGAGTAATAGTAGGCCGCGTCCTCCACGCCGCTCACGGGGACGGCGTGCCATCCCTCGCGCATGCCGATGCCCAGCCGGCGGGCGCGGATCTCGTCCTCGGTACGCCCGGTGATCTTCGCGAGGTAGGCGTCCGCGAAACCGTCGCGCTTCGCCTGCGCGAGGAGCTCGTCGGGGATCTCCCCGCCGCGGCAGGCGATGATCCGCTCTTCGAGCTCGACGAGCTCCTTCATCTGCTGGATAAACCAGGGCTTGATGTGCGTCCGCTCGTGGAGGAGCGCGGCGTCCGCGCCCTTGCGCAGCGCCTCGTACATGATGAACTGCCGCTCGCTCGTGGGGGTGCTCGCCAGCGCGACGAGCTCGTCGAGCGACTTCCGGTTGAAGTCCTTCGCGAAGCCCAGCCCCATGCGCCCGTTCTCGAGCGAGCGGATCGCCTTCTGGAAGGCCTCCTTATAGTTCTTGCCGATGCTCATGGCCTCGCCCACGGCGCGCATCTGCGTCCCCAGCTCGTCCTTGACGCCGGCGAACTTCTCGAAGCCCCATCGCGCGAACTTGACCACCACGTAATCGCCCGACGGGGTGTACTTCTCCAACGTGCCGTCGCGCCAGTAGGGGATCTCGTCCAGCGTGAGCCCCGCGGCGAGCATGGAGGAGATGAGCGCGATGGGGAAGCCCGTCGCCTTCGAGGCCAGCGCCGAGGAGCGCGAGGTGCGGGGGTTCATTTCGATGACCACCACCCGGCCGGTCTTCGGGTTGTGGGCGAACTGGATGTTCGTGCCGCCGATCACGTTGATGGCCTCGACGATGCGATAGGAGTAGTCCTGCAGTCGCGCCTGCAGCTCGGGCGAGATGGTGAGCATGGGCGCCACGCAATACGAGTCCCCGGTGTGCACGCCCATCGCATCCACGTTCTCGATGAAGCAGACGGTGACGATGTTGTTCTTCGCGTCACGCACCACCTCGAGCTCGAGCTCCTCCCAGCCCAGCACCGACTCCTCGATGAGCACCTGTCCCACCAGGCTCTCCTGCAACCCGCGCGCAACGACGACCCGCAGATCCTCTTTATTGTAGACGAAGCCGCTGCCGGTTCCGCCCATCGTGTACGCCGGGCGCACTACGAGGGGATAGCCGATCTCCACGGCGATCTTCTCCGCCTCCTCGAGCGAGTAGGCCGGAGCGCTCCGCGGCACCTCCAGTCCGAGCTCGGCCATGGTGTCCTTGAAGGCGATCCGGTCCTCGCCGCGCTCGATCGCGTCCGCCGCCACCCCGATGATCCGGACCCCGTACTTTTCGAGCGTGCCATTCTTGTGGAGTTCCGCCGAAAGGTTGAGGCCCGTTTGCCCGCCTAGGTTGGGCAGCAGCGCGTCGGGCCGCTCCTTTTCGATGATGCGCTCGATCGTCTCGGCGTTGAGCGGCTCGATATAGGTGCGGTCCGCCATGCCGGGGTCGGTCATGATGGTCGCCGGGTTCGAGTTGACCAGGACGATTTCGTAGCCGAGTTTTTTAAGCGCCTTGCAGGCCTGCGTGCCCGAGTAGTCGAACTCACAGGCCTGGCCAATGATGATGGGTCCGGACCCGATAATCAGGACCTTGTTGATGTCGGTTCTCTTCGGCATGGCGGGATCTCCTTGTTAGTGCGGCTATACGAGGTGCAGTTTTCCTAAATACGGCCCCTGCCCGACGGGCGTCAAACGAAAATTTCGCAAGCCGGCACGGTCCGCACCCCGGATTTTTCTCTCGACATTCGGCACGCGGCGTGCGACACCTGCCGGTGCGAAAGGAGCCCTCCAATGAATAGCGTGAGCATCGCGTTCGAATCGGTGGCCGTGCCCATCGGTATCGGCCTTATCGGCTTTTTTGTCATCGCCCGGCGCATGGTGCCAGAGAGCGTGCTCACGGTGCTCACGCCGCTGGTGATCGACATCGCGCTTCCCTGCCTCATCTTCGCCGGTATGATCCGCGACTTCCGGCCCGAGGCCGCGCCCGGCTGGTGGCAGCTCCCGCTGTGGTGGATGGTCTTTACGGCCCTCGCGCTCGCCTTCACGGCCCTCGCCACGCTCCTCTCGCGCACCAAACACCGGAGCGAGTTCGCGATGGCCCTCTTCTACCACAACGGCCTCTTTGTTCCGCTCGCGTTTCTTACGGGCATGTTCGGCGAGAGCTCGCCGCATCATATTGACCTTTTTCTTTTTACGATCGCGTATCCCGCCTTCTTTTTCAATACGCACCACCTGTTCTATCCCCGGAAAATCCGGGCCGCGGGCGCACTCCCCCTGTGGGCGCGCATCCTGAATCCGGTGCTCGTCGCGACGATGATCGCGCTCGCGCTGCGCCTGGGGGGCATCGGCGATCACATACCCGGTGTGGCCGTGTCCATCGCCAAGAGCGTGGGGGCAATGACGATCCCGCTTATCATGATCATCATCGGGGGCAGCATCTACATCGATTTCACCGCCAAGGGCCGTTTCGACCTGCGCGAGTCGCTGGTCTTCGTGCTCTGTAAAAACATCGCGCTCCCCGCCTGCATGCTGGGGACGATCGCGCTCGTGCGGCCCGACTATAATGTGGCGCTCATCATGACGCTCGCGGCGGCGGTGCCGCCCATCACCGCGGTGCCCATCATGGTGGAGCGGCTGGGCGGAAATCGCGCCATCGCGAACCAGTACCTCATGGCGAGCTTCGGCGCCTGCGTGGCGACGCTGCCGGCCGTCTTCTGGGCGTTCACACTGCTGTATCCCGGACGCTGATCGCCTCTATTTCCTTGACAAATCCGTTCGCCGGCCGCATACCGGTAGCGTCATGGTTCACGTAAAAATCAAACTCGATCCGGGCGCGACGCTTCCCGCGTACCAGAGCGCCGGGGCGGCGGGCGCCGACGTATGCGCGCGGCTCGATGCGCCGCTCGTGCTCGCGCCCGGCGGACGGACGCTCGTGCCCACCGGCCTCTTCCTGGAGATCCCCGACGGCTATGAGGCGCAGATACGCCCCCGGAGCGGACTCGCGATACGCCACGGCATCACGTTGCTCAATACCCCCGGCACCATCGACGCCGACTACCGCGGCGAGCTGAAGATCATTCTCGCGAACTTGGGGAGCGAACCGGTCTCCATCGAGAACGGCATGCGCATCGCGCAGATGGTGATCGCCCCGGTGGAGCGCGCATCGTTCGTCGCCGCGGAGGTTCTCACGGACACGGCGCGCGGCGCGGGCGGCTTTGGGCATACCGGCGTATGAAAGCAAAACTTGACAAGGTCCGCATCGTTCCCCTCGGGGGCCTCGGCGGCATCGGGCGCAACATGACCGTGTTCGAATACGGCGAGGACATGATCGTCGTGGACTGCGGCATCATGTTTCCCAGCGAGGGCATGCACGGCATCGATTTCCTCATTCCCGACTTCGCGTACGTGGCGAAGAACCGAGACCGGCTGCGCGGCATCATCATCACGCACGGACACGAGGACCACATCGGCGGCATGCCCTATCTGCTGCAGGAGGCCAATGCGCCGGTCTACGCGACGCGGCTCACGCTGGGCCTCATCCAGAAGCGACTGGAGGAGAAGCCGCCGAAGGAGGCCCCGAGCTTCGTCGAGATGTCGCCGCGGGACAAGGTGCACATCGGCGCCTTCGTGATCGAGTTCATCCGGGTGAACCACTCCATCATCGACGGCGTGGGGCTGGCGATCACCACGCCGGTGGGCACCATCATCCACACGGGCGACTTCAAGGTGGACCTCACCTCCGTCGAGGGCGAGGTGACCGACATGTACCGCTTCGCCGAGTACGGCGAGAACGGCGTGCTGTTGCTCATGTCGGACAGCACCAACGCCGAGCGCGACGGCTTCACCCGTTCCGAGCGCACGCTGGAGCGCAAGCTCATGGAGATCCTGTCGCGGGCGAAGGGGCGCACCATCATCGCGACCTTCGCCTCGAACCTGGGGCGCATACAGCAGGTGCTGAACGCGGCGCACAAGTACAACAAGAAGGTGCTCGTCTCCGGCACCACCATGCTCAAGAACATCGACATCGCGAACTCGCTGGGCTACCTCAGCTTCCACGACGACCTCTTCGAGGACATCAGAAACGCGAACTCGCTGCCCCACAAGCGGCAGGTGGTGCTGTGCACGGGCACGCAGGGCGAGCCGATGTCGGCGCTGTCGCGCATCGCCAACGGAACGCACAAGAACCTGGCCGCGGGCGAAGGCGACATCGTGGTGATCACCGCCTCCGTGATCCCCGGCAACGAGCGCATGGTGTACGACGTGGTGAACTCGCTCATGCGCTCCGGCGCCGAGGTGTACTACGAGGCCGACGCGGACCTCCACGTCTCCGGTCACGCCTCGCGCGAGGAGCTCAAGCTCATGATCTCGCTGACCAAGCCGAAATTTTTCATGCCCGTCCACGGCGAGTACCGGCATCTGCGCGCGCACGCACGCCTCGCGGAATCGCTCGCGATCAAGCCCGCGAACATCATCATCGCGGAGAACGGCGCCATGCTCGAACTTTCGGCGAAGAGCTTCGAGAAGACCGGCGCGATCGAGCTCCGGGACGTGTACCTCGACGGCCGGGAGATCGGCGACATGGGCTCGAGCCTCATCAAGGAGCGGCAGGCGATGGCCGCCGACGGCATCATCTTCATCACCCTGTTCGTCTCGCGGGGCCGGCTCGCGGCGGCGCCGGACATCGTCTCGCGCGGTTTCACGAGCCAGCGCCTCGCGGAGATCACCGCCGAGATCTCGCAGGACGTCGAAGCGCTCTGCGAGCGCTATCTGGACGACGGCATGAAGGAGGCCGATCTCTCGGTCGCGCTTCGCAAGAGCGTGAAGAACTTCATCGGCAAGTCGCTGCACAAGAACCCGCTTATCGAGGTGCGGGTGTTCGGGGTGTAGCGGGCGCCGTCCGTCGTAAAATGGGATCAGCAGATTCGCACGGAAAAATGAAATGAAAACCACGCGATCATCCTCCCCCCTGACACGTATTGCAACGATCATCATCACGACACTGGCCGCGTGTGCCATTGCGGATCGAAGCGGGATGCCCGCCGGGAGAGACGGTGAAATCCGCATCACCTATCTACAGACGCTCCCCTACGGTTTATTCTCCGACAGTGCGACACGGGAACTGAAAAAAACGGGCTTCGATCCCGACCGGCACGCATGCATCCTCGTGAAGATCCTTGCGTCGGCAAAAAGAAAGTATTACAATTCCGCCTGCTACAATACGGGCGCAACCGACGACCCCTGCGCTCCCGGCAACAACATCATATACGTCGTCAGCAAAAAGGACTATCCCGTTTTTACACGCGAACGATACATCGACATACGAACCGTTTTCCTCTTTAAATCGGCGGTCTACGGGCAATCGATCCCACGGGGCATCTATAGCTTTTGCACCGATTACCGCGGCAACTAGCGCAGATCATCGCCCCATCTCCGAAAAAAAATAACATCATCCACTGGCATTTCATCTGGGGCCTCCCCCCAAACATCGGGCAATATGTGCGTCGAGCCGCAAATGGTCACCCAGACGACGTCGCCATTTCAATCATCGGCCCGTCTTTCCGCTAAAAATCTCCGCACGGCGAGCCGATATAGATATAAGACGTATGGACCCCGGCCGACGGGCCCGGTTCCGCATGTCCATTGTCATCACGACCGTTCTGACACACCGGGGGGCATCGTGCACACCGATCGCCGATACAAGGAAATCGCGGGCATTCTCGTCCTGATGCTCTCGCTCATCATCGCGCTCTCGCTGGCCGGCTATCACATCACCGACTATGCGCAGCTGGCGGAGAACCGCCCGGTCAAGCACGTCCTCGGTCCCCTCGGCGCGGCCGTCGGCGCGGGACTGCGCACGGCGTTCGGCTACCCCGCCTACCTCATCTTCGCAATGACCGCGCTCGCCGGCTGGAGCGTGCTGCGGCGCGGAAGCGCGATCTTCGAGATCGAGCGGATCTTCGCGCTCGTGTACCTGGCGATCACCTCGTCGGCCCTGTTCGCATTGGTCTCCACGAGCGGCGTGCCGCAGTTCGCGGGCGGCTACCTGGGCGTGTATGTCGCGGTCATGCTCACGCGGCTGGCCGGGTCGGTCGGGGCCTACCTCATCGTCATCATCCTGAACCTCATCGGCCTCATCTTCCTAGGCGCGCTCTCGCTCGCGTTCCTCTCCGAGGGCGACCGGCGCACCGGCGACGCATTCATACGCGCGTGGGGCGTCATCGCACAGGCCTTTGCGACGATCGCATCGCGCATCACCCGACGAAAAACAACGGCCGGACCGGACACCGATGCGACGGAAACGCGCTCGGGGAAAAAACCGCCGTGGATCACCAAGAAACGGATACGGATCGGGGATGATGACGCTGCGCTCGAGAAGGAGCTCGCGCTCAACACCCCCCGGCTGCTGGAGATGATGGAGCAAACGAGCCGCGCGACCGCTCCGGACCCGTTCGATGCGTTGCGCGAAACCTATCGCGCCGGCCGCGCGCGCCGGATCGGCCCCCCGGCGGTCGATGACGCCTCCGATCGCGCAGCCCTCGCGAACGACGCCCCGGACGACGAGGAGATCGTCTTCACGCCCGACGAGATCCAGCGCCCCGTTACGCCCGGCGTGGTGCCCAACCGCATCACCTCCATCGAGTCCGAGCCCGCCGTCAGGGACGCAGTGCCCGCGTCGGCGATGCCTGATCAGGCCGCCCGTCGCTCGACGCCGGCGGTCGCGCTCGCCGATCCGCCCGTCGCCGTCGAAGAAGACGAGGACGATGAAGACGCGGCCGACTGTATCATCGCGCAATCCCCGCATCGCGACGAGATGGCGCTGGACGAGCTTGGCGATGACGCCGACGGACCCGCACCGGCGGGCGACGCGGGCGTGGAGCGCGTCTTCGACGAGATCGGCATCAAATCGAAATACGCGATCCCCATGTCGTACCTGAAGTCGTCGGTCGCGATCGACGTGGAGAGCTGGAAGAGCGAGGCGCGCAGGAACTCCGAGCTCCTGGTGAACACGCTGCGCGATTTCGGCATCGAGTCCAAGGTGGTGCGCGTGAACCGCGGCCCCGTGCTCACGCTCTACGAGCTGCAGATCGCGCCGGGCATCAAGGTGAACCGCATCGTGGCGCTGTCGGACGACATCGCGATGGCGCTGGCCGCCTCGCGCGTGCGCATCGTCGCGCCCATCCCGGGAAAATCCGCCATCGGCGTGGAGGTGCCCAACACCGCGCGCGAGATGGTGACCCTCGGCGACATCAAGCTCACCGAGGAGTATGGGACCGACGCCGGCCGGCTCAAGGTCGCGCTGGGAAAGGACATCCTGGGAAATCCCGTGACGCTGGACATCCGCCGCTTGCCGCACCTGCTCATCGCGGGCGCGACCGGCTCCGGCAAGTCCGTCTGCGTGAACGCGATCATCACCAGCCTCATCTACAATTACGATCCCAACTACGTGCGCTTCATCCTCGTGGACCCCAAGATGGTGGAGCTGCAGCTCTACGACGGCGTCCCGCACCTGCTCATGCCCGTGATCGTGGAACCGCACGTGGTGCCCAAGGCGCTCAAGTGGGCCATGTACGAGATGGAGCGGCGCTACAAGCTCCTCTCGGCGCTGTGCGCGCGCGACATCGAGCGCTATAACGAGAAGGCGGCCGCGTCCAAAACGCCGCACGAGCGGCTTCCGTACATCGTCATCATCATGGACGAGCTCGCGGACCTCATGATGGTCGCGGCGAAGGAGATCGAGGGTTTCATCACGCGCATCGCGCAGAAGGCGCGCGCGGTGGGCATCCATCTGGTGCTGGCCACGCAGCGGCCGTCGGTGGACGTGATCACCGGCATCATCAAGGCGAACTTCCCGGCGCGCATCGCCTTCCAGGTCGCGCAGAAGACGGACTCGCGCACCATCATCGACCAGAACGGCGCGGAGAAGCTTCTGGGCAAGGGCGACATGCTCTACCAGTCGCCCATGAGCTCGTTTCCCATCCGCGTGCAGGGCGCCTACATCGCCGAGGACGAGATCATGGCGGTGGTGGAGCACCTCAAGAAGCTCGCGAAGCCGGCGTACATCAACATCGAGGAGAGCATCTTCGACGAGGACGCGGACGACGAGGACGCGGTCGAGGACGAGCTGTTCGTTGAGGCGCTCAAGATCGTGGAGGACAGCAAGAAGGCGTCGGCCTCGTATCTGCAGCGGCGGCTCTCGATCGGCTACAACCGCGCGGCGCGGATCATCGAGCTCATGGAGGAGCGCGGCTACATCGGCCCGCAGACGGGCAGCAAGCCGCGCGAGGTGTTTATTTAATTCCCGCGCGGTTGCCCCACGGCTATCCACACTGCCGAACCAAAAGAGCGAATCCCGGCGATCCGAAATTGGCGCGTCAAGCAATCATCGTGTTTTCTTTATGAGTACATCCGACTTCATTCGATGAAAGTCTATCACCGCCCCGCCGTTATTGCGACAGAAACAGAACTCCGACAAAACATTACCTCCGCTAAAAACGATACTCCGCCCGTCATATTTGTTTCCGAAACAACGCATTCACCGTCGGGATGGCGAACAGCAACAACCCGACAATGAATATCACGGTCGAACCGACGGTCCCTTCGGCGGAAAACCCAATGAAAAGCGGCTGCAGGATGAAAATCCTGAGAACCCAGAAAAGCACAACGAAGACCAGCAGCGCGTTGCCGATTTTCAATTCGAGCATTTCCCGGGCGTGAACGATGGGGAGATACGCCAGCATGACCCAGAAAAACAACAGGCAGGCGTTCATCACATTGAGATTCGATCTGATGACGGCCAGGCTCTCACCGGTCAATCCCGCGAGGTTCTTGTCCCACTGGAACATCCGGGGAAAGAAAATATGCGTTACGGCGCAGAGCAGGTGAAAAACGCCCCCGACACGAAGCAAAACGGTATACATATCGACACCTCCATCACTATGATGGGCGAATGATCGCTTGACCCGATGAAAAGTCAATTCTAATAAGTAAGAAAAGTAAGATATATTATATTTTTCGCATTCGCTTGACACTCGAGCCGGACCATGCATTATGCGTCATAATGCCTATCACCACGGGGTGACCGATGAAAAAGCAGAACCGCGAAGAAGAGATGATCGTATACGGCACCGTCAAGGTGAGCGACAAAGGGCAAATCGCCCTGCCCGTAGAACTCAGAAAAGACCTCGACATTGCCCGGGGCGATCAGCTCCTTATAGTTCGCAAAAAAAACAGCGGCACATTCGCGTTCATGACCATGAAGGAGGTGATGAAATCGATCCAGGACCTCTGGGTGGACGACTTTGTTCCGGAAGAGTTCCGGTCCAAATAGCTTTCACGGCATCGGCCGGACCGGAGGCGCCGTTCACGGGATGGCGCTCCTTTAAAAAACCTATTCGACTCCCAGCACCGTGATGTCGTCGTTGAGCCCGACGTCGCCCACGAACCCGGTCATCCCCTCGAGGAGCGCGTCAATCACGCACCGTATCGGCTCCCCGGCATGCGCTTCGATGATCCCGCGGACCCGGTCCTCGCCGAACTCCTCGTTTTCGCTGTTGAACTCCTCGTAGATGCCGTCGGTGAACAGCAGCAACCGGTCCCCGGCCCGATAGGGCACCTCCACGTCCCGGCAGTTGATCCCGCCCCAGATGCCCACGGCGCGCCCGGTTTTCGCGAGCGGAACCGTCTCGCCGCCGCGCAGCAGATACTGCACCGGGTGGCCGGCGGACGAATAGGTGATCACGCCGCGCGCGGTGTCGATGTCGATGATCACGCCGGTCAGGAACACCTTGAGCGAACGATACGTCATGAAGAAGACGTCGTTGAGCGCGGAGAACACGCCGAAGGGGCTCGCGCCCGAGGCCTTGAGCATGTCGTACTCGCTCTTGATAAGCATGGTGATGAGCGAGGCCACCACGCCGTGCCCGATCGCGTCGGCGAGGAACACGCGCACCACGCCCGGCGCGATCTCGCAGATGTCGTACACGTCCCCGCCCACCTCGATGAGCGGAAGATACTCGACATGCAGCGACAGCCCGCACGCCGTCGAGTCGTTCGCCGGCAGGATGTTCGCCTGGATGGTCTTGGCCAACAGCAGGTCTTCCTTCATCTGCAGGTAGGCGCGGTTGAGGCTCTCGTAGGCGATGCCCAGCTCGCGCTCCTGCGCCTTCATCGTGATGAGGTTCGCGGCGCGCGTGAGGAGCTCCTTCGAGTTGAAGGGCTTCGTGAGGTAATCGTCCGCGCCGAACTCCAGCCCCTCGATGCGGTGCGTGACCTCGGCGCGCGCCGTGAGCATGATCACCGGCGTGTGCATGAGCTCGGCGTCGGCCTTGATGCGCCGCGTCATCTCGTAGCCGTTCATCACCGGCATCATCACGTCGGTGACGATCAGGTCCGGCCGAAGCGACCGCGCGCGCGCGAGCCCCTCCTCTCCATGCTCCGCGAGCTCGACCGCATACGAGCGGGAGAGAAGCGTACGGAGAAAGGCGCGCATGTCGGCATTGTCATCGACCACCAGCACGGTCCGACGATTGTCCGCGAGCGCGCCGGCCGCGGGTCCGGGCTCGGGCGCCGCGCCCGAGAGATCCTCGCGCAGGTCCAGCATCTCCCGCATCCCCGCAAAGCGATGATCGGCCACGGACTCGTCGAGCTCGTCGGCGGTCACGAACTCCACGCCACGCCGTCCCTCGAAGTGCTCCATCCCGCGCGGCAGGGTCACGGTAAAAACGCTCCCGTGATCGTCCGGGTGCTCGTCGATGCAACGGCTCACGAGCGTGATGATGCCGTCGTGCATCTCCACGAACTCCTTGGCCAGCGCCAGGCCGATGCCGGTCCCCTCGTACCGGCGGTTCGCGCCGACCGCGGCCTGCCCAAAACGGTCGAACACCACATCGAGCTTCTCGGCGGGAATGCCGATGCCGCTGTCGGCGAACTCGATATAGCAGTTTCGCTCATCGGCCGTGATGCGCACGGCGATGCGCCCGCCGTGATCGGTAAACTTGAGCGCGTTTGAAAAAAGATTCATGAAGACCTTGTCGATCTTCTCGGCGTCGAACGAGAGCGGCAGCGATCCCGCGCCGGACTCGAAATCGAGCGCGACTCCCTTCGCCTCCGCGGCCGGCCGCACCGTGTCCACGTACCGGCGAATAAACGCGACGATGTCGGCCTCGCGGACCTTCATGGCCATGCGGCCGGCCTCGATCTTCGAAAAATCGAGAAGATTGTTGATGAGCTTGAGCAGACGGATGGCGTTTCGTTGCACGTTCACGAGCATGCCGCGGTCCATCGTCTCGCCGTAATCGCCCTGGAGGGCCGATTCGATGGGCGCCAGGATCAGCGTGAGCGGCGTGCGGATCTCGTGCGAGATGTTCGCGAAGAAGTCGGACTTCTGCCGGTCGAGCTCCCGCAACGCCTCCTCGGCGCGCTTTTTCTCGGTGATGTCGCGGATGATGCCCTTGAACCCGGCGGGATTCCCGGCGGCGTCATAGAGCAGGTCCACCGACGACTCCACCGATCGGACGCCCCCGTCTTTGCGGACGATGTCCCAGTCGAACAGCGGCTCGGCGGTGCGATTGCGGAACACCTTGTTGAACGTCTCGAACACCCGCGCAACCGTCCCCGCGTCCATGTATTCCCGGTAATTCAGCCCGATCAGCTCTTCACGCGAATAGCCGGAGAGTTCGCACAGGGTTCCGTTAAAGAAGGTGAACGATCCGGCAAGGTCAACCTCGAAATACGCCTCCTTGATGGTCTCCAAAATCCCGCGGTACTTCTCCTCGCTCCGGCGGAGCGCCTCTGCGGCCTGTCGCCGCTCGGTGATGTCGCGCACCATACCGCGGAAACCGACCGGCGTGCCGTCGGGCGTGTGCATGAGGTCGAACGACGAATCGACATAGCGCGTGCTGCCGTCCGGCCTGATGACCTCGTAATCCAGGAAGGCGCCGCGGTTTCCGGTCCGGTACACCTCATTATACACCGCGTAGGCGCGCTCCCGGTCTTCGTCCGAGAGGTACTCGCGGTAGTTCATGCCCATGATGACGTTGCGCGGACGCCCCCAGATCTCCGCCAGCGCCTTGTTGAAGAAGGTAAAACTCCCGCGGATATCCAGCTCGAAGTAGCCCTCATTGATGCTCTCGAGGATCGTCCGGTAGCGCTCCTCGCTGCGCCGCAGATCGTCCTCCGCGCGCTTTCGCTCGGTGATATCGCGCGAGATCCCGTGGAACTCGCAGGTCCCGCGGGCGCTGCGCTCGAGCGTGGCGCGCTGCCCCAGCCACACGACCGTCCCGTCCTTGCGATTGACGGGAAACTCGAGATAGCTCTCGGCCACGTTGTTCGAGATCTGGCTGCGGTAGGCCGCGGTCACGAAATCGCGGTACTCGGGCAGCACCAGCGAACGGTAGTTGATCGATGTGATTTCGGTGTCGTCGTAGCCGAGCAGCCGGAGGCCCGACGGGTTCACGAACAGGAAATTGCCTTTGGCGTCGTTGCGGAAGATGCCGTCGGTGGCGTTCTCCACGAAGTGCCGGTACTTCTCCTCGCTTTCGCGCAACGCCTCCTCGGCGCGCTTGCGCTCCGTCATGTCGCGCGCCAATCCGCGGAACCCCAGCACGGTTCCCTCCTGGCCCACGACCGGCTCGACGGAGATTTCGATGTACCGTTGCTCGCCGTCGCCGGTGACGATCCAGTCGGAGTGATAATTCCGCTTGCCCGTGCGGTAGGTTTCGGTGAACACCTCGCGCACGCGCCGAGCGGCGTCCTGGTCCAAGTAGTTTCGATAGTTGAGCCCCACCATCCGGCCGCGCGGCCGCCCCCACATGGTGCATATGGCCCCGTTAAAAAACGTAAAGCTCCCCGTGAGATCGACCTCGTAGATCCCCTCGCGGATCCCCTCGAGTATGTCCCGATATTTCTCCTCGGATGTGCGCAGCGCCTCCTCGGCAAGCATGCGCTGGGTATTGTCGCGGATCATCCCCCGGAAGCCGGCGATGCGCCCCGATCCATCGGCGATGATGTCGATCGAAGCGACCAGGAACTTCCGCTCCCCGGTGTGCAGCGTGATCTCCCAGTCGACCAGCTCTCGGTGGTCGCGCTCGCGGAAGACGTCATTGAAGGCGCCGAAGACGCGCCCGGCGCTCTCGGGCGACATGAGGCTCGCGTAGTTCTTGCCCACGACCCGCTCGCGCGGCGCGTTGAAGATCGCGCAGAAGGAATCGTTGCAGAAAACCACGGCCCCCGCGAGATCGACCTCGTAATAGCCCTCTTTGATCCCTTCGAGGATGTTGCGATACTTTTCCTCGGACGCGCGCAGCGCCTCCTCGGCGGCGCGCCGCGTGGTGATGTCGCGCAACAGGCCGCGGAAACCGATCTTTGCGCCCTCGGCATCGACAATCAGCGAGGCGGTCCCCTCGGCGATGCGCCGCGTTCCGTCCTGGTGCACGAAATACCAGTCGAAGAGTTCGGATGGCTGCTCCGTCTCGTAGACGCGGTGGAAAATTTTGAATATCCCGGGGACGAAGATGGGATCCATGAACGACGCATAGCTTCTGCCGTCGACCTGTTCGGCCGTATACCCGCTGATGCGGCACAGCGCGGCGTTGAAGAACGTGATGCGGCCCGTGAGATCGACCTCGAAATAGCCCTCCTCGATGTGTTCGAGTATGGTCCTATAGCGCGCCTCCGACTGCCGGATGGCGGCGTTGGCGCGCGAGAGCTCCTCGTTCTTGTCGGCCAGCCGCTTGTAGAGGCCGTACACCAGCGCATGCACGCCGAAGTTGATGGTGACCATGAGCACGATGAAAACGCCCATCTGCAACGTGCCGATGTGCGCCGGCGTTTCGGTGATTATGTTGATGTCGGGAACGACCGAGAAGTACTCGAGCAGGACCAGGGCGATATAGGCAAGGGACGCGACGAGCGTCGTAAAGACCCCGTACACGCGACGCACGTTCATCGAATCGCCGGCCACCCAGACGGGATATATGATGAGCAGGAAGGTCTGCACCGTGCCGGTGAGATACACGAAGAAGGTGATGAAGGCGATGTCGATCACGGTGCGGACGAACTTGACCGCGATGTGGTCCACCGGCACGCGCCGGCCGAACTCGACCAGCAGCATCCAGACGAATGCGTAGGCGATAAATCCGATGGCGGGGACGAACAACCAGGTGAAGCGATACTCGAGGACGATCCAGAGCAACAGCAGGCTGAAGAAGGCCCGCCCAATATAGGATGGCCGGTGACGACGACGGTCAGTCGTTGGATCCATCTTTGTGTTCATGGGGCATTGACCTATTCCGCTGCGACAGCATGATAGGAGCTCCCGAAAGGGCTGGCAAGCATTTTATTTGAGAGCCCGGGCGCCCCGTCCCGCACGCGCGCCCATCGCGGCAAGAAATCAATCGATTCGGCGCACTGCTCGCAACGTCGGTATTTCGGTTGACGCGTTGGGGAAAAACTGGCAGTGTCTGTCCAAAACCACATGGGAGGTCGCACCATGGCTCGTCGATGCCTCTGTCTCTGGTTCGTCATTTTGTTCGCCGGTTGCGCCGCGCGCAGCCAGTTCGCGCTCACCGGCGCCGCACGGACGCCCCTGCCGGACACCGCCGCGGTCGCGGTCGTGCCCTACGGCGACACGGGCGCCTACGATACCATCGGCACCGTCGAGGTGCGCAGCAGTTCGGCCGACAAGCGGCTCGCAGAGGCCAAGCGGGTGGCGCGCGCGAACGGCGGAGACGTCATCATGCCCCGGGGCGGCGAGGAGAAGCACCCGTCCATTCAGACCTTTCTGGTGCTTAAAAGCCGGCCGGCCCAGCCCCTCGACACGGGCAAGGACATTGCAATCAAAGACCGTAAAGGAAGCGATGTTGATGGCGGCGATTTCGGCAAACTGCCGCGGGCGACCTACAAGATGCTCGTCCACGACTATCGCGACCTCAAGGACGAGAAGTTCCGCGGATCGCTGTACCCGGTCCGCTTCGTGAAGCGCCCGCCGCGCGCGCTCCGCCGCCATGGCGGCGAGGACGACGCCGTACTGCTGATGAGCACGAAATCCGGGCGCAGCCGCCTCTACGTGATCGTCCCCGAGGAGAAGGTGGACGACATCAAGGAATCGATCAAGGAGCGCGCGCGGATCAATTTCATCTACACCCCGGTGTCGCTGCACACCGAACGCGGCAAGCGCTACCCGGTCCTCCGGCTCATCGACACGAAGTGACCGCCGTGGACGCCGCCCAGAGCACGCAAAGCAGCCTCTCCCGATTCACGCTCCGCGAGGAGCGGCAGATCTCGGACGAGCTGGTCAAGATCGAACTCCGGCAGGCCTTCGCCGAGAACCGCTGTTTCGACTTCTTCCCCTCGCACGACCTGGTCAAGCTCATCAACGCCGGGGACGGGCCCGAGACGCTCGCCGACCGCTACATCGACATCAAGAACGCCGCGTTCGGCCGTGTCTCGGGCGACGACCGCACCATCCTCGCGCGGCTGGGCAGCGACGCGCGGCTGTCTTCGCGCATCGTCGCCGCGGTCGATTTCGTGCACCGCGCCATCGCCGCGGACAACAACCTGAGCCTGCTCGCGCGGCGGTTCGTCCTGGTCAAGGAGCGCCACGGTGCGCCCACGCTGCATCACGTCTCGAACGAGACCACCGTGCTCGCGCACGTCGGCCAGGGCCCGCACTGGACGGAAATCCCCACCATCTACCTGGGGCTCAATGTCTTCGACGCGCTGGCCGCCGAGGAGAAGCGGGGCGGGCGCGATCTCTTCGACGCCTTCCGCCTGGTGCTCAAGATCGAGGAACGCGCCATCCAGACGGGTTACGCCCACACGGAGGTCTTCTCGCCCGAGGCGGCGCGCGCGCTGCAAAGCCTCCTCGACGAGGTGATCCGCATCTCCGCCGTCACGGAGGTGGAGCCCGAGGCGGCGGTCCCGGAGCGCGCGCTCAAGGGCTTCACCGAGCGCAACCGCCAGAGCCATCTGCGCCTCCTCAACGCGCGCGTGAAGGGCGACGAGCTCAACTTTCACTGGGACAAGAACCTGAAGGCCATCGCCTCGCTCGAACGCCTGGCGCGCCGCTACAAGAAAACCTCCGACGCCGCCTCCCTGCGCGAGGTGATGCGGCTGCTCGTGGCCGCCTCCGGCCACGACATCCACGAGGTCCGCAACAAGGCCAACATGCTCCTGGAGCGGGTCCTGGCCCCCAAGGAGTTCGACGCGCCGCTGGCCACCGAGTTCGTGAACGTGCATGTGGGCGAGACGCACCGCTTCGCCTTCTCGCTCCCCGACTCGCGCGGCGGCTACTTCGTACGCATCTACCGGAACGCCGCCGCCGGGCGCATTCCCACCCAGGACGAGATCGCCTTCGATGACATCGAGCTCACTCCGGACGAATCGGGGGCCGTCTTCATCGCCGAGCGCCGGTTTGAGGAGTACGGCCACTACGACTACCTCGTCTATCGCCGCAAGGTGAAAAATGCCGAATGGCTCACGCTCCCGGGCGCCTCTGGCCGCATCAACGTACTGCCCAACGTGGCCGGCGAGATCATCCTGGAGATCTTCCCCGACATCCACGGACACACGGGCATCTACTGGCGCGACCCGTCCGGCCACCCGGGCCTGGTGTACAACGAGAACGGCGAGGTGATCCGCCTGGGGCGCTTCGCGGACATCGCGGCGCACCTGGAGGACATCAAGGAACGATATCGCATAACGGCAATATACCTGCTGGGCGCGCAGCGGCGCGGGACCAACCGGTCCGACTGGGCGCCGGGCGCGACCTCGCCCTCGCCCTTCTCCCCCATGAGCCTCACGGAGATCGAGCCCTATCTGGGCGGCCCCGAGGAGTTCCGCGCGCTCGTCGCCCGGGCGCACGCGCTGGACGTGAAGGTGATCGTGGACGTCGTGCCGCACCTGAACCGGATGAGCGACGTGCTCCCCGACGACTGCGCCGTGCGCTGCTACGACGGCGGGGGCGCCCTGGTCTTCCGCGCCTCGACGGACGGCCGCTACGGAAGCTGGGACGACGGACGGCTGTTCAACTACCGCAAGCTCGCCGTGTGGGACTGGCTCGCCGATTCCATCGTGACGCTCATCGAGGAGTACGACATCGACGGCATCCGCTTCGACTCGGCGCACGCCGTGCCCATCATGATGAAGCGGAACAACTACCTGTTCACCTACGACGAGGCGCGCAGCGACGAGGATATGGTGGAGGGCGCCATCATCGTCAACGACCGCGAGGACGAGCACTTCGTGACCACCGGCTTCTACGACTCGGCCTGCCGCGACATCCTGGCCGTGCCGCTGCATTACTACTACATGCTCGCGGTGGAGCGCGCGGTGCGCGCGCGGGGAAAGCGCTTCTTCATCAACATCGCGGAATGCTACTGGGGCCACGAGCGCTTTCTCACGCGCCTGGGGCTCATCCCGTACAACTCGGCGCTGTTCAAGATCTGCGAGAACATCGTGCACGGAAAAACCGACGTGCGCGAGATCTACCACATCTACGACAACTATTTCCCGAAGTCGCTGCCGCGCGGCACCGAGCTCCTGGGGATCCTGGGCAACCACGACGAGCGGCGCGCGCTCAACACCTTCGGGCACCGGGGGCTGCGCGCGGCGGTCGCGCTCACCATGTTCATGAGCAATATCGTGATGGACTACGAGGGGAGCGCCGAGGGCGAGGGCTGGAAGGTCTTCCTGGACAACATCTACGTCAACTGGAACCAGTTCGAATACGCCGCCCACCGCAGCGTGGAGCAGTTCTACCGCGACTGGTACGATTTTCACCGCACGGCCACCGGGAAGGGCCATCTCGTCTGGGCGAACAACACCATGGTGGCCGCGGCGATGAAGTTCACGGCGACGGACACCTGGATCGGCGTGTTCAATTTCGCCGACAGCAATCAGAACGCCTCCATCCAGTTCGACAATCCCGTGCTGCCCATCGCCGACGATGCGCTCTTCAAGGTGATCGACCCGCTCTACTCGCCCATCACCAATACCTACAGCTACTTCACCGGGCGGGAGCTCAAGACCGCGCGCGTAAACACGGTGGTCTCATTCACCGAGCGCGTGAAGCTCTTGCGCCTGGAGACGGTGGACCAGCTGGAGCGCCACTACCAGGACTTTCTGCGCGATTCCTTCTTCCGGCTCTGCGCGATCGGCGTCCCGGCCCATTTCACGGCGAGCTTCGCCTTCCGCGAGATAACAGCGGCGCTGCACGATTTCGACGGGCTGGCGAACTTCATCATCAGCCACCTGCTCCCGCTCTTCTGGGCGGATCACCGGCCCACGCTGGAGCTCGGACTCAAGCGGAGCCTCTATCATGCGTTTAAAAACGGCCTGTTCGACGGCGATACGCTACGCGGCTACATGAACCGCCTCGCGGGGCATGAGGACGAGCGCCTGCGGGAGCTGGGCGCGGCGCTCTTGCACCACAGCGCGGCCGGCTCGCTCGTGTTCATGTCGGCCGAGGCCGAGCCATTCTCCAAGAGCGGCGGCCTGGCCAATGTGGTGTACGAGCTCCCCCGGGAGCTGGTGAACCTGGAAGAGGAGGTGTACGTCATCACGGGCTACTACCGCAGCGGCGACGACAAGTCGCAGCGGAAGATGCGCGAGGCGGCGACGAAGTACGGCGTGCGCTACGCCGGCATGAACGTGCGTTTCAAGATCATGGACCACGATTACGACGTGGGCGTCCACCGCGGCGAGGTGGACGGCATCACCTACTTTCTCCTGGACCACCACGAGTTCTTCGACGGGCTGTACTGGGGCTATACCGCGGAGGAGAAGCTCAGGCGCCGGATCGCCTTCGCGCGCGCCTGCGCCGAGGTGATCTGTTGCTTCAACCTGAAGCCGTTGTTCACCTTCACCAACGACGCCTATGCCGGGATCTTCGACGGGATCGTGCGCAGCGACCACGTCTACAACGACAATCCCAACTTCCGGCGCACCACCTTCCTGCACATCATCCACAACGGCGGGTGGCAGTACTTCGACGCCTATCATCGCTTCGAGCGCGGGTTCGACCTCTTCTCGCTGTTCAACCTTCCCTCGTGGAAGGCGGGCGATTTCTCCGACCCGGTCTTCGGGGACCGGCTCAACTGCATGGCGGCGGGCATCCGCTTCGCCGACCGCACCATCACCGTGAGCCCGTCCTACGCCCGGCAGATCGAATACGCCTGCGACGGACTCGAGCGCATTCTCCATAACGTGATCGGGATCTCCAACGCCATCGGACGCGACTTCCGCGAGCGCATCGACCGCAACTTCGCGGCGAGCGGCTTCCAGGAGGAGCATTACCCGGCATTCAAGGAACACCTGCGCACCGACGCGAAGCTCGCGGCGACCGTCGAGCGCGATTTCCCCGAGATCCTCAGGGGGCTGGACGCCGTGCGCGCCATCCCCGACGCGCTCCGGCGCGGCAGCACCGTCCGCACGCTCAACAAGATGCTCCTGCAGCTCCAGCGCGGTTTCACCGTCGATCCGCGCGCGGTGCTGTTCACGATGATCCATCGCATCACCGAACAGAAGGGCTTTCAGCTCCTGCTGGACGCGTCGGAGGGCATCTTCAGGGACCTGGGCTATCAGGCGATCATCGGCGGCGCGGTCTCCTCGGGGGACCAGCGCGGCGAGGACATCGCGCACGGTCTGTACCTCCTCGGCGACTATTACCGCGACCGCGTCTCGGTCTCCTTCGGCTTCCAGGACATCAGCATACCGCTGCTCGCCTCGGACATCTTCGGCATGCCGTCCATGAACGAGCCCGGCGGGATCTCGCAGCTCGAGGGCTTCGCCTGCGGTTGCCTGGTGGTGGCGCGCGCGACCGGGGGCCTGCGCGACACCGTCTTCCCCGTCCGCGTGCGCGACGACGCGATCGAGGGCAACGGCTTCCTTTTCTCGGACTTCACCCCGTGGGCCTTCTACGACGCGATGGAGCGCGCGCACCGCTTCTTCACCGCCAACGACCACCTCACGCTGCAGAAGGCGCGCGTGAACGCAGAGCGCTCCATCTACTTCTGGGACACGCCCGCGCGCAAGTACATCGAGGCGATCTACGGCATCAAGGAGATCATCCGGGTGATTTGAGGCGCACCAAAAAAAAACGGGATCTGGCGATCCCGTTTTGTGATCTTGTATCTTACCTTATAATTCCGCTTCGGCACCATAAGGAAGACCCAAAGTGTAAAATGATTAATACTAGTATCGGCGCAGAGGAGAAAAAATTTAGTCTTTTTTGCGGCGTTCGAAAAAATACTGATGCGCTGCGCGTGAAGGATTATGTCTCGTGTGGCGCGTCGCGCGATCACCACGACGCCGGTATTTACATGCGTCCCGGCCGTTCGGCGATGATCCGCTCGATCGCGCGGCAGGCCGCGGCGGTGTCCGCGTTCTCCACCTCGGCGATGATGTCGCACCCCGCGAACGAATGCGCGTAGCGCGCGTCGTAGTATCGCTCCAGGAGGACGCGGACGAACTCCCGGTACCGCCCGCCGTCGAGCGCGTCCAGGAGCTCGGCCGCGGTCTTCTTTCCGATGCGCCCCTCGAGCGAGCGCACGATCGCGGAAACCGCGGCCGGATCGATGTGCGCCTCGTACTCCTCGAGGATGATGTCGATGCGCCGCTCGATGTCCGCGACGAGCATGATCGTCGGCGCCGCGGCGATCGCGCGCACTACGCAGTCGGGGACAAACAGATCGCCGATCTTGCGCGCCTCGCCCTCGAAGACGATGTACGGCGCGTCGCGCATGGACTCGAGCTTCGCCAGGAGCAGGCTCTCGAAGCGCTTCTGCGAATGCGGGACCATACCCATGGCGCCGAAGACCGAGCTCCGGTGCCCCGCGAGCTCCTCCAAGTCGATCGCGTGTTCGAGCGCGCGCACCACCGCGGTCTTCCCCGTGCCGGTAAGGCCCTGCACCACGTAGACGGGCTGCGAGAACCGGTGCGCCGCGAGCGCCGCGCCCACGTGCCGGCGGTATTCCTTATATCCCCCTTCGAGCTTGTAGATATTTTTGATCGCGAGCGAATCGAGAATGGCCGCCAGGGTGCTCGAGCGCATCCCGCCGCGGAAGCAGTTGATCACCAGATTATCCGAGGGCAACCGTCTGATGCGCGCGACGATCTCGCCGAGCTTGCCGCCGGCGATCTCGCTGCCGCGCAGTATGGCCTCGTCGCTTCCGATGCGCCGGTAGATGGTGCCCACCTCGGCGCGCTCCAGGTCGTCGAAGAGCGGAATATTGATCGCGCCGGGGATGTGGTCCTGCACGAACTCGACGGGGGCGCGCACGTCGATGAAGACCGGCGATGCAAGCGCGCGCGCCTCCGCGTAGGTGATCTCCTTCATGGGCGCAGCGGACCGCTCACGCGAAAAAGACGCGCGCGTCCACGACCGACAGCCCCTTCCCGCGCTCGTGCAGGATCACCGGGTTGAGGTCGATCTCGGCGATCGACTCGACGCGCGTGACGAGATTGGAGACGCGGCAGATGAGCTCGACGAACGCGTCCTCGTCGAGCGCCGCGCGCCCGCGCAGGCCCGTGATGAGCGGATAGGTCTTGAGCGATCGCACCATGTCGCGCGCCTCGCTCGCGGTAAGCGGCGCGACGCGGATCGCCCGGTCGCGGAAGAGCTCGATGAAGATCCCCCCGTAGCCCGCCACCACGATGGGCCCGAAGACCGGATCGCGCCGCGCGCCCACGAAGAACTCCTCGCCTCGCGGCGCCATCTCCTGCGCCAGGAAGCCGTCGATGGCGACCGGCGTCGGCGCGCCCGACACCGCGGAGCGCATCTCCGAGACGGCGGCGGCGAGCGCATCGGCCGACTCGATCCCCAGCCGCACGCCGCCCACGTCGGACTTGTGCGATGCGTCGCGCGAAAGGAGCTTCAGGACCACCGGGAAGCGGAGATCGATCCCCCGCGCGCCGTTTTCGTCGGCGATGCGGCGCAGGGCCGGCGAGGCGATGCCCCCAGCCGCGCACACGGCGTGCGCCTCGTCGGTGAGCGGAATGCGCTTCTCGCCGACGGCGCGGACACGGATGGCCTCGATCGCCGCGGCGTCCACGGGAAACGACGGCGCCGTCCCCCGCGCATCGCGCGCGGTCTTTCGCTCATGATACGCCAGCGACATCGAGAGCGCCGCGGCCGCCTGCAGGGGCGAGGCGAAGACCGGGAACGGATGGTTCTTGTTGATGTCCAAAAGCTCCTCGGCGTTGGTCATGATGGACACGGCGACCGGCTTTTTGTACTGGGCCACCAGGTCCTTCACCGCCGTGAGGAAGGTGCGCGACGATTCGGACTCGTAGCCCGACTGGAACAGGTGGTTAAAGATGATGCCGTCGATGCCGTCGAGCTTGAGGGTCTCTTCGAGGATCTTAATGAAGATCGTGTAGTCGAAAATCTCACCCAGGTCCAGCGGGTTCTGGTGCGCGATCACGCGCGTGGTGTAGATGGTCTTCAGGTTCTCGATGTACGACGCCGGGAACTGCACCATGTCGAATTCGTACTTCGCGCATGCGTCGGCGGTGATCACGGCGTGCCCGCCGGAGCGCGAGAGCACCGCGACGCGCCGTCCCCGCATCACGGGGAGTTGGAAGGCCTTGGCCGCGACGGTGAGCTCGTCCTCGCCCTCCACGCGCGTGACGGCGGCCTGCGCGAAGGCGGCGTCCACCACGTCGTCGCTGGCGGAGATCGCCGTTGTGTGCGATTGCGCGATCTTCGCGCTCAGCTCGCTGCGGTTGGACTTGAGGACAACGAAGGGCTTGTCCGAGCGCATCGCCAGCTCGAAGAAGAACCGGCCGCGCTTGAAGCCCTCCAGGTACATGAGAATCATGTCCGTCTTCTCGTCGCGCAGAAAGTACTCGATGAAGTCCGACTCGTCCAGGTCGAGCTTGTTGCCGATGGAGATGAACTTCCCGAAGTGGATATTGTTGTCGCTCACGATGCGGATCAGGGTGTTGCCGATCCCGCCGCTCTGCGTGATGGCGGCCACGCCGCTGGGCGGGCCCTCGTTCTTGAAGAAGCCGAAGGCCATCATCATGTTGATTTCCTTGTTGGCCGCGCCCACGCAGTTGGGCCCCACCAGCCGGATGCCGTGCTCGGCGATGATGGCGCGCACCTCGTCCTCCAGCGTCGAGTGAGCCGTCGAGAACTCGCTGAAGCCGCCGCTCTCGATCACCACATGCCGCACGCCCTTGCGCGCGCAGTCGCGCAAAAAGCCCGGCACCGTTTTCGCGGGGGTGATGATGATCGCGACGTCCGGCGTTTCGGGGAGCTCGTCCACGCTGGTGAAGACCGGCACGCCCTGCAGCTCGCCCGCCTCCTTGCCCACGCCGTAGAGCCGGCCGCGGTAGCCCAGGTTCACGTTGTTCATGAGGATGATGTTGCCCAGCGTGATCCGCCCGATCGAGATGCCGATCACCGCCATGCTTTCGGGATAGAAAAACTTGTCCATGCGCTATATCCCCCAGGATAGTATGGTCCAGCCGCCGCGCTCGGCGACCGCGCGGAGCTTTTTGTCGGGATTGACCGCGTGCGGGTGTCCCACGCACTCGAGCATCACGCGGTCGTTGAGGTTGTCCCCGAAGGCGAAGCTGCGTGCGAGGTCGATGTTGTCGCGCGCGGCGATCTCCATCATCAGCGACGCCTTGTGCTGGTAGTAGTAGATGGGCCCGTTGATCGCCCCGGTGTGGATGCCGTCCACGATCTCGAGGCTGGTCGCGTAAAACTCGTCGATGCCCAGATGGTTCGCGTAAAACTCCACGAGCGACTGGAACGTGGTCGAGATGATGTAGGTGCGCACCCCGCGCTTCTTGAGCTCGGCGATCGTATCGCGCGCGCCCGGATAGATGCGGTGCTTGAGCCGCTCATCGAACAGCTCGCGGAAGATCTCGATGTAGCGCGCTGCGTTCCGTCCCTGAAACGCACGGCGCGAGGCGTCGCGCATCACCGTCTCGAAATTCTTCACGACGCCCAGGCTGTACTTGAAATAGATCCACATCGTGCGGACGACCACCGAAAGTCCCATCTCCCGCCGGCGGTAGAGCTCCATGACGAACTCCCAGATGACCGCGTGGTCGGCGATGGTCTTCTCGAGATCGAAGAATGCGCCGACGCGCGCGGGGCGGGGCGCGGCTTTTCGCGTGTGCTTCATCGGCACCTGCCGTGTCCGTGTTTTTTCCACTTTACAGAAACCGCCGTTTTGTCCAATGGTGGTTTTGCATTTTATTCTGCGCCGCGTCCGTGTCGAGCAAAATATTGGGCGTGGCGCCGCGCACAGAGGCGGACTCCATCATGCCCATCAACACGCACGCCGGCCGGATCACCGATCACGTCCACCTCATCGACACGCTGCAGTTCGGAAAGCCCGCCGTGACCGCCGCCTTTCTGGTGTGGGACGGGCGCACCGGGCTGGTCATGGACACCGGCACCAGCGACAATGCGCCCGCAGTGGCCGATGCAATCGCGCGCCTGGGGGTTCCGCTCGGGAGCGTCGCGGGAATCACCGGGACGCACTATCACTTCGACCACATGGGGGGCGCGAGCGCGCTGGCGCGGATCATGCGGGCGCACAACCCGTCGTTCTCGATCTTCGCGCCGGCCGACATGAAGGCGCGGCTGCAGGACGCCGAAGAGCACCTCGCGGGCGCGCGCACCACCTTCGGCGATTTCGTGGGGACGATGGACCCGGCGCCGGAGGAGTGCTTCACGATCGTCGCAAAGGACGCGGCGCTTCCGATCGACTTCGACGGCGGGATCTCCGTGACGCTCATGGCGACCCCGGGCCACTGCCCCGACCACTGCTCACCGGCCGTGCGCTCGGACGGAAGGACGGAGTTCGTCTTCGCCGGCGAGGCGTGCGGGACGCTTTTTCACGACAGCGAACTTGTTTCCTCGGCAACGTCAATGCCGCCCAATTTCTCGTTCGAGCGCTACATGGCCGGCGTGGAAACGATCCGCGCGCTCGACCCCGGGGCCGTCGGCCTGTGCCACTTCGGCGCGGTCACGGGCGCGCGGGACGTGACGGAGTACATCGCGCGGCACCGCGACTACATCCGGACCTTTCGCGAGCTGATCATCACCGCGCACGCCGAAAGCCCCGAGCTGCGGCACATCCTGCGCGCGACGCGCGACTATTTCGCGCGCAGCTTCGATCCCGCGCGCGAGATCCCCGAGGCCTTCATCGGAAACCTGCAGCTCGCCCTCACCTACGGGATGCTTGTCGACCTGGGGCTGCGCGAGCCGAAATACGAGAAACGCCTGCCCGAGGCGGACGCGTAACGTCGCGCGGTCAGCCTTCCCGGCGGTTTTGTCGCCGCATCAGGATTCCGTGTATCGAATTGAGGAAACCCTTCCACTCGTAGTCGGGAATCGTCGCGAAGTTTTCGGACAGAAATTTCCAATCCGGCTCCAGGCCGAAGTGTGTAAAGAGCGCGACAAACTCGTCTTTTCTGAGTTCTGCTTTTTCCATTGGTATCGTTTCACTCCATCGTAATCGGATCGGGACCGACGGTCGTCCGCCAATCGAAATCGATTCATCAATCTCGCTTTGCGTCGCTCAATCGAACCGTATCTCGACGTCAAAGTACCCGTCGCGCGGCGTGTATTTCACGCGGTAGCCGAGCTCATGGAGCAGCGCCCGGATGGCCGTGTTGTCGGGGTCCATCATGCTCCCGTAGCGATGATACCCGTGCTCCCTTCCGATCGCGACGATGCGCGCAAGCATCTCGCGGCCGAGCCCGAGGTGCTGCCAGTCGTCGCGCACGGCGACCGCGAGGTCGGTGATGCCGGTGTCGCGATCATGCGAGTAGCGGCTCACGGCAATGACGGCGTCCCCGCCGGTTTCAGCGACCACCGCGGCAAGGGCGAACTCCCGATCGTAATCGACATGCGTGAAATGGTGCAGCATGTCCGCCGGCAACCCGGACAGGCGACTCAGGAAACGCAGATAAATCGATTGCGGCGAGAGCCGATTGAAGAGATCGACCAGAAGCGGCGCATCGTTCGGCGCGATGGGACGCACGAACACGGCGCGACCATCACCGAGGGTGAGGCGGAATTCGCAACTCGACGGATGCGCGTTCATGCGAACGAGGCCGTTGCGATCAGGGCGGACTCACGCCCGCTCGACGACGCCGCGGATGATGGAGCGCACCGACTCCGCGCGCGCGGCGTAATTCCCTTGCATGATCCGCACGGGCGCGCAGAAGGTGAGCTCGATGGATCTCGGGCGCGAAAGGCGTCCCGCTGCGGGAAGCGCCTCGTAGGCGCCGCGGATCGCGACCGGCACCACCGGCACCTGGAGCTCGGCGCCCAGGATGGCGAAGGTCTTCTTGAAGGGGGCGATCCGCCCGTCCCGCGTGCGGTGTCCCTCGGGAAAGATCACGAGATTTCGGCCCGCCTTGAGGATCGACGCCGCCTTTTGGAGCGCCGTTTTCACGTCGCGCTCGAAGTTCACGAATATGATATTGGTGCGCCGCGTGAGGGCCCGCACGAGCGCCCGCCGCGCCAGCGATTCGCGCGCGATAAAGAAGGTGTTGCGCAACACCCGGTCGGGAAGCGCAACCGCCAGCAGCAACACGTCGATGAAGCTCTGGTGATTGGGCGACAGGATAAAGGGGGCCTGCGGGAGATGCTCGAGTCCGCGATAGCGGAGCCGGAAGACGATCCGCAGAAACGGCCGCGCCACGCCGCGCACGATCCGCATGAGAAACATCCCGCCCCGCACGCTCAGCGGCTCCGACGCCTGCAGGATCCCGCGCCAATCGACGGCCGCCTCCTTCGCGCGCGTCTTGCGCCGGGCGACGAGCTCCGCGAGCCGCGCCACGGTCGTGAACTGCGCGAGATCGCGCTCGTCGAGCGAAACGCCGAAGGCGGACTCGATGAACACGAGGAGCTCCACGCGATCGAGCGAATCGAGGCCCAAATCGAGCTCGAGATGGTGATCGGGCAGCGCCTCCATGCCGGCGTGCGAGGAAAGGAACCGTTTCAGGATGCCGTACTCGGGGGTCGTCGGTCCGGCGGCCCGCCCCGACGACGGGCGCGCCGCAGCGGCGATCTCGGGCAGGCGGAATCGCTTGAGCTTGCCCAGGCGCGTGCGCGGGAGCTCGTCGCGCGTAATGACGACGCCCAACACCTTCTTGTGGCCGGGGACGCGGGCATTGTACGCGTCGATCACCTTCCACTTGATGGTCTCGGCGATGGTCCCGATCCCGTCGCGCTCGAGCGCCGCGAAATCGGGACGGACGAGCGCCGTCAGGTGTCCCCGGTGCGCGAACACGCCGATCTCGGCGACATACGGCGAGGACGAGAGGATCGCGCGCTCGATCTCATCGGGGTTGATGTTCTTCCCGCTGGGAAGCACGATCATCTCGTCGACGCGCCCCTCAAGATAGAGATAGCCATCGTCGTCGAAACGCTCCAGGTCGCCGGTGTGGAACCACCCGTCGCGGATCTTGCCGGCCGTCGCCGTGGGATTCCGATAATACCCCTTCATCACATTCTCGCCGCGGACCAGCACCTCGCCGTTATCGATTTTCACCTCGGTCCCCGCCATGGGCTTCCCGACCGAACCCAGCTTGATGCGGTCGATGGGATTGAAGGCGACCAGCGGCGCCGTCTCCGTGAGCCCGTAGCCCTCGACGAGCCGGAAGCCGAGCGACCAGAGTTCGCGCGCGACCGTCGCGTCCATCGGCGCCCCGCCGGTGAGAAAAGAATGGACCTGCCCGCCGAATGCGGCGTGCACCTTCCGGAAAACGACGCGGCCGGCGCGGACGCTGTTCACGCGCCGCATCACCCGAAAGAGGCCGTACGCGACCGGGTTCGCCCTGATCTTGCGTACGATTCCGGCGTGGAAGAGTTCATAGAGCTTGGGCACGCCCAGGAACATGGTCACGCGGTGCTTCTGCAGCGTGGCGAGGATGTCCTCGGGCGAGAGGCTGGCGACCATGACGACCGTCGCGCCGATCTGCATGGGCGCGATCACCGTCCCCTGCAGCGGGAAGATGTGATAGAACGGCAGGAGCCCCAGCATGCGGTCGTCGGCCGTGAGCATGCCCAGCGAGGCCACGCCGCGGATGCTGGCCGCGAGATTCGCGAACGAGAGCATCACGCCTTTCGGCGCTCCGGTGGTGCCGGACGTGTACATGATGATGGCGGTGTCGTCCGGCGCGCCGCCGGTCACCGGCGTGGCGGGCCCGTCCGCGCGATCGGGGAGGCTTTCGAGGGTGCGGACCGTCGTCTTGGGCATGCCGCGGGTGCGCAGCGCCTGCTTCACCCGCCCGGCGCATTCGCCGGAACACAGCGCGAGCGACGGACGGCAATCCCGGAGAACGACCGCCAGGTCCGCCGGCGCGGCGGTCGGGTCCAGCGGGACGGGTATGCCGCCGTTCTGCCAGATGGCGTAAAAGGCGTAGATCCACTCCGGCCGGTTCTCCGCGCACAGCGCCACGCGGTCCCCCGTCTTGATGCGGAACGCGCCGGCAAAAGACGTTATGCGCGACAACAACTCGCGGTAGCTGATGGGCCGATCGCGATGGATAAACGCGGTCTTATGATGGTCCTGGACGAACATGGGCCGGCTCCTTCCGATAGTGTGCTCCTGGATTGCGCATACCACGCTTCATCGTCCGACGCCGCGGGCGACTCCGCGCATACGAACCGTTCGGGACACGGATCAACAAATTCGCGGGGAGACGACGATCCGGCGTCGCGCGCCGGAATGCGCTCATCCCCGCGGCGGCAAGGGAATGAACGCGCTGGTGCGCTTCTTGTACGCCTGGAACGCCGGGTCGTGGTCCATCGCGCGCTCCGTCATCGGGATGCCGGAGACGAACACGATCATGAGGGTGATGATGACCGGCCCCACGATCCCGAGATACCCGAACGGGGCCCCGAGCCCGATGATGAAGATGCCCCACCACATCGTCACCTCGCCGAAGTAATTGGGATGGCGGGTGTACCGCCAGAGGCCGCGGTCCATGATGGTCCCCTTGTTCGCGGGGTCCTTGATGAAGCGGTCGAGCTGGTAGTCGCCCACCGACTCGAAGAAGAATCCCGTACACCACACGGCGAGCCCCGCGTAGTCGGTCCACACGAGGATGTCGCCCGGCGCGGAATTGGCGATGACAAGCGGCGCGGCGTTCACGAGCAATATCGCGCCCTGCAATGCGAACACCTGCAGATAGCTGCGCAGGTAAAAGAGGGAGCCCCATTCCTCGCGCCATTTCTTGTAGCGCCAGTCCTCGCCGCGCCCGTGATTGCGCAGGAAGATGCGGACCCCGAGCCGCAGCCCCCAGATCGTCACCAGCGCTTGCAGCAGGAAGTTGCGCACGCCGAAGGTCTCCTGCACGATCATCACGGCCGCGGCCGCGATGATGAAGCCCGGCCCCCAGGCCACGTCGGCGATACTGTTGTCCTTGAGGAAGACGGCCAGCAGGAACAGGACGGTCATGTATCCGAAAACGAAGATCGCGGCAATCGAATATGAATTGAGTATCTCGCCCATGAGGCCCTCCAAAACAAGCCATTGTCTTTGTCGAAGCACTGTACCGTGCGCGGATCAAAAAAACAATTTTTTTTTGATTTATTTTCCAAACGAAGTAGCCTTGTCCCATTATGAAAACCAGGAAAACACACCGAACAATAGCGGCAATGTTGATGGCGCTGCTCCTCCTTATCGGGACCGTCGCCGGAGAGGTCCGCGCCGAGGCGCTGTTCAATGCCGACCTGTATCTCGCGGGAACGAACCGGCAGCAGCTCATCTTTCGCCAGAAAAATTCCATAGCCAAAAAGGACGGCGCCACCATTCTCACCCACACCTACACGCATGTCGACGGCAGGCTCGCCGCGCGCGAGGTGGTGACGCGCAAGGACGGCGCGATCCAGCGATACGAAGTGACCATGCCCGACACCGGCTGCGGCTGCCTGCTCGAAACCGCCGGAAACCGGATCCGCTTCAGCTACACCAAGGGCGGGGAGCCGAAAACCGGAGAGGTCGACGTCGTACCGGACATCGTCACGGGGCCCACGCTCACCGCCTTCGTGCACCGGCGCTGGGCCTCGCTCCTTCGCGGCGAAACGGCGTACTTCCATCTCCCGGCGATGAGCCTGCAGCGGCTCGCGCGATTTCAGATAACGCGCATCGCCGGATCGCCCCGAAACCGCCCCGGCGTGGAGGTGTTTCAAATGAAGATCGCGAACGTTTTCCTGCGCATCGCGGTGGACCCGGTGGAGCTCGTCTACGACAGCGCGAGCCGCCGCCTGCTCGAGATCCACGGGAAGAGCCTGCTTACGCGTCGGGTGGGCGGAAGGCTTGAGAATCCGGTCGTCGACATCGTGTACCGCTACGACCGCTAGGAGGCCGCAATGGACCTGGTCATCGATTTCGTACGGAGAAATATTTGGTTTATCCTTTTTTTCGCGTGGGGGCTGCCGCTGGGCTACTACCGCAGCCGGTTCCGCAAGATCGTCTACCAAACCGACAGCTGGATCATCAACATAAAGCCGGTCTTCGTGAAGGAGCTGCGCGCGCTTTTCGGGACCATGTACCCCGACAATCCCGACTACATACGCTTCCGCAACTTCTACCGGCTCTATCTCGCCATCTACACCGCGCTGTTCGCGGCATGGAAGATTTTTTCATGACGCCCGAACGCGCGCCGCGCGCCGTCAGCGCGCGTCCCATTTCTGCGGAACGCGGTAGAGGCGGCCCACGTCGTATCCGCGATCGCCGATGAATTTCACCAGCGCCCGGTACTCCTCCTCCGGGATCGAGGGCGTGCGCGCCATGAGCCACACGTAATCGCGCTTGCTGCGCCCGATGATCGTGACCCCGTAGTCGTCGCGCAGATAGACGATGAGAAACTCCCCCTTGATGGGCCAGATGAACTGCATCCCCCACTCCGCGTTCGTCTTCCGGTTCACGACGAAGCCGCGCGGGGTGTAGCGCTTGGCGGGCCCGTCGAAGGAGCCGTCGCGGAAGGTGAAGGTCGTGGCGATGGTGCCGTCAGGCGAAAGCGCATACGACTCCACGGCATTGTGCGCCTTCGTTTCGATAAACGTGGGAATGCAGGCGATCACGTACCAATCGCCCATGAATCGCGGCAGGTCCACATAGGGCACCGTTTCCATGCCGGGCGCCGACTGGCATGCCGCCGACGAGACGAGACCCGCGGCGCAGAGGATCGAGTAAAGTTTCTTTTTCATCACACCGCTCCCATGTTTGTGAAATTTCGATCACGCGAAGCGCATATCCGATTTCGCTCCCGTGACAGCGTAGCGCATCGGGCCCGCGGAAGCAAAAAAACCGCGTCCGCAACCATGAGCGCTTTCCACTGACGCACGCATCGCATGGCGGCGCGCGCCGTCAATCGGCCTTGCCGATGATGCACATGTCGCCGAACTGCGGGATCTCGACCGTGAACTCGGCCCAGGCGCCGTACTCTGAATCGGCCCAGATGTGCCCGCCGTGGAGATGGACTATTTTCCAGCACACATACAGACCCACCCCGTGGCCCTTGATACGCTCGCGGCCCGGAATGTTCAGCGTGGAGAATTTCTTAAAAAGCTTCACTCGATCCTCCGGCGGGAAGCCCGCGCCCTCGTTCCACACGGAAAACCGCACCCGCCGGTTCAGGTAACGCACCGTGAGCTTGAGCGTGCCGCGCGGCCTGCCGTACTTGATCCCGTTGGAGAGGAAGTTCACCAGGACGATCTTCATGAGCTCCGGGTTGCACGTAACCGGCTCCATCTCGTGCGGCAGGTCGCGGAAAAATTCAACATGGCTCTCGAAGAGCTGGGGGGCGATGATCTCGATGGCGGGAGAGATCACCTCGTCGAAGAACTGGACGGGATACGCCTTGAGCTCCATTTGCCCGCTTTCGAACCGGGCGAGATTGAGGTACTCCACGCTGAGATTGTGCAGGTACTCCGCCTTCTGGACGATGCGGGTGACGATATCGCGGTGCCGCTCGTCGATCGCGCCGAAGTAACCGGAGGCGAGGGTTTTCCCCAGGGTGATGATCGACGCGAGCGGACTCTTGATCTCATGGCTCACGAAGGAGAGCATTTCCATGTAGTTCTGCAGCACCGAATCGAGCTGGTCGAGCCGATACGCCTTCTCGACGGCCTGCGACAGCCGTTCCGCGACCGCGAAATGCAGCAGCACCGAGCGCTCGTCGAAGGCGTTCACGCGACTCGAGCGGCAGAGGATAAGCCCCACCGGCCGGTTCTCCACGGACAGCGGACAGGTCATGCTGGATCGGATCCCCTCCTGCAGGAGAAGACGCGCCGAGGCGCTCACCGGATTTTCCTCCGCATAGCGGGCCATATCGTGGATGATGCTCGCACAACGCTCGTGCACGATTTTCTCGACCGGGCTGCCGGCGATGTCGGAGGCGTATCCGCGCTGCAGATGCAGCGGCTCGTAATCGGCAATCGAGTACTGCAGCACCAAGCGCTCGTCTCCTTCTTCCAGAAAGGCGACATCGAGGCGATTGCACGGTAGGAGGGTGCGCACCTCGTCGAAATAGGCGCCGATCACCTCCTGCAGCGAGTTCCCGTCGGCCACCGTACGATTGATTCGGTCGAGGACCTCGCGCTCGCCGCTCGTGAACGACGCGAGGAATTCGGGCTTGAGCCCGCCATGCGCATCGACAACATCGAGGTAAAGGATCGTTTCGTTAATGACGGCACCTCTCCGGGCGGGTGTATGGCGCGCGTGAAATCGCCATCGCGCCCACACCACAAGATACACCCTGATCGCACATCTGTCAAGGGATTCGACACGCGCCGCGAACCGTTACACGCTACGGCGCGGGCATCCGCACCGACACCGCGCCCCGGCGGGCGTACTCCTTCACCGCGCCGATCACCACGTCCATGTACGCCGCCATGGACGGCGCGAAGAGAAGCGGGTGAAAGTCTTTGCGCGACAGTTCGCGCGTCTCGATCCGGCCGCCCGCGCACCATTCCGCAAGAAACCCCATGTCGGTGCGCAGCATGCCCTCCACGGCGTACACCGGCACCGCGGCGATGGCGTCCACCTCGCCGTCGGTGAAGCGGTAGCCGTCCAGCGCGCGCTCGTCCCGATACAGCCACACCCGCTGGAACTCGCGATGGATCCGCCCCGGCTCGAACTCCTCGTAGCGGAAATAACCGAGATCGACGAGGTCGCGCTCCTCGGGCGCGATGCCGATCTCCTCGAAGGCCTCCTTCTGGATTTTGTTCTCCGCCGTCCCGAAGGGCACATGCCCGCCCACGGTGATATCCAGGCACGACGGATACATGTCCTTGTTCGCCGCGCGGTGCTGGAACAACAACTCCGGGTCCTCGCGGTCAAGGCGAAACACCCAGAGATGCACGCCCTCGTGCGCGATCCCCTCGCGATGCGCACGCCGTCGCGGCACGGGTCTGCCGGTCGGTCGCGCCGTCGTCCAGTCCCACTCCTCGATCTCTTCTTCGGGCGTGTGCGGTGTCATACCATCCTCTTTTCGCATGTCGATAACGCCACCGGGCGCATCCGGCCCGCGCGTACTGTTGTGGCGATCAATCATCGCCCCCATGCCGTGAATGCTCAATGATTTTTTTGGGAGCATCCGCGCCCTGCGCGGCGGCCGCGACAATATACTAGTGAAAATTTCGCCGCCGCCTGCCGATAGAGATATATATTATTAGAAACCCAAACGGCCGGTACCGGAACCCGATCAATGACAGGCGCGCCCCGCACACCATCCTTTCCCATTGGCATGCTGCTGTTCATGCTGGCGCTCCTCCTGGGCCTCTCCGCAGCGGTCGCCGGCGGATACGGCTACCTGACCGCGCGCGCGCGCATCGCCGAGACGGAGGCCGCGACCCTGCGCCTGGCCGGGGTGGTCGCCGACGCCGCCGCCGGCATTGCGGAACTGTCCGTCGCGACCGGCGACCTCGCGCGCCTTCGCGCACTCTTTGCCGAGAAGGCCGCCGACGGAACGGTCCGCGAGGCCTTCTACGCCCGGCGCGACGGGACCATCCTCCTGCACACGAACGACGCCCTTGCGAACACCACTATCGGCGCAGCCCCCGGCGGCGGTCCCTCGTACCCCGCGGACCGGATCCTCGAACCGATCGCGAGCGGCAAGCGCGCCGCGGCGATCATCGAGTATGACATCTCCGGGGCCGCACTGCCCGCGATCCCGTATGCGCGCCATCTGCTGCCGCTGGTGAAGCGGCACCTCTATCCGGGGATCGACCGGTCCGGCTGGCTCATGGTGCGGCCCGTCGTCATCAAGGCGACGCCGGTCGGCGCGACGGTCCTCGTCATCGGGCGCGACCGCGTCCACGGCGAGTTCACGCGCACCGTCGGCGAGACGCTGCGGCTTGCGGCGTTGCTCGCCGCGGCGTCGTGCCTCATCGCCCTCTGCACCACGGTCGTTTTTTATCTTCGCCTCCGCGCCCTGGCCGCGCGGGTGTCCGCCGCCCCCGGGCCGGCGCCGGCCGCAACAATCCCCCTCGCCAAGCAAGACCCGCTCGAGCGAGAGATCCCGTTGCGCGACATGCCGGAGGACGGCTTCGAGGTGCGCGAGATCGCCGGCGAGCCCGGGGAACACGCGCCCGAGGGTGCGCCGGCGGGCCCGCGTCCCGAAACGCAGGCCCCGGTGGACGTGCGCCGCCCGATCAAAAACGCCATCCCGGTCAAACGAAAGAGGTAGCCAATGTTTTTCATCGACCACGCCGAAGCGCTGGGGGGCGCGATCACCATCGTCGAGATCAAGGGCCCCGTCAACGCCGAGACCAGCCCCGATTTCGAACGCTACCTCACCCGCCTGCTGGAGCAGAACAAGACCTTCATCGCGCTGGACATGGGCGGCGTCGACTACGTGAGCTCGGCGGGCATCGGGCTCATGCTCTACATGCAAAAGGCGATCGCGTCGCGCAACGGCTTTCTCGTCGTCTATCGCCTGCCGTCTGAGGTCCGCTCCCTCTACGAGATCCTCGGGTTCGACAAGGTCTTCACCGTCACCGACACCCGCGACGAGGCGCTGCGCATCATCGAGAAGCAAAACGAGCTGCGCGAATCGCCCGCGGCCACGCCCGCAGGGATGGGAGCCGACGCGATCCCCTCGCAGGAGATCGACGCCGCGTTGGCCGAGGACCAGCCGACGAGCGCGCCCGTCGTCGAGATCGCGGAGCCGTCCGCCACCAATGCGCCGCAGGCGCGCGACGACGCCCTGTCGGTCGGGCCGCCGGATCGCGAAACCGATGCCGCACCGCCCGCCGACGCGCTCGTGAACGACGCCGAGGTCGATTTCGCCCGGTCCCTCATCGTCGAATGCGCGAAATGCCGCTCCCTGGTGCGCGTCCGACGGAGCGGATCATACCTCTGCCCCGACTGCCACGCCTCCTTCACGGTCGAAAAGGACCAGACCATCATATTTTAATTGACGGAAATCGTCGCGCGGCATAGCGTAGTGTACGCTACCGATATCGCTCGCACGACAGGGGTCTGCCATGAAGGTCATTCACGCGCTCAAGCGCATCGAAACCATCGACCAGGACATCCGGGACTTAAAGAAGCTCGAGAAAACCATCAAGACCAACAAGTCCTTCAGCACCCCCATCTACATGTCCATCGAGAAGCAGATCAACATCCTGCTGGGCGAGCGCATCAAGCTGCTGGAACTGAAGATCGCGAACCCGCCGGCCATGTATCTCGAGGAGGATGCCGCCGCGGAACCCGCGCCGGCGCGAGAGCCCGAACGTCCCGCCCCGAAACCCGCGGTCGAGAAAAAGGCGAAGCCGAAAAAACCGCGCAAAAAGGAAAAACCCCCCGTCGACGACGAGGAGGACATGGAGGAAATCTCCATGCTCACCCAGTCCCTCATCGATGAAAAGATCGAGAAGCTGCAGAGCGAGCGCGCGGGCGAAGCGGCCCCGACGCCAATCGCCGCCGAGTCGCCGCGCACCGACGACGAGAGCGTGAAGCTCCTGGACATCGCGCTCGAGAAGGGCACCCTCGGCGGCCAGCCCGCCGACAAAGAAAAGAAAAAGGTGCGCTTCTTCCGCAACAACTTCCCCGGCGGCGAGTACTAAGCGCCGCCGCGCAGGCGTCACATCTGTCGCAGGCCCTTCTCTATAACGGACTCGAGCTTGTATTTTTCCAGCAGGTAGATGGTGCTGCCGAGTTTTTCCTCGGCCTCGGTGAGGTCGGTGAAGGTGATGTCGCGGACGCAGGTCGCGAGATCGTGCCCGGCCTGCCGCAGCTTCCTGATGCGGTCTGACACCGCGTAGAGCTCGCCGGTGCTCATGAAGCCGGACGAGACGCCGTCGGGGAAGAGCACGTTATAGAAGGTCTCGTCGGAGAGGTGCCGCGCGACCTGCACGGCGATCGAGCGCTCGCCGCTGTAGCCCACGATGTAGCGCTTGTGCACGTTGATCGACTCGTCGCTCACGGTGAATTTCCCGAACTTGTCGAAGGCGAGCCGGTTGACGAGGATATTGCCCTCGGCCAGGAGTGAAAACGAGCTCGACGCCTTGAGCCGCTTGAGCACGCTCCGGCAGAACCCGTAGAGGTACACCAGCACCTCGTCCCGCTGCGCGGTGGGCCGGATGAACGAGAACAGGTTGCCGTTCTCGTCGATCACGTAGCACAGCATCGCCTCGCCCCGCTCCTCGTAGGCCATCACGATGTGGTGCTCGCGCCCCATCCGGTACAGCGCATCGAGCGCCGCCAGCGGCCCCTCGTCGTCGCAAAAGACGTAGCGCATCCGGGGCTTCGGGTTGAGCGTCTTGGCGGCAAGGAGCACTGCATAGCTCGGGAAGGTCTGCGCGTTCACCTCGGCCCCGTCGCGGGTCACCATCACATACTGCTCGCCGATGCGGGTAATGAAGCGCGCCGACGCCTCCTCGCCCTTCCCGCCGCGCTCCACGATGGCCGCGTACGACTCCCGGAAGATGGTTTGCACGCGCTTGAAGGCCTTCTTGTAAATCTCGGGCGCGATCACCGCGCAGTAGTCGTCGAAGGGCCGGCCCAGGCGCACGCCGTCCCGCAGCACGGCGGCGAGGATCACCGGGATGTTCACCTCGCCCTCGTACTCCTTCAGGTACGATTCGTCCCAGCTCGTGTGATAGAGGTGGTGCACCGTCTTGATGGCGTCGGCGCCCTCCAGGTTGAAGTTGAGGATGATGAGATTGAGCAGCCGGAACTCCTCGTTCAGGAAGTACTCGTTGCGGATCCGGATCTTCCCGGGCTTGAAAAAGTTCGAGATGGCGTTCACGAACTCAACCGCCATGTTCTGGTTCACGCGCGTGTAGCCCGACTGGATATTGAGCCGCGTGAACACCGGATCGTAGATCTGGTTGAGCGCCGTCCAGGCCAACAGCTTGAGGAGGTCCTTCTCGGTGGCGATGGTGGTGGTGATGAAGACGTTCTCCTCGCTCCGGTTGCGCTTGAAGAGCCGCCACTCCAGCTCGTGCACGCCCTGGCTCGCCGGCTCGATGTACAGGATGGGCTCGCTGGGCGTGTCCTTGAAGGTGATGAGCTGCTCGATCTTGTCGCGCTCCTTGCGGAAATGCGTCTTGATCTTGCGGCTCAAGAGCATGAAGTCCGACTCGGAGATCTTGTCCTTCAGGTTCAGGGTGGGCAGGCGCGAGACGATCCGCTGATACGACAGCAGCATGAACTTCTTCACCGAATCCCAGAAGGCCATAGTCTTGCCGAACTCCCAGTTCTCGAAGTTGTCCAGGTCGCTAATCACGCCGCGGTCCCAGCCCCAGTCCTTGCAGTAGCGGACCATCACCTCCACCTTGTACGGGATCTCCCGCCGGTCCTGGATGAGCTTCAGGTACTTCGAGATCTGCGGGTCCACCTTGAGGTACAGGTTCTGCTTGAGCACCTCGAGGAGCTTTTTGTCCTCGAGCGTCGCGCTGTAGTAATCGAACACCTCCTTGAACATGAGAAGATAGGAGTCGATGATGTTGTTGTCGAAGTTCCCGCGCAGCACGTTCATCTTCATCTTCTGGCTCAGGATGGGCGACTCCTCCTGGCCGAAGAGGTATTTCTCCAGCACCCCGAGCTTCAGGATCGACTTGAAGGGATTGCCCAGCGACTTGATGATTTGAAAGAGCGCCGCGCCCAGGAAGTCCTCGCGGGATATCTTGTAGAGGTTCCCCAGGTCCACGTACCGCGCCGCCACGTCGGGAGGAAGAGCCGCGAAGAGGCGCTCGTAGTCGCTGTTCTTCAAAAAATTCGGCAGCACCCACCAGAACGGGATACGGCCAGCGATGATGATGGAGCTGCGAAAGAACTCGTCCTTAAGCACCTCCCCGATGGTGGAACCGAACGCCTCGTCCTCGTCCTCCGCGAACACGTTCTGCTTCACGCGCGTGATGTCGTTGACGAACAGGTGCACCGAGACCTCCGCCTCGGCCGAGGCCCAGCGCTGGACCTCCTCCACCTTGCGCTTGAAGCGCGCGAGCATGTCCGCCGGCACGGAGCGCATGTCGATGCACACCCAGTAGTCGAAGTCGGACTTCTTGTTGTAGGCGATGGTGCCCACGCTGCCCATGACCGCCAGCATGTGAATGAACGACGCGCCCTCGGGGACCTCCACGCGCGTGGAGGGAAATTTCGCCTTCACGTACTTGCGCGTCTCCTCGTCGGGCGCATAATCGACGATGCCCACGGGCACCTCGCCCTCGACATATCCGGGCAGCTTGGGATGGTTGATGGAGAGCATGAAGGGAATGAAATTGATGACCCGCTTGATGTTCGCGGGAAGCAGCCCCTGGAAGCGGTTGAACTTGATCGCATTGAGCTCACAAAACCGCCCCCGGTTCTCTTCGATCTTGTCGAGATAGCGTTGATCGATCATGCGCCCAGCACCATGCCCATCGTAAGATCGCACAGCGGGTTCGCGACGAGCCCGCGGCCCATGCTGCCGCTCTTGAGCCGCCGGTCGGTGTCGGCGATGAGCGGGAACACCCGCGCGAGCGTCCGCGGCGGGAAGGCGCGCGCCTGCGTCATGAAACCGTCGCGGTGCTTCGGATAGACCTTGAGGCGCTCGAGGGCCTCCTCGATGGCGTCGCCGCCGGCGGTCAGGGAATGGAAGCGCTCGATGAGCTCCGCCTGCCGCATCACCAGGCTCACGACCACGAGCTCGGGCACGCCGTCGGCGAGCAGGCGCTCCAGCAGGCGGAAGGATTTCCGGTCCCGCCGGAAGAGCGCCTCGACCAGATCGAACACGCCCGCGCTCCCCGCGTCGCGCACGTATTCCCGCACCGTCTCGACCGTCACCGCGCCGCGCACGCCGGCGGCGAGGATGCGGTCCAGCGCCTCGTCGATCCGCGCCAGGTCGCGACCCAGAAGCTCGACGAGAAGCGACACCGCCGCGTTGTCGATTCTAAGCGGCGCCGAGCCGTCGCGCGGCGCACCGAGCCGCTGGCGCACATGGGAGACGACGTCGCTCTCGAAGGGACGCCAGAACTGCACCGTGACGAATTCGCCCGCGCGCGCGGCGGGCACGACCTTGGGCGATCCCTTCTCCGAGGCGGTGAGCACCAGCGTGACCGTCTCCGGCAGCTCGTCGAGGAGCCGGGCCATGAGCGCCTGGTTCTCCTTGACCGCGGAGAGCTCGTCAACGTTCACGATCACGCACAGCGCCTCCGCGGAAAACATCGAGGGCGCAAGCGCGAACCCCACGGCGTCGGCGAACTCCCCGCCCTCGGCGTGAAAGCGCGCCGCGGCGTCCGGCGGGGGCGGGGCGTCGCCGAAGAGCCGCTTCGCGATACCGGCGATGCAGCGGTCCTTCTCGCCCGCGTCCTCGCCCAGGAAGAGGTAGCGTCGCGCGAGCGGCTTCTTCTCGATGTCCCGCGCGAACTGCTTGGCATTCAGCGCCTGTTTGGCGGCCCTCATTTTCCTCGCTCCTCGCGCGACATGAGATCCGTGTACCAGCCCGATACGGTCTGCACCGCGATGCGGCGCGCGAGGCTCTCCACGGCCAGGTCGCGCGCCTGGCTCTCCGGCACCACGGGGGGCACCACGTCGGAGAATATCTCGAAGGACTGCACCTGGCGGTTGCGGAAGATGTCCCGCTGGTTTTTCTGGTCGACCAGCGACACGATCACGGCGATCATGAGCCGCTTGCGCACCGGCTCTCCCGAGGTGCTGTAGTGCACCGGCTGTATGCGGTAGAGCATCACCTTGCCCACCAGGCGCAGATCCGCCTTTTCGTTGTCCGCGACGATCGCCAGGCGGCCGTCCATGCTGATCGCGTCGCGCAGGCGGATGGTGAGCACGTCGGACACCGTCGGTTCGCCCGAGTAATCCCTGAAGAACGGGATGATGATGGTGTTCGCCGCGCGCGGGATCACCGGCTCACCGCGGAGCGCCCCCAGGACCTTTCCGGTCGTGGAGTCGCCGGCGACCTGGCCCCCGGAACAGGCCGCCAGGAGCGCGCCCAGCGCCATCAGCATACCGACAATCGACGTTCGCATACCACGTCTTGCATCGGGGACGACAAATAATTCAAGTAAAAAATACGCGTGCTGCTCGCGCGCCGGCATGGTCAAAATAATTTTTTTGTGCCATACCGCCTCGTCCGTGCGCGCCCGAAATTTTCAAAAAACGCCCCGTATCATGGTTGACACGGCGCACAAACCGCCCTCATAGTTGGTACGCACATACCATCAATCGGAATCACAAAAATCAAAGAAGGAGCGTTTTCCCATGCGAAAGATCACGATTATAATGCTGGTGGCGTTCGCTGCCGTTTCCATCGTCGGCTGCGGCGGCACGCAATACCTCAAGGACGGCGACGTGAAGGGCTCGATGGAATGGGGCCCCCGCGAGATCAAGGACACCGTCGACAAGATGGTCGGCTCGATGTACACCTTCCTCAAGCAGGAATACAAAAAGCCGGCGCTCATCCAGGTGAAGCCCATCCTCAACAAGACCTCCGAGCACATCGAGACCAACCTCGTCGCCGACGAGCTCACGACGAACCTCATCCAGAAGCGCATCAAGTTCATCGACCGCACGCGCACCAAGGAAGCCATCAAGGAGATGGAGGACGGCATGACCGGGATGATCGATCCCGCCTCCGCGGTCCCGGTGGGGAACCTCAAGTCGCCCAACATGTACCTCTACGGCGCCATTCGCGACCAGTGGGTCACGGTGGGCAGCAAGCGCATCCAGTATCTCCTCGTGACCCTGCAGCTCAACAGCCTGGCCACCAGCGAGACACTCTGGCAGGACCAGAAGAAATTCATCAAGGCGACGAGCAAGTCCGAGTTCTCGTTCTAAGCATTCAACGACCCGCCCGGCGAAAGAGCCGGGCGGGATCAACCCCATACACTGGATATCCCATATGAAAAAACGATTAACCATCATATTCGTAATCGCCTTGGTCATCGTCAACGTCGCCTGCGGCGTCAGCTATCAGAAGCTGATGGAAAAGCCCGAGGCGATGTTCTACCAGGGGCAGTTCAAGGAAGCCGCCCGCGAGCTCTACAAGGAGCACGGGTCCGTCGGCAGCAAGGACGAAATGCTCATTCTGATGGAGTGCGGCCTCATGCTCAACGCCGCGCAGGACTATCCGAACAGCACCAAGGTCCTCATGAAGGCCGGGAAGATGGCCGACAAGATCAACATCAGCATCAGTCGCGAGGCGGCGGGCCTCCTTCTCGACCAGACCATGACCAACTACAAGGGCGAGGACTTCGAGCGCGTCCTGATCCACATGTACCTGGGCATCAACTTCCTGTTCATGAAGAAGCCGAACGAGGCGCGCATCGAATTCAAGAAGGTCAACGACGTGCTCAAGGACATAAAGGTCTCGAGCAGCGGGAAGACCTACCGGCAGAACGTCATGGCCATGTACCTGAGCGCGATCGCCTTCGAGATGTCGGCCGACCTCGAGGACTCCGAGAAGGAGAAGTTCGGCGACTGGCAAACGGCGTACGTGAGCTATAAACAGATCGCCGAGCTCGAGCCGCGCCTGCCCATGCTGCCCACGGACCTGCAGCGTCTCGCCAAGTTCATCGGCGACAACGAAGACTATCGCAAGTGGGTTGGCCGCTACGGTCGGCGCGACAACCTGCCCAAGGACGCCGGGGAGTTCATCATGATCTACCAGGCCGGGCGCAGCGCCATCAAGGTTTCGCGCGGACCGCTGCTTTCGGACCAGACCTTCAATGTCGGCCTCAATGTCGCGCTTCGCAGCGCCTCGCTCGCCGGCGGACTCACCGCGGTGGCGGTGATGGCCGCGCTCAACAAGGCGGAAAACCCCATCCCGAAGTGGCAGCGACGGGCGAACAACATCAGCCACATGGTCATTAACGTCAACGGCGTCGACCTGGGACGCACCGTGATGCTCAACAATATCGAGGACACGGCCATCCAGACCTTCGACGACACGGAGTATCCGGCCCTGGTCAAAAAGACCATCGCGGGGATGGTCGTGAAGCTTGGGGCCAGTGCGGCCGGCGGCTTCGCCGTGAAGCACCTCACCAAGTTCATTCTCAAGCAGGCGGGACTCGGCAGCATCGCCGACGCGGGCGGGAACCTCGCGGGCGTGGCGGCCGGCGCGGGCATCATGACGGGGCTCATCGCCTCGCTCAAGCCCGACCTGCGCTGCTGGCACACCCTGCCGGCGAATCTGCAGCTTTCGCGGCTGTTTCTCCCGGCGGGCAACTACAACATCAAAATTAAATTCATTGACAAATACGGACGCATCGAGCGTTTTACCGAGCATCAGGTGCAAATCGGAAAGGGGCAAAAAACATTTTTCAACTTCCGCACGCTGTACTGATCATCGGTCGTTCCGGCCGGTGGAAGCGGCGGATTTCGCCCGTACACCGTTCTATCGGTCGGCCCAATGAATAGCGAATCTTCAGACATCAACACGGGAGAGGCGAACGCCTCTCCCGTGAACGCACCCTACGCGGTCTTCGACGTGCTCGACTTCCCGGTGTGCGTGATCGGCCCCGACGGCTCGATCGCCTACCGAAACCGGAGCTTCGCGCGCATCTTCGAGCTCGACGACGCCGTCCGGCTCGACGCGACGCATCCCTTCGCGCCGGAGTACCGCCGCCGCATCGCCCTCGCCTATACCCGCGTCCTCAAGGGCCAGGACCGCAAGTGCTTCGCGGTGGTCTCCTCGGGCGGCGCCAGCATCCCCATCGAGCTCCACCTCTATCCGATGTTTCACGAGCGCGTCGTGACCGCCATCCTGGTGTTCATCAAGGTGGTCGAGGAGCGGCTCCTCTCGTTCGACCGATCAACCGCCGAGTCGCCCGACGGCGACCGGGACGGAGACGCGTCCCTGTACGATTATGCGCCGTTTCCCATCGTGCGGATGGACGAGGCGACGGGCATCGTCAAGTACGGGCCCACCTTCGAAACCCTCATCGGCTGCGCCTTCGAGGATTTCACCCGGAAGAAACTCTCGCTGCCGCACTTCCTGTCCGCATTCGATTACGAGCGCATCCGCAAGGCCGTCGCCGACATCACCGCGGGGAGCGTCGCATTCCGGCGGCTCAACGAGATCCGCTTCACCGTGGGCGACGAGGTCAAGTGGACCAACGCCGTGCTCTACGCCCAGCGCGCCGCCGGCCCGGGGGCCGTGGAGATGATCCTCGAGGACTACTCGGAGCGCAAGCGGCTCGAGGACAAGCTCTCGTTCATGAACCGCCTGCAGATCGTGGGCGACCTCTCCGTGGGGCTGCTGCACTCATTCAACAATATCATCAACATCATCCTCAGCCGGACCCAGCTCTTGCTGCAGCTCGCCGAGAAGGAGAGCGTCCTCGAGGGCCTGCGCATCATCGAGAAGAACGCCAACGAGAGCGTGAAGCAGATCAGGATCATCCAGAGCTTCATCGACCGCGGCGAGCAGTTCCTCGGCGAGGAGGAGGAGAACATCATCGACGCCATCGAGGACTCGATCGAGTTCGCGAAGATCCTCTACAAGGTGCAGGAGCGCAAGCGCAAGCGCAGCATCCGCATCGAGCGTCGCTACTTCTGCGTGCTCACCGTGAAAACCAACGGCCAGCTCCTGCGCGAGGTGTTCGTATCGATGCTCTTTTCCCTCTACCCCTACATCATGCGCGGCGACGAGGTCCAGCTGGTCCTCAAGGACGACGAGCTGCCGGAGCTCTCGGTGTCCGTCGCGAAGTCCGCGGCGCCGGCCGAGACGCTCGACGCCGCGACCGAGGGCCTCTTCCTGAGCGAGCTGGACATCCGCCGCTCCGCCGACAAGCTGGGCATCAAGATCATCGAGGAGGAGTCGCCGGCGGAATACACGATCCGCGCGATACTCCCGCAGCAGATCATCGCCAGCCGCGAGCGCGCGCGCGACGACGAGGGCGTCGACTACAAGCTGCGCAACCTCAACGTGCTGGTGGTGGAGGATGAAAAGGAGCTGCGCGAGGTCATCTCCGAGATGTTCGACCACATCGGCAACCGCGTGGCGGTGTTCGAGCGCGCGGAGGACGCGCTGGCCGAGCTCAGGGAAAAGGAATACGCCATTCTGGTGTCGGACTACGACCTGCCGGGCATGACGGGGCTGGAGCTCATGGCGAAGGCGAAGGAGATCAACGAGTCCATCGTGACGGCGCTCCTCACGGGATGGTCGCTCGACAACATCGGCGCCTACAAGAACATCGTGGACATCTTCCTCACCAAGCCCTTCAAGCTCGAGGTGCTCATCCGCAGCATCTCGCGGATCATGAAGTCCCGCAAGAAATAGCCTCAGAGGATCTTGTTCATGCGGGTCACGTCGGTCTTCTGGCCCAGCACGACGATCACGTCATTCTCCTCGAGCCGGACCTCGGGCGTCGGGTTGAAGATCATCTCCCCGCCGTGCTTCTGGATCGCCACGATGATCACGCCGAAATCGCGCCGCAGGTTGCTCTCGATCAGGTTTTTTCCCGCGAGGTCCGACCCGTCGCGCACCCGCGCCTCCTCCATGACCAACCCCAGGTTCTTGGCCATCATCGCGATGTCGATGAACTCGATCACCGTGGGCTTGAGGATCACCTGCGCCATGCGCCGCCCGCCGATGAGGTAGGGCGACACGACGCGCGTGGCCCCCGCGCGCTTGAGCTTCGACTCGCTCTTCTCGTCGGAGGCGCGCGCCAGCACGAAGATGTCCGGCCGGATCCCCTTCGCGGTGAGGGTGATGAACACGTTGTCGGCGTCGGACCGGACGGCGGTGATGAGGCCCTTCGCGCGCGCGATCCCGGCGGCCTCGAGCGCCTCCTCGGAGGTGGCGTCGAGCTGCAGGAACAGAAAGTTCTCCCCCTCGAGGTCCCTGACCGCTGCGGGGTCGCGGTCGATGACGACGAAGGGAAGATTGTTCTCGCGGAACTCGCGGCAGACGAGGCTGCCGATCCGCCCGAATCCGCAGATGATGTAATGGTTCTTGAGCCCCGCGATCCGCTTTTCCACTTTTCTCCTCCCGAAGGTCCGCTGGAATTCCCCCTCGATGAACAGGCGCAGCACCGTTCCGATGGTGTAGGCCCCCACGGTGATCCCCGTGCTGATGAGCACCATAGTGACCACCCGGCCGGCGGTTGACAGCGGTTTCACCTCCTGGTAGCCCACCGTGCTGATGGTGATGATGGTTTGATAGAGACTGTCGAAGGGAGACATCCCCTCGACCACCATGTAGCCCGTCGTGCCGAAGACGATGGTGGACGCCAGCAGCGCAAAAGCGATGCGAAGTTTTTTGAACTCTACCATGTGGATAATCCGGTGACCTGCACCATCAGTCCAACACGCGCCCGGTTGCCCGTCAAATACTTTTACGGCGCCCGTATGATCGCATGCGCCGTCCGCATCATCGACGCGTTTTTTTGAAAATTTATGATGACAACGCCGCGACATCTTCCTACTGTTGGCCGTAGCGTACACCCGCGCAAGCCTCCCCGTCTATACCATAGAACCACGCAACCGCAACGGGCCGGGGCGCACCGAAAAATGCAGGAGGAAACCCTTCGTGCCCACACAAGGCGAATCAACCGCACCCGCCGTCGACTGGCGCTCGCTGCCCATCGACTCGAAGAAAAAACCCGAACTCTCCGCGAACGCCCGCGTGGTCCTCGAGAAGCGCTATCTACGGAAGGACGAATCGGGCGCGCCGTTGGAAACGCCGGAGGACCTGTTCGCCCGCGTGGCGCGCTATATCGCCGCCGCCGACGCGAGCTATGGCCGCACGGCCGATGAGCTCGCGCGCACGGCGACCCGCTTCTACGATCTCATGGCCGATCTCGTTTTCATTCCCAACAGCCCCACGCTCATGAACGCCGGGCGCTCGCTGGGACAGCTCTCGGCCTGCTTCGTCCTCCCGGTCGAGGACTCCATCGACGGCATTTTCGACGCCATCAAGAACATGGCGCTCATCCACAAGAGCGGCGGCGGCACGGGATTCTCCTTCTCGCGCCTGCGCCCGCACAACGACATCGTGCAAACCACCACCGGGGTCTCGAGCGGGCCGCTGTCGTTCATGAAGATCTTCAACACGGCGACCGAGACCATCAAGCAGGGGGGCACGCGGCGCGGGGCCAACATGGCGATCCTCTCGGTCGCGCACCCGGACATCGAGGACTTCATCGAGGCGAAGCGCGACACCGCGGAGCTCACCAACTTCAATCTCTCGGTCGCCATCACCGACGAGTTCATGCGCGCGGTCCGCGAGAACCGCGACTACGAGCTCGTAAGTCCCCGTACGGGCCGGCCGGTCGCCGTGCGCAACGCCCGCGCGGTGTACGCCGCCATCGTGGAGCACGCCTGGCACAGCGGCGAGCCGGGCATCGTCTTCATCGACCGTATCAACGCCGCGAACCCCTTGAAGCGGGTGGGCGACATCGAAAGCACCAATCCCTGCGGCGAGCAGCCGCTGCTGCCGTTCGAATCGTGCAACCTGGGCTCCATCAACCTGAGCCGCGTGCTGACGAGCACCGGCGGCGCCTACGAGATCGACTTCCCGCGGCTCGGCGAGATCACGCGCGCGGCGGTCCACTTCCTCGACAATGTGATCGACCGCAACCGCTACCCGCTCCCCGAGATCGCCGAGAGCACGCTTGCGAACCGGAAGATCGGCCTGGGGGTGATGGGCTTCGCCGATACGCTCATCATGCTGGGTATTCCGTACGACTCCGAGGAGGCGATCGAAACCGCCGAGCGCATCATGTCGTTCATCCAGGACGAGTCGAAGGCGGCCTCGCGGGAGCTCGCGCGCGAGCGCGGGGCGTTCCCGAACTTCGAGCGCTCATCGTACGCCGAGGCGGGCGAGCCGCCGCTTCGCAACGCGACCACCACGACCATCGCGCCCACGGGCACCATCAGCATCATCGCCAATTGCTCCAGCGGCATCGAGCCGATCTTCGCGCTCGCCTATGTGCGCAATGTCATGGACAACAACACCCTCGTCGAGACGAATCCCTTCTTCCGTTCATACGCCGATGCGAACGGCTTCTACAGCGACGAGCTGATGACGGACATCGCGCGGCACGGCTCCGTGCGCGACATCGACACCGTCCCCGAGGCGGCGCGCCGGCTCTTCGTTACCGCGCACGACATCACGCCGGAATGGCACATCCGCCTCCAGGCCGCCTTCCAGAAGTATGTCGATAACGCCGTCTCGAAGACGGTGAACTTTGCCCATAGCGCGACGGTAGCCGATATCGAAACCGTGTACAACCTCGCCTACGACCTGAATTGCAAGGGCGTGACCGTGTACCGGGACGGCTCGCGCGATTCCCAGGTGCTCGAGGTCGCGCGCACCGAGCACCCTGCGCCCGCGGCGGCGCAGGACGACGCAGCGGAGCGCCACCTCACGCCCCGCCCCCGCAAGGAGGTCACCTGGGGATCCACGCGCAAGATGGCGACCGGCTGCGGCGCGCTCTACGTGACCATCAACGAAGACGAGCACGGGTTGTTCGAGGTGTTCGCTACGATGGGCAAGAGCGGAGGATGCGCGGCCAGCCAGGCCGAGGCGGTGAGCCGCCTGGTGTCGTTGTCGCTGCGCTGCGGGATCGAACCGGAACAGATCGTGAAGCAGCTCAAAGGGGTGCGCTGTCCCAACCAGGCCTGGGAAAAGGGCGGCCGCATCTACTCATGCGCAGACGCCATCGCCAAGGCCATCGAGCGCTATCTGGGCCACGACTCGCGCAAGACGGAGGTCATCTCCGTCGAGACGGCAAAGCACATCGCCGAGACAAACGGCAAGGGAAGCGACGCGGTGATGGTGGGCGTGTGCCCGGACTGCCACGGGCCGCTCGAGTTCGAGTCGGGCTGCTCGGTGTGCCGCATGTGCGGCTTCTCGCGGTGCGGGTAGGATTTCATTGAGACAGGGCGGCGCCCTGTCTCAATCAACGGTATCGCTATTTTTTCCCCTCGCACACCCGTTTGAGGTTTTGCAGGTTCGTCGCGTTGAGCTTTTTCGACGCCATCTTCGCGGTGATGGCCTTGACGCCGGAAAACACCCCCTGGAATGTGTAGCTCTCTCGAATTGCGACCAACGTGATCCTGTCGGCCTTCCTCTCGATGCTCATCTCCGGCTCCATGCCGTCCATGGGGCCCCCCTCGATCTTGAAAACGATCTTCCCGGGGGCCGCGCTGCTTTTCACCTTTATCTTTACCGATCCCATCGTCTTCTGTATCTTTTGCATGCCCTCCATCATGGACCCAAGATCCATGCCGCCGGGCATCGTGTCCCGCATCTCCTTGGGGAGCTGCATCTGCCCCGTGGGCATGGCGGGCATCGATCCCATCGTAGCCATCATGCCGAGCATGTTCCAACGGTTCGGCTGCGCCGCAATCGCAAAGACGGCCGGCTGCGGAGCGCCGATCTCGATGCCCTCCTCGAGCGTATAGGCGCCCGGAAGCGCGAGTATCGCGATCACGACAATCGCGACGATGGCGAGAACGACAATCAGGACCTTTTTCATGCGAACCTCCCGTGATCTGCGTGTTGATCGCGCGCCCGAAATCCCAAACCCGCGGCGCGATTATTTGACCGGCTGTTTATATTCGATGATCCGGACCCGCCGTCCCGGCAGGCCGCTCACGTCCGCATCGGGCACGTACCCGAACGAGAAGAATCGGGTCGCCGCGGGCCGCCGCTCGTCGGCGTTCAGCGTGTACACCGTCGATCCGGCGCGCCGCACTTCGATCGGGAATTGCAGCGGCTGGCGGCTCCACCCCACCCAGGCGTACTCGGGAAGAAAGCGCACGTACCGGTAATACGGCGAGGTGTCGAGGTCATCGCGCACAACGTCGCCGCTCTTTTCGATGCCGCCCTTTCCGATGTCCACGCCCCAATCGACCCCCGCATAGGCGATGGCGCCCCCCGCGACGATCCCGCCGCCGATCGCCTCCCCCGATCCCGAGAGGACGGCCACGTAGACGACGCCGGCACCCAGCGCGATCGCGCCCGTACCGACGAGGACGCCCGCCAGGATGCTCCCCGTCGCGATCCCCGCGGCCTTGAGCGACGCGATGACCGTTTTCTTCGCATACCGCGTGTCGCGGATCACCTCCTGTATCTCATTGTCGCGCGCCAGATGGCGCCGGTACCAGGGAAGCGAATCGGGCGAGAGGTGGAGCGAGAGGGGCGCATTCTTCGCATCCGTCGCGGCCAGCGCGCTCTTGAGCCCCTGCCCGTTGAAGGAAATGCCGCGGAGTCCCCGGATGAGGTTTACGCCGATGGACGGGTCCCAGGCCGGTTCGGGGCCGATGCCGCCCAGGACGATCACCAGATTGGACGGCGGCGTTTTCATGTCGGCAAGCTGCCGCGCCCACCAGAGTTTTGGGTCCAACCTCGATGCCGCCCGGAAATCGACCTGCGCCTCGGGCCAGTCGCCGCAGAGCATCCACATGCACGCGCACATGATGCGCAAGAGCGGATCGTCGAACCGCCCCGGCCCTCCCGTCTCAAGCTGGATGAAGTTCGCCGCGCGCTTCACCTCGACCCGCGCCTTCTCGAAATCGCCGCGCTGGGAATATCCCCACGAGAGAAGCAGGTGCATCCAGATCACCTCGTGCTCGGAGGCGTAATAGCCCTCGGGCGTATCAAGATAGAAGAACGACTGCAGCTCGCGCGACACCTTGTAGCGCACGCGCTCGCCGATTTTACGCGAATACGCCTCAAGCGCGGTGATGTCGGGTTTGCCGGCCATCAGGCTCAGGCAGGCCGTTTCCATCGTGACGATGAATGATTTTCTCTCGCCGCGGGGAAAGCGCGCGAGCGCCTCGTCGAAATCGCCGCGCACGAGCGCCTCCGACGTTGGACGATAGTCGTCGCGGGTGTTAAACGAGGCGCAGGAGACGCATATCAGCGCCAGCGCGGCCGCGCACAGCGAAATGATCGATCGGGCGGACATCATGGCTCCGGACATTACTTATAGTACAGGAACTCCTCTTCGAAGTCCGCGCTCGACATGATACGAAAAAACCGGTCCAGTTTCGCGCGGCTGAAAAGCTGCCGGAGATCGTCGCCAAGCCCGTAGAGCACCAGCGTGATCTTCTTGACGCTGGCGCTGTTGAAGAACTTGACCATGGTCCCGATGGCCGAGGAGTCGATGGCGGTGAGGCCGGCGCAGTCGATGGCGATGGTCGCCGGAAAGAGCCCCGACGCCTTCCGCCACACCTCCTCCACCTCCGCGATATCGTTGAGATAGAATTCACCCGACACGTGCAGAATCACCAGGGTGTGGTCGATTTCCTCGAGGCGAAGTTCCATGGCCATCAGAGCTCGAACACCTGAAGATCGTCCGGGAACACGAAGCGCGCGGCCGCATCGCCGAGGATCCGGCGTCGCACATCGACATGGGCCTCAAAATCGCCCGCGCCAACGGGATAGACGTGCGTAACATAGACGCGCCCGGGAAGCGCGTCGGCCGCGATCAGGCGCGCCATGTCCTCATTTGACAGATGCCCCGGGAACACCCCGGGGGCCGGGAGCGCCCACTCCAGGACGGCCGCATCGCAGCCGCGCAGCAGGCCGTAGAGATTGTCGCACAGGCTCGTGTCACCCGTAACCGCCAGCTCGGCGCCATCGAAGGAAAAGCGGTAGCCGTTGGAAAACTCGACATGCTCCAGATGCACCGCGCGGGCGGAATAAAAGCTTCCCGCGTGCTGCTCGTCGTTCGCCAACTCCACCAGGCGCACCTCGAAGGGGATGGGGTATCCCCCGAGGAAGGGCATGAGCCGGTCCTGGTAGAAATTCGAAAGCCCGTGCGGCCCCACCAGGGTGAGCGGCGTTTCGCGGCGGCCGCTCACATCGAACATCTCGCCCCAGAAGAGATCGGGGAGCCCGCTCACATGATCGTTGTGAAAATGGGTGATGATGATGGTCGAGAGATTTTTATAATTGAATGCGTCCGAGCCCAGGCGCACGAGCTGATGGTAGGCGCCGCCCCCGAAATCGACGGCGACCACCTCCTCGCCGTTCGAAAACGCAAGCGCCGGCGGCCCCTTGCGGGTCGCATTGGACGTGCCGGTCCCCAAAAACGCCAGTTGAACTCCCATGTCGCCTCCCCCCGGAAACGCAGGCTCCCTCACCGAACGATGAGGGAGCCTGGTGCGCGCGGTCTTACGATCTAGAACGTCGCACGAGCAGCCTTACTGCTGCGGCTTGACGTTCATGTCGGGCTTGAAGCCGCTCTTGTCGATCTTCTGCTTTTCGATGGCCGGCTTGGCGCCGCCCAGATCCACGTTCTTCGCGGCGTCCATCTTGTCCTTCGCGGCGCTGATGGCCTCGCTGCGCTTCGCGTCGGTCTCGCCCTTGATCTCGCCGATCATGGCGCGGTCGCGCGCCTTCTGGTCCTCGACGTTCTGCTTGTCCTGGTCCTTCTGCTGCTGGACCATCTCCTTGTCGCGGGCGCGCTGCTCCTCGACATGCTTCTTGATCTCCTCACGCTGGCGCTCCATCTGCTCCCAGATGTCCTTGCGCAGGTCGCTGATCTCCGAGAGGATGTCGCGGATCATCTTCTTGTTCTCGTCGGAGAGGTCCCGCACCGCCATCTTCTGGTCGGGCAGCACATCGACCTCTTTCTCCTTGTCCACGACCACCGGGTCCGAATTGGGCATGGACTTGTTGAGCACCTCGAGCAGCCCCTCGACGCAGGCGACGTTCGTTTTCTTCTCGTCGCTCTTGACCAGGAAGTTGGTCCCGCGGACACCGGCGACCGCGGTCGGGGTCTTCACCGAGAAGCTGTCGTCCTTGGCGAGCTTCTTGGTAATCTTGCAAAACATGCGGCCCTTCTCGACCATGAACTCGGTCTTCTCGCCGTTGGTCTTCACGCTGGTGACCAGCGCGCTCACCTCGACGGTCGTGTTGCCCAGCACCTTCACGGCGTTCTCGCCGAAGTAGACGTCGACGAACGACTTGTCGCCAACCGTCTTGATCTTCATGCCCTGCGAGACCTTGTCACCGACCTTGGCGGGGTTCTCTGCGCCCTTGTCGGAAACGATCATCACCTGGCCGTTCACGAAATTGACGAACCCGGCGCGGGCGACGTCCTCGGGTTGTTTTTTCTTGCAGCCAAACGTCGCGGCGACAAGAAACGCTATTGCCATCATCGATACTGCTTTTTTCATACGACCCTCCTCGTTGTGGTTCTTGCTGGCGCAGCACGCATGCGTGTATTGGAGAATGCGGGCCCGTGTTCCAGATGTTAGAATATCACGTTACTGCCGGTGAGAAAGCTATACCCGTTTTGACGCCGAGTCAAGCAGAAATTGTCATAATTTTTCCACAACAAGCCTGTCCGGGCGGCAATAAATCACTTGCATTTGCCCGCAGGAGGCGCATCCTCGAGACAGTGCGCATTGCGCACAGGGTAGTCTGGAGCGCCATGATTCTTGGCATCGGAACCGACATCGTGAGCATCGAGCGCATCGCCGAGCTGCGCCGGCGGCATGCCGACAGGTTCGTCCGGAGGATACTGTCCGAGGCCGAGGTTTCCATCATGCCCGGGGCGGGCGCCGACGCATTTCTTGCGGGCCGGTTTGCCGCCAAGGAGGCGTTCGTCAAGGCGATTGGCGGGCGCGCGGGCATCGCCTTTGCGGACATCGCGATACTCAACGACGACGCGGGGAAACCGGCGCTCGTCGCGAGCGGCCGGATCGCCGCCGCGCTGCCCGACGGAGCGGCCCGCACGCATGTGAGCATCAGCCATGAGCGCGAATTCGCGACCGCGGTCGTTATCATCGAAACCGGATGAGTGCGGACCGTACGTCCGCTCCCCGCAGCCACCGGGCGCCGGCGGCGCCCGGCATCAGCACGCAACGCCGTACTCGTTTCGCGGGCTAGACGCGTTCCGGAAGCCGCAGGAAGGCCGTCGGATAGGCGGCGCAGATCTCGGCCACCGCCCCCTGCACCCGCGCGAGGACCGCGTCGTCGTTCATGTTGTCGATGATGTCGCCGATGAGGTTCCCGATCCGCGTGAAGTCGTCGGCCCCCAGGCCGCGCGTGGTGAGCGCCGGGCTCCCGAGCCGGATCCCGCTGGTGACCATGGGCGACTTGTCGTCGAAGGGGACGCCGTTCTTGTTGCAGGTGATCCCGGCGGCGTCGAGTCGGTTGGCGACGTCCCGCCCCGTGAGGTTCTTGTTCCGGAGGTCCACCAGCATGAGATGGTTGTCGGTGCCGCCGGAGACGAGGGCGAGGCCCCGCGACTGGAGCGTTTCGGCCAACGTCTGCGCGTTCGCGATCACCCGCTTCGAGTACGCGGAGAAGCCGGGCGAGAGCGCCTCCTTGAAGGCGACGGCCTTCGCCGCGACGGTGTGCATGAGCGGGCCGCCCTGGATGCCGGGGAAGATGAACTTGTTCACGGCCTTCTCGTGATCGAGCTTCGAGAGGATCACCGCGCCGCGCGGGCCGCGCAGGGTCTTGTGCGTGGTGAAGGTCACGTAGTCGGACACCGGCACCGGCGAGGGGTGGTCGCCCGTGGCGACGAGCCCCGCGATGTGCGCGATGTCGGCCAGGAGAACGGCGCCCACGCTGTCGGCGATCTCGCGGAACTTCGCGAAGTCGATGGTGCGCGGATACGCGGAGGCCCCGCAGATGATGAGCTTGGGCTTGTGCTCCTTGGCGTTCTTCCACGCCTCGTCGAAATCGATGCGGTTCGTATCTTTCGTGACGCCGTAGGAGACGACCTTGTAGTAGATGCCGGAGATGTTCACCGGCGAGCCGTGCGAGAGATGGCCGCCGTGCGACAGGTTCATCCCCATGAAGCAGTCGCCGGGCGAGAGCGTCGAAAGGAGCACCGCCATGTTCGCCTGCGTCCCGCTGTGCGGCTGCACGTTGGCCACATCGGCCTTGAAGAGCTGCTTGATGCGGTCGATGGCGACCGTCTCCACCGCGTCCACCCACTGGCACCCGTTATAGTAGCGTTTGCCGGGATAGCCCTCCGCGTACTTGTTGGTCATGGTGCACCCGGAGGCCTCGAGCACCGGCTGCGAGACATAGTTCTCCGAGGCGATGAGGATGAGCGTGTTCTCCTGGCGCTCGTTCTCCTTCCGGATGATGTCGAATACTTCGGGATCGGAGTTCTTCAATAGGACGTTCGATGACTTTCCGCTCATGGCGCCGCTCCTCCGCGCAAAATAAATGAAGGTCATGCTATCGACGGGGGAGGGAAACCTGTCAAGATAAAATCGTGCGGCCTTCCGTACCGCCGCCCGCAGGCGGTTTATTTCATTTACAAAATCACGCGCATCACGACAATGCCCCTGCGATGGAGGGTCCAATGACATTCAAGGAAACACGCCCCCTGTACCTGCTTCAAGAAGTCGCCCGCATCCTGCGCGCCGAGAACGGCTGCCCGTGGGACCGCGAGCAGACGCACGCATCGCTCAAGCCCTACCTCATCGAGGAGGCCTACGAGGTCTACGACGCCATCGAGTCGGAGGACCCGGAGCACCTCAGGGAGGAGCTCGGGGACCTGATGTACCAGGTGTACGCGCACGCGCAGATCGCGTCCGAGGCGGGGCGTTTCGATATCGACGACGTCGCGCGCCTGGCCGCCGACAAGCTCATCGGGCGGCACCCGCACGTCTTCGGCGACGCGACGGCCGACACCAGCGATGCCGTTATTCGAAACTGGGAGCTCATCAAGAAGGCCGAAAAGCCGCACCGGGAGTCCATCCTCGACGGCGTCCCGCGCCATCTTCCGGCGCTCCTGAAGGCCTATCGCGTGCAACAGAAGGTCTCGCGCGTGGGCTTCGACTGGGAGCGCATCGAGGGGATCGTGGAAAAGCTCGACGAGGAGCTCGCGGAGTTCAAGGAGGCGGTGGCGCTGGGCGCACAGGAAAAAATGCTGGAGGAGATCGGCGACATCCTCTTCACCATCGCGAACATCGCGCGCTTTATCAAGATCAACCCCGAGGAGGCGCTCGCGAAAACCGTGGACAAATTCATCACGCGCTTCCGGTTCGTGGAAGCCGATGTCGCGCGCTCCGGGCGCGCGTTGGAGAACGTGCCCCTCGCCGAACTCGACGCCGCGTGGGAGCGCGCCAAGGCGTCCGAGCGCTGAACGAACCGGGCGCGGCGACGCACGAATCATCCTCGCGCCGCCGTCCCGAAGAACACCCCTACAGCGCGCGCACCATGACCACCCCGTCGATCGCCCCCAGTGCGCCGATGACGGCAGCATCGATATCGCCGTCGATGTCGATGATGTTGTAGGCGACGTCCCCCTTGCTCTTGTTGAGCATGTTTCCGATGTTGATAGTGCGCTGCGCCAGGATGCGCGCGAACTGGCCGATGATATTGGGCACGTTCCGGTTTGCGATAACGATGCGCCGGTTCGCGGAGCGCGGCATCGCGCAGTCGGGGAAGTTCGCCGAGTTGACGATGTTCCCGTTCTCCAGAAAATCGACGAGCTGCCGCACGGCCATGATCGCGCAATTGTCCTCGGATTCAGGCGTCGAGGCGCCCAGGTGCGGGATCGGGATCACCCCCTCGACGCCCAGGAGCTCGTCCTCGGGGAAGTCCGTCACGTACGTCGCGACAGTCCCCGCCCGGATCGACTCGACGAGATCGGCGTTGTTCACCAGCCCCGCTCGCGAGAAATTGAGAATGCGCACGCCCTTCTTCATGAGGGAGAAGCACTGCCTGTTGAGGAACCCCTTCGTTTCGTCGGTCTGCGGGATGTGCAGCGTGATATAATCGGACTCCGCGAGCAGGCTGTCGAGGTCGATGGAAATTTTTACCTCGCGCGACAGCCTCCCGGCCGCGTCCGCCGAGATGAACGGATCGCGCCCGGATACCTGCATACCCAGCGCCACGGCGTCATTGGCCACCATCACGCCGATCGCGCCGAGACCGATCACGCCGATCCGTTTACCCTTGATCTCGGGACCGATGAATTTCGACTTCCCCTGTTCCACGCGGGCCGGCACCTCGGCGCCCGCCCCCTTGAGCCCCTGCGCCCACGCAATCGCCTGCGGGATTGAGCGCGAGCACATGATGAGCGCCATGATGACGAGCTCCTTGACGCCGTTGGCATTGGCGCCCGGGGTGCTGAACACCACGACGCCCCGTTCGGAGCACCTGTCCACCGGTATGTTGTTCACACCGACCCCGACGCGCGCGACGGCCTTGACCGACGCCGGCAGCTCCATCGCGTGCATGTCGGCGCTGCGCACCAGGATCGCGTCCGGATCGACGAGCGCCGGGGCGTGCGTATAACGGTCGCCGGGCAACAGGTCCAGGCCGCAGCGGGAGATGCTGTTGAGCGTTTGGATTGTAAACATCGTGCAGCGCTCCTTGTTCTACGCGTTCTCCGCTTCGAACCGCTTCATGAACTCGACAAGCGCCTGTACGCCCTCGACGGGCATGGCGTTGTAGATGCTCGCCCGCATTCCGCCCACGGACCGGTGCCCCTTGAGCTGCACCAGGCCGTTCTTCGCGGCGGCCGTGATGAAGGCGTCGTCGAGCGCCGCGCTGCCCGTGACAAAGGGAATGTTCATGAGCGAGCGGTCCTCCCGGGGGACCGTCCCCTTAAACAGCGTTGATTCGTCGAGGTAGTCGTACAGCAGGTTCGCCTTCTCGACGTTGCGCTTCTCGATCGCGGGGAGCCCGCCCTGCTCCATGATCCACTCAAAGACGAGCTTCGCCACGTAGATGGTGTAGGTGGGCGGCGTGTTATAGAGCGAGTTCTCCTTCGCGTGCGTGGCGTAATCGAGCATGGTAGGGGTGATCTCCATCGCCGCGCCGATGAGGTCCTTCCGGATGATCACGATGGTCACGCCCGCGGGGGCGACGTTCTTCTGCGAGCCGGCGAAGATGACGCCGAACCTCGAGACGTCCATCACCTCGGAGAGGATATTGGATGACATGTCCGCGACCAGCGGCACCGGGCCGGTGTCGGGCCACACGGTGAAGCGGGTGCCCTCGATGGTATTGTTCGAGCAGATGTAGAAGTAATCGGCGTCGGGCGAGAAGGCCTTCGTGTCGAGCTTCGGGATGTAGCTGAAGTTCGCATCCTCGGAGCTGGCGACGATGTTCACCGTCCCGTACTTCTTCGCCTCGGCGATGGCCCGCGTGGTCCACGCGCCGGTGTGCACCAGGTCGGCCTTCTTGCTGCCGCGAAACAGATTGAGCGGCACCATCGCGAACTGCAGGTGCGCGCCCCCCTGCAGGAAGAGCACCGAATACTGTTCCGGGATGCCCATGATCTCGCGCAGCAACCTCTCGGCGTCCTGAATGATGGCCTCATAGTCCCTGCTGCGGTGGCTCATCTCCATGACGGACATGCCGGAGTCCCGGTACTCGAGCAGCTCGGATGCGGCCGTCCTGAGAACGGATTCGGGCAGCACCGCGGGGCCCGCGGAAAAATTGAATACGCGCGACATGGCGATTCTCCTTGTACGCCCTGTTGTGGATTCCGGCGGGCGTGCATCCGGCCGTACGGGCAGGGGTCGATGCCGCATCACATCCGTTTGGCGTGCCGTATGATGGGCGTCGAGCGCGGTGTTGTCAAATGTTTTCGAATGCCGGGGCGGGATTATTCGCCCCCGGAAACGGCATGGGATGCGCGCCTAGGACGGCCTGATCCCGTCGGCGATCTCCGCGATGGCGCGATAGAGCTCGTCCATCTCCGCGTCCGCCAGGCCGCCGCCGCCGTACTTGCTGCTGAAGAGCCGTTCCTTGACCGATCGGATGTTCGCCGCGCGCACCGCATCGAGTGCGCCCTCCCGGGCGAGCCGCTCCAGCTCATTGATCGCGATCTCGGCCGTCTTCAGGAAGACCGGCGCGTCCCGCCGGCGCGAGGCCCCGGAGAGGTCATGGAGCGTGCGATCGATCCCGCCGCGCCCGGCCGCCGGCGCCACGCGTTTCGGCTGTTCCGTCCGATTGTCGCGCGCGGCGATCTCCCGGAACCGGCGCCGCTCCCACAGCACCACGGCCGCCACGATCGCCGCAACCCCCAGGAGGGCCAGCGCGATCGCCAGGTAGTTGAGGTCGATCGCGCCGTCCGCCTTCTTCGCCGTCTCGATCGCCGTCCCGGCCTGCCGCGAGGCGTCGCCCGTCGCCTCGAAGGCGATGCGCCCGGACGCGACCGATTCGTAGCGCATGCTCTCGGGATTGAAAAAGTTCAGGGTAAAGCCGCCCAGGTCGAATGGGCCCGAGCGTTCGGGGATCAGCGAGAACGTGAATTCCTTTTCGCCGGCGAGCGCGCCCTGCTCGATGCGCAGGGTCTCCTTCCCGTCGCTGCCGATCACCCGGATCGTGTCGCCCGCCTCGATTGCCGCGGGTCGCACGAGCGAGATCAGGTTCCCGCGACCGCGCACCTTCACCGTGAGCTTCAGCTCCTCGAAAACCGGCGTCCGTCCGGGCGGGCTCGACGCCTCGATAGTGAAGCTGCCCACGTTCCCTTGGAAGTCGTCCGGCTTGCCCGCCTCCGGCAGGGCGCGCACGCTAACGCGCTCCTCGCGGAACAGGACCCGCCGCTGCCGCGGAAAGGAAAACCCGAAGAACTCGTCCCGCGAGCCCGCCACGACGATCGCCGAGCCGCCCCCGATCGTGAACTCCCCCGACTGCGTGGGTATGAGCACATAGGTCGCGAAGTGCGTTTTGGCGAGCTCCGCGCCGTCGCGGTTCTCGGCGCCCGCCTCGAGCCGCTCCTCGACGGCCTTTTGCACGAATCCCTTCGTCTCGGGCATCTTCTCGGGCATGGGGTTCTGCTCGAACTCGACGCCGGAGTGTAAAATAAAATAGCGCAGCACGACCGGTTCGCCCACGAACACCGCGCGCTTCGAGCACTCGATCGAACCGTACAGGCGCACGGCGCGCGAGCCCGGGCGCAAATTGTCCCGCGGGCGGGCCTGACCCGCGCTCGCGTACAACGTCACCGCGCGCGACGAGAGGCGCCGCGACCCGGCGCGGATCGCGACCGACGGGATCACGAAGGTCCCGGGCCGCTGGGGGCTCACCGCGAAGGTGAGCACCACGCCCGCGGATTTCTTCATTTGCATGTTGATGATCTGCACGTTGCTGAAGTGCTGGGCGCCGTTGAACGATATGTCGAGCCCGGCGACCCGCGGCGCGGAGACCGGCTCGGCGTCGTCGACGTCGTTCACGGTGATCCGCAGCGCGGCGGTATCGCCCACGGCGATGCGCGAGGGGACCAGCTCGGTCTCGGACACCGAGGCCGCATGCGCGGGCGCGCCGGAGAGGCCGAGCGCGCACAGGGCCGCGAGCGCGGCGCGGATCATCCTACCACGGCTTTTCCAGCATGCGGATGCCATCGCCCTTCCCCTTCGACCGGCGCACCGGCTTGTTCTTCATGGATTCCAAAATATTCTTCACCTGCTCGCGGCTCATCGCGCCCTGCGGGCGCTGCTGCCGGTCGTCGCCATCCTTGTCTTTCGCGTCCTTCTTGTCCTGCGGCTTCTTCCGGTCGTTCGTATCCTTCCGGTCGTTCTTCCCGTCGGAGCCGTCCTTGCCGTTCTTCTGATCATCCTTGTTCTGCTGCTGGTTCTTTTTCAACAAGTATTCGAGATTTTTCTTGGGCGCCTCGTAGGTCGGGTCGATCCTGAGCGCGCTCACATAGGCGTCGATCGCCTCCCGGTATTTCTTTTCCTTGAGATAGGTGTTGCCCAGATTGAAGAACGCGCGCTTCTGCACGTCGCGGTCCTCGGCCTGGAGGGCCTGGCTGAAGGCGGCCGCGGCGTCCTCGTGCCGCTCGAGCATGTAGTCGGCGGCGCCGCGGTTGAAGCCCAGCGTCGTGCGCGCGCGCTCGTTGGGCGCGTAGCGGGCCGCGTCCCGATAGCGCTCCTTCGCATCTTCATATTTCTTGTCGCGAAATTTCCGGTTGCCCTCGGACACGCGATCGCGGAAGGGATCGAGCCAGGCGACAGTCAGCAGCGCCAGCGCAATGACGAGCACCCGCGGCATCATACCTCCCTCCTGCGTCCCGGCAGCATGATTTCTATCGCGAGCAAAACGGCCAGCACGAGCGCGAAGATCTGATAGCGTTCGTTCCGCTCCTTGACGACGCGCGCGCCGTATTCGTTCGCGGACATCCGGGACATCGCCCGCGTGATCCGGTACACGCCCGCCAGGCTCTCGGTGATATCCACGTATTCGCCGCCGGTCCGGCTCGCGATCCTCTCGAGCGTCTCCGTGTTCTTCTTCGTGCGGATGAGATTGCCGCCCGCATCGCGGGCGTACGAATCGCCCGAGGGGTCGGCCTCGGCCAGCGGGATGTAATCGCCGGAGGACGCGCCGATCCCCACGGTGAAGACCGTCACCTCGAGCTTCGCGAAGCGCTCCATCGCCGCCTCGAGCGCGCCCTGATGGTCCTCCCCGTCGGTGATGAGCGCGAACACGCGCGAGGTGCGGCGCCGCTTCGCAAACACGCGCTCGGCCTCGCTCACCGCGGCGCCCAGGTCGGTGCCCTGCAGCCGCATGGCATCCGGCGAGGCCGCGTCGAGGAACATCGAGAAGGCGCCGAGGTCGTTGGTGAGCGGGCACTGCAGGAAGGCGTCGCCCGCGAAGAGGACCAAGCCCACGCGGTCGCCCTTCACGGAATCGGCCATGAGGCGGATGGCGTCCTTCGCGCGCGCCAATCGACTGGGCGACACGTCGCGCGCCATCATGCTCATGCTCACGTCGAGCGCGATGAGAAGGTCCACGCCCTCCTTGCGCTCCTCGCGGGCGCTCTCGCCCCATTGCGGGCGCAGGAGCACGATTCCCGCCAGCAGGATCGCGAGCGCGACCAGCGCCGTCTTCACGCGCGCGATTATTGGACGCTCGCGGAGGATGAGGCGGCGCATGCGGGGATCGGCGGCCACGCGCGCCATCACCCTGTTTTTCCAAAAAAGATACAGTCCGTAGAAGGCGAGCACGATCCCGCAGGCGAGCGCGATGTAGACGACGTATGCCAGGTTTCCGAAATGCATCACGGCACCTTCCGATAGAACACCGAGCGCAGCAGGATCTCGAGGAAGAAGAGCGCGACGGCGATGACGAGGAGCGCCTGGAACTTGTCGAAAAACTCGTAGTAGACCTTCGCCTCGGCCTCGGTCCGCTCCAGCGCGTCGATGTCCCTGATGTTCTCCCAGAGCACGCCGCTCGAGGCCGCCCGATAGAACTTGCCGCCGGTGATGCGCGCGATCTCCTTGAGGCCGGTCTCGTCGAAATGGTTCTTCATGAAGCGCTGGCCGCCCAGGAAGCGCGCCGTCGCCGGGTACGGCACCAGGCCGTCCTTGCCGATCCCGACGGCGTACACGCGGATGCCCATCTCGGCGCAGGCCTTCGCGGCGGTCTCGGGATCGATGATGCCGCGGTTGTTCATGCCGTCGGTGAGCAGAAGGATGATCTTGCTCTTGCCCTTGAGGTCCATCATGCGCGAGGCGGCCAGCGAGAGCGCGTCGCCGATGGCGGTTCCGTCCTCGCGCACCGTGTCGAAGTCGACCTCGTCGATGATGTCCGCAAGCACCGCGTGGTCGACGGTGAGCGGGCATTGCAGGTAGGCGTCGCCGGAGAAGACCACGAGGCCGATGCGGTCGCTCGCGCGCCGCGCGATGAAATCGCGCACCACCTGCCTGGCCACCTCCAGGCGGTTGCGCGGCTGGAAATCCTCGCCCATCATGGAGTCGGAGAGGTCCAGCGCGATCATGATGTCGATGCCCAGGTGCTTTACGCTCGAATAGTGCACCCCGCGCCCCGGGCGCGCGAGCGCGACGATGAGGAGGAAGATCGTTAGGAAGCGCAGCGCCGGGAGATACCGGTAGGTGCGCACGCGGATCGACTGCCGCTCGCGCATAACGCGACGGGACGATATGGCGACCGCCGCCTCCCGGAGATGGTACCGCCGGAAATAATACCAGAACACCATCGCCGCGTAGGGAAGAAGCAGCAGCAGGAGGAGCGGGTTTTTGAAATCGGGAATGTACATGCCGTGCATCATCGCCGGTGCCGGAGGGTCCTCACCGGGCGGCCTCCGTGTCGCCGGTTTCGTGCGCCGCGCCGTACGGGCGATACTCCATCGCGAGCTTTTTCGCGAGGGCGACCGTCGATTCCATGTTCCCCTCGAGGATCTCCTTCGAGGGCACGAACTCCGCGAACTTCATCAGGTCCCAGAGGTTCAGGACCCGGTCGATGTCGTCCCGATATTTCCCGATCGAGGCGCGCCCCGGGAGGGTCTCGAGATAGCGTACGATCTCGCTTGCGGTCATCTCCATGGCCTCGGTGCGGAACTGGCCGGAGAGAAACGTGCGAAAGGCGCTCGAGAGCTCGACGCAGAATGCCTCGACGTCGCCGGACTCAACATAGCCACGGGTGCGCAGGGTGTGGATGTCGTCCATGAAGCGCTCGATGGGCGGCACCGTCGCGGCGGGCGCTCTCCTGCGGCGTCGCCGTGCGATCGCGCGCGCGATGAACACGGCGGCCGCGGCGGCGACGATGAGCGCGATGACGAGCGCGATCAGGCGGTAGTAGTTTCCGCCGAGCTCCAGTGGCGGCTCGATCTCCTGGAACTCGCCCTTCTCGTTCACGGGCTTCACCGTGACCTCGGGCACCTTGTAGCCGATTTTGATTCCGTCCTCGCCGCGCAGCTCGATCTCGGGGAGCCGGAAGGTCCCCGTCCGGTAGAAGGTGACCGTCACGCGGATCGTCTGATAGCGCATCGCCGCGTCGGAGTTGTCCTCCCGCGCCGCGTCGCCCACCGCGCACACCGGGATCAGCGCGGCGGGGTCCTCATCCTTCGCTGCGGCCGCGTCGCGCTTCCCGGCGGCCTTTTTCGGCTCCACATATCCGGGCAGGTCCTTCGGGAAAAACTCCTTTTTGTCGGGAAGGACGGCCGTCACGCCCGCGATGTTCTTTCCCGCGATGGTCACGGTATAGACGACCGGCGCGCCGATGGTCGTTTCCGTCGGATTCGCCGCGGCGCGTACCTCGGGATAGTCGGCCGCGTATCCGCCCGTGAGCGCGGCGAGCGCGAGTGCACTGCTGATGACGATGGCGGCGCGCAGGGTCGTCATGGCGTCCGCTACTGCCGCGTGAGGATGGTGCGGTTGCGCTTCTCGAAGAAGTGGAGCACGGGAAGCTCGATGGGCGCATCCGTCGAGAGATTGATCGAATCGAACTCCTTGAGGAACGGGAGCGTCCCCTTCTCGGGAACGGTGTCCGAGAGGAACGCCTCGCCGGTCTCCAGATCCACGAACTCGGCAAGCCCGAAGAGGCGCAGCTCCTTTTCCATCGGATCGGAGATCACCACGGGGATCACGTCGTGCCGCCGCCGCAGGAGCTTCATCTTGAGCAGGTAGTCGTCGTCCAGGAAGTCCGACACCATGATGATGACGCTGCGCTTCTTGAGCACGCGCTGGAGGAAGTCGATGGCCGCGCCGATGTTCGTGCGGCGTCCCGCGGGGCGGTACTTCACGAGCTCGTCGAGCACCGAGAGGACGAACTTCCGGCCCTTCCGGGGCACCAGGTATTTCTCAACCCGGTCCGTGAACAGCAGCACGGAGATCCGGTCGTTGTTCATCTGCGCCAGGTACAGGAAGAGCGTGGCGATGTCCATCACCACGTCGCGCTTGGAGCGCGCGCTCCCGAACTCCACCGAGGCCGAGAGGTCGATCATGAGCACCACCGACAGCTCGCGCTCCTCGATGTACTCCTTCACGAACAGGTGGTTCATCCGCGCGCTCACGTTCCAATCCACGTTGCGCACGTCGTCGCCGTACTGGTACTCGCGCACGGAATTGAAGGACAGCCCCATGCCCTTGAAGGCCGAGTGGTACTCGCCCACGAACACGGTGTCCAGCTTGTGGCGGGTCCTGAGCTTGATGCGCCGCAGGACCGATCGGTCGTCGCCGCGCACCTTACGGCACCTCCACCGAATCGAAGACCATGCGCACGATGTCGTCGGGCGATTTCGCGTCGGCCTCGGCTTCGTAGGATAGGATGACGCGGTGGCGCAGTACGTCCGCGCCGATCTCCTTGACGTCGTCGGGCGTCGCGAAGCCGCGGCCGCGCATGAAGGCGATGCAGCGCGCGGCCTTCATGATGGCGATGGAGGCGCGGGGGCTCGCGCCGTACTCGATGTAGCGGCGCAGGGCCTCGTCCCGCGGGGCGCGCGTCTCGTTCACGATGCCCACGACATAGGCGACGAGCTTCTCGTCGAAGTAGACCGCGTCCACCAGCGCGCGCCGATCGGCCACCGCCTTGGGCTTCACCACCGGCGTTATGCGGTCCACGTTGATCTCGCCGAGGCGCGAGAGCATCTCCCGCTCCTCGGCGGCGGTCGGGTAGTCCACCAGCGTCTTCATGAAGAAGCGGTCGATCTGCGCCTCGGGCAGAGGGTAGGTCCCCTCCTGCTCGATGGGGTTCTCGGTGGCCAGCACCATGAAGGGCGAGGGCAGCGCGTGGGTCTCCTCGCCGATGGTGACCTGCCGCTCCTCCATCGCCTGCAAGAGCGCCGACTGCACCTTCGCGGGCGCGCGGTTGATCTCGTCGGCCAGCAGGATGTTGGTGAAGATGGGCCCCTTGCGCGTGAAGAAGTTGAGGTCCTTGGGGCTGTAGATGCGCGTGCCGATGAGGTCGGCCGGCAGGAGGTCGGGCGTGAACTGGATGCGGCTGAAGCCCGTGTCGATCGCCCGGGCGAAGGCGCGCACCGTGAGCGTTTTCGCCAGGCCCGGCAGCCCCTCGATGAGGATGTGCCCGCCGGCCATGAACGAGATGATGATGCGGTCGAGCAGCCGCTCCTGGCCGATGATGACCTTCGCCATCTCCTGCTTGATCTGCGCGATGAAGCCGTTCTCGGCCTTGATCTTCTCGGTGAGTTTTTCTATCTGGGCGTACTCCATACGGGCACCTCTTTCGCTCGCGTTCCGTCGTCCCGGGAATGGGGGTTGGGTGTTGTTCGATGCGCTTTCGCGGAAAACCGTTATCGGGATTTGTGTGCAAAATGGCAAGCATTTGTTACAAAAAACCCCGCCCGGTCTCCCCCGTCGCACGGGGGAGACCGGGCATGGCATCGAGAGGCAACCAATCGTCTCAGTCTTCATTGTGATGCGGCGATGGCCACATGCGCGGAAATTTTTGCAACCGCCCGGGTTCAAGGCTGTCCGTTTCTTATAAATCGCGAGGTCTCATCAACACACAGAACGCAACGACGCACGCTGCAAACGGTAACGATTGTCAGGAGAAAACGATGGCAGGGGAAAAGCTGTTACTCACGGGCGTGTTCGGCCCGTATGGCGTCTCGGATGAATACGCCGCTGGGCTCGGCATGCAGATGGAGCTGTTGAACAACCAGATCACGCGCGAGCAGGGGGTCCACTCGCCGCGCCAGTCGTATTGGACCTTCCCGCTGTATCTCTTGGCGGAGAACCTCGCGGTCTCCAGCACCGTGCTCGATTTTCCGAGCTGGAGCGAGTTTACGCGCGAACTGAAGAAGGGCTACACGCACGTGGGCATCAACTTCATCGTCCCCAACGTGATGAAGGCCCGGCGCATGGCCGAGCATATCCGCCGCCATCATCCCGCGATGAAGATCATCCTCGGCGGGTACGGAACCACCATCCCCGATCTCGAGACCATCGTGCCGCACGATGCGAAGTGCCGCGGCGAGGGCGTACGCTGGCTGCGCGAGTATTTCGGCGAGGACCCCGCCGCGCCGCTGCGGCATCCCGTGATCATCGGGCCCGCCTACGAGCGCATCTATGGCTTCTCCGGAAAGCCCAGCGGCGGGATCCTCATGCCCGGCGTCGGCTGCGAGAACGGCTGCAAATTCTGCGTCACCTCGCACAACTTCAACAGGCAGTATCTCCCGCTCCTGCGCACGGGAGGCGATATCTTCACTGCCTGCCGGCGCATGGAGACGGCGGTGGGCGCGCGCGGCTTTTCCGTCATGGACGAAAACTTCCTTAAGAACCCGCAGCGGGCGCGCGAGCTTTTAGAGGTCATGACCGAGCACAACAAACCGTACGTGTTCGACATCTTCTCGTCCGCGGAGGTGATCGCCACCGTGGGGGTCGATTTCCTGGTGCGCCTGGGCGTGCACCTGGTGTGGATCGGCGTGGAGTCGAAGCGGAGCTCCTTCGAGAAGACCAAGGGGATCGACCTTTCCGCGCTCATCGCGGAGCTTCGCGCCAAGGGGATCGCGGTGAACGCCTCCGCGATCCTCTTCCAGGACCACCACGACGAACAGACGCTGCGCGAGGACATCGACTACGTGATCGGCCTGGAATCGGACCTGGTGCAATTCATGAACTACACGCCGCTTCCGGCGACCGCGCTCACCGCGGAGCTTTCAGCGGAGGGGAGACTCAACGACACGCCGTATCGCTTCCTGCACGGCGCGGGCGGACTCGCGTTTGTCCACCCGCACATCAACGACCGAAGGAAGCATGTCCGCTACCTTCGGGAGGCTTTCAGGCGCAAGTTCCTGGCCCACGGCCCCGGCGTGCTCAGCATGGCGCAAACCGCCATCGCCGGATACCGCCGGGCGGTCGCGGACCACGCGCGGCGAATGCGCGACGGTCTCGCCTGGAACCCCGCGACGCTTCGCTACGAGCGAACCGATACGCCCGTACGCGACGAGTTCATGGAGTCGCGCATCCGCATGATGCGAAAGATCGCCACGAACATCCGGCTCGTCCTCACCGCGGCCCGCGTCTACGCGCCCAACGGGGCGGCCCGCAAAAAGGCGAAAGCGGTCGCGCGCGACTTCACCGAAACGCTCGGCCCGGCGCCGCTTCCCGCGCGTCTCGCCTCGCTCGCCTTGGTGGCCACCGCTGCCGTCGAATGGCTGCGCACCCGGGCCGCGCGTCTGGCCGGACGCGAGAGCGTCATCTACCAACCGCCGTCCAAACGGGTCGAGTATCCGCGCGCGATTTCGCTCACAAAGGAACACGCGACAATGCGCGCCCTGCTCGACATGGTTCCCGAATTCGTGCTGGGCGCGATGGCCCGACGGAACATCTCCGTGCGCGCACTCGCCCGGCGCGCCGGCATTTCGCCCGCGCTCGTCCGCGGCATCGTCGCCGGTCGCCGACACGACGTGACCGCCCATACGATCGAGGCGGTCCTCGCCGCGTTGGGATACCGGATCGTCCTGGAATAGGGCTGGGCGTCGTTTGCTATCGGACGCTGGTACATTCTGAATTGTATATTGTCTTTTTGTTTTGAGGCTGATGACGGCTTCGCCCCGGTCTGTTTTTGCACATTTGCATGGAACCAGTACGAACACAAAGCGAACTCAAAATGAATATTCTATCGGATTGTGTTGTATTTTTTTATTGCAAATGCTGGCTTCGATACGCCTGCGGGGAAAGACATCTACCGACTGCATAACAGATTCATCATTTAACCATCACCGTACAAGACTTACAATCCTATACCCGGAACTTAAATTTCACATTCCCCCTGAAGAGCGGCCGAACCAACGCAATCCCGAGGATATTGACGAGAACGCCTGTATCCGTAATGTTTTGTTTGTCGGCAATAGGACCTCCATGGATGGAAGGACGTCTTCGGCCGTATGTCTTGGGCCAACAACCAGCTATGGCGCATATGCACCCAGCTCCCGAATCACGACACCCCCTGGAATCAGAGGTTACATCAGCATCTGTGCGGTGAAAAGAAGGACAAGAATTGACATCCAGCGATGCGTCCAAACGGAACTATCGAGCCGCGAGGATTGCATTCGATGCCCCGTTCCGTGCCTCACTTTTTCTTGAGCGACTCCAGCAGCTTTTTAATCCGCTCGCGGTTGTCGTCGGAACCCACATAGGTCCTAAACAGCCACTCGTGCATTTTCATGGCGCCGTCGACGCTGTTGTTCATGGCATTGTGTGCGAACCGTTTAATCTCCATCATACACATGCGGTCATAGGATGCCATCGTCCGGGCGATTTCCATAACCGACGAGAGCACGGTCCCCGGCGTAAAAAGCTTCGTGACATACCCCAAGCGCAGCGCCTCCTGGGCGTCGAAGATCCGCCCGGTCAGGGCGATCTCCTTGGCCGGCCCCATCCCAATGACCCGCCAGAGCGGATCGAACATCGGCACGAGCGAGAGGAGCACCTCGCGTTGGCTGAACTTCGAATTCTCTGCGGCGTACCGGATATCGCACATCAGCGTGAGGTCGAACCCGCCCGCGATGGCGGCGCCCTCGATCGCGGCGATGACGGGCTGCGCGCAGAACATGATGGAACGATAGGCCCGGTGGAAGAGTGCGGTGAACGCCTCGTTGGACTCCCTCCGAAGCGTCTGAACGGATTCCAGATCGAAGCCACCGGAAAAGATTTTACTGCTTCCGGTCAGCACGATTACGTGGACGTCCTCCCGCTGGTTGAGGTCCGTGAAGATATCGCCGATCTCCGTGAGGACCTCCGGCGAAAGCGCGTTCCCCTTGTCCGGACGGTTGATGGTGACCAGCGCGATCTTGTCTTCGATTGCGGTTATGAGATATTTCTGATTCATGGTATCCTCGTCCTCGCCATCCAACATTATACCCAAGTGTAGAAAACGACCGACATCGTCGTCCCACAAGAGCCTAGCACATCCCAACAGGCGCGACGAATACTCTGTAATTGTTGTTGCGCTGGCGTCAACCCGAACTCACCATACTTCGCCAGATCCCCTGCACGTTTCGCCAACCCCCTCCCACGAAAAAGCCCCGCAACATCGCGGGGCTTTTTCATTCTCGTTCCTGCGCGTCCTACTCGGCCGCCTTTTCCTCGGCCGGCGCTTCCGTCTTTTCGGGACCTTTGGCCTTTACGGCCTTCGGGTTTTTCGGGATCTTCAGTTTCATGCCCGGCCGGATGAGGTTCGGGTTCTTGACCTTCCCCCGGTTGGCGTCGTAGATCACCCTCCACAGGCGCGGGTTCTTGTACGCCTCGGCGGCGATGCGCCACAGGCAGTCGCGGCGGGACGGACGGTACTTCACCTTGTAGATGTAGTAGTCCTTGTCCGCATCGGCGATTTTATCCTTGTCCTTGTCGGCGTCGGGGCGGTCCTTGCCCACCGCGGCGTCGGGGTCCTGTGCGGGCTTCGAGGCGACCACGATGCCCGCGAGGCGTTTCGCCTCGTCGGCGGCGTCGATCGCCTCCTTGTACTTGCCTTCGGCGAACAGGCCCTTCGCGTTCTTGATCGATTCGTTCGCCCCGGCGAGCTCGTCCTTCGCGCCGCTGGCGCCCGCGGACTTGTTGGCGTTCTCCACCACGAGCTCGGCGGCCGAGATGCGCTTCTTCGCGGTCTCCTTGAGCGAGGCGAGGTAGGCCTCGTCGGCGTTGATCTTGGCGACCTCCACCGCGGACAGCCCCTTCTTGAGCTTCATGTCGTCCAACGCGCCCTGGGCGATTCCCAGGTTCTCCTCGGCGAGCTTCACCTTCTCGGGGGCGTACTTGTCGGCGTCGTAGCGCTTTGCGTCGGCCAGCGTCGAGCGCACCTCGTCGATGGAATCCTTGAGCACGTTCTTCTTGCCCAGGGCGATCGTGCGGGCGTTCTTCGCCTCCTTGTCGGCCTCCACGGCGCCCAGGTAGGCCTCGTAGTATTTCTTGTTCTCGAACTTGTCCTGCGCGTCCTTCACCAGCTTCTCGGCAACGCCGTACTCCGGCTTGGCCAAAAGCGGCGCGGCGGCCTCATCGGCCTCCTGCAGGCTCTTCTCGGCGATTTCGATGGTGTCCTTTGCCAAAAGCGGCACGGCCTTGTTGTAGGCCTCGATGGCCTTCTTCTGCGACTCGACGGCGGCCTTGGTTGCCTTCTCCAGGTCTTCCTTCTTCACCTGCTGATGGCACTCGAAGAGCTTCTCCTTCGACGCCTGGAGCTCGGCGGGTGCGTACTTGTCGGCCTTCACCGATATCGCGCGCGACATGTCGGCCTTGGCAAGCGACATCTCCTTGATGGGAACGGTCTCGCGGCAGCCAGCGACGACCGCGCAGAGTACCGCAAGGCACAGTGAATAGACTTTTATGCTTCGTTTCATACGCCGCCCCTTTTGTAGCAATTATTTTGATGATGGTGCCGGCCGCGCGCGAGGCGCGCGAATCAGCCCGGCGATGCCGGCTATTTGTTGAATGAATCCACCGCGACGTCCTCGGCGTCGAAGATCTCGAAGAACGACGTGAGCTTGGTCAGCTCGAACACCTTGCGCACCGACGCGTATACGTTGATGATCTTCAGGCCGCCCTGGTACTTCTTCAGGTTCGAGAGGCTCGAGATGAGCGCCCCGATGCCCGACGAGTCTATATACGAAACCTTCTCGAGGTTGATGATCACGTTATATTTCTTCTCTTCGATGAGCTTGCTGATGATATCCTTTATCTCCGGCGCATTATAGAGGTCGATTTCACCCGTGATGTCGAGTATAACGATGTCCCCTTTGTTCCTCTTCGTGATATCCATGCTCGACGGCTCCTTCTCTGTTGTGGAAATATGCCTTCCGTGTATCAGCATTCCACCCTAGTAGGCTCTGGCGGAGATGTCAAGATAAAATATTCTGAAAAAACCAATGAATTCGATAAAATGTTCAGGTTCCGAACTCAGTCGCCGCCGGTATCGCCCCCGCCGGGAGCGTAGGCGCGCTCGTACTCGCGCATCAGGGCGCCAAACGAACCGCCGGCGATCGATGCGGCGATCCGGTCCATCAGGCGCTTCATGAACGAAAGGTTGTGATAGGTATTGTAGATGAGCGCGGCGATCTCGCCCGCGCGGAAGATGTGACGCAGATACGCGCGGCTGAAGGTCCGGCACACGTAACAGGGGCACCCGGCGTCGATGGGCCCGTCGTCATCCGCGAAGCGCGCCGTTTTAATGTTGATCCGGCCCGCGTCCGTGTACAGGGTCCCGTTTCGCGCGATCCGCGTGGGCATCACGCAGTCGAACATGTCCACGCCCCGGCTCACGGCGTACAGGATCTCCAGCGGGCTCCCCACGCCCATCATGTAGCGCGGCTTGTGCGCGGGCAGCAGACCAAGCGTCAGTTCGGTCATGGCGCGATAGAGCTCCTTGGGCTCGCCCACGGACAGCCCGCCGATCGCGTAACCGGACACGTCCAGCTCCAGCAGCCGCTCGATGCACTCGCGCCGCAGGTGCTCGTACACCCCGCCCTGGGTGATGGCGAAGAGCGCCTGGCGCCCGGTGTCGAAACGCTCGCGCCAGTAGCCGTGCGAGTCGCGCGCCCAGGCGACGGTCTTCTCCAGCGCGCCGCGCGCCTGCGCCTCCGTCGCCGGGTAGTGGATGCATTCGTCCAGCACCATCATGATGTCCGATCCGATGGCGCGCTGCGCGTCCAGCACCAGGCGCGGCGTGAACAGGTGGCGCGAGCCGTCGATGTGCGAGCGAAACTCCACGCCCTCCTCGCGCACCGTGCACAGGTTCGAGAGGGAGAAGACCTGGAACCCCCCCGAGTCGGTGAGGATGGCCCGGTCGAAGCGCATGAACCGGTGCAGGCCGCCCGCGCGGGCGAGCGCATCGGCCCCCGGCCGAAGGTACAGATGATAGGTGTTGGCCAGGATCATGTCGAAGCCCAGCTCGTCGATGTCGCGGTTGGTCAGGGCGCGCACGGCGCCGCGCGTCGCGACCGGCATGAATACCGGCGTCGCGATCTCCCCGTGCGCCGTCGAAAGCGTCCCGGTCCGTGCGCCCGTTGCCGTGTCGGTTGCGTGTACTTTGAATTCCATGATATTATTTTCGATGAAAATTTTTCATTGACACAAAGGAGCGCCTCGGTAGTGTGGCGACTGCTTTACGGGGTGTTAGCTCAGTCGGTTAGAGTACCTGCCTGTCACGCAGGGGGTCGCGAGTTCGAGTCTCGTACACCCCGATCCGTAGTGCATCAAAGGAGGCGTTAGCGCGCCTCCTTTGCATTTTCACCCTCGACCCGCCCGCGAAGCCCCTCCCGCCGCACCTGAAACACGACCGCGCAGCTCCGATCGTCGCGAAACGAGCGATACACGATGGTTCCGCGCGCAATCGCGTCCCGAATGTCGCGATCGAAGGTGAGCTGCAGCCACGCCCGCTGCCCTGCGCCGGATGCGCCGAGGGCCTTCGCTCGCTGATCGGCAAAATCGCGCAAAACCCGCTCGCGGGCGAGCTCGGCGGCGCGCTCCAGCGTGGCGCGCCGGCTCACCGGCGCCGCGCTCCCGGCGGACGCTCCGTCGCGCGCAACCGCGGGCGCCTCAACCGCCACCCGGTATATATCGTCGCCCGCCCACCCCGTCTGCGGCGCACGCGGCCCGCTCGCGCAGCGGGCGACGACGGCCGCAATCATAACAACGGAAAAAAGGGCGCCCCGTGAACGTCGCATGTATTGCTAGCCGCCGATCTTCGACATCGGGCGCACCGGCGCCCCCTCGAGCGATCGGCACACCTGGCCGGTGTTGCTGTCGCACACCAGCGTATGCGCGCACGGCTTCTCGGCCACCGCGCGCCGAATGATCGTCCGGAGCGCGTCGTCGCCCATGTCCATGCGATACGGGCCCTTGAGGTCGTACTCGGCGGTTCCGTGCAAGCAGGTCTTGAGCATGCCGTCGCAGGTGAGGCGCATCCGGTTGCACCGCGCGCAGAAGGTGTGGGTGATCGGCGGGATCACGCCGATGCGCATTGCGCGGCCGCCCCGATACTCGAGGTCGTACATCATGGCGACGCTCGTGTCGATGCGGTCGTTCCGCGCGAGCCGCCCCAGCGCCGCGAGGCGCTCGACGAGGCTGTCGGCGGGCACGAAGCCGGACTCCGCCCGATCGTCCGTAAACGGCATCTGCTCGATGAAACGAAGCATCACGTCCTTGTCGTGAAAGAACTCGAGGAAGTCGTTCACCTCGTGCAGCGAATCCTCGAACAGCACCGCGTTTATCTTCAGGTCGAACGCCCCCAGCGCGATCGCCCGCTCGATGTTCGCGAGCACGCGGTCGAAGTAGTCGCGCCCGGTGATCTCCCGATAGCGCGCGCTCGACATCGTGTCCAGGCTGATGTTGAGCTTGCGCACCCCCAGGCGCATGAGCTCCGCGAGCGCCCCGTCGAGGAGCACCCCGTTGGTCGTGAGGCAGAGCTCGATACCGGGAGCGGCCGCGCGCGCGCCGGCGATGATGTCGATGATGCCCTTGCGCACCAGTGGCTCGCCGCCGGTGAAGCGGATCTTGCGCACGCCCAGCTCTGCGAAGAGCTCAATGAAGTGAAGGAACTCCTCGTTGCGCAACACCTCGTCGTGCGTCAAATGCTCCACGCCATCGGGCGGGATGCAATACCGGCAGCGCAGGTTGCACTTGTCCGTCACCGAGATGCGGAGATAATCGAGCACGCGGTTGTAGGGATCACGCAAAATCATGTCGCTCTTGGCGCTGCGGCGCCTGCGCTCCGTTCCGTGTTCGGCGGGGAGTCCCGCCGTCGATGGCCATTCTAGCGCACGACCCCGCGGCGGTCACCGATTTTTTTCTTCGCTACAGCGCGGGCGCGACGGGCGGCGATACGCGCTCAACGGCCTTCGCGGCGTTCAGCAGAACGCGCTCCTGGAAGTGGCTTGCCATGATCTGCAGGCCGATCGGCAGGCCGCGCGCATCGAGTCCGACCGGCACCGAGACGCCGGGGATGGCCGCGAGGTTCGCGGAGATCGTAAGGATATCGGACAGGTACAGCGAGAGCGGATCGCTGATCTTCTCGCCGATGCCGAAGGCGGTGGTGGTGGTCACCGGCGTGACGATCACGTCGACCTCCGCGAACGCCCTCCGGAAGTCCTCGATGATGAGCGTGCGGCCCTTGAGCGCCTTGAGATAGTACGCGTCGTAATAGCCTGAGCTCAGCGAGAAGGTCCCCAGCATGATGCGCCGCTTCACCTCCTTCCCGAAGCCGGCGCTGCGCGTCCGCTCGTAGAGCTCGGCGAGGTTCGCCGCGTCCGGTGCGGGCGTCCCGTAGCGGATCCCGTCATAGCGCGCGAGGTTCGACGACGCCTCGGCGGTGGCGATCAGATAATACACCGGGACGGCGTACTCAGTGAGACGCAGCGAGATGGGGCGGACCGTGGCGCCCTCCGCCTCGAGCGCGGCGATCTGCGCGCGGACGCGATCGGCGATCTCCGGCGCAACCCCGGCAAAATACTCCTCCGGCATGCCGATCCGCAAACCGCGCACATCGCCCGTGAGCGAGTCTGGCCCGAAATCGACGGGCCGGTCGATCGAAGTGGAGTCGCGCCGATCGTGGCCCGAGACCGCCGCCAGAAGCGCGGCCGCGTCGTCCACGGAGCGCGCGAAGGCGCCGATCTGGTCGAGCGACGATGCGAATGCGACGAGCCCGTAGCGCGACACGCGGCCGTAGGTCGGCTTGACGCCCACGCATCCGCAGAAGGCCGCGGGCTGCCGGATTGATCCGCCGGTATCGGACCCCAGCGCCGCGGGCGCCATGAGCGCCGCGACCGCGACGGCCGAACCGCCGGAGCTCCCGCCGGGCACGCGCGTATCGTCGTGCGGATTGCGCGCCGGTCCGAAAAACGACGTCTCCGTCGTGGAGCCCATCGCAAACTCGTCCATGTTCGTCTTCCCGAGCGTGGCGAACCCGTGCGCGCGCATCCCGGCATAGGCGTGCGCGTCATAGGGCGGCACGAAATCGCGCAAGATCCCGGAGGCGCAGGTGGTGCGCAATCCCGCGGTGCAGATATTGTCTTTCACGGCGACGGGGATCCCGTCGAAGTCGGAGCGCGCTTCTCCGCGCGCGCGTCGGGCGTCGGCCTCGTCGGCCTCGCGCAGGCAGCGCTCTTGGTCCACGGTGATGAACGCGTTGAGTCGCCCGTTGAGCGCCCCGACGCGGGACAGCAGGTCCTGCGCGATCTCGCGCGCCGATGCCTGGCGGCCGGTGAGCAGGTCGGCCAGTTCGCGCAGTCCGTTCCGATGCAGCATGCGTCCCTCCGCGTGCGCGCCCCGCGGGGCAGTCAAAATATGATTGACGTAAACGCCAATGAATATAGCCTGCAGGAGACGGAAAGCCCCGATCCGGCGCGGAATGTCACTACCGATTTTGCACACAATTCAAGGAGCGCAACCTAAAATGTCAAACAGGAAACTGAAAATAACCTTTTCAATCGTCGTGACCCTTGTTCTCATCTTCAGCTGCTCCCGGAAAACCACCGGGCTCAAGAAATCCGACGTCCAGCCGGTCATTTCGCTGTTCCTGAACAAGCACGTGCAGTTCCGTGAGCTCAACGACGAGCTCTCGCGTCGGACCTTCAACAATATCCTCCGGCAACTCGACCCCGGCAAACAGTTCTTCTATAAGAGCGACATCGCGGCGCTGTCCGTCTACGAGAATAAAATCGACGACTTCATCGAAAAGGAGAAATACGACTTCCTCTCCGAGATCTATTCCGTCTACCGCAAGCGCTTCGCCGCCAACATCGTGCTCATCCACGAGCTCCTCAAGGGGCAATTCGACTTCACCATTGACGAATCGGTCACCATCGACCCGGACGCGATCGACTATGTCTCGACCGACGCGGAGATGCGCGAGCGCTGGCGCAAGAGCATCAAGCTGCAACTGTTGAATTATCTGGACGTGATCAACGACATGGGCAAGGCCAAGGAGAAGATCGTGAAGCGCTACCAGCTCTTCGAGCGGCGCGTGAACGAGGTCGACGAGGCGAAGATGATGGACGCCTTCGCGAACGCCTTCTCCACGGCGCTGGACCCCCACTCCAACTATCTCTCGCCCGAGGATCACGAGGATTTCATGATCCAGACCAAGCTCAAGCTCGAGGGCATCGGGGTGATGCTGCGCTCCGAGGACGGGTTCGTGACCGTCGAGTCCATCGTCCCCACCGGCGCGGCGGCCAAGCTGCCGGTCGACCTGCAGCTCAAGCTCGGCGACAAGATCATCGGCGTCTCTCAGGGCGACGGCGAGATGCAGGACGTCATCGACCGCGACCTGCGCGATGTCGTGCGGCTCATCCGCGGCAAGAAGAACACCGAGGTGCGCCTCAAGGTCGTCCGCCGTCTCGACGAGAAGAACAAGCAGCAGCAGCTCATCATCCCCATCAAACGCGAGGAGATCAAGCTGGAGACCAGTTCGGCCAAGTCGGAGGTCTACGTGTCACCGCGCCCCGCGGCGTCGGCGAAGATCGGCTACATCCGCCTGCCCACCTTCTATTTCGATTTCGACGCGGCCCAATCGTTCGACAAAAACACGAAGAGCTCGTTCCACGATTTTCGCGCGCAGCTCGCCTCGCTCAAAAAGACCGGCGTGGACGGCATCGTGATCGACCTGCGCGGCAATCCCGGCGGGGCGCTCAATGAGGCGGTGTATCTCACGGGGCTGTTCATCGACACCGGGCCGGTGGTTCAGGTGAAAGACGGCAACAACAACATCTCCATCATGCGCGACGACGAGCGGGGCATGACCTACGACGGGCCCATCGTCGTCCTCATCGACGGATTTAGCGCGAGCGCGTCGGAAATCTTCGCCGGCGCAATCCGCGATTATCGACGCGGGCTCATCCTCGGCCCCACGAAAACCTTCGGCAAGGGGTCGGTGCAAAACTATCTCAAGCTGGCCGACGGCGCCAAGGGCGCCGTGAAGATCACCACCGCGCTGTTCTATCAGCCGGTGGGGACCTCCAACGACCTCATCGGCATCAATCCCGACATCATCGTTCCGGACATCAGCGCCGTCTGGGACATCGGCGAGCACAAGCTCAAGTACACCATCAAGTGGGAGAAGATCCCGTCCGCGCCCTACAAGCCATACACGAAATATCTCAACGGCACCATCGTCTCGCAGCTCATCAGCGAGTCCAACAAGCGCGTGAGCTCCAGCAAAAAGTTCGCCGACCTCATCCAGCGCATCAAAAAACTCAAGGCCAAGGTCAATGCCAAATCCATCTCATTGAAGAAGGAAGATTTCAGCAGCGAAGAAAAAGACCTGAAGGAAATAAAAAAGAAGATGCGCGACGAGAACGACAAGAAGCTGATCGACCTCGAACGCGACCTCTTCCTGCAGGAGGCGTTCGATATAACGACCGACTACATACGCATGCTTAAACGGTAGTCGGCTCCCCGCCGCCTGTGGCCGCCTCCCCGCATTCGATTACGGGGAGGTCGCGCATCCGTTTCATATGATACGACGCGGCGGCCGCCGGGTCCTCCCCGCCGGCCGCGACGGGATCGATCCCCAGACGCATGAGCGTCCGCGACATGCCCGTCCGCTCGCGATCACGCGCCACGCAACACCCCGACCCAACAAACACGACCGTCTCGATCCCGTGGGTGCGCAACAGCCGGTATAATAGGTCCACCCGCTCGCCCAGGGGGCGTATGGACGGGCACAGGGGCCGGTACGAGAAGGCGTCCAGGATCTCCGCATACAGGTGTGGCGATTCTGCGTTGTACGATATATCGAACTGCCGCCGCCCATTGCACAAGTCGTCCTCATCGACGCGGCACCCCGCTTCCTCGATCTCGTCGAACACGCGCCAATCGAAAAAGAACCCGCCATGAACGAGCGCCGGCAGCGCGGCCGCTCCGTCATTCCCCGCGGGAAAATCGTTCAACGCGTCGCGAATGGGCGACAATCGCTCGATGGCGTGGGCCGGCGGGAAACACGCGGCATATTCCATGATCGCCAGCAGGTCCTCCTGCGAAAGCGCCGCAGGCCGGTCCCGCCGCTCCGCGCAGATCCCGCGCACCAGCCGTCGCACGGCGTTTCGCTCCTCGACGGCCGCGGCGAGCGCGTCCGGATCCAGCGCGGCGGCGTCCGGGCATCCCAACCGCTGCAGGCAATCACGCAGCGATTCATGAAGCTTCACCGCGGCGCCCTCGCCGTATCCGGACGGACTCTCGAATACGATAACGCGCGCATCCTGCGGCGAATTGCGCGCACAGCGGCAACAGGACGCCGATACGACCATAGCGTCGCAGCATCCCGGCGCAACACATGCGGCGTCGCCCTCCGTCCCGCAGGCGCCGGAAACAGCGTGCGCACCGGCGAGGATCCGTGCGGGGATACGCACTGGAATCGTCCCGGCGGCCGCGAGCACTTCCATCGGTAGAAATCCGCACACCGCGCCAACGACCTGCTTCCCTTCGCCCGTTCGCAATGCCGTCATGCAACCGTCCCATTGCTCAAGGAGCGCGCGAAGCGGATCGACCATGAACCCCAGACTTGATTGCTGCAAATCGCTACTCCGCCTCGATCATCGTAACGCATTCACGGATAATAAATTTCTAGAATTGCGATGAAGATTGAAGATAGTATCGTATTTGTAAAGCGCGAAACCCCTTAGAAACAGCGAAGGCGGGGAAGCTCTCCCCGCCTTCGCTGGCTCGTTACTGCATATGCGTACTTCTAGTACATGCCGCCGGGAGGCATCCCGCCGGGCATTGCCGGGGCCTTTTCATCTTCCTTCTTATCGGTGATGAGCACCTCGGTGGTCGAGAGAATACCCGCGACCGACGATGCGTTCTGAAGCGCCGTGCGAACGACCTTCGCCGGATCGATGATCCCCGCCTTGACGAGGTCTTCCCACACCAGCGTGCTGGCATTGAATCCGATATTGGTCTTCTCGCCCTTGGCGCGCTCGACGATCACCGAACCCTCGACGCCCGCATTGCTCGCGATCGTCTTCATCGGCTCCTCGACCGCGCGCACGATGATCTCGGCGCCGATCTTCTCGTCGCCCTGGAGCTTGCCCACGAGCTCGATCACGGATTTCTGCGCATACAGGAGCGCCATCCCGCCGCCGGGAACGATACCCTCTTCAACCGCCGAACGAGTGGCCGAAAGCGCATCCTCGACGCGCGCCTTCTTTTCCTTCAGCTCGACCTCTGAGGCCGCACCGACATTGATGACGGCAACACCGCCGGCGAGCTTCGCAAGCCGCTCCTGGAGCTTCTCCTTGTCGTAGTCCGAGGTGGTCTCCTCGATCTGCTTCTTGATGACGCTGATGCGCGCCTGCACCTCTTTCGCTTTTCCGCCGCCCTCGATGATCGTCGTGTTCTCCTTGTCCACGATGATCTTCTTGGCCTTGCCGAGCATTTCAACCGTCGTGTTCTCGAGCTTGAGGCCCAGGTCCTCGGAAATCACCTGTCCGCCGGTGAGGATGGCGATGTCTTCGAGCATGGCCTTGCGGCGATCGCCGAAGCCGGGCGCCTTCACGGCCGCGCAGGAGATGGTCTTGCGCAGGGTGTTCACCACGATGGTCGCCAGCGCCTCGCCCTCAACCTCTTCGGAAATGATGACGAGCGGCTTGCCGGCCTGCGCCACCTTCTCGAGCACGGGCAGCAGGTCCTTCATGGTCGAAATCTTTTTCTCGTTGATGAGGATGTAGGCGTTTTCGAACACCGCCTCCATCGTATCGGGGTTGTTCACCATATAGGGCGAGATGTAACCGCGGTCGAACTGCATCCCCTCAACAACCTCGAGGTGCGTGTCGATGGACTTGGCTTCCTCAACGGTGATCACGCCGTCCTTGCCGACCTTTTCCATCGCCTCGGCGATGAGCTCGCCGATCTCGTTGTCGTTGTTCGCGGAGATGGCCGCGACCTGGGCGATCTCCTTCTTGTCCTTGATCTCGCGGGACAGGTTCTTCACCGCATCGACGGCCGCCTTCACCGCCTGGTCGATGCCGCGCTTGAGGTTCACCGGATTCGATCCGGCTGTCACGTTCTTGAGGCTCTCGCGGTAGATCGCGGTCGCCAGCAGCGTCGCCGTCGTGGTGCCGTCGCCGGCCACGTCGTTGGTCTTGGTCGCGACTTCCTTCACGAGCTGCGCCCCCATGTTCTCGAAGGGCTCCTCGAGCTCGATCTCCTTCGCGACAGTCACGCCGTCCTTGGTGATGGTTGGCGAACCGAATTTCTTGTCGATCACGACATTGCGGCCGCGGGGGCCGAGGGTAACCTTGACGGCGTCGTTCAGCTTATTGACGCCCGTCATGATTGATCGTCTCGCTTCCTCGTTATACTGTAAAATCTTTGCCATTGTCTGTCACTCCTCTCCTGTTAGTCGATCACTGCGAGTATATCGTTCTCGCGTACGATCAGGAACTCCTTGCCCTGATACTTGACCTCGGTACCGGAATATTTGCCGAAGAGCACCGTGTCTCCCGCCTTCACATCCAGCGGAATGAGCTTTCCGTCCTCGTAGCGGCCGTTGCCGACGGACACGACTTTACCCTGCTGGGGTTTCTCCTTTGCGGTATCGGGAATGTAGATCGAACCTTGCTTTTGAAGATCGTCATCGATCACTTCAAGAAGAACCCTGTCTCCTAATGGTTTGATAGCCATTTACTCCTCCTTACTATACTTTTAATGCGTTGATAGTTATACCCTAATTCAAGCGGACATAGAGACATAAGTCTCTATTTAGTTATGCATTTGAATTAAGTAAATCGATGTGGTTTTGTTAGCACTCGTCAAAACGAGTGCTAACAAAAATAAATATATATTTTTATAACGATAATTCAAGCCAGATTTAGGCTAATTTAAAGCGATTATTGCTAATTATTGAATAATATAATAAAATACGGCGCAATATCTCGAAAATGTATTTTTTAAATATCCCGCGTAATATCCGACTTCCCGCCGCGCTTTTCAACAAGATGGATATTGCCTAGTACCATTGATGCATCAACCGCCTTACACATATCGTAAACGGTGAGCGCGGCAACGCTTACCGCCATGAGCGCCTCCATCTCGGCTCCCGTTTTCCCGTTGAGTCGGATTTCCGATTCAATCACGACCCCTCCGGCCGGTCGGTCAATGCGAATGACGACATCGACAAAGGTGATCATGAGCGGATGGCACATGGGAATGAGGCCCGAGGCCCCCTTCGCGGCGAGAATGCCCGCAACCCGCGCCACTTCAAACGGGTCTCCCTTCGGAAGCAGGCGGTTTTCGATCGCGTCGATCGTCTCGGCGCTCATCGAAACGAAGCCGGACGCGCGCGCCAGTCGGCTCGTCTCGCGTTTCGCCGAGACATCGACCATGACCGAGCGGCCGTCCTTTTCGTAATGCGAAAAATCGCTCATGACAACACCCCCATCAACACAAAGGGGCCGACATCAGTGACGGCCCCACATTCGAGATCGCCCGTTCGTGCGGTCAGTACTTATGGTCCTGAATAAACTGAATGATAAAGCTCACCAACCCCGACAGGATATAGAGCGCCAGCACGATGAAGACCGACCATTCACGGAACAACAGCACCAGCAGGGCGAAAATGGCGAGCAGCAGAACGATTTTCACGAAGATATAGCGCTGGAAAAAAGTGGCCTGCGGCTTCGAGTAGCGAACCGTGGACACCATCAGGAGCGCGACAAGCGAAAAGAGAACCGCGAATATCACGCGATAGATGGTATCGGCAAGAATGACGTCGCCTATGAAAATGGGCACGACGGCCACGATGATCCCGGCGATTGGCGACGGCAGCCCGGTGAACGACTTCGAGTCCGAATTGACGTTAAAGCGCGCGAGCCGGTAGGCGGCGCAGATAGGAAACAGGGCCGCGATGAAGATCCCGAAATCGAAGGGGATGTTGATATACGGGACCGCGATGCCGGACACGATGATGCCAGAGAGATAGGCTTTGTAGGCCAGATAGCCCGGCGCCACTCCGAAGGCGACGCAGTCGGCCAGCGAATCCAGCTCGGCGCCGAGTGGGCTTGTGACCTTGAGGGCGCGCGCGGCCTGCCCGTCGAATCCGTCCAGGAGCGCCGCGCCGAGTATCAGCGCCCCGGCAATGGTCGCCGCCGGCGCTCCGCCGTGGCTGGCAATGACGATAGACATGAAACCGAGGAGGAGATTCCCCAGCGTGAGAGAGTTCGGCACCCAGGCTAGATTCATACACCACCGCTTGTGCAGCTCATTGGAGTGATCGGATCAGGGCATTGCGCGATTCAGCATAATGAAATCGAATCGGGGGGTTGTCAACGAAAAAAGAAATGCTCCTTACGCCCCGAGCGCTTTCTCCAGAAACGTCCTCAGCGCGTCATGATCGGGGACGATTGCGTCGGCCTCGGAAAGATGCGTTTCGTCGAGCGTCGTCCGTATGGCGACGCAGGCGAGGCCCGCGCCCCTTGCCGAGCGGATGCCCATGGGCGCGTTCTCCACGGCGATCGCCTGCGCCGCGTCCACGCCCAACCGCGCGAGGCAGGACAGGTACGGCTCCGGATGCGGCTTTCCATTGCGGATGTCATCGCCGGTGACGATCGCCTGAAACGCGGTGCGCAGCGTCGGCGGCAGCAGATGCCGCACCGAGCGTCGCATCGATCCGGTCACCAGGCCGCGCGCAATGTTTCGCTTCGCCAGCATTGCGAGGATGTCCGCGACGCCGGGAAACACTCGGACGACGGCATGCTCGAAGATTCGCAGCTTGGCCTCGCGTATGCGGACAAGCTCCGCCTCGTCCGGGATCGGCGCGTTTTTTTCCGACAGGATGTCGATGATTGACGTGATGCCGGGCATCCCCTCCCGGCGAAAAATGTCCTCGCGCGAAAGCTCAAGCCCGCAGCATTCGCGGATCGCGCCCATCCACGCATCGGCGTGATACGGCATCGAATCGACGATCACGCCGTCCATGTCGAACAGGACCGCGCGACACCGCTCCGGAAACGCACGGGCGGACACGCTATCGACCCACCGACGGCGCGCGCATCAACACTCCGTTTTTAGAGCTGCGCGAACGGCGTGCCGCTCGAATGCGAGATCGATGAGCCGGTCCAAGAGCGCGGCGTACGGAAGACCGCTCGCCTCCCAGAGTTTGGGATACATGCTGATGCTGGTAAAACCGGGAAGGGTGTTGATCTCATTCAGATAGTAGGCGCCGGTTTCGCGATCGAGAAAAAAATCGACCCGCGCGAGTCCGGCGCAACACAGGACAGTGAAGGCGCGGCAGGCGCAGGAGCGGATCTCCTCCGCGAGCGCGGACGGGACATCGGCCGGTATCGAAAGACGCGCCCCGTCGGGATCGAGATATTTCGCCTCGTAGGAATAGAACTCGTGGTTCGGAACGATCTCGCCCAGCACGGATGCGGCAGGCTCGTCATTGCCCAGGACGGCGCACTCGATCTCACGACAGGGGACGGACCGCTCCACGAGCACCTTGGTGTCGAATTGCATCGCAAAATCGACGGCGTCACAAAGCTCCGCCTCGATCTTCGCTTTTCTCACGCCAACCGACGATCCCGCGCAGGACGGCTTCACGAACAGCGGGAGGCCAAGCCGTCCGATAGCCTCATCGACCATCTCGCGCTTCCGTCGCTCCCAATCGCGACGGGACACCGTCACCCCGGGAGTCACCGGGATGCCCGCCTGGGCGAGCAGCCGCTTGGATACGTCCTTGTCCATCCCGATGGCGGATCCGATCACGTCCGCGCCGACATAGGGGACCATCGCCAGCTCGAGAAGCCCCTGCAGCGTGCCGTCCTCGCCGTAGGTCCCATGCATCACGGGGAACACCACATCGAGCCGCACCTCTTGGCCGGAACCGATCTCGCGTAACGTCAAACGATTGTCATCGGGATGATTCGCGGCAAGCCACGTGCCGGTCCGCTCCAAACGCATCTTGCGGCCAAACTCAGGGTCCGGGACAACCCCCGGCGCGTCCTGCACATACCAGCGACCCGCACGGTCGATGCCGATCGCCACCACCGCGTACCGGCTCGCGTCCAACGCCGACACGACCGAGGCGGCCGAGCACAGCGATACGTCATGTTCGCCCGTCCTCCCGCCGAAAAGCACCCCGACGGTGATCATCGCCGCCCGCGACCGAGGCCTAAAGCGTCCAACGCATGGACCGCCATCACTGGTTCTCTTCGAGAAACGCCTTGTGGATGATCTTTACCGCGAGCTCCGCATATTTGCTGTCAATGACGCAGGAGATGCCGATCTCCGAGGTCGAGATCATTTCGATATTGACATTCTCACGGGAGAGCACCTCGAACATCCTGCCGGCGACGCCGTACGAAGACAGCATGCCCACTCCGACGGCGGACACGATGGCGATATCTTCTTTTGATTCCACCGACGTACCGCCGAGATCGCCCTTGAGGCCGCCGCACAATTCTTTTGCGCGGGCCAAATCGTCCTTTTTAACCGTAAACGATATCGACGCCTTGCCGTCATGTCCCGTGGACTGCACAATCATGTTTACATATATCTTGTTCTCCCCCAGGCATCCGAAGAGCTTTGACGCAACGCCCGGTCGGTCGACGATGTCCCGAATGGTCACCTTGGCCTCGTCGGATTTTGCGGTCACGCCGCTGATAACGAATTTTTCCATCATCTCCTCCCTGGATGTGACAATTGTGCCCTCTTCCGAGCTGAAACTCGATCGCACGTGCAGCCGCACATCGTATTTCTTCGCAAACTCAACCGAGCGCGAATGCAAAACTCCGGCGCCGAGCCGCGCGAGCTCGAGCATCTCCTCATAGCTGATCTCGCGGAGCTTCCGCGTCCGGGCGACGATCCGCGGATCGGCCGTATAGACCCCGTCCACGTCGGTGTAGATCTCGCAATCGCGGACGCCCAGCGCCGCCGCGATGGCCACCGCGGAGGTGTCTGATCCGCCGCGTCCCAGCGTGGTGATATTGTCGTCACGATCGACCCCCTGGAACCCCGCCACGATGACCACGTTGTTGCTTCTGAGCGCGTCATGGATCTTCTCCGACGAGATGCTGTGGATCTTGGCGTTGGTGAAATTCCCATCGGTCACCATCCGGATCTGCGATCCCGTGTACGATACCGCAGTCAGCCCCGCCTCGTGGAGCGCCATCGCCAGGAGCGCGATCGATATCTGCTCGCCGGTCGAGAGCAGCATGTCCATCTCGCGCTTGCTCGGTTGCGCGGTGATCTCACCGGCAAGCCGCACCAGCTCGTCGGTCGATTTCCCCATCGCCGAGACGATGACCACCACCGAATACCCGTTGTCGATGTACCCCTTGATCCGCTGCGCGACCGCCTTGATCCGTTCCGTGGTCCCGACCGAGGTGCCGCCGTATTTCTGGACGATTATTTTCATACGTACCTGCCAAGCGCATCGTTCATTGCGCCCAAAAATAAAATCAGGGCGGATTCTTGTGAACCCGCCCCGGTTGTCAATACATTATTTACCGTATCGATTTTACACGGGGATACATTTATGGGGAGATAGCAACATTACCACCCCCATCGATTGTGACAACAACGAAATCACCGGCATTATCGGTAAACTCGGGCAGATCTCCCGCACCGGGGGATGTTTGGCGATGGCATATTTTCCATGAAGAATTGTACGGCACATTTTTCAGCGTAAAGGATCCATCACTGGTCCATGTCGCCACAGCAGGAAGCAAATATGCATTACGCGAATCGTTATACTCGTCCCACAACGTAGAAAACGATCCATCGCTAACGCATGCGGCAAACAGATTGTAGTTTTCCTTGTACTTCTCGTACTTCAAGTAATAATCGAGATAGCTTTCAATATCATTCGGAATCGGGACATGCGGTCCTTTCGGATTATCGCACTGTGCTGGTGGCGTGCCGGATGTTCGCAAGGTCGGCCGTACAACGGACGGCCGGTTCAATGAAGCGCACAAGCTGTCAGGCCCAACCGCAGCCACATAAGAATTGGCCACGACGGTTATCCCCGTCGTGTGCGCATTCGTGATGTCGACCGTTTTACCGCGCACATACGACCGCGCCACGGCGATAATATTCCCGCCAATCACCGCATCGTCGGCGACCACGTCCCGCAGCCAGTCCGAAGGCCCGAAATAGCGATAGATGTAATGATAGCCGTCACGTACGAAATCATACTCATAGCGCTTGACGAAATTTTTAAACACAAGGCGGATCTCGAGGACCGTCTCATCGTTGGCGTAATTGAAGTTCAATCCGCCAATAATCGGAATTTTCAAAGGAAAGATGCGATTGATCTCTTTCGCGTTTTGCTTGAGGCTGTCATAATACGTGTTCACCTGGAGTGGATTGACATCCAGACCTTCGACGCTGTCCACATCGAAGATCGTGTAGAGCTTGCCATCGCTCGTCCATGTCCCGATGCCCGGCTCGCCGGGTATCAGATGATATTGCATCGCCCCGTCGAACACCATTTTCCGCAAAAACAACCGCATCCCGGTCCACAGACGCCCGGCCTCCACGTCATCGTTCGGATGACCGATGCCCATTCCGCTAAAAAAGGGCTCCGAGTCATTGAGATCGAGCGTGTACACCTCGCGGTATTTCGAGAACGGCTCAACACCCCCTTCTTTATCGAGCAGCTGTATCTCGGCAATATCAAGCATCAGGCGCGTCGGCAGCTCGGTATTCGCGATTCCGTCATCGATCGAATTATCATCCGGGAATGCGCCCAGCCAGCTGCGTGGATCATTCGACTCATAGGTCCCCTTGATTACAACCTTGAGTCGATTTTCGGCCAGCTCGTCGAACAGGGCCTTCTTCCCGCAGCCAAGCGCGAAAACAATCATTAACAATACGACCACTTTCATGACATTCGCATCAGCTCCCGAAATTGAAATACAGACTGATCCCGGCATTGACGATGTGTCCGTTGCGAACCGAGCCGGGTATGTGATTTTCGTAAATGCACAGATACTCGATCCGAAGACCGATATTGACCCACTTTCCCGCCGGAAAGGAAACCTCTCCTCCGAGCATGAACATCGGGTCCCACTGGCTCGCCCGGTCCGGATAGATCGTCACATAGCAGCCACCCCCGCCCGCCTTCAGCTGAATCACCAGCGGGGTTTTCAGCGGAATGCGCCACAGCAGACTTCCGTACACCGGCCAGAGGATGAGCTTGTTAACGCCGCGCGATTCGAATTTTTCATAGGACGCGTCGATACCGAGTTTAAACGAATCGAGAAACGTCAACGATCGTAAAAAGATGCCGCCCCCAAGGCTTTTGTTCACGTCATCGGCGGTCGTGTACACGGGAGTGATCGGCCCGAACCAAAACCCCGCCTGGAATTTCGTAAACGGGTCCTTCTTCCGCCCCTGCCGGGCATGCGCCGAGAGCGATACGAGCACCATGCACATGACGCAGGCAGCTATGAAAAGTTTTCTCATCACCCGTTCGATTTACAAGAATCCGATATGTTACAGGAAAAAGCATCCCCAGGGAGAAGGCCGGGCAGGATGCGCCCCCTCATTATGGGACTTACAGCAATCCGCGCAACGGTTTTGTCAAATAAAAATACCCGCACTCGCGAATTATTTAAACGCAGCCTCCATCGAGGAAAGCGGCGGATCGTATATCACGCGATTGAGATACAGCCCATAGGGCGGGGCGGTGAATCCCGCGGCCATGCGGCTTGCCGAGGAGAGCACCGACCGCATGTGCTCCGGGTCGCGTCCCTCGCGATGCAACGAAATCATCGTCCCCACGATGACGCGGATCATATTGTGAAGAAAGGCATTGCCCCTGATAACGACAATGATATAATCATCCCAACGCGCAACATCGGCATGGGAAATCCGTCGAACGGTCGAACGCTCCGCTTCCGCTGATTTCTTTTTACAAAAGGCGGCGTAATCCATTTCGCCGGTAAGCGGCCCAAGCGCGCATCTGAGATAATCGACGTCGAGCGGCTCGCGGACCCACATGGCGCGGTAACGGGAAAACGGGCTGCGATTGGGATGATTATGGATGCAGTATATATACTCGCGCTCGACGGCGCTATAGCGCGCATGAAAATCAGCGGGTACGCGATAGGCGTTTCGTATCGAAACATCGCGCTCGGCAATACCGTTGAGCCCGATGCACAACCGGCTGAGCGCGATACCGGGCGGCCCCTCGAAATGCGCAACCTGCTCGATCGCATGAACGCCGGAATCGGTCCTACTGGAAAAGATCAACCGAATATGCCGCTTCGTCAGAAGCTCGAGCGCCCGCTCCAGCTCTCCCTGCACCGTCCGCCCGCGCGCCTGTATCTGCGAACCCTCGAAACGCGTTCCATCGTACTGGATCGTGAGCGCTATTCGGTCTGATCCGGCTGGCCCGCCTGCTGGTTCCATTCCTCAATCATCGCATTCATCCGTTCATACAGATCGCGCGTCATGTCGATGAGGGCGCCCGGTTTCGACTTGGACGATTTCCCCACGCCAAAGAGACGGCTCAGGAAGCGCTTTGTCTTTTCAAAGCTCTCGAGCCGTTTGGCCAGATCCGGCTCCTGCGCACCGACCTTCACGGTAAGGATGGCGCACATATACAGGAGCCCCTCATAGCTCCAGTTTTTATCCGTATCCGGACCAATGTGCCCGGCGGCCTCAAGCGTCTCCCCGCCGGTTTGCGCGAGATCGATCGCTTGCATGTAGTACGCATACGACTTCTTGTAAAAAAACTGCGATATCTTCCCGTAGGGCTTTTCCGGAACCTCACGCGCGAGATCGCCGAAGAGCCACGCGGCGCGGATCGACGACATCGCGTTTTTAAACGTGGGGGCCACTTCCTTGCGCCTGAAACTGTAACAATCGACGGCAAGCAAATATGATGCCGCGCCGAGGACCAGCGAGCGGTCCTCCCGGAAATCGATATCACCAAAAAACTTTTTTACTGAGTTGATCCGCGCTTGCGCGGTCCCCTGCATCTTCTTTTTTTCTTCGTCCGTCAGTATCCCAAAGTCTTTCGGATACGCGGTATACAGGCAGCGCGGACACACGGTCAGCACATATGCCATTGGGTACACCTTGCCGAACTTCTCGTTTTTATCGTAGAGGCGCCGCAGTTCGTCAGTCAGCTTGCCCGCGATGAGCCGCCCGCCGCCGGTAAGCATCTCCTCCCGGAAAAATTCGAACGAGCACACCGGACACTTGGTCGGCTCCTTCTGCCGGAAGGATATTTTTTTCGCCGCCTTTTGATCGCTTTCCTTCATGACCCCTCTCAGCTATGGAATCACGCTATAAAAATGACATAATATTTCAATACTTTTTCTTGCCCCGCCCGATGCTTTCCAGTACACTTCCCCTGGAGCATAAATGAATAACTGTTCAAGATTCTTCCGTGCAATGCCGATAAAAAAGAAAACACCCATGCGAGGTATCCCCATGACCCCCTTCCGGGCAACGATAGCCGCACTACTCGCGCTGACGCTGTGCTGCGCCGCCGACACCGCATACGCCATATCGAGCGCCGCAAAATCGAATATCGACTATTACAACACCATCACGCTGTTGCGGAACCTTCGCATCATGGTGATGAATTTCGCCGACGATTCAATGAAAACGAAATACGAAAGCACCAAGAACACCTTCCAGCGGTGCGCCGAGGACTATTACGCGCGCGAATATACGTATGTGGACAAGGACAGCAAGAAGCACCAGCTTCGCTTCACCGAGGTGAAGATCGAGCTCAGCGCCCTCTACAGCACCATGGCCGAGTTGTACCTCAAACGGACCAAGGAGATTCTCGATTCGACCTCAAAGAATTCATTCGACATTCTCATCTCCTATGGCCGTCAAAGCGGCATGGCCAGATACTTCGGCAAGCCCTTCGACCCGCTGAAGGACATCAAGCCATACAAAGAAAAGGAATACCATTTTTTCCAGGACAAGCAAACGATCGAAAACTATCTTCGCGAGGGCTACAAACGACTCCAAGACGCCCGCCGCATGTACAACGACCCCGATCTCAAGATCGTTATCGATAAAAAGGAGAAAAAATTCGGCGACCTCGACTTCATCATGGGACGCTATGCGGATGTCATCGAAACCTGCCGTCAGGCCAAGCAATATGGGATCGAGATCCATCGCATTCTCAAGAAACACGAGGTCACCTCAATCATGAAGCGGCACAATCTCTCGTCTGCGTCGCTTGATCCGGTTTTCGACGATAGAATCCCCGACATTTTCAAGGTCGATGCAAACGACAACCTCAAGCTCATTCATACCCATGAACTTGCCCGGGCGGGAAAAGCGCCAAAGGACAGCAAAAAAGAAGAACCATCGAAAGGACGACGATAACGAAAAAGGGGGCCAATGGCCCCCTTTTTTTCGCCCTGCAAAAGCCGTGCCCTTACTGCACGTTACTCGTCCTTGTCCTTTCCTTTGGCTTTATCTTTGACTTTATCCTTGTCTTTTTCCTTTTTTTCCTTCTTGTCTTTTTTCCCCTTGGCATCCGCCTTGTCGACTTTCGCCTCGACAACTCGCCGCTCAACAAGCTCCACCAGGGCCATTTCGGCCGCATCGCCACGGCGGCGTCCCAGCAGATAGAGTTTCGTATACCCGCCATTGCGCTCCTTGTAGCGCGGCGCGATATCGTCGAAGAGCTTGCTCATGACTTCCCGCTTCCGAATGGTCTTGAGAACGATCCGCTTATTGTGGACCTTCTTGGCGTCCTGCTCGGGAAGGTCGACGCATCCCTTCGCTCGGGAAATCAACCGATCGGAAAACCGGATGAGCTCGCGACCCTTTTGCTTCGTGGTGACTATCCGCTCATGCGTGAACAGCGAGGTAAGCATATTCGCGAACATCGCCTTGCGATGGGACTGAAGACGCCCCAATTGCTTCACACCTTTTAAATGTCTCATGTTCCGTTAACTCCACTCGTTCGTTCGTCCCGGGTCCGCTATTTGAGTCCGAGGCTCAGATGCAGCTCGTCCAACCGACCCTTGATTTCCTTTACCACAAGTTCATTCACGTGCTTTGACTTACCGAGCTCGTCCTCGGTCTTCTGGACCAATATCTCAAGCTTGTTGATATCGAGACTGCGAAGGGTGTTGAACGCCCGCACGGAAAACTCGATCTCGTCGATCTTCTTCGATAGGAGAACGCGCATCTTCTCCATTTTCTCGTCAACGACCTCGGTCTCCTCCTCAATCTCTTCCTCGAAGTTGATAAAAATGGTCAGGTGATCCTTAATTATCTTCGCAGCCTGGCCGAGCGCGTCCTCCGGCGTGATGGTCCCGTCCGTCCACACTTCCAGAATCAGCCGGTCGTAATCCGTGCGTTGGCCAACGCGGGTGTCCTCCACCTTCACGTTCACCTTTTTGACCGGTGTGAAAATCGCGTCGATCGGGATAACGCCCACAACCTCGGTGTTGTTCTTATTGATCTCGGCGGGGACATACCCGCGCCCGCGCCGGATCTCCACCTCCATGTCAATAACGCCCTTTTCGTTGAGGGTCGCGATCACCAGCTCGGGATTCATCACCTCGACATCGGAATCAATGTTAAAATCCTGCCCCGTGAGGTCGCCGGGACCTTTCTTGACGATATGAAGAACCTTTTGAAGCTCGCCATGATACCGAAACCGGAGCTTCTTCAGGTTTAAGATAATCCGAGCGACATCCTCGTAGACTCCGTCGATTGCGTGGAACTCGTGCGGCACATCCTCTATCTTGATCGCCGTGATCGCCGCACCCTCGATCGACGAGAGCAACACGCGACGAAGCGAATTGCCCAGCGTGAGGCCGTATCCTTTCTCGAAGGGCTCCGCGACAAACCGCCCGTAATCCTTTTTCAACTCGTCGTGTTCAAAGGATATTTTATTGGGTCTCTTGAACCCTTTTAAGAGGCTTTTTAGAGCCATCCGTCCCTCCACAAAATCTTCATCATCCCAGACTGACTGGCCGTTGCGCGGACTCGTTTCCGCCGCATCGACCGTTACTTCGAATAGAGTTCCACCACGAGCTGCTCGTTAATGTTCGCGGTAACATCCTGCCGATTCGGCAACCGGACCACTTTGCCCGATTTATTTTCGAAATCGGCGTTGATCCACTCCGGGACCGAGCTGATCGCCTTCGACAGCTTTACCGCATCGGTCAGCATGGCGCTCTCCTTAAAGGAATCGCCGATACGCACCTCGAATCCCTCACGAACCACAAACGAGGGAATGTCGACGATGCGATCATTCACCAGGACATGCCGGTGCTGGACAAACTGCCGCGCCTGCTTGCGCGATGTCGCGAACCCCATGCGATACACCACATTGTCAAGCCGTCGCTCGAGGAGCGAGAGCATGTTGTGGCCGGTCACGCCCTTCATTCGAGAGGCTTCCTCGAAAATCAGCTTAAACTGCTTCTCAAGCAGTCCATAGCTCTTTTTGATCTTCTGCTTCTCCCGCAGCTGAATGCCGTATTCGGAGAGTTTCGACCGCCGCTTTCGGGGCGGCCCAGGCGGATATTTTTTCTTCTTCACGGCGCACTTGTCCGTCAGGCAGCGCTGCCCCTTCAGCATCAACGGCACGCCCTCGCGCCGGCATAGTTTACACGATGGTCCGGTATATCTTCCCATGCTCTCCCGTCCTCACACTCTGCGTCGTTTTGGCGGACGACAGCCGTTATGTGGAATCGGCGTAACGTCCTTGATCTTGGTGACCGCCAGGCCCGCCTGTGCCAGCGACCGGATAGCGGCCTCACGGCCGATGCCGGGTCCCTTCACGAACACCTCGACACTCCTGAGCCCCGCGATATCGATGGCCTTGCCCACGGCGGTCTTTGCCGCGGTCTGCGCGGCAAACGGCGTCGACTTCCGGGAGCCCCGGAACCCCTCACCGCCGGCGGACGCCCACGATATCACCTGGCCCTCCATGTCGGTTATGGTGATGATCGTATTATTATAGCTCGCCTGAATGCAGACCCTCCCGATGGGGACGATCTTCTTTTCTTTCTTTTTCTTTTGCCCTTTCTGCTTCACGAATCGTCACTCCCTCTTATGCTTTTTTCTTCTTTGCCTGCGCGGATTTGCGATTGCCCTTCCGCGTATGGGCGTTGTTCTTCGTGTTCTGGCCGCGAACCGGCAGACCGCGGCGATGTCGAATCCCTCGATAGCAGCCGATATCCATGAGCCGCTTGATGTTCATCGCGACCTCGGTTCGCAGATCGCCCTCCACCTTGTAGCTCTGTTCGATGAGCTTCTTGATGGAGTTGATCTCGTCGTCCCGAAGATCCTTCACCCGCACGTCAGGATTGATGCCGGTCTCGGCGAGTATCTTGTGCGATGTGCTCGGTCCGATGCCGAAGATATAGGTCAACGCGACCTCTATCCGCTTATTGTTCGGTAAATCGATACCTGCTATACGGGCCATATCCCATTAACCTCTGAAGAGTTATTTACTTGCGGTCCGGACCTTCTGCCGCTGCTTATGACGCGCGTTCTTGCAGATAACGCGCACCACGCCGTGCCGCTTGATGATTTTACAATCGCTGCACACCTTTTTAACTGACACTCGCACCTTCATCACAAACCCCACACAACAGCAATATTGATCCGCCTGCCCTAGTTCTTGGAGCGATACGTTATTCGGCCCCTGGACAGATCGTATGGCGAAAGCTCAACCGTCACCCGGTCTCCCGGCAGAATGCGGATGTAGTGCATTCGCATCTTCCCCGATATATGAGCCAATATTTTATGGCCATTATCGAGCATCACCCGGAACATCGCATTTGGCAACGGCTCAATAACAACGCCCTCTACAACAATTGGCTCTTCCTTCGCCATACTCCCGCTCGATCAGCTGAAATTATTCCCTTTTGTCAGAATCTCCGCCCGGCCATTGACAACGGCAACCGTGTGTTCAAAATGCGCAGAGAGCTTTCGATCCTTCGTATAGACGGTCCACCCGTCCTTCTGGTCAACATCCACCAAATACGTGCCAACGTTTATCATCGGCTCAATCGCCAACACCATGCCGTTTTTGATGCGCGGCCCGCGTCCCGGCTTTCCATGATTGGGGATGGGCGGCTCTTCGTGAAGCGACCGCCCGATCCCATGCCCGACAAACTCACGGACCGGCAGAAATCCATATTGAACAACATACGCCTCGATCGCATGCGATACGTCGGAAATTCGGTTTCCCACCACGCACCGATCAATACCGGCATACAGCGACGCCCTGGTTACGTCCATGAGCTGCCGCGCTTCTTTGGATATGGCGCCGATCGCGAAACTCCGCGCGGTATCGCCGTAATATCCGTCCAAAAACACCCCAACGTCTATACCCACGATATCGCCGCTTTTTAATCGCGCGCTTTTGCTGGGTATTCCATGCACCACAACCTCGTTTATCGAGGTGCACAGCGCGGCTGTAAATCCCTTGTACCCTAAAAACGCCGGCCGTGCCCGGTGCTTCGCAATGATGTCGCGCGCAAACCGGTCAAGCTCATACGTGGTTACGCCCACATCGATGATCCGGTCAATTTCGTCAAGCACATGCGCGGCGAGCGCGCACGATTCCCGAATCCTGCCTATCTCCTCGTCATTATAGAGAAAGATCGCCACATCTAGTGCCTGCCTTTGATCCTTCCCTTGCGGACAAATCCGTCATAATGCCGCATCAAGAGCTGCGACTCGATCTGCTTCAAGGTGTCCAGCGTTACGCCAACGATAATGAGCAGCGAAGTCCCGCCGAACATATACGCCATCTCGGCCGGCACCTCCTCTGGCCAGATCCGGATGACCAGGTCGGGGATGATGGCGATAAACGCCAGAAAGATCGACCCGGACAGCGTGATCCGGTTCAGGATGTGCATGATATAATCGGACGTGTTTTTCCCCGGCCGGATACCGGGAATGAACCCGCCATACTTCTTGAGATTGTCGGCAATATCAACCGGGTTGAACTGGATCGCCGTGTAAAAATAGCAAAAGAAAACAATCAATAGACTATAGAGGATGATGTACGGCACCTGGCCGGGAGACAGATAGTACTGCAGATTCGCGAACACCGCATACTTGTTCACCTGCAGCATATTTGCGATCTGCGTGGGAAAGAGCACCACGGAGGACGCGAAGATGATCGGGATCACGCCCGCGGCATTGACACGCAGCGGGATCGCCTGCGAGGTCATCTGCACCATGCGCCGGCCGACGATCCGCTTGCCGTATTGCACCGGAATCTTGCGCGTTCCGAGCGTCAGGAGAATCGACGCTGCAACAACCATCACGAAAAAGCCAATAAGGATAACCCCGATGATCGGGTCGCTCTGGGACACGATGCGGCGCATGGACTCCATGAAGGCCTGCGGCAGCCGCACGACGATACCCGCGAAGATGAGCAATGAAATGCCGTTTCCAATGCCCTTTTCGGTGATCTGGTCCCCGAGCCACATCAGCACCATGGTGCCGGTCGTGATGGCGATCACCGTGGTGATGATGAATCCGATGCCCGAATCAGCCGGCACGACCGACCCCTTGCTGGCCGTCGTCATCGATTTCATCCAGAAGGTCAACCCCAGCGCCTGGATCGCGCAGAGGACCACCGTCCCATACTTCGTATACAAATTGATTTTCTTCTGGCCCTCGGGGCCTTCCTTGGCGAGCTTCTCGAGCGCGGGAATGACCGTATTGAGGAGCTGCATGATAATCGACGCCGAAATATACGGCATGATGCCCAGCGCGAAAACCGTGAAGCGCTTGAGCGCTCCACCGGCGAAAAGGTCGAAAAAGTCGAGCATGCCCGACTTGCCCGCCTGGTTGAAGTACTCCGTGAGCGCCGTTACATTGATGCCCGGGATGGGAACGTGCGCACCGATCCGGTACACCACCAGTACGAACAGCGTAAACAGAACCCGTGTGCGGAGCTCGGGGATCTTGAAGATATTTATTATCGCGCCAGCCATAGTTTCCTACTTGCTTGTCGGTTTTTTCGCCGCCTTCTTCGCCACCACGACCGCCTGTCCGCCGGCGGCAACGATCTTATCGCGCGCGGTTCCGGAAAAGGCGTGCGCCTCGACGGTCACCGTCTTCGACAACTCACCGGTCCCCAGAATCTTCACCAGCGCGGTCTCCTGCCGGATCATCCCCTTCTTGAAGAGCACCGTCGCAGTGATGACCGCAACATCGATCTTCGCCAGCTGGACCAGGTTGACGGTCTCATACTCTTTCTTGAAGATGCTATTATTAAACCCGCGCTTCGGGACCCGGCGCTGGATGGGCATCTGACCGCCTTCAAACCATGCACGGCGGTTGCACCCCGAACGGCTCATCTGCCCCTTCTGCCCGCGTGCGGACGTTTTTCCCGATCCGCTGCTGGTGCCGCGCCCAACCCGCTTGCGCGTTTTGAGGTTTGCCGGCCGTTGTATACGATAGGATTCGCTCATCGATCGATCTCCATCCGTTCTGACTATTCCTTCACTTCCGTAACGCGCACAAGATGCTGCACCGTATTGATCATTCCCCTGATTACGGCCGTGTCATCGTGCGTGCGTTCGCGCTGCATGCGGCGCAGTCCGAGCGCCCTCAACGTCGCTCGCTGCTTCGGCTTTGCGCCGATGCCGCTTCGTATCTGCTTGATGATCAGTTTCTTCGCCATGTGAAAACCCGTATTAGTTCATTATCTTCTTGAGAGTGACCTCGCGAACGTCGGCCACCTCCTTGAGCGTTCTCAGTTGAAGCAATCCGTCCAGGGTGGCCTTTACGATATTCATCGGATTGCGTGAACCCTGCGATTTGGCAAGCACGTCCTTGATCCCGGCCTTTTCGACGAGCGCCCGAACGGATGCGCCGGCGATGATGCCGGTTCCGGGAACGGCCGGTTTCAGGAGCACCCGCGCCGACTTGAACGAACCGATCACCTGATGCGGGATCGTGTTCTTGTTCACGTTCACCTGGTACACGTTCTTTTTCGCCTTTTCCACGCTTTTCCGGATCGCATCGGGTACTTCGTTCGCTTTCCCGAAACCGATCCCGATATGGCCGTTTTCGTCACCGACCACGGAGAGGGCGCTAAATGAGAAGCGACGACCGCCCTTCACGACCTTCGCGACGCGCTTTATCAGCACAACCTTCTCGGTGAGTTCGAATCCCTCGGGATTGACGGTTTTCCGTTTGATCTTCATCAGTCCGCTCTCCTAAAACGTTAAGCCGCTTTCGCGCGCCGCATCGGCGAAGGCCTTAATCTTTCCGTGATACAGCATTCCGTTGCGGTCGAATACAATGGTCGTCACACCGCGCTGCTTCGCTTTTTCGGCAATCAGTTTACCCAGCGCCTGCGCCGCCGTGATGTTTCCACGGTTCTTCATTTCTGGGAATTCCTTGTCGAGTGTCGACGCGGCAACGAGCGTCACGCCCGCACGATCGTCGATGATCTGGACCCGAAAATGCTTGTTGCTTCTCGAAATACACATCCGCGGCCGCTCGGAGGTCTCTTTCAGCTTGCGCTTAATTCGAAGCTTTCGACGCCGAAGCCGTATCTTCTTCTGGTCAACCTTATTCATTGCTATGCACCCGTCTTACCAGCTTTCCGTCTGATATATTCGTCCTTGTACTTGATTCCCTTGCCCTTATACGGTTCCGGCGGACGCAGCTCGCGTATATTCGCCGCAACCTGCCCAACCTGCTGCTTGTTTACGCCTTTAACCCGTATGCGGGTCGGCTCAACCACCTCGAGGGTGATACCGTCCGGCGCGGGGAAGACGATGGCATGCGAATACCCAAGCTGGAAAGAAATATCCTTGCTCTGCTGCTGGGCGCGATAGCCGACCCCAACGATCTCAAGCTCTCGCTCGAACCCCTTTGAAACGCCGGTGAGCATGTTCCCGATGAGCGAACGATACAGTCCGTGGGAGGCGCGGGTCGCCTTATCGTCCGCACCGCCAAGCTTTTCCACAAGAAGCGTCCCGTCCTTCTGCGTCACGCCGATACTGGCGTGGATCGCCTGGGAATCGCTCCCCAGCGGGCCCTTCACGCTGATTACATTGTTCGAAACCTCAACGGTGACCCCGCCGGGTATCTGCAGTGGCTTATTTCCAATTCGTGACATTGCTCTTCGCTCGCTTCGTCGTTATGATATCTCGCACAACACTTCGCCGCCAATGTTGAGCTGTTTCGCCGCTTTGTTTGTAACAATCCCCTTCGACGTCGACAGTATTCGAATCCCGATATTGTTATACACCGGACGCAGGCTCTCCGCCTGTACGTATATGCGGCGTCCCGGCTTGCTGATGCGCGACAGCGAATAAATCGCCGAGGCGTTGTCCGGGGTATATTTGAGATACACGCGCAGAATGCGCTGTTTCTTGTCGTCAATCACCTTGTAGTTCTTGATGTACCCCTCGTCTTTGAGGATGCGCGCGATTGCCGCCTTCATTTTCGACGAGGGAATGTCCACCTTGAGATGGCCCGCCTTAATGGCGTTCCGGATCCTCGTGAGCATATCGGCGATCGGATCGTTATACTTACCCATAATACACTACTCCCTCGTACTGATTCACCATGATGATTTCACGACGCCCGGCAGCTTCCCGGCGTTCGCCAGGTTTCGAAAGCAGATCCGGCACATCTCAAAGCGACGCAGATAGGCGCGTGGCCGACCGCAAATCTTGCAGCGATTGTGCTGGCGCACCTTGAATTTTCTCGGCGAGTTGCTTTTCGCAATGTGGCACGTGCTTGCCATGTTCTATCACCCCTGTTCCCTGAATGGAAAGCCGAACTCATCGAGGAGCGCGCGCGCTTCCTCGCTGCTCTTCCCGGTCGTGACAATCGTCACGTTGATGCCGTGGATCTTGTCCACCTTGTCGAAGTCGATTTCCGGAAAGATAATCTGCTCCCGTATCGAGAAATTGTAATTTCCAAAGTTATCGAACGATTTCGGGGACAACCCCCGGAAGTCGCGGACCCGGGGCAGCGACACATTGATCAGCCGATCGAGAAACTCGAACATGATATTACCGCGCAGCGTCACGCGGGCGCCAACCTCGTATCCGTCGCGGATCTTGAAGTTCGCGATGGACTTCTTGGCGACCGTCTTGACAGCCTTTTGCCCGGTGATGGTGGACAGCTCGTCGATGATGGCCGTAAGCGCGGTCGCATTCGAGTGCGCATCGCCCATCCCGACATTGAGGACGATTTTCTCAAGCCGCGGGACCTGCATCACCGAGGAGTACTTCATTTTCTCGAACAGCCGCTTCCGGATGCTCTTCTGATAATCTTCACGCAATCTTGCCGACATGTTCCTCACCTACGCTGCTATACCCGATCGCATCGCGCGTCCGGCATTAGTCGAAATTCCTCTCACACGCGCTGCACGACCGGACCTTTTTTTCGCCCTTCATCCGCATGCTCACGCGCACGCCCTTTTTGCACTTCTCGCAGAACAGCAACACATTGGAGATGTTGATGGGAAACTCGAGGCTGATGGCGCCGCCCTTGGGATTCTGCTGTGAGGGGCGAACGAACTTCTTCTTCTTGTTGATCCCTTCGACAACGATCCGCCCGCGACTTCGATCCACGAACAGAACCTTTCCTCGTTTGCCGCGATCGGCGCCCGCCGTTACCACGACGCTATCGTCTTTTTTGACAACGCTTCTCACGAAGCCCTTTTTGACGCTCTTTTTCATGATTTCCCCTTACAGCACTTCCGGCGCGAGCGATACGATCTTCAGAAAGTTCTTCTCCCTGAGCTCGCGCGCAACCGGCCCGAAGATACGCGAACCGATCGGCTCGTTCTTGGTGTTGATGATCGCGACGGCGTTATCGTCAAATCGAATATACGATCCGTCCTTGCGGCGCACCGGCTTTTTCGTTCTCACCACCACGGCCCGCAACACCGCCTTGCCGTGAACCTTCTTCCCGGTGGAATCCTTCAGACCGTACGAGGGGTGCGAGTCCTTCACGGCAACCACGATAATGTCCCCCGCCGATGCGTACCGACGCCGGGTTCCGCCGAGAATCTTGATGCACTGCACCCGCTTGACGCCGCTGTTATCGGCCACATCAAGAAATGTTTCAACCTGTATCATCGCTCGAACTCCTTATCGCCCTGCGGCACCCGGTGCCTACTTGACCTTCTCGACAATCGCGATTAGCCGGTAGCGCTTATCCCGCGAGAGCGGACGCGTTTCCTCGATGCGCACCGTGTCCCCGATGCTGCACTCGTTTTTCTCGTCGTGCCCCTTCACCTTCTTCGAAAACTGGACGGGCTTGTTGTACAACGGATGCATCATCATCCGTTCGATCTTGACGACGATGGTCTTGTCCATTTTATTGCTGACGACCTTTCCGACTAGCTGTTTCTTCCGACCCATTGCCTTACCCTGTCATCCAATGATTGCCCTGCTCCGCCGGGCTACTTTCCCTTCAGATTGCGAATGCCGAGCTCATACTCCCGCATGATGGTGTTGACTCGGGCAACATGCCGTCGGAGCGCCTTTATCTTCTGGGGATTTTCGAGCTTGCTGGTAACCGACTTGAACCGCTCTTTCCGCAACTCCTCCTTCGTTTCCTTGAGGCTGCGGCCCAGCTCCTCGATGCTCATATCTTCAATTTTGCCTTTCATGATGCCTATCCCTAAATTCAGTTAACTACTTAATGGATACAACCTTGGTCTTGACGGGAAGCTTGAAGGCGGCAAGGCGAAACGCCTCCTTGGCCAACGGCTCTTCCACGCCGGCGAGCTCGAAGAGAATGCGGCCCGGCTTAATGCGCGCGACCCACCCCTCGGGATTGCCTTTCCCCTTCCCCATCCGGGTTTCGGCCGGCTTCTTGGTAAAGGGATAATCCGGAAAAATGCGGATCCACAGCTTGCCGCCCCGCTTGATCTTGCGGGTAATCGCGACACGCGCCGCCTCGATCTGCCGGTTGGAGATCTTCCCGCACTCGAGCGCCTTGAGCCCAACCTCGCCAAATGCGACCGTCGACCCGCGCTGGGCCTTGCCCTTCATGCGCCCCCGCTGCAGCTTGCGGTATTTTGTCCGTTTGGGCATTAACATGGTAATTATCCCTTACTTAACGTATTCGATGCTTTCCGTGATTCGATTATGCTACTTGACCGCGTATCGGTCCTCTTCCTTGTTCGCATCTGACGAGAGAATGTCGCCGTTATACACCCAAACCTTCACGCCGATGAGGCCGAAGGTTGTCAGCGCCTCGGCAAATCCGAAATCGATGTCGGCGCGCAGGGTGTGCAGCGGAATCCGTCCCTCTTTGTACGATTCTGAACGCGAAATCTCGGCTCCATTCAAGCGTCCGGACACTGCGACCTTTATCCCCAGCACCCCGCCGCGTATTGCCGACGAAATCGCCTGCTTCACCGCGCGACGATAGGGGAAGCGCCCAACGAGCTGCGAAGCGATCTGCTCTGCGATGAGCTTGGAGACGCGCTCCGGCTTTTTCACTTCCACGATGTTGATATACACGGTCTTCGAAGCGATCTTCTGAAGATCGTTTTTCAGCACCTCGATGCCGGCACCCTTGCGACCGATAAGCAGGCCGGGACGTGCCGCATGGATATTCACGTTCACGCGATCGTGCAGGCGTTCGATATTGATTTTCGCGATCCCCGCGCTCTTGTGCTCTTTCTCGATGAACTTCTGGACCTTGAGATCCTCGAGGACGAAGCGCGAGTACTTGTCCTTCGCCTCATACCAGGTGGAATCCCACGACCGTATGACGCCAACGCGAAGCCCGATCGGATTTACTTTTTGACCCATAACCTATTCCACGCTCCTAGCTCTCATCTGACAGGACCACCGTGATGGTACTGGTGCGCTTCGTGATCCGCGATGCACGTCCGCGGGCGCGAGCCCGAAAGCGCTTGAACGAGGGACCAACGTCCACCGTCACCTTCTTGATATACAACTTGTCCTCGGCGATGTCGGGGCTTTTGTACTTGGCGTTGGCGCCCGCGGAATACAGCGTGTTCAGGATCAGATACGACGCCTTGCGCTGCATATTCTTCTGGATGGCCTTCAGGACATCGATCGCCTCAGGAAATGAATACCCCCTGATGGCATCGGCGACCAGCCGCGCCTTGGGTGCCGAAATCCGGTTGTATTTCGAGACTGCCCGTGCTTCCATCGCTATTTCCTCTTCGCCACTTTATCGTCCTTGCTGGTATGCCCCCGGTAGGTCCGCGTGGGGGCGAATTCGCCCAGCTTGTGCCCGATCATGTTTTCCGTAATATAGACCGGAATGAAATTCTTGCCGTTGTGCACCATGAGCGTATGGCCGATCATCTCGGGGAAAATGGTAGAGCGGCGCGACCAGGTTTTAATCGCCTTCTTGGCGTTCGCCAGGTTCTGCTCTTCAATCCTCTTGAGAAGCTTCAGATTGACATACGGACCTTTTTTTACTGATCGTGCCATGCTACTTCCTTCTCTTCACTATCATCGTATTGCTGTACTTCTTCTTCTTGCGCGTCTTATACCCCTTGGTCGGCTTGCCGGTCGGAGAACAGGGATGCCGCCCGCCGGAGGATTTCCCCTCGCCGCCCCCGAGAGGGTGATCGACGGGGTTCATGGCCACGCCGCGAACCTTGGGACGCTTGTGCTGCCAGCGGGATCTCCCGGCCTTGCCGATGGTCACCTTGGAGAAGTCCTTATTACCGACCTCGCCAATCGTCGCATAGCAGTCCATGTGGACCCGACGAATCTCACCCGAAGGGAGTTTGATGAGGCAGTAAGAGCCCTCCTTGGCGGCAATCTGCGCCGTCGCTCCAGCCGAACGAACCAGCTGGCCGCCCTTTCCGCGGTGCAGCTCGATGTTGTAAATATTGGTCCCGGGAGGGATGTTCTTCAAAGGCATCGAATTTCCCGTCTTGATCTCGACCGACTCGCCGGAGACGATGCGGTCGCCGACTGCAAGCGACTCGGGAGCGACAATGTAGCGCTTCTCGCCGTCACGATACGAAATCAGTGCGATGTTCGCCGAACGGTTCGGATCATATTCGATTGTCGAAACGGTCCCCTCGATGCCATACTTGTTCATTTTGTAATCGACAATGCGCAAGCGACGCTTGTGTCCGCCGCCGCGCCGCCGCACCGCCACCTGCCCCTTGTGCCCGCGTCCCGCGGACTCCTTTTTGCCAACCGTGAGGGGCTTGTAGGGCTCGTCCGTGGTCAGCTCGTCGAAAGTAAGTACCGTTTTATAACGGAGTGTCGGCGTGACCGGTCTGAATTTCTTTATGCCCATGGCTCGTGCACCTGATTCGTATTGTCGTTTGCTACTTCGTTTCGAAGATATCAAGCTTGTCGCCCTGCTTGAGGGTGACGATGGCCTTTTTCCATGCCGCGGTGTACCCGTACTGATACCGTACCCGCTTGCGCTTGCCGCGCATGCAGATGATGTTCACCTTGTCGGCGTTCACGTTGAAGATCTCCTTGATGGCCTTTTTCACCATGGTCTTGTTGGCCTTCGTAGCGACCCGGAATACGTACTTGTTCTGCGTTGCGAGATCGGTCGACTTCTCGGACAGCACGGGCTTGATGATAATATCGTTGTAGTCCATCGTCACTTACCTTTCGAAAACAGTTCGGCGAGCGCCCCAACCGCGCCCTCGGTGATTACCAAGGTCTTCGCATAGAAGATGTCCCGGCCCGAGAGTCGCTTTACGTTATTATAGGCGAACCAGGGCAGATTGCGAATCGCCCGTTTGAGCATCGAATCGTCGGAGGCGGTCACGAGGACGCCCTTCTCGACACCCAGCGATATTCCGATCTTCGCCATCGCCTTCGTTTTTCCGTCGGTAATGGATATTTCCTCGACGACCTTGACCGCGCCCTCCTTCGCCTTGAGCGAGAAAAGGGAAATATACGCCTTGCGACGCATATTCTTTGGCAGATCCTGGCGATAATCGCGCGGTTGCGGCCCGAAAATCGTTCCGCCGCCACGCCACTGGGGCGCCCGAATGGATCCCTGACGGGCTCGACCGGTTCCCTTTTGTCGCCACGGCTTCGCGCCGCCGCCTTGAATCTGTGCGCGCTGCTTTGTCATGTGCGTTCCCTGGCGCAGGTTCGCATTGGCCGACTTGATCAATTCATAGATGAGAACGTCGTTTATCTCGGCATTAAAGACGCTGTCGGGAACGTCCACCTGCCCAATCACCTTGCCGTCCAGTGAGTACTTGTCGATCTTCATGGCCGTTCGCCTATACCGCCTTAATGGTAATAATAGAATCCTTTCTCCCCGGAATCGCACCGGAGATCAGGACGATATTTTTATCCTTGAGCACTTTTACGATTTTTAAATTTCGCACGGTCACGCGATCGCCGCCGAATCTTCCGGGCATCTTTTTCCCTTTCCACACTTCGCTGGGATACGCACACGCGCCAATGGAACCGGGCGCACGGTGGAAGTTGGAACCGTGCGTCTTGCGACCGCCATGAAATCCATGCCGCCGCATCACCCCGGCGAACCCGTGGCCCTTCGAGGTTCCGCTCACCTTCACCACATCGTTCTCACCAAAAATATCGCAGGTGACAACGCTCCCGACATCGAGGGAGGCGTCGAACACCTCAACCTCGCAAAACACCCGCTTCGGAGCGATGTTTTTCTTTTTGAGGTCCGCCAACACCGGCTTGGCAAGGCGTTTTTCCTTGGTGTCAAGATAGCCAAGCTTGAGGGCCTCGTAGCCGTCAGACTCGACGGTCTTCTTCTGGACCACCACGCACGGCCCGACCTCGCATATCGTAACCGGTATCACCTTCCCCTCGGGGTCGATATACTGGCTCATTCCCATTTTTCTTCCGATCAGAGACTTCTTCATGACTTGTTCCTGTTACCGCCCGTACGCGCTTTTTACAGAATACTGCACAGTTCCACTATTTCCGATAGAGTGGAAATGCCACGCAACCAACCCCGAACACGGGGTAAGGGGAATTCCGAATCAAGCCCTCACTAGGACTTGATGTCCACTGATATACCGGCGGGAAGCTCGAGCTTCATCAGCGCCTCAATGGTATCCTCATTGGGGTTGATGATATCAATAAGGCGCTTGTGCGTCCTGATTTCAAACTGCTCTCGAGACTTTTTGTTCACATGCGGCGATCGCAACACGCAGAACTTCTCGATTTTCGTCGGCAACGGAACCGGGCCAGCCACCTGGGCCCCGCTCCGTTTTGTCGTCGCTACGATTTTTGCCGCCGATTGATCCAGCAATTTCGCATCAAACGATATCAGCTTAACCCGTATTTTTTGCGTCGTAAAATTAACCAACTCAGTAGACCTATCTCACATGAATTCGTTGCCGCATCCCGCGTACTGCCGAAACGGGCTCCCTAGAAACCGTCAGACCACAATCGCTCGTGGTCTGACAAGAATCGTAAAGGGCCTTGTAAAATCAAGATTTTTTCAAAAAATTATTCAATGATCTTCGCGACAACGCCCGCGCCGACCGTTCTGCCGCCTTCGCGTATCGCGAAGCGGAGGGTTTCCTCCATCGCGATGGGCGTAATCAGCTCGACGGTCATCTTGATGTTATCTCCCGGCATAACCATCTCAACGCCGGACGGGAGCTGAATGATCCCGGTCACGTCCGTCGTGCGGAAGTAGAATTGCGGACGATAATTCCCAAAGAACGGGGTGTGACGACCGCCCTCTTCCTTGGAGAGCACATACACCTCGGACTCGAATTTCTTGTGCGGGGTGATGGAACCCGGCTTCGCGAGCACCTGGCCGCGCTCGACCTCGTCCTTGCCCGTACCGCGAAGCAGGCATCCGACATTGTCGCCAGCCATGCCCTCGTCGAGGATCTTGCGGAACATCTCGACGCCGGTGCACACGGTCTTCTTCGTTTCAACAAATCCGACGATCTCGACTTCATCGCCGGTATGAACAATACCGCGCTCGATACGGCCGGTCACCACGGTCCCGCGGCCGGTGATCGAGAACACGTCTTCGATTGGCATCAGGAAGGGCTTGTCGGTCGCGCGCTGGGGCGTGGGGATATATTCATCAAGCGCCTTTGCAAGATTGATGATGGGCCCGCACGCCTCGCACTCCGCCTTACCGCAGCCGCAGCCCATCGCCTTCAGGGCGGAGCCGGGAACGATCGGAATCTCGTCGCCGGGGAATTCGTACTTGTTCAGGAGCTCGCGAATTTCCATCTCGACGAGCTCGAGCATTTCTGCGCGCTCCGAGGCGTCAATCATGTCGACCTTATTCAGGAAGACGACGATATTGGGCACGTTCACCTGACGAGCGAGCAGCACGTGCTCCTTCGTCTGAGGCATGGGGCCGTCAGTCGCGGCGACCACGAGAATCGCGGCGTCCATCTGCGCGGCGCCGGTGATCATGTTCTTAATATAGTCGGCATGACCCGGGCAGTCGACGTGCGCATAGTGACGGTTCGGGGTCTCGTATTCCTGGTGCGAGGTCGCGATCGTTATTCCACGGGTCTTCTCTTCCGGCGCGTTGTCGATTTGGTCAAAGTCGATAGCCTTATTCTTTCCGCCATACGCTGCCGTGAGGCACTTGGTGATTGCCGAAGTTAAAGTCGTTTTCCCGTGGTCGATGTGGCCGATGGTGCCCACATTGACGTGCGGTTTCGTTCTTTCAAATTTCTCCTTTCCCATCTTTTGCTCCTTACAAATTTTTTCAGAATAACACCGTCGCTAACACATCGATGCGTTTCGAGCATCAACGGTCACGGTTGATAAATGTCGCAAGCGTGTTTACGGCCTTCTGTGTGATGTGTCAGTTAAGACGCTACAATGAAGCCGAACATTACTGAGCCGACAGTTAGAGTGTGAGAATTAAAAAATATGACCCATTTCTGTCAACAAAAAATAGCAAAAAATAATTATAATCGCCCGGGATATTCACACGACATTATGACGCATGCGCCGTTTCGCGCGTCAATAGGAGCGGCCGGTGATCCGCGCGACAATGCCCTCCATCACGTTTCGCGGCACGACATCGTAATGGCTAAACTGGAGCGTGTACGAGGCGCGCCCCTGCGTCAGCGAACGGACGGCGGTCGCGTACCCGAAGACCTCGGAGAGCGGCACGTGCGCGTCGATGATCTTGAGCCCGGCGCGCATGTCCAGCCGCTCCATCTTGCCGCGCCGCGAATTGAGGTCGTTGATGACGTCTCCGGTGTACTCGTCCGGCACAACGACCTCGAGCTTCATCACCGGTTCCAGCAGGCTCGCGTCGGCCCGGCGCGCGCCGTCCTTGAGCGCCATGTTCGCCGCGATGCGGTAGGCGACATCGACTGAATCGTTCTCCCGATACGATCCGCCGGTGAGCGCGACCTTGACGTCGACCATTTCGTACCCGGCGATCACGCCGGAGGCCATGCCGTCCTTGAGCCCCTCGACGATGAACGGAACGACCTCCTCGGGAATGGCGCCGTCGCGCAGTGCATTTTCAAACACCAGGCCGCTTCCGGGCTTTGCGGGCTCCATGCTAATACGCACATGCCCGTACTGGAGCGCACCGCCGATCTCTTTCTCGTAGACATGGTCTGCCTCGACCCGCTTGATGATGGTCTCCTTATAGGCCACCTGGGGCTTGCCCACATTGGCCTTTACGGCGAACTCGCGCAGCAGGCGGTCCACGATGATCTCCAGGTGGAGCTCGCCCATGCCGGAGATGAGATTCTGCCCGGTGTCGGGGTCGAGCTTGACGCGAAAGGTCGGATCCTCGTCCTCAAGGCGCTTGAGCGCGCTGATGAGCTTCTCCTGGTCCGCCTTCGTCTTCGGCTCGATCGCCACGGAGATGACGGGGTTCGGGAATTCCATCCGCTCGAGGAGCAGCGGATGCTCGGGCGCGCAGAGGGTGTCGCCGGTCGCCGACAGCTTGAGTCCCACCACGGCCACGATATCGCCGGTATAGGCCTCACCGATATCCTCGCGATCATTGGCGTGCATGCGCAGGATCCGCCCGATTCGCTCCTTCTTGTTCTTGGCCACATTGAGGACCTGATCGCCGCTTTTGAAATGCCCGGCGTACACCCGCGCGAAGGCGAGCTTGCCCACGTAGGGATCCGACATGATCTTGAAGACGAGGGCGCAGAATGGCTCCTTGTCGCTCGCATCGCGCGACACCATCTCGTCCTCATTCTCGATGCTGTGCCCTTGAACCGGCTTGGCGTCCTTCGGGGACGGCAGGTAATCGACAATCGCCTCCAGGAGCGGCTGCACGCCCTTGTTCTTGAGCGCGCTCCCGCAGAACACGGGGAAGAGCGTCGCGCTCAGGGTCGCCGCCCGAACGGCCGCCTTGATCTCGTCGGCCCCGATCTCGGCGCCCTCGAGGAATTTGTGCATGAGCGCATCATCGAAGTCGGACAGGCGCTCGATCATGGATTCGCGATGCGCCCGCGCCGCATCAGCAAGCTCGGATGGAATCTCGATCTCTTCGACGGTGCGCCCCTCATCATCGCCCCACACCATCCCCTTCATGGCGACAAGATCGATGACGCCGCGATAGGCGTCCTCGACCCCGATGGGGATCTGCAACGGGAGCGGCTCCGCGAAGAGCTTGGTGCGGATCATGTCGACGCAGCGCGCGAAATCGGCGCCGATACGGTCGAGTTTGTTCACGAAGCAGATGCGCGGGATGGCGTACTTGTCGGCCTGCCGCCAGACGGTCTCCGTTTGCGGCTCCACGCCGGCGACGCCGTCGAACACGGCGATGGCCGAATCGAGCACGCGAAGGCTGCGCTCCACCTCGACGGTGAAATCGACATGTCCCGGCGTATCGATGATGTTGATCCGCGTGTTCCGCCACGACACCGAGGTCGCCGCGGCCGTGATGGTGATGCCGCGCTCCTTCTCCTGCGCCATCCAGTCCATCTCGGCCGTGCCCTCATGGACCTCGCCGATCTTGTAGGTTTTCCCCGAATAGAAGAGGATGCGCTCGGTGAGCGTGGTCTTGCCGGCATCGATATGCGCCATGATGCCGATATTGCGGGTGCGGGTTATGGGAAGTTCACGGGGCATATCGTTCTACCACAAGTCACCTGGCACGGAAAAGAGATGGCGAGTGAACTGCACGAACGGCGCTCGATGCATTATCATCGCACGTGACGCGAAAAGATCCGGCCGCCTCGCCGAAAAACCCCATCGAACACCCATGTCGATTGCGCCGTTCCTGCGCTCCTTGCAAAGACACGCGCACTCGCCGCTCTGTCTTTTATTATGTCCGGCTACAAAAATACCAGGGCATGGCCCTGGTATTTTTTCATTCGCTTCAATTATTGGATCCTACCACTTGTAATGCGCAAACGCCTTGTTCGCCTCTGCCATTTTATGCGTATCTTCCTTCTTCTTGATGGAGGTCCCGGTGTTGTTATACGCATCCATGAGCTCCCCCGAAAGCCGCTGATACATGGTCTTTTCCGATCGTCCGCGCGCATAGGAGATGATCCAGCGGATGCCCAGCGCCTGGCGCCGCTCCGAGCGGATCTCCACCGGAACCTGATACGTGGCGCCGCCGACCCGCCGGGACTTCACCTCAACCACGGGCTTCACGTTTTCCAGCGCCTGCACGAACACCTCGACCGGGTCCTTCTTCGTCTTTTCCTGAATGATATCCATGGCCCGATAGAAAATGGTCTCCGATACGCCCTTCTTGCCTTTCATCATCATGCAGTTGACGAACTTGGTGATGAGCTTGCTGCCAAATTTAGGGTCGGGCAGGATCTCTCGTTTCGGGGGTCTTCTTCGTCGCGACATATACGTTTCCTCTTACAGTGGTGTGGTATCGTGTTAGATGATGGCGCCGCCTCAAACGGCGCGCTTACGCCTTCGGCTTTTTCGATCCGTACTTGGATCGGCTCTTCCTCCGCCCGTCAACCCCAAGCGTGTCGAGCGCGCCGCGGACGATGTGATAGCGAACACCCGGCAGGTCCTTGACCCGGCCGCCGCGTACCAGCACCGCCGAGTGCTCCTGCAGGTTGTGGCCCACGCCGGGGATGTACGCCGTCACCTCGATCCCGTTGGTGAGCCGCACCCGCGCGACCTTCCGGAGCGCCGAGTTCGGTTTTTTAGGCGTGACCGTGCTCACCCGAGTGCATACGCCGCGCTTCTGGGGACAGGCGCGCAATGCGGGCGACTTCGTCTTTTTCCGTTTTTGTCCTCTACCCTTGCGAATCAGTTGATTGATTGTTGGCATTCGTATTCCTCGTTATATCGCTCCCGCGGCTCCGCCGTGAGCCGCCGATTATTCATGGCAGTGCGTAAAAAGCTTACATACCATTTTTTTGGGCACCCTTTTTGTCAAGGATTTTACTCCTTGGCGGTGGGCTCCTTCTCCTCTTTCTCGTCCTTCTCCTCCGGGGTCGGCTCCTCGGGTACGAAATCGAGGTCGCCCGGCTCCTGCTGGTAGACGTGGATGGTCCGGTAATCCCGATACCCGGTTCCCGCCGGGATCAGATGACCGATGATCACGTTTTCCTTGAGGCCCCGCAGCTCGTCCACCTTGCCCTTGATCGCCGCATCGGTGAGAACGCGGGTGGTCTCCTGGAACGAGGCGGCTGAGATGAACGACTCGGTGTTGAGCGCCGCCTTGGTGATCCCCATGAGGACCGGCTTGGCGCTCGCGGGCTTTCCGCCCTCCTCTTCGACGCGCGCGTTCTCGTCGATGAAGTTGAAGCGGTCGACCGTCTGCTCGACCACGAAGGTCGTGTCGCCCGGGTCGGTGATCTTCACCTTGCGCAGCATCTGCCGCACGATGATCTCGATGTGCTTGTCGTTGATGCCCACGCCCTGCAGCCGGTACACCTCCTGGATCTCGTCCACTAGGAACTTCTGCAGGTCCTTGTGCCCCTTGACGTCGAGGATCTTGTGCGGATCCACCGGGCCGTCGTCGATCTTCTCGCCGCGGGTGATCCAGTCGCCGTCCTGCACGCGCAGGAACTTCGAGGCGGGGATCTGATACTCCTTGATCGCGTTGCCGTCCTCATCGGTGATGAACACCTTGCGCTTGTTCTTCACCGTATCGCCGATGACCACCTTGCCGTCGAACTCGGAGAGGGTCGCCGAGTCCTTGGGAACGCGCGCCTCGAAGAGCTCCGCCACACGGGGGAGACCGCCGGTGATGTCTTTGGTTTTTTCGACCTCGCGCGGCATCTTCGCCAGGACCACGCCCGCCTTCACCGGGCTGCCGTCGTTCACCATGAGATAGGCGCCCTTCGGCAGAAGGTAGGTCGTCGGCTCGTTCGACGAACCGATCACGTTGATCCGCGGCTGCAGCCGCTCGGACTTGTACTCCACGATGATGCGCTTGGTGGTGTTGGTCTGCGGGTCAACCTCCTCGCGCATGCTCTTGTTGAGCTCGACGTCCACGAACTCGACCTGGCCGCTCACCTCGGTGAGGATGGGCTCGAGCCACGGGTCGAAGGAGGCGAGGACCTCGTTGCGGTCGTAGAACTTGCCCTCCTTCACGTGCACCTCGGTCCCCACGTTCACCGGGATGGTGTACGAGTCGCCCAGGATGTAGAGCTTCTTGCCCTGGATGCTCACGTGCCCGGCCGATTTCGCGCGGACATCGGTGCCGTCGGCCTGCGTGATCACCACGGTGCCGGTGTAGATCCGGTCGCCGTCGCCCACGACGATTTCGCTTTCGTCCTTCACCTTGTGCTCGGCGATCACCCGCTGGATCACCAGATAGCCGCGACGCACCGAGATGGTTTTCTTGTCGTCGGTCTTGATGGTCTTAAAGGTCATCTCCTTGAGGAAGATGGGATAGTTCAGCTTGATTTCGCTCTCCTCCACCGACCGGGAGGCGATGCCGCCGATATGGAAGGTGCGCATGGTCAACTGCGTCCCCGGCTGGCCGATCGATTGCGCGGCGATGATGCCCACGGCCTCGCCGATATCCACGGGGCGCGCCGTCGCCAGGTTGCGCCCGTAGCAGCGAACGCAAATGCCGTGCCGCGATTCGCAGGTCAGCGCCGATCGGATCTCGATCGAGTCGATCTTGAGCTCGTCGATGATGTCGGCGACCTCCTCGGTGATGATGTCGTTGGCCTTGCAGATCACCTCGCCGGAGATGGGATGGATGAGATCGTACAGCAGGGTCCGCCCCAGGGCGCGCGCGCCGAGCGATTCGATGATTTCGTCGCCCTCTTTGATGGCGGTCGTCTCGAGCCCCACCGTGGTGCCGCAATCCTCGATGGTCACCACGACATCCTGCGCGATATCCACCAGGCGCCGGGTGAGATACCCCGCGTCGGCGGTCTTGAGCGCCGTATCGGCCAACCCCTTCCGGGCGCCGTTGGTCGAGATGAAGTACTCAAGGACATTGAGCCCTTCCTTGAAGTTCGCACGGATCGGCACGTCGATGATCTCGCCGCTCGGCTTGGCCATGAGACCGCGCATGCCGGAGAGCTGGCGGATCTGCTGCTTCGACCCCCGCGCGCCCGACTGCGCCATGACGAAGATCGCGTTAAATCCGTTCGTCGCGCCCTTGTATTCGTCGAACATCTTTTCCGCGACCTCTTCGTTGGTCTGCGTCCAGACGTTCACCACGCGGTTGTAGCGTTCGTCGTTGGTGATGAAGCCGTTCCGGTACTCGTCCTCGATGGCCAGCACCTTTTTGTCCGACGCCGCGATGATCTGGTGTTTGATCTCGGGGACGATGATATCGGACATGGAGATCGTGGGGCCGAAGATCGTCGCGTACCGGTACCCGGTCTCCTTCACGTCATCGAGAAACTTCACGGTGGTGTCGGGGCCATAGGTGCGGAACACCGACGAAATGAGCTTCGAGAGCCGCGAATCGTTGACCACCTCGTTCACGTACGGGAACCCGTCGGGGAGTATGCCGTTGAAGATGAGGCGGCCTGCCGTCGTCTCCAGAATGGTATCGCCCTGTATGAATTTGATTTTCGTCCGTATCTTGATCTGACCGGCGTCGACCGCGCGATGGATCTCGGCCTCGTCGTCGAACATCATCCCCTCGCCCGGGGAGTCATGCAGCTCGGAGGTGAGATAGAAGATGCCGAGCACGATGTCCTGCGTGGGCGTGACGACCGGGTGTCCGTTTGCGGGCGAGAGCAGGTTATTGGCCGAAAGCATGAGCGTCCAGCACTCGATCTGCGCCTTGGGCGAGAGCGGGACGTGGACGGCCATCTGGTCGCCGTCGAAGTCGGCGTTGTATGGATGGCACACCAGCGGGTGCAGCCGGATCGCCTTTCCCTCGACCAGCACCGGCTCGAAGGCCTGAATGCTCAGGCGGTGCAGCGTGGGGGCGCGGTTGAGCAGCACCGGGTGTTCCGACACCACCTCGTCGAGGACGTCCCACACCTCGGGCCGTTCGTTTTCGACCATCTTCTTGGCCGACTTGATGTTCTGCACGAAATTGCGATCCACAAGCCGCTTCATGATGAACGGCTTGAAGAGCTCCAGCGCCATCTTTTTCGGCAGACCGCACTGGTGGAGCTTGAGCTCCGGCCCAATCACGATCACCGAGCGGCCGGAATAGTCCACGCGCTTGCCGAGCAGGTTCTGACGGAAGCGCCCCTGTTTGCCCTTGAGCATGTCGGAGAGCGACTTCAGGGGGCGATTACCCTTGCCCTTCACGGCCACGCGTTTACGCTTGCTGTTGTCGAAGAGCGCGTCCACCGCCTCCTGCAGCATGCGCTTTTCATTGCGGACGATGATGTCCGGCGCCTTCAGCATGAGGAGGCGCTTGAGCCGGCTGTTCCGGTTGATCACGCGCCGATAGAGGTCATTCAGGTCGGAGGTGGCGAAGCGGCCGCCGTCGAGCTGCACCATGGGCCTCAGCTCGGGAGGGATTACCGGGACCACCTCGAGGATCATCCAGTCCGGCTTGTTTCCGGAATCGCGGAAGGCCTCGATCACCTCGAGCCGCTTGATGTCCTTCTTGTCGACGCGCCCCTCCATCTGATCGTCGAGGATCTTCTCGCGCAGGGTGCGCGACTCCTCGTTGAGATCGAGCTTGGTGAGCATGTCCTTGATCGCCGGCGCGCCGATGTCGATGATCACGGAATCGCCGAAATTCTCGTAGTAGTAGTTATAGGCGTCCTCGTCCAGCAGGTCGCCGGCGTTGAGGTCGGTCGCGCCCGGATCGATGACCACGTATTTTTCATAATATAGAATCTGCTTGAGCTGATTCACGGTGAGCCCCAGGATGAGGCCCATGCGCGAAGGAACCGAACGATAATACCAGATATGCGCCACGGGCGTCGCGAGCTCGATGTGCCCGCCGCGCTCGCGACGCACCTTGTAGTGGGTCACCTCGACGCCGCAGCGGTCGCAGACCACGCCCTTGTAGCGGATCGACTTGAACTTACCGCAGTAGCACTCCCATTCCTTCGTGGTCCCGAAGATCCGCTCGCAGAACAAACCGTCGCGCTCGGGCTTGAGCGTGCGGTAGTTGATCGTCTCGGACTTCTTCACCTCACCGTAGGACCATTCCCTGATCATCTCCGGCGACGCCAGCCTGATTTGAATGGAATTGAACTCGTTGAAATCTCTCATGGGTTACCCTTTCGTTTGAAATGCGGGAACGCCGTCCCCGCTCTCAGATGTTCTTCAGCGTATCGAGCTTGATTTTCCGTTTCGGCTTGCTGAATCCCTCGCTCCATTCCGCAAGGCTGATCTCCTTGCTGCCCTCGTCGTAAATTCGCACGTCGAGCGCGAGCCCGCGCAGTTCCTGGATGAGCACGTTGAACGATTCCGGAATGCCGGGACTCGTCGCGGTGGAGATGCCCTTCACGATCGCCTCGTAGATGCGCGCGCGACCGATCATGTCATCAGACTTCACGGTGAGCAGCTCCTGCAGGGTGTAGGATGCGCCGTAGGCCTCAAGCGCCCATACCTCCATCTCCCCGAGCCGCTGTCCGCCGAACTGCGCCTTGCCGCCCAGCGGCTGCTGCGTCACCAGCGAGTACGGGCCGGTGGAGCGCGCATGGATCTTGTCGTCCACCATGTGGGCGAGCTTCAGCATGTAGATCATGCCCACCATCACCTCGTTCTCGAAGGGAACGCCGGTCCGGCCGTCGTAGAGCTGGATCTTCGAGGTTTCGGGGAGCCCGGCCTTGCGGAGATACTCCTTGATCTCGGTCTCCTTTGCGCCGTCGAAGATCGGCGTTTCGCAGATCAGGCCGAGCTCATGCGCGGCCCAGCCGAGCTCCGTCTCCAGGAGCTGCCCCAGGTTCATCCGCGACGGCACCGAAAGGGGATTGAGCACGATGTCCACCGGCGTCCCGTCGGGGAGATACGGCATGTCGTACTCGGGCAATATGCGGGAGATCACGCCCTTGTTGCCGTGACGGCCCGCCATCTTGTCGCCCACGGAGATCTTGCGCTTGGTGGCGATGTAGACTTTCACCAGCTCCTCGACGCCGGGGGAGAGCTCGTCGCCCTTCTCGCGCGAGAAGCGCTTCACGTCGATCACGATGCCCTCGACCCCGTTGGGAACACGCAGCGAGGTATCGCGCACCTCGCGCGCCTTTTCGCCGAAGATCGAGTGCAACAGTTTGTATTCAGGGGTGAGGTCCTGCTCGCCCTTGGGCGTGACCTTGCCCACCATGATATCATCCGGTTTCACATAGGCGCCCACGCGCACGATCCCCTCGAAGTCGAGATCGCGGAACGCCTTCTCGTTCAGGTTCGGGATGTCGCGGGTGATCACCTCGCGGCCCAGCTTGGTCTCCCGCGCCTCCACCTCGAACTGCTCGATGTGCACCGAGGTGAATACGTCGTCCCGCACCAGGCGCTCCGAGATGAGGATCGCGTCTTCGAAGTTGTATCCCATCCAGGGCATGAAAGCAACAAGGATGTTCTTGCCCAGCGCGAGCTTGCCCAGGTCCGTCGAGGGACCGTCGGCCAGGACATCCCCCTTCTTGACCTTCTGCCCGGCCACGACGATCGGTTTCTGGTTGAAGCAGGTCCCCTGGTTGGTCCGCTTGTACTTCAGGAGTTCGTAGCTGTCGATCTCGCCGCTCGAGGTCTGCACCTTGATCATCTTCGCGTCGGCGAAGATGACGTCCCCCGCGCGCTGGGCGATCAGAAGCACGCCGGAATCATAGGCCGCGGCGGACTCGATGCCGGTGCCCACCAACGGGATCTCCTCGGTCAGAAGCGGCACCGACTGGCGCTGCATGTTCGATCCCATGAGCGCGCGGTTCGCGTCATCATGCTCCAGGAACGGAATGAGCGACGTGGACACGGAAAAGATCTGCGACGGCGACACGTCCATGTACTGGATTTCCTCCGGCCGCTTGTAGGGGAAGTTGCCCCGGTTCCGGCAGGGGAGCAGGTTCTGCGTGAGGCGTCCCGCTTCGTCGATCTCGGCATTGGCCTGGGCGATGAAGTGGCGATCCTCCTCGTCGGCGGTCAAATACTGCTCGGTCTCCTGCACCTTTCCGCTGTCGATCTTCCGGTAGGGCGTCTCGAGAAAACCGTATTCGTTGATACGCGCATACGAGCTCATCGATACGATGAGGCCGATGTTCGGTCCTTCCGGCGTCTCGATGGGACACATCCGCCCGTAATGCGAGGGGTGCACGTCGCGCACCTCGAAGCCAGCGCGCTCCCGCGAGAGGCCGCCGGGCCCCAGGGCGTTCAGTCGCCGCTTGTGCGTCAATTCCGCAAGCGGGTTCGTCTGGTCCATGAACTGCGAGAGCTGGCTGGAGCCGAAGAACTCGTTGATGACCGCCGTGATCGGCTTGATGCTGATGAGCGCCTGCGGCGTGACCACGTCGAGGTCCTGGATGGTCATGCGCTCCTTGATCACGCGCTCCATCCGCTGGAACCCCACCTTGATCTGGTTCATGATCAGCTCGCCCACCGAGCGGACGCGCCGGTTCCCCAGGTGGTCGATATCGTCCACCGTGTACTCGTCGTCCTCGGCGATGAGGAACAGGAAGTACTTCACCGTCGCGATGATGTCGTCCTTGTCCAGCGTCTGGATGTTCTTCTTCTCGTCGAAGCGGAACTTCTTGTTGATTTTGTATCGGCCCACCCCGCCCAGGCTGTAGGTCTTGGGATTGAAGAACATGCGGTTCATCTCGGCGCGGGCATTGTCCAGGTTGCGCGGCTCGCCCGGCCGCATGATCTCGTGGATCTTCAGAATGGCCTTGTCCACGACGCTGTACTCTTCGTCGGCGATCGAGTCGATGAGCTCCGAATCCTTGTCCAGCGAGTTGATCAGGTACGCGTCTTCCTTGTTGTTCGGGTACTGGATAAGCTCAACCGACGTGATGTTCTCTTCTTTAAGGATGTCGATGGTGTCGATGCTGATGCGGCCCCCCGCCGAGAGGATCACTTCGCCGGTTTCCGTGCTCACCACGTCGCGCGCCACCCGGTTGCCGATGAGCCCCGCGTACTTCTCGGCGCTGTCGATCTCGACCGTCCGGGTCGGGTAGAAGAGCTTGATGACCTCCTCGTTGGCGCTGAAGCCCAGCGCCTTCACCAGCAGGGTGAGCGGGAACTTTTTCTTGCGGTCGATGCGCGCCACGATGTAGCCCTTCTTGTCCATCTCGAACTCGAGCCACGAACCGCGGTCGGGGATCAGGCGCGCATTATAGATGCGCTCCGCTTCGTCGTAAAAGAAGAAAATGCCGGGCGAACGGTGCAGCTGGTTCACCACCACGCGCTCCGCGCCGTTTATGATAAAGGTGCCGCGATCGGTCATGAGCGGAATGTCGCCCATGTACACGTTCTGCTCGCGGACCTCCATGCTGTCCTTTTTAATGAGGCGGATCGTCGCCTTCAGGGGCGCCGCGAACGAGACGTCGCGGTCCTTGCACTCCTGCTCGAAATATTTCGGATCGCCGAGCTCGTAATCGAGGAACTCGAGGACCACGTCCTCGTGCGGACTCTCGATGGGGAAGACCTCCTTGAAGACGGCCTGGAGCCCCTGGTCCTTGCGCTTCGCGGGCGCCGTATGGCGCTGCAGGAACCACTCGTACGATTTCGTCTGGACTTCGATGAGGTTCGGGAGCGGAACCCCCATGGCGATCTTCCCGAACCTGACGACCTTTTTTCCCTTTTGCATGGACAGCCTATCCCTCGAGCATGAGTATCAGAAGCCCGCCGGCTCGCACGTTGCGCGCAATCGGCGTCACACACTTACATGCGGCACGCGTGAGTGGCAAAAATGGCTTGTGCGTTGCGGAATACTGCACGGCATCAATCCCCATCGGGGCGCATTGCAATCAAACATCGATAGGTTTGGCCGCCACGCAACCAAACCTATCGAGCACGAACGACGCTGGACCGCCGTGATGCGAACGAATGAACGGCCGACTACTTGAGCTCGACCGTCGCGCCGGCCTTGACCAGCTGTTCCTTGATCTTTTCGGCCTCTTCCTTGCCGACCTTCTCCTTGACGGCCTTTCCGCCGGCCTCAACCAGCTCCTTGGCCTCCTTGAGGCCCAGGCCGGTGATGGCGCGGACTTCCTTGATGACGTTGATCTTGTTGTCGCCAAACCCGGCGAGGATGACATCGAACTCGGTCTTCTCGACCGCCTCTTCGCCGCCGCCAGCCGGGGCGCCAACCGCCGCAATCGCAACCGGCGCCGCCGCGGAAATGCCGAACTTGTCTTCCATCGCCTTGACGAGCTCTGCCGCTTCGATCAAGGTGAGCTCGCTGATCGCATCGAGCAATTCATTCACTGATAACTTCGCCATTACAATGACTCCTTATATTTAATGAATCTATTCAAGTTAATACGGTCTGTGCCGTAAAAACCTATAAGGGGCCAGGCATACAGTCGTTCTCTTCGCAAACACCGATCAAACAACCTACCTAAAACCCTCTTGTGTGCGTATTCGTCGCCCCTAGCCGTTCTTCTCCCCGACCTGTTGGATCGCGCGCGCAAGGGACGCCATAATCTGATTGGCGCCCGTCGCGATACCGCGCGCCGGCCCGTTGATGAGGCCCATGATCTGCGCGAGGACCGCCTCGCGCGACGGCAGGTCGGCGATCGTGCGGATCTGCTCCTCGCGATAGGTGACATTATCTATCACGCCCGCCGTGAAGCTGAACTGCTTGAACTCCTTCTGGAACTCCTTGAGCACCTTCGCGGCCTCTGAGGGGTCCGTGCCGGTAAAAGTGACCGCGACCGGCCCCTTCACGTACGAATCGATCTCCGTATAGCCGGTGTCGCGGAGCGCCCTGATGAACAGGTTGTTTTTCACCACCTTGTAGTCGGCGCCCTTGTCGCGGAGCTTGCGACGCAGCGTACTGAGCGCGGATACGGGGATCCCGCTGTAATTGGTCAGAATAATGTTCTTCTTGGCGGTGAGCCGCTGAACGAGGTCGCTCACGGCGTCGACTTTATATTGTTTAACCATTATCGTTCAATCCCCTTGTAGTTGATTTTGATTCCGGGGCCCATGGTCGAGCTGATATGCACCGACTTGATATAGTTGCCTTTCGCATCCGACGGCTTGTCGCGCACGATCTGGTTGAAGAAGGTCTTGATGTTCTCTGTGAGCTGCGACGCGTCGAAATCGGTTTTACCCACGCTCACGTGCACCACGCCGGTCTTGTCGCACTTGTACTCGATCCGGCCGCCCTTGAGCTCCTTCACGATACCGGCGACATCGTCGGTGACGGTCCCGGTTGCGGGCTTGGGCATGAGGCCCTTGCGGCCGAGGACGGGGCCGAGCTTGCCCACCTCCTTCATCATGTCCGGCGTGGCGACCACGGCGTCGAAGTCGATCCAGCCGCCCTTGATTTTATCGATGACATCCTCCGCGCCCACGTGATCGGCGCCGGCCGCGGTGGCCTCCTTCTGCTTGTCGCCCTTGCAGATCACCAGCACCTTCTTTTCTTTCCCGGTGCCGGCGAGGAGCGTTACCGCGCCACGGATGTTTTGGAAGCTCTTGTGGACGATCTTGACGTGAACCTCGACGGTCTCGTTAAACTTGGAGAATTTAACTTCCTTCAAGAGCTTCACGGCGTCCTCGAGCGCGTAGAGCACGGTCTTGTCGACCTTCTCGCGCGCGACTGCGATCTTCTTGCCGCGTTTCATAAAGCCTTACCTCGTTCCTTGAGTGGTGTACGTCAGTTCGAATAATCGTGCGATTATTCTTCCACTTCCACGCCCATCGAGCGCGCCGTCCCGGCGATGATCTTGACGGCTGCGTCAATATCATTCGCATTGAGATCGGGCATTTTCGTCTTGGCGATCTCCTCGAGCTGCGCCCGATTGATCTTGCCCGCCTTCGTCTTGTTGGGCTCGCCGGAGCCCTTCTCGAGACCCAGCGTCTTCTTGATGAGCACCGACGCGGGCGGCGTTTTGATGATGAACGTATAGGTGCGATCCTTATATACCGTAATGACGACCGGGAGAATGAGCCCCGGCTGCCCTTTGGTCCGTTCGTTGAAGACCTTGCAGAACTCCATGATGTTGAGCCCGTGCTGGCCGAGCGCGGGACCGACGGGCGGCGCGGGATTTGCCTGCGCGCCGGGGATCTGCAATTTTATCTGCGTGACGACTTCTTTTTTCGGTGCCATTGATGATATCCTGCTTTTCTGTAACAGCGAGGCATTGCCTCGCCCCTACGATCTCATGAAATGGTACAGACAAGGCAGTGCCTCGTCTCTACGGACAAAAAATTAAATCCCGATACGGCGGATCAAATCTTCCCCACCTGGATGAAATCCAATTCCACCGGCGTGCCGCGGCCGAAGATCTCGACCTTTACGCGCAATCGGCCCTTCTCCGGATAGATCTCCTCGATGACGCCGTTGAAATTGTTGAACGGGCCGTCGATGACCTTCACGTGTTCGCCCACGGAGAAATTGATCACCTGGGCGGCGCGCTCCTTGGTTTCACGCTCATCGAGCTTGTCGAACAGGAGCGCGTTCACCTCGCTCTTCTTGAGAGGGCGCGGCTTGTTCGTCTTGCCGTACGCGCCCACGAAATGCGTCACGCCGGGGGTGTTGCGGATAATCCCCCAGATATTGTCCCAGTTGTCGTCGTCAAGATCGATCTCCACCAGCACGTAGCCGGGGACGATCTTGCGCGGCTTGGTCTTCTTCTTTCCGTTCTTCGCGATATACGGATCGTCGAAGGTCGGGATCTTGATCTCGCCGATCTTGTCCTCGAGGCGAAGGTTTTGCGCCTTCTTCTCGATCGCCAGCTTCACCTTGTTCTCGTGCCCCGAGTAGGTATGGATGACGTACCACTCCTTCGCCATGGCCTAATCCAGGAGCCCCTTGACCAGCATGCCCAGCACGGTGTCGACGCCATAGAGAAACAGCGAAACGATCACGACGGCGACGATGACGATCATCGTGAAGCTGGTCACCTCATCGCGATCGGGCCAGGTGACCCGCTTCAGCTCGTCCCGCGATTCGCGGACAAATTGTATCACTTTCTTGAACACAACGCCTCCGTCCCGTCCGATCGCGGCCGTTTATGCCTTGGTTTCCTTGTGCAGGGTGTGCTTGTTGCAGAACTTACAGTACTTCATGACCTCGAGCTTGCCGGTCTGGGTCTTCTTGTTCTTGGTCAGGCTATAGTTCTTGCGCTTGCAGTCCTTGCAGGACAATAGTATGATGTCTCTCATTCGCCAAACCCGCTTGTGGAATTCAATGTTCGATTAGAGTAATGAGCGCGGTCGGCCACGCCCCCGCGCAGGAGGACAAACGAAACGCACAGCTCGCCCCGAAACTCTTCCGTGAAATGTGCATTACATTTTTATGTGCCAAAACCGTCAACTATTTTGCGCAAAAAACACAAATAAAATCACGCATGATCCCGCCCTGCGGCCGCCATCCTCATCAAAGCGATGCCTGTCCCGGCCCAATTGCACATCGAGCCCAGGATGTCCAGTTATGGCATGATCAAAAATCGGAATCGCACGATGAAGGCCGATGGCCTCCGGCGCATATGCATCGACGCCGGCCAGTGGAAGCGATGCCGGGGAGGCCCGGCCGCGCATGCAATGCACCCCATCGATGAGCCCACGACCAGAATCGAACTGGTGACCTTTTGCTTACCATGCAAATGCTCTACCGACTGAGCTACGTGGGCGCGAACGCGGAGTCACCTTGGGGCAGGGCGCCCGGTTTTGTCAATGTTTTTACGGAAAATGGACCGAAAAGACACCTCGGGCCCCGCACGCCTTACCGTATGGCGACACTCGGGGCCCGTCTGGCTCAAGGCGTGTTTATCCGAGAAAGACGCTCAATCCCGACCCTGAATTATAAAGGAAGAGATGCTGTCCTTTTCGAGCATGCGTTTGTATCGCTTGGCGTCATTCATGCTGCGAATGCCGCGGACGCGCACCTTGTAGAGGTCGCCGTCGCGCACCACCTCGACGGGATTGTCGAACATGCCCTCAAGCTTGCGCTTGAGGCCGTCGGCATTGCGACGGGAATAGAAGGCGCCCGCCTGCAGCGCCGTGCCGCCGGAACCGCTATCGGAATCACCATACCGGTCGCCGCGGTCGCGGGAGCGGCCCCTACCCTCCCGGGGCAGCTCGTCGCGCCCCTCGTCGAGTTCGTCGCCGGCCACCGGCTCAATGGCGTCGTCGCGATCGCCCCGTCCGCTGAAGCGACGACCGTCGCCTTTCTTGACGATGGTGATGCCCACCATGGCCTCGCCGGTTTTGAGCATGTCGAGCTTTTTGGCCGCCGAATGCGACAGGTCGATGATGCGCCCCTGCTTATACGGGCCTCGATCGTTGATGCGCACCTTGACGGACTTGCCCGTGTCGAGGCTTTTAACCATGAGGACGGTGCCGAACGGCAGCGTCTTGTGCGCCGCGGTCATATCATTCATGTTGAAGCGCTCGCCCGAGGCCGTGAGGCGCCCCTGGAATTCGCGCCCGTACCACGAGGCGTTCCCCTTCTGGAAAAACGACCCGCCGGCAGAGCCTTCCTCGTCGTCGAAGGAGCGCTCCTCGTCGCGATCGATCGAGCGCGAGCGGGACGCATTGCGCACCGGGCGCACCCCCTCGTTCGCCTCCGCATCGCGCTCGGCCCATTGCTGCTTCTTCCCGGCCGCGTTTCGGTCGAGCGCGTCGTAATCGCGATCGTTCTCATCGTACGAAAAATCGTCGCTGTCCCCCGCTGCGACCGCCCGGTCGCCGGCCCCGGTGCGCGCGTGCCGCGGGGCGCACGAGCTCGCGCTCAACATCGCCGCCACGAAGACGACGACCAGAATCGTCCCGAATATCCGTTTTGTCATGAAATACACCTCCCCTCGCTCCGGCCGTGTTGCACGGCATGTATCGTGTTTCGGGATCAATCCCGTTGTGCTTGTTTCCGAACGCATGATGGTACCTCACTCCATGTATCGGCGGATTAAAAAAATGCCTTTACAGGGAAAGCGAAAAATATTATGTCGGATTTCGCGTCCCGCCGAAACCGGCGGCGCGCACCACGCGCGGGGTACCGACAGCCATGAGCATTGTTTCGTGCAAGCCAACCATCACCCGGAAGGAGCTCGAGGGGGTCCTGGACTGCCTCATCAACGAGGACCTGCTCACCGGGACGACCGTGAAGCTCTTCGAGGGGCAGGCCTCGCGGCATACCGGGATCAAGTACGCGCTCGCAGTGAATTCGCTTACCGCGGCCTATCATCTCGCCTTCAAGGCGCTCGAGATCGCGCCGGGCGACGAGATCATCATCCCCTCGTATTTCGACATCGCCCCCTTGAGCGCGGCCGACCTGATCGGCGCCACGCCCGTGCTGGTTGACATCGAACAGGGGGCGCTGGCCCCATCAACCTCGCAGATAAAGGAAAAGATCACCGAGAAAACGAAGGCTATCGTCTTTGGGCACACCTTCGGTTTCCTGACGCCGTTGGAGGAGCTCGCCGAGCTCGGCGTCCCGATCGTCGAGGACATCTCGCACGCGATCGGCGGGACCCTCGAGAACGACGCGCCGGTCGGCGGGGGCGGCGCGATCGCGGTGGCCTCGTTCGCGGCCTCCATGGTCATCACGACGGGAAACGGCGGCATGGCGCTCACGCGAAACTCGCGGCTCTACGCGCGCATGAAGGAGCTGCGGGGGAACGGCGGGGGCGAGCACCTGCATTTCGATTACTGCATGACGGACTTCCAGGGGGCGATGGGCATCTCGCAGCTCGCGCGCCTCGAGGGGTTCATCTACCGCCGGCGGGAGATCGCGCGCTCCTACTACGACGCGCTCAAGCTCACGCCGCACAAGGCGCCCTACCACTACAGCGAACAGTTCGTGTACCAATCATTCCCGATCATCTTCGACGCGCCGGCCGACAAGGTGGAAAAATACTGGAAGAAGAACAGCATCGAGGTGTTTCATCCCGTGGAGACGCCCCTGCACCGCTATCTGGGCGCGGCGGGACACGACTATCCCCACAGCGACCGCGCATCCCGCAAGGTCTACGGCCTGCCGATCTTTCCGACGCTCACCCGTCGCGAGATCGACAAGATCACCACATTGCTCGCGCGCTTCATCTGACCCGCCGCACAGCCCAATCAGCGCTTCTTCTTCTCCCGTTTCGCATAGTGCTGCTCGATGAGCCGCTCCACATTGCCGAAGAGGCGCTTCTCGACGGTTGCAAGGTCGATCTCCCCCTCGACGACGCTCACGAGCTCGACCCCGTGCGAACGGAGAAAATCACCGACGACCACCCCGTCCTCCATGGTGCGAAAGAGGCAGGAGGCGCGATGCACCAGGACCGCGGCGACGCTATGCGCGCCCAACCACTCCAGCATGCGGTGGAGGGCCGGGCGGCCGTCCACCCGGTTGAAGGGCGTGAGCTCCCGAAAAAGCTCCATTTTGTATTTGCCATCCCCGTAGCGCGTGATAGCGTACTGTCGTATTTCGCGCTCCTGCTCCTCGGGCGCTGCGAGGGTCGGCTCGCCCGGCTCGGCGCGCCGGATATAGGCGGCTATGGTCTTCATGGGCATGTTCCGCTCAAGTTCATCGGTGGTCGCGTCCGATAGTAGAGAGCAAGGGGAAATAATTCAACATAAATATGAAATACATTCCGATCAACACCCTGTGCCACCTGTTCGTGATCGACGAGACGAGCTCGTTCGTGATCGGCTCACCGCCGGAGTGGATCAAGCGAGCGACCGGCGTGCCGTTCCCCCGGCACATTCTGCTCGGGGACTCTCTGTTGGTCAACGGTTGCAACTTCGCCGAGATTGAGTTTCCCCTGTACAAGAACTTCTTCTTCAACAAACTGCGCAAAACCGAGATCGTGTGCCCCGAGGAGAGCACGCCGCGCCTTGCGGGCATTTTGGCCGAGGCCCTCTTGGGACCGGACTACCGCCTCGATTCACCCGGCAGCGTCAAGGCCGCCTATTTCGGCGACATCCTCGCGGTGCGCAAGAACTTCGATCCCTCCGGGGAAAAGCTCACGCTGGACGATTACGCGACCTTCCACACCTACGAAAACGACCGGTTCGCCATAGGCGACTGCGCGATTCGCAGGGTGGACCGGGACGCATTCCATGTCGCCTGGCCCGGGGGCGAACAGTCGGTCTCGCTCGAGTACCGCGAAACCAGCCTCGACAAGCGCCCGGCCTCACCGCGCGCGATTCCGGGCGCGCTTTCGATCTTCTGCTTCGATTCGGGCGACGGCTTCACCCCCGCGAAGGAGTGCTCGTCGTTTATCCTCAACGCCGGGGGACGCTACATCCTGTTCGATCCGAGCCTGAGCTCGTTCGACCGCCTGGTGGAGCGGGGGTGCGATTTCCGCGACGTCGCCGCAGTGTTCATTTCCCATGTTCACGCCGACCACGACCAGGGCCTCTACCGCTTTTTGATGTACAACAAGAACATCATCATCATGACCGGCGAGACCGTGTGCGAGTCGCTGGCGCACAAGATCGGGCTCATGGTGGGCGACGCCAATTTCGCGACGCAGTGCCGCATCACGCCCATCCCGCTCAAACAGCGCACCGGCGTCGCGGAGCTCGGCATCGACGTCTACTGCGACCTCGGGTTTCACTCGATTCCATCGGCGATGGCGAAGATATATTTTCATGATGCGGGTCTGCGCGACATCGTGCTCGCCTACTCCGGCGACACGCTCTACGACCCGGTGCGGATCCGCTCCGATTCGTTCAACGCGGTCTATCGCGAGGACCTGTTGCGCTTCTACGACGACGCGACGCACATCATCCACGAGGGCGGCGCCGGGCTCATCCACACCGACCCGGAGGACCTGATCCCCTTCCTCGCGCCGGGCCAGGAGATCTACTGGATGCACACCGGCCGCACCAACGACGACGGCTTCTCGCGCGGCCACATCCTGACGCGCGACGAGAACATCGTCATCCGCTAACGCGCGGCCGGTCCCCTAGCGCCTATTCGCTCCGCTTCAGGCACGTGACGATCTGCCCCACGTACATGCGATGGTAGTCGCGGTCGGGATAGTTCTCGCCGATTGATTGGTCCACGAAATTCCGTGGGTCGATGTCCTGAAAGTATATCTTCCGGCACTCGAGCACGAGGCGCGCCTCCTCGAAATACACCGAACCCAGCTCCGTCGTGCGCGGGGTGATCCCCGCCTCCTTCACCTTGTCGATGTCGCGCCCCGATTTCGATCCGCAGAGCTGGAGGACGCTCTTGTATCGCGCGTCGAAAAACGAGAGCGTATAGGCGTCGCCGCGCTCCAGAAACCGGTAGGTGTGCCGCACCGGGCGCACCACGATATAGCTCACGGGCCGGTGCCACAGGACCCCAAGCCCGCCCCAGGAGGCGGTCATCGTATTGAACGACTCCCGGTCCCCGGCGGTGATGAGCATCCAGTCGCTCCCGATGAGCCGAAACACGTTGTCGGCGAGATCGCTGGGCTCGATGGCGGTAAAGTTCGGCATGTCGTTCCTCCTGCAGAGCCGGACCGGCCCGTTGGGCCGTCCCGGAGACGGTATGCGTTATTTTGTTGCGCGCGGACCGGTCGCGGGAAGCGCGCGAACGAACTCCTCGGCGGCGAGCGCCGCAAGATCGTCGAAGAATGCCGGCGCCTCGTAGGTCCCCACGCGCGTGGAGGCCACGCCGCGCCCGCTCCAGGCGAGCTCGCCTGCGGAAAGGTCCCACAGGTCGCCCAGCAGGATCACCGAATAGCTGCTGGTGCGCTTGCCGAAGCTCCACACGAAGGAGCGGTGGCTGTCGTTCACGTTCGAGATGACCACCAGCTGCGGCACCAGCAGGTAACGGCAGCCGGTCACGCCCGCCAGGCGCCGGAGCAGTCCGGGATCGGCCCCCAGGTGCCGGTAGGTGCGCCGCAGCTCGAGGAAGGCGGCACGCGCGGCGCTGCGCCCCACCACGCTCTCGAGGCGGCGCGGGGGGATCACCTCGATCCCGCGGGCCATTGCGCGCAGCTTCTCGAGCAGGATGTCGCTGGCGACGTGGTTCACGCGGTCGGGGCCCGTCCCGGCATTGAAGCGGACGCTCTCGCCGCGGTCGATGATGGGGTCCGAATACGGTGCGCTGATGGCCCGCGACGGCGCGTCGAGCGAGCCGATCGTCCGCGCATCGGCCTCCGTGACCGGGAGGAGCGCGACGCGCCCCTCGATGCGCTCGAGGCGGTCCCCGCGATACGACTCCCGGGACGAGGTCGCGATGCCGGCGGTGCCGCAGCCGAGCGCCAGCGCCGCGAGCAGGAGTACGGCGAGAGCCGTTCGGTTCAGTTTCATGGCGAGCAATTCCATCCGTGCGCGTCGTTGCTATCGGCACAGCATAGCCGGTGAAACCGTTTTATCAAGAAAATTATTCCGCATGCGGCCGGAAATTCTGTTTGCGCAAACGCCGCCGCCGATGGCGTGTTGGCGCCCATGTATATCCTTACGATAGAAGAAACCTTCGCCTCCGCGCACCAGCTTCGCGGCTACCGCGGGAAATGCGAAAACCTGCACGGGCACAACTGGCGCGTGGTGATGAGCGTCCAGGGCGAGACGCTCAACGCGATCGGCCTCCTGGTGGACTTCCATGACCTGAAGGCGGCGCTTCGCGAGGTGCTTGCCGAGCTGGACCACCGGAACCTGAACGAGGTGCCGCACTTCGCCGAACACAATCCCAGCTCGGAGAACATCGCGCGCTACATTTACGAGCGAATGGCGCAGCGGCTCGCCGGCGGCGCCGCAGCGATGGAATCGATTACGGTGTGGGAATCGGGCACGGCGCGGTGCACCTACCGGCCCTGAGGATCATTCGTTGAGCAGCTCGAGCGCCGCGCGGCGGTCGCGTTCGATCTGCGCCGCGAGCTCGCGCGCGTCCGCAAAGCGGACCTCATCGCGAATGCGTTCGTGGAAGAACACGCCGATGGGCGCGCCGTAGATATCGGCCTCGAAATCGAAGATATTCACCTCGATGGTGCGCTCCGTCTCGGCGAAGGTCGGATTGGTCCCGATGTTGAGCATGCCCTGCCGGCGGAGGCCGCCCGGCAACGACACGGTCACCGCGTACACGCCGTCGCGGGGAATCACCTTGGCGGGATCGTCCGGGCGGACGTTCGCCGTGGGAAAGCCGATGGTGCGCCCCCGCCCCGCCCCGCGCACCACGGTCCCGCCGAAGCGGTACCGACGGCCCAGCAGCATCGCCGCCAGCGCGACGTTTCCGTCCTCGAGCTCCGTGCGTATCCAGGTACTGGACACCGGGCGCGAGTAGAAGTTCCGCGGCTCCACCCGGACCACGCCGAACCCGCGTTCGTGCGAAACGCTGCGCAGGAAGTCGAAGGTCCCCGCGCGGTTTTTCCCGAAGGCGTGATCGTACCCGACCACGAGGCCGGTGACCCCCAGCTTCTTGAGCACCATCTCGCCCAGGAACTCCTCCGCGCTCATCTCGGCCATCGCGCGCGTGAAGGGGAGCATGATGATATGCGAAACCCCGTGCTCGCCGATGGCCTCGATCTTTTCGTCCGCGGTGGTGAGGATCTTCGGCGGCGTGTGGGGCGTGAGCACCGCGCGGGGATGGTCGCGGAAGGTGAGCACGACCGCGTCGCCGGAGCGCTCGCGCGCGGTGTTGAGCAGCACCGACAGGATGCGGTGATGGCCGAGGTGGACGCCGTCGAAGCTGCCGATGGTGAGGACCGGATTGGCGAAGGCGCCGCAATCGGGGATGTCGGTGTAGATGTTCATGCGCGGCGGCTATTGTCGGGCCGCGCGCGAAACAATCAATTAGAATTTTAATTGATTTATCCGCGCCCGGCGGCCCACTATGTCCATCCAGAAAACCAGGAGAGCATCAATGGAACAGGCGACCATCGGCATCATCGGCGGCTCCGGGCTGTACGACATCGAGGGCGTGAAGATCGTGGACGAGGTGTCGATGGACACGGCGTGGGGCGCGCCCTCCGACAACGTCATCATCGCGGAGATCGAGGGCGTGCGCGCGGCGTTTCTGCCCCGGCACGGGCGCGGGCACGTGCACCTGCCGATGGAAATCAACAACCGGGCGAACATCGCCGCGCTCAAGATGATGGGCGTGCGCCAGGTGATCGCCTTCTCCGCCGTGGGGAGCCTCACGGAGATGGTGCACCCGCTCGACTTCGTGGTGCCCGACCAGATGATCGACCGAACGCGCGTGCGCGCCGCCACCTTCTTCGGCAACGGGGTCGCCGCGCACATCGCCTTCGCGCACCCCTTCTGCGACCGCCTGCGCCACCTGGTGTCCGCCCGGGGCGCGCTGAAGGGCGTGGCCTTGCACGACGGCGGGACGCTCCTGTGCATGGAGGGCCCGGCCTTTTCGACCCGCGCCGAGAGCGAGCTCTATCGCGCCTGGGGCGCGCAGGTCATCAACATGAGCTCGTCGGCCGAGGCCAAGCTCGCGCGCGAGGCGGAGATGTGCTATGCGGTGGTGTGCATGGCGACCGACTACGACTGCTGGAAAGAGGACGAGGAGCACGTGACGGTGGACATGCTCATCGCCAACCTGAACAAGAACGGCGAAAACGCGAAGTCGATGGTGAAGACGCTGGTGCCCGCGATGGCCGCCGCGAAACGCGATTGCGGCTGCGGCGCGACCGTCGGCTCGGCGATCATCACGGCGCCGGAGAAGCGCAACCCCGAACAGGTGCACAAGCTCCGAACAATACTGCCGGAATATTTTTAACGGCCCGCGGCCTCGCGCGGAAACGGAAGGGCCGTCGGCGTACCATCATGTCATCAACGAGAAATTACATCGCCCACGCGGCCCGCGGCATCCTCTGCTGCGCCGTCCTGCTCGCCGGCGCGCGCGACGGCTGGTGCCTCACGCCCGTCGGCTCCTACCGCGATTGCCTCGCCGCGCAGGAGAACATCCGGCCCCCCGAGGAGGTCGCCGGCGAGCACGCCGAGCCGGAATCGCCGCTGCGTCGTTTCGAGATCAGCTTTCTCATCTCCCTGCCGTTCGTGTTCGCCGCGCACTTCTTGGTCCTCTGGAGCGCGGATGTGCTCATTCAGGGCAACACGAACGTGAACGTGTGGAAAAACCACGGGGCCTTCCTGGCGGCCGACACGCTGCTGATCACCACCATCATCGCCTACCGCGAGGCGAGCATCGTTCGCGACGCGAACCGCGAGCGCGAGGAGCGCAGCGGCCGCGCGACGTCGCGAACCTTCTACCTCTCCTGGTCGCACCAATGGTAACGCCGGCTAGCGCAAAAACGCCGCGGCGTTGTTTTTGTAGTTCAGGTGCCCCGACACGCGCGCGCTCACATCGATGTTTTCGACGCCGCGGACGCCCGTGATGGGACTTCGCCCCGCCGGCGCGTTCGCGAACAGGGTCGCGACGGGATACAGATAGGCGAGCACTTCGTCGTTGCGCGAGTAATAATTCCACACGGCGCCCGTGACGGCGCGCAGTGCATGGCGCCACGCCTCGGTATCGTTCGTCACCGCACCGCCCAACAGATGGGCCGAATCGACCGCGTCGTCGATCCCGGCGTCGGCCAGGCAGGCGAGCGAGACGAACACCACGCCCGCACCGAGCGAATTCCCCATGAGGACATACCGGTCTCCCGGCGCATCCCTCCGGTGCGCCATCAGGTACCGGCAGAGGGCGCGTCCGGCCGTCTGTGCGTTTCGAAGCGCGCGGCGCCACGAGTTCGCGTCGACGAGCGCGGCGATGCGCCGCCAGTCGTCGGCGGTGAACTCGCTCACCTTCTTGGTGCGCGCGATCGCGGCGATCGCCAGGCCGGCCGTCAGCAGATAGGCCGTGGCCGAGGCGATGCTCGCCGCCTCCCAGTCCACATGCACCCAGGCGCATTTCCCATAGCGCTCCGCGAGCGCCGCGCGCCAGTCGTCGAGCGAATCCCCCTCCGACAGAAAGCCGTTCACGGTGACCACGACGGGCGCGCGGCAGTCGACGCAGTCCCGCACCAGTCGGATTGTAACACCGGGATCCTCCGGCGCGCCCGACCAGGACCGCGGGAGCGATCCGGACGTCCGCGAGGGCGCACAGGCGGGCAGCGCGCAAACGGCGAGAAGCGCGAGCGCCATGAGCACTCCGATAATTCGATTGGCAGGAATCTTCATGTGCATGAGCGCAGTGTACCGGCGGACGGAGGGGCCTGTCAAGCGTTATGATCCCTCCGGCGAATCGGAATGGTCACGGCCGCAGCCGCTCTATCACCCCGAACAGGACGGCGATGCCGAACAGGAAGATGACGACGCCCGTCACCCGGTTCACGAAGCTCTCCGCCAGAAGCATGATGCGGGGCCGAAGGACGCTCACGCCGAGCGTGAGCAGGAACCACCACGAGGCCGAACCGATGAACACCCCGGCCAGCAGAAAACAGCCGGCCAGCGCGTCGCCCGTCGCCGTGATGCCCAACCCCGCGAAGACCGCGGCGAAAGCGACGAGGGTCATGGGATTGGTGAGGGTGAGGATAAAAGTGGAGATGAAGTTCGCGACCTGGGTCCGGCTGGTGTCGTCGATGCGCTGCTGCGCGAGTTTCGTGAAAAAGATGCGCACGCCCAGCACCAGCAGGAATATCCCGCCGATGATCCCGATGACGCGCTGGTGCTCCATGAGGAAATTGAGGATGAGCGACACCCCGAAGGCGGCGATCCCGCCATAGACGGCATCGGCCGTGGCGGCGCCGAGCCCGGAGACGAAGCCCGAGAGCCGTCCGCGCGCGATCGTCCGGTTGACGCACAGGATGGCGATGGGCCCGACCGGAGCCGCGATCGAGAAGCCGATAATGATCCCCTCGGCCAGCCCGATGAACCAGTCGCCGCTCATTGCATGTTGAGGAGCTTCTCGATCCGGGCCCAGGCGTCGGTCCGGTTCTTGTGGTATTCGCTCGCGTGCTCGCCGTTCCCGGTTTTAATGTATTTGACCAGCGCCTCCCCCTCGGCGATGAGCAGCCCGTAGACCAGCACCATCTCGCGCATAAAGGAGACGTCGTGCTGCGGCATCGCGTTTTTTTCGATGAGGGTCCGGTAGAAGCCGCGAAGCACCTTCGCCTGGCCGACGATACTCACCGCGAGGTCGGTCGCCTTGTCGGCGTCGTATATTTTGCGCTCGTAGGCGTCCGCGATCACGCCAATCGCGATGCCGGTCACATACAGGTTTGATCCGCCGGCCGCGCCGACCGTCTGGTAGAGGTCCTCGGTGGCCCGCGCGTCCGTCGCCAGCGCGGCGAGGAGGGCGAGCGCACAGGCGATTTTTTTCATTGCGCGCTCCTTGACTTTTTACGAACACTATGGCAGAGTGCGATTATTGCAAGAATTTTATTGCGCACCCAAGGAGGGAGGATGGCACCGGACGGAACGTTGATGTCGCGCGCCGAGCAGCGCCCCGGCGACACCTGGGATCTGTCGCCATTGTTCACGGGCGCGGACGAATGGGAGGCGCTCTTCGCGCGCGTTGAGCGCGACAGCGCGCGCTACGCGGAGTTCCGGGGCCGGCTGGGGGAATCGCCCGCGACGCTCGCGGCGGCCCTCGAGTTCGATCTCGCGCTTTCGCGCGACGCCGAGCGGATCTACACCTTTGCCCACCTGAAGAGCGACGAGGACAAGACCGATCAGACGGCGCTCGCGCTCTATGAGCGCGCATCGGCCCTGTTCACGCGCCTCTCCGAGCTCTCGAGCTTCATGACCCCCGAGCTCCAGGCGATCCCCGACAACGCCATGCGCGCGCTCATGGACGATCCGCTCCTCGCCGGCTACCGCTTCTTCCTCGAGAAGATCATCCGCTTCAAGCCGCACACGCTCTCCCAGGAGATCGAGGAGGTGCTGGCGATGTCCGGCGAGATGGCGCATGCGCCGAGGCAGTTCTTCGGACAGCTCGACAACGCCGACCTGCGCTTCGGCGTCATCACCGACGAGTCGGGCGCCCAGGTGGAGCTTACCCACGGTAACTTCAGCTCCTTCCTGATGAAGCGCGACCGCGAACTCCGCCGACGCGCCTTCTTTCAATACTACAAAACGTACGAGGAGCACAAGCACGCCATCGCCGCCGCGCTGGCCGCATCGTGCAAAAAGGACCGCTTCTATGCGCGCGTGCGCCGCTTCGGATCCTGCCGCGAGGCCTCGCTCTTTTCGGACAACGTCCCGCCGAGCGTCTACGACAATCTCCTCGGCGCGGTAAAGGAAAACCTGGGGCCGCTGTTTACCTATCTGCGCTTTCGACGCGAGCGGCTGGGGATCGACGAGCTGCACTTCTACGACACCTACGTTCCACTCGTGGACGGCGTGGACTTCCGCATGCCCTACGAGGAGGCGGTGGACACCTGCGCGGCCGCCCTCGCGCCGTTGGGAACGGAGTATGTCGATACGCTGCGCGCGGGGCTCCTCGAGCGGCGCTGGGTGGACCGCTACGAAAACCGCGGCAAGCGCAGCGGCGCCTACTCGTCCGGCTGCTACGACTCGCCGCCGTACATCCTCATGAACTACCGCGAGGACAACATCAACAGCCTCTACACGCTGATCCACGAGGCCGGCCACTCCATGCACACGCACTCTTCGGCGCGGCACCAGCCCTATGTGTATCACGAGTACACCATCTTCGTCGCGGAGGTCGCCTCCACCTTCAACGAGGTGCTCCTCTCGCGCCACCTCCTGGAGCGCTACCGCGACGACCCGGCGATGCGCGCCTATATCCTCAACCGCGAGATCGACGACATCCGCGGCACGCTGTTCCGCCAGACGATGTTCGCCGAGTTCGAGAAGCGCACGCACGAGCTCGTCGAGCGCGATCAACCGCTCACGCTCGACGCGTTCACCGGGATCTACCGCGAGCTTCTTTCGGCCTATTTCGGCGACACGTTGGTCGTCGACGACGCCCTGGCGCTCGAGTGCCTGCGCATCCCGCACTTCTACTCGGCCTTCTATGTGTACAAGTACGCGACCGGCATCTCCGCCGCGATCGCGCTGGCCGAGACGGTGCTCGCGGAGGGCGCACGTGCGCGGGACCGCTATCTCGACTTTCTCAAAACCGGCGGAAGCATGTTCCCGCTCGACGAGCTGCGCGGTGCGGGCGTGGACATGGAGACGCCGGGGCCGGTGCGAGACGCCATCGCCCACTTCGGGAGGCTGGTGGGCGAGCTCCGCGCCGCCCTCGGCTAGGCCCGTCCGTCGCGTGACGCCCCGTCACTCCACGGAGAGCAGGAGCGCCGTCAGGTATTCCGTTTCGGGGTGATAGATGTTCACGGGATGGTCGGCCGGCTGATGCGTACGCCGGAGGATGGACACCGCGCGGTTCGCGTCCGCCGCCGCGCCGAAGACGATCTTCTGGAAGAGCGCTGCGTCCACGAAACGCGAGCACGAGCAGGTGAGCACGAGCGAGCCCGGCGGGCAGGCGCGCAGCACATTGAGGTTGATGTCCTTATAGCCGCGCGCGGCGCGCGCGACCGCCTCGCGGCTCTTCGCGAAGGCCGGCGGATCGATGATGACGAGGTCGGCGTCGATCGCGCGGGCGCGGATGAACTCGAAGACGTCGGCGCAAACGAGCTCGGCCGGCGCGTCGAAGGCGTTGTGCGCGATATTCCGGCGCGCGGCCGCACACGCCGCCTCCGAGGCGTCCACCGCGACGCATGAACGCGCGCCCCCCGCGAGCGCCGCAAGCGAGAATCCCCCCTGATAGCAGAAGAGGTCGAGCGCGCGCCGACCCGCGGCGACCGACCGAACCAACGCGCGATTGTCGCGCTGATCGAGGAAAAAGCCGGTCTTTTGCCCGCGCGTGATATCGACGACGAAGACGACGCCGCCCTCGTGGATTTCGACCGCGTCGGGCGTCGAGCCGACGAGCTGACCGCTCTCCTCCGACAACCCCTCCAGCGCCCTCCCCGCATGATCGCTCCGCTCGTACAGGCTCGCCGGGGCGAGCTCGTCGACGAGTATACCAGCGATATCATTTCGAAGGCGGTCGATCCCGGCCGTGAGCGACTGAAGGACGAGATGGCCGTTGTACGAATCGACGATGAGGCCGGGGAGCGCGTCGCCCTCGGAGAAGACGAGCCGGACGGCGTCGGTCCCCGCCAGGAGCGGAGTATCGCGCCGGCGCGCGATGGCAGCGCGGATCAGCCCCCGCAGGACGTCGGTCGTGAAGGGACGGTCGCCGAAGGTGAGCATGCGCACGGCGATGCTCGCACGGCCGCCGTAACAGCCGTAGCCCAGGACCGCGCCTGCGGAATCGCGCACCGCGGCGATCGCGCCGGGCGAAGCCTCGCCCTCCACCCGCGCGACGGCGCCGGAGAATATCCAATGATGGCGCGCGCGCACGGACTTTTCGCGCCCGCGCTTGAGCGTAACGACGAGGGATGCGCCGGTTCCGTTCATCGGGCGTAACGCCTCCCGTCCTCGCGGCACAGGCGCGCGATCTCCTTGACCGCGGCCTCCGGCCGGCGGCGCCCCGACGGCAGGCGCTCGAGAAAGCGCCAGATGGTCCGCCCAAGATCGATGGCCCGCCGCAGTTCGTCCGTGCATGGCGCGGCCTGCGATGCATCCGTTCGCCTCTTCCGCTCGATTTCATTGCGCAGCGCGTGCGGGATCGCGCCAATGTCATCGACCCGCGTTCCGTAGAGGCCCGCGAGCATGGAATTGTCCCTTCCCCGAAAGGGGGCGCGCGCATCGTTCTTGTAGGCGACCACGGGCCTTCCCAGCGCGAAGGCGAGCGACGCCTCGACAACGGCGCCCTCGTCGGGCACGCGCCCGTTGAGGTTGATCGCCATGCCGTCGCAGCGCTCGGCGAGCTGGTAGACGTCGAGCGCGAAGATGGCACGGTCGATCGCGTCGCGGACGCGCAGGAGGTTCACGTTGAGCGGCGAGTTCGCGAGGCGCATCACGTACGCCTCGATCCCGTCGCGGTGCGGCAGGAAGGTCGCGAAGCCCGCCTCCTCGAGGCGCGCGGCGATGGCGCTCATGCCGGCCGCCTCCTCCGGGCAGAAGAGCGGCCCGGAGCAGTATGCGGTGTACATGGCGTCGTGCGGCGTTTCGATCGGCATGGCGGAAGCCCGTCACGCCGGGGGCGTTCTGTCAAGGCGGATATCACGACGCGGGAGGCGCCATCAGCCCAATTTGTTGTGGCAATTATTCCGCGGGGATGTATACGTGGCAGCGTGAGCGCGCACCGTCCATGAAAAATATACTCATCTATTCCGATACGCTCGCGTCGTTCGCCTACGGCGCCTATCACCCCTACAAGCCGGAGCGGGCCCGTCAGTTCAAGGAGCTCGCCGCGCGCTACGGGCTGCTGTACGAGGCGAACCAGGAGATCGTGGAGCCAAAGCCGCTCGATGAAGAGCTTCTGTATCTGTTCCATGACCGGGACTACATCGACCTCCTCAAGGCGAGCGAGCGCGGTGCCCCCACCGTCGAGATGCTGGAGGCGGGGCTGGGATCGCCCGACAATCCCATCATTCCGGGGATGTACGAGTTCGCGCTGCTCGCCGCGGGCGGCACCCTCCTCGGCGCGCAGCTCCTGGACGAGGACGCGGCGCGGTTCGTGTTCAATCCGTCGGGGGGGTTCCATCATGCGGGCCGCGCGCACGCCGAGGGCTTCTGCTACATCAACGACATCGGCGTGACGATCGAGCACCTCATCCGGCGGGGGCGGCGCGTCGCCTACATCGACATCGACGTGCACCACGGGAACGGCGTGCAGGACGCGTTTTACGATTCCGACCGCGTGCTCACGATATCCATCCACGAATCGGGCGTGAGCCTCTACCCGTGGTCCGGGTTCGAGAACGAGATCGGCGAGGGGGCGGGCCGCGGGTACAATGTGAACGTCCCGCTGCTCCCGGAGACGGACGACCACGCCTACTGGTACGCCTTCGAGTCGGTGGTGCCGCCGCTGGTGACGCACTTCGCGCCCGACATCGTCTTCGCCGAGATCGGCGGGGACCTGCACCGCGACGATCCGCTGGCGAACCTGAACATCACCACCGAGGTGTGGTGCCGCGCCGTGGGCGCCATCAACGCGCTCGCGCCGCGGATCATGGCGCTGGGCGGCGGCGGGTACAATCCCCACAAGACCGCCGCGCTGTGGGCGCTGGCATGGGCCATCTTCTGCGGCCTCACGCCCTCGGACAGCTATGCCGGCATCGTGGGGGGGATGATGTACGGCCCGGAGGCGCAGGCCGGCTCATTGCACGACGAACCGTCGGCGGCGGAATCCTGCGCGCTCAAGCCGGCCCGGCACGCCCACGACGTTGTGCGACATATAAGGGAAACCGTTTTCCCGCTGCACGGGATCGCGGCCTGAGGGTTCGGGCCGCGGACCGATGCGGGACGCGGCGATTCAATTTCACAAGGAAGCGATTATGCCAAAAAAAGTTCATCCGACAGCAACCGTCAGGGGCGACGGGATCCCCCTGATCATCGAGAAAAAATCGAAGCTCTATTTCCAGAACGTCTCCGATTCGGTCGTCTTCATCTTCAAGACGCTCCTGGGAATCGACGCCACGCCCAAGAAGCTCTTTCGGCGGCGGCTCACCTCGCTTCCCAACGACATCATCATCAAGCTGGATTTCGCGGCCGACCTGACGGGCCATTTCGCCTTCTTTCTGTCGCTCAAGACCGCCTTCGAGATCTGCAACCGCCTGGTGCCGGGCATCGGCTACCAGTATTTCGACAAGGACCACCTCGACGTCATCGGGGAGATGGGAAACATGATTTCGGGCAACGCGATCGGACGCCTGCAGAACATCGACAGCGCCATCGACCTGTCGATCCCGTCCATGACGGCCTTCCACACCATCCTCGAGTCGGAGAGCCGCTACTGGAGCTTCTCGGGTAACTTCGACGTGGACATCGGCCAGGTGGGGATTCTTCTTGCAATAAGGAAGGACAAGTAACGCGGAATGCCATCCTCTCCCGTCGACGCGCCCCCCATTTACGCATGATGAGATCACGCTACCCGCGCGTGTGCTCGCAGTTTCGCTCGCTACTTTCTTTTGGTCGGCCAAAAGAAAGTAGCCAAAGAAAAACCGCTCGCTCCATGGCCGCGAGGGTCCAAATAGACTTCGTATCACACCACTCTCGCAAACGGGCATCGAACTGCTGGCGGTCATCCTCGGTCTCCGACTGCGCGAAAACCTGCGACCTCGGCCCGCATGGCCTCCTGGCGGCAAAAAGAGTATTCGCCGCGAAGAAGATCGTATTGGACCAATGATCAACCGCGGAACCATCAATAGTATATTCGAACGGCTGCGTGCGGAACTGGGCGATGCGTCCGTTACCCGCGATGGCGACATCCTTGCCGCCTATTCGCGCGACGAGACCTCCGACCTCGCCGCCGCGCCCGACATCCTGGTGCGCGCGCGCAGCGCGACCGACGTCGCCGCGGTGATGCGCGCGTGCAATGAACGCCGCGTCCCGGTTGTGCCGCGCGGCGCGGGGACCGGCGTGACCGGGGGCGCCGTCGCGACCGCGGGCGGCGTGGTGCTCTCGCTGGAGCGCATGAACCGCATCATCGAGATCGACGCGAAGAACATGATCGCGGTGGTGGAGCCCGGCGCGATCACGGGCGAGATCCAGCGCTCCGCGGCGGCGGCGGGCCTCATGTATCCGCCCGACCCGGCGAGCCTGGATTCCTGCTCCATCGGCGGGAACATCGCCGAGGGCGCGGGGGGGCCGCGCGCCGTGAAGTACGGCACCACCAAGGATTACGTGACGGGCCTGGAGTTCGTGACGCCGGAGGGCCACATCATCACGGCCGGCGGGAAGTACGTGAAGAACGCGACCGGATACAATCTCGTGGGCGCGATCATCGGCTCGGAGGGGACGCTCGTCGTCGTGACGAAGATATTCCTGAAGCTCCTCCCGGCGCCGCGCGCGTCGCTCGATCTCCTGGTCCCGTTCGATTCGCTGGATTCCGCCGTTGATACGGTCACCGCGATCCTGCACAGCGGCGTGTTGCCCGCCGCGATCGAGTTCATGGAGGCCGACGCCATCGACCTGGTGGCGACGTTCCTGCACACCGCCATGCCCTTCCCCGATGCGCGGGCGCATCTCCTCATCCAGCTCGACGGCGCCTCGACCGCCGAGGTGGAACACGCGACGGAGACGATCGCGCGCGTTCTGCCGGTCCCCGCGGAGCGCGTGATCGCGGCGCAAGACCCCGCCCAGCGCGAGCGCATCTGGAAGGCGCGCCGCTCCATCCGCGAGGCCATCCACGCCGAGAGCCCGGTCTTCCTGGCCGAGGACAGCGTGGTGCCCCGCAACGAGATCCCGGCGTTTCTCGCGGACGTGAAAGCGGAGCTGCAGAGGCGCGCCCTCCGCTCGGTGATGTTCGGCCACGCCGGGGACGGCAATGTGCACATCGACGTCCTCAAGGGCGCCATGGACGACGCGCAATGGGGGGCGCTGGTCCCGGAACTCAAGGGGATGATCTATCGCGCGGCGATCGCACGCGGCGGGACCATCACCGGCGAGCACGGCACCGGCTTCACGCGAAAGCGCTATCTGGGCCTCGCCTACAGCGCGGAGGCCATCGAACTCATGCGGCGCATCAAGACCGCGTTCGATCCCAACGGCATCCTCAATCCGGGGAAGATCATTGACGGTTAGCGGCGGACACACGAACGACCCGGCGAATCAACGCCTATCCCAAAAAGTATTTTTCTAAAAATTTCTGGGGCGACACCACGCGCCTGTCATTCGCCGCCAGAAAGTGTTTTACATTGCCGGTAACGAGAAATTTTGCGCTGGATGCAGCTAATACCTCGTAGAACATGAGATCGTCGGGGTCGGGAAGCACAAGCGCACGCGGGACCGGAACAATCCGTTCACCGGCATGAGCGATAAACAGCAGAAGTGACTCAACGTCATCCGGATGGAACCGGAATCGCTCCCGCAGCAGCACCCCGCGATATTCAATGAAAATGCGATCATCATAACACACGACGACACGCCCGTCGAGGACGAGATTCAGAATATCGGCCGGTTTTCCGCGGGGATTCAGGATCGCCGAAACGAGAACATTTGTATCAAGCACGATCCTCATGTGCCGGAGCGATAGCGATGAATCTCCCGGCTAATTTCCTCGTCGGACAATGAAATCGTATCACCATCATCAGCCGTCCGTCGCATCGACCGAAGAGCCTCCTCGGCGCGCGCTTTTCGAACTGCACGCAACAGCTCCTCAAGACCGCTCTCGAGGATGGGAGTAATGAGCCCGATCGGTTTCCCGTTATTGGTGATGACAAGCTCACGCTCCTTCTTCAGATCACGCCAAATTGCCGCTGGCTTTGTTCGTAAATCACGAACTGTAATAAATTTCATACCCATTCACCCCGAGGAAATATAATACCATATTGTCATCCAATCGTCAACAAATATTTAAATTCAACGCATCAAGACCGCGTTCGATCCCAACGGCATCCTCAATCCGGGGAAGATCATTGACGGCTAGCGGCTCGAGCATGCACCATTCCAGCGTTATGCCCTGCGGTTTTATTGTTGAATAATTTTCATGGCCGGCTATCTTCTTTAAAAATGGCAGATTTACATTCATCCCACATCTAAACGAGTGACGAAAACAGCATGAACACACCCTCATACACCACCGACGGCCTGCGCGATTTTCTCACCGCACACCCCTGGCCGGAGGAGTGGGCGCATCGGGCTTTGCCGGTGGAATATTATTTCAGCTTCACGCTTCCCGCGACGCCAGCGGAGCTGTGGCCGATCGTCTCGGACACCTCGCGCCTTAACGAGCTCATGGGCTACCCGAGCATGTCCTTCACCGAGCGAAACGGCAGGCGCTTCGGAAGCTACCGCCTCGCGGGGATGCGCCAGGAGTGGGAGGAGCCGCCCTGGGAATGGGAGGCGGAGCGCTCCATCACCATGACGCGCATCTTTTCGAAGGGGATCGCCCGCTACCTGCGCGGCATGATCGACATCGAGCCGGCTCTGCCGGGGACCGCGCGCGTGCAGGTGTATTTCGGCTGGATCCCGCGCCATCTTCCCGCGCGCCTCCTGCTCATCGGCGCGCGCACGTCCTTCGGGAATCGCTTCGCGAACGCCTTCGCCGCGCTGGTCCCCGAACGGACGCTCGCGGGCGCAATCATACTTCAGCCCGTCGATTACCTGCGCCAGACGTCGACGGGAACGGCGGCCAACGGCGAGCGCCTTGCCATCGCGAAACATGCGCTGCTCGCCGACGGGGGCGACCCGGATACCACCGTGAAGCTCGCCGCGCACATCGCGGCGGCCCCCGATGTCGAGCTGCATCGCATGCGCCCGCGCGCGCTCGCCCGGACCTTCGCGACCGGCGAGGAGGCCACCCTGGGGACGATGCTGCGCGGAACGCGGCGCGGCATGCTCAGCATGAACTGGGACGTGGTGTGCCCGCACTGCCGCGGGGTGCGCGCCCGGATCAACCACCTGTGGGAGGTGCCCGCGAAGGGCCGCTGCGACGCCTGCCAGGTCGACTTCGACACCTCCAGCCTGAACGCCGTCGAGATCACCTTTCAGCCGCGCCCGGAGATCCGCCGCGTGGAGGAGGTGCTCTACTGCAGCGCCGAGCCGGCGCGAAAGCCGCATATCCGCATCCAGCGCGCGGTGGACGCGGAGTCGGTGCTGGCGCTTCCGCTCGCCCTGGCCCCGGGCCGCTATCGCCTGCGCACGGTCGGCGGAACCATCTATCACCTGCTGGACGTGCGCGAGGACGCGCCGCGCCGCGAGATCCTGTGGGACGCCGATGCCACGGCGGCCGCATTCGAAACCGGGTCGGGCGCGGTGCTCGTTATGCGAAATCCCGGGACCGCGCCGCGCACCTTCGTCGTCGAGGAGCACGAGCTCGACCGCGACGCCCTGCGGCCGCGCGACCTGTTCAACCTCCAGGACTTCCGCGACCTCTTCGCCGACGAGTCCCTCCCCGCTGACCTCTCCATCGACGTGGGCATGCAGAACATCATGTTCGTCGATATTGTGGGCTCGACCGTCATGTACGGCCGCGAGGGGGACTCGCGGGCCTTCACGATCGTGCGCGCCTTCTTCCGCGCGAGCCACGATCTGGCGGCCGCGCACCGCGGCGCCATCATCAAGACGATGGGCGATGCGGTCATGGCCTCCTTCGACGATCCGATGGACGCGCTGCGCTGCGCACGCGCCTTCGTCACGACCTTCGACGGGCGCGATCCCGAGGCGCCCCTGCGCACGCGCGTGACCATCAACCGCGGGCCGTGCCTGGCGGTGAACCTCAACAGCGCGATCGACTATTTCGGCCAGCCGGTGAACGTGGCCGCGAAGCTCCAGCCCTTCGCCGGGGCCGGCGAGATCGCGCTGGCCGAAGCCTTCATGGAGGACGAGGCCGTGCGCGCCTACTTCGCCGCGAAGGGGCACGCCCGGCCGCCGCTGCGCGCCGCCGAGATCGCCGGCGCAGGGACCGTGCGCTATCTGGTGATGCGGCCGATTAATCGAACTCGAGGGGATGATTCGGAGGCGTAACGAATCGAGGCTTCAGTCGAAGATATCACCCGCACGCGCCGTCAATCCCGCACGCGGTTGTCCTCGATCCAGGTGCGCGCGCTCTGCCGGTAGTGCTCGGGGGGCGGGGGCGACGGCTCCATGCCCTTGACGATGAGGCGGCGCGCCCAGCGCCGCTCGGCCATCTCGCAGATGTCCTTGATGGTGCGCCCGGAGAGGCCATCGATGATCCCGGCCAGTCCCGCGCGCTCCTCATCCGAGAGGTGCGCGGCGTAGTTGGCCAGGATCGCGGCGCGCTCGCGCTCGTTGGGCAGCGGAAAATAAATGCTCTGATCGAAACGGCTGATGAGCGCGTGGTCCAGGTCGCCCTTGCGGTTGGTGGCGCCGATGGTGACGGTGCTCACGACCGAGTCGATGCCGTCGAGCTTGCGCAAGAGGACCGAGAGGACCCGACGCGTCGCCTCGAACATGTTCTGGTCGCGCGACCCCGCGAGCGCGTCGATCTCGTCGAGAAAGAGGATCGAGCCGCCCAGATCCTCCGCCGCGTCGAAGATCCCGGCGAGGTTCTGCGACGACTGCCCGTACCACTTGGACATGATGGACTCGATAGGGACGTACACCAGGGGCACCGACACCTCGCCGGCCAGGATGCGCGCGACGGTGGTCTTCCCCACGCCGGGCGAGCCCTCGAAGAGGATGGCCTTGGGCCGGTTGGTCTCGAAGGTCTTGCGCGTGAGGCGCGCGATGGAGTTGTACATCTCCGGATTGGTGAGCGGCAGGATGATGGACTCCCGTATCTTCTTCTTCACCTCGTCATAGCCGGCGATATAAGCCCAGGTAAGCTCGCCGTTGTCGGTGTACACCGACGCGCCCATCGCGCGCAGCCGCGCGATGGGATCATCCTTGACCGCCGAATAGGCCTCCTTGTACAACTCGACCGCAAGGTTCACCTCTTCCTGCGTGAGACCGCCCTTCTTTGAAATCTCGGCCTTGAAACTCGTGGTGAGCCCGGAGAACTCGATCTTGACATTGTCGAGGATGTTCTCGGTCCGGAAGAGGTTCCCGCCGAGCGACTGGAAGGCGTAGTAGCCGTCGCCGAAGGCGTGAATGCGCACGTTCGCCAGGTGCGTTTTTATGAGGCCGATGAACGAGGCAAGGAGCGCCTCGTTGAGGAACGGCAGCGGAAAGGCGATGATCGTGCTCCCCTTCTCGAAGGCGATGCGCGGCGCGGGGACCGCCTCGGGCGAGCGGGTCTGCTCGAGGAACGCGGCGATGGCGCGCTCGACCTGTTCCTTCATCCGGTCGAAGGGGATGAGCTGCGTCTCGGCGTTTTGGGTCATGGCGCGGTGCTCGCATTATGTCTCATGGGCCCGCACCCTGCATCGTCGCGCCCCATCCGTCAAGTGTAATTTTCCGATGGCAATTTTCCCCGGCCATGTGTATCTTACCCCCATACGCGGAATACTGGCGCCATGAAAACAGATACGGCACTCGGCATCATCAAGTTCCGGCGGCGACGGCGCATCATGATGCGAAACACCCTCTTCGTGTTCCTCTGCTATGCGCTCACGCAGGCCCTGAGCCTCGTCGCCTGGGCCACGGGGATCAGCAGCATCTCGCCCCGGGAGATCGCCGCCATCGCGGGCGCGTCGCTGGGCATCAGCATCGTCTTTCTGGCCGTCATCGCCTCGCGGAAGGGCGAGATCACCACCGCCTTCGCGAACGCCGTCTTCTTCGGCCAGTTCGCCTTCTGGCTCGTCCTGTACCTGCTGTGGATCCTGGCGCTCAACGAGATCCGGATCGCGGGGCTCTTCTTCGCGATCCTCGCCCTGAGCTTCACGCTGTCGAACACCAACCTGCTCCAGTCGCTGTCGATCGCGCTGGCGACCGCGATGGTGCAAATCGCCGGGACCTATTTCGCCATCGTCGTGCTGCGCCAGAAGGGCGCGCTGTTCACCGAGATCTTCTTCACGCTCTGCTTCCTGCCCGCGGCGTTGTTCATCACCTACCTGGCCGACCAGTTCCAGCGCCAGCGCGACGAGATCAAGGCCGCGAAGCGCACGGCCGAGCGGGCGCGCGATGCGCTCTGGGGCGAGATGCGCCTGGCGGAGAAGATCCAGACGGTCCTCCTCCCGCAGCACCCGTCGATCCCCGGCTACGACGTGAGCGCGTTCATGAAGCCGGCCGAGGAGGTGGGCGGCGACTATTACGACATCATCAACACCCCGGCCGCGAGCTGGGTGGTCATCGGCGATGTATCGGGGCACGGCGTCTCGGCCGGGATCATCATGATGATGGTCGAGTCGATCATCCAGGCGGTGGTGCGCGAGCGGCCCACCGTCCCGCCCGGCGAGCTCTTGCGCATCGCCAACCGCGCCATCAGCCACAACATACGCCGCATGGACGAGGAGAACTACATGACCATTACCGCGCTGTCCATCGACGCGGACGGCGCGGCCCTCCATGCGGGGCTGCACCTGGACATCCTCGTCTACCGGGCGCGCGACGGCGCCGTGGAGTCGATACCGACCGAGGGCATGTGGCTGGGCATCCGTCCCGAGATCGGCGAGTTCACCCGCGACGGCAGCTTCCAGATCGATCCCGGCGACGTTATGCTACTCTACACCGACGGCGTCATCGAGGCGAAGGACGTGCTGGGCGCCCAGTTCGGCGGCGCCGCCCTCGCGCGCATCCTCGCGGCGCACGGGCGCGACGACACCCGAACCATCCTCGAAAAAATCATAGAACAGCTCTCGCTCTACCGCCCCGACGACGACGCGACCCTGGTGATCCTCAAGCGCCTCGCGCGGGACTGAGGCGCGGTTCCGCACCCCTCGGGCCCCCCGGAATTTGCTTATCTAACTTTTTTTTCTGACGATACTATAAGCAGCACGAATCCATCGCCACGCCGTATCGCAGGGGGCGCCCCATGAAATCATCCATTGCCGTCATTGCCATGCTCGCGCTGCTGGTTCCCACGGCAGCGGCGCGCGCAACGGACGACGACCGGCGGGCGTGGTGGGATGATCGCGTGCGCGAGCTGCGCGCGGAGCGTACCGCGCGTACGGCGCGCACGCCGCTCGAATTGCGCCTGCGCGATGCGCTGGACCGCGACATCACGCGCGCCGAGTCGATGCGCGCGGCGTTCGACCGTTCGGCGGGCGGCGCGACCTCGGCGCGCGCAGACGCGCCCATCGCCCCCGCCCGCGTCCGCGCGCTCGCGGCGGAGATCGTCCCGCCCATCATCGCCCTGCACACGCTGGACCGCATCCTCGCCCGGCACGACCCCATCGAGCCTGATCCCGGCCTGCGACGCATCGTCGGCGAGCGCTGCGCCGAGCGCCTCCGCGCGGCCGATCCCGGCATTGCGCCGGACGCCGTCGGCCGGCTCGTGAGCGACCATATCCGGGCCGAGGAGTGGCGCCTCATCGCCTGGGAGCTCTTCATGGACCGCGCCATATCTGAACACGACGCGCGGACGGCGTCCCTCGTCGGCCGCTGCGCCGACGAGACCATCGCGGCGCTTGAGCGTAAAACAATCCCGGCCGTCGATCGCTCGGTGCGCGCGCACATCGCCGCGCGCGCCATGACGCACGGCGCACAGATGGACATCGAGGGATCGGCACGGATCGGCGCCTCGACCGTAGCGGAAAACGTCGCGGCGCGCCTCGTTCGCATGCAGCGCCTCGCGCTGGGCCCGTCGGCTTCGACAAGCGCCGCGCACCGCGCCGCGGTCGAGGGCGAACTGCACAAACGGTCGATCGCGATCCGCGCCGCCATCGCGTTTCTTGAATCGCTGGTGGGCGCCCGCCAATCGCTGCCGGAGGCGGCCCTCGCGCCGTCGCTCACGCTGGTGAGCGCGCAGAACAAGCGGATCGCCGCGCTTGCGAAACGGCTCGACGCAGCGGGCGCGATCGACGCCGCCGACCGTCGCTTCCTGGACCGCGCCGCGCTCACGCGGCATCGGGAGACGCGCAGCCAGTCGCGCGAGGACGCAAAGCGCCTCGTCGCCCACGCGGGTCTTGCGGCGAAACACCTAACGCAGAAACAGGCGCAGGTGACCGCCGACGGGACCCGCGCGCGGCAGCGCCTGCGCGAGCGCCTCGCCCACGGCGAGATCGATTCGCTCATGGAATCCGCCCAGGACCTGCTCGCGATATACCGCGCCATCACGCACGCGGACGACGCCTTCGCCCGCTACCAGGACGCCTTCGCCGGGATGCAGAACGCCGCGTCCGACGGCGCGCAGCATCCCGGGCTCGATTGCGCCCTGCAGGCGGGCTCCGTCATCCCGGCCGTGCCGCACTTCGACGCGGAGCGCATCACCGCCGAGCACCGCATCAAGTCGGACCTGAGGAAACATATCATGCTGCGGCTTGCGCAGGCGAGCCGGCTCGCGAAGACCTATGCGCAGCGGGGCGTTTCCATGAAGAACATGATCACGCCGGAGCGCACGGCCGAGATCACGCGCGCGCTCTCGCGCGAGAGCGCCGCGCGGATCGCCTCGTGGCGCATGGACGAATCGAACGTCGCCGCGATCGACCGCAAGGCCGTGGAGCACCTTCGCGCGATCCGCAACCGCCAGGCCTGGCGCGACGGCGCCGGGAAGCTCGCGGGCGCGCGGACGGTGAGCGTCCCCGAGGCGGGCATCACGCTCACGCTCCCCGCGTCGGTCGTCGAACGCGCGCCGATCGGCGCCGAGATCGAGAAGGGGGTGATCCGCGCCTTCGCGACGCCGGACGGCAAGGGCGTCTTCTACGTGAGCCGCCCCGCCCCGCTCGACGCCGCGCCCGAGGACGCGACCGACCTGTGGCTGAGCACGATGGGCAACACCGCCGTCAGCGACCGCTGGGGAACGCAGGAATCGCGCGCCTATTACTGGACGCTGTCGCGCGACCGCCGCGCGCAGGTCATGGAAACGATGACCGTCAACGGCGCGCGCGGCCCCGTGATCATCGCGGGCGTCACGACGAAGAGCCGCTACAACTTTTTCAAGCAGCACATCGACGCGCTGTTTCAGAGCGTGAAATTTTGAATCCGCGTCCCGGCTATTTTACTTGACTGGGTTTGTTCAATTTACTATGTATTGTAGCGATGAACAGAATTCCGAATTACGTCACATCAGCGCGGCGAAGCGCCGACGGACCGGCGCCGACGCAGGAATAATGGGACAGCGATAATGGGGAAATGGGGCCTGACCGGCGCGACCATCGTGACGCCGGACGAGACAATCAAAAACGCCGGGATCGCGATACAGGGCGACAAGATCGAGCGCGTCTCCGGCGGTCCCGTTCGCGGCGTGGACGCCTTCGACGCCGGGGACACGGTCCTCGCCCCCGGCCTCATCAACGCGCACGACCACCTGTTGGGCACCTACTACCCCAAGGTGGGCAATGGCCCGTACGAGAACTGGCTCCCCTGGGACAATGACCTCAAAAGCGCGCTCGTCTACGAGGAGCGCCAGCAGATCGAGAACCGCGACCTCTATCTTCTCGGGGCGTACCGGAACCTGGTGTCGGGCGTCACCATCGTCTCGGACCACATCCCGCACTTCGTGAGCGAGCCGTTCCTCGACCTGCTGCCGGTCAAGGCGATCCGCGAGTACGCGCTCGCGCATTCGGTCGCGTCCTTCGCGCTGGCCTGGGGCGACGAGATCGCCGTGGAATACCAGAAGGCGATCGACAAGGACATCCCGTTCATCACCCACATCGCCGAGGGTTTCGACGACGAGACCAAGCAGGACCTGAAGACGCTCGAGCGGCGCGGCGGCCTGGGCGATCACTCCGTCCTCGTGCACGGCATCGCCTTCACCGAGAGCGACATCGAGACCATCAAGAAAAAGGGCGCCTCGGTGGTGTGGTGCGGCGATTCCAACACCTTCATGTTCAACGCCACCGCCAACGTGAAAAAGATGCTCGAAGCGGGCGTGAACCTCTGCATCGGCACCGACTCGCCGATGTCCGGCGGACTCAATCTGCTCTTCGAGATGAAGTTTGACAAGGACTACTACACGAAGACCTACGGCGCCGAGCTCTCGGACGAGCGGATCGTGAAGATGGTGACGTCCAACCCCGCCCATGCCTTCAAGCTCAAGAAGAACGGCCACATCAAGCCCGGCTACCTCGCCGATTTCGCGCTCTTCGCGAAGAAGTCGGCGAACCCCTACAGCGCCATCGTGCAGGCGGAAATCCGCGACGTGGAGCTGGTGGTGGTGAACGGCCGCCCGGCATTCGGTTCGGCGCGCTTCCGCGGGCTCTTCGACAGCCAGAAGGTCGCCTGCCAAGAGGTCACGATCGACGGCGCGCGCAAGCTCGTCGTGGGCGACCTGACGGGGCTCCTGCGCAGGATCAACCGCGCGGTGGGATTTAAAAAGAAACTTCCGTTTTTGCCGGTCGAGCTCGACGGGTAGGTATTCCGAGGGGGAAGCGTCATGTCCAATGGGTCGTCTCCAGTTTCCGGCATCATCACCCGCCGCTATAAAACCGGCTCCATCATCTATTTCGAGAACGACAAGAGCGAGTACATCTACATCCTCAAAGAGGGCAAGGTGGTCCTCACCTCCACGAAGGTGGAGAAGGGCGACATCGTCGAGACCAAGGATTTCGTGAAGCCGGGCGAGTTCTTCGGCGTGAAGTCGGCGCTGGGCAAGTACCCGCGCGACGAGACGGCGCAGACCGCGAGCGAGGTGATCACGCTGGTGCTCACCCCCGCCGAGTTCGAGCGCCTCATCCTCAAGAACGTCGCGGTGGTCAAAAAGATGCTGCGCGTCTTCAGCAATCAGCTACGCCGCATCACCAAGATGGTGCGCGAAGTGCTCGGCGGCGGCACTACGCTCAATCCCGAGCAGGAGCTGTTCAAGATCGGCGAGTACTACTTCAAGAACGGCAAGCACCAGCAGGCGATCTACGCCTACAAGAAATACATGGAATACTATCCCGGCACCAAGTTCGCGCCTGTCGCCATGAAGCGCATCGAGGCGATCAACACCGGTTCCGCGGATTACGACATGATGCAGGACAGCGTCTCGTTCGATTCCGGGTCCGCCTCCGGATCCTCCGGCGGGAGCGACGCGGATATGACCGACTTTAGCATCGACGAGCCCGACGAGCCGACGTCCGCCCCGAGCGACGATTTCGACTTCGACGAGCCCGCGCCCGCAGCCCCTGCCGGCGGCGGTTCGCCGAAGTCCGCGCTCCACAATGAGATGGATGATTTCCTCTCGGACGACAAAGCGTCGGGCCTGGACGACTTCTCCTTCGACGATGATCTCGGCGGCGCGAGCGCGCCGGAGCCGCCCAAGGACATCACCCAACAATACTACGAGGCGATGAACCTCTACTCGCAGGACCGCGCCGCCGACGCGCTGGCGCTGTACAAGAAGATCCTGGAGTCCAAGACCCTGAAGACCGACGCGGACAAGAAGTTCTACGAGAAGGCGCACTTCGAGTTGGGCCGCTGCCAGCTCAAGCTCAACAAGTCGCCGGACGCGCTTGCCGCTTTCTCGGCGCTGCTCAAGAAGTTCCCCACCACCGACCTGGCCAAGAACGCCTATCTGCACATCGGCCTGGCCTACGAGAAGCAGCGCGACGTCGAGAACGCGAAGAAATTCTACTCGCGCGCGGCCGCGACCGAGCCGCGGGACGATATCAACATCCAGGCGGCCAAGCGCCTGAAGGCCCTGCAGTGAGACACACCGGAGACACGCCATGATGCTAGACGGCCAGCTATTCGACAAATTCGGGGTTGAGTACGCGCCCAACGAGATCATCTTCTGCGAGTTCGAGCCCGGCAACGAGTTCTACTTCATCCACAGCGGTCGCGTGAAGATCGTGAAAATCATCAACAACACGGAAAAGACCCTGGACATCCTCGAGCCGGGGGACGTGTTCGGGGAGATGGCGATCCTCGAGGAGGAGGAGCCGCGCTCGGCCTCGGCGATCGCGGCGGAGCAGGTGAAGCTCCTCAAGTTCCATCGCGCCAACTTCGACGCGCTCCTGCAGGGAAACCCGCAACTGGCCTACAAGCTCCTGGTGATCTTCTCCAAGCGTATCTACGACGCCAAGCGGCGGCTGATGATCCTTCTGCTCGATGAACCGCAGCTCAAGGTGATGGACGTGTTCAACATGCTCTCCGAGAACAACCCGCAGATCGACATCCAGGCGCCAGTGACGCTCTACGCGACCACGCAGGAGGTTGCCAACTGGGCGGGGCTGCCGCTCAACGACGTCCAAAAAGTATTGACACAATTCAGCAAGCTCGGGAAGATCGAGCTGTTCAACGACCGCATCGTGGTGAACAACATCCGCGACTTTCAGCGCGTCGTGAGCTCCAAGCGAAAGAAGCTGTGACCGTCGCGACCGCACCGCTCCCGTAGCTCAGGTGGATAGAGCAGTAGTTTCCTAAACTATGTGCCGGAGGTTCGAGTCCTCCCGGGAGCACAGTCCCCAAAACGCCAAATGCACGGAAACGAACGGCCCGCGAACGGGCGCACCATAGAGCGCCGTTCCGATTCCCTGAAGGCTTCCTCCCGTGTTCCTTCATCTCGTTTCCGTGTCGTCTGTCGTTTCCCCACGGGACAAATGCCCGGTTGACGGCACAAGACCTGCTGCGCGATGAGTTCCCATTGGGACCTACAACGCGCAATGGCGACGGCATATTTACGATATATCGGAATGGAGGACCACATGAAGGCAATGCGGCTTTTCCCCGTGATCACCTGTTTCCTTTTCCTGCCGGGAGCGGCGGAACGAACGGCGTTTTCCACGAACAGCGCGGTCAGGTTGCTCAAGCCGATACCGACGGAATCGAGAACGCAGGCCGACATCATCGCGAGGTGGAAGCAGGCCAAACCGACCTTTACCGGCAATCCGTATCTGGAACTGCCGTCGCTCGCCCCGCCCCATTCGCCCGGAAAGCTCGATCCCGACTTCCTGAACGACGGCCTTAAAATGCTGAACTTCATACGATACCTCGCCGGCATACCGGATGCCGTCACGCTCGACGCCTCATTGAATGAAACATGCCAGAGCGCGTGCGTGCTGATGGCCGCGACGCGGAAAATCGCCCATGCGATCGGCAAACCGGCGAACATGAGCGCATCGTTCCACACGAAGGCTGCGGTGGGCCTGCGCCGTTCCAATCTTCGGTATGCGGGCAAACCCATCACGCTCGACCGCGCCGTCCGGGACTGGACCGACGATTCGGACCGGAGCAATATCGACAGGCTCGGGCACCGGAGCGGAATTCTCACCTATCTGATGAGGAAAACCGGGTTCGGGATGGCCGGGCAGTACTCGGCGGTTGACGTACGAGATTACGAGGTGAGCGGAGCGGTGACCTGGCCCGAGCACCATGAATTCATGTGCTGGCCGGCGGCCGGGTATTTCCCCGTGCAGATGATGCACCGGGGGACCGCATGGAAGATCACCCTCAGGTTCAACTTCGATCCCGTCAGCAAGCCATTCTCGAAATACTCCCTTACCCTGAAGCGGATGAATGACGGCAGGATATGGAAATTCAGCGAGGGCGATACGAAATACACCCGGGACGGGAACTATATTTCATCGTATGTGGGACCGGTGTTTATTTTCCGCCCCGATGCGTCGTTCACCTGCAATCCCGGCGACATATACGAGGTCAGCCTGAAGGGCTTGGAGCTCAAACCCGGCGAGCATGCGGAGATCAGGTACCAGGTGAAGCTCTTTTCGCTGCCCGAGTGAACCGTCTTTTCCAGTGAAAAATTTTTCAAACCTCGATATCATCGTAAGTAAAGCGCGGCGATTTGATCGTTTATCCGAACCATCTTCGGAGAAAACGTCCAGCGCCCTTTGAATAAATAAAGCCCTACGGAAATCTTCACACGTAAATCACACGCTCCCGGCTAATTCGAACCGTTTCATATTGCATGGCTCGACGTGCGGCATCCACCCGCATCGAGTGCCAATCGTGCGTTCGCGACAATGACGCAAATCTTGGCGAACCATCCATAAAAGATTCGATTGCGCGGAAAAATGTTTTACGGAAACCCATTGCGTGATATGATGTCTATCTTCGAAGTGCACCGCCATCGCAGGATTCACATCGCGTGCGACACCGACGATGGACAATGCATGTTCGACAACCGGCTCGTTTCAACTTCGGGATATTTCATCGATGCGCGACAAGACGATCAACCTCGGAAACCTGCTCCTCTCGCTCTCGGAAGCGATCGACCTCGCCAATCCGCTGATCGCGCTTCATCAGCAGCGTACATCGTATATCGCGCTTCGGATCGCGGAGCAGGACGGTATTGCGGGACAACCGCTACGCGACCTCTTCATTGCCGCCCTGTTCCACGATACCGGCGCCCTTACCGTCGAGGAGAAAACGGCCCTGCACGAATTCGAGGAGGTGGATGTCGGCAATCACTGCGTGAAGGGCGAGATCCTCTTCAAGCGGATTCCGATGTTCGACCGGGCGGCCCCCATCATCCGCTTCCATCACATCCGGTGGGACGCCGCCACCCCATCCGCCTGCACCGACGCCGTTCGGGAAGCGGCTCATATCGTCTGCCTGGCCGATTATATCGAGCGACTGGTCAAACGCACCGGCTACATACTCGGGCAAGTCGATCCGCTCGTCGAGAGAATCCGCTCCCTCTCGGGATCGGAGTTGGACCCGATCCATGTGGACGCGTTCCAGCGGCTTGCGCGAAGCGAGAGCTTCTGGCTCGACCTCGTATCGCCCAAGCTCTACTCCTTGCTGCTCCACAAAGGGCCCCTGGCGGGAGAGACGATCCACGCGGCCGCCCTCGAGGAAATTTCCACGCTGTTCAGGGATTTCATCGACTTCAAGTCTTCGTTCACTGCGGCGCACTCCAGCGGCGTCTCGAAGTGCGCGGAAACCATCGGCGACCTTCTCGGCGTGACGGACGACGAACGTTTCGATCTTCGCATCGCCGGAAACCTGCACGACCTGGGGAAGCTCATCATCCCCAACGCCATTCTCGACAAGAACGGCCCGCTGACCGACGAGGAATACCGGCTGATGAGATGCCACCCGTACCACACGTTCCACGTCATCAACACCGTCAGCGGGCTTTCGCGGATCGCCGCCATGGCGGGCCATCATCATGAAACGCTCGATGCGACCGGGTATCCCTTCCAGCGCCCCGCGCAGGAGCTGATGACCGGCGAACGGATCATCATGGTGGCCGACATTTTTACCGCGCTCATCGAGGATCGCCCCTACCGCGACGGCATGGCCCTCGGCGACGTTCTCCGCTTGCTCGACGACATGAGCGCGCGCGGCATCCTCGATCCGGACATCGTCGGAACGGTGAAGCGTCATTCCGCCATGATGTACGACACGGTCCTCGCCGTCGAAAACGAGTCCAAGGAATTCTACGCGACGCGCATCCGCGCATCGGCCTGATCGACCCGTTGCGGACCGCATCCGACCGAATATCTCCCCATCCCCCACACACGCTTTAGCTCCGATTTCGACAACAGCATGCGAACCGCCTGCTATTCGAAGATCGCTAGAAAACGGTATTGTCTGCCAGCAGTATCGCTTTCCGTAATGGCGCCGCGCAATCAACAGCCGATCAGGACGCTATAGGGGAACGCTCGGCATAGACGCCGTCCCCGGACCCCGGCCAGGGGACGGCGTGGGCCAGGATCACGGTATCCGATTTGATTGCGCCGTGAATAACGTCCTCCATCAATCAAGGCGAGTACGTTATGTGATATATAAATCGAAACCGCACCAACCCATTCCGTCGCGAATTTTACGTCGCCTGCCCTGCCGCCCAATCGACGACAACGTCATTCGGCCCGTTCCCGAGTTTGGCATGAAGTTTCGAGCCCGGGTACATCAGCGGCAGGGCCGAGGGGGGCGCCGGATTGCCGACCTGCACTTGATACGGGGTATCGACGCCCTCGTAGACCGTGAGCGTCAGGAGAAACATCTCTATGCCGTCGGCGTTTTTGAGCTTCATCGGCTGGCTGCCGACAAAGACCACCTTGACCGGCTTGCCGTGTTCGAGGATGTGGGCCGCGCTGCTCCCCCCAGCACTCTTGGGCACGGTAACCGTTGGCAGCTCGGACGCGAAATCGATAAACACCTTGCCGTGGTCCCCGGGATCGACACGCACGGGGACCAACGCGCCCTTCGTGATCTTCGAGAGGGCGATCTCCGGAATCCGCTGGACTGCGTTTGCCTGGAACGGCGCGACGTTGTCAATCATCACGTTCATGGAGAACGTGCACTTGCGGTGGACAAGTCCATTACTGTTCCGCGTCGTCACGCTGGATATTGACACATTCGTGATTTCACCTCTGCCGAGTATCCCGTTGGCGATAACCTCAGAGTCTACCGAACCGATCAAATTCCCGAAAAAGCCCATAGGTGCCTCCTTCCTTTTTTATTTGGGAATCCCCCACTACGCGCACATCGAAAAGACAGAAAACGACAAAAGGTACATCACCGCGCAGGAAATTGCCAGTCTTTTATCATCTGGGATTATCCACGCCAGCCTGGCTCCCTGGGGATGGATGCTGCGCAATCGACAGCTGTTCCATCGCGCAGCCGGCGCCTTCCTCCTGGCGCGAAACGGATCGCCCTTTTTATTGGTTGAGTGTAAGCGATCGAACACCCAACCCTCCCCGGCGTTCACTACAATCCAATCGCGGCTGCACCTTCCCGCAGCGCAGCGCGCACCCCCCCCCAAGAAACGGAACATTCACTTGACAGAATTCATCCATCCGCGTCCCATCATGCTCGCTGGTATGCGAGGTATGCATGATACGAAAATTTCTTCTCATTCCCCTGCTCGTTATTTCGGCGTGTTCGGCCCGGTCGACGGCGAGCACCGTCCTAAACGCCTGGACCTCCGGCGACATACATGTGTTTCTTGCCGGTTTTGAGGCGGCCGCGATGTCGCATGACGATGCCGCTATCATGCATTTCTTTGATAACAGCTACATACAGGAACAGATGGTGGTGAATCTCGAGGGACGCAGGGAGCAGTTTCTCAATGAGCTCTTCGGCGGTAATTTCAAGGAGATTCTCACTGTACGCGCGACTGTCCTACCGGACCGAGCGGACCCCTCCCAACCGCTTGCGGCGACCATCCTTGTTACCTTTAAAAGCGGAATACAACAGACCATGCACATGGACCTTGTATGGGCACAGCGCGGGGGGAGGACTTTCGCCTTGAGGGGGCCCATGGGGTGATGCGTCTCTTTGCCGCGACGCTACTTCAACGACTTCATGCCGGGACGCCACTACGAACGCAGCGCATCGACCTACAATGCACCGACATGCCCGAGGGAACGGACCGAGATGCAAAACGTCACCGAAGAGCGATTACAGTTCACAGTTGACTCGACCGCGGTTGGCTCGTCGGCACGGGCGGGTCGTTTCACCACTCTCCACAATGAGGTGCTCACTCCGGTGTTTATGCCGGTCGCCACGCGCGCGGTCCTGCGGACGCAGGACACCCCGTTCGTTGACGCATTGGGGTATCCCGTGCTGCTCGCGAACACCTACCACCTCCTCCTGAGCCCCGGCGCCGAGGTCTTCAAGGCATGCGGCGGCATCCACCGGTTTATGAACTGGCCGCGATCCGTCCTGACCGATTCCGGCGGTTACCAGATTTTTTCCCTGGCGCGCTCCTCGCGCATCACCGAGGCGGGGGCGACGTTCCGCAGCTATCTGGACGGGAAGCGGTTTCTCCTGAGCCCGGAGGTGAGCATCGAGACGCAGCGGACGATCGGCAGCGACATCATGATGGCGCTCGATTACTGCATTTCCTCGCGGTCGGATGAATCCTTGAGCGGAAACGCGGTTGAGGTCACCGCGCGATGGGCCGAACGCAGTTTCAATGCGCGGGGCGATTCGCCGCAATCGCTCTTCGGCATTGTCCAGGGGGCGTGTTTCCCGGAATTGCGTCGTACGAGCGCCCGACAGATCACCTCCCTGCCGTTCGACGGCTTCGCAATCGGTGGGCTCGCGGTCGGCGAGACAAATGAAGAGCGCACGGAGATTACCGAGTTAACCGCCTCGTTGCTGCCTGCCAATCGTCCCCGATATCTGATGGGGGTCGGGACCCCGCTCGACCTTCTCGAGGCGGTGCATCGCGGCGTCGACATGTTCGACTGCATCCTGCCGACCTCCCTTGCCCAGCAGGGAGTCGCCTTCACGTCACGGGGTAGGATCAGGTTGAGACGGGGGGTCCATCGCCTGTCGGACCGTCCGCTCGACGAGGCGTGCGATTGCCCGGCATGCTCCACGTATTCGCGCGCCTATCTTCACCATCTCATCAAGTCCGGGGAATACTTCGGCTCGAACCTCGTTGGCCGGCACAACCTTACGTTTTACCATCGGCTGATGCGCGTTATGCGAGAGCGGATCGTTCAAGGCGATTTTAGCGACTTCTATCGGGTTCAGCGGGAGACGCTGGGAAGAGTTGACGATGAAGATCCCGGCAGACCGCCGCGAGCGAAAAAGCGCACGGAAACGCTTGTGCTCGGCGATTATGAAATCATCCGGCACGATGCCGGGTTTTACCGCATCAGGCAGCGGAGTTCCGGCGAGATCATGCATTCGGTCAACGATCCAGTGGCCGAATCCCGCGCGCTGTATGCCGGTCAGGCCGGGCTTGCGCATGTGCTCGCGCAACCCGGCGATGAATTCGTTATATGGGATGTTGGGCTTGGCGCCGGAACCAACGCGATGGTCGCGCTGTTCGAGTGTCAGAACATACTGCAAAATAGCGCTTCGGCGCGGCGCGTCAGGATCGTCAGTTTTGAAAATGACCTGGACTCCTTTACGCTGGCGGTGCGCAACCCGTCCCGTTTCCCGCACGTGCGTCATGCCGCCCCATCGGCGCTTTTGCGCCACGGGCGCTGGATGTCCGAGACTGTTCCGCTGGAGTGGCACCTTCGTGCGGGGGACTTCCCCGTCGAGATGATGCGTGCGCCGCGACCGGATTGCATTTTTTTTGATCCATTCTCGCAAAAAACGAACGGGCTCCTGTGGAGCTATCGAGTTTTCTCGAGCATGTTCCAATTATGCAAGCCCTGCGGGACAAAGCTGCTGACCTATTCGAATTCAACACGCGTTCGGAGTTCGCTGCTCGCCGCCGGGTTTCATGTCGGTCGGGGGGCGGCAACCGGTCCCAAGTCGGAAACCACGATCGCGTATTCACAACCAATGGCAGGAATGGAATTGCTTGGCAGGGAGTGGCTGGAGCGCTTTCGAAGAAGCGATGCCCGGTTTTGCGAATACAGTTCGGAGGAAGATCGCATCGCCATTGAAAAGCTGGTGGAGTCTCACCCGCAATTTACCATCTAGGAAATTCCGCCCCTTTCCGCAATGCGTTACGAGACATACTGCCGGTTATGAGAACTGGATCAGCCCGACAGACAGTCCTCTTACAGCCAAAAAGCGTGTGACATCGGTCTTAAATTTACGCGGACGGGGAAAAATTGAAAAATTTTGCGAGCGATGCGCGTGCGGTCCCATGCCGCCTCGTCCGTTCAAATCATGCAGCTTGGGAAAAGTCAACATGTTTTTAACCCCTGAAACAGGGTTCAGTCCAAGCGTAACTCATCACGGCCCTCGCTTCATCCGAAAATATCCTTTGTAGAGAACATGGGACCGCCACAGCTTTTTCATTTCCTCTTCTACGAAGAACGAAAATACAAGCGAAGGCCGCATCGTGCTCCCGCAATCAGGGCATAGTTCCGGGTTCTTGTTGAACGAGTTCTCGATGGCCGCCGCCCAGGTCTTTCGATCAATGATCTTCAACTTCTCTCCGATCTTGTGAGCATACAATCCGTAGTAACGGATCATTTTTCGATGGCGGTCGGGTAAGTAATAAAGCATCCGTGCCATAAATTCGTAGATGTCCATCGTTACCGTGGAGTAGCTCTTTTCCTTAGTGTTTCGGTCCACCCAGCT
>JAKQUI010000021.1 GCA_029562645.1 Spirochaetota bacterium
GGCGGGCGAAAGGTCGACGGAGAACGAGACCGGGGCGGAACGGTTCGCACCGAGGGGCAGGGCGAGGACGAGAAGGGCGAGGGCGAGATGGTGGCGGAGACGGGTCACAGCGGAAGCTCCTGCGGGACAGGCGCGGGCTTCGCGTCCTCGAAAAGCCGGGGCTGCTTGTAGGCGTCCTCGATGCGGCGGCAGGCGATGTCGAAGTATTTGGGTTCGATCTCGATGCCGATGAATTTGCGGCCGAGGTTCGCGCAGGCTACGCCGGTCGTGCCGGAGCCCATGAAGGGGTCGAGGATGGTCGAAGCGTCGGGGAGGAATCCGAGGCACCATCCTAAAAGGGATTGTGGCTTTTGCGTTGGATGAAACCGTTCCTCTCGTTTTTCTTGATATGGTCCAGACCATAGCCATCTAAATATGCGAACCGATCCTGGTATATTCGTCCATGCTAATTCGCAATCAGCAAATGTAGTAGGGTCGTTTTTTTTATCCCACACAAGCCACTTTTGTGATGGTGGAACATTAAAATAATTTCCTCCCCATATTATAGTCGGGACATTTAGTTGTAAAATAAATGAAACATCTGCTGGCTTCTTATCCCAATCCATTTGGTCATATTTAGCCTTCCCTATTTTCCCTCCATCCATACCAATCCCATACGGCGGATCAGTAACCACCGCGTCCACCTTTCCGAGCGTCGGCAGGATTTCAAGGCAGTCCCCGAGGTACAGCGTCGCGTCTCCGATGGTTTCGATTCTCAATTCCGCACTCCCTTCACGCGCTCGACGTACCAGCTCGTCGCGCCGTTTTTCCTCACGCCGCCGATTCCCTGCCGGTACGCGGCTATCGCGTCGTCCTCATTTCCGAGGGCGGCTAGGTTTTCCATGTAAATGAGGCCCGCGATGATTCCGGCTTCCGTCGGGTCGCGCGGATCGTACTCGCCCCACCTGGCGGCGCGCGAAGCGTGGTAGACCTCGCGGAGCTGGAACCGTCCGACCGATTCCCCGCCGTCCCCGATCGCGTCGTCCCGCTCGCTCGACTCGGCGAATGCGATTCCCCGCAGCACCCATTCCGGGCAGCCGCTCGCGTGGCTGGCGACCGTGTACTCAGTGGCGAGCGAGAGGTCGATGGCGAGCGACACCGTAGCGGCACGGTTCGCGCCGAGGGGCAGGGCGGCGCACGCGAGGATTGCCGCGATGACGGGGCGGGTCATGGGCGGGCCTCGAGCCGGGTGGAACGACGGACATGAGTCTCGTGCCAGTACGTAATTATGAGTGGCTCGCAATTACAACAGATGCGGAGCATGTAGGGGGGCGGGTTTTTCATCGAATCATCACTTGATCCAAAGCGCCTTATATATTCGTCTCCAATTTGGATCGGATCTTTACAGTTATCGCAGCGGTAATTTTTATGGGCTATCGATACCCGAAAAGCAATCGTCATTTCCCCGCCCCCTCGATCTTGATGCGAACGTCGGCGGCGCTGGCCTCGGGCAGATAATATCGTGCGACCTCATGCCCAACGCCTTCCTGCACAGTGCGCCCCGCCAAGACGCCGTGTTGGTCGCGTATTTCCCACACGCGAGACGAGAGGGCTCCGTGGCTGGGCCTGTCGAGGTCTCCGATGGCCTTGTAAAACTCTTCTTTCGTGACCTCTTTCACGACGACGCCTCCTCGATCTTGCGGTGAACGTCGGCGGCGCGCATGAGGACGATAGCCTTCGCGTTTTCCATTGCGTTGTATTGGGCTATTTGGTCTTCGTAGAATGGCTGCTCAAGGAAATAATCGCCATCGGGGAACACCCACGCCACCACGTCGCCCAGCTCGGGC
>JAKQUI010000041.1 GCA_029562645.1 Spirochaetota bacterium
CTTGAGCCGCTCGATACAGGGCATGATGAGGTCGTCGACGTTGGTCATGATCCGGCGCTCGATCTCTTTTCGATCGGCTTCGCGCTGCTCGAGAAGCGTTCGCAGGGTGATGTTGAACGCCTCGAGTTTGACGGCGCGCCGCTTCAACTCCTTTTCGCGGGCCCGCAATTCCCTTTCGGCTTTCTTGCGCTCCGCAATGTCCGCCGCGAGATCCCGATTGAGCAGGGCGATCTTCCGGGTCCGCTCGAGGACGCGCTGCTCGAGAAGCTCGCGCGAAGCCTGCAGCTGCTCCTCCAGCTCCTTGTGGCTCGTCATGTCCAGGAAGTAGCCTTCGTAATACGCGGTCTTCCCGCCGGCATTGCGCACGGCGTGCATGCTCACATAGCCCCACCCCCGGGATTTGTCCCTCCGGAGGAACCGGAACTCGAACTGCGCATGTCCCCGGGCCTCGACCTGGCGCAGGACTTTCTCCCGCTGTTTCGCGTCCGCATAGATCTGACGGTACACCGCCTTGATGTTCCGCTTCATCTCCTCGGCCGACCGGTAGCCGAACAGCCTCGCGAGCGCCGGGTTGACGTTGAGCACCCGCCCCGACACGGATGTCTGGAAAATGCCCTCGCCGGCGTTGTCGAAGAGGCTCCCGTACCGCTCCTCGAGGCTGATCGGGGCGGAAGCCCCGGAAGGGTTCTGCACAGAATCATTCATTGAATTCACTCCCCGCCGATTCACAGAGCCCCGCCCCCCAGCGCCTTGTAGAGCATCACCAGGTTGGCGAGCCGGGCCAGGCGGACGGCGATGAGCCCCTGCTGCGCGCCGTAGAGCGAGCGCTGCGCATCGAGGACGCGCAGGTAGCTGTCGATGCCCCTCGTGTAGCGCGCATCGGAGAGGCGGTAGCTCACCTCGGAGGCCTCCGCGAGCGACTGCTGGGCCCGGAGCTGTTCCCCGAGGGTTGCGCGCTGGGCCAGCGCGTCGGCCACTTCCCGGAACCCCGCCTGGATCGCCTTCTCGTACTGGGCGACGGCGATCTCCCGGTCCACCTTCGTCACGTCGTAGGCCGCCCACGAGCGGGCA
>JAKQUI010000056.1 GCA_029562645.1 Spirochaetota bacterium
CAGCGAAGGCGGTATGTTTTTTGCTCGAATACGCGGGTATATTTCTACCGTGAAAAAAAATGGCGTTCCGGTATTTGGGGCACTACAGGGGTTGTTTGAAAACAGGCCATTTATGCCTCAAAGTGCTGAATAGTTACGACAAAGGAAGCATCTCCTGCCGGAAGCAGAGAATCGCACCGTTGCCGATATCCTTCTTGAGGCCCTTTAACACGGAAAAGCTTCTACTGTCGGTCAGGCTGGGAGTCGCCGTTTTCTTGACCTCGATTGGGTGAAGCATGCCGTCAGCTTCGATGACGAAATCGATCTCCTTCTGATCGTTGTCACGGTAGAAATAGATGGCGGGCTCTTTGCCGTTGTGCCAGTAGCTCTTGATGATCTCCGAATACGCATAGGTTTCAAGGATCGCCCCGCTCAAGGCCCCGGCCTCGAGCGTTTTGGGGCTGTCCCACCCGGTAAGGTAGGCGCACAATCCGGTATCCAGGAAATATAGTTTCGGAGTTTTTATTATCCTCTTGGTTGTGTTGTTGTAATACGGCTCCAGGAGCCTGACAAGGCCGGAACGCTCCAGTATCGATAACCACGATTTCGCTGTTTTCGCGTCTATAGCGACATCCCGCGCCATGTCGGCATAGTTCAGCAACTGGCCGGTTCGAGCAGCGGCGGCACGTATGAAATTGTAAAAGGCGATATCATTGTTAATTTGATATGAATCCTTCACGTCCCGCTCAATATACGTTTTAATATAGGAACGGTAGTAGAGCTCCCTGTTCTTGAAGTTGTCGGTAAACAATCTTGGGAAAGAACCATTCCAGATGGCCGTATACATGTCCATCATCGTGCATATCTTACGGGGGCTCTTGCGGATCCTGTTCAACCAGGTTCCCGAGGGTACAAAAGGAATGCTTTCATCGGCCCTGCCGATCATCTCGGGATGCGACAGACCCAATAGATCGATTATTGCCACCCTCCCGGCCAACGTTTCCTGCACTCCTTTCATCAGGCGAAACTGTTGGGACCCTGTCAGCCAGAAATCTCCCGCTTTTTTATGCCGGTCGACATGCATCTTGATGAAGGGAAACAACTCCGGCGCATACTGCACCTCATCTATTGTTATGGGAGGCGTATGCGTCTGCAGGAATAATGCTGGATCCGTTTTCGCGAGGCTTCGCTGATCGATATCGTCCAGGGTGACATAGCGCCTGGTCTTTTTTGCCAATGCTTCAAGCAGGGTTGTTTTTCCGACCTGCCGCGGGCCGGTCAGTAAAATAACCGGAAAGGTTTCGGAAGCGGATTGAATGGTCCGTGCCAGCGTGCGTGGTACCATGGTGGGCATTCGCTCCTTCGTGCAATCGGGAATAGACTCCCATAATACACGAGGCCTGGAAAAAGGCAAGCGTTTTATGCAGCCGACATATTTGCAAAACCATTCCCTCGTCGCTGCAGATATGATTCGAAGCATTCCGCGAATGGAACCCGTCGCAGACATCATACGATACCAGGAGCAATATTTTGACGGGTCCGGGGTGCCGTCGGACGGGAAGAAGGGCGCTGAAATACCAATCGGGGCCAGAGTGCTTAAAATAGCCCTGGATTTTGACCGGCAATTGAGCGCGGTGAACGATCAGGTCGCAGCCATGCAAGAAATAAAGAAACGGGACGGCGCATATGATCCGTCGATTATGGAATGCGCGGAAAAAGCACTGACGCAAATAGAGAGAACCAGGAAAACCTTCACACAAAAGGAAACAACGATTTCCCAATTGACCGAGGATATGTATCTTGCACTTGACGTGATAACCGCGAGCGGCGTCATACTGGGCAGTAAAAACCAGAAGATAACGAATGCACTCATCATAACACTAAAAAACTACGAGAAAAATGGACAGATCAAAGAGGCGATACACGTGCTTAGCCCAATAGGATAGGCGCGCGGCCGATGGCGGCGGGATGGTTGTTGATAATTAAAACAGATAAACCTCCGGCTCTGCCGGAGTGACTCTCAGGTGTTTGACCGTGTGAAGCAGTAGTATCAAAAAAGCCTCCTGTGAAACTAAAGATTTAGCTAGGAGGCCAACATGAAAGATTACATCAGTTTGGATTACACACATTGGGATTGCACGTATCATATTGTGTTTATCCCGTAAAGCCTACGAATGCAGGTGACGAGGGGCTCGAACCCCCAGCCTGCGGTTTTGGAGACCGCTGCTCTACCAATTGAGCTAGTCACCTGTGCGAATACAACACTGTTGGCGCGGGTTGGCGCGGTGTCAAGTATTTTTGCCGGGGATGCCGGCGAGGGACCGGGTGATTATGTCACACGTTTGGGTGGCGCACCCTCGAAAAGAGGGATTCGAACGAGCGGTGTTTGGCCGTCGCGTGTGGATCGTGAGCGGAAGGGGCGCTCAGTAATATTCGTTCATCGCAGCGTCCTCGAACAGGTATTTCTGGCTGTCCTCGGTTTGCTCGAAGGCGACGGGGTAGGACCCGTCGAAGCAGGCGGTGCAGAATGAGAGCTCGGGACGATCGAGCGACTGGATCAACGATTCCACCGTAAGGTAGTGGATCGATTCCACGCGCAGGTACTTCCGGATCTCCTCGAGCGTGTGCGTCGCGGCGATGAGCTCCTTGTGCGTGGGGATGTCGATCCCGTAAAAGCACGGGAAGGTCGTGGGCGGCGCCGAGATGCGCACGTGGATCTCCTTCGCGCCGGCGTTTCGGAACATCTTGATGATCTTGCGCATGGTGGTGCCGCGCATGATGGAGTCGTCCACGATGATGATGCGCTTGCCGCTCACGGCGGATCGCACCACATTGTACTTGATCTTCGCGCCGAAATCGCGGATCGTCTGGGACGGCTCGATGAAGGTGCGCCCGATGTAGTGGCTGCGGATCATCCCGATCTCGTAGGGGATCTTCGATTCGTGCGAGTAGCCCAGCGCGGCGCATTTGGACGAGTCCGGGATGGGCACCACGATGTCGGCCTCGACCGGCGCCTGGCGAGCGAGCATGCGGCCCAGGTTGATGCGCATCTCGTGCACCGAGTTGTTGAAGATGATGCTGTCGGGCCGCGAGAAGTAGATGTACTCGAAGACGCACAGTGACTGCTTCTGCCGCTCGAAGGGGAAGTACGATTTGATCCCGTTCTTCGAGATTTCAACGAGCTCGCCCGGCATGATCTCGCGGACGTACTCGGCGTCGATGATGTCGAAGGCGCAGGTCTCCGAGGCGACCACGTGGGCGTCGCCCAGACGCCCGAGCACCAGCGGGCGGAAGCCGTTGGGGTCGCGCACGGCGTAGATGCAGTTCCTGTTCATCACCAGGAGCGAATAGGCGCCGCGGATCTGCCGGAGCGCGGCGATGAGCGCCTCGAGAAAATCGTCCAGCCCGGAGCGCGCCATCAGGTGCACGATGATCTCTGAGTCGATGGAGGTCTGGAAGATGGCGCCCTCGCGCTCGAAGGCGAAGCGGAGGCCCCCCGAGTTCACCAGGTTGCCGTTATGCGCAAGCACGATCGGGCCCAGGATGGAGTCGGCCCGCAGCGGCTGGGCGTTTCGGAGAAATGACGATCCGGTGGTCGAGTAGCGGTTGTGCCCGATCCCCATGAACCCCTGCAGGTTCTGGATGTGCCGCGTCTTGAAGATGTCCACCACCTTGCCCATTCCGGCGTAGCGGAAGATGTGATGCCCGTCGCCGGTCGCGATGCCGGCCGATTCCTGCCCGCGGTGCTGGAGCGCGTAGAGGCCCAGGTAGATGAGGTTCGATGCGTTTTCGTTTCCGAAGATCCCGAACACGCCGCATTCCTCGCGGGGCTTGCAGGACTGGGGTGAACGCCGGAACAGGGCTGGTATCATGGATGCGGTCCGTTGGTTCGGCATGAACGGCTCAGAATTCGATGAGAATCGAAATGGCGAAATCTGTAAAGGAAATTTTTTCCGATCCCCGGGGGGCGTCGCTCGCGGGGGTTTAGCGCGGCTAAACGTCCGTTCGCCGTGCTGTGTCATGCATGGATGACGGCGATGATCTGCGCCGGAACGTCGTCCACGCACGAAACCCGGTGGGGTACGGTCGAATCATAATAGATGCTGTCGCCGGGCTCGAGGATGTCCGAGAAGTCGCCAAGCTGGATCTCCACGCGCCCCTCGAGCACGAACAAAAATTCCTCGCCGTCGTGGTTGTAGGGAACGCCCTTCTTCGAGGCGGGTTCCAGCGTTACCAGGAACGGCTCCATTTTGCGGTTCACCTTCTCCGGGGCGAGCGACTCGTAGGCGTACCCGTAGCGCACGCCCTCTTTCGACGCCACGCGCGAGGTTTCCTGGCGCTCGTTCTTCCGGACGATGGTGAAGGGCGCGCGATGTTGCTGGTTGAACAGGCGGCCGATCTCGATGTTCATGGCGCGCGCGATGTTCATGATCGCGCCCAGCGGCGGGGAAATGAGGTGGTTTTCTATCTGGGAGAGCAGCGCCGTGGAGAAGCCGGTCTTGGCGGCAAGATCATGGAGCGAAAGCCCCATCGTCTCGCGTATCTCCTTGATGTTTTCACCGACGCGAATGTCGCCGCTGTTCATGGGATGCTCCTGGCCGCTGGGGATGATGTGAATATCATGATGGCACGCCGGGCCGATCGTGTAAAGAGAAATATTTATGCTGAAATGCGCCATCAACACGAAAAAAATAGAAAAATGCCGCCGGGGCGGACGTATCTCCAGTGTAGACAACATTTTACCAACAGGAGTGAGGTATGAGCAACAATTCGTCAGCGAGGGTCGAGGGATATGTTACGCACGAGCCGCAATTGCGGACCACGAAAACCGGAAAAACGATCTGCCATTTTTCCGTGGCCATGAATCATTATTCCTCGCCCGAGGAGTCCCCGAAGGTATCGTTTATCGATATCGAAACCTGGGAAAAGCTCGCGGACTTTTGCGGGAAGAGCATCAACAAGGGCAGGCGGGTGATGGTGTTTGGGCAGCTGCGACAGGACCGCTGGGAGGGCAAGGACGGCCGCATACAGTCTAAAATCAAGGTGGTCGGGCGGGAGATCAAATTTCTGGAATCATCATCTGTGAAGACCGGGGATGATGCATCTGCCAATTAACGCTGTGGTCCGCGGGCGGTCGCTTACGGGCGGCGGTCCGCGGACCGGTTTTTCGCCGGTCCCGCCAGCGACGAGTACAGGCGTTCGTATTCGATCACGGCGTCGCCCCATGAATAGCTGAATTTCATGGCGTTTTGCTGAAGTTTCTTCCACGCCGCGGCGTTCCAGTAGACTGCAATCGCGCGCGAGATCGCGGCGCACACGGACTCGTGCGTGAGCTCGGAGAACTTGAAGCCGGTTCCGGTCGCGTGCGCCTCGTCCCAGTCCACGACCGTGTCGTCCAGCCCGCCCGTCGCGCGGACGATGGGCACCGAGCCGTACTTGAGGCTGTACATCTGGTTGAGCCCGCAGGGCTCATAGCGCGACGGCATGATGAACAGGTCGATTCCCGCCTCGACCAGGTGCGCGAGGTCCTCGTCGTGCCCCCAGAAGAGCCCCACGCGTCCGGGGAAGGTCGCCCGCAGGTGCTCGAACTTCTGGATCGTCCCCTCATCGCCGGAGCCCAGGACCACAAACTGGAAGGGGTCGGTTCGCATCGCCGTGAACAGCGACTCCGCAAGGACGTCGGTCCCCTTCTGGTAGGTGAGTCGCGAGATGATGCCCATAAGCGGTATCCCGCGGTCGACGGTGATTCCCATCCGGTGCTGCAGGTGGAGCTTGCATTCCGTTTTGCCGGCGATGGAGGATGCGGAATAGGTCTTGGGTATGCGCGGGTCGGTCGCGGGGTTCCATTTTTCGTAATCGACGCCGTTGGTGATGCCGTGGAGGCGCTCGCGGATCTTGCGGAACTCGGGCGCGAGATTGTAACCGAATTCCTCGCTCTGTATCTCCTGCGCATAGCGCCGGCTTACGGTGGTGACGGCGTCGGCCAGAAGGATCCCTCCCTTGAGGAAGTTGATCTGGTCGTAGTATTCCAATCCGTCCACGGTGAACAGGTCCCAGCCGAGCTGCGTCCAGAAGAGGTTGTCCTTGTGGAACACGCCCTGATAGCCCACGTTGTGGACGGTCATGACGGTCGCCGCGCCGGCGAAATCCGGGTCACTCGCGTAGTGCGTTTTCCGGTACACCGGAACGAGCCCCGTCTGCCAGTCGTTGCAATGGATGATGTCCGGGCGAAACTCGAACGCCTTCATCGCCTGAAAAACCGCCCGGCAAAAAAACGTGAAGCGCTCCGGGTTGTCGGCGTAGGCGCTGTAGCCGTCGTCGTAGAGCCCGTCCCGGCCGAAGTAGGCGTCGTGCTCGATGAAATAGGTCCGCACGGGGTGGGCGTGGGGTGATTCGTACAACGCCGCCCATTTCTCTCCGAAGCCCAGCGGCACGCCGAGCGGCGCGTGGACGAGCGCGAGGCGGAAGTTCCGCTTGTCGATCCGGTAATAGCGGGGAAGGAACAGCCGCACGTCGTGGCCCCGCCGCGCGAGCTCCCGCGGCAGCGAGTACGAGACGTCGGCCAGTCCGCCGGTTTTCACGAACGGGTAGGCCTCGGATGCGACAAAGGCGATCTTCATGCCGGGGCCACGAGGGACGGCAGATAGCCCTCCGGCGGCTCGTACCCGAGGAAGAACAGGATCGTGGCGGCGACATTGCCCAGGCCGGGACGGCCGTCCGTGGTCGCGAGGCGGTAGCCGCCGGCGAAGCCGGGATCATACACGATGAAGGGGACCGGATTGAGGGTGTGCGCCGTGCGCGGCACGGGGACCCCCTGCGCGTCCCGTTGGATGGCGCCCTTCTTGTCGAGCTGGTACATCTCGTCGAGGTTGCCGTGGTCGGCGGTGATGAGCGCGATCCCGCCGCACTCGGCGATCACCGGGAGCAGGCGGCCCAGCGAGAGGTCGACCGTCTCGGCCGCGACGATGGCGGCCTCGAGATGGCCCGTATGGCCGACCATGTCGCCGTTGGGGTAATTGAGCCTGATGAAATCGTACGATCCCGAGCGAACGGCCGCGATCACCGCATCGGTGATGTCCGCCGCCTTCATCCACGGGCGCTGGTCGAACTCCACGCGGTCGGAGGGGATCTCCTGGTAGGTCTCGGTGGCCTCGTCGAACTTGCCGCTGCGGTTTCCGTTCCAGAAGTAGGTCACGTGGCCGAACTTCTGCGTCTCGGAGATCGCGAACTGACGGCAGCCCGCGCGCGCGAGGTACTCGCTCACCGTGCGGTCGATCGCCGGCGGCGAAACCAGATAGCGCGACGGGATCTTGAGATCGCCGTCGTATTCCATCATGCCGGCGTAGAGCGCGTCGGGGCGCCGCACGCGGTCGAACTTGGTGAAGGCGTCCTCCTCGAAGGCCCGCGAGATCTCGATGGCGCGATCGCCGCGAAAGTTGAAGAAGATCACAGAATCGCCGTCAAGGATCGGTCCCACCGGGCCGGCCTCGTCGACGATCACGAACGACGGGAGATACTGGTCGATGATCGCCGGGTCCTCGCTGCGGAAGGTGTCGAGCGCCTCGCGCGCCGACCGGAACGGACGCGCCTCGCCCAGCACGTGCGCGTCCCAGCCGCGCTTTACGATGCTCCAGTCGGCCTCGTAGCGGTCCATGGTGGTGATCATCCGGCCTCCGCCCGAGGCGATGCGATAGTCGAGCCCCTTCGCGCGGTAGGCGTCGAGCTCGCGTTCAAGGCGGTCGATGTATATCTCCGCCGACTGGCCCGGCACGTCGCGCCCGTCGAGCAAAATATGCGCGCGCATGCGTGATACGCCCGCCGCGGCGGCGCCCGCGATCATGCGAAAGAGCTGGTCGATATGCGAGTGCACGTTGCCGTCCGAGAGGAGCCCCATGAAGTGCAGCGTCGAGCCGTGCGACGAGGGGCGTGCGACGAGCTGCTTCCAGGTATCGCTTTCGAAGATGGCGCCCGATTCGATCGCCGCGTTCACCAGCTTGGCGCCCTGGGAGAAGATGCGCCCGGCGCCGAGCGCGTTGTGTCCCACCTCTGAGTTCCCCATGTCGTCGTCGCTGGGGAGCCCCACCGCGGGGCCGTGCGCCAAGAGCGACGTGACGGGACAGGTCGCATGGAGGCGGTCCAGGTTCGGCGTTCGCGCGAGGCGAAGGGCGTTGCCCTCATTGTCGGGGCCGATCCCCACGCCGTCCATGATGATGAAGACCAGCGGTCCGCGGCGCGGGACCGGTGCGGCGATTTTTTTCAGTGGATTCATCGGGATTTCCTCGGGTCGATAGTCGGCGATCACCGGCATGCGCCGGTGCGGCAACTCCATCAGCGATGGCCGTATTTTTCAAGTACTTTGCGCGGCGGCGGAACGGGCGCTACAGGAGGACGTCCAGGGAGGCGACGCTGATGATCGTGGCGATGTCGTCGTTCGGGTTGAGCAGACGGATCGTGCGCCCCTTCTCGGCCAGCTTGTTTTTGCAGTCCACGAGGACGGCCAGCGACAGCGAGTCGATGTACGTCGATGCGGCGATGTCGATCACGATATTGCGCGTGTCGTTCTCGATAAGCTCGTGCAGCCGCTCCCGCAGGCCGCCGGGCAGAATCGACACGATGTCGCCCTGCGGCGTGAGGATTACCTCGGTGGGCGTTTCGGATGTGCGATAGGTGGTCATCGCAGCACGCTCAGTAGTCCCCGAAGGATGTGCTCACGGTGCGCGCGATCTTCACGAACTCGGAGTCCGGGGGGACGCGCCGCGGATTGTTCGCGACCTTCTCGAGCGGGAAGTGGTCGATCTCGTTTCCTTTGAGGCAAACGGTAACGCCAAAGACGCCCTCCATGGCGAGCGCCGCGGCGCGAGAACCGTAGCGCGTCGCGAGCACGCGGTCGTAGGGTGTGGGCGATCCGCCGCGCTGCATGTGTCCCAGGACCGAGGTGCGCGACTCGATGCCGGTCCGCGTTTCGATCTCGTTGGATATCAGGTTTCCGATGCCGCCGAGCCGGACCACGCCCGTTCGCTTGTCCTTGCCCTCGAGGATCACCTCCTGTCCCGAGACCTTCGCGCCCTCCGCCACGCAGATGATGCTGTAGCGCTTGCCGGAGACGCTGCGCTCCACCACCTTCTCGCAGACGATATCGAGGCTAAACGGGATCTCGGGAATGAGGATCACGTCGCTGCCGCTCGCGATCCCCGAGAAGAGCGTCAGCCAGCCCGCCGTGCGCCCCATCAGCTCGATCACCATCACGCGGTGATGGCTCTCGGCGGTGGTGCGGATCTTGTCGATGGCGAAGGTCGCGGTCGACACGGCCGAATCGAACCCGAAGGTCTGGTCGGTGCCCTGCACGTCGTTGTCGATGGTCTTGGGCACGCCCACGATATTGAGCCCCTTCTTCGAAAACTCATGCGACATGCTCAGCGTGCCGTCGCCCCCGATGCAGATGAGCGCCGACAGATCGTGCCGTTCGTAGGTTTCCACGACCTTGTCGGACACGTCCATGGGTTCTTTCTGGTCGTCGATATAGTAGAAAGCGAACGGGTTGTCCCGGTTCGAGCTTCCCAGGATGGTTCCGCCCATGCTCAGGATGTTCGAAACACGATCGAAGGTGAGGTCGACGTATTCGTTGAGCACCAGGCCGCGGAAGCCGTCAAGAAAGCCCACGGCGCGCGCGCCGCAGTCGTTGATGGCGAACTTGACGACGGACCGAATGACCGCATTAAGCCCCGGGCAGTCCCCGCCGGCGGTGATGATGCCGATCTTTTTCTCGCTCACGCGTGCCTCCGTATTGTCGGTCCTACAGGTATTTCCGCATGAACTCTTCCTCGGTCAGCAGCGGGACCAGGTCCGAGGAAAACACCTTCTCGAGCACGCTCATCACGCCCGGGTTCATGCCGTAAATAACGAATTCGCACCCCTGCTCGTTCGCCATTTTCAGGATCGCGAGGAATGCGGCGATCAGCGTCGAGTTGACGTGGGGGAGGCCCGATACGTCGATCGCGAGCGTCAGGGGCTGGTCGAGCACGAGCTCGCGCGCGGTATCCATGAATTTCTTGTCGTCCGAATAGGTGAACTGCCCGGACAGGTGGGCAATGACGGTCTTTCCGCTCTTGGTGTTGCGTATGTCCATGCTCTACTCCGCTGGGTGCCGGCGCGGCGATGTTCGATCCGCCATGGCGCGCCGGCGATCAATTCCTGTGTGTCGCCTTTAATCGTTCGATGATCGAATTGATCTCGTCAAGTGTTTTCTTGGATGTCGATGATAAAACGACCCCGTCGGGCCCGCCGGCGAGGATGTCGCGCGTGAGCTGCGTGGAGAGATCGCCGCTCGCCCGCTGGTAGTCGGAGAGGAGGGCGGTGAGCCGCTCGGCGCTCACGGGGCGCCCGCGAAATACCGGAAGCGATCGAAGGAGCCTACGGGCGAATCCAAATGCGCGCGGCGCGATCCACCGGATGACGCCCAGTGCGGCCACGGGGGCGAGCACCATGGCGTTTGCCGAGAGCATGGTCGAGAGATAGGCGCTCGAATCCGGCGAAAAGCTCCTCATCCAGGCGAGCCAGATCGCGTTGACGATCGCCATCGCCCCGCAGAAAGACCACAGCCCGGGCGGGACGCCGATCTGCGAGAGGCCCATCGAGACGAACAAAACGGCGCAAAACAGCACGATGGCGCGGAACCCGAAAAAGCCCGTGATCGCGGACACGGCCGTGCGAATCGACCCCACAAAGCGGCCCAGGCCCTCGACGGTGTTTTTCGTCTCGCCGATGGAGTCCATGATGCCCGCATGGGCGTTCCGGTCGGGCGCGTGATCAATCGCGGGACGCCAAAGATTTGCGATGCCGAGCGTGATGGCGATGCTCAGAAGCAGGGAAACGGGCGCAAGTGGGACACGGGTGCTGTTGCGGCGGCAGGCCACGAATCAGTTGACGAGCTCGATTTGGAGGTCGACGGTGTTTCCGTTGTCGCTCCACCGTGGACTGCAAAATTGCTTGATGATGTATATGCCCCTGCCGCGGGGCTTCAGATTCTTGATGTTGTTCGCGTCGATGGCGTTGCTCTCCGGCTTGAACCCCGGCCCCTGGTCCTTGATCTCGAGATGGAGGTGCTTGCCGTTTTTCACCATGCGAAGGCTCACGCTCTTGGCGGGGTCCCACTTGTTGCCGTGCTCCATCGCATTGGTGAGCGCTTCGTCGATGATGAGATAGAGCTCGTTTTCGTTGATTTTAATCTTGATGTTGTTCTGGCTGATTGCGTTAACGAGGGCGTTGATGATGTCCTTCCGGATTTCGCGCTTCGACGGATAGGTGGCCTTGAAAATCTCTATTTTGCCCGATTCAGACATGCCTCTTTATAACCTACCACCGATGTGCATTATGGTACCGGCCATTGGTTGCGTACATGTGCACTATTCACGGTTTATATGTATCGCAATCTGATCTCAGTCGAAAACCAGCGTCGAAAAAGACATTTGCTTCGGGATGGGGAGATTCGAACTCCCGGCTTCTTCGTCCCGAACGAAGCGCGCTACCTGGCTGCGCCACATCCCGTATGCGGTTGCCGACGTTTGAAACTATCGGAAACTAAACGCAATGAACATTATTGATGATATTTATCAATCCTTTTTTTTGGAGGATTTATGATAAATTCAACACCCGGACACTTTTGAATTTATCACATGTGCTGCACGCGGTCCAGGGGCTAGACATGCATAGTAACAAGGCCACAGGGTCTAATTTTTGTACAGATTCATAGAAATCGACAATAACCTGAAAAATTGCTTGCCTCTCACATTCGTTTGTATGAACGTACGCACGTTGCGGGTTTCTGACATATTCACGGGAAGAGGTGGCCTGGTTTGGTTTTTCCGCACGAGTATAAAAACAAAACCCTCGTCGTCAAGATCGAGGAGCGTGATGATCCCCTGTCGGAGATCTTTTCGGACGAATTCTTCGGCGAGCTCATACGGCTCAACGTGCATGGTGCGAGGGCAGTCGCCTTCGACCTCACCGGGAAGCAGTACTTCAACAGTGCCGATCTGGGGGTGCTCATCAAAATAAAGGACATGCTCATGGACGAGGGCCTCGAGCTCATACTTATCAACACCTCGGATAAGACGCGGGAGCTGTTGCAAATGGTGGGCCTCATCGATTTCTTCCACCTCGTGGAGCGGGAGCAGGACATCTAACCCCCGTACGGGACGGTGCGTGCGATTATGACCACTGAACATGGAACGGACGCCCCGCTCTTCGCCGGGGTCGTACATAAGCAGCTCAATCCGGTCGTCGAGTTTCTTGCGCGGATATTCTTCCGCAACTTCGATATCGACCCCAACAGCCTCACGACGCTCAAGGAGTACAGCGAGAAGGGAAGCGTCGTCTTCGCCTCATTTCATGGATCGAATATTTCCCTGCTCATCCTGCACCATGTGCTGCGGCGCACGGGCGTGAGTCCGCCGGACTACGCCATGGAGTACAATCCCTTCCTTCTGCAAACCCTGGGGTACGTCTTCTCGCGCCTGGGGCATTTCCTCAACGGCCTGTTTTCGCGTCGGGACGCGACCATCACGACGGAATTTGACTATGTCGAGGGGCTTGTGCGCTCGGGGAAAAGCATCCTCGTCTCCCTCATGTCGCGCCGCTTCTTCCTCCGACGCTATCTCGAGATCCGGCACGATTCGATCATCGCGCTTGTCGAGATGCAGCGGCGTACCCAGCGCCCCATCTTCCTGATCCCCGAGATGATCTTCTGGAACATGAACCCGGAGAAGTCGCGCAGTATCTTGAGCTCGAGCGCCCTGGGCGACCGTCGCTTCCTGCAGGCCCTGTTCGCCGTCGTCAAGAGCGTGACCCCGTCGTTCGTGCGTCTCTCAACGCCCATCAACCTACAGGAGGAGATCGCGAGCTCGCCGTCCGCGGACTCGGCGCATATCGCGATCCGGATCCGCAACAAGCTCCTCGAGCAGCTCCATTACGAGAAGCGCACGGCGCTCGGCCCGGTGCTGCGCTCCAGCCAGGAGATGATGGAGCGGATCCTCTACCACAAGAACGTGCTCGGCGTAATCGGCGAGGTGTCCCGCAGCCAGCGGATCTCGTCCCGCCGGCTCAAGAAGCGCGCCTATCGCTACTATCGCGAGATCGCGGCCGACTTCTCGATCCTCTACATCAAGCTCTTCGAGAAGGCGCTGGACTGGATGTTCCGTAAAATCTTCGACGGCATTTCGTATGATCCGGATTCGCTCCAGCTCATCCGCGACGCCGCGAAGCGGGGGCCGCTCATCATCACCCCCTGCCATAAAAGCCACATGGACTACCTCCTCATCTCATATATTTTCTTCAAGAACAAGATCATCCCGCCGCATATCGCCGCGGGCGTGAACCTGAGTTTTTTCCCCATGGGGCACATCTTCCGGCGCTCGGGGGCGTTTTTCCTGCGCCGCTCATTCAAGGGGCAGGAGCTGTACACGGCCGTGTTCAAGCAGTATATCAAAACGATGGTGGCGGAGGGCTATACCATCGAGTTTTTCATCGAGGGCGGGCGCACGCGCACCGGCAAGCTCGCGCTGCCAAAGCTGGGGTTTTTGCATTTCCTCATCGAGGCGGTGCAGGAGGGCTACAACAAGGACATGGTGTTCGTGCCCATCTCAATCAACTACGACCGCATTCTGGAGGAAACCTCATACCTCGAGGAGCTGCGGGGCAAGGAGAAGGTGGCCGAATCGACCTCGAGCTTTCTGGAGGGCCGAAAGCTCCTGCGCAGAAAGTACGGCCGGGTGTATGTCTCGTTTAACGCGCCATTCACGTATCGCGAGGTCATGGAGCGACTGCCGGAGCAGGCCGACGCGCCCTCCGAGATCGGCACCATGATCATCGACAAAATAAACGAGGTGACCACGGTCACGCCTTTTGCGCTGGCCACCACGGCCATCCTGCTCCTGTCGGTCAAGGGTTTCTCGCGTGCCATGCTTGCCGAGAAGATCGCGCTCATGCACGATTATCTCCACAAGCGCGGCGTGACGCTCTCCGCTTCGCTCAGCGACGCCGCCAACCTCGACGAGATCATCGAGTATGTCCTGGTGTCGTATCTCGAGGACAAAATCATCGAGAAGCTTTCCTTCGACGAGATCGCCGGCGAGGCGGGCGCGGAGGATTTTTACATCCTCCGGGAGGAAAACCGCTCGCGGATCGCGTTCTACAAGAACAGCATCATCCATTACTTTATCCCGCTGTCGTATTGCGCGCTGGCATTGCTGGCGGATGCGCGGCGCGGCGGCGTGACCACCACTACGACGCTTGCGCAGGAGTATGCGTCCATCCGCGAGCTCATGCGCCGGGAGTTCGTCCACAGCTCGGCCGAGGGGGCCGACGCTCCCGAACGCGAGGAGCGCGCGGCGCTTCAATACCTGATCGGCGCCGGGATGGTTGTCGCAGACGGCGAGACGGTCCGCATCGGCGATCAGGCCGCGGACACGCTCAAGTTTTATGCGAAGATCCTTCGCGAGTACCTTGAGTCATACTACATTGTCCTGGGCGCGGTGCTGGATTATCGACGCGGCAAGGTCAATCGAAAGGACTTCACGGTGCAGGTGCGCCGCAAGGGAATACAGCTCTATCATATCGGCATCGTGGGGCTGGCCGAGGCGCTCTCGCTTCCCAACTATAATAACGCCATCAGCGTGTGCATCGACAACCGCATCCTGAGCGAAGAGGTGACCGGCAAAAAGACCAGCACCATCACATTGCTCGATCCGGGCCGGGCGCAGGGGATGATGGACCGGATCAAGACATACCTGGAGGTCGTGGTCGGTTAAGCGCCGGATGTAACGGGAGGTCGAATACGGCGTCCGGTTACCACGCATACTCCGCCGCATCGCTCATCGCTCTAGCGCCACATCATGCGTATGCGCTTCTCGCACAAAAAACGGGCATCGCCGGAGGGCGATGCCCGCATCATTTCAAGATTGCCGCCGACGGCTACAGGTTCAGCCGGAGCCCCAGGTTGAGCTGGTTCTGGATGAAGGTGAGATTGCGCGGCTCCTTGTAGGTCGATGTATAGCGGATGTACTCGGCGAAGAAACGCAGGAACGGGAAAAAGGTAATGTCGATCCCGCCGCCGTAGTAATACGCGCCCCAGGCGTGGCCCATCTCGCCGCGGCTGCCATCGTTGCCCCTGATGCTGAAGTCGGTCATGTCGAGCTGCTCGCCGGCGGCCGCGCCCCCGCGAACATAGGGATCGATGATGAACGGAATGTCGACAAGCACCCGAATGTCGGGCCCATAGGAGGTCTTGTTGACCTGGTAGCCGTTGTAGTTGCGGGTATAGTAAAAATTGCCGCGATCGAAAAAACCGCCAATGCCGATCTCAAGGTCGATGACCCAGAGGTCCATGCCGGTAGTGTTCAGGTGCGCGACGAACCCGTATTGACCGCCATAGCTGTCGAACTTGGTGACGCCGGGCTTGTATTCGGTGTAGTTGCCGCCGCCGTATGCGCCGATGTCGAAGAGGGCGTAGCCTGACACGGGGACGAGGGCGCACAGCGCGCAGATAACGGCTATGATGACGAACTGTTTTATGTTCACGTTCGATCCTCCAAGGCTAAATTCGATGGCGCCGACGCGATCGGCGGGGCCAAGGCGCCTTAAAAGCAATTAAAAATTATGGTAAATAACAGCTTTTGAAAAGTCAATGATAATAAATATTTTTCCGACCCCGAATCAGGTCAGGAAGTATACTTTGAAAGATAATTGTATAGTTCCTCGCGGCGTTTCTTCAACATCGCCCCTTTGTGGGTGTCGCGGACACGGATCGGCTCGTCGAAGGTGTCGATCGTTTCAATGAGCAGGCCCACCGGTTCCATCTTCTTCCGGGAATCGATCACCTCCTCGGGTGTCGGGAGGATGATGGCGTAGAGCGAGTAGGGCGTGTGGATGAGGGCGTGCCCCCTGTTGAGATATGCCTCGGAAAAGCCCCCGTCGATGTTGATGGCGCGGCCGTCGTCGGAGGCGATTTTTTCGCCCTTGAGGATGTCCACCGGCGTATGGCCGTAGACGATCCTCCGGGAGCCGAATTCGCGCATGATCATGTCCATGAACTCCCTTCGCTTGAGGTTCTCGGCCCAATAGAGCAGCCGCTCCTTGTGCGTGGCCTTGTCCTTCAGGAAATAGCGCTCGAAGGTCTTCATCGCATTCTTGCCGAAGAAGGGCGACTTGGGGCCGCACCACAGATAAAACATGAGCGCGAGGTGTTTCGGGTCCTGCGGTTTGTCCTCAAGGTAGTTTCGACCAACGGTCTTGACCACGTCCTCGATATGGTCCAAGAGCTCCTTGCCGCGTTTACCGAGGAACTCCTCGAATTCGCCGTTCTCGGTGCTGGGGATGAGGGCGTGGATGTTGAAGATGAAGTTATTGATGTGATACAGCTTGCCCTTCTCGAAGAGGAACTGCATCAGCGCCTTCACCTTGATGCTCCGGGTGAACTGGAGCGCCAGGTCGTCGATCACCGCGCGCTCCTCGTCGGTGAGCTCGGTGGGGTTGGCCAGGTCCAGCGTCGGGAAGTTCGTGTCCGTGAGCCCCTCGGTGTCGCCGGCGGACAGCATGCCGGCGAGCTTTTCCAGCCACAGGCGCGATTCCATCTTGAGCTCGGGATTCTCGCGGATGGTCTTCTCCTCGAGCTTGAACTGGATCATCGCGAGCGTCTTTTCCAGCTTGCGCGAGAGGGGCTTTTTCGCCTTGAAGGTGCCGGTCACGTCGTCGGGGTAGATCCGTTCCGCAAAGGCGACCAGGCGGCCGATGTCGATGTCCAATCGCTTCAGGAAGTCCAAATTGTCGTAGCGGGTGCTGATCCGCAGCGCCTCGGCGATCAGCGACTTGTTCCCCGCCGCCGCCCCCATCCACAGGATGTCGTGGTTGCCCCAGATGAAGGTGATATAGTTCACGATGTCCTTTTGGGACAGGATCCGCAGGATCTTATCGGGCTCGTCGCCCCGGTCGAAGACGTCCCCGAGGACCACGAGGTGCCCCAGGATCACCTGCTTCACGATCTTGCACAGCGAGCTGATGACGCGCTCGGCGATGAGGTCGTTTTCGTACATGATATTGGGCACGGGCATGTTGAGAATGAGGTTCTCGAGAAAGGGCCGCAGGTTGTTGTTGATGGTGTCCCGGATCTGGTTGAAGTTGATGCTGTTTTGGACCTTGTACTGTGTGATCTTCACCAGGGCGGATATCACGTCCTGGCGTTCCATCGTGTACGATTCCGTGGCGAAATAACGTTCCTTGCGGATGAGGCGGCCCAGGTAGTCGATCTTGTCGTTGGAGAAGGTCTTGGGGAGCGCCTCGCGACAGGTTTGCCACACGAGCCCGAAGCGCCCCTTGAGGATCGAGACGAACCGTTCGCCGGCGCCGTGGGGATCGCTGATCCACATCGTCGTGTCGATGAACGATTCCAGCTCGACCTCGATCTCGGAGATTTCGTGGATGATGTCGTTCAGGGCGGGAATGTCGGTCGATTTCATCAGGGGCTCCTCACGGTCAGTATGTCCGGTGTTTTCGGGCATTCCTGAAGGCACACAGGTCCATCGGAGGATTCATGACCATTTCGGCACGGGGAGTGTTCGCCGTGTAACGCATGGACCACTCGGCAGTCGTCACATGCGCATCACCCGCCGAAATGGGTGTGCATAACATGGCCCGTTCACATGGCTGACGGGGAGAATGGTGATACGATGACCGATGCGTGTCAATGAAATTTATTCGGAAACGTCGGCAAATCGCAGGCGGCGGGCTACATGATCTTTCCGCCGGCGTCGTCGATTTCCATGTCCTCGAGGACCTGCTTCAGGGTCTCCTTATCGGACTCGTGGGCGGCCTTGTCGAGGCCCATGCAGAGGGCGAACACCTTTTTCTTCACGTAGATGGGCGATTTCGTCCGCAGGGCAAGGGCGATGGCGTCGCTGGGACGCGAGTCGATCTCGAGCGAGCGCGCGCCGGAGACCAGGTGGATCGAGGCGTAATAGATGTTGTTCTTGAGGTCGTCGATCACGACCGATTCGACCTCGAAGGAGAGCTCGCGAAGAAGGTTCGCCATGAGATCGTGCGTGAGCGGGCGCACCGGCTTTTTGCCCTCCAGTTCGATGGCGATGAGGCTCGCCTCGAGGGGCGCGATCATGATGGGGAGCACATCCTTGGTCTCGGCATCCTGCAGGAGGATGACCGGCGCATTGGTCTCCTGGTCGATGAAGATGTTTACGATGTCAACCTTGCATAAAGACATGTCCCTTCCCGCGACAACCCCTGGCCGGGGAGATTGGCGCATTCGGATGTCAAAATATCAACACCTGCCGTATAAAGTATAGCACTCTTTCAAAAGGACAAATAATAATGTGCCAGTGGGCGCGATGAGGGCCCGGAAAAAAAGCATTCGAAATATGCAATTGTATTGACAGAAATCCATTTTTGGCGGTACCTTTGCAGCGTCTGGTGGCGATACATGCGAAAAGAATACAATACCACTCAAAGTTTGGAAATTATTGCGGCGCCGGAGGAGTGCTACCGGCTTCTGTGCGATTTCGAGGGATACCCGAAGTGGTTTAAGAATGTCAGGAAGGTTTCCATAACCGACCTGGGCGAGGACGGACGGCCGCTTCGGGCCCACTACGTGTTCGATATCGCCATCAAACAGGGGTTCCAGATCGTGCTCGAGTACGGCTATGAGGATGATAAGTGCCGGCTCAATTACAAATCGGTCGGCGGAACATTCAGCGACGCCAGCGGATATTATCAGTTCAGGCGGCTCACCACGGGCAAAACCCTCGCCGAGTTCCACGTGCATGTGGGTCTGGGCGTGGTGCTTCCATCGAAGATCACGAGCTATCTCATGGACGTGGTTCAGGTGGGCGTGCTCAAGATGATGAAAAACGAACTCGAAAAAGATATAACCTAGGGCGGGGTGATCGCGCGTGGGCAAGGTATACGAGGCGACGCAAAAGATCAAACTGGACGCGGATGCGGAGGTCGGGTATCGCATCATGTGCGATTTCGAGAAGTACCCGACGTGGTGGAAGCACGTACGGACCGTGAATGTCCTGGAGCGCGACGATCGCGACGTCGCCGTGAAGGTCCACTATGTGTTCGATATCGCACTCAAGCAGGGCTTTAAACTCACGCAGCACTATACCTACGACGACGAAAACCGCGTATTGCACTTCAACGCGGTTGGCGGCGACTTCGATAAATCCGGCGGTTTTTTGCGCTTCACGAACACGGGCGCGGGCGTGTGCGAGGTCGAGTACTACGTAAAAGTCGAGCTCTCCATGCCGTTGGCCGCAACGGTGCTTTTCTTCCTAACGGAAAAGGCCATGAAGGACGTTCTGCTGATGCTTAAGACGGAGGCCGAGAAGCAGGCAGCTTCCGGCTAGATCTTCCCGCTCTTTGCGCTCCGGATGAGCTCGTGTGCGAGCGCGTTCAGCTGGATCTGCGACGTCCCCTCGTAAATCGTTAAAATCCTCGCATCGCGCAGCATCTTCTCGATGGGGTAATCGCGCATGTAGCCGTAGCCGCCCATTATCTGCAGCGCGCTATTGGCCACCCAGAAGGCGTTCTCGCCGCACTGATATTTCGCCATGGCCGAGAACGTGCCCATGGACGGATGCTCCTGATCGCACATGCGGCAGGCGGTGTAGGCGAGGAGCCGCCCGGTCTCGACCCGCGTGGCCATCTCGGCCAGAATGTGCTGGATCGCCTGCAGCGAGCTGATGGGGTTCCCGAACTGCTCGCGCTCGAGCGAGTACTTGATGGCCACCTCGTAGGCGGCCTGCGCGAGCCCCACGGCGGAGGTCGCGACCACCGGACGCGATTTGTCGAGCGTGGCGATGGCGTAGCGGAAGGCGTGCCCCGCGCGCCCGATGAGGTTCTCGGCCGGGACCTCGCAGTTGTCCATGATCACCTCGCGCGTCTCCGAGCAACGGATCCCGAGCTTTTTCTCCTTTGCGCCGAAGCTGAGTCCCTTCGTGTCTTTTTCCACGACGAAGGCGCTCATGCCGCGGATCCCCTTGCTCTTGTCGGTGAGGGCGAAGACGGTGTAGATGTCGGCCTTGCTGGCGCCGGTGATCCACTGCTTGGTGCCGTTAAGGACGTAGCGGTCGCCCTTCTTCTCCGCGGTCGTGCGGATCGCGGTTACGTCCGATCCGGCTCCCGCCTCAGTAAGCGCGAAGGCGGCGGTCTTCGCGCCGCAGGCGATATCCGGAAGAAAGCGCTTCTTCATCTCGTCGGATGCGCCCACATGGATTGGATAGATGCCAAGTCCGCTTACGGTGAAGGCCGTGGACACGCCCAGGCAACCCCGCGACAGCTCCTCGGCAATGAGCGCCGCCTCGAAGATGCCCAGACCCGCTCCCCCGTACTCTGCCGGAATGAACGGGCAGCTCAGGCGCATCTCCGCTGCGAGCTTCTTAACGATTTCGGAGGGGTATTCCTCCTTCTCGTCCAGTTCGGCCCGTACGGGCACGATGTGGCTCTCGGTGAAGCGGCGGAGGTTCTCTTTGAGGACCTTTTGTTCGTCGGTTAGGAAGAGGGGCATGGGGTGGCTCCTTTGGAAATTTCTCGATTGGAAGTACGTAAGTCAAAAAAAGACGGTCTAGATATTTGCATAAACCGCGTAGATTGGTTTTATCTGGCTCAGTATGCCAATCAGATTTTGAATATCAAAGATTTTGTTTCCTATGCTGAATTGTAGGTTGCAAAAATTTGTAATTCTAAAGAGAAGTCATGGCAAAGATGTACTTTTGTATCAGGTTCTTACCATTGGTATTTTTATATAAGAATGTCTTGTTGTTGTTTTGTCAACACATATAAGAAAATATAAAATCAATTCATTTGTTTACATTCTGAGAATAAACTCTTATAAAAAATCACTACTGTCCCATAGAAATGGGGAGAGTTTATAAAAAATGCTATTAATTTTCCAGCCTTGTTATTTCATGGAATTGCCAAACGCCAAGAAAAACAAGGGTTTAAGGAGAATTAATAGCATGAACAAGATGAGACCGGTA
>JAKQUI010000057.1 GCA_029562645.1 Spirochaetota bacterium
CGACATCCACAAGTGCACCGCCACCGCCACCAAAAAGACGGCGAACGCGCGTTGCAACTGACGGGCATCCAGCGACAGCGCCAGCACCGCCCCACCCCACGCGCCAATCGCGAGCCCGGCGGCGACCCAGAGCGCGGCCTCGACGCGCACGTGCCCGCTCTGCCAGTAGCGCATCGCCCCCAGCAGTCCGACCGGGAGGAGCAGCAAGGCGAGCGAAGTGCCGGTCGCCGCTTCGGGCGACAGTCGGGCCAGGAGGACGAGCGCGGGGACGATCACCACGCCGCCGCCGATGCCGAACATCCCCGACAGGACGCCGGCAACCAATCCGATGAGGAGAAACAGGAGGGGGCTCATGCGGCTCCAAGGGGGCGTTTTCCCATCCTAACGAGACGCCCGTCCTACGCACACCGCCCTTCCGCTATCGCTTCACCAGATCCTCCGGCTTGGGCGCCGGATACCGCATTCGCACGACAATTCCCGACGCCCGCCGGCTGGCAATCGACCCCTTGGGCGACCATTTGCGCGGACTCGGCAGCACCGCCGCCAGCCGCGCCGCCTCGTCGCGCGACAGGCTCTTCGCCGCCTTCTTGAAGTGCGTGCGCGCCGCCATCTCGGCGCCAAAGACGCCATCGCCCCACTCGGCCAGGTTGAGATAGAGGTCGAGGATGCGGTCCTTCGAAAGACAGAGCTCGAGCACCACGGTCAGCCACGCCTCGAGCCCCTTTCGCACGTAACTCCGCCCCTCCCACAGGAAGAGGTTCTTCGCCACCTGTTGCGTGATGGTCGACGCGCCACGCAGGCGACGCCCGCGCTTGGCGCGCTCGAGCGCGTTCTCGATCTCCTCGAAGTCGAAGCCGTTGTGCAGGTAGAAGCGGTCGTCCTCCGAGGCGAGCACGGCGCGCCGCAGGTTGGGGGAGATCTCGTCGCGCGAGACGACGTCGCGCCGCGGATAGACGGGGCGCTTCCCCTCGAGCAGCCGCTGCGCACTCCGCCGCAGGATCACCGTGGTGGTGAACGGCTGCACGAGGTTGAGCGGGAGGATGAGCACAAACGGCCCCACGAGGACGAGGAGCACGGCGAACACGGCGAGACGCCGCAGCCGCTGCCAGAGAGTTCGCTTGAGGCGGGTGGCCATGAGGTCGCGAAAACTGCGGGATGCGCGTGGGCGGTGTGATGGGCAGCAGGTTTGCGCGGCGTCGATGCGCACCGCCTTCCGTGCTTCATACGCAGCCGGATTGGTGCGGCCGAGGCGTGGGTGGCGGCGCGCTCAAGGGTTCCAGTCCGCGCAGCAGGTGAAGATCGCGCGACGCGCGGTGTCCCGCGAGGGGAGCTCGGCGGTGACGAGCGGATGGCGCCCGAGAACGCGAACTGCGCCCGGAGCTTCCCGTGCGGCCAACGCCGGTACTCACGTATCACCGACGACGCTCTGTCGCACCGAAGCAGTTTCGCGCTTTGGAGCGATCAGCTGCCCTGTCGGGTACGAGCTTGTACTCCTCGTTAGGCGGTGCAGCGATGGATTCACATGATCACAATCGCGTCAGGTCGCCGCCGTACGGCTGTCCAGGTCGACAACCAACTCGCGGTCCCGCCTCAAAAGCGATCGTTCTCGCCACATTCTGCGCTGGCGCGCTCCGAGAGACATCCCAGATTCGCGCGCGATATCGACGTCGGGCGAGGTTCTTCGATTCTACGCGAAGCGGTGAGCGGTCGGTTGCCCCGCATCGTACACGCGATCGCAGAGGACGGGAGATGCGAACACTTCGGAGCATGATGGTGCTGTATGGGGTACTGCTGACCGTGGGTGGGTGCCGCGACGCGAGCGATCCAGTAGGGCCGGCGGAGACTCGGCGAAAATGGGGATGGGATCAACCGCTTGGCACAGGAACTCCAGCCCCTCCTTCGATGTCGTGCACTCAGCCATCCGCATTCCTCGGGAGCGCGACCTGCACTGCCGCTGGGATCGCGCCAACGGGTAGCCCTTCGTGGAGCTATCAAACCAACGATGGAGTGTACGTCGCGGGACCGAGCTCGACTCTCTCTTGGTCCGGTCCGATGGTAGCGAGCGGCACTGCCACAATCTCCTATACGGACCAGAGCGGGACGCCACAGTCCCTTAGCAGCTCCATCAATGTTCCTCGACGTGCCGTCAGTTGGGCTTCGGCTGTCACTGGTTCCACCGGTCAACCCGGAGAGATCGATGCGTGCTTTCAGGAAGACTGGGACGGGCTTACAGCGAGCAAGTTCTGCAGCTCTAGTGCCGATGCCGATCAGTTCTTCAACCCACGCGTCACTACGCTCAGTTCGGGTAACGGCCTGACAGTTGCGCCGGTCGGCAGCACCGGTCCGAACGCGGGGCTCTACTACATCGCTCAGATGACCGCATCGATGCAACTGCGGACACAGATCTCTCCACGGTATCGGACAGGAGGGACGCAGTACTCGCTCGCATCCGCGCCGTCGGCACTGCAGTCAGCTTGCACCGCCGCGTCGGTGACCGGATCGGCGAGCGTGTATCAGGCTAATGCGATTTGCACGAGCAACCTCGTGAACTTCAACAACCTTGTCTCATGCATCTGGGCTCATGAAGCCCGCCACATGACCGCGGGGCTCGGCACCGCGCGGTACGGTCCGAACGATGTTTACGCTAGGTGGGAGCCCCTAGCGTCATCGAACGCGACGTCGCTCGTGGCAGCAGCCAAGGAGGAGTACGATACCGTGCACGAGCTGGTCTCCGGAAGCATGGATGTGGCGCACAATGCCGGACCAAACACGGGTTTCGCTGGGTGGTGGAAGGTCTTCAATCTAGGCTGGAGCAATCAGACCTACTACCAACACTGTTGAGGTTCCAATGTCTGCCTCACGACTGCAAATCGGCGTACTCGCATGGATAGGCTTCGCGATTCATGCAGATGCTCAGGCATCTTCGCCTCCGGCCGCTCCGCAGCTCCCGATCGCGGCGCAGATCGCGCGCTCTGTCCGCACCTCTGGAAACGACGGGCGGGCCCTACCAATCCTCACGCAGGCGCGACGGTCGGAACGTCGTGCTTTGATGGACGAAATTGCTGACACCCTCACCGCAATCGCCATCAACCCTTCGGTGAACGATCTAGCCAACGCTCGGGCAAGGTCCGTCGCGATTGGCATTCTCTTTCAATCGGGAAAGGGCAACACCGGCTTGGCTGACGATGTACCAGGAACGCCGTACTCAGGAGCAACTTCACGATTGCGGCGGATCGTCGAACTGTCGTCATATGTCGAGAATCGCCAGGTCGCGCTAAAGCGACTTGCTAGCCTGGATCACTCTTCGGCAATGCTGGGCTACCTCCGTCAACTTGCACTCTCATCCGGCAGGATCGCGGGTACCGCAGTGGCAATACTGGCAGATGATAAGGGAGCGGGGGGGCGCGCGATCGCGCGAGAGTTGTACGTTTCTGGTGTGGTGACGGACGCCACCGCCAAGAGATTTCTCTCGACGCGAGCGAACAAGTACGGGTGGTGACGGGATATGAATCGCCTGGCGCTGATGGCGCGGACTATCGGTTTCAGCGGCCGCGCGCGCCCGCGGCAAACGTTTTGTGCGGCGCGCAATCGCGCCAACATGCCGGACGATCAGCGCTCGCCGACTTCTCTGCTGCCAGTGTCCGAAACTGGACGCTCGTCCGAATCGTCTCCCGCCAACACGCGGAACAACTTGTCGAAAACGTACTCCGCTCCAACGTTCGCCAGGGCTCGCGGACCCATACCCACCATACGCTGAGTGAACGCGCGCAGTCTCGACGCTGAGCTGAAGCCCGCTCGAAGGGCTGCCTGCTCGAGCGGCATTCGCGATTCCGCTACGGTTTCTGTGACCGACAGCAGACGCGACCACGATAGAATCGTACGCGCGGGTGGCAAGCCCGCAGTGCGCAGTCGCGACGCCAGCGTGGAGCGGTCGATATCGAGGTAGTTCGCCAGTGCCTCTACGCTCGGGTGTCCGTTCGTTGAACCGAAGCAGAACTCGAAGAGGTCGTGGAACTGCGTGGGGACGTGCGGCGCGATGCGTTGCCAGTCCGATACCGCCCGTCGGCGAGCGCAGGCTCGATCGACGGCTGCGGATAGCTCAGCAAGAGATGCCATGGATGTCAGCATCACTTCATCCCCACCTGCACGTGCGAGGTGCATGAGTTGCTGAATGCTGGGCGACGTCGTGTCGCACACGGCGATGATGCCAGTGCGAGGATGATCTCGCGTTATGCGTCCGACCAGGGGTACGGTCGATTCCCCTTTGGGGTCCATCGTTCCGACCACCACACATGCGGGCGCGCCAAAGCGCACATCACCGACAAACTCGAAAGTGTCGTGGTAGATCTTGCCACTGCGTAGTGCTGCCACGGCGCGAACGACGGCCGTACGTTGGGCATCGGTGTCCAAAAGCCCGATGATGCTCGTCCTCGTCTCACCGCCCACTTCCCCTCCCCTCCCCTCACTCGATGTCTCGCTACGGAGTGCGCCGAGCCCCAGACGAACCGAAAGGCGTTCGCTGCCTCGACCCATCAATCATGTCAGCGGAGAACAGCGGTGCACAAGAGGCATCGTCCTCACGCCACCTGCGTGCGCGCGGTAATTGGTCGCGCCGAGCGATCGGCGCCTTGCTGGTCAGTGCGACCGTGAGCTGCAACCAGCGGGCGGCTCCAAG
>JAKQUI010000003.1 GCA_029562645.1 Spirochaetota bacterium
TCCGCTGCTCTTCCATAGCCCCAAGGCATCCATCTTGAATTGTCGGTCGTATCGTCGTCTTGTTCCCATTAAGACCTCCGTTAAGCTTAATATCGTACTTTGTGCTTAACTTCGTGTCCGCTTTTCCGGGGCAAGCCCACCTCCCCCTTCGTTAGGGGGAGGGGTGAAACGGGTCCATCGTTTTGGATTCATTATTATTATGAAGAGATGGTCTTGCATGGTACTTCTCAAGACATCTCGAAGATTCAATAGACTTCCTTGCATGACGAGCAATGACTCTCTTATCAGCGTCTCCCCCTCATGCAGAGAAGGCGGGCTTTACCCCTTGGCGCACTCCTCCCCTGTCAAAGGTAGAGGCCGGCTTTGCTCCTTGACTCCTCCCCCTAGCGAAGGGGGAGGCCGGGAGGGGGTCACACATGCGAAAGTATATCCCGCGAAAAATCACCGCAATCAAAAAATCGCGCGGGGATGTCCGCCAGCACGCGCACCTCGGTTTTCTGCGTGGGGTGCGTAAAGCGCACATAGCAGGCATGCAGGCAGATGGCGCCGCCCGCGAGCGTCATCTGCGAGCCGTATTTGATGTCCCCGACGATGGGCATGCCGATCGACGCGAGCTGCGCGCGGATCTGGTGCTTCTTTCCGGTGATTAGTTTTACGAGAAGGAACGTGAACACGCCGTCACGCCCGATCACGCGATACGCGAGCTCGGCGTCATCGCCGGGAGCGCTATCGGCCACGACGAGGGTCGTGTCGTGCTGCCGCGAGAGCTTTTGCTTCAGGCCGATCCAATCGCTCGCGTGAGAGGCATCATCACCCTGCCCCATTGCCGTGTGCGCAACCGCGACATAGTACTTCTCCACCGAGCGCTCGTAGAACTGGCCGTGCATGCGCCCCGCCGCCTTCGAGGTGCGCGCCATGATGATGATGCCGGACACCTGGCGGTCGAGCCGATGCACCGGCGCGCAGAAGACATTGCCCGGCTTGTTATACTTCTCCTTGAGATACGCCTTCGCGTGCTCGATAACGGAATCCTCGCCGGTATGGTCCTTCTGCGAGAGCATGCCCGCCGGCTTGTCCACGACGAGAAGGTGGTTGTCTTCGTAGAGTATCGTGATTGTCGCCATTTAGAGCACGTCGAATACCATGAGGGTGAGGTCGTCGTCGAAATCGCCTGATTGCGAAAAGTCCCTGAGCGCCGCCAGTAATTCTTCTGTAAACTCACGGGGCGCGGCACCCGCATGGTCTCTGATGAACGAGCGCAGTCGATCATCCCCGAAGAGCTCGCGCGCGCCGTTCATGCACTCGGTGATCCCATCGGTATAGATCACGATGCGATCGCCCGGCCGGAGGTGAAAGGTTCCCTCGTCGATCCGGACGTCCCTGAACCAGCCGAGCGGCATCCCCTTCGCGCGCAGCTCGAAGAACTCTCCGGCGGCCTGCCGGTACACCAGCGGCGGACAATGCCCGGCGTTCGCGAACGTGAGGAGATTGGTGCGAACGTCGATGATACCGAGAAAGGCCGTCACGTAATTGCTCTTCACCGTGGAGCGGCGGATGATGTCGTTCACGAGATAAAGCGCGCGGCTCGCCAGGGTGCGGTCGGTCACGCTCTCCAGCGCCATCTTCGTGATGAGCGACAGGAAGGCCGCATGCAGACCGTGCCCGGACACGTCGGCGATAAAGAGATCGATGAAATGGCCCCTGATGGAGCAGTCGTAGAGATCGCCGCCCACCGTGTCCATGGGGATGATGCTGGCGGCGAAACGATAGCCGGAAACGTCGAAGGCGCCTTGCGGGAGCAGGCGATCGATGATGAGCCGCGCGATATCGAGCTCGCTTTCGATCTCGCGGTTCCGCGCCTCGACGATACGCTGGTACGCGCGGGTCCGGAGAAGCGAATCCACCCGCGCCAGGAGCTCGCGCGAGTTGAACGGCTTGGTGAGATAGTCGTCCGCGCCGTACTCCAGCCCCTCGATCTTGTAGGCGATATCGGCCTTGGCGGTGAGCATGAGTACCGGCGTCCCGGCAAGCGCGGCATCCTCCTTGATCAGCCTCGTGAGGTCGTAGCCGTTCATCACCGGCATCATGACGTCCGTGATCACGAGATCCGGCATCCGCTCGCGCGCGGCCGTGAGGCCCTCCCCTCCGTTGACCGCCTCGATGACCCGATACCCGCGCTCCAGAAGCGAGTGCAAGAGCGCGCGCATGTCGGGATTATCCTCCACGATCAGGACGGTCGGCGCGTCGACGGGCGCCGCGTCACTGCCGCTCGCGCCGGGCCGCCGGGCTTCCGAACCGTCATCCAATCGCGCAATTGTGGCGATGATGCCGGCAGGCGCTTCATCGCCCTCTTCATCGCCGGCGAACTCGACATCCGCTCGACCCGCGAGATGCCGGCGACCCATCGGAATCCGCACCGTGAAGGTCGTTCCATGGTCCCCGGCATGCGCGTCACCATGACGGCTGTCAACGGTGATCGCCCCGCCATGCAGCTCGACAAATTCCTTCGCCAGCGCGAGGCCGATTCCCGAACCCTCGTAGCGACGCGTCGAACCCGAATCGACCTGGCTGAATCGGTCGAAGATCGAGCCGAGCTTTTCGAAGGGGATGCCCACGCCGGTGTCCGCGATCTCGATGGTGCAAACGGCGTCATCCGCACTCACCCGCACCGTGATCGCCCCGGCTTCGGTGAACTTGAAGGCATTCGAAAGAAGGTTCATAAGGATGCGCTCGAACTTCTCGGCGTCGAGCATAAGCGGTATGGGCCGATCGGGGAGATCGAGCGACAAGGCGAGTCCCCGCGCCTCCGCGGCCGACTGCACGACACCGCAGTGAAGGCGGACGAGCGCGGCGGCATCAACCTCGCGCACGCGAAGCATCATGCGGCCCGCTTCGATCTTCGAGAAATCGAGGAGATTGTTGATGAGTCGCAACAGACGGACGCCGTTTCGCTGGATCGAGCGGAAGAAATCCTCGCCCACCGGCTTCCCGTAATCACCCTGCAGCACCGATTCTACCGGCGAGAGGATAAGCGTGAGCGGCGTGCGGATCTCGTGCGAAACGTTCGCGAAGAAGTTCGTCTTTATGCGGTCCATCTCGGTGAGCTTCTCGTTCGCCAGAGAAAGCTCCCGGGTGCGCTCGTCGACGCGATTCTCCAGATCGACGTTGAGGACCTGAAGCTCGTTCTTCATTACATTGATGCGGTCCGCGAGGCCAAGCGAGAAGATGACCGCCTGAATGGCGTTGCTGATTTCCCACCCGTAATACGTGACGATGCCGTGAGGCACCAGATTGAACGCCACAACCGACGACAGCAGAACGCCGATTATCATCAGGGTTTGAGCGCCGATATAATACCATGCCTCCCGTCGTCCCTTCATGGCGCACATGACGCCAATAGCCATGAAAAAGCATGCCCCCGGCATATGAACAAGCATAACAGCATTGAGCATGATATCCGGCGCAACGATCGACAGGGCGGCCAGGACGACATAGAGCGCCGCCACAATGCGGAGTGCGAAATCGATTCGCGGGAATTGCACATCCATTTTAAGGTATGAGCGCGCAAAGAGCGCGAAAAAAACCGTAGTATACGCCATCGCGAAGGGAAGCGTTCTGCCGAGCCACGCGCCCTCGGGAAACAGGTACTGCATGCCCAGACCCGTGAATGACACTGAAAGAATCAGATAGCCGAGCATAAACAAAACATAATATAGATAATTGACATCCCGCAGCGAGATGAAGACGAATAGATTATAGGCGACCATACCCAGGAGCAGCCCCATATACATGCTCTGGAAAATAAGTTCGATGCGGTCCAACCGCGCGTGCATTGCAGCGGGTAGAACGCGCATGGGCACGATAAACGCCTGCTTCGTAGCCACGCGCATATAGTACGCGGCGGGCGCACCGTGCCTCCCCAATGGGAACACGTGATTGACGCTATCGACGACGCGCCGAGTGAACGGAATGAGATCACCCGACTCCATCATGGAATACCCGTTCACGCCCGGGGAGAAGAATTGCACATGATCGAGTATCGTGTAATCGACCGCCAGCACCCAGCCCCTGCCTGGCGACCTGTTTTCCACAGCGAAACGAAACCAGATTGCGTCATTGGAGCTGATAAAATTGGGTGCATCCTGCACAACCGGCTGCCACGCCAGCTGTTGTGCATTTCGAGGATCGATGAGATCGTCAATGGTCAGCATATGGGACGGATCGCGGAGATACTCGGCCTTCCGGGCGATGGCAATGCAATCAACGGAATCATCGAGCACGATTGGCGTGAGCGCATGCGCGGGACCGACGCCAATTTGCACTACGCAAATGACGAGAAGAAACATGCAGGCTATATATTTCATTATGAGGGGACCGCCAACTGGCAGAACATGACACATCAATGGACCCACCGTCAAGCAGAAAAAGGGCATCGGAACGGGACCCGGCCTGATCAAACTCTACTCAACCCCTATTCAGCCTTTATGCATCTCCAATACGGCCCTGAATCGCCAGCTCATAATGCCGCATTCGTCTCCGTGCCATCCACCGGGCGATTGGCGTAAAACAATCATTGACAATACAAGATCCGCACCGAAAAATACGCACACATTGACAGATCGGAGCCACCACATGCGCATCATCAGCTGGAACGTGAACGGCATTCGCGCCATATCGAAGAAGGGCTTCGCGGACTGGTTACGCGCGGAGGGCCCCGACGTCCTTTGCCTGCAGGAGACGAAGGCCGAGTTGGAGCAGTTCCCGAAGGATGTCCTGGCGGTCGAGGGGTATCATCTGTACGCGTCGTCGGCGGAGAAGAAGGGATACAGCGGGACAGCCACCTTCACGAAAGTGGAGCCGGAGAAAGTCGAGTACGGAATCGGCGAGAAACGCTTCGACAGTGAGGGACGTTTCGTCATCACCCATTATGAGAAATTTATTCTTTTCAATATATATTTCCCGAACGGCGGCGCATCCACGGAGCGCCTGCAGTACAAACTCGACTTCTACGACGCCTTCCTCGAATACATCGACGCGCTCGTCAAAAAGAAGAAGAATGTGGTTTTCTGCGGCGACGTGAACACGGCGCACCGGGAGATCGACCTCGCGCGCCCGAAGGAAAACGAGAAGAACTCGGGCTTCATGCCCATCGAGCGCGCGTGGATCGATCGGGCCGTCGAGCGCGGCTGGGTGGACACCTTCCGCATGTTCAACGACAAGCCCGAGCAGTACACTTGGTGGGACTACAAGACAAAGGCGCGCGAGCGGAACATTGGCTGGCGGATCGACTACTTCTTCGCGAACAAGGGATTTGCGGACGCGGTGATGGCGTCGACCATCATGCCCGATGTGGAGGGCTCGGACCACTGCCCCGTAGCGCTCGAGCTGAAGACGTGACTCCACTGTCGGGTGCCCGTTTCAGATATCAGAACGCATCCATCCCTCCTCCAGTACGAGCCGAGGAGCCCCATCAAAAGTGAACACCGCACTGGAGTAAATTAATAATCATTCCAATAACCACGCGCCGAACCCGTATTCCCTATGACAACACACCGGCAGAGAACGGGAGGCGAAAATGGCGCGGACCACACTCAATCTTCACATCAACACCATGACGGAAATCAATCGGAGGTCGGCTGAATGCGCCGTATCGCGCCGGTCCATCATCGTGCGTCTGCTCATGATGCTCATGCGGGACGCCCATTCGGTGGACATGCGTTTTACAAACGTCCGTTATCAACCGGACGATCCATCGGGAAACTGGCATTGCTTTTCGATTCTATTTCGGGAGGATGAGCATGAGTTTTTTGTCGATTTGCGGAAGATTTACAAATGCTCGATTTCCCTGTTGGTGGCAATTGCCGTTGAGCGATATCTTGACGAAGTTGCACCCATTGAGCCTACAAAAAGGCATAACTATGCACGATTCTACAATTACCTCATTCAGCTAGATAGCGTAGACGGAGTAATGCTCTGGCGAATATACTGGGGGTTTCCCCGAACGGAATACCTAACGCCCCCCAGCGACCACTAACGCCCGCATCCATCCGAGGCCCATCACATCGATCGATGCGCACGCATCTCACCGACCAGCCGCACGGCAAAGCGCTCGGCGAGGACGGCCGCATCCTCGGTCCCGAAGACGCGACGCACGACCGAATCGAACAGGACCTCCGCGGAGGGGGGAAACTCATCGTCGCCCGCGCGATAGACGAGCGCGATGCGAACAACGCCGATCGCATGAACCGCCGCGCCCACATCGCCCGCGGGAAACGGTGTCACTTCAAAACCGGCAAGACCGAGCCGCAGAAGCTCCAGATCGTTTCCCGCGACCGTTTCGATGATGGCCGACGAGCGCGCCCGAAACGGGCCCCAGTAAAAAGTTCCGGACGGGAGCTCCCGGAACGATGCATACTCGCCGCTTTCCTGCGGCCTCCCCTCGGCGCACAGATAATGCAATGCAAGCACGCGATCAAAGGGATGCGCGTCGACACCGGACGCGTCCACGAGCCGAAAGTCACCGCTGGTGAGGGCATACTCCCGCCCGAGCAACCGGATCGCGATCGAGCCGTCGCTCGAAGGCGCCGGCAGACCCAGGTGCGCGCATCGATCGCGCAGGTCAATCGACGCCAAGTGCGCTATCGCCCGCTGCGCCGCCGCCTCGTATGCCCGCCGCCTGTTGGACTCCTCGGCCATGCGTTACCGCTTCTCCATCCGCAACACGGACAGATACGCGCCAATGATAATGAGGCACACAATCCACACCCCAAGCTCCTCGTAATTAAACCCGAAAAACGGATATCCGAGCACCAGGCGGATCGCGTAAAACCCGGTGATGCATATAATGATTGAGCGACCGAAAACGTCCAGCCGTTCATGCCGCGCCATCACGAACGACATCACGGCGAAGTACAGGATAACGAAAATGATGATGACATTCGCGATCTGCAAAACGCCGCGATTCAGCACCGAGAGTTTCGGCAGCTCCGTCGACCAGTCCAGGAGCGACCAGAAGAACATGTGGAACACCGCCAGCAGAATGTTGATGACGCCGCCGCCGTACAATACCGCCTTTCTCATGCAAATACCTCCAGATGGAAAACAATATTCGCCGCACCCGCGACGCATCTCAATCCACGATGACGATGTGCACATCCATCACATTCGTCCGCGTGGGTCCGGTCACAATGAGGTCCCCGAGCCGCTCAAAGAGAGAGTACGAATCGTTGTTCGCGACATACGCGGCACTATCCATGCCCAATGCCCGCGCCCGTGCAACGGTGGAACCGTCGACACAGGCGCCCGCGGCATTCGTCGGTCCGTCGGTGCCGTCCGTGCCTACGCTCGCGACGCACACCCCGTCCATACCGTCGATCGCAATCGCCGCGTGCATCGCGAACTCCGTGTTGCGACCGCCACGCCCGCCACCGCGCACCGCGACCGTCGTCTCGCCGCCGCTAATCACGCAGGCCGGCCGCCGGACGGGCGCGCCTCTCTCAACGATCCCCCGCGCAATCGCCGCATGGGCCCGGGCGGCGTCGGCGGTATCGCCAATCACGGGCGTCGGTACGACATACGCGAAATATCCGCAGGCGCAAGCGGCGACGCGGGCGGCCTCTAGCGCCAACGCATTCGAAGCGATGATCCGATGCATAACCCGATCGAACACGGGATCACCCAGCCGTGGCGTCTCCGCGATATCGCCCCGAGCCCCCCGCTCGAGCCGCTCGATCACCGTGCGCGGCGCGGCGTCGCCCAATGCATAGGCATGCATCACCGCGAGGGCGTCGGCAAAGGTCGATTCGTCCGGTGCGAACGGTCCGGACGCGATCACGCCGATATCATCGCCCACAACGTCCGAAACCGCGAGCGCGATCACCGTCGCCGGATACGCGGCCCGCGCGAGCAGCCCACCCTTCACGAGCGAGAGGCGCTTTCGCACCGTGTTCATCTCGCCGATGGCGGCCCCGCTGGCGAGGAGAAGCTCCGTCGTCTTCCGCTTGTCCGCAAGGGATATCCCCTCCGCCGGAAGCGTCAAAAGCGCGGAGCCGCCGCCGGAGATGAGCGCAATCACCAGGTCGCGGGAACCGGCGGCCGCGAGGAGGTCCAGCGCCGTTCGCGCACCGTGCACCGCGTTCTCGTCGGGGACCGGGTGCCCCGCCTCGACGAGACCCACCCGCGCGAGATCGACGCCATGCCCGTATTTCACGACGACGACGCCCTCGTCGATCCGGCCGCCGAGGATCTCCTCGACGGCCGCGGCCATCGGCGCGGCTGCCTTGCCGCAACCGACGACCAGCACCCGCTCGAAATCGTCCATGCGATACGCCCGCCGGCCGCCATCCGGCCGGTCGACGAGAATGCGCGCGCCATCAAAGGCCAGGTGACGGCGCACGGCCCGCAGGGGATCGACCGCTGCGAGCGCGCCGGCCACAATCGAGTCGATTATTGTCCGCTGCGGCATCATCATCCCCCACGCCTCCCGACAGACGCACCGTGGGGCGATTCCCGGAGGAGCGCAATTCATTTTCGCCGAATGACCTCCGCGCGCAATTCGTGCTTGACACGCGGGCGTATCCGCCATCGTCTTCAAGCATGCCCAACCGGCTCGAGCACTCTTCACCACTGGAGAACACCCATGAACAAATGCGGAACCGAGATGATGAGCATGATGATTTTCTTCGCCGTTCTCGTGGTCGGATTCGTGACGGCGCGCTATCGCCGGTAGCGTCACGGGAAATATGCGACCGCGCCCGGAACGGCGCTCACCGCGCACACGTCGTGAAGCGGCGTATCGTCATACCGTCGTCGTATCGTATTCTATTTCGAAGCGAGCGTATCCATGAAAGCATGTCAGCGCCGATTCACCGGGAGCGCCGTACTCGCTCTCTTTGCCGTCATCCTTGCCGGCCCCATAGCCGCGGAAGCGACACCAGCAACGACCGCACCGAGAGCGCTTCCCGATCGTGAGGCGCTGCGTGACTGCGCGCTCTTCCTCTCGGGCCGCGCGCGTCCGGGCGGCGACCAGCGGCGAAACGCCATCATCGCACAGCCGTTCTACACGCACGTCGCGACGAGCCTTGCGCGCTCATGGAAGGCATACGCGAGCGGGCATCTCGAGCCGATGCGCCGCTGGATGCATCGCGCCCTGCCGCACACGCGTCGCGCGACGGTATTCTATCCTTTTTCCGGTCCCGACTTCCCGAACGCCTACGCGGCCTACCCCGAGGCCGAGACCTATCTGCTCATCGGCCTCGAGCCGGCCGGTACGCTTCCATCGATCGAGGGCATGGGCGATCGGAACATCGCCCGGGGCATGCTCTTTCTCCACCAGCTCCTGGAAACCTTCACAGCCGACAATTATTTCCACACCAAGGAGATGGCGCTTTTTAACGCGTGGAGCCCCTCCATCGCGGGGACCTCGGGCCTCCTGCTCGCCTTCCTTGGCCTCATGGGGTTCGAGCCGGAGTCCATACGCCCGTTCGTCATCGACTACAACGGCGAGGAGCGTACGCTCTCCCGGGACGTGCCGGAGCACCGTGACGCGCTGGACAAGGGCGAGCACTCGGTGGAGATCGCGTTCACCGTTCCCGAAACGGGCGCGCGCAAGCGGATCGTCTATCTCTCGGCGGACCTGTCGAACATGCGCGCCATCGACCGCAATCCCGGCATTTTCATATATCTCGAGCGCCGCATGCCGGAGGACGTGCTCATCAAAGCCGCCTCGTACCTGCTGCACCTCGACAACTACCGCTCGATGAAGCGGCTGATCATGCGCCGGGCGCGCACCATCGTGATGGACGACACCGGACCGCGCATCGCGGAGTTCGGACCTGAGTGGACCATCACCCCCTACGGGGAATACCGCGGCACCATCGAGCTCTTCGCGAACCGGACGCAGCCGGAGCTCACCGAGCTCTATCGCGCGCGAAATCCGGCGAAGCTGCCGTTTGCCTTCGGGTACGGAGTGGGGTCGCGGATTATGATCATCACCCGTCGGTAGACAAACCATACGTGAGCTTGCTACGATGAGAATCATCGACACCGTCATCGCACCATCGCAACGCTTCGTCCTTCAGGAACATGCGGCCGATCCCGCTCCGCGGCGTTGCGCACAAGGACACTGGACATGAAATCAACCGTCGCCTTCACCGGTTTTCCCAGGGAAACCATCCGCTTTTACCGGGAGCTCAAGAAGAACAACAGCAAGCTCTGGCTCGAGCAGCACCGCGACGACTACGAGGCATACGTCATGGCGCCGGCGCGCGCCTTCGTGCGCGAGATGGGCGACCGGCTCGCGTCGATCGCGCCGGGCATCATCGCCGATCCCCGCGTGAACCACTCCATCTTCAAGATCCACCGCGACACGCGCTTCTCGAACGACAAGACGCCGCTCAAGGAGCACCTGGCGCTCTGGTTTTGGGAGGGGACGCGGCCGCGGATGGAGTGCTCGGGATTCTACTTTCACCTCGAGCCCAGCGGCATCATGCTGGGAACGGGCGTGTACATGTTCCCGAAGGATATGTTCCCGGAATACCGGGACTCGGTGGTGCACCCGAAGCACGGGGCGGTGCTGGCGAAAGCGGTCAAACAGGTGACGGGAAAAGGCTACTATGTCGGGGGCGAATACTACAAGAAGGTCCCGCGCGGATACGACCCGGAACATGCGAACGCGGAATACCTCCGCTACGGCGGATTCTACGCCGGCATCGACGAGAAGCCGCCCGCGGAGCTCGCATCGGAAAAGCTTTTGGACTTCTGCCTGAAGCGGTATCGCGACATGCTGCCGATCCATCGCTGGCTGGCTGACATGGTGGAACGCTCAGTGAAAAATCGGGCGCACTAACCGAAGGGGCCGATCCCGCTCCGCGGCGCCGCTGATACAGACGGGACGCCGCGACAGTCATCGTTCAATCATCACAACCCCGGCAGCGCGATCGCCCGCGCAGAGGAGAGCGCGCCGGAACACACGTTATGCGACCTCGACCGTCCCCTTCTCGGAATTCCGGCGCAGGTCCTTCCGTTGCACCTCGAGCTTCCCGCCCTTGAACACCAGCGCGGGCTTCCGGCAGGCCTCGATCTTCACCAGCGGATTCCCGTCGAGAACGACGATATCGGCCAGCTTGCCCGGCTCGAGCGTTCCCACCCGGTCATCGAGGCCGCAGATTTTCGCGTTTACCGCGGTGGCGCTCCTCAGGATGCGATCGTTCGTGATGCCGGCGCGCGAGAGTATCTCCAGCTCGCGCCAGATGGTGCCGTGGTAGTTCATCGGGGTGCCGGCGTCAGTTCCCACGCCCATCATCACCCCGCCCGCGTCCAGACGGCGCAGGTTCTCCTTCCCGAACTTGAGCCCCTTGAAGATGATGTGGGGGTTCACGACAAAATACTTGTTCTCGATCAGCTGCTGGAAGCTGAGCCGGCGCAACGCCGCGATCGACTCGATGTTCATCCGGTGGATCAGCGGCTCGCAGTCGGCGTCGGTGATGCCGCCCCAGTATTCGCGGCGGATCCGCAGCTCGTTGTCGATCTCCTCGTCCCGATACTCCGCCGGGAGCGACGTGAAGGCCTCCTCGTAGGCGTAGATGTTCCCCACCACGGCCGTGGGGACGATGGCGATCTTCCGGTCCGCCATCGTCCGCGCCTCGGCCTCCGTGATGAAATCGTCGGCCACGATGTGCTCAACCGAATGCATCGGGTACTTCAGCGCGCGGGAAAATCCGAACTTCATCACGTTATGGCACGACACGCGCAGATGGCGCTTCTCGGCCACGTCGAACAGGAACTTCAACTCCTCGTCGGTATACACCGGGACATCGCCCCTGCCGCATAAAATGGAGCGGTTGTCCATGGAGAGCTTCAGAAAGGTCGCCTTCTGCACGAAACGATCGATCTTCTTTTTCAGGTCGTCCCAGCCCTCGTAGTTGAAGCCGAAATTTCCCACGGCCGCCACGGCGATCGGCGCGAAGATCGAGATGTCGAACGGCGGGATGTCCGGATGGCTCCCGTTGATGTTCACGAAAGGCGTGCTGTGCACTACGCGTGGACCGCGGAGATTTCCGTTCTCGACGTCCTTCACGAAGTAATCCAGCACGAAGGGAATGGAGGCCATATCGCGCACGGTGGTCACGCCCGACTCGATCTCGAGGACGAAGTTGCGACGCATCTGGCGCACGAAGGTGGGAAAGAAGAAGGGATTGAAGGCCGAGGTGCAGGGCAGCGTCATGTGGACATGGCTGTTGATGAGCCCCGGCATCACGTATCGCCCGCCCAGGTCAATGATCTCGGCCGGGGCGCCGATGGCGTCCGTTTTTCTCCCCGCGTATACCACCTTCCCCTCGCGGATGCGCACCATCGCGTCGGGAACCGCAGCCCCCGACAGCACGTCGATGAGCGAGCAGTTCGCGAGGACGAGGTCCTTCGAATAATTGAGCGCGTAGGTGTCCCGAAGGGGCACCGACATGCAGCCGGTCGCCGTGGGGAGCGCAAGCGCCGCCGCGGTCGACGCCGCGAGGCCCAGGAACTCGCGACGCGTCATCGTTCTTGATTCAGGGTCCATCATGCCATACACCTCTTGGATACAGTTCCATCATTCCGTTTCTTGGTATCTCGACAACATCGAGTCAAGCGACATATCTATCGTTTATCGTTTCCCGTCTCCGGCGCGCCGTTCGGTTTCGAATTCGACGCGCCCTCCTCCGCCTTTTTTCGTTTCTCCGTCGCCTCCATGAGCTCCTTGAGCAGCTTCTTGTTCTCCTCCAGCAGCGTCTCCAGCTTGCGTCGCTCCTCCTGCAGCGATTCGCGCGCCCGGTCGTCCTTCGAGCGCTGCGTGTGCGAACCCGAAAAGCGCAGGGTGAGCGACGCATAGGCGGCATAGGCGTGGCTGGTAACGGAATAATCGACGCCATCGTCCTTTGAAAAATTCCGTCGCGCCATGATGTGGTCCTGGACCGATATCCCGAGCGATATGGGGTGGTAGAAAATCCCCAGCGGGTCGGTGAACTCCAATCCCAGGCCCGCGCTCACGATATGCCGGTCGCAGTCGATGAAGTTGGACGCCCCCGGCTGGTCCGGAACGGGCGACGGGACGTATGCGTAGCCGGCGCGCACGCGAACGATGGACACCGCGTATTCGAGCCCGCCGTGATAGGTCACGATGTCCTTGAACTTGGGCACCACGCGCTTCCCCTCGCGGGGCTTGCTCAGATGAAAATGCGACCACAGCTCGAAGCCCGCGTCGGCCTCCACCGTGAGGCCGAACAGCTCAAAGGACAGTCCCGCCCGGTAGACGTCCGGATTGTAAAAAGAAAGCAGCGCGGTGTAGGCGGCGACCTTCGCGGCGTTGTTCGAGCCGATGGGCATGGTGATGACGGCGTCGAAGGGATCGAACTTCACCTCGATGCTCTTCTTATACGACGCGCCCAGGTTCAGCGTGCGCCAGGGATTCACGATGATGCCGCAGGACGGGCTGAACTCGAGCTTCGAATCGAGCCAAAACTCCTGCTTGGACGGCTTGATCGCGTCGGTGGTGGACATATCGGACGGGTAGATGGTAAGATTGACCGCCGCATTGCCGGTGACCAGCCCGTGCCCGCCGACGCCGATCCACACCCAGTTCGGCACCACCTCGACGCCCAGGCCGGTGTACACCGCCGTGCGCTTGACGGGCGCGCCGTAGCGGACGAACTGGTGCCGCGACTCGTCGAGGTCCTCCACCACCGCCACCTTCAGGTCGTCCATGATCGAGACGCTGAAGCCGAAGGTGGCCGTGACGGGGAGTCGCGCCATGGTGTTCAGGTTCACCCCCATGCTGGTCACGTACATGCCCGTTTCGAGGTCCCGGTTCTCGGGGACCCCGCTCACGCCGCCGTCCACGTCGAAGCGCGGGTACGACCCCAGGTAGGCGAATTGCATGGCGCTCGCATCCACCTTGCCCAGCCCGGCCACATTGTAGTAGAGCGCGTCGAGCGAACGAACGCTTGCGCACACCGCGCCGCTCATCGACGTGCCGCGATCACCGAACCCGTTGGTGTCGTAGATGTCGGCGCGCACGGGAACGACACTGCAGACGAGCAGCGCGCACAGCGCTCCCCATCGCAGGAACTTCATCGGTAACTCGGACACCGTCCCCTCCTGTCGCATCACAGCGAATCGGCCATGAACTTCGAGATGTAATAGATGTCCCGCCAGAACGACCCCTCGTCGTTACGCGTCATCGTATCGGACCGCAGGAAGTCGATGAGGTCGCCGATTACCTCGTCCCAGGTGTAGATGTGGCTCTTCTCCATGCCCATGAGCACGTAGCTCAGCGCGCCGTCCTCGGGATCGAACGCCTTCATGGAGACATAGGCGAGCTCGTGCCAGGGGTTCGTCTCGCCCAGGCGCTCAGCGATGTCCGCGGCGTTCACGAGGGTGCGGCTCACGAGCATCTTCTCGCTGGTCAGCTCCATCAGGCGCACCAGCCATCGGAGCTTGCCCTCGACGTCGGCCTGCGTCATGGGGCTGTCGGGATCGGTCATCTTCTCGTGGAAGTGCTGCAGGATCGCGCCGAACTGCGCCGTCACGCCATAGCGCGGGTCCAGCATCCCCACCACATGGTCGACGATCCGGTAGTCCGGCGATACATATCTCCCGCCGATGTCGAAGGCCAGGTCCAGATACTCCCAGTCGTCCGCGATGGCGGTGTCGATTTTACGGAGCAGCCATGACGAAAACTCGCGGACGTTCTCCTCGTTCGCGCTGGTGGCCGGATCGGAGAACATGCGCGCGACCCCCATGGTCAGGGAGCGGCGAATGCTGATGATCTCCGGATCGCGCTCGTCGCCCAGCACGCTCGCGACCTCGAGGACGCTGTCGATGAGCCCGGCGGACGGCTGCGCCAGGAAGGGCTCGATGGCGCGCGCGAACGGCATTTGCTGATCATGTCTCGGGTTCCCGGCCCGGTCATGATACAGGTTTTCCTCAGGCGTGCTCTCGGCCAGCGCGGCAAAGACGTTGATGAGATAATAGATCGGGTAGACCGCCCCACCGAAGTTCGAGATCGCCGCCTCCTGCCGCCGCTGCAACAGCCCCTTCGCGGACGAGGTGCCGTAGAGGCCCGCATCGGTCTTCACGTTGTCGTTCGTGAGCGCGTATTGCGGCTGCGCCAGCAGGTCCCTGTAGGGCTCGTAGAAGCTCAGGCAAAAAATCGCCACCAGCGGCGCAACCTTGTTCAAATGGGGATTCTCCTCGCCCCAGAAGTCCTTGTAGTAATAGCGGTTGTGGTCCGAGACGTCGTAGTTTTTATAATACGCGTTCCGGTCCGAACCGTACCAGAGCCGCTCCTCGTGAAAGGCCGCGGGATCGAAAAAGACCAGCGAGGAGAGCACGGTCCACACGTCGCGCAGGTCCTGGGGCAGCATGTAGTACACCCGGCCGTCCTCCGGGCTCTCGTTGCCCAGCGGCGTGACCTGCGCAATGATGTCGGTGATGATGTCGACCGCGATATTCACGATGAAATCTATGATGATGTTCCCCGTCCCGTCGCAGTCGCCGGAGCCCAGGTTCGATTCGTCCAGCGGAAAGCAGGAGCCGGTTTCCGCGCAGGCGCCCAGCTCGCGGCACTGCCGGATGTTCTCGCAGTAGGTGTCCGCGCAGGACGGGTTGGCCGCATAGGCCAGCAGGGAGCGCTTCAGGTCCGGGTCCATCGACGCGCACTCGGCGCATTGCCGGCACTCGCGCGCATGCTCGCAGTCCGATTCGCCCTCCGGGCATGCGCCGCCGTCCGTGCAGTCGATGCCGCCGCACCGGCTCTCGCAGGCCTGCAGCTGCGCGATCTTCGCGGCGCTGTCGCCCACGAAATCGCAGCGATACCGCTCGGAGAGCTCGCCGCGCTGCTGTGCGAGCTGCACGGTGGCGTCCCCCACGTTGAAGCTGTAGGTCCCGCCCCGGAGGAAGGCCTTGATCCCGTGCCTGATATTGCAGCCGACGTTCCGGAGAATGTCGCCGAGATCGGAGTAGATGATCTGATTCACGCCCTTGAAGCGGTACAGGACGATGGGAATGCTCTCCACGCGGAGGAAGTGCCGGAAGGCCTTGGCGGCGAACTCGCCGTAGTTCACCTCGGAGCCGAACAACGCGCGCATCATCGAAAAGACCATGAACTTCACCAGGCCGTCCCGCTTCAGGTCCGGCTGCGGGACGTCCATGTGCAGGAGCGGCAAAAACTGGATGAGGTCGATGACGCAATAGAAGTTCCGCTCGTAGAAGAGCCAGTTTCCGTTCTCGTAGTAATTGTCGTAGGGGCCGTTGAACAGGCAGTCGGCCCCGGCATAGAAGGCCACCTCGGTCCCGGTGATCAGCTCCGGGAACACGGGTGCGATGAAACGGCGCTGCCCGTTCGGACGCCCATCGTCCCCGATCTCGTCGATGAATACGCCGTAGCGATTGTCCTCGTTGGTGCGCTTCGGGTGCGCGCCGGGCAGGCCGCGCGGATCGGGATCGTTGCGCTCGTACACGTCGGACCACACGAAGCTCGCCATCGGGATCTTGTGCGCGTCCACGAAGAACTCCACCAGCCTGTTAAACCCGCCCTCGTTGATCCAGTTGCGCTCGCCGTCCTCGTGCTCGTAGAGAAAGCTCGACGCCGGCGTGAGCGGCTGCGAGAAGCGCGAGGCGAGTTTCAGCAGGCCCCGGAACCAGGAGAAGTTTTGATACTCGAACGATCCCGGGAACGGGTAGGTCCGTCCGCTGTCGCGCGGCTGCACCTGCGGGTCATGGGTGATGGCGTCGGCGAACCCCTGCCCCACCCCGTCGATGCGGTACCCCTGGCCCTTGAGCCGGTTGATCCACACGAGCATCGAGTTGACCAGCTGCGGTTGCGTGAGCAGATGCGCGATCGAAAGATTCTGCGATTGCCCGTACCCCGGGTACGGCGAGCCGTTCTTGGTGCGCACCCAGTCGCCCACCTCCTGCCCCTCGGACCAGACCCGGACGAGCAGGTCCGCCAGCGCCCGGTTCCCGTCCCGCCCGTTGCCGTAGCGGTCGCGCAACGATGCGAGCACCTGCTTGAGCGCCGCGCGCGACTCGTCTTGCCGCATGAAGGCGCCGAGCGCCATGAGCACCGGTCGGAACGACTCGCGCACCCGCTCGGCCTCGCTCATCCGCGTCAGCCAGGCGCTAACGGTGATGACGTTCTCGTACCGCGTCATGTCCGCGAGATTGAACAGATACGCCGACGCGCCGGACACGCTCACGTTCCGGTTGATGAATTCGTCGATGTCCACGAAGTCGAGCTCGCCGGGACGGCGCGCCTTCATGGACGAAAGGTCCGACAGGAGCGGCGCGATATCGGCGTTCACGCGATCGCGGTCGGCCGCCGCGTAGTAGGCGATGAACTCGTACGCCCAGGAGCGCATCCCCGCGAACACCTCCTCGTTGGTCACAAGGGAATCGGGATCGTTTATGCGGATGATGTGATCGAGGAGCGCGATGAGCTTCTCGATCAGCTCCCGCTTTCCGTCCTCATCGACACTGGCCGCGCAATAGCCCAGGGAATTCGCGGCGAGCCGCAGAAACGCCGCCACGGTGTCGTTCATGAACTCGCGGTTCACGGTCTTGCCGGAGAGCATGTCGAGGAAGTCGTAGATGACCTGCTTGTCCTCCGGCGGGAGGCTCATGATGTTTTGCATCGTCTCGGTGGTCGCGAAGAACGCGTCCTGCAGCGGTCCCTTCTCGGACATCTCGTCCCGCACGCCCGATGGAAACAGGTCATCGGCAACCTCCCGCGGGAGAAACAGCGACGGGAACCGGTCGAGCAGCACGATGAGGTTGTCCGCCGTGAGCGCATCGCCCAGGAAGGCATCGAAGAAGCGCTTCTCGAAGTCCCGCACCGACAGGTTAGAATTGCGGAACATCGAGGCAAGCGCGGGATACCCGTCCAGCATCTCGTAGAGGTCCTGCGTCTCCTCGAGCGCGCGCGCCTTGGCGGCCTTCTCCGATGGAGTGACATCGGCCTTGCAGGACACAAACGCAGCGCTCAGAGCGCACAGGACCACGAGAACAAGACCCCACGAAGTGGATCGTGCAACGGCGCAATTCGCTCTCACCATACCCATCATCATCCGTTCCTCGCTGTGTGTTTTGGCTTTCTCTTTCTGTTTCTTCTAACGTCAAAAACGTTCGAACGCGGCGTCGCTTCATCGCAAACCGACCGACCGTTCGGCGATGTTCGCCGTATTTTCCCAGCTTCGTGATGATGAATATGAGGGGAAAAACCTTTCGGGTTCCAATCAATAACCGGGTTAACAAAAATTGAACATGCGGTATCGATGATTTCCGATCATGCGCATGCTTCATTCAGCTGCGGGCGGTCGCGAATGGATATTCGATGCGGTGTGGACGAAACAAGTTCTTGACATCGTGCGATCAATATGCACCACTATGCCATAGAACGCATACACACAATGGAGGTTGCAATGGATTTCATTAAGGACAAAATCCCGTCAATCGGCGCATTTCTCGCCATCGCGGGCATCCTGTCGAGCGTGCTGAGTTTTATCGGCTACAACCTGCGTCTTCTGCTCTGGATCGACATGTGGGGACCGGTGGTCGGCTGGGTCATCCGTATCGCGCTCATCGTCGTGGGCGGCGCGCTCTTCTTCTTCGGGAAAAAGTTGGTCGCCAGCGAGTAGCGAACACGCGCATCACCTCGAATCGAAACGGCCGGAATCCCGCGCGCGGCATGGCGGGGCGCCGGCCGTTTCATTATCGCGCATACGGATATCGAGAGGCGCCAGGCGCATTCTCCGCGATCGCGCCGATCATCCCGACGAGCACGGAATGCACGCCCGCAACCCGGCGACAGGCGGAGTCGATCACGTTGCTTCGCGCGAACCGGTCGAGGCTCGCGATCGGACGTGCCAGCGCATGCCAAGGACGAAGAGGACCGCGCTTGCGGCCAGGGCGATGCCGCCCACAGCGATGAAGACGGCCATGGGCGCCCAGGTGCGCAGCGAGGTGTCGATGACGGCATTCTGCGGATCATGCAGGCTGTAGCGGACGGGCAGCGTCTGGTTGATGGTAAAGCGCTCGATGTCGGTCGAGCGGAGCTTGCTGATGAAGGTGTGACGGGCGCCGTCTTCGGTAAAGAATTCGACGACCGGATAGCGCGCCGAAATGGCGCCCTCGCGGATCGTTTTCAGCTCGATCACCGTGCCGGTCGCGGGCCGCGATTTCTCACGCCAGAGCTGGTTGGCCACCGGCTCCGTAAACCCGTAGAAAAACAGCTGGATGGAAACGGCGAGGCAGACCATCCCGCCCATGAACGAACACAATACCTTCATAGCGATGCTCCGCTCGAATTGGATCGCAACGCACGCAAGGTGTCAATCCCAATTCCAACACCCCGCACTGCAGATGCGCGGCGGTGGCGAATAAAAAAACTTGACACATTTTCGCACCGTTAACTATGGTTACATCTGCTTGGGTTGCTAGCTCAACAGGCAGAGCAACTGACTCTTAATCAGTAGGTTTAGGGTTCGAGTCCCTGGCAACCCACATCGCCGCCCCGTAAATTTAGCTTGATTTTGGGGATGCCAAAAGGTAATTGACAAATTCAAGCGAGCGTGGCGGAATTGGTAGACGCGCCAGATTTAGGATCTGGTGTCTCCGACGTGGGGGTTCGAGTCCCTTCGCTCGCAATAGGCGGGAATAACTCAGCGGTAGAGTGTCACCTTGCCAAGGTGAAGGTCGCGGGTTCAAATCCCGTTTCCCGCTCATCAGAAAGGGTTGCCGAGGACACACATCGGCAACCCTTTCGTTTATCTCCATCCCCGAGGACATGACCCATGAAGCTATCGGTCCGTACGCACCCCGACGAGTTCGACGCACAGGACACCATCGTCCTCTTCCTGTCGGACGAATTCAATGCCGCCGCATCGCAGGAGATCCCGCCATCGCTTTCGGACCTGCGTACGCGCATCGATTTCGGCTTTTTCCGGGGACGCCCGGGCGATCTCATTTTCCTGCCCTTCAGCGAGCGGCCCGCCGTGATCCTGGCGGGGATCGGAAAGCGGAAGGATCTGAGCGCCGAGTCGCTCCGCAATGCCGCCGCCAAGGTGATCGCCAGCTGCGCGAAACACCGGATCGCCCGGGTCATGATGATCGCGCCCGCCGTCGATGCGCTCCCGCCGGCCGACGTTATCGCTGCGCTCGCGGAGGGCGCGTATCTATCGAACTACTCCTTTAAAAAATACAAGTCGAAGAAGGACAACGACTTCACGGTCGGCGAAGCGGTCTTCTTTCACAAAAACCCGAACGAGCTGCGCACGCGCCTGCGCGAAATCGAAATCGCCTGCGACAACACACTCCGCTGCCGCGACCTGGTGAACGAGACCAGCGACCGCTCCAACCCCGTCGAGATCGCGAAGCTCGCGAAGTCGCTCGCCAGGGGACGGCGCCTCTCGTGCCAGGTGCTCGGAAAAAAGGAGATCGAACGGCTCGGCATGGGGCTGCTCTTGGCCGTGAGCCGCGGGAGCTCGTATCCGCCGCAGCTGGTGGTATTCAAATACGCCGGCAACCCGCGCAGTAAAAAATGCATCGCCCTGGTGGGCAAGGGGATCACCTTCGACTCGGGGGGCTTAAACCTCAAGCCGTCGGGCCACATCGAGGACATGCGCACCGACATGGCCGGCGCGGCCGCCTGCCTCTACGCCGTGAAGAGCGCCGCGGAGCTGGGCATCAAGAAAAACGTCGTGGCCGTGGTGCCGCTGTGCGAGAACATGCTCTCCAGCAATTCCTTCCGTCCCGGCGACGTGTATCGCGCGTACAACGGCAAGACCGTTGAGATCGGGAACACCGACGCCGAGGGGCGCCTCATCCTGGCCGACGCGCTCGCCTACACGGAGGAGCGCTTCACGCCGTCGTATATCATCGACGCCGCCACGCTCACCGGGGCCTGCCTGGTGTGCTTCGGCGAGATCATCGCCGCGCTCTTGACCGGCGACGATGCGCTCGCGCAGGCGATCGCGACCGCGGGCGATATCACGGGCGACCGCGTCTGGCGCCTGCCGCTGGACAAGGGCTACGACGACGACATCAAGTCCGACATCGCCGACATGAACAATATCTCCTCGGGACGGCAGGCGGGGACCATCATCGGCGCCGTGTTCATGAAGAATTTCGTGAAGAGCGCGCCGTGGGCGCACCTGGACATCGCGGGGACCTCGTGGTACACCAAGGAGCGCGGCTATCGGCCCAAGTATGCGACCGGGTATGGCGTGCGCTTGTTCCTGGAGCTCGTCAAGCGCCTGGAGCCGTGAGCGGGATCAGGACAGCGCCTTGACGACCTTGTAGAACCCGATGAGCCCATACCGATTGTAGCGCTGGGGCAGCATCAGCTCGCGCACCGTCGAAAAACCGAAGGCATCGTACACGTGCCGGGCGTGCCGGTTGTTCACCTCGACCAGGAGCGACAATTTTCGATACCCCTGCTCCCCCGCCAGCTCCTCAGCCTTCCGCAGCAGCGCCGGCCCGACGCCCATTCCGCGATGCTCGGCGCGCACGGCCAGGTTTCCGATGTAATATTCGTCCGCATCGATCACCGCGAGGTATTTCCCCAGGCGTCCGTGCAGCAACATGCGCATGCTCCGGAAAAAGCCGGCCATCCGCACCAGCTCACGCCCATGGGCGCCCATGTTCCGTTCGAGCCGCGTCTTGTCCGATCCGGGCAGCGCAAGCAGCACCCCGCGGATCGCCCCGTCGTTTTCCTCGACCCAGATGTACTCACGCGAGAAGGCCGTGTCGGGCTTGTTGAAAAACATGGAAAGATAGCGGCACACGTCCGGCTCCGCCGATGCGAAGAAGTAGTCGAACACCGGAGGGCCCGACAGATACAGCAGGGCGCTGCACTGGCCGGCCTCGGATGCATGCGGTCGTCTGATCATATCGCCCCTCCACCCATATCCACTGTGACGCGTGCGAGGCGAGCATGCGGACGACGGAGGATCGCGTCAATCGCTTTCCAGGTCGCCCTTCAGTATGAGGCGCAGCGAATCGAGCCGTACGCGCGCGGAGCGGATGGCCTCCCGGAGCGCATCGATCTCCCGGCCGCACACGGCGATCTCATCCTCCGTGATGTTTGTGTTGATGGCGCCGAGCGCTTTCATGCGCGCAAGGTCGTTGCCGAGCGTGATATCGAGGGACGACAGGCCCGCCGCGACGATGCCCGCAACGCCCTCCTCGGCGATCTGCACGCACCGGGCGATCATACGCGGCAACAGCACGTTCTTCACGTCGTCATCGTCCAGCACCTCCATGTCCGCATAGTGCTCGACGTTCCGCTCGCAGAGGTCGACGGTAATAGCGTCCGTGCGGTCCCGATTCGCATTGTTGACCACGACGCGGATCGGCCGCGGCGGCAGGAAGCGGTCCACGTGCAGCCGACGCGGCGCGACGCACTCCACGACGAACACGGCCTCAAGCAGAAGCTCCGGTGTGGACGGATCATGCCATGCCCCGAGCGCGCAATTTCCCCGCTCGCGCCCCAGGACGATGTCCAGGACGCCGGTGACCATCGGATGGTCCCAGGTGAGAAACTCCAGGTCCTCGTTTCGAAGGGCGGACTCGCGCGAGAACGTCACCCGCAGATCGTCCCGCCCGATGACCGGGAGCGGAAACTCGTCGGTGGTCATGAGGTCCAGGCGCAACCGATGGGTGCGGTCCGACAGCGGCTCGGCGACGATGTTGAAATGCTCGAAGATGTCCAGCATGAACGCCTCCAGCTCGCCGTCGCGCTCGATATCCCGGATCTCGCCGAGCAGCCGCTCCGCGGCCGCGGGATCGAACGAGTTGAGCTCGAGCAGCCGGTCCCGTCCGTTCCTGAGGCGCTCGGCGATCTCGGCGCAAAACGCGCGGGTCTCCGGGACGAGCGCCGCGAGGGCGCCATGGTCCCTGCGTTGCGCGACACTCACAATCGCCTCCCCGAAGCGCTGATAGAGCTCGTAGGCCCCGGGGACGATCGTGGCGAAGGCGTCCGCGCCCTCATGGTACCAGCGCGCGAGGACCTCGTACTCGCTTCCAATCACGAACGGGACATGGATGTCGATGGCCGCCCCCTGGCCGATTCGGTCGAGCCGTCCGATCCGCTGCTCGAGCAGCTCCGGGTCCGTCGGCAGGTCGAACAGAATGAGATCGTGCGCGAACTGGAAGTTGCGCCCCTCGCTGCCGATCTCGGAGGATATCAGCAACCGCGCGCCGCGGGCCATCGCGAACCACGCCGCGTTCTGGTCCCGCACAAGGAGCGGAAGGTCCTCGTGGAACAGGGCGATATCGGCATGCCCCCGACGCTGTAAGAATTTCTCGATCGCGACGGCCTTTTCCCTGGTGCGGCACAACAGCAGCGCCTTGCGATCGGGGTGTTCCTTGAGAAAGTCGCCGAGCCACGCGCATCGCGGATCGGCGGAAAAATCGTGGTCGATTGCAATCGCCCCGTCGGCGATGTCCGCCGCGAACTCGTCGGTCATGTTTTTTTGCACCGCCTCGGTTCCCGCGAGCGGGACCAGGCGCACCCTCCGTTCGGGAAAGCCGGTCATCCCCTCCCGCGTATTGCGGAAAATGGCGCGCCCGGTCCCATAGCGGTCCACCAGGTCGCCGATGAACCGCTGGCGCGCAGCATCGTCCGCAGCGGCGACGCCCGCACGCAGCTCCGCGGAGATTCGCGCGGCGCCGGGGCCCAGCACCGAAAGCGCCTCGTCGTCCGGCACCTCGCCGTGCATCACCATGTTGGCGATGCGGGATATCGCGTAGTAGCGCTCCTCCTCGCGGTCGAACCGTTCGTAATCGTGGTAGCGCGCGGGGTCCAGCAATCGCATGCGGGCGAAGTGGCTGCGGCGGCCGAACTGCTCCGGCGTCGCCGTCAGGAGGATGAGTCCCGGCGACGCCGCGCCGAGCGAATCGACCAGCGAATACTCCGGACCGCCCTCGACGAGATGATGCGCCTCGTCAACGACAACGACGTCCCAGCCGGCCTCCGCGCACATCGCGCGCGCCGTTGCATCGGCCGCAACAAACTCGACGGCGGCGATGAACCGCTGGTCCTCGTGGAACGGATTGCGCCGCCTGTCCGAGGCGCGGACCGATTTCTGATAGTCGCGATTGTAGATTTTAAACACGAGGTTAAAACGGCGCAAAAGCTCCGCGAACCACTGGTGGACCAGCGACTGGGGCACCAGAATGAGCACACGGTCGATCCGCCGGCACAGGAGCAGGCGCTGGAGGACCAGACAGGCCTCGATGGTTTTCCCCAGCCCGATTTCGTCCGAGAGCAGCACCCGGGGAACAGCGCGCTCGGCGACCGCGTGGGTCACATAAAGCTGGTGCGGGATCAGGCTGATCCGCCCGCCCAGGAAGCCCCGGACCGGCGACTGGACAATGCGCCGTTGCAGCGAGAGGGCGCGGTACCGGATACGGAAGTCCCGGTCGTGGTCGAACAGCTTGCCGAAAAGGCGTATTCGCGGCGTGGTGAAGCTGATGGCGTCGTCCAGATCGGATTCGGCGCAATCGATCGCGTCCCCATGATAGACGCGCAAGCCCGCCTCCTCGGAGACGGCCTTGACCTCGAAGGGTGCGCCCCCGCGGGGCCGCACGGTATCGCCCGCCATGAACGCGGCCCGCCGCAGCGGCGCCGTGGCGACCGCATAGACGCGGGTGCAGTCGCTCGCGGCGAAGTGCATCTCCACCGTTCGCGCGCGCACGGCGCGGACGGTCCCGAGTCCCAACTCGAGCTCCATCTCGCTGATCCAGCGCTGTCCGACTTTAAACGCCCCCAACGGCTTGCTCCCGCATGCTCGGAATCATCCGCACATGTCCAACAGGACACCACGACATGGCGGATGGTCACCGGTAGACTGTGGCGCGCAATCCGTCAAGGGGTTCACGAGATGGGGCAACGATTCGGCTGCGAGGTGCAACCGGCCGTGAACGACATCCGGGCATGCGCTCCGGCGCACGCGTTTGCGCGCAGGAGCGACGCATGCCTCCGGGGACATCGGCCGGATCATCCGATACGCGATAGTAGGATAAGGCCTATTTCGGCAGCTCTACGCCAATCATGGTGATGTCGTCGCTGAGTTCCTGGCCGCCGATGAATCCCATCAGATCGTCCACGACGGCCTCGACCATGTCACGGACATCCCGGTGCGTGCAACGCTCGAGAAACGACCGGAGCCGCTCCTCGCCGTATTCGTCCTTCACCGCATTGAACTCCTCGTATATGCCGTCTGAATACAGCATCAGCTTGCCGCCGTCCGGCACCGCCATCACGTCCTCGCGATACCGATATCCCTCCCGGAATCCCACCAGGACCCCCTTGTGCGACAGGGGAACGAACTCGCCCGAGGGCCGAATCAGGTACTGCACCGGATGACCGGCGCTCGAATAGCGCATCGTCTTCTCGCGCACATCGACATCGACGATGATGCAGGTGAAGAACATCCCGAGACCGCTGTAGACGCGGGTGAACATGTCGTTGAGCGTCACCAGGAGCTCCGCGGGACTTGCAATGACGTTCTTGAGCATCTCGTATTCGCTCTTGATGATCATGGTGATGAGCGCCGTCTGAACGCCATGACCGGTCGCATCGGCGAGGAATATCCGCACGCACCCGGGCCTGATCTCGGCGATATCGTAGATATCGCCGCCCACCTGCATCATGGGAATAAAGGAGACATGAAAGTCCATGCCGCCGATGGTCCCGGAGTTGTCGGGAAGGATCTTGTGCTGGATCTTGCTCGCCAGCTCGAGGTCCATCCGTATGATCGCGTTGAGCTTCTCGATCCGGTTCGCCTTCTCGATGATATTCGAGTTGAGCAAGGAATAGAGCGTATCGGAGCTCTCCTTGAGTTTAACGTGGAACCGCGCATTCTCCTCCTCGCTGCATTCCTCCAGCCCGCCGAAATACAGGAAATCGATGAGGCCCTTCATGTTGGTGAGCGCCTCGCGCAGGATGTAATCCGCGTCCCGGGAATAGTACTCTATGCTGTCAGGTGCCATACGCTCCCTCCATCTCTACTGCGTCCCTCCGCATTGGGTGCAACACGCGCTCTGTTTCTCCGAGACGGTTACTCGATACCCATTCGGACCTTGGTCTTCTTGGGTATTTCGATGTTCAACAGGCCCGATATTTTTCGAATGAGCTCGATCTGATCGAAGGGCTTGGTGATGTAATCGTTGCAGCCCGCATTGAGGCACTTGTCCCGATCGCCCTCGTCGCCGTCGTGGGCCTCCATCGCCTGCGAGGTGAGCGCCCAGATGGGCGTGTTGTTGACCACCTCATCGGAACGGATGGTGCGCGTCGCGTCGAGCCCGGCATAGTCCGTTTCCATTTTAATGTCCATGATAATGAGATCCGGCTTGTCCGCGCGCGCCTTCGCCACCGCGTCCTCGCCCGAGACCGCTTCGACGATCTCGATCCCGGAGTTGACCCCGAACAGCTTGAAAAAATTCTTCAATACATACCGATTCTCTTCCTTGTCGTCCACAATGAGCACTTTAGGCATTCTATCCCTCCATTCAGTAAGCGCGGAAACCGCACCTTCGCTATTACACTGGTAACTCGAACCAGAAAACGCTCCCCGTCCCATACTGCGACTCGAAACCGACGGCCCCGCCCTGCAGTTCAATGAGCCGCTTCGTTATCGCCAGACCCAATCCCGTTCCCTCGATGTACCGCGCACTCTCCGTACGCTCAAACTCCACGAAAATCTTAACTCGGTCCTCGTCGCGAATCCCGATCCCGGTGTCGCGAACCGCAAAGCGCACGCGTCCGCCGATGCGGCTTACCGCGAGCGTTACCGAACCCGCCTCGGTGAACTTGACGGCGTTCGAGAGGTAGTTCAACAGCGCCTGGTGCGTCTTCTGATTGTCGAGCACCATCGTGTCCGGGACACCGTCCTCCAGTTCGGTGACGATCGCGACATGCGCCTTTCCCTTGGAAGCGGCATAGCTCTGCGCATTCCGCAACACCGACCCGATCATCTCCTGCAGGCGCACCTCGCTCTTCACAATCTCGATGTTGCCCGTTTCAATTTTTGCGAGATTGAGCACCATGTCGATCAGCCCCAACAGGTATTCGCCCGACTCCTTGATCCGCCGATAGGATGATTGGGCCGCGGTTTCCTCGTCGGCGATATACCGGTCGATGTCGCCGAACAGGGCAGCGACGGCCGGGTCGTCGTCGATCCGCAATGCGCGGAAGTCTCCGCGGATCCCGCCGAGAATATACCGCTTGCAATTACCGTCATCGGCGAGATGCCGCATGAGGGAGTCCAGCGCGGTTCGCAGGCGCTCCGCCTGGTCCCGCGCATCGCCGTCCGGCAGGTCCCGCAGGCGTTGCGCCAGCCCGCCGAGCGCGGCGAGGATCTCCTCGTCCCGCTCGAAGGAGCCGTACTGCAGCAGGTCGATGATGCCGTTGATCGCGTTCAGCGGCGTCCGGAGCTCGTGGCTCATGTTCGCGAGGAACCGGCTTTTCGCCAGGCTCGCGGCCTCGGCGGCCTCCTTCGCGTCTTCGAGCTCCTGTTTCGCGCGCCGGCTCTCCGATATGTCGCGCCCGATGCCGCACAGTATTCGCTTGCCAGCGGCGTCCCGCGTCAGCGTCGAGATGTGGTCGCACCACAGGGACGTCCCGTCCTTGCGCACCATGAGAAATTCATTGCGGATGAATGGAATGTTTTCCATCTGCTGGCGGATAAAACTCGCCGCAAGCGCTTCCCGTTGGTCGGGATGGATGATGTCGAGAAAATTCAGCGATTCGCCCTGTTCGTAGCCGGTCATCCTCCAGCCGGACGAATTCATATAGAGGATTGTTCCCGAGAAATCGCACACGCCGATGGCGTCGGCGACATTATCCAGGATGGTCCGATACCCCTGCTCGATATCGCGCAGCGCATCCTGCGCGATTTTCCGCTCGGTTATATCGCGGACGATTGCGTCGAACTCGACGATCCGGCCGTCATCGCCGAATACCGATTTCACGTTTTGCTCCACCCACACCACCGCGCCGGTCTTTGCGACAACCGGCAGCTCTCGGAATGACGCGGGAATCCTGCCCTGCAGCTGTCGTTTGTAAAACGCGAACTCCTCATCCCGCCGCTCCGGCGGGATCACATCGAGATAATTCATTTGGAGTATTTCGTCACGGGTATACCCGAGCAGCCTGGAGAATGCCTCATTGGCGAAAAGGAAATTCCCCCGCCAATCGGATTTATAGATCACCTCGTTCGCGTTTTCAATGAAGTGCCGATATTTCTCCTCGCTGCGACGGAGCTCGTCCTCCGCCTCCCGCCTGTCGCTGGCGTCGATCGTGACCGCCCTGAAACCGATCGTCCCGCCTGCGTCGTTCTCGATGCGACTCACGTAATTGTCCCCGCACTTCCGCGATCCGTCCCTGGCGATAACCTCGATCTCGATCATTCCGCGATCCATCTCTCGGCGGTGGATGCGGTTAAAAAATTCGTACACGCCGAGCGCGTTTTTCTCATCCACCAGGCGCGCGTAATTCATGCCGATGAGCTCGTCGACCGTATAACCGAGGAACTCCGCAAGGGGCCTGTTGACATCAAGAAAGGCTCCGTTGATATCGACCTCGTAATACCCGATTTTGCTGACCTCGAGGATGGAGCTGTACTTCGCCTCGGAGCGATGGAGGGCCTCGGTCCGTTCGTCAACGGTTTGCTCGAGATCGGCATTGAGGGTCGCCAGCGCGTTCTTCAGCGTGTTGATCCTGTCGGAGAGTCCCAGCGAGAAAAGAAACGCGCCCGACGTGACGCCGATTTCGAATCCGTACGTCGCGATAAATCCGCCGGGAACCACCCCCAGGCTTTTCAAGGCGGTCAGGGAACAAAAGGCCAGCATCACGATCCAGGCGAGGGTGTGAAAGTACGCCTCCCGCACCCGTCTGACGAGCAATACGATACCGACAAATAAAAACACCGCCAGGCTGACGAGGATGGAGACCGCCACCAACGACACGATGATCCGGTAGGGCGCCGCCCATGACAGCGCCATCCCGGTGAAATACAGCACGGCCATGGCGATGACCAATCGGTTGAGTCTCGCCGAACGCTCTTGAAGCCCGAGGTACGACCGCGTGAGCAGCGACGCGAACACAAGCGTCATGAATATCCAGAAAGCGATGCCGTAATTGAACCACGGAGTATCGGGCCAGAACAATCGGTACCCGATGCCGGTAAAGGTAAGGCTGGCCATGACAAATGCGGAATAGAACAGCGCGCTGAAGATATAGTTTACATCGCGCGAGAGCGCGAATATCAACAGATTGGAAAGCGCCAGGATGACCAACATGCCCAAAAAGATCCCCTGGACCATGTACACGAGAAATGAATTGGAATACAGCTCACCTCTCGACCATGCGCGAAGCGGAAGGGTGATCGAGCCGTGCGATCGCACCCGCAGATAGTAGGTATGCGATCCCGGCGACTCGTGCAACGGGAAAATGATATTGTGATGGTCGAACTCCCGCTCCCCGTACACATAGCGCACGCCCTCCTGCTTGAGGATAAAACCTCCCCCACGGGGAACGTACAGATCGACCTCCCGATTGAGCGGATACCCGGTATCGAAATACCACTCGAGCGGCTCAGATCGCTCGTTCACGACCGTGAACCTGATCCAGTACGCGGAATTCGTGAACCCGAAACCCAGGCTCTCATGCGCGGAGGCCTTCCACGCCACGGTTCCCCGCGCGGTGTTCTCCAGGAGCGATTGAAGCGACAGGGCGCCCGTTGTGTCCTCGCAATACTCGACGTGACGCCCGATGGGAGAACCGGAAAGCGTTCGTTCGGTAAGCCGAATTGGCTCCACGGCATACGACGAACTGTACATCAGCGCGATGAACACCAGTCCGACGATCGTGCCCGACAGGGCTGCTTTGACGCGGTTCATTGTACGGTTACCATTATTGCGCATATCCTTCGCCGTTTCATAGCGGCAGTGAAAACCAGAAGGTGCTTCCCTTCCCGTATTCCGATTCGAATCCGACGTCTCCGCCATGCAGTTCCACGAGTCGCTTCGATATGGCCAACCCAAGCCCGGTCCCCTTGAAATTGCGCGCGTCCTCGGCCCGCTCGAAGTCCTCGAACACCCGCTCCCGATCCTTTTCGCGTATCCCGATTCCGCTGTCGCGAATGGAAAACCTGACCCGGTCCCCGTCCCGCCGCACCTCGAAATCGATGTCGCCGTCGTCGGTGAATTTGATGGCGTTCGAAAACAGATTCATCAGCACCTGGCCGATTTTATATCGATCGAGCCGCATGATATCCGGAACGTCCTCCCGTATCACACTGGTGATGCGGAGATGCTCCTTGCCCATCGACCGCGCGCTGCTCCGGGCATTCGTTACGGCCGAATCGACCACCTCCCGGGTCCTGCTCGTGGTCTTGTGGACCGCCTCGCTCCCCGACTCGATCATCGCAAGGTTGAGAACCGAGTCGATGATCTCGAGCAGGTGCAGGCTGGCGTCCTTGACGCGCTGATACGCATCGCGGGTCTGGTTCTCTTCGGCATCGATCAGGGCGGCGATGTCGTCGACGAGGGCCTTCGCTTCCGTGCTGGCGGCGCAAGCGGACGAACGGATGCCAACCTCGAGCACCCCCGGTACACACCGATGGCCATTGCCTTCGTTCGAGTATAATCCGATGAGCGAGTCAAGCAATGCCTGCAGGGCGATGGAATCGATCGTTCCGCATCGGGATTCCTCCTCCCGCAGGAGACGCGCCAGGGATCTGAGCTTGCCGAGCACCTCTTCATCACAGGCGTGCGAACCGAAACGGAGCATGTCGATGACGCCGTTGATCGAATTCAGCGGGGTGCGCAGTTCATGGCTCATGCTCGCCAGGAATCGGCTCTTCGTGCGATTCGCCACCTCGGCGGCGTCCTTGGTCCGCCGAAGCTCCTCATCGGCGCGTACCCGTTCCGTGATGTCGCGCGAGATGCCGGTATACTCACACGTCCCCGTCGGCGCCTTCTCCAGGCGAACCCGTTGCCCGAGCCAAATCATCCGGCCGTCCCCACGCAGCACCGGAAACTCGAGATAGGTTTCATCGATCTTCTCTTCGTACTGGCGCTTGAAATGCGCGATCACGCGATCACGCGCATCGGGCGGCAGCAGGTCCCGGTAATTCATCCCCGCAAGCTCGTCGGAGGTATACCCCAGCAGCGATGCGCCGGCAGGATTGACGAACAGAAACCTCCCCCGGGAATCGTTCTTAAAGATGCCGTCCGTCGCGTTCTGAATAATGTCGCGATACCGCTCCTCCGATTCCTCGAGGCTCCGATTCTTCGCTTCAACTTCCGCCAGGAGCCATTCGGACTTCTTCTGCTCGTCGGCGATGATGAGCTTTTGGACAAACGTTTCGCCCTCGAGCCGTTCCGCGACATGTGAGGCGAAAATCCCCACGCCGTTCACCGACAGCAGGAAGAAGTTATAGTAGAGGAGCTGCATGGCCGATATCCGAGTCACAAACACCTCCGTGAGCTCGTACCCGATGACAATAAGCGATCCGCACAGCAGGGCGTGCCGAAAGCGTATGCCGGCAAATAGATAGGGAAAGGGCAGAAGGATGAGCGTGGTGCCGAGGACGTAAAATGGCGGCGTTTCCGAAAAAATCGCCATTGCATAATGGCCCGCGGCGCCGACCAGCACAACGGCAAACTGCAGAAAGGTCGTGTAGTATTTCGTATAACTCAACAGATAAATGAGCATGCTGATGGGCGCCACCACGCCGCATCGGATGATCGCCTGGCGCGTAAAGCTCTCGGGCATAACGTGATAATCAATAAACAGAAAACCGACATAGAGGAGCGTGCCAAGGAAGTAGGACCATCGGGCCTGCACGAGAAAGCGCGCGGCGAAATACTCGCCATACTGCCGCTCCATGACGGGATCAAGAAACCTGAGCAGAAACCGCCCCCTGGCGAACGATCGCGTATCCACCATCTCCCCCTTCATGCTTCGCATTCAACCTCCCACCGGCAGCGAGAACCAGAAGGTGCTTCCCTTCCCGTACTCGGACTCGAACCCGACCTCGCCGCCCTGAAGCTCGACCAGCCGTTTCGATATGGCAAGTCCCAGGCCCGTCCCCTCGATGTTGCGGGCACTCTCCGTACGCTCGAATTCCACGAAGATCCGTCCTCGATCCTCGTCCCGGATCCCGATCCCGGAGTCGCTGACCTTGAAGACGATCCGATCGCCGTCGAGCTCCACATGCAGCGACACATCGCCTCTCGGAGTGAACTTGATGGCGTTCGAGAACATGTTCAGGAGCACCTGGCGGGTTTTCAGACTGTCGATGATCGCGATCTCCGGCACCGAATCCCGCACGGTGCAGATGATGCGAACGTACTCCTTGCCCTTGGATTTCGCATAGCTGCGGGCGTTCGTGAGCACCGAATCGACCATCTCCCGGACGACGACCGCCGCCTTCTTGATCTCAATCTTTCCCGATTCGATCTTCGCAAGGTTGAGCACGGTGTCGATGAGTCCCAGGAGGTACTCGCCGCTCTCCTTGATCCGGCGATACGACGCGAACACCTCCTTCTCCTCGGCGTCGACATGGCTCTCGATGGCGTCGAGGATCGCCGCAAGTTCCGCATCGGGCTCCGGGCTCATCGACAGCATCTGGCTCCGGATTCTTCGGAAGACGAACCGCTTGTAGTTTCCGTCGTCGGTGACATGGTCGATCAGCGAGTGCAGTTCATCGCGGAGGAAGGTTGCGAACTCGCCCCGCTCATCCGCCGGCAACAGATCGAGGCGCCCCGCCATACGCTCCAATGAAGCGAGGATGTCCTCGTCGCGCTCGAACGAGCCGAAGCGCAGAAGATCGATGATCCCGTTGATCGCGTTGAGCGGGGTTCGCAGCTCGTGGCTCATGTTCGCCAGGAACCGGCTCTTCGCCTGGTTCGCCGCTTCGGCCGCCTCCTTGGCGGCCTGGAGCTCCTCCGCGACCCGTTTCCGTGCGGTGATGTCGCGGAGGATGCCGCGAAAACCGACCGCCCGACCCCTCGCGTCGGTGATGAGGGACGCCCGGGACTCGGTAAACAGACGCTCGCCGCCCTTCCGGATGATCGGGTAATCGAACGATTCCGACGGCGCACCCGTCATGAAGACCGAGTTGAAGATGTCGAAGATGCGCGTGGCGCTTTCATCATCCGTGAACGCACGGTAGCTTTTTCCGCAGATCTCATCCGCAGGGCAGTTCATGAACCGGCACATGGCATCGTTGATAAAAATCACGATGCCGTCGAGATTCACCTCGTAATACGCATCCTCGATATTCTCGAGAATGGAGCGATATTTCTGTTCGGAAACGCGGAGTGCGTCCTCAACTTTTTTCCGCTCGGTGACGTCTCGAACCATGCCGCTGAACCCGACAATCGCATCAGTGGAATCGATGAGAACGCCAAGGGACGTTTCAAGCAACCGCTCGTCGCCATTTTTACGATAGATGACAAAGTCCACCAGCGTTCCTCTCTCGCGGCTCTCGTAAATGGCCCGAAAGGCATCGCGGGCGATGTCCTTCCCGCGCTCGTCCATATACTCGCGATAGTTGAGACCGATCATCTCCTCGCTGGTGCGTCCCCATATCTCGCACATTGAATCGTTAATAAACGTAAAGTTGCCCTTTAGATCGAGCTCGTAATATCCCTCCTTAATGGTGGAGAGTATCCCCCGGTATTTCACCTCGCTTGCGCGAAGGGCCGCCTCGGCATTCGTCCGCGCGGTAACATCCACCGCCAGGGCCCGGAAACCCGTCGGAGCGTCATGCTCGTCAGTGATCAGCGTCACCGTCGTTTCGATGAAACCGATCTCGCCCGCGCTGTTGATGATCTCATGGTCCACGAATCCGACCTTGACCTCACGGGCGTACACCGTGTGATACACTTCAAAAACCCGGTCGGCCGTGGCCGGCGACATGAGTTTCGTGAAGCTCATTCCGATCAACTGCTCCCGCGGGTACTTCGTGAAGCTGACAACGACATCATTACAGGAGATGATCGATCCCGCAAGATCGACCTCGAAGAAGCCGGCCTTGTTGGTTTCGAGGATGGTCCGATACTTCTCCTCGCTCGCCCGAAGCGCGTTCTCGGTATTTTTTAACTCCGTAACGTCTCGGGCGATCCCGTAGAATTCCACCTTGCCGTCGGATCCCGTCACGATCTTAACGCGCTGCCCGACCCAGAACACCGAGCCGTCCTTTTTGATCATCGGAAGCTCGGCGTAGGTCTCGGGCACGCGATCCCGGAACTGCTGCACGTAAAACTCAAGCATCTGCTTCCGATAATCGGCGTGGATGATAGACGTGAAGTGATGATCGAGTATTTCCTCCGGCTGGTACCCCGAAAGCCGGAACGCGTAGGGACTGAAGTAGGTGAAATACCCGCGCCAATCGCAGTGGTAGATGACATCGCTCGCATTCTCGACCAGCGTCCGGTATCGCTCCTCGCTCTCGCGCAGCGCATCCTCCATCTTTTTTTGCTCGGTGATGTCACGAGCGATACAATAGAAGCCGATATCGCCCTGTTTTTCGGTGAACATCTTCACGCTCATGCCGATCCAAATGTTCACTCCGTCCTTCCTGACGACCGGGCACTCGAGGTAGGTGTCTTCGGTCCTATTCCGCATCTGATCCAGATAGAAGAGCGCCGCCGTGTCCCGAAAATCCTCCCGCACCAGCTCGAGATAGTTTTTCCCCACGATTTCATCAAGCGTGTACCCCAGCTTCTTGAGGCCCGGAGGGTTCATATACTGGATATCGCCGTTCCTGTTGGCGACATGGATCCCTTCGGTCGCCCTCTCGATAATATCCCGGAACTGCTCCTCCGATCGCCGCATTGTCTCGTTGGCGACCTCCAGCTCGGCGGTCCGGGACTTCACCGTATCCTCGAGCGTCTGCGTGTAGTTGTCGAGACGCATCTTCGCTTCCCTGACGGTCCCGGTCATCCGGTTGAAGTTCTCCGTCACATAGCCGATCTCGTCCTTCATCTGCACGGGGAGTTGTATGTGATAATCGCCCCGTTCAACCCGCTCGAGACCCTGGACCAGCCGTGCGAGCGGTTTGATGAGTATGCCGCGGAAGAAGAGCGGAAACCCAAGCGCGACAATGACCACGACGACGAACAGGATGTATACGAACCTCATGGCGGCCGGATGCATGCGCTCGCGGTAGGCGAGATACGGGTACCCGACTTCAAACGCCAGTCGCCGGGCCATATCCACATAATGGAAGGTCAGGAAATCATGCTGCGCGGCCGTGCGATAGTGCCGGACCCCCTGAGGAGCGAACGGTGAAAAATACGCGAGCGTCTCCTCCTTGAGACGGCTGCCCTCCGACTCTGACGAGGCCAGGTGCCCGAGAAGCACGTTCCTGAACGGAACGAATCCCGCGCGCGAAGACGATTGCAGATACGCCAAGAGCGACCGCCGGTAATCGATCGAGGGAATATTCGCGATCGCGTTTCTTTCCCTGCGCAGTTCCTGCTGCAGATTCGCCGTATATGCGAAGAGCCCCTGCCGGGTACAGGCCGTGTCGCCAAGACCCCCGGCATACGTACGGATCGAATCCCGATACCCGGCAAACGAGCGGTGGCTTGCATCGAGGAGGCGGGAGAGTCCCCGTTGGAAATCGGCGTCAGGGAGCCGCTCAATCTGAACATGGAGGGCCGTGTTGAGGATCACGTCCGGGTCGATCGACCGACCGAACTGCCACCCGAGGCTTTCATCGTGATCAACGGATACGGTTTTCCTGTCGATATCGAGCCGGGCGCGATACGCCGACGCAACCGGCTGCTCCCCGTCAGCGGCGGCGACCTGGGCAAAGACCGCATACAGCCTGTCGAATGAGCCTTCCTGCTCCAAGTACAGGAAAAAACTGAATCCTTGAAAAAGCATAAGGATGGCCACCAGACTCACGCCGATGATCTTCACCACCACGAATGTGCGGTCCCGCGTGTAGTTGAGCGCCAGTATGGCCATGAAGGTGAAACCGATGACCGTGAAGATGTTCAGTAACACCTGAAAGGCATCTCGTCCGAGGAGCCCGGAACGACTCATTGTGTTCGCGATGCTCGGAACCAGGGTTGCCACAATATAGCTCAGGCTTAACAGCAGGACCACCCAACGCTCCCGCGTTTTAATGGTCGCCATCTTCCACGCCATGATTATCGCAAAAATCGCCAGAAAGAATTGGATGACGATGCCGACCATCCGACTGATGTTGTCGGCTAGAAAATCCCACTGATGCGCATTGACAAGGAACACCTTCTCGGCGCCATAGGTCGAAACGTAGAACACGATCGTGACGATGATCGAGATGAGGTATTGCAGATACAGAAGGACCTTCCCCAGGCGGGGGTGCCGCTCCTCGTGGAAATAATAGAGGAACATGTTCGCATGCGTTTCGCACAGGAGGATGGTTCCCACCGTGATCCAGCGATGATAGGCGGCGAGGGGATGATAGAAACTGCTGGCGATAAAATAGCCCGCGTTGAAGAATAAAAACAATGTCGACAACAAGCCCATATGAAAGGTCGATTTGGACTTGTTGGGGATGGACAGAAATATTATAGCGAGGAAACCATGGAAGACCATGGGCACCAAAGAACCCACAGTGAAAAAATTCGCATAGAAGCTGCCGAAAAAATCCACCGTATCCCTTCCCCCGCCAAGACACCGTATCAGTTTCTGCGGTGCGGAAAAATCCTTCGCCGCATGCAATGCCGGATCGACGATATTCACGCGCCCCACAGGGCGTTTCCCGGTTGTGCTCGACGCTCCATCGCGCCCCAGCCATCAACCGAGAACCTCGTCAATACCCGAATACGAATCTATGTATCCACTTCTGCCGCCTTCAGAGAATACCGGTTCGCGGGTAAAAAGTCAACCAGAATCCCGTCGGTCGATCACGCCAACGGCAGCGCAAACCAGAACACGCTTCCCGCGCCGTATTCGGAATCGAAACCCACAACGCCCCCCTGGAGCTCGATGAGCCGCTTCGAGATGACGAGGCCCAGCCCGCTTCCCTCGATGAATTGCGTCTCGTCGGTCCTGCCGAACTCCTGGAACAGCCGCCCGCGCTCCTCGGGCTTTATGCCGATCCCCGTGTCGGACACGGAAAAAACCACCATGCCGTCCCTCGATGCGACGGAAAGACGCACGCTCCCCTCCCTCGTGAACTTGATCGCGTTCGAAAGATAATTCAAGAGCACCTGCCGCGTCTTCTGATTGTCAAGCGACACCGCCGCCGGAACGGCGTCATCGACGGCATGCTCGATGCCCAGAACGCCCTCCTTCCCCTTGGCGCGGGCGTAATTCTTCGCGTCATTGACAACCGACTCGACGAGCTCGCGGACGTTCGTCCGGGCCATCGAGACCTCGATCTTCCCGGTCTCGATCTTGGCGAGGTTCAGGACCGTGTCGATCAGCCCCAACAGATAGTCCCCCGCGTCCTTGATCCGCTTGTACGAGTGGAAAATCTCGCGCTCCTCCTCGTCGATCAGCTCCGATATGCGGCGAAGCGCATCGGACGCTTCGTCCTCCAATAGGCTCTTCCCCGTTAACTCCTTTTTCAACTTCGAGAAGAAATACTGCTTCAGATTACCGTCCTCCTCGAGATACACCAGCACCGACTCCAGCTCCGCGATAATCTCCGCCGCGACGGGAATTCCCCCCGCGGTGACTCGGGAGGCCAACAACGCGACGATCCGACTGATCTCTTCGCGTATCTCTTCGTCCTTCTCATACGAGCCGAAGCGCAACAACTCGACGATCCCGTTGATCGCGTTCAACGGCGTCCGCAGCTCGTGGCTCATCCCCGCCAGGAACTTGCTCTTGGCGAGGTTCGCCCGCTCGGCGGCGTCCTTGGCCGCCTTCAGCTCCTCCTCGGCCCGCTTCTGGTCCGTGATGTCGCGGGCGATCCCGTAAAATTCAATCGCGCCATCCGGGCTTTTCACCATCTTCGTCAATTGCGACATCCAGGCGGTATCACCGTTTTTCTTCCTGAAGCGGTATTCGTGATATGTGGTATCGATGTTTTCGGTCACCTGCCGGATATACGAATTGAGTTCGCGTTCGCGGTCATCCCTGACGATATAATGCAGATAATTCGATCCAATGAATTCATCAATCGTGAACCCGGTGACCTTTTCCGTCGCTTTGTTGCCATACGCGAATTTGCCCTCAAGACCGCAGATGAAGACCATGTCTTCGATATTGTCGAGGACCAGGCGATACCGCTCCTCGCTCTGCCGCAGCGCCTCCTCGGCGCGCATCCGTTCGGTCACGTCGATGGCGATTGCGCGGAAGCCCTTGGGCTTTCCCGACCCGTCCGCCAGGAGCGATACGGTCGTATCAATAAAAATCACGCTCCCGTCTTTTCTGATAACCTCGTGCTTGACGATTGTGGTGTTTACCTCTTTCCGGAAAACCTTGTGGTATTCAACAAACACCCGTTTCATCGATTGTTCCGTCATTATCTTCGAAAAATTGATGCCGACAAACTCCTCCATCGAATAGCCCATCAATTTTGCGACAACCTCGTTGCAGAATGTAATGCTTCCCCCCAGGTCGACCTCGAACATCCCGACCTTGTTGGTGTCCAGCACGGTCCGGTATTTCTCCTCGCTCTCCCGCAGCGCCTCCTCGGCCATCTTCCGGTCGGTGATGTCGATACCAAGCACGCCAAATCCCACGATGGCGGCATGTTCATCGACAATCGGCATGACCATATTCGCCCCATAGCCGATGGTGCCGTCCTTTCGAATGACCTCGAACTCTCCGTACGAATACTTGCTCTTCCCCGAGAATACGATGTTATACACTTCAAACACCTTCAGGGCGGTTTCCTCGGACATTATCTTCTGGTAGCTCACGCCCACCATCTCGTCCGGCTTGTATCGCAGGAAGTTCGCGAACGCGTCGTTGCATAACACAAAATTGCCCTTCAGGTCGACCTCGAAATAACCGATGATGTCGGTGTTGACGATTGTCCGGTACTTCTCTTCGCTTGCGCGCAGAGCCTCCTCAGCCCTCTTCCGCCTGGTAATATCACGGGAGATTGTGTCGAATTCCATGAAACGTCCGTCTTCTGCGAATATTGATTTAGCGTTCTGCTCCAGCCAGATGACCTCGCCGTTTTTTCTGACCACGGGAATCTCGAGAATCGATTCCGCGAGTTTGTCTTTCATCTGGTTAATATAGAACGATGCCGCTTGTTCCCGGTATTCAGGGGCCACCAGCTCCATACAGTTCAACGTGAAGATCTCTTCGCGGGAATAACCGAGGGTACTGGCGAAGGCCTCATTGGCCATCAGGAAACTCCCCTTCCAGTCGGCCTTGAAGATTAAATCATTGGCATTATCGATAAAGTGCCGGTACTTCTCCTCGCTGGCGCGAAGGGCCGCTTCGGCCTCAAGGGCTTTTTCTTTTTCTTCATTCAGCTTTTTCTGAAATCTCTTCAGTTCGCTCCGTTGCTTTTTAAACAATCCTGCCGTAAAGGAAAGAAACAACCCGACAAATAAAAACACCAGCGCATACAGCAACTCGTTAACGAAGGAACCGTTCTGCCGTAAAACACGAATGGCGACAAAAGCCCCGACAACATATGAGAGAAAGGCCATCGTGGTGATCGTCAGGGCCAACCTGAAACCGGCCTGGGAAAGCAGAAAAACCAGTCCAATAGATCCCCAGAGAAGGGCGATTGTCCTGATCTCATTAATAATTATAATCGCGTAGAAATAAATGCACAACCAGGCAATGAACTGGCCGACATACACAATGTTGGCGAATCGGTCCGAGATGTCCTTTTTGAGCACGCCAAGCAGGATGAAAACCAGTGAAATTATACCGACATAGACCGCTACAACATGTATGGCGGCATACTGCGTGCTGATTAAATCCTGCCACCGCGCCACATACATGGTGAGCAACGGTATGGCATACCCCAGCAACACGGCCAGGTTATAGCGTAATAGTATTCGTTTTCGCCTTCTGTTCTTTTCTTCCATGTCGCCAATCACCACATGCCAGTTACTCCGACGGCAGCGTGAACCAGAACACGCTGCCCGCGCCGTATTCGGAATCGAAGCCAACCGCGCCCCCCTGAAGCTCGATCAGCCGCTTCGAGATGACGAGGCCCAGCCCGCTTCCCTCGATGAATTGCGTTTCCTCGGTCCTGCCGAACTCCTGGAACAGTCGGTCGCGCTCCTCGGGCTTGATGCCGATCCCCGTGTCGGACACTGAAAAAACAACCGCCCCGTCCCTCGTCTCGACGGCGAGACGCACGCCCCCCTCCGCCGTGAACTTGATCGCGTTCGAAAGAAAATTCAAGAGCACCTGCCGCGTCTTCTGATTGTCAAGCGACACCGCCGCCGGAACGGCGTCATCGACGGCATGCTCGATGACCAGAACGCCCTCCTTCCCCTTGGCGCGGGCATAGCTCTTCGCATCATGGACAACCGATTCCACCATCTCCCGGACGTTCGTCCGGGCCATCGCGACCTCGATCTTCCCGGTCTCGATCTTGGCGAGGTTCAGGACCGTGTCGATCAGCCCCAACAGATAGTCCCCCGCGTCCTTGATCCGCTTGTACGAGTGGAAAATCTCGCGCTCCTCCTCGTCGATGAGCCCGGATATGCGTCGAATGGCGCCGATCACTTCGTCGTCCTGGAAATCGTCGCTCGACAGTTCCTTCTCCATCTTCGAAAAAAAATACTGTTTCAGATTGCCATCCGCTTCGAGATGGACCAGGATCGACCCCAGCTCCGCGATGATCCCGTCCGTCATGGTCCTCATATCATCAACGGCCCGCTCTTCCAGCAGCCGGATGACATTCCGTATCTCCTCGCCGATCTCCTCGTCCTTCTCATACGAACCGAAGCGCAGCAGCTCGACGATCCCGTTGATCGCGTTGAGCGGCGTCCGCAGCTCGTGGCTCATCCCCGCCAGGAACTTGCTCTTGGCGAGGTTCGCCCGCTCGGCGGCGTCCTTGGCCGCCTTCAGCTCCTCCTCGGCCCGCTTCTGATCGGTGATGTCGCGTCCGATTGCGTAGAATTCAATTTCACCATTCTTGTCGCGCACCATGCGTGACGTCTGGGCAATCCAGTGGACGATCCCATTCTTGTGGATGAACCGATACTCGTGATAGGTCACGTCAATGTTTTCCGCGACCTGGGTAACATAGGAGGCGAGCTCCCGCTCTCGGTCTTCAGCGTGAATGAATGTGAGAAAGCTGCTGCCGACGACCTCATCAAGATCGTACCCCGACACGCGCCGGATCGCCTTGTTGGCGTATTTGAACCTCCCGTCCACCCCGCATATGAAGATTCCGTCATCGACGTTCTCCAGGACAAGCCGATACCGCTCCTCGCTCTCCCGCAGCGCCTCCTCGGCCATCTTGCGGTCGGTGATGTCGTGGGCGATGGCGTCGAACTCGACGATCCGCCCGTCCTCACCGAATATCGACTTAACATTTTGCTCGATCCAGAGCACCCGGCCATCCTTGGCACGCACCGGCAGCTCGCGGGACGACTCCGCCACCCTGCCCTTCAACTGCTCGCTGTAGAAGAGAAACTCATCCTCGCGCCGTTCAGGCACCATCACGTCAAGATAATTCATCCGAAGGATTTCATCGTTGGAATAGCCCAGGAACCGGGTGAAGGCCTCGTTCGCGAAAATAAAATTTCCGCGCCAATCCGATTTATAAATCACCTCGTTCGCATTCTCGATGAAATGACGATACTTCTCCTGGCTTATCAGCAGGGCCTCTTCCGCATTTCTGCGCTCCGTCGTATTGATGCCCACGCTCCTGAACCCGGTGATCTCCCCGGCGGTGTTCCTCCTGGTGCTCACATAGCTCTCCCCGTACACCAGCTCTCCGGTTTTGGAGATGGCACGCATGGCGATAATTCCAACCTGAACGATCCCCTGGTACACGCGGGCGAAATCCCCCAACAACCTCCCGTGATCCTCGGGGAGCGTGACCTCGCGGAAATTCATTCCAATGAGCTCCTCCGCCGCATACCCAAGAAATTCGAGGAAGCTCTTGTTGCAGAACGTAAAGCACCCGCGAAGATCCAGCTCGTAATACCCGATGATCCCGGCGTCGAGAATGGAGCGGTACTTCTCCTCGCTCTCACGGAGCGCCTCCTCGGCCTGCGTCCGGTCGCTGACGTTGATGGCCACGCTGCTGAACCCGACAATCTCCCCCGCGGCGTTTTTCCTGAGCCTGACGTAGTTGTCGCCGTAAATGATCTGCCCGTCCTTGCGCATTGAACGCGAGCTGATGATCCCGACCTCGTTCGTGCCCCGATAGACGCCGGCAAACTCCCGCAGCATTTTCCGGACGTCCTGCCTCACGATCACCTGCCGGAAGTTCATCCCGATAATCTCATCCTCGGAAAAGCCCGTGAACGCCAGGAAACTCTTGTTGCAATAGGTAAAGTTCCCCCGGAGGTCGAGCTCATAATAGCCGATGATGCCCGAATCCAGCAGGGAGCGGTACTTCTCCTCGGATTCGCGCAATTTGACCTGCGCATCTTCAAGCTCGGAGGTGGTCGCCAGCAGGTTGTCGTTGACGAATTCCATCGCCTCGAGGGTCGATTTGAGCTCGGCGGTCCGATCCATAACTTTTTGCTCGAGGTTCACATTGAGGTCGGTGAGTCGCATCAGCAGCCGGGCGTTTTCGATGGAGATCGCCGCCTGCGACGTCAGGATCCGCATAATATGAAGACGCCGCGGCGTAAACGCGCCCGCAACCAGACTGCTCTCGAGATACATGATTCCGAGAACCGCCCCCTTGGAACGGATGGCCATGCACAGGACCGACTTCACCTGCTGCTGGGAGATGTATTTATCCGCACCGAACCGTTCGTCCATGGCCACATCGTTCAGGATGAGGTCCTCCCCCGTCTTGTCCACATAGTGGACGAGGGACCGCGGCGCCTTGCGATACTCCTCCAGCGGAACCGGCTCGAGGATCCGCACGGCACCCTCAAGGCTGGCCTCAGCCTCGATAAAAAGCCGTCGGGCGTCACTATCGCCGTCATGTTCCATGATGAACAGGCCGCGCTGTGCCCCTGCGTTCTCCAGCGCGATGGCGAGCGTCTTCTCGAGCAGAAGCGCGAGTTCCGTCTCGCTCGCGATCACCTGTGAGGACTTCAGGATCGAGGCGACATCGAGCAGCTCCGAGATGTTTCCCGACGTCGTGGTCGGGAGTACGCTCGTCGCGTGGGCCAGCGGATCGTACGTGCGGATGCGCCCGGGGAAGCGCTTCTCGAGAAAGGACGTCTTCCCCTCCCCGCCCCAGGTCGTGTAGCACCGGTGCGCCCGCATCATGTACGTCGCCGCGATGACCGAGAACCCATTGGCCTCGTACAGGTGTGACGCCAGCTCAGAGGCCAGCGCCTCCTCGTGCAGGTAGCCGTTCTGATGCGCCGCGGCGATTGACTCCTCGTAGCGCTTCATCGCGGCGCCGAAGTTCCCCCGCACGCGTTGGAGCTCCGCCTCGACGAGGAGCAGCTTGTGGGAATAGTTCATCGGCGCATGCGCCGCCCATTTCCGCATCTGCGCCTGGTTCTTCCGGATCCGCTTCAGGAACCGCTTCCGGTCCTTCTTCCGGCGCGTCTCGATCAGGGCGAGCAGGATGAGCGAACTGTAAAAAACGATGACCGGGACATGCGCCAGGCAGGTGAACGACCGCACGCGCCGCTCGACATGCCTCGCTTCCTCGAGAGCGTCATCGAACCGATAAAAATGGTACAGCAGGATCATCCGGTAGAAATGGTCCGTATCCGTCAACGTGACGGCATCCTCATCATAGCTGTCGCCCTTGAGCCGGCAGGGATCTTCGCATTCACCCATGAAGTTCAACACGATCTGGCGGCCCGACCTGGTCAGGTTCAGGATCGCCTCATGGTTCAGCTTCGAGATGCCCGCAATGCTCTTCGCGACATCCGCGGAGATCGTCGTGAGGTTTCGTCCCGCATGAAACAGATGATACCCGCGCACGCACAACGCATAGGACGCATACTCGAAATTCCCCAACTCCACTCCCCGACGGTACAGGTCCATCAACGGATCAACGCTGTCCCGAAGAGGCTCCTTCCAGTGGCGGATCCACACGTTCATCTGGAACGCCGTTCGAAACATCTGGACCGCATCCCCCATGGCGTTTGCCAGCGCACACCCGGATTCACCCAATGCGTATCCTTCCGTGATCTTTCCCGTGGTCGCGAGAACGATGGCATAGCCCAGATAATACAGCGGCGACGTATCCGTGTTTCCATATCGCGCCATGAGCTGATTCGTTTTAAAAATCGCGCTCAAGAAAAAACCGATGCTCCCGATGTAGGACGCGGCCGCGAGAGAATTGATGATACGCATGATCGCGATGGCGCGGGGGTTCGTCGCGCTCGGACGCGTGTCGATTTCCGCGGCATGTGTCCCGATCATTTTCATCCGCGTCATCAGGTAGTTCCACGCGATGAACCCGTTGCCCGGCTTGACGGGTATGCGCATCCCGAACGACGCCAGCACGGCCGATCCCACCGCGACCGCATCCCGCGCCTTCCCCTGTCCCAGGAGATAGTTGATGCGGATGTCGTACACCTTCAGGGTGTCGTACTGAGAACGCGCGTTTTTCACCACCAGTTCGTGGTAGCGGTTCATGTCATCGAACTGCGCGGCCAGGTGCGCCGCATCGGCCGCCTCCGTATACAACCGGAGGGCCAGTTCGTACCGGGTTTTCCAGGCGGTATCCTCGAGAAGCGAGATGCCCGTCTGCAAATAGTTGAGCGCCGATCGATACGCCGATGACGCTTTCGCCTTCGCGGCGGCCATGATCTCGAGCTCGATGACGCGGTGCGCATCCCCGCTCGAAACCATCTTCGCCAGGCCCGCGTTCACCTGGTTGATGATCACCAGGATCCGATCGGGCAGCTCCTCCACGGAGGTGTTCTCCAGAAAAAATGAGGCGATGCGGTAGTGCAGATCCGCCTTCGCCGCATCGGGGACGAGCGAATAGACCGCCTCCTGGACGCGGTCGTGCTGAAACCGATAGGTGGACCCCGACCGGTTGAGCAGCCCCGCATCGAGGGCGACCGTCATGTGCGACACGACCGTTTCGATGGGCGCGTTCGCGACCCGGGCCACCACCTCCACATCGAACTCATTGCCTATGCAGGCCCCCGCCGTAAGGTCCGCACGAACGGCGGGATCGAGCATGTCGATCATCGCGGTCATCAGGTCAACGACGTTGTCGGTCACCTGCAGGCGGTTGACCGCGTCGATGTCCCACGACCAGCCCCTGGCCGGATCGAGTTCGAGCAGGCCCCGGTCGTGGATCATCCGGAGAAACTGGTGCACGAAGAACGGATTGCCCGCGGTCTTTCGGTGCACGATGTCCGCCAGGGGCATCGATACGCCCTCGGAAGCGCGCAGGCTTTGCGCGATCAGCGTGTTGACGTGGCCGGTGGTGAGCGGGCGCAACGGGATCTCCCTGACGGGCACCCCCGCCGCGCGCACCTCCTCGATCGCTCCCACCAGCGGATGCATGTCGCCGACCTCGTTGCTCCGGTATGTCCCGATCACCAGGAGGTGCGCGATATCGGGATCGGCGACGATCGTCTTGATGAGCCTGAGGCTCGCGGAATCCGCCCACTGCAAATCGTCGAGAAACAAGGCCAACGGATGCTCCGCCTGCGCGAACACCCGCACAAAATTCCGGAACACGAACCCAAACCGGTTTTGCGATTCGTCCGGGGAAAGACCGGGCACCTCCGGCTGCGGCCCGATGATGAGCTCGACGTCCGGGATCACGTCGGTAATGATTCTCCCGTTGGGACCCAGCGCCGAAAGAAGGGCCTCCCGCCAGTCGTTGACCCGCTTCTCGCTCTCGGCCAGCAGCTGCCTGACCAGCCCCGCGAACGACTGGATAATCGCGCTGTACGGCACGTCGCGCCGGTATTGGTCGAACTTACCGGAGGCGAAATATCCCCGCTTCGCGACAATGGCTTTGTGTATCTCGAAAATCACCGACGATTTCCCGATCCCGGGATCGCCTGAAACCAGCAGCATCTCCTTCCGCCCCTCGCCGGCCTCATCGAAGGACGCCATAAGCCGCCCGATCTCATTCTCGCGTCCCACGAGGATTTGCGGGATGGTGAATCTCAGCGGAATGTCCCGCGACCCCATCTCGAATTCGGCGATCTCCCCGGTCGCCGTTATGCGACGCCGGCATTCTTCGAGATCGCCGGCGACGCCGAACGCGTTCTGGTAGCGGTCCTCCGCCATCTTCCCGATCATTCGCATGACGATGCGGGAGACCATCACGGGAATTGACGGCGCCACTTCGTGCGGCGGCGCCGGCTGTCGCGCGATATGCGAATAGATGATCTCCAGCAGGTCGGACGACCGCGCGGGGACCTGCCCGGTCAGCAGCTCGTACAGGGTGATGCCCAGCGAATAGATGTCCGTGCGGTAATCGACGGGGCGGTTCATGCGGCCCGTCTGCTCGGGGGACATATAGATCAGCGTTCCCTCGACAAGCGTCCGATCGGAGACGATCTCGTCCTTGCGCGCAAATTCCGCCGCGATGCCGAAGTCGGTTATTTTCACGACGCCCGTTTCGGGGTTGATGAGGATATTCCGGGGGTTGATATCGCGATGTACGATATTCCGCTTATGAAGCTCCCCCAGGCTGTTTGAAAGGGAAATCGCGATCGAAAGAAATGACGCCGTGTCGAATGTCATGCTCTCCCGCGCCTGCGCGAGGGAGATGCCGTCGAAATCCTCGAGGACGAGAGCGAAGGCGTTCTGATATGCGAACAGCCCGCGGTACTCGACAACGCCCGCGAGCCGGATCCTGCTGATGAGCTCGTATTCCTGTCTAAAGCGCGCGATCTCCGCCGGCGACGAATAGACCGCCTTCAGCGTTTTGATGATGACGGTATCGTGCGACCCGTCCCTGCGGGCGCGATAGACAATCGAGTGGTGTGTTTCCGCAACCTTTTCGACTATGTGGTAATCGCCGATTCGCTCCATCCAAACCTTTCGCGCAGTTGAATTCCGCGCGGACAGTATCCGCACAGCCGCTCATTCGCATCCTGATGCATATATCGACGTCGAACATGCGCTTGAACCCATGCCCGGTTCATTGAGAGGCGACAGAACCGAACGACATTCACATTCATAAACACGGTTTCAGCGAAAGCGTGCTTTCTAATTATGTATGATCTGCGCGCATGCGCACAGCACGAATGAGAACCGTCCGCCGCCCGGTATGTATCCCGCTACCAACGTGCATACACAACGGCGACTTCAATGTCAAACGAAATAGTCCATCGGCGCCCAATCGGCGCGACGGCCGCATCGTCCGGCGGCGAACCGAGCGAGCGTTCGTACGGTTTTTTTATTGACACCGATGGCGCGCCTCATAGGCTTGTTGCGGATTGGCCGTGAGTGCGTGCATCAGCACCATATTCCCCGAAACATACAGGCGTGCACATCCGGGGGACATCAACACACGCGCCCGCTGGGCGCGCATCATACTCTTACCTGCAGGGAGGTACCTATGTCAGGAGCATACCAAAAGGCCTATGATTTGGCCGCGAAGGACCCGGCCGCGTTCTGGGGCGAGGCCGCAAACGACATTCATTTCTACAAGAAATACGAGAAGGTGCTGGATGACTCCAACAAGCCCTTCTACCGCTGGTTCACGGGCGGGGAGTTCAACACCTGCTACAATGCGGTGGACATCCACGTAAAGAACGGCCGCGGCGCACAGACCGCGATCATCTACGACAGCCCGGTCACCGACGTAAAATCGAAGTTCACCTATCAGGAGTTGCTGGACCAGGTATCGAAGTTCGCCGGCGTGCTCGCGGCGCAGGGCGTCTCGAAGGGCGACCGCGTCATCATCTACATGCCCATGATTCCCGAGGCGGCCTTCGCAATGCTGGCCTGCGCGCGCATCGGCGCGATCCATTCGGTGGTGTTCGGCGGCTTCGCGCCCAACGAGCTCGCCATCCGCATCGACGACGCCAAGCCCAAGGCCATGGTGTCGGCCTCGTGCGGCATCGAGGGGAAGAAGGTCATCGAGTACAAACCGCTCCTCGACAAGGCGATCGAGCTGGCGAAGCACAAGCCCGAGAAGTGCGTGATCTACCAGCGCCCGCAGGCGACCTCGCCGCTCATTTCCGGACGCGACATCGATTGGGCCGAGGCCATGAAGAGCGCCAAGCCCGTGGACTGCGTGCCGGTGAAGACCACCGACCCGCTCTACATCCTCTATACCTCAGGCACCACGGGGATCCCCAAGGGCGTTGTGCGCGATAACGCCGGCCATGCCGTCGCGCTCCGCTGGAGCATGAAAAACATCTACGGCGTGGAGCCGGGCGACGTGTACTGGGCCGCCTCGGACGTCGGCTGGGTGGTGGGACACTCCTACATCGTCTATGCGCCGCTCCTCACCGGCTGCACCACCATCATGTACGAGGGCAAACCGGTCGGCACCCCCGACCCCGGCGCCTTCTGGCGCATCATCAGCGAGTACAAGGTCAAGGTGCTCTTTACGGCCCCGACCGCGTTCCGCGCGATCAAGAAGGAAGATCCCAACGGGGACCACTTTAAGAAATACGACCTTTCGAATTTCAAGTACCTGTTCCTGGCCGGTGAGCGGCTCGATCCCGACACCTATCACTGGGCGAGCGACCTGCTCAAGAAGCCGGTGATCGACCACTGGTGGCAGACCGAGACCGGCTGGTCCATCGCGGCCAACTGCATGGGCCTCGAGCCCTTCCCGATCAAGGCCGGCTCTCCCACCAAACCCGTGCCCGGCTACCAGGTGGAGATCCTGGACGCCGAAGGGAAAAAATTGCCGAACGGCACCGAGGGGATGGTGGCCATCAAGCTGCCGCTCCCGCCGGCGACCCTGCCCACGCTGTGGCAGAACGACGACAAGTACAAGGAGTCGTACCTGGACATGTATCCCGGCTACTACTTCACCGGGGACGGCGGGTATTACGACACGGACGGCTACATCTACATCATGGGACGCGTGGACGACGTCATCAACGTCGCGGGACACCGGCTCTCCACCGGCGCGATGGAGGAGATCATCGCGACGCACCCCGATGTGGCCGAGTGCGCGGTCATCGGCGCGGCCGACACCTTCAAGGGACAGCTCCCGCTCGGGTTCGTGGTCCTCAAGGCGGGGGTCACGAAAGACGAGAAGGCGATTTTAGATGAGCTGGTCAAGATGATCCGCGACAAGATCGGCGCGGTCGCCTGCTACAAGCAGTCGCTCATCGTGAAGCGCCTCCCCAAGACGCGCTCCGGCAAGATCCTGCGCGGCACCATGCGCAAGATCGCCGACGGCGAGACCTACACCGTCCCGTCCACCATCGACGATCCGGAGATCCTGACCGAAATCGCGGGGTACGTGAAGGGCGTGGGCTATGGCGTGAAGCAAGGGTAACATGTAACCATAGATCGAGAACGACGCACAGGCGGGACCGGGCTGCAATCCGGTCCCGCCTTTTTATTGCCTTTTCTCCGTCAGACGCTCATGATGATCGAGGATCCCATTGCGCTATGGCCCCGGGCGGCAGAGCGCGACACCAAGAAAGCGAAAAAGAAGTCGAAAAAAACCGGTCGATAGAAAGTGAAAACTACTCGCCGCAGATCGAGCGGATCTGCCGTACGTTTTTAGCCTTCATCTCGATCATCTCCTGGGAGCAGTTGACCGATCGCAGGCACCGGACATATCCGCGCACGGCCCGGTCCTCGCGTGTGGTCCGCTGGTCGGTCTCCAGTTCGCTCTTCATGAGCTCGAGGAATTCGTAGCAGCACTTGTTCTTGATCTCCTCGGTCGTGCATGCGGCAAAGCCGGGAGTCCCCACCCGGTACGCGGCGTCATGGATAGAAAGCGACAGGATCATGAAAAACAGGCAGGTTATGGCGAGAAATATCGTCGGTCTGATCATGGAAGCCCCCAGCGCACAAAGTAACGTCACTGATTATTATTCGGCGCAGATCAGCGTCAACCGTATTCATTTACGTTGACGCAAACCCGGGTTGCCTGTCATGGAGTTACACAACAAGACATCATACGCGGACAAAACGCACTATGTCGATAACCGGGGTGCGAGATGGGGAGGAATTATTCCGCGCGTTCGCGCATGCGCATCGCCTTCACGGCAACCACGCCCGCGTGCACGGCCGACACAAGCCAGCCGATGCCCATGGTGGTGCTGGCCGCCTCGATCAGGAAGCGCGTCCCGTCGAACATGAGGGATATCGCACCCACGACCGCCGTTATGCCGTATATGCCGGTAAATGCATATCGCGGGAACCGTGAATCGATGAAATACCGCCAATAGCGAAGCGCCAGGAGCGCCGTAACGGCGAAGATCGCGCCCCACTTGATCCGCGTCCACACCTTGAGCGCGGCGATCACGCCGTCATCGACATCGCCGGGGGCGGCAAATGTCGTGAGCTTCAGGAGCTGCACGTTCTCCATGTGATCCGCGAGCGGCATCACGGCGCAGACGACGATCCCCGCGACGAGGATCGGAAGGGCGGCGGGCGGGTCCGCGTCATCCCTTCGCAGCAGGAGGTGGACCAGCGCAAGCAGCAGCGCAAAGAACGGCGGGTAGGCCGAAAAGAGCAACACATCGTAGGTGTTCGTGACGTCCATGATGCGCCGCATGGCCGCGCCCTGCGGCGTGCCCGGATCGCCGAGCGCCTCGAAGAGCTCCTCCCGGCTGTCGAGGAGCTCGAACCAGAAGATGGCCTGGGTGAAATGGTGCCGGTTGGGATAGGTCGCCGGCGTGACGACATCGCCGCCGCTCCCGGCGTAGGTGATATAGCCGAGCGCGGCAAACGAGGCGATGCCCGCGATCACGGCGCCACACGCGACCGCGACGATGCTCCGGCGAAGGCGAATCATCCTAATAAAACTGCCGCGTTGACGATCCCACCGCCTCGCTGTCGAGCTTCGCGAACTCCTGCAGGAGCTCCTTCTGCCGCGGCGTGAGCTTTTTGGGAACGTGGATGTTGATCTTCACGAGCTGGTCGCCCCGCCCGTAGGAGCCCAGATACGGGATCCCGTTCCCCTTGAGGCGGAAGATGTGGCCGTTGTCGGTCCCGGGCGGGATCTTCATCTTGGCCTTCTTGCCGCCGATCGTGGGAACCTCGATATCGCCGCCCAGGCACGCCATCGGGAACGAGATGTCCACGATGTTGATGATGTCGTTGCCGTGACGCTCGAAGATCTCGTGCTTCATGATGTGCAGGACCACGTACAGGTCGCCGCGCGGCCCGCCGTTCTCGCCCATCTCGCCCTCGCCGTTGATCTTGAGCCGCGATCCCGACTCGACGCCGGCCGGGACCTTCACGGTGATCTTGCGGTTCTTCACAATGGAGCCGCCGCCGCCGCAGGCCTTGCAGGGCGAGGTGATCATCTTGCCCGCGCCGCCGCACCGGTAACAGGTTTGCGCGATGGTGAAGAATCCCTGCGTGCGGCGGATCTGCCCGGTGCCGCTGCACACATTGCAGACGGCCGGCTTGGTGCCGGCCTCGGCGCCGGACCCGCCGCAGGTCTCACAGGTCTCGTTACGGGGGATGTCGATCTTGACCTCCTTCCCGTTGAACGCGTCCTCGAGGGTGATATCCATGTCGTACTGAATATCGTGCCCGCGACGCGTGCGTCCCGCACGGCCGCGCTTGCCGAACCCGCTCCCGAAGAACCCCTCGAAGATGTCGCCCAAGTCGAACTCACCGAAGATGTCGGAGAAATCGGTGTAGGCGCCGCGGCCGAATCCCTCGAACCCGGCGACGCCCTCGTGGCCGAACTTGTCGTACTGGGCGCGCTTCTTGGGATCGCGCAGGATCTCGTAGGCCTCGGTCGCTTCCTTGAACTTCTCCTCGGCCTCGGGATTCCCGCGGTTCTTATCCGGGTGATACTTCAGGGCAAGCTTGCGATAGGCCTGCTTGATCTGGTCCTCACCCGCGTCCTTGGCGACGCCCAGCACCTCGTAGTAATCTCTCTTGTTGGCCAAAGCATCCTCTCGCGATTACTTTTTATCGTCGTCGACCACTTCGTAATCGGCGTCGTACACCTTCTCTCCCTGGCCCGGTCCCGCACCGGAGGCCTTGTTGTCCTGGCCCGCGCCCGGGTTCGCGCCGGCGCCCGGCGCGCCCTGCTCCGCGCCGCCCTGTTGCGCCGCGGCGTCACGATAGATGCGCTCGGCGAACTTGTGCGACGCCTGCTCGAGCTTGGTTTTGGCCGCCTTGATCTGCTCGACGTCGTCCGCTCCCATCGCGCTCTTGAGGTTTTCGACCTCGGCCTCGATCGCCTGCTTTTCGGCCGCTTCGATCTTCCCCTCGTTCTCCCGCAAGAGCTTTTCGATGGAGTAGATCAGCGTGTCGGCGCTGTTGCGCGTCTCGATGAGCTCGCGGAGTTTTTTGTCCTCGTCCGCGTGCGTCTCGGCTTCGCGCACCATGTTCTTGATCTCCTCCTCGTTGAGGCCGCTCGAGGACTCGATGCGGATCTTCTGCTCCTTGCCGGTCCCCAGGTCCTTCGCCGAAACGTGCACGATGCCGTTCGCGTCGATGTCGAAGGTCACCTCGATCTGCGGCACGCCGCGCGGTGCGGGCGGGATGCCCACCAGGTCGAAGCGTCCCAGCGTCCGGTTCTGCGCGGCCATCTCGCGCTCGCCCTGCAATACGTGGATGGACACGGCGGGCTGGCTGTCCGACGCGGTGGAGAACACCTGGCTCTTGCGCGTCGGGATGGTGGTGTTGCGCTCGATGAGCTTGGTCATCACGCCGCCCAGGGTCTCGATCCCCAGCGAGAGCGGGGTCACGTCGAGCAGGAGCACGTCGTGCACGTCGCCCGCGAGCACGCCGCCCTGGATCGCGGCGCCCACGGCGACCACCTCGTCGGGGTTCACGCCCTTGTGCGGCTCCTTGCCGAAGATGCGGCGCACGAGCTCCTGGACCGCGGGGATCCGCGTCGATCCGCCCACCAGGATCACCTCGTCGATATCGCCCGGCGTGAGTCCCGCGTCCTCCAGCGCGCGCTGGCACGGGATCTTGGTCGACTCGACCAGGTCCTCGACGAGCTGCTCGAACTTGGCGCGGGTCAGCGTCATGATGAGGTGCTTGGGCCCGCTCTGGTCCGCCGTCAGGAACGGGATGTTGATTTCCGTCTGCGACTTGCCCGAAAGCTCGATCTTGGCCTTCTCGGCGCCTTCCTTGAGCCGCTGGAGCGCCATCTTGTCGCTGGACACGTCAATGCCGGTCTGCTTCTTGAACTCGTCGATGAGCCAGTTCATGATGCGCTGGTCGAAATCGTCCCCGCCCAGGTGGGTGTTCCCGTTGGTCGATTTCACCTCGAATACGCCGTCGCCGAGCTCGAGGATCGAGACGTCGAAGGTGCCGCCGCCGAGGTCGTACACCGCGATCTTCTCGTTCTTCGTCTTCTTGTCCAGGCCGTAGGCGAGCGACGCCGCCGTGGGCTCGTTGATGATGCGCTCGACGGTGAGGCCCGCGATGCGCCCCGCGTCCTTGGTGGCCTGCCGCTGGGCGTCGTTGAAGTACGCCGGCACGGTGATCACCGCGCGGGTCACCTTCTCCCCGAGATAGTCCTCGGCGGTCTGCTTCATCTTCTGGAGCACGCGCGCGGAGATCTCCTGCGGAGTGAACTCGCCCGCCTGGGTCTTCACCTTCACGCCGCCCTTGCCGTCGTCCATGACGTTGTACGGTATCGTTTTGATCTCCTCGCCCACCTCGGAGAACGCCCGGCCCATGAAGCGCTTGATGGAGCGGATGGTGTTCTCCGGGTTGGTGATGATCTGGTTCTTGGCCACCTGCCCGACCAAGCGCTCGCCCTTGTCGGTATAGGCCACGATGGACGGCGTGGTCCGCTGCCCCTCGGAGTTCTGTATCACGACCGGCTCGCCGCCGACCATCACGGCCACGCAGGAGTTCGTCGTTCCCAAGTCAATTCCAATTATTTTGCTCATATGGTTACCTCATTGCATTGTGATTTGTCGATCTTCCATTCTACGTCTCGCGTCTTCCGTCGTTTCCGCCGCGCGCGTCATCCGGACCCGTCCGTCGCGCACTCCGTCGCGACGTCCTTCGCCCCCTGCTTCGCCGACCGCGACACGCGCACCTTCGCGTGGCGGATCACCATGTCGTCGAGCATGAAGCCCTTCTGGTACACCTTCGTCACGGTGTCGGTCTCCACCTCGTCGCTGGCGACGATCTCGACGGCCTCGCTCACGCACGGATCGAACTCGGCGTTGAGCGTGTCGATCGCCACGACCCCGTGCGACGTGAGCGCGTCCTCGATGCGCCGCGAGATCATGTGCACGCCCTCCACGAACGCCGCGTGCGACGCCTCGAGGCTCTCGCCCTGCGGAATGGCCTCGGCCGCCTCGATGGCGCGCAGGAGATCGTCGTTGATGGCGATGATGTCCAGCGCGATGTCGCGCACCGCCATCTTCCGCTGCTCCTCCTGCTGCTTCAGGTTGCGCTTCTTGAAATTCTCGAAGTCGGCCTGCCGCCGCTGCATCACGTCCTTGAGCGAGGCGATCTCCTCGTCGCGCTTCTTGAGCTCCGCCGCGAGCGCATCGCGACCGTCTCCCTCGCGCACGGCGCCGTCGTCGGGAGCGCCGGCCGCCTCGGTTTCGACGGCCGGATCGGCACCCTCGAACATCTCGTCCTGCGGGATTTCCCGTTCATTGCCCATAGTATCGTTACCGCTCTCCTTGTTCATGCTGTCATCCACGTACTTGTTCTCAACCATGCCATACCCCCGCGCGGCGGACCGCCGCGCCAATCACTTGGACATTTTCGTCAGCAGGTCGGTGACCACCTTGCCCGTATAATCGACGAGGGGCACCACCTTCTCATAGTCCATCCGCGTGGGGCCGATGATGCCCACCACGCCGACCTTGCTCTTTCCGATCTGATACGAGGAGGTGATGATGCTGCAGCCCGAGATCTCCAGGTCGCTCACCTCCTCGCCGATGAGCGTGTTCACGCCGTCCTTGTCGATATTGCGCTCGATGATGCTCTTGAGCAAACGCTTCTCCTCGATGAGATGCAGCAGGCTCTTGAGCTTGTCGGCCTCGATCATCTCCGGGATGCGCAGCAGATTCTCGATCCCGTCGATGAAGATCTCGGAATCGGTCTCCTCGGTGAGCGCCAACTGCGCGATGTCGAGCGCCAGCCCCTTCTTGTAATCATGGTTCGTCTGGACGCGCATCCGGTCGAAGATGTCCTTCTTGATCTCATACAGCGAGTACCCGCAGAGCTCCCCGGTGAGATAGCGCGACAGCTCGTAGATGTCGTCCTGGGTGATGCGGGTCGAAACGCTGACCTTCTTGTTCAGGATCATGCCGTTTCGGGTGACGAGGATAAACAGGATCTCGTCGCTGTCGAGCGGAATGAGCTCGACGTGCTTGACCACGGTGAAATCGGGCTTTGGCGAGAGCACCACCGATGCGTATTTTGAAACCAGGGACAGCATCTTGCTCACTGAAGCGAACATCTTGTCGAGCTGGAGCTCTTTCTTGATGAGCTCCTCGCGCACCCGCACCTTCTCGCTCATCACGAACTCGTAGGTGTCGAGCAGCGAATCGACGTAAAACCGGTACCCCACGTCCGTGGGGATCCGCCCGGACGACGTGTGCGGCTGCATGAGAAATCCCAGGTTCTCCAGGTCGAACATGATATTACGCATCGTGGCCGGAGATATGGAAAAAGAGTACTTTTGCACAAAGGAACGCGAACCAACCGGCTTACCGGTTACGATAAATTCGTACACGAGCGCCTTCAAAACGGCGCTTTCGCGCTCATCGAGAACCCTTTCTGTCTTATTACTCTTTACCATAGCCTGCTATCATGCTTATTAGCACTCTAATCGACTGAGTGCCAGGAATATAATAAAAAAAAATCCCCACGTCAAGTCATATTTTAAATCATGTACATCTTTTGGTCGGGCATGTATCTTTTTTTATTTTTTCTTTTTCTTTTTATCTTCTTCGTCCTTGACCTCGTCGGCCTCGAGGCGCGCGCGGAGGGCGTCGATCGTATTCTTGAGTTTGGTGGCATCCTCGGACTCGCCAAAAAGGATGTGGATCGACCGAAGGGCGGCCAGGAGATTGATCGACTTGAGAATATCTTCGGGCACCTTGGTGGAGAGCTCGTACTTGTTCCTGAATTGCTTCGCCGCCTCGTTCAGGACGGATTTGCACACGCGCATCAGCTCCTGCCGGTCGCGATAAAACTCCATCCGCGGGTCGCGGTTCTTCTGCAGATCGGAAAAGTTGATGAAGTTCTTCACCAGCACCGCGATGCGCCCCTGGAGGTCCACGAAGGACCATTTCCACTTGGACTCCCCCATCCGCTTCAGAAGGGAATTGAACACGCTCATGATGGTGCGGATGATCTTGAGCACCTGGGCGGGATTCAGCTTGTCGATCTTGCGCAGGTATTCCTTGTTGTCGTTCAGCGAGCGCTCGATATCGTTTCCCAGCATCTCCTCGAGGAGCTGGACGACCTTGTAGAAGTCCTTGCGCGAGTTATCCAGAAACTTCTCGTTGCGGATGTGCAGCATCTCCTGGGAGGCGTCGCTCATCTTCATGTATATTTGGACGTTTTTCAAGTATTTGAGGCACAGCTCGACGCTCAGGTAACCCGAGATGTTGGCCATCTTCTTCCGGCGCGCCTCGAGATCCTTGATGGACTTCAGGTTATCCTCGATCTCGACCTTGAAGTCCTTCACATAGTCGTTGTACGCCGCCTTTTCGGCCTTGGTGATTGCCATGGGGGATGATCCGGCCGCCGTCTAAGCGTACGCGTCCACGGCGCTTCCGTGGCCGGTCGTCTCCGGCGCCCGCTCCGGCATGCGGGGGGACTCCTGCGTTCGCTCCGCGCGCTCGACGCGCTCGGCCTCGTGCGCCACGCGCGTTTCGCCGATGTTCCCGCGCTGCGCGATGTCGATTCCGCTGATGCTTTGTATTTCCATTTCGCCTACTCCACGGCGGCCCCACCCGCGGGCCGCATCGCCTGATTATGCCGCGACGGCGTTTGCGCTTCGAATGTGCGGACGCCCCGCCCCATCCGGATGCTGTGACACGCCCCGCTCAGGACTGCTCTGTCGCTACTATACCCAAACCAACGTATGCTTTCAAGTAAAATCTCATGCGCTCCCGCGCATGCCCGCACCATCCATCACACCGCCGTGGCGCCGCCATCCACCATGATCGTCTGCCCGGTGATGAAGTCGGAGCCCTCCGAGCACAGGAACAGCACCGGATGCACCACATCGCGCACCTCCGCGATGCGCCCCATCGGGACCGCCTTCACGATGTGATCGTACAGCTCCGGACTCGACCAGAACGGCTTGCTGAAATCGGTGCGCACCATGCCGGGCGCCACCGCGTTCACCTGCACGTTGAAGGGCGCGAGCTCGGCGGCGAGGTTGCGCGTCATCATCTCGATGCCGGCCTTGGCGATGCCGTAGATGTTCATGGCCGGGGAGGCCTTGCGCCCGGCGATCGACGAAAGGCTCACGATTTTTCCCTTTCGCTGGTCCCGCATGATCTTCCCGGCGGCGCGGGAGCACAGGAAGGTCCCCGTGAGATTGCTCTCGATGATCTTCTGCCACTGGACCAGGTCGACATCGACCAGCGAGCCGGTCATGAGGTTCATCCCCACGTTGTTCACGAGCACATCGACCCGCCCGAAGCGCTGCAGCGTATGCTCGAAGAGCGCGGCCACGTCGGCCTCCTTCGCGATGTGCGCGGGGACCGTCAGGAGGCGATCGCCGCCCCCGAGGTCCGCGGCCGCGCCGTCAAGGCCGTCCTGCTTCCGTCCGCAGATGACCACCCGCGCGCCCTCGGCAAGAAAGCTCCGTGCGATCTCCCTGCCGATCCCCCGGGACCCGCCGGTTATCACGGCCACCCGGTCCGCGAGGTTGTATGCAATCGACCCCATCAGCCTGCTCCTTTTCCCGTTTCACGGTTCGATCGGGTACACGCTATACCCCGGCGTTGTTTTACGGGCAAGCACAATTTGGCTTCATCACGAAACAATATTCACCGTCCCCACAGCGCGACCGGCGCGGGCGAAGCCGGTCCGCGACTGATGATCCGCGAGGATCGCGCGTGAAAAATTCTATTGACAGAATATGCGACGGCCCCTAAATAGACACGGTTTTTTCGACCTTCCGACCCGTCAGTGCGCAGACGCGGCTTTACGACCCGGAACGAAACGAACATCAGCGACCCCCCAGGTGAACAACATGGACACGAACAATAGGCCGGACCAGCAGAACGAGGAGGAGGACTTCGCGGCGCTGTTTGAACGCTCCTTCGTCAAGCGCGATAATTTCTCGGTCGGCGATCGGGTGAGCGGCACGGTGAGCCTCGTCACGCAGGAGACGGTTTTCGTGGACATATCGGGAAAGAGCGAAGCGGCCGTGAGCGCGAGCGAGTTTCTCGACAACGACGGAAAAATCACCCTCAAACGGGGCGACACCCTCGACGCATACATCGTGGAATTCAAGAAGGGGGAGATCCTGCTTACCACCTGCATCGGGCGCGGGTCGGCCAGCCCGGGCCTGCTGCACACGGCCCAATCGTCGAAGATCCCCGTCGAGGGCACCGTGCAGGGCGTGGTGAAGGGCGGATACAGCGTGTCGGTCGGGGGCCTTCCCTGCTTCTGTCCGTTCTCGCAGATCGACGTCAAGTCGCCCGCAAACCCCGAATCGCTCATCGGCCGTCGGCTGCAGTTCCGCATCACGCAATTCGGCGAGAAGGGACGCAATATCGTCCTTTCGCGCCGCACCCTGATCGAAGAGACGCGCCAGGAGCAGGAAGAGCGCCTCCGGGAAACGCTGCGCGAGGGCGATGTCATCACGGGGACCGTCGTTTCGGCGGCCGAATTCGGGATCTTCGTGGACATCGGCGGCGTCGAGGCGCTGGTTCCCAAATCGGAGCTCTCGTGGGCGCGCGCCGCGTCTCCCCGCGATTTTACCGTTGGAAGCGCCGTGACCGTGAAGGTCCTTTCGATAGACTGGGACGCCAAGAAATTCCTTTTAAGCATTAAGCAACTCTCGCCGGAGCCGTGGGAGCGGATCAGCAATTACACGGAAGGGCAGTCGGTGACCGGAAGGATCGTCAACATCATCCGGAGCGGCGCCTTCGTGGAGCTGGAGCCGGGACTCGAGGGATATCTGCCCGTCTCGCGCATGAGCCTCACCAAGCGCGTCGAAAAACCGGAGGACGCGGTGAGCGCGGGCGCGACCGTCACCGTGCGCATCAGCGAGATCAACCGGAAGGATCGCAAGATCCTTCTGGACCTCGTGACCGGCGAGGCCGACCCGTGGCTTACCCCCGCAGCGGAACTCGAGGGAAGCGTGCATACGGGCACCATCGAATCGATTATGCGGTCCGGCCTCATCGTGCGCCTCCCCAACGGCATGACCGGCATGGTCCCCGGCAGCGAGCTTTTGGCGCCCAAGGGCGCCGACCTCCAGAAGGCCTATGCGGTGGGGAGCGATATCAACGTGGCCGTGATCGAGGCGAATACGGGCGAGCGGAAACTTCGCCTGAGCGAGCAGAAGGCCGTCACGCTCAAGGAGCGCGAGGAGCTCCGCGAGTTCATGAGCAAGGAGCAATCGGCGGAAGGGGCCAACACCATCGGCTCCCTCTTCAAGGACCGCCTCGAGGGACTCAAGAAAAACCTGGAAAAGAAGGCATGATCAAGCTGAAGACCGGCAGGGAGGTCCAGTACAATCAAAACTTCGACCTCTTCTTCCAGAGCCTTCTTGCCGCCGTCATTCAGGAATCGCGCCGGGTCGCAGCCGCCCAGCGAACGGACGCCCCGGAACCGGCCTCCAACGACGAGGCGGTCCTCCGCGAGATCATGGACAATAGCATTTACATCGCCCACCAGATCATGGAGCTGAAGGAGCGCGACGAAAACCTCGCGCGCTTTCTCGTGACCGGATGCCTCTTCAACTGCGCGGTGCTCACCCTCCCCCATCTCCCTGCGGACACCGGCGACGCCGGTCAGAGCGCCGGCGAGGACAACATCCACTAGCCCCAGAGCGCGTCGTGCAGCCCCGACATTCGGCGCGTCGGGTTTCCCACCGCCGCCGCGAAGACCTCCCGATCGCCCCAGAGCTCGACGTGCGTGCGCGCGCGCGTGAGCGCGGTGTACACCAGCTCGCGCGTGAGCACCCGCGTCGGGCGCTCGGGCAGGACGACGATCACGGTATCGAACTCGGACCCCTGCGCCTTGTGCACCGTGGTCGCGAAGGCCGTTTCGTGCTCGGGCAGCCGAAGCGGCGGGAACGCGCGAGTGCCGCCCTCGCCGTCCGAAAAATATACCGCCGCCTCGCCGGGCACCCCGGGGCGCTCCCTGACGATCCCGATATCGCCGTTTGAAAGCCCGGCCGACTCGCTGTTGCGCGACACGACCAGGGTCCGGTTCACATACCACCGCCCATCGGGATTGATGAGTCCCTGTGCGGCCAGCACGCGCTCGATGATCCGATTGACGGCCTCCGCCCCCGAGGGACCGCGCCGGAGCGCGCAGAGCACCGCAAAGCGGGTGAGCGAATCGAGCGCCGCGGTAGGATCCGGCGCGACAAGCGCCGGCTGCAGGCCCTCGACGATCCGCGAGGAGAAGCGCTCCGAGGAGGCCGACGGACGCTCGTCGGTGACGAACCGGACGCTCCGGCCGCCGTCCGCATCGACCAGTTGCAGGGCGCGCGCGGCGTCCCCCTCCCGGACCGCGCGGCTCACGGCGCCGATCCCGCCGGACTCATCGAACCGGTAGCTTTTTCGGAGGATGATGATGGAATCCGCGATCGGCGGTTCCGCCGCGATCGGCACGTCATGCGCGCATCGACCGATGACCGGCGCGATCCGCTCGGCGAACGCTGCCGAATACCCGTGCGCCCGTCCCGTATCGCAGATGTCGCCCAGCACCGCGCCGGCCTCGACGGACGCCAGCTGATCGCGGTCCCCCAGCAGAATGAGCCGCGACTCGAGCGGGACCGCCTGCAGCAGATGGGACATGAGCGCGCAGTCGGCCATCGAGGCTTCGTCCACCACCACGACCTGCTGCGGGAGGATGCGCGCGGGGTCGAACGGTCGCGCGCCGCCCAGCCCGAGCAGTCGATGGAGCGTCGTCGCGCCGCTTCGCAGCATCTCGCGCTCCTCTCCGGAGAGCCCGCTCGTTTCCATCCAGGTCCGGATCGATTGGCGCAATCGCGCGGCGGCCCGGCCGGTGGGGGCGGCGAGGGCAACGGTGAACTCGTTTCCGGACGCGCGCGCCTGCTCGGCGAGAAGGATGAGGATGCGCACCACCGTCGCGGTCTTTCCGGTCCCGGGCCCGCCGGATATCACGCACAGCCGGCGCATCACGGCGCTTGCGGCCGCGACCCGCTGCCAGTCGAGGCCCTCCGGCGCGGGCGCGGGAAACAGCCGGTCGAGGCCCGCGCGGAGAAGCCCCTCGTCGAAATCCAGGGGCGGCGCAGCCAGACGCTCGGCGATGCGCTCGCGTATGATGCGCTCGTATTCGTACAGGCGGTGCAGGTACAACCGTCCGGCCTCATCGAGCACCAGCGGCCGGAACTCGCCCGGTTTTCCCACCGCAGGAGACGAGCGGAGCGCTCGCACCCACGCGGCGGCGCGGGGGAGCGCGACGGTCGCGGCCTCGCGCGGACAATCGTCCACGGCGTCGCCGAGCGGAACGCCCGCCATCGCATTCAGATCGATGCAGATGTCGCCGTCGGCCAGGCGGCGGCTCGCCAGAAGCGCGCCCAACCCTACGGCCTCGTCTGATCCGCCTGCGGCGCGTTCAACGAACGCGGCGAAGTGCCGGTCGATGTCGCGCCAGCAGTCCAGCGCGCGGATGTCAACGGATTCGTTTCTACGCGACGCCATCGCCATCACCTCGCGTGAGATATCGCGTCAGCGCCTCGATGAGCGCGCGCGGCGGCCGGTCGGCGAAGACGCCGCATCCGGGCGCGCCGGAGGGATCGACCCCGCGCACGTAGACGTATCGCACCCCGCCGAAGTTTCGATCGTACTCGTAGCCAGGCAGCCGCAGCGAGAGATAGCGGTGCAGCGCCACCGCGTACAGATGGTACTGCAGCACGTAGGCGTGACGGACCATGTCCGCCGCAAGCGCGTCCGGCGTGTACGCCGCGGGCGCATCGCCGAGCCAGTTCGATTTCCAGTCAATGATAGAGTACCGCCCCGCGTGCTCGACCACCAGGTCGATAAATCCGCGGACGAATCCTCGGATCCCGGCGAAGCCGAGGCCGGCCGCCGCGCTCGAGAAGTTTCGCACAACGGGATTCGCCGCGTGCACCGCGAACGCCTCGGCTACCCCCGCCGGCTCGACCGCGGACAACGGGAAATAGTACTCCAGTTCGCTCAGGCGGCGTTCGCGGCCCACTGTCCGAAGGGACACTCCATCGTCCCCGAGGGGGGCCGCGCACACCCGCGCGAGCATTGTACTACAGGCCGCACTCCAGGCCGCGTCGATCCCGTGACGGGCCAGCGCGGCGTCGATCACGCCCTCGAAGCCGGTCTCGTCGGTAAAATCGACGCGCTCGAACATCTCATGGATGCACTGGCCCGGTCGCGCCCCGCGGGGGAAGCGGGCGATATCGTCGAACGCGACGGGCGCCGCATCGGGTTCGAAAGGGGCGAAATGGGCGTCGTAATCCGGACGCTCGCCGCTCTCCCGGCCCGATGCCGCAAGCGCCGAGTAGCTCGTAACGGTCCAGTGCGCGCCAATCGATCCCGTGAACGGACGCGGTACGATCCCGCCGGGCGGCGCGGTCGCTGCGCGAAGCGGCGGGGCGTTCTCGTGCGGAACGGGCCGCACGACGATGGCGCCGCCGGATCGCTCCGCCAGCGCGGAACGGAACGATGCGCGCTCGCCGGCGGGAAGCGACTTCACGTGCCCTTCGAGCGCCCCGACGCAGTCGGCGGGATCAAGTTCATCCGGCGCATACAGGAGATAGCTCGGCGCCGCCGTTTCGGCGCCCTTGATGTTTCCCCAGGCGAAATAGCAGCGGTGGATGGCGCGGGTGAGCGCGACATAGAGCAGGCGCACGTTTTCCGACAACACCTCGCGCTCGGCGCGCCGCCGGACCGCATCGTCGCCCGAACCGAGGTCGACCGTGGGCGAGAAGTCCTTTGGATCGCGATACAGATACGGCTTCCCCGGTTTGATATCGGAGGCGCGCCACAGGCAGGGGCAAAACACGATGGGGAACTGGAGCCCCTTGCTGCCGTGGACCGTGAGGATCTTCACCGCCGCGTCGTCGGTCTCCAGGCGAAGCTGCTGCGCATCGTCGGTCCCGGGCGAGACGATCCGCGCCCCCAGCCAGGCGACCACGCCCTCGGGGCGGAGGTGCCGATCGCGCTCCGCGCCGTGCCCCAGCTCCGCGAGATGGATGAGGTTCGTGAGCCTGCGCTCGCCGTCGGGAAACGCGAGGAGCCGCGGACGCACCTCGAGCTCGTCCATGAAGGCCCGGATGGCGCAATAGAACCCGTCGCGCATCCATCGCTCCCGCGCGCGGGAAAAGGCGCGTGCAAAGCGCTCCCAGCGCGCCTCGTCCTCCGCAAGGCCGAAGAGGTCCGGGCCGGAGAGGCCGATCATGTCGGTCGAGAGCGCCGCGCGGAACCGGTGCTCGGGACCGGGCAGCGCGATGGCCATGAGGCAGCGCATGAGCTCGAGCGCCTCGCGGGTGGAGAACACGCTCTCCGCCCCGTAGAGGACGCCCGGGACGCCGAAGGCGGTGAGATGGTCGCGCATAACCCGGGCGTGCGCATTGCTGTGCACCAGGATGGCGATGTCGCCCGGGCGCACCGGACGCGTACCGATCCGCGCCGCATCCGGCGCGCCGTCGTCGAGCAGGCGGACGATCTCCGTCGCGACCGCGCGGCCGAGCATCGGGAGCGCCCGTCCCCGCGGGACGGTCCCGCGCTCCTCCGGATCGTCGAGCGACCAGAACTCAAACGCGGCGCCGGGCCGCCCGCCGAGGGTCATCGCTTCGCGGCGCGGATTCTCGCCGGCCTCCGCAGGGGAAAACCCGATCCCGTCGATGACGAAGGGGTTCGCGACCCGCGAGAAGATCGCGTTCACCGCGCGGATGAGGGCGGGATCGGACCGGCGGTTCGCGAGCAGCGTGAAGGCCGCGTCGTCCCCGCCGGCGTCGCGCTTGGCGCGGATGAACGAAAAGACGTCGGCCCCGCGGAAACGGTAGATCGACTGCTTCGGGTCGCCGATGAGAAAAAGCGCGCTTCCCGGCGCGTCGAAGGCGGCGCGAAAGATATCGTACTGCACCTGGTCGGTGTCCTGATACTCGTCGATGAGCGCCGCCCGGAAGCGCGCGCGGACGGCCGCCGCGAGTCCGCCGCCGCCCGTGACGGCCGCGTGCGTGTCGGTGATGATGTCGTCGAAGGACCGCTCGTTGCGTGACGCCATGCGGCGAGCGAGCTCGCGATCGGCATAGGCGAAAAATGCGGCCTCGTGACGGCGAAAGAACCGTTCCAGCAGGCCGTCCGCCGCTTCGCGCAGCGCGAGCAGTTCCTCGCAGCGGACAAAGAATTCGTGCTCGGGAGCGTCGTGCCCTTGCCGCATCGCGCCGGCGATCACGCGTCGGGAGAACCGCACCAGCGGATCACACTCGCCGCGGCCGTCGCCGGCGGCGCAAAACGCGTCGAGCTGCGCATACCACGATTCCAGATGACGCGCCTGATATTTCTGCCGGTTGAGCCCCGGCGCGCCGGCAAGGAGCTCCCGGACGCCGTCGCTGTCGCGCTCCCATGCCGACCGCAGCTCCGCGAAGGCCGCGTCCAGCTTGGACAGCGTATCGACGATATCGGCGTGATCGGGCGCGTCCACGCGCGGCAGGATGTCGAACGATCGATCGAGCGGCCGAAGACGATAGAGCTGTGCGAAATGCCCGGGGCCACGGCTTCGGCGCGCAAGCTCGCGCGCGATCGGCCCCGGAAGATTGTAAAAACTGGTCCGCCAGTAATCGGCGGCCACCGCAGCGAGCAGATCGCTCCGGTCGGCCACAAGCCCCGTATCGAAGAGCGACCCGCTCTCGAAGGCGTTCTCCGATAGGACGAGCCGGCAGAAGCCGTGAATGGTATGGATGGCCGCCTTGTCCAGATCATGGTAGGCGACCTCGAGCGCGATACGCGCACCCTCGCTGTCCGCATACCGCGCCGCGAGGGCGGCCATGAGCGCGTCGGCGGGATCGGGCGGGAGGCGCCGCGCGAGCATCGCATGCGCATCGCGGAGCCGCGCGCGGATGCGTTCCCGCAGCTCCTCCGCGGCCGCCACCGTGTAGGTGACCACGAGGAGCGAATCGACGGTCAAGGCGCGCTCCAGCAGAAGGCGCAGGTACAATCCGGTGATCGCATGCGTCTTTCCGGTCCCGGCGCTCGCCTCGATGACGCGCACGCCGTCGAGCGGACAGGCGGTGATGTCCAGCGGCCTCACGGTTTCGCCTCCGACTGGTGCGCCAGCATGGGCATGAAAACATGCCGGGCGCATTCGGCAAAACGCGCGTCGATGGGGTCGGCCCCGGAGAAGAGGCGCGCGACGTACTCGTCGTCGGCGTCGCCGCGCGCGAACTCGCTTCCGAGCCACGCATCGCGCGCGCGCGCACGGGCGTCCGGCTCCGACAGCTTGCCCCGGGCCGCCTCCTCGGCATATACCAGCGAGCTGCGCGGAAAAAACGGGAGCGGTCCGCGCATCCCGGCGTCGTAGAGATCCATGAGCCCGGCAAGGTAGCCACCCGCGTCGTCGAAGGCGTCCATCTCGAATCGCGCGATCTCGTCCTTCTTCTCCCGGAGCGAGATAAAGTGACTTACGCCCGAAGAGGCCGGATCGAGGAGCAGCATGATGCAGTGCGCAATCCACGCGCGGAGCCGGTCGCTCGCGCGGCAGCGGGCATAGCGGTAGGTCGTCAACCCGCGCGGCCCCGGCACCGGCACGGCGCCGACGATCCGATACGCGCCAATCGTCAGCGAAAACGGGCGCGGCGGCGGATCACCCTCCGGGAGAAACGGCAGCAGCGCACGATGGAACGCGGACGCACCGCGCGCGAGCGCATCCACCATTCCCCTGCCGATCCCGCCATGCGGCAATTCCCCGCGCGCGGCGAGCCCGTCCACGATAGCGTCGAGCGAATCGCCCCGCAGCACCCCCTCGAGGACATGCCGGTTTACCCGCCAGGCGTCGATCCCCTCGAGCGTGAAGGGCTCCTCGTCGCGCAGTTCGCCGGCGATGGGCCCGTATCGCACGCCCAGACGCTTCTCGAGCAGGGCGCGCGCGGGATTGGTAAAAAAACCGGCAAGGGTGTCGAGCGCGATCTCGCGCTCCTCGGTCGGGAGCGCAATGAGCGGTCCCGGGAAAAAGGACGGCGGGGCCGTGCGGGAAAGGAGCGCCCGTGCGGCGGCGCTCTGCGTCTCGGAAAAGGTGTAGAGGGCGCCATCATCCCTAAAATAGCGCGGGCTGAACGCCTGCAGGGGATGGCGCGTGACCAGGGGCTTACATTCGGGATGGCCCTGCTCGATGTAGTCCACGAGCTCGCTGACGACGATCGAGGGCGGAATGGGACGGTTGTCCTGAACGCCCTGCCCGCAATAGCTGATGTACAGCCGGTCGCGTGCGGAGAGGATGGACTCCAGGAAGAGATAGCGGTCCTCGTCGCGCAGCGAGCGGTCGCCGGGCCGGAACTCGTCGGCGATGCGGTTGAACCCCGCCGGAACGTCGCGCCGCGGGAAGCTCGCGTCGTTCATGCCGATCATGCACACCACGCGGAAGGGGACGCTGCGCATGGGCATGAGCGCGCAGAAGGTGAGCCGCCCGGTGATGAACTCGCCACCGCCGCGCGACGCGCCGATGGCGTCGGCCATGAAGGCGGCGAGCAGCCGCGCGGACACGGTCCCGTCGACGTCCGACCCGGTGGCGACCTCCGGGAGGCGCGCGGCGAAGACGCGCACCGCATCCAGATCGCGCGCGCTCTCCTCGTCCGGGTCGAAGAAATCGTCGAGCGCGCCCTCCAGCACGACGCGCCACTCTGCGAGGGGTTTCGGGCGGCAGAGCGTTTCGTGCAACGTTCGAAGCGCTTCGAGAAACGAAAGAAGGCGTCCGAGGGCGACGGCCGCATCGCCGGCGATCGGATCGTACGGGAGGACGCCGCCGAACCGTTCATCGCCGGCGGCCAGCATGGCGTACCCGGCGATGAGGCGGTCGATCCCGGCGGCCCACGTGTTCCCCGGAGTCGCCGGGAGGCCGAGGGTCGCGCGGTGCGCCGCGTCGATGCCCCAGGTCGTGCGCGTTCCCTCGATCCACGCGCGGAGCAGGTCGATATCGCCCTCGGCAAGCCCGCGCCGCCGGCGGATGTCGGGACAGGCAAGCAGGCCCATCACCGCGCCCGCCTCGAACCGGCCCTCCGGCAGCTCCAGGAGCGCGAAGAGCGCGGCAATCGCGGGGCTCGTCGCGCGGAGCGGACGGTCCACAATCGATATGGGGACGTGCGGCGCGCCGTCGCCGCTCCCGGAGAAAACCGCCTGCGCGAAGGGCGCGTAGGCCTCGATGTCGGGTGCGAGGACCACGATGTCCCCCGGCGTAAGGCCGGGCAGCCGCTCGAAGCAATCGAGCACGAAATCGCGCAGGACCTCGATTTCGCGCAACGCGCTATGGCAGGCGTTCACGACCACGGTGCCGTCGGCGGCGACGACGGCCCGCGCCGCGTCATCGTCCCCGCCGCCGGGCGCGTCTCCGCGATCGACGACCGCGTAGATGTCGTGCTGGATGCGGTGGAGCAGCGTGTCCTCTCCGGGATCGTCGCCCGCATAGCGATCGTCCGGATCGCCGGCGAACAGCAGGCCCAGGAAATCTTGCCCCTGCCTGCCCATCGAGGCCAGCAGCGCATTGCCGCGCTCGAGGTGGCTGTCGCGCGCGGTCGCGCTGCCGTCCGCGCCCAGTCGCCGCGCGATGGAGCGCCCGGGGGCGAGGTCCAGCCAGTAGTGCGGCGAGGGATTGAGCTGGTACAGGGTGATCTCGGCCAGGGCCGACGCCGCCCGCAGAACGTCGAGATGAAAGCGCGGAAGCGACGAGACGCCGAACACGCTTATGCGGCCCGGCACCGCGGCGCGCATAGCATCGTCGGGCGTTGCGAGCCGCGCGAAAAAATCCCGCTGTAGGCGCGGCGGATTGCTGAAGCGCATACCGTCGGCAAGCAGCCGCCAGAGGCGTGCCTGCCAGTCGTCGTCGGCGCCCCCCTCCCAGCGCAGGATGAGCTCGGGCCGGTAGGTGAGATACTGGTCGAAGACGTCCACGATCCGCGCCGCAAGCTGGTAGCGCTTGAGGCCGGCCGGATCGTCGCCGAGATACCGCGCAATCGCGGCGAAGGCCGGATCGGGGGCGCATTCGGGCAGGAGACGCATCACCCGCCACGTCATGATGTCGGTGTTGAAGAGCCGTTCATTCGGCGCCCCCGGAAGCGCCGCTCCGATGAGCGCGTTGACCATCTCATTGGGCAACAGAAAACGGAAGTTGGCCCACACCCCCAGTCTCCGGGCCAGCTGCAGCGATACCCAGCGCTGCATCCCCCGGCTCTGCACGACCAGGAGCTCCGTCGCAAACGGGCCCCCCGTCCCGCGCGCAAGATCCTGCGCGAGAAGGTCCGCCAGCGTCTCGAGACGGTTGCTCATTGAAAGATGAAATCCCGGCATGGGCAGTGTGCCTTCAGTAAGATAACGCCATACGAAGACGACAACACACCGGCGGCGGAGGTCAAATACTATTTACCGGATCGTCGATTCCGGCGGTGAATACCGGAATCCCGCAGAGACACGAAATGCCGCACAGGGCGGCATCTCAGTGTCAAATCTATCAGAAGGACTAATTGGCGGTTATGCCATCGACCCACATGATGATGTCGTTTGTCATACCGGTTTTATCCCATGCCCCAGCATTATAATTTCGCCAAGCCATTTCACCTTGAGTATCATTTCCATCAGTCACATGGAAATCAAGATAGGTGTTATAATTCACATACCTGTTATTGACCGGTTTGGGATTCGCGGTATCGCCTTGCCAGGTGATCTCAAAAACGACCCAGTATGTTTGCCCCTTTGCAAGACGCGGCCTCGAGCTGAATGTAAATGCCACCATATCACCCGGGTAAGTAACGGAACCGGAACTTACGCGTGCAATGAAGGCTCCCGGAGAACTGGTGAGCAAACTCCCCGGAACTCCGCCAGAGTTTGTATAGATCAAGGCTGTCACGACATCTCCCTTCTTCGTTACATCATCATATAAAAATGGCCATGTTACGTCATCATACCTACGCAGCATAACCCAAACGCCGGTGACATACATGTCCGTGTCATCGGTTCCAGATGGGATAGTAAACGATTGGGCCAGACTGCGATTTATTGGGGTTGTGGCGGCAAGGTTTTGATTTCCAAGATACAGATGTCCATCATTACCCCCCTTTGTAAAACCAGAAACCGGGTTGGAGGTAATCTGAATGAATCGCTTCGCACTGTTCGTATTCGACTCATTCGTCTGAAAATCCATCTCGTCCTTATAGCACGTAAATGACGCGCCCATTATCATCGCGAGGAAAAGCAGTATAGCCAATCGCCGAATAGAGGTTCTTTTTTTCATTACGGTTCCCTGATCGCTCAATTCAAGAAATCGACTGAAGACATACGTCATCCGCAGTCGGCCATATAGACAAAATATAATAATGATGCAATAATGCGTCAAGTTATTTTCTTAAACCATCCAGTCAGAATATTTTAGACATTTTCGAAAATATGCGAACAAATTGACAATGGCGCCTGCTAGCCAATACCGTGATTGTTATTGACAAGTATCAAATCTAAAAGCCTTTCGATTCGAAGAGGCGAAACCGGAGCCACCAGTGGAATTCCGGAAACCATGGAGCAAGGTGACAAAACATGCGACTGGCATTGATGGGCCCGCCCGGCTCGGGAAAAGGAACGCAGGCGGCGCGATTGTGCGCCGACCTCGGTATCGCTCACATCTCGTCCGGCGACATACTGCGCGGGGAGGTGGCGCGCAAAAGCGACTTCGGCCTGCGCATCAAGGAGTTCATGGACCGGGGCGAGATCGGCCCGCAGGAGCTCATCACCGACGTGGTGCTCGCGCATATCGGGCGCACCTGCCCGGACGGCTTCCTGGCCGACGGTTTCCCCCGCACCCGCTATCAGGCGGAACGTCTGGACGAGCGCTTCCCCGTGCGCCCGGCGGTTCTGCTCGAGGCGCCGGACGAGGTCATCGTCGCGCGAATAACCGGCCGGCGGACCTGTCCGGGTTGCTCCGCCATCTACCATATCCAGACCCGCCCGCCGAAGCGTGACGGGACCTGCGATACATGCGGCGCCGCGCTGGTCCAGCGCACGGACGACAACGAGGCGACCGTCGCGCGGCGGCTCGAGGTGTATCGGACGGACACGGCGCCCGTCATCGACTTCTACCGGGAACGGGGAATTCTGCGCACGACGGACGGGACGGCCCACCCAGACCGGGTATACGAGGCGATTCGTTCGTTGCTTACGTAAAGCGAAGACTGCGCCGCGTTGATCGCGCAACGGCGCCGGTTTCGGAAGGTGTCAGCGGGTGCGATCGTCCCGCTTCGCGTCGCGCGCCTCTTCGCCCGCCAGGTCGATCTTCATCGCGCGGCTGGTCACATTATATTCGCCCTCGGACAGCGCGCGGAATCCGGGGCGCTTCTCGGAGCCGCTTCGAACTCGCTCCGGCCGGTCGATTAACCCAAACGACTCTTTTCGCCGCTCACGAACGACGGTGCGCCCCTCCGCCTTCTGCTTCGGCGCCGGGGCCTCGGCGACATAGCGGTTGTCGGCAGGCCTCGCGCGGCGCAGTATCGGCGCGGCGCGGCGCGACGCATCGCCCGCACGTGGCTCGACGCGATCGGCGGCGTGCTTCTCGACCGCGCGCTTCGCGTGCGGCGATTGGACCATCGGCGCAGTCCGGTCCGTGGCCGCGCGCGCGTCGCGCACATCGGCGGCACGCGTGGCCGGCGCATGCCGTCCGGCCTTCGTCAGGCGCGCGCCATCGACGCTATAGACGATCTTGTTGTCGTCACCGATGTCGAGACCGGCGGCCGCGATGCGGTTGCGCCGGTCGGCCATTTTATGAATCGCCGCCATGGTGGCGTTGATATTCCCCCGCGTGAGCAGATATCGCGGCATCTCGAAGCTCGCCCCCGCCCGCAGCGGCACCGCAAGCGCCGAGCCCCTGATATTCATGGCGTACTTGTAACCGGCGCGCTGCAGGTGGTCGTACACCTCTTTGATATACAGGCCGAACGGATAGATGAAGACCGTCACCGGCCGGTTCACCTTCTGCTCGATGACCTCCTTGGATTTGTTGATTTCGAAGAGGAAGTCCTTGCGCTTGTTCTCGTAGAACTTCTTGTTCATCTTCATGTGATAATACCCATGCGAGGCGATATCGCAGCCCTCGTAGGCGAGCTCGCGGATCTGGTGCCACTTCATCGCATAGTCCTTGCGCTCGATCACGCAGGGATAGATGCCCAACAGCGGCTTGATCCCGTTGGGCTTGAGCACCTCCTTGTACGCGCGGTACACGCTCTCATTGCCGTCGTCGATGGAGACCAGGATGTTCTTGTCGCCCCGAACCTTACCCTTCTCGATGTCCGTAAAGGACACGAACGTGAACCCCTTGCTCTTGAAGTAGTTCACCTGGTGACGGAGCTCGTCGATGCTGAAATCGTACATCGACTTTTTCCCGTTGATGAATGTGTGATAGCACAACACGTACACCGAGCCGGCGGCGTGGGCGGCCGATGTAATCAGGAGCACGGCGCAGGCCGCGAGTAGGCATTTTACGGTATTCACGTTTCCATCCTCATTGTTGCATTATGATAGCGTCGCACGGTCCCCAAAACACATCAAACAAAAAACACGCACCGTGGTTATTTTCGGCCAATCCGGCCCACGGGAAGAATCATTTTCGGGCGGCCGCCATTCTCGCTAGCGGAAGTACCCCACCGCGTTCCGGAAAATCGCCATCCCCTCCCCCTCCTCCGGGAGCGTGACGCCGTCGCGTCGCGCGTGTTCGCGGCGCAGCGTCCAGTCGTCGCGGTGCGTGGGCAGGATGTTTCGCTCCGGATGGGGCATCATCCCCATGAGGCGGCCGGACGGGTCGCAGACCGCCGCGATATCATGGAGCGCGCCGTTCGGATTGTGCGGGAAAACGCCGTTCGCCGGGGAGCCGTCGGGGAGCACGTAGCGCATGCACGCCAGATACCGCGTCTCGATGGCCGCGAGGATCTCCTCGGGCGCATAGAAGTTCCCCTCGCCATGGGCGATAGGGATGTGCAGCCGCTCGATTCCCCGGATGAACACCGACGGGCACGCCCGCTCCACCGCGAGGTCCACCCACCGGCACTCGTAACGCGACGATTCATTGTGCTCGAGCGACACCTCCGCGTCCCCGCGAAAACCGCCCAGCGCGGGGACCAATCCGAGGTTCGCCATCACCTGAAAGCCGTTGCAGATCCCCAGCACCAGCGTGTCGCGGCCCACGAATGCGAGAAACTCGTCGAGCAGATTGTTCTTGATGCGGTTGGCGAGCGCCTTGCCGCTGCCGGTGTCGTCGCCGTAGGAGAAGCCCCCGGGGAAGGAAAAGATCTGGTAGCCGTCCAGCATCGACGGCGTTTCGATGATATCGTTGATGTGCACAATGTCCGCGCGCGCGCCGGCCCGCTCGAAGGCGTACCTCGTTTCGTTGTCGCAATTGATGCCGTAGCCGGTGAGGACCAGCGTCCGGGGTTGCGCCGTTGATGTGGTTTGTGCTTTCATGTTCGTTTTATTGCTCTAATCCGAGTCTGTGCTACTCACCCTCGGCTCTGCCGCGTCCCTCTCTACTCATAGAGAGGGACTTCTCACTACTAGACTCGCGCCTGACCACCCCCTCTCTATTTAGAGAGAGGGGGCCGGGGGGTGAGTGGAAAAATCGCCTCATATCAATATATTCCTTCTCACCCTGGACCGCTCGTCGTGAGCGCATCAATTCATTTCAGCTCAGCCTCGCGAGAAGCTTCTTTCCCCCCTCTCCTGCGGGAGAGGGGACGGGGGCGAGGTGCCCTAAAAATCCTTAAAAACCCCGCGATATCGTCCCAGCAACGCATCGACGCTCGCCGTTATGATGTTGCCGCCATTCGTCCCTTTTACGCAGACACTGTCGTCGTTTGTCACTGCGCCGATGCGCCCGAGCGCCACGCCGCGCATCGCCGTCTCGAAGGCGTCCGCGTTGTTCGGATCGACGCTCACGAGGACGCGCCCCTGCGATTCAGAATAGAGTATCGTATCGTTTCGGGAAACGCCCTTCGTGGGGACCGCGGATAAGTCGATACCGCAACCGAGCATGCCGGCCATGGCTGATTTCGCGAGCGCCACGCCCAATCCCCCGCGCTCCACGCTGATGCTGGACGCGACGAGGCCGCGCCGCATCGCCGCCGAGAGCGCGCGATAGGCCGTCGCGTTCTTCGCGGCGTCCACCGACGGGGCGGTGTCGCCGATGTATCGCGCGCCCGAGGTCCGTTCGCCCATGTACGCGAGGTACTCGCTCCCCCCGGTTTCGTCGAGCGTTTCGCCGATGAGATAGATGAGGTCGCCCGGAAACTTGAAGTCGATCGTCTGGCAAAAACCGACGTCCTCCACCACGCCGATGGAGGAGACGAGCAGCGTGGGCGGCGCCGATATCATCACCTCGTTGAAGTGCTCGTCGTAGCCGCGGAAATCGTTGAACATGCTGTCCTTGCCGGAGACGAACGGCGTCCCGTAGGCCACCGCGTAATCGTAGCAGGCGCGCGCCGCGAGCTTGAGCTCGCCGAGCCGCTCGGGATTGGTCGAATCGCACCAGCAGAAATTGTCGAGCAGCGCCAGGACATCGAGCGAGCCGCCGACCGCAACCGCGTTTCGTACGGCGGTGTCGATGGCGCAGGCGGCCATTCGATACGGGTCGATGTCGCCGTATGACGGATAGAGCCCCTGCGAGAGGACCACGCCGCGCGGCGAATCATACCGCGGCCGTATGACCGTGGCGTTCGCGTTTACCCGCCCCCTGCCCTGCAGGGGCTTGATGCACGAATTCGCCTGCACCTCGTGGTCGTACTGGTGCGAGATGAACGCGAAGCTCGCGGTGTTGAGGCGCGCGACCATGTCCGCAAACACGGCGGACGGCTCGGCCGGATCGGGAAAGTCGGGATACGGGTTCTTCTTTGGGGTGTACGTCGTCGTGAGCGTTTTTCGCGGCAGCCCGTCGTGCAAAAAGGACATGTCGAGATCGAAAATTGTCTTTCCCCGGTAGCGGACGATGCCGCGCTCGCGCGCGGTGAAGGCGCCGATCGCCGTCGCCTCCACGCCGCGCCGGCGCATGAGATCGAGAAACGCGTCGAGCTTGTCCGGCGGTATCGCCAGGGTCATGCGCTCCTGCGACTCGCTCACCCAGATCTGCCAGGGGGCGAGGCCGTGGTACTTGAGCGGCACGAGCTCGAGGTCCACCTCGAAGCCGCCGCACTCGCGCGCCATCTCCGCCACCGAGCAGGAGAGCCCCCCCGCGCCGTTGTCGGTGATGGAGCGGTACAGCCCCATCCCGCGCGCCTCGGCGACGATGGCGTCGGAGAGTTTTTTCTGGGTGATGGGGTCGCCGATCTGGACCGCGGTCGCGGGGCTGCCCGACGAGAGCGCCTCCGAGGAGAAGGTCGCGCCGTGGATGCCGTCGCGGCCCACGCGCCCGCCGACCATCACGATGCGGTCGCCGGGCATCGCGCGCTTTTCCACCGACGGCGCGCCGTTGACCTCGCGCGGGATGAGCCCGACCGTCCCCACGAAGACGAGCGGCTTGCCGCTGTAGCGGTCGTCGAAATACACGAATCCCTGCGGCGTGGGGATGCCCGAGCAGTTGCCGCCAACGTTCACGCCGTGGATCACCCCTTCCATGATGCGCCGCGGCGAGAGCAGGCGCGATTCGCGGTCCGTGGTTCGATAGAGGGGCGCCTCCCGGAACGGATCGGCGAAACAGAAGCCGTAGCGGTTGGCGATGGGGCGCGCGCCCATCCCGAAGCCCAGCGCGTCGCGGTTCACGCCCACGATGCCGGTGATGGAGCCGCCGAAGGGGTCCAGGGCGCTCGGGCTGTTGTGCGTCTCGACCTTGTCGGCCACGATCCACTCGTCGTCGAAGATGATCCCGCCGGCATTGTCCGAGAAGACCGAGAGGCAAAAATCGTCCTTCCCCTTCTCTCGGCGGACGCGCTCGGTGGCCGCGCGGATGCAGGCCTTGAATATCCCCTCGTCGATCTCGTCGATCTTCGCGGCGAAGATGGTATGCTTGCAGTGCTCGCTCCAGGTTTGCGCGATCGATTCGAGCTCCACGTCGGTGGGGTCTCGCTTCTCGATGTTCTGGAAATAGTTCTTGATGACGCCCAGCGACAGCATGTCGAGCGCGAGCGGTCCGCGCCGCGTGCCGTCAGGATCGGCGATGCCCTCCCTGCCCAGCCGCAGGAGCTCGTCGTCGGAGACCGCCAGGCTCACCACGTCGGCCTCGGGCCGCTCGTGAAGCGTGACCACCGGGATGGCCATGCCCATGCCGCCCGCGGCGCGGTACTCGTCCGCGGAGAGGATCTTCACGCGCTGGATGAGCGGGTTCGCGAGCTCGGCGCCGATCCGCTCCGCGGCGTCGCGATCGAGCGCGCCGGCAAAGAAATACGTGGTCGTGGTGAAGACCGAGGTCTCGGGATCGAGCGGCAACTTCGCGAGGTCCTCGATCGCCTCGCGCGCGGTGGTCGCCACGTTGTCGGTCACGCCGGGCAGGAAGCCGATCTCGACGGCTTGGTCGAACCGCTCCGGGAGGTACGGTTGATTGACGGCGTGTCCCTGCGTGACGCGCTGCGCGAGCATGTCCGCTGCCGCGCGCGCCTGCTCGTCGGTGATGGCGGCGTTCACGAGATAGTTGTCGGTGATGACGACCGCGTCGACGCGGAACCCGAGCCGCCGGAGCTTGGCCGCGAGCACCCGCGCGCGCGCGTCGTGGACGCGGTAGAACACCTCGATGCGGTATCGGGCTTGGGGGATGGCGTGCGCGGGCATGGGAATCGGTGCTTCCTCTGGACAAGATACGGTCGACGGTGATAGTCGCCGCCAGACGCGCGAACTTGGCAAGAAGATTTTATCACTTTCCGAACGGGAAAATTCAACTTGACATTCCCGCTCGAACGAACGATACCCCCGCCATTCCACAGCGACGGAGAGCCCGACATGATGAACATATTCGATGATTCGCTCGCCGAGCACCAGGCGCTTTTCGCGACGCTCGGCGCGATGCGCGGCGAGATCGAACGGTTCGCCGCCGCGGCGATCGAGGCGCTGCGCGCGGGGAAGAAGATCCTCATCATGGGCAACGGGGGCAGCGCGGCCGACAGCCAGCACTTCGCCGCCGAGCTCGTGAGCCGCTTCAAGAAGGAGCGCACGGGCCTGCCCGCGATCGCGCTCACCACTGACACCTCCATCATCACGGCCATCGGGAACGATTACCACTACAACCGCGTGTTCGCGCGGCAGGTGGAGGCGCTCGGATCGCCCGGCGACCTCGTGCTCGGGATCTCCACCTCGGGCAACAGCGCCAACATCGTCGAAGCGATGCACAGCGCGCGCGCAGCGGGCTGCCGCACCGTGGGCCTCCTGGGACGCGACGGGGGCGCCATCGCCCCGCTGGTGGACCTTCCCGTCATCGTGCGGCACCAGAACACGCCGCGGGTGCAGGAGGGGCACCTGCTCATCATCCACGTGGTCTGCGAAATAATAGAGGAAACGCTCTTTCAATGATCAACCTGAACTTCTCCGCCGCGCGCGTCCTGGTGATCGGCGACGCGATCCTCGACCGCTACTACTTCGGGCGCGTGAGCCGCATCTCGCCCGAGGCGCCGGTGCCCATCGTGAAGGTGGCCCGCCAGACGAACACGCTGGGCGGCGCCTGCAACGTGGTGCACAATATCGCGCATCTCGGCGCCGCGTCGCGCCTGGTCGGCGTCGCCGGGCGTGACGCCGACCGGACCGTCGTCGAAGCGCTCCTCGGGGACATCGGCGTGGAGCACACGCTCTTCGACACGGGCACGCCGACGACGACGAAGGTGCGCGTGATCGGCGAGCACCAGCAGGTGGTGCGGCTCGACTTCGAGGAGGTGGCGCCCATCGTCTCGGCGCTGGCCGACGAGATCATCGCGCTGGTGAACGCGGAGCTTCCGGGCGTCGGCGCCATCGTCATCTCCGACTACGGCAAGGGCGTGTGCACGCCGGAGCTCTGCCAGCGCATCATCGGCGCGGCGCGGGAGCGGGGGCGCTTCGTGGTCGTGGACCCGAAGGGGCGCGACTGGAGCAAGTACGCGGGGGCGTCCATCATCACCCCCAACGTGAACGAGCTGTCCGATGTGGCCGGAACGACCATCCCGAACGAGGACGGCCCGATTGCGAACTGCGGCCGCGAAATCCTGGAGCGCTACGATCTCGCCTCGCTTCTGGTCACGCGCTCCGACCGCGGCATGAGCCTGGTCACCCGCGAGGGCGTCACGCACATCCCCACCGAGGCGCTGGAGGTGTTCGACGTCTCCGGCGCGGGCGACACGGTGGTCGCGACGCTCGCGGTGTCGGTCGCCTCCGGCCTGGACCTCGCGAAGGCGGTCACGATCGCCAATCGCGCCGCGGGCGTGGTGGTGGGCAAGTTCGGTACGGCGCCCATCGAGTTCGAGGAGCTGGTCCATTTCGTGAGCGGACGGATCGAGTCCAAGGTGGTCGCGCACGCGATGCTGCCGTCCATCATCAGCCGGCTGCACTTCAAGGGGAAGCGCGTGGTGATGGCCTTCGGCACCTTCTCGGCGATGGACCTGGCGACGATCACCACGCTCAAGAAGGCGCGGGCGATCGGCGATGTCCTCATCGTGGGCATCGAGGAGTCGGCGGCGCCGGACGATGCGGCCGCCCGCGCCGAGCTCGTCGCGAGCATCGAGCACGTTGACTTCGTGACCATCGCGCGCGCCGAGCGGATCGGCGAGATGCTTGGCCGCGAGCCCGTCGACGCCATCGCGGTATCGGCGCACTCGCCCCTCCTCGACGAGGCCCCGGCCTCCATCCCGCGCATGACCGTCTAAGCGGTCCGATATGTATTGACAAAATATCGACATCGCGCTGAATGGCGTCATAAAACCACGAGAGAAAAGAAAACGACCGCATATGAAATTCAGCGAGCTCAATCTCCACGAAAACATCATGAAGGGAATAGCCGACGCCGGCTTCGAAGAGTGCATGCCCGTGCAGGCGGCGACCTTCACGCACACCCTGAACGGCACGGACGTGCTGGTCCAGTCGCAAACGGGCACCGGCAAGACCGTCGCCTTCCTCATCTCCATCTACCAGCTCATGCTCACCGACGACCGCTACAAGGACGGCAAGGCGCTCATCATCGTCCCCACGCGCGAGCTCGCCGTCCAGATCGAGGACGAGGCGAAACTCATCGGGGCGCACCTCCCCCTTCGCATCGGGAGCTTCTACGGCGGCGTGGGATACAATCAACAGGACCGCCTGCTCGAGAAGGGCGTGGACATCATGATCGGCACGCCGGGCCGCCTGTTGGACTACAGTAACTCGAACAAGATCGATTTCGAGGAGGTGAAGATCCTCGTCATCGACGAGGCCGACCGCCTCTTCGACATGGGCTTCTATCCGGACCTCCGGCGGATGCTGCGGCAGATGGTCCCCGCGCGCAAGCGCATGACCATGCTCTACAGCGCCACGCTGGGCAACGACGTGAAGCGCCTCTCGAGCGATTACATGAACGAGCCCGAGGAGATCACCATCGCGCCCGAGAAGGTGACCGTGGAGCTCGTGACGCAGCGGCTGTACCACGTGGGCCGCTCCGAGAAGTTCCGCCTCCTCCTGGGCATACTCAAGAAGGAGAACCCGAACAACGCCCTCATCTTCACCAACACCAAGCGTGCGGCGGTGGAGATCGCCAAGCGCCTGGAGTACAATGGCTATCCCTGCGAGTTCATCATGGGGGACCTGCCGCAGAGCAAGCGGCTCAAGATCATCGACGACATCAAGGACGGGAAGATCCGCTTTCTGGTTGCGACCAACGTCGCCGCGCGGGGCCTCCATATCGACGATTTGGACCTGGTGGTGAACTACGACCTCCCGCAGGACGAGGAGGACTACGTGCACCGCATCGGCCGCACGGCGCGCGCCGGGAAGAGCGGCATGGCCATCTCGCTCGCCTGCCCCGAGTTCGTCTACAGCCTCGAGGCCATCGAGGACTACACCAAGATGAAAATCCCGGTCGAGTGGCCGGATGAGAGCCTCTTCGCCGAGGACAAGAGCAAGGGCGTCCGCATGGCGCCGCTCCGCGACAAGCGCGACCGGGACCGCGGACGCGGCGACCGGCCGCGGGGGGACCGCAAGCGGCGTCGGGACGAGAAGCCCGCCGCGCGTCGCGAGCACGCCCGTCCGGCCGAACGCGCGCCGCATAAAAAACGCGAGACCGCGGAAGAGCCCGGACGCGAACCGCGCGCGCACCACGAGAAACGCGACCGGCACGCCGCGCGCGCCGAGGGCGACACGACGCAGCGCGACGCGAAGGCCAAGCGCCCGCGGCGCAAGCGGGGCGGTAAAAAGAAATCGACGGACGAGCGCCTGGAGCAATACCGCGAGAAATACGGCGAAGACTTCACGGTGAAGAACGAAACGCATCGCGCCTCCCGCAAAGACGGAACGGACAAGAAGCGAGCGCAACCGGAAAAGTCGAAAAAGGGCATCCTCGATCGGATCAAGGGAATTTTCGGCAAAAAGAAGAAATAGCACCGTCCACGGAGGTCTCCCATGACGCAGGCATCGATGACCGCGCTCCAGGGATTGCGCGATCTCACCATGATCAAGTGGTACGTGATCCCGCTTCTCGCGATCACCTTCTATATCTACGCCACGGAGATGAGGCAGGCCCGGCGGACCGGCGACTGGAACGCCGTCTTCGCCGGACTCACCGTCTTCGGGATGGACTTCATCAACGAGACATGGAACGGCTGGGTGCTGGCCATCGGCGGCCGTTCGGCCTTCTGGACCGCACCCGGCGACACGGCGCTGCGCACCATGGTGGGCTGGAACATCGAGATCATGTTCATGTTCCTCATCGCCGGCATCATCTTCCACCACACCCTCTCGGAGGACTTTCGGCACAAGAAAATCCTGGGCGTCCCGGAAGACTGGTTCTGGGCGATCGCCTTTTCGGCCTTCTGCGTCTTCGTCGAGGTGCTGCTCAACATCGGCGGCCACCTGGTGTGGGAGTACCCCTTCTGGCACGCGTCATTCGGCGGGGTATGGCTGATATTTCTCATCGGCTACTTCCACTTCTTCGCCGCGGCGATCCTCGTGATCCGCATGAAAATGAAGCGATACAAGCTCTGGACGCTGGCCGCCATCTACGCGATCGCGATCCTGATGAACGTCATCGGGATGGGCGTCATGGGCTGGAAGTACTGACCGCCACTAATCCTCGTACTCCAATTCCTTCCGCAGCTGGCGCACACGCGCCCTGACGACGTCCGGTTGCGGGAAATTCGTGGTATTGCTCTTCGCGCTGGCGTCGAGCTTCATGTATTCCTGGACGCCGATACGCTGCACGTCGGGATCGTCGTGGTTCAGGGCGGCCAGAATGATGTCGACCTTGTCCGGAACATGGTGCAGCAACGCAATGCGCATCGCCGCCTGGGCCGGAATCGCCGATTTTTTATATCCGAAAGACTCCTTCCTGTCGTGCGTGCCGCTGGAGAAGTTCCTGGAGAGGAATGAACCGATCGTCTTCGCCATGAGACGGTACGCTTCGTTGTAAAGCTCCCGGGCGCGCTTGTAGTTCTGCAGCGATTTGCTGGTGCTGTCCTTCGGAAGCGGCTCAAGCGACTTAATCTCGTCCATCTTGACGAACAACCGCTCCACGTTTTCCGTTTCGGACTCCTTCAGGATATCCTCGAACTCCGTGATGTAATCGCGCGCCTGCTGCGCGAAGGTCCCCAGCAGGGTGTTCATCGAAGTGTTGCAATCTTCGGCCATGTTGTCCCCCGATCCATGATGCTGATGATTGAATTCTGCCAACGATGATCATCATATGCATGGATTTTTGTGCATGCAAGGCAATTTTCGCCGCGGCGGGAAAAAGATTGCCGCTGCCGTTCTTCACTGGCGCCGCGGAATCGTAATAAAATGATTGCATTCGGTGCGCCATCATGCGACACACACCCTATCATCCCGGAACAGATTTCGCGAGGTGGCGCCATGAAAAGGAAAAAAATCATCCCGGCCGCATTGGCAATAGGCATAACAGCATGCGTCGCCCTATCCTGTTCGGGTGATCGCACGACGGCCCCCGCACACTTGTTCGCCGCCGAGACGAAGGGCGACCGTTTCTGGGAGAATCCATCCGGCGAGGTCCCCGGGAAGATGTACCTGCGCTGCGCCGCGGTGCCGTTCAAAAGCAAGCAGGCCCTTTTGGCGACGCCCGTCCACAAGCGCTACAAATGCACCGAGTACGCGTTCAACGGCGCGGAGCGCTCCCATCTAAACAATACCGGCTTTTACCTGAAGCGGGTGAACCCCACGCGGCTCGCCTACATCACGTACGACGACATGGTGGACCTCTACATGCACCACGCCGGCGCCGAGAAGCCGCGCGCGGTGGTGGAGCTCACCGAGGAGGATTCGGCCCCGAGCTACGCGATGGCGCCGGTGTTCATCACGGCCGACTATCTCCTGCACGCATACCACCTGATTTTCATGCGCATGGTGGAGGACATCGAGACGAACAAGTTTTATCCCATCATCCGCGCGCTCACCGAATCGCTGCTTGCCGAATCCCTCACGCACTACGCGCGCGCGAAGGAGGGGCGCCTCCGCGACGTGTATCGGCGCATCGCCGCGTATTTCGCAGTCCCCGCCGCCATCATGAAGATACCCGTTTCGGACCGCAGCATCCAGGGCTTCATCGCCGCCGAGCTGGCGGGCATCCAGCGGGCCGCGGGCGTTTCGCGGTCCGCCATCACCGGCGAGGAGGAAGACTTCACGCAATACACGCCTCGGGGACATTATAATAAAAGCGAGACCCTTCGCACCTATTTCAAGGTGATGATGTGGTACGGCCGCATCTATTTTCCGGCCACGCGCCCGCTCGAGGGGATGATCATATCGACCCTGCTTTCGAAAAAAGCGAACCGCGAGAAATGGGAGGCGATCTATACGCCCACCTCGTTTCTCGTGGGCGAGAGCGACGATCTCACCTTTCTCGACTACGCGTCCGCCATCACCACGGTCTTCGGCGCCTCGTTCAATCCGAACGCATACCCCGACGCCGGGAAGCTCAAGGAAATGGCGAAAGTGCTCAAGGGGATGCGCAATCCGCGCATCATCTCAATTGGCGTTCGCGATTCGGCGAAGGTTCCGACCCACAAGGAGGCGCAGGATAAGACGAAGGGGTTCCGCTTCATGGGACAGCGCTTCATCCCCGACTCCTATGTATTCACCATGCTCACCTCGCCGCGCGTGGGGAGCGACGCGCACCCGAGAAACATGCCGAAAGGCCTCGACGTGATGGCCGTCCTCGGATCGAAGGATGCCGAAGCGATGCTCGCGACGGACAAAAAGAACGTGCCCCGCTACAAGGAAACCTTTGGAAAGCTCAAGGACGAATTCGGCGCGCTCAATGATGCGGCCTGGCGTCAGAACGTGTACTGGCGCTGGCTGGATTCGTTCCGATCGCTCATCCATGAGCACCCGGCGCCGGCCTCGCTCCCGGCATTCGCGCGCACGCCGGAATGGCGCCTTCGGCTCCTGCTCGCGGCGCATGGCTCCTGGGCCGAGCTGCGTCACGACACGATACTCTACGCCAAGCAATCCTACGCCGAGATGGGCGGCCCCGAGCCGGTGACGATATACTATGCCGGTCAGCCGGCCGTTCCGCGCGGCTATGTCGAGCCGAACCCCGTCTTCTTCGGCAAGGTGCGCGCACTCGCCGGGGAGACCGCGCGTCTCATCGGGACGGCCGGAGTGCTCACCGACGAATACAAGCAAAAGCTCGCCATCCTCGAGCGGTTTTCCGGCGCCTGCGAGGCGCTCGCGCGCAAACAGGAAAAGGGCGCGGCCATGGGCGATGACGACTTCCTCTGGATCGCCAACGCATCGCGGGAGCTGCAATCCATCGTGCTTCCGAACCAGGCCGACCACATCGAACAGCAGTACAAGAAGATGGCCCTCATCGCCGACGTTCACACCGACGCAGCGGGCGGCCAGGTGCTCGAGGTGGGCGTTGGCCTTCCCCGGGAGATGTTCGTCTTCGTGAAGGACGCCAACGGCGCGCGTCCCTGCATCGGATACACCTTTTCGTATTACGAGTTCGCCCACCCCATGAACGACCGGATGACGGACGAGGCCTGGCGCGCGAAGGCGTATGATCCCGCCGCGAAAAAATACCTCGCCGATCGGGAGCCGGCATGGGTCAAAAAAATCCCGTCGGTCGACTGATCCCGGCGCTGGCGCTCTTCGCGCTCGCCTGCGCCGGCCCGGCGGGACATGCCGTCCAGTATTCGGTCGCCAGCGACGATGCCCGCGAATTCGACGCCGCCATCGCGCGTCCGATCGCCTATCGGCCGCCCCGGGGTCGGATCATCGGCGGGATCGTGAGCCATCACCTCCTGGCGGGAAGGCATATCGCCGGATTTTTCTCGGCCCTGCGCGCGTCGATCCCGGCCTCCGGCCCGGCCCCGGCGTTCATCATCATCGGGCCCAATCATCGTTCGCGGGGCGGCCATCTCGTCTCGCTGAGCCGGCGGCCGTGGAAAACGCCGTACGGCGTTCTTGCGCCACACCCATCGCTCGCGACGGCGATCGCGAACGCGACTGGCGCGGGAATCGACGAGGACGCCTTTTACAACGAGCACGCCATCGGCGCGCTCGCGCCGTTCGTCCAGCACTATTTCCCTGACGCGTCGATGGTGCCGGTGCTCATCAACTACCGCCTTGCCTGGGAGGACGCCCGGGCGCTGGGTGCGCGCATCGCCGCGGTCGCACGCGAAAACGTTATCGTCATCCTGAGCGCCGATTTCACCCACGACAAGAGCGATCGGCATGCGCGAGAGAACGACATGCGCTTCAGGGAGCTGCTTCGCCGCTTCCCCGCGGCAGGCCCGGAGGACATCGCGCGAATTGAGCTGGACTGCCGCAAGGGCCTCTATACGATGGCCGCGTTTCTTGAGGCGCGGGGACGGTCGACACCGCACCTGCTGGGGTCCGCCACCTCGCGCGACATCGCGGGACCGCGCGTCCCGATGACCAGCTACAGCTTCGTCCTGTTCGGAGAGTGATGTAACGACATGCCCCGACTGACCGATACCGAATTCAACAGGCTCCTGACCGGCGTCCAGAAGCCCGCGCGCTATGCCGGCGGGGAGCTCAACGCGATCGTGCGGGAGCGCGCCGCCGTGCGCATGGCGATCTGCTACCCGGACCTCTACGAGATCGGGATGTCGAACAATGGCATCCAGATCCTGTATCACGCCGCCAACCGGATGGAGGACGTCGCCTGCGAGCGCGTCTTCACGGTGGAGGCCGATCTCGAGGCGCGCTTGCGCTCGCTCGACCTGCCGCTGTTCACGCTCGAGACGCGCACGCCGCTTTCCGAACTCGACCTCCTCGGCTTCAGCGTCGCGCACGAGCTCCTGGCGACGACCGTCCTGCAGGTCCTCGACCTGGGCGGCGTTCCGCTGCTTCGAAGCGAGCGCGGCGGGCGCGACCCCATCGTGATCGCGGGCGGCGCGGGGTGCTCCAACCCGCTCCCCCTGTCCGACTTCATCGACGCCTTTTTCATCGGCGACGGCGAGGAGGGGATCATCGATATCCTTTCAGTGCTGAAGGCGATGCGCGCGGAGGGGCGGTCCCGCGCCGACATCATCGCGGGGCTTTCTTCCATCGAGGGCGTGTACGTCCCTTCCGTCCACGACGGCACGGGGCGCACCATCCGCAAGCGGGTCTATCGCGCCGCGCACCCGCTGGTCCCCGAGCGGCCCGTGGTCCCCAGCATCCGCATCACGCAGGAGCGCGTCGCCCTCGAGGTCACGCGCGGCTGCGGCAACCTGTGCAAGTACTGCCACGCCGGCTACTATGAGCTGCCGTATCGCACCTACCCGCCCGATCGATTTCGGAACGACATCATCACCCTGCTTGACAACACCGGCTACGAGGAGCTTTCGCTTTCCTCGCTCTCGCTGGGGGACTACCGGCACCTCGCCGCGCTCCTGAACGACATCATGCCCGCGCTGACGGAGCGCGGTGTTTCGCTCTCCCTGCCGTCGCTCAGGGTGGACCGCGCCACGCTGGGCATCATCGAGCGCCTGAGCGACATCCGCCGCAGCACGCTCACCTTCGCCGTCGAGGCGGCCGCCGAGGACATGCGGCTGCGCGCGAACAAGCGGATATCCACCGACGAGCTCGTCGAGATCATCGACCACGTCTTTGCGCGCGGATGGCGCGCCGTGAAGCTGTATTTCATGCTGGGCATGCCGGGGTGCGAGGAGCACGACGAGGCGGCCGACATCGCCGCGCTCCTGAAGCGCCTCCTGCCCCCCGGCGGCAAGAAGCGCGAGATCAACGTGACGCTCTCGCCGTTTATCCCCAAGCCCCACACGCCCTTCCAGCGCGAACGGCAGATGGGCATGGACTATTTCGATGACGCCGTCCGGCGCATCAAACAGTCGGTCCCGCGACGTATCGCGATCAAGAACCACGACATCCGCGCCTCCACGCTCGAGGGCGCGCTCTCGCGGGGCGATGCGCGGCTGGGGCGCGCGATCCTCGCGGCCTACCGGGCGGGCTGCCGGCTCGACTCGTGGAAGGAGCACTTCCGTTTCGACCTGTGGCGGCAGGCCCTCGACGAGCACGCGCCGGGCTGGGAGGCCTATCTCGGGCCGCGCGACGAAACGCGCCCGCTTCCGTGGGGATTCATCGCGACCGGCTTCGAGCGCCTCACCGATCACATGACGCGGAGAGTCGCGACCGTCGCGCACCCGCGCCCGGATGCCGGGGACGTTCCCGCGCTGGACACGGCGGCCATCGAGCAGGCCTTCGCGCGCTTTACGCGCCGGTACGCGACGGTGTCGCGCATGCGACTGCGGATCGAAAAGATCGGAGATGCGCGCCTGGTCCCGCACATCGATTTCATGGAGATCGTGAAGCGCGCGCTCCGCATGGCGTCGGCACCGGTGTCCTTCACGCAGGGGTTCAACAAGCGCGAGCGGATCTCGGCGGGCTTCCCGCTTCCCCTCGGCGTCCAGAGCGTGGCCGAACTCATCGATGTGGACCTCTTCGAGCAGGCTGATCCCGCGGCGCTCGCCGCGGCGCTCAACCGCGCCCTTCCCCGCGGCATATCCATCGCGACCGCGCGCGAGATCCATGGCGCGGAATCCATCATGGCGATCACGTCCGCCGCGCGGTTCATCGCCGGGATCGCCGATAGCGCCATCGGCGACCGGCTGACCGCCTCACTGGCCGCGGGCCGCTCGCTGGTAAAAAACGGGAAGAACGGCCCCCGCGAGGTCGCCTGTGCGGACGCCATCATCGGGCATGGCGCGATCGCGGGCGCTGACTGCGGCGACGACGCCGATACGGCCATACGGCTCCTTCGGGGGAGCCCCGCCATCATCACCCTGACCCTGGCCGTTGGGACCGAGCACTCGATCCGGATTGACGACCTGCTGCGCCAGCTCTCCGGCGCCGCTCCGGAGGACGCGCATCTCTTTACGATGGTGAAAACCGCCCAGCTCCGTGGCGCGGCGGGAACGTATTCCGAGATCACATGATGCGATATCAGAGCGACAAAAATGAAAAAAATAAAAGTATTGACATAAAATCAACGGACGGATACTCTCCTCATCGTCGTTCGGCGTATATTCCGCATATGACGATTACACCCATTCTTCCATTGAGGTATGCCATGAAGAAATTCCTGATCTCGTTCGTGTCCGTATTCATGCTCATCAGCTTCCTGAACGCGCAGGACGCCGCCAAAAAGGAAGAGAAACCGAAAACGACCAAGGAATACATCAACGATCTCGGCAGCACCGACGAGAACGCCATCGTGAAGGCCTGCGACTATCTCGGCCAAAAGGAAGAAAAGGACGCCATTCCCAAGCTGCTCCCGCTCCTGAAGGACAGCGGAAAATCGGCGCAGGTGCGCATGTGGTCCGCGATCGCCCTAGGCCTCATTGGCGACGAAAAAACCCTGGATCCGCTTGCGGAGAGCGTCCAGAAGGACTCCAGCGCCGACGTCCGCTACAGCGCCATCCTCGCGATGAGCCGCATCGGCGTGAAGGACAAGAAGTATCTCGAGCTGTTCAAGGACCGCATGAACGGCGACCCCGATCCCTTCATTCGGGACTATCTCACCAAGCTGTACGAGAAGGCGGGCGGAAAGTAAGCCCCGCCGCTTAATTCGGCACCATCACACAAAGCATGTTTTAGCGACTAAAACATGCTTTTTTTATTCCGGAGGTCCTGTGGGCATCGACGACATCAAATATCTGGTTTTCGACATCGAGTCGATCCCCGACGCGCGGCTGATCCGCATGGTAAAGTATCCGCACCTCGATATTGACGAGAAGGCCGCCGTCTTGAAGTTCCAGGAGGAGGTGCTGGACAATTCCGGGGGCACCACCACGTTCATCCCGGCGACCTTCCAGTACCCGGTGTCCATATGCATCCTCAAGTGCCGCGAGGATTTCACCATCGCCGACATCGTCTCGTTGGACGAGCCCGAGTTCCGCCCGGGCGAGATGACCCGCCTCTTCTGGCAGGGCGTCGAGAAGCAGTACGACAAGGCCTCGCTGGTGACCTTCAACGGACGCGGCTTCGACATCCCCCTGATGGAGTTCATGGCCTTCCGCTACGGCATCACCGCGCAGCGGCACTTCCGCGACAAGTTCGCCGGTCGCTACCGCTTCGGCACCAAGCACATCGACCTGCACGACTGGCTCTCGAATTACAACGCCGTGCGCGTGGCGGGAGGGTTGAACCTGCTCGCGAAGCTCCTGGGCAAGCCCGGCAAGATGGACGCCAAGGGCGACGAGGTGTACGACATGTACCTCGCCGGCAAGAAGAAGGAGATCAACGACTACTGCATCCACGACGTGCTGGACACGTACTTCGTCTTCCTACGCACGCGGGTGATGCAAAGCGAGCTCACCATCGAGCGCGAGCAGGACCTCGTCAAGATGGCGAAAAACTACATCGAGGAGAATCAGCAGCGGATCCCCGCCCTGCAGATCTACCTTAAGAACTGGGGCGACTGGGACCCGTGGCCGTAGGAAGGGCTACTCCTCCGGCAACACGCGCACCGCGCCCCGGTCGGCCGAGGCCGCGAGCATCGCGTACACCTTGAGCGACTGCGATACGGTCCGATCCCGTCCGGCCGGGGTGAAGGCGCGGTTCCCCTTGGCGCGTTCTTTCGCACGGCGGGCCTCCAGTTCCGCGCTCTCGATGCGGACATTGATGGACCGCGCGGGAATGTCGATCTCGATGACGTCGCCGTCCTCGACGAGCGCGATCTCGCCGCCGGCCGCCGCCTCCGGCGATATGTGGCCGATGGACAAGCCGGCCGTCCCCCCGGAGAAGCGCCCGTCGGTGATGAGCGCGCATTCCTTCCCGAGACCCATCGACTTGATATACGAGGTGGGATAGAGCATCTCCTGCATGCCGGGGCCGCCCTTCGGGCCCTCGTAGCGGATCACCACGACGTCACCCGCCGCAATGGTACCGCCCAGGATGCCGTCGCAGGCGGCCTCCTGCGAGAAGAAGACCTTCGCCCTCCCGGAGAATTTCCAGATCGACGGGTCCACGCCGGCGGTCTTTACGATGCAGCCCTTGGTGGCGATATTGCCGAACAGGACCGCGAGCCCCCCGTCGGCGCTGTAGGCATGGGCGATGTCGCGTATGCAGCCGTTCGTCCGGTCGCGATCGAGCTCGGGGTGCATCGTGTTTTGCGATCCCATCACCAGGTTCCGCCCCGCGCCGGCCGGTGCGCTTGAGTACAGTTCGCGCGCTTCGTCGGTCGCCGTCGCGCGCATGACATCAAATGCGTTGAGCGCGTCGCCGACCGTCGGGAAATCGACCCGCCGCGCCGCGCCGTCGATGAGTCCCGCGCGCTCGAGCTCGCCCATGATGGAGAGGATCCCGCCGGCGCGGTTCACGTCCTCGACGTGGAAGTGGGAGCTGGGCGCGACCTTGCACAGATTGGGCACCTTCCGCGAGAGCGCGTCGATATCGCGCATGGTGAAATCGACGCCGGCCTCGTGCGCGACCGCCAGCAGGTGCAGCACGGTGTTGGTCGATCCGCCCATGGCGATGTCGAGCGCCATGGCGTTCATGAAGGCGGCCTTCGTGGCGATGGAGCGCGGCAGCACCGATTCGTCGCCGTTCCGGTAGTACGCGTCCGCCATCTCGACGATCCGGCGCGCGGCCTTCTCGAAGATCGCGATCCGGTTCGCGTGGGTGGCCACCACGGTGCCGTTGCCCGGAAGCGCGAGCCCCAGCGCCTCGCAGAGGCAGTTCATGGAATTCGCGGTGAACATCCCGGAACACGATCCGCAGGTGGGACAGGCCGCGCGCTCGATCGCGGCGACGTCGTCGTCGGACACGGCCGGGTCCGCGCTCATCACCATCGCGTCGATCAGGTCGTACTTTTTCCCGTTCCAGACGCCCGCCTCCATGGGACCGCCGGAGACGATAATGGCGGGGATGTTGATCCGCATCGCGGCCATGAGCATGCCCGGGATGATCTTGTCGCAGTTGGTGATGCACACCAGCGCGTCGGCGCAGTGCGCATTGCACATGTACTCGACGCTGTCGGCGATGAGGTCGCGCGACGGGAGCGAGTAGAGCATCCCGGCGTGGCCCATCGCGATCCCGTCGTCGATGGCGATGGTGTTGAACTCCGCGGCGAAACAGCCCTGCGACTCGATGACGGCCTTCACGTGCTGGCCGATCTCGTGCAGGTGCACGTGCCCCGGCACGAACTGCGTGAACGAGTTCGCGATGGCGATGATGGGCCTGCCGAACTGCCCCTCGTTCATCCCGTTCGCTCGCCAGAGCGCCCGCGCCCCGGCCATGCGCCGCCCCTGCGTGCTCATCGCGCTTCTCAGTTCCCGCTTCATGTCCGCACCTCGCGCTATTAATGTTGATGATGCCGCACCATCACGTCGCTACCGCACATAGCGAGAAACCGTGTTTGATGCAAGAACTTTATTGCGCGCCGCCGCCGCGGAAAACTGGTTGACAGCGCACGACCTGCCGCCGTCAGATATTCGCCATGCTCGACGCACTCCTGCTCATCGGCGGACTGGCGATCATCATCGCGGCCGCGAACCTCCTGGTCGAGGGCGCTTCGTCCATCGCGCACAAGCTGCGCGTCTCCGACCTGGCGATCGGACTCACCATCGTCGCCTTCGGGACCTCCGCGCCCGAGCTCGCGGTGAGCGTCACCGCGGCCGCGTCAGGAAACACGACGCTGGCGCTGGGAGGGGTGATCGGCAGCAACATCGCGAACATCCTGCTCATCCTCGGCTGCTCGGCGATCGTCTATCCCCTGGCGATCCAGGAGAGCACCCAGTGGAAGGAGGTGCCCTTCTCGCTTATGGCGGTCATCGCCGTGGCCATTTGCGCGAACGATCTCATCATCGACGGCGCGGGGCCCAACCGCATCTCGCGCATCGACGGGCTCATCCTCCTCCTCTTTTTCTCGATATTCCTCTATTACAGCTACCGCCTCGCGAAGCGCGGTGGCGCCGCCGAACCGGACGCGCACGTGCGCGAGCTGCCCGTCTGGCGTTCGATTGCGTACATCGTCATCGGACTGGGCGGGCTCTTCCTCGGCGGGCAGATGCTCGTGAAGGGCGCGGTCGGCGTCGCGATGCGCATCGGTATGTCCGAATCGATGGTTGGGCTCACCATCGTGGCCGTGGGGACCTCGCTGCCGGAACTGGCCACGTCGATCGTGGCCGCGATCAAAAAGAAACCGGACATCGCGGTGGGGAACGTGGTCGGATCGAACATCTTCAACATCTTTTTCGTGCTTGGAGCGACTGCGGTCATCACCCCCATTCCGCTCGCCGCCGCGAGCAATATCGACATCATGGTGGCGATGACGGCCACCGTCCTCCTGTTCATGACCGCCTTCACGTTTCGCGAACGGACGATCGACCGCACCGAGGGAATCGTCTTCGTCGCGCTCTACATCGGCTACATCGTCTACCTCGTAGTAACGCAGATCAACTAAGACCGCCCGCGCGTGTGCGTTGGAGGCCGTGAAGCCGCCCGGCTATCTCGGCGTTTCGGTCGGGGAGCGCGGGAAGGATTCGCCTCACGCCGCGCATGCCGGCGACGAACACCCGGCCGCGGGCACAAAGGGCTCGTCCAGCCCCACCGTGATGGCGCATTCACCGCAGCGAGCGTTCGGCCGTCGCAGCGCGCCCATCACGACGTGCTCCATCATGCGCTTCCGATGACCTCCCGCAGCTTGGCATCGAGTTGAGTCATCGTGAACGGCTTCGGGAGAAACGCCGCATCGCCCTCGCGCACCAGCCGTTCCATCCGATCGTCCTCGGTGAAACCGGACGACAGCAACACCCTGGCGCACGGATCGATTCTTCGCAACTCCTCGAACACATCGACGCCCGAGATCCCGGGCATGGACATGTCGAGAAAAACCGCGTCGATCCGGCCGAGATGGTCGCGATATTGCATGATCCCCTCCTCGCCGCCCGTCGCGGTCAGGATCGCATAGCCGCATGAGTCGAGCATCTTGACCGTAACGCCGCGCACGATGGGATCATCGTCGATCACCAGCACCGTTCCCGCCGCGCCGGAGGTTCGTTGCTCGAGCGCGCTCGCCTCGCCGGTTGCTTGTTCCTCATCGTGACAGCGGGGCAGATACAGCGTGACTGCGGTCCCGACGCCCGGCTCCGACTCCACATCGACAATGCCCCGATGCTGTTTCATGATGGCGTCCACCATGACCAGCCCGAGCCCGGTGCCGCTCACGTCCTGTTTGGTCGAGAAGAACGGCTCGAAGGCCCGTTCGCGCGTCATCCGGTCCATGCCGACCCCGCTATCGGCGATCCTCACATACAGGTAGTCGGATCCCGCCTCCGCGCCGGGGTGCGCTTGGGCGAACGAATCATCGGCCGTCATCACGCCGCTGTCGATCGCAACGACGCCTCCCTGTTCCTCGCCGGCGTCCCGCATGATGGTCATGGCGTGCATCGCGTTCATGCAGACATTGAGGAGCACCTGCTCCAACCGAGCGGGGACGCCGATGAACCGCTCGTGCGGCGCGGCATCGCGGTGCTCGATCGTGACGGTCGGCGGAAAGCTGCTTTCGCAGAGCTTCACGACATTCCCGATAGACCGCGAAAGATCGGCGGGAACGAAAACGTTCTCCTGCTTCCGGGAGATGGTCATCAGCGCGCGGATGGTGTCCGCCGCGCGCCGCGAGGCATGGCGGATGGTGGCAATAGAGTCCTCGATGCGTTCGCGCTGGCGCAGGTCCTCGTCCTTCAGGTCGTGCTGCAGGATGCTCGCGCTCCCCATGATGCCGCTCAGGATATTGTTGAAGTCATGGGCGAGCCCGCCCGCCATGGTTCCGATCATGTCCATCTTCTGCAATCGGCGAAGTCGCTGCTCGCGGCGGACCACCTCCGTCGTATCGTCGATGCGGACGACACCGCCGCGGATTCCGTTCATGATCAGCGGGAACACGGTCAGCGAACAGGTATGCATCGCCCCGTCCCATTCGACCTCGGCATGCTGCAGGTCGAACGTTTTGCCGTCGCGGAGGGTCGCCACGGCGCCGTCGAGATGACCGGCGAACGCGGGAAGCACCTCGACCAACGGCCTGCCGCGAACATCCCGTTCGGCACGCCCCGCGGCCGCCTCCGCCGCCCGGTTCATCGACAGGACCGAACCGTCAGACGAGATCCCCACGAGGATCGACGGCATCGAGTTGATGATATTGTCGAGATAGGCGCGGGTGGCCCGCAGCGCCTCCTCGGTTTTCACCCGTTCCGAGATCTCAGCCTCCAGCCGTTCGTTCGCGGCGGCCAGATCGCCCGTGCGTGCGTCGAGGGCCCCGACGGCGTCGATCAGAAACCCATAGTATGTGCCCATCATGGCAACGACAATCACCATGAAGCAGGCATAGGCCGTCCCCGCCGTCACCCAGGACAGGGGACCCACGGCATAGCGCGCGATGTCGAACTCGAGGGGGATGAGGCCGGTGACGATGCCTGCTCCCATCGCCGCGATGATGAGCGTTCCGGCGCCGAGCGCGACATAGCCGCCCCACCGGCCATAGAGGATCACGGAGACAACGACGGTCGCCATGAGGAACGGGATCCCCATGCTGATGAGGCCGTAGGTGAACAACCCCAGGGCGCCGGCAGTCATGCCGATGGCGAGCAGGACGAACGCGCGGACATGGTACCCAATCCATCTCTTGAACGCAACGCTGCCCGCCAGAAGGACGAAGGCGACGCAATGCCCGATCATCACAGGCCGCCACCCGGTCTCGAAGGCGCGCAAAACGCTCGTCAGTGCGGCAGGGGCCCCGATGATGACGCTGACAAGCAAACCGATGTCGACCATCCGATGGCGGAGTTCGTCGATCCGGCCCATCTCCCGGATTGTCGTGCTCATGGTTCGCACCGCCCCCCCGGCGTCCCGAGGCGCTCCCGGGCCCTGATCAGGCACGCGAGCTCATCATTCCAGGGAGTGGCGATCCCCAGCTCCTTCCCTATCCGGACGATGGCGCCGTTGATGCCGTCGATCTCGGTCGCGCGGCCGGCGTCGAGGTCCTGCAGCATCGAGCAGCGGTTGGATGCCGTTATGCGACAGACATCGCGCACCGATGCGATCAGCGCGTCGGGATCGGCCCCGATTCCCATGCCGTTCGCGACCGCGACGGCCTCGCGGACGACCTCCTCCTGAATGCGCGCCGCGTGCGGGTCCGCGGCGATCACGCCGTTGGGAACGCCCAGGAGCGCGCCGAGGGGATTGATCGCGGCGTTCACGATCGCCTTCTCCCACACCGCACGTTCCGGATCGTCCGTCACGGAGACCGCGAGGCCGGCCCGCGCCAGCAGCCGGCGAACGTCTTCCACACGACGCGCATCGCGGCCGCCGATGACGACGGAACCGCCGCCGCGCAGGGACACCTCGCCGGGCGCGATCATGGTCGCGCCAAGCACGACGGACCCATAGACGATCGCGTCTTCGCCGACGTGCCGTGCGATTAGTTCCCGATTGCCGATCCCGTTTTGCAACGAGACCATCGTGGCCGTCCCAATCGCGGGCGCGATGTCGTCCATCGCCGCTTCCGTGGAATGGCACTTCACGAAGATGAACACGGGGTCGGCGTCGCGGATGATGGCGGGATCGGACCCGATCTCCGGCCGGAAGGTTTCGCGACACTCGCCGTCATGCACGATCAGGCCGCCGGCGACGGCGGACACCACGCGCGCGTCACGCTCGAGCAGGATCACGCGCCGATCCGTACGGCCGATCAGGAAGGCGAACGCCGAGCCCATGGCGCCCGCACCGACGATCGCGATCGCAATTGACGAATCCATGCCGTGATTCTCCGGTCCGCGCGCATCGCTGTCAACCGAATATTGCCGCGCGGAAAAGGCGCTTGATTTTTTTACCGCCGATTTCCATGGTGCACAGATTCCGTTTCCGGCAGGCAGCCGGACGACCCTGTTCGATGGAGCGCACATCATGGGAATGACCATCACCGAAAAGATCCTCGCCGCGCATGCGGGCGTCGGCCGCGTCGAGCCGGGCGAGCTCATCGATGCGAAAATCGACCTCGCGCTGGGCAACGACATCACCGCGCCCATCGCCATCAGGGAGTTCCGCGCGCTCGGCGTGAAGGGCGTATTCGACCGCGAGAAGATCGCGCTGGTGGCCGACCACTTCACACCCAACAAGGACATCATGTCCGCCGAGCAGGTGAAGATCCTGCGCGACTTCTCGCGCGAGCAGGGCATCGTGCACTTCTACGACACCGGACGCGTGGGCGTCGAGCACGCGCTCTTGCCCGAACTCGGGCTTGCGCGCCCGGGGATGCTCATCATCGGCGCCGACTCGCACACCTGCACCTACGGCGGGCTCGGGGCATTCTCCACCGGCGTGGGCTCCACCGACCTCGCTGCCGTCATGGCCACCGGGAGCCTCTGGTTCAAGGTGCCCGAGTCAATGAAATTCATCTTTCGCGGGAAGCTCGGACGTTACGTGACCGCGAAAGACCTCATCCTTTTCACCATCGGCGACATCGGGGTTGATGGAGCGCTGTACCGGGCGATGGAGTTCGCCGGCGACACCATCGACGCGCTCACGGTCGAGGGACGCCTCACCATGGCCAACATGGCCATCGAGGCCGGCGGCAAGAACGGCATCTTCGCCGCCGACGAAAAGGCGCTCGCATATGTACAGAGCAGGACGTCCCTTCCCTTCACGGTCTTTGCGAGCGATCCCGATGCCGCGTATGTCGATGTTCGCGAATACGATGCGACGAAGATCGAACCCCTGGTGTCCGCGCCCCATCTGCCCGAGAACACGAAGCCCGCGCGGGAGAACGGCACGACGATCGACCAGGTGGTCATCGGATCATGCACCAACGGGCGCATCGAAGACCTGCGCCTCGCGGCGGAGGTGCTCAAGGGGAAAACGGCGCACCGGGACGTGCGGCTCATCATCATCCCCGCCACCCAGGAGGTGTACCAGACGGCGATGAAGGAGGGCCTGTTCGACGTATTCCTCGCGGCGGAGGCGGCCATATCGGCTCCCACCTGCGGACCGTGCCTGGGCGGGCACATGGGCATCCTCGCCGAGGGCGAGCGCTGCGTCGCGACCACCAACCGAAACTTCGTCGGCCGCATGGGACATCCCAGGAGCGAGGTCTATCTCGCCAGCCCCGCGGTCGCCGCTGCATCGGCGGTGCTGGGCAGGATCGGCCACCCGGATGAACTGACGTAGGGTACGGGCAGGGCACCGCCCTGCCCCTCCTGTGCACTGGCGCTATCACCACGGAGGAAACGCATGAAGGCCAAAGGAAAAACCTGGAAATTCGGGGATGACATCAACACCGACGAGATCATTCCGGCGCGTTACCTGAACACGTCCGACCCGAACGAGCTCGCACGGCACTGCATGGAGGACGCCGATCCCGACTTCATGAAGAAGGCCGCGCCGGGCGACATCATCGTGGCCGGGTCCAACTTCGGCTGCGGCTCCTCGCGGGAGCACGCGCCCATCGCCCTCAAGGCCGCGAAGATCTCCTGCGTGATCGCACGGTCCTTCGCGCGCATCTTCTACCGCAACAGCATCAACATCGGCTTCCCCATCGTGGAATCGCCCGAGGCCGCGGACGACATCCGGCCCGGCGACGAGCTCGAGGTGGACTTCGACAATGGCGTTATCCGCAACGCCACCTCCGGCAAGGAATACGCGGCGAAGCCCTTCCCGCCGTTCATGAAGGAGATCATCGAAAAGGGCGGGCTGATGAACACGATCAAAAGCAAGCGCTAGTCGGCCAGTTTGATGTTCGTGCTGCTGGTGATGTTCCCGCCCTTGGCCACAACCGGTATGCGGTAGCGGCCCTCGCGCCGATACTTGCTGATGCCCCAAACCGCCGGATTGGGGACGTCCTTGAGAAAGGCGCGGCTGAAATCCAGCTCGATGCGAAGGTCGCCCGCGAGGCTTCGGGTGGCGTACCCGCCGAAGGTCACCACGATCTCCGGCGCCTGCAGGGTGAGGCTGTTGATGACGAAGCGATCGCCCTGAACGACGATGGTGCCGCTGATCCTCTCGAACTCGAGATCCCGCAGCTTGTACTGCAGTTCCTTCAGAATGGCGACCAGGCCGTTCTGGATCCCGGTATCGACAAACTTACCCTTGACGATCGAGAAGACGATGGTACCCCGGATCTCCGGCCGCGCCCCCGTCCGTTCGGGGAGCGTTATCTGCAACCCCGCGACCCCGCTCGCGATTCCGAACATGCGGTCCCGTGTCTTGTCGCTCAGGCGCGCCAGCTCCTGCAGCTTCGCGTTCTTGAACGCGACGGACACGTCGACCGTCCGTTCCGTTCTCCCGAAGCGGACGGTCCCGCGGCCGCTCACCTCTCCGCCGAACAGACGGCATGAGTAATGATGCACCGACAGCACGTCCTTCTCGAGGCCATACGACACGGCAAACCCCGTGACCGCCAGGTTGTCCCAGAACACGGTCCCGATGGCGGACTTTCCGGTAACGACGAACGGGAGGCCCCCGGAAAACGACGGCCCGCGGGAGTCGCCCGACGGCATGTCGTTGATGCGAAACTCGGGCGCGGAGATATCGAGGAAAAGCCTGTTGAGATTTCCATCGGTGGACGCGACGGACACGCGCAGGGGTTGACCGCGAAACCGGACCGGCAGGTCGCGAACGGTAAAGACGTTGTTCTCGATGACGATCGCGCCGTTCACGCCGGTGACGGTTTGCTCCTCGGGATTGTATGCCGCGTCGCCGAGAACAAGCGAGCCGCTCAGGCGTCCGCGTTCGCGGGACAGGCGTCCGGTCACGCGCCCGGCGATACGCTCCGGGAGAAGCGGATAGACGCGGTTGATCTCGCGCGCGTCGGCGTCGATGTCGCCCAGCCGCAGGCGGTTCAGGTCGCCGCCGAAGGTGAAGGCCGCCTCCTCGAGCGCCACGCGCGACGAACCGGTCGTGCCGACGGCCTGCGTGATGGCGACGCGGCGACCCGCGATGTCCACGGCGCACCGCCCGCGGACGGCGATGCGCGCGCCGGTATCGGCCACAACGTCCGCATTCACCGCACCGCTCACCGCGCGCGTGCTCACCGAGAGACCCGTGATTGATCCGGAAACCGCGGCGAAGGGAAGCGGGCCGCGCCGGCGCCAGCGGTACACCCATCCCAGGGAGCAGTTGTCGAGCCGCACATCGCCCGTAAGCGTCGCGCCGCGCTCCTCCCGCCTGACGGCAAGATCGCCGGCGCACGACCCCCGCCCCTCCGGGAGCCGCACGCGCGCATCGCGTATCGTAATCGGCGCGCCGGGCTCGATGTCGATCACGCCGCCGATCCCGTAGGTGCCGGCGAGCGGGCGCAGCGGTCCCGGCGTCTCCGCAAGCGCAAAGCGGCAACCCGACAGGATCACGCGCGACACGGATGCCGTCATCGGGGATTTCGAACCGCCGCCGATATCGTCGATGAGGCGCTCGATATTCCAGCGTTCCCCGTCGGTCGAAAGCACCACAAAGGCGTTCTGCAGAAGGACCCACCAAACCTTGAACTCGAGCGAGAGCACCAGGGAGCGGATCGAAAAACGAAGGCGCGCCTCCTCCACGGAGGCGAGGACCGGGTCGCTGTCGCGCATCCCGTCGCGGATGGTTACGTTCCTGAGGATCACGCCATTGAGGCCGTACTCGACCGACTGGACCACCACCCGGCGCTTGATGGCGTCGCCGATCTGCGCGGCCAGGCGAGCGCCCAATCGCTCCTTGGGGTATCGGTATAAAAAGAAAGCCGCACCGGCGGCCGCACAAAGAACGAGGAGAGCGCTACACAGGAGAAGCGGCTTAAGGATTTTTCGAGGCTTCACGCTTCTTTTCCATGACCGTCTTTTTGCGATAGAACTGCACGGTCTTCTCGAGCTCGGCCAGGTCGGTGCAGATGATCTTCCCGGCTTCGAGCCGGAAGTGCTTGTTCTCGAGGAGCTGGACGATGAGCTGCTCGCCCTTGTCCGGCGGCAGCCCCACCATGTTCACGAGCTCCTTGGTCCCGATCTCGAAATTATGCGACTCCTTGCTCGCGATCCTGATCTTCTGCTTCTCGACCTGAATGAGCAGCGTGTCGTAGATGCGGCCGATGGGGTCCTTGATCATGATGTTCTCGAGCTGCCGGTAGGCCGTCCAGATCCGCTCGGAGAGGAGCTGGATGAGGCGCGTGGCCATCTGCGGCTGCGCCTGCACCATGCCCTCGAAGTTCGCCTTGTTGATCGCGAACAGCGTCACGTCGCCGAAGCTGATGGCCGAGGCGCTTCTGGGCTTATTGTCCAGGAGCGCCATCTCGCCGAAGATGTCGCCCGCCTTGAGCACGGCGAGCAGCACCTCGTCGTCGACGATCTTGGTTATCTTGACCTTGCCCGCCTGGATGATGTAGAGCTCCTGGCCGGGTTCGTTCTCGCAGAAGACCATCACGTTGTCGCGGTAGTTCCGGGTGAGGCTGCTGGCCTGGGGGTTTTCCGGAACGCGCAGCGGCGCGCGCAACGCCTTGAGCCGCTCCACGGCCTTGTTCTTATAATCGCCGTTGGGACAGTACTGCAGATAGCGCTGGAAGGCGTAGGCGGCGTGATTGAAGCTCTTGCGCGTGAAGTAAAACTCGCCGATGTTGTACAGGTGCGACGGCTCCTCCTCCACGATGTTCTTGAAGGTGAGCCGGGTGATCGCCTGGTCGAATTCGCGCAGCTGCTTGCTGAAGAAGCGGATGATCTTCATGGCCACGACGGGATTGCGCTGGATGAGGATGCCGAACTGGTCGCGCTCGACGGAGATGAGTGAGACGTCGGTGAGCGCCACCGCGGTCTCGATGCGCGAATGCCCGCTCATGCAGGAGATCACGGCGAAAAAGTCCCCCGGGCCCAGCACGCTGTACGGGTCCTCCGCCACGACCGGGTTCTCCTTCTGGAGCTTCACCTTCCCGGTGCGAATGATGTAAAAATTGTCCGAGTTCTTCTTCCCCTCCACCGTGATGAAGGATTTGGCAAGGTAGTTCTCGACTTTAAACTGGGCAGACGCCATTGCTCCTCGCTCGGTGAAACGGTTGCGCGCGACGATCGGAAGACGCGAACGACGCACCCGACGCGGCACCGTCTGCGCGCCGGGGAGGTTCTACAGTCAGAATCGTCATAAAAACGGCTAATTTCAAGAAGAATTTTAACCCTCAAGGGCCGATTTGTGCTTGTGCTGCGCCCCTTCGCGGGCGCATGTTTCCGCATGCGGCGGCGCGCCCGGCGCCGCCATCATCCCACACTGCCGGAATGGAGGCGGTACATGCCAGCATCGGGTTGGACAAAGACCCTCGTTTGCTTTTCTATGTTGATTGCGCTCGCGGCGCTCGCGAACTGCTCGCGCGCGCAATTCACCGAGGTCGAACCGAACGATACGCCGCGGCAGGCCACGCAGATAACGGTGAACGCGACCGTCCGCGGCGTCATCGGGACCGCGGGCGACACGGACTTTTTCGCCTTTGCGATAGCGCGCCCAACCGTCCTCGACATACGGCTCTCGGCCGCCGAAGGGATCGACCATGGCTTTACGATCGGGGCCATCGACCACGCGGGATTCACGCCGCTCAAGACGGTCGATGACGGCCGTCACGGGGCGCCGGAGCGCATGTGCAACTTCCACGCCGCTCCGGGCGGTTACGTCGTGATGGTGCGTCACCGGGATGCGATCGGCGCGGCCACCCGCGGGAGGCCGTACCATCTCGTCATCGATGGCCGCCCCGCGCGCCCCAACGAGGAGCGCGAGCCAAACGACGCGCCGTCCGCGGCGAATCCCATTGTCGCGGGACAGGAGATGCGCGGTTACTTTTCGCCGGGGCGCAATCCCGAGAACCGGCGCCCCACGGCCGAATTCAGGGAGGAGGACTGGTATTCCATAGATGTCCCTGCGGACGGTGCAAGCGAGGCTTCGCTCATCGACATCACCCTGATCGGGGCGCCGTCGATAAACGCCCTCGTATGCCTCCATAACCGAAGCGGTGCGGTCCTGGGTTGCGCCGATAAAAATGGCGTTGGGGGCGACGAATCGCTCATGGACGCCCCCCTGGAATCCGCGGGCAGGTATTATATCATGGTGGCCGCGCTGGACAATGCGGCGAACGGAAATATCCCCTATCTGCTCACGGTGCGCGTCCGACCGCGCTCGCGATAGGTTCATAGCGGGGGTGACGGGAGCATGGGAGATGGCGCCGATCAACGAACAACGGTCACGGTTTCGAGTCGAGTATCTCCCTGATTTTCCGAGCAAGCACGGACGGCGTATACGGTTTCGGCAGGAAATTGAACGCCTCGTGGACATCGCCCGCAAGCGAGGAGCTTCCGGAATAGCCTGATATGAGAAGCACCTTCGTCTCAGGGCGTTTTTCAAGCACCATGCGCGCCAGCTCGCGCCCATTGAGACCCGGCATGATGATATCCGTGAGCAGGAGATGGATCGGGTCGGCGTATCCCTCCAGGGCGATAAGCGCCTCGCCGGCCCCGGCGTAATGCAGCACGCGGTAGCCCTGCCGCATAAGCAGATTGAGCGTGAGATCGCGCACCACCGGCTCGTCCTCGACCAGCATGATGGTTTCGGTCCCGGTGGGAAGGTCCGTTTCGGCCTCCGGCGCGATCGGCCCAAGCTGCGGCTCGGCAAGACGCGGGAGAAAGATGCGAAAGGTGGTCCCCCGGCCCTTCGCGGAATCGACCTCAATCGATCCCCCGTTCTGCTTCACTGCCCCGTATACGGTCGAGAGACCGAGCCCGGTCCCCTTGCCGTGCGGCTTGGTGGTAAAGAAGGGCTCGAAGATATTGGCGAGTATCTCCGGGGACATCCCGATCCCGGTATCGGTCACCGACAGCACGATATGCCGGCCGGGGGTCGCCTCGGGATGGCGGCGGCAATACTCGGCATCCAGATCGACATCGGCCGTTTCAATGCGGATCGTCCCGCCCTCGGGCATCGCATCGCGCGCATTGGACACCAGGTTGATGATCATCTGCTCCAATTGACCGCGATCGGCCTGGACGAATCCCGACTCGGGCGCGAGCCGCAGCTCCAGCCGCGCGGCATCGCCGGCCACCCGGCCCAGGATGTCGCGAATGTCCTGCACGAGCTCGCTCATATTGATGCTGCGCGGTTCGATGATCTGCTTGCGGCTGAAGGCGAGAAGCTGGCGGGTAAGCGACGCCGCGCTCTCCACGGCGCGCATCACCACATCGAGCGTCTTGTACAGCGGGTTCGAGGCATTCAGGTCCATCAGCGCGAGCGACACGTTGCCCATGATCACGGTGAGCAGATTGTTAAAGTCGTGCGCCACGCCGCCCGCGAGCCGGCCGATCGATTCCATCTTCTGCGCCTGGCGAAGTTGCTCCTCGAGACGGCGCTTTTCGTCTTCGGCGCGGATGCGCTCGGTGATGTCCCGGAATGATCCCGTGAGGGCCGGACGGCCATGGAAGACGATCCGGCGCGCCGCGATATCGGCGAAGAACACGCTGCCGTCCTTCCGGAGGCAGGGAATGGCCGGCGCGATGTCCTTCAGGCCGTCCCGAAGCATGGCAAACTCCTCGCGGACGCGCGGGAGCGCGTCCGGCGGGTGGACATCCTCCACGATCAGCGAGCAAAACTCCGCGGCGCTGTAACCGAAATGCTCGCACAGCGACGAGTTAACCCGCATGAAACGCCGGGTCTCGCTGTCGACCACGTAAATCCCGTCGTGCTGGCTGTCATAGATCGCGCGGAGCTCGCCCATCATCTCCCGTAGGGACTCCTCCGCCCGCTTCCGCTCCGAGATATCGCGCACAACGGCAATGAAGCCACGCGGACGGTGATCGGCGTCGTACACCAGCGAGGCGCTCAACTCCGCGGGAAAGGCCTCGCCGTTTCGGCGGAGGATCGTGTACTCGATGCCGCTCACGGCGCCGGTCTCGAGCGTTCGCTGCGCGTTCTCGATGGCGCGGGCCCGGTCGTCCGGAGCGATGGGCATGAAGACGTTCTTCATGCCCAGGATGTACTCCTCGACCGAACCGTAGCCGAGAAGCCGCGCCGCCTGCATGTTCGCAAACAGAATGTTCCCCGCCAGGTCGCTCATAATGATGGCGTCGGGGGAGGTGTCCACGAGCGTCCGGTAAAGCTGCTCGCTTTCGCGCAGCGCGGCCTCCATCCGCTTCCGCTCGGTGATGTTCCGCGAGACGGCCAGCACCCGCTCCGCGCCCCCGTACCGTATTTTCGTGAGACTCACCTCTTCCCAAAAGCACTCGCCAGAATGGTGCAGATACTTCCACTCGAAGGTTTGCGGACCCTCGTCGGCCGCGCGGCGAATCCAGCGCAACGCATCTGCGGCCGAATACGGCGGGTCGGCCCAGCGGTCGTCCGACCAAAGCGCATTTAAGTCCTCGCCGCCGTAGAACTCAATGGCTCGACGGTTGGCATCCACGATTCCGCCGGTATCAATATCATGGATAATAATGGAATCGTTCGCCGCTTCGAAGATGGTCCGGAAACGCTCCTCGCTCTCGCGCAGCGCGCGTTCCATGGCGTGTCGCGTGATGGCCGAATCGACATTGGTGACGAGGTCCCGCTCGGTGATGGGCTTGATAAGATAGCCGTACGGCATGGTATCGCGCGCACGGTCGACGGTTGCATCGTCCGCGGTCGCGGTGATGTAGATGATCGGCGCGTCGAGCTCGCGCCTGATGCGCCGCGCGGCATCGACCCCGTCACTGCCCTCCTTGAGGCGAACGTCCATCAGGATAAGGTCGGGCGATCCGGCGAGGGCCGCGCGATACGCCTCGTCCGCGGTCGGCACGATGGCCATCACCGCATACCCCATGGGCTCGAGCATGGCCTGCAGGTCGAGCCCCACGATGGGCTCGTCCTCGACGATCAGGATTCGTTTGAGTTGCGCAGCCGAATTCATGCCATGCCATTGGCGCACCGCCCGAACCACGCGTGATCGAACGATGCGAATTGTATGTGTGGATCATCCCGCTAAATTGAACTGATCATACCGGCCGTGTGATATCTGTCAAGCCCTTTGGGGGGCGCCGGGCCGCTCGCCGATCAGTCGGCCGTGAGGTACTTTTCGAGGTATTCGGTCAGGTCGTTGATGTTCTTTCGGATCATGGACTTGAACTCGGGCGGAATGTTTTGCCCCATCACGACCTTGTAGTAATTGATGGCGTCGCGCACCTTGCGCTTCTTGATAAAGTCGTTCGCTTTTTCCAGCATCCCCTTGTATTTATAAAAAGAATACTCGAGGATGTTCTTGTCCCTCGCGAGGCTAAACTCGTCCGGCAACCTTGAAAAATCGTAACTCACCTTCAGGATGGGCAGCTCCTTGCGCTTTCGCTTGTCGTGCTTGAGGAACTTCTCGTAAAACTTCATCTCGTCCTGCTGGTGCCGCTGCATCTCGTCGATGGTCGCATCGTAGGGAAGCTCGGCGTCACGCCCGCGATCGCCGATGATCTCGAACGCGCTGTGATCGCCCGGCGCGCGGTCCTGCAGGATCTTCTCGAATATCTCCTCGTCGCTCATCGTATCGTGGGGCTTGTCTTCGATGTAGTCGCTGAGGAGCTCGATTTCCTCGGTCTCGTCCTCGCGACGCTTCTCGATCTTCTCGAGCGCCTCGGTTCGCTTGTGCAGGTCTCCCTTCGCCTCGTCGGGAAAACGGGTATCGCGGCCCTTTCGCGGGCGCGCATCGAGCCGTCGCGGGTCCGGCGCATCGATGCGGGGAACCTTCGACAATAAATCCTCGAGCTTCGCCAGGTCCTCCGCGGCGGTGTATTTCGCCTCCGTCGTGGCGGGAAGATTCGCCGCGTCCGCCACCGCCGATGCGGCGGACGCCGCGTTCATCCGCGCGATCTCCTCGAGGCTGCGCATCGTTTGGCTCAGCTGTCCGCTGGTTTCCGACAGCCTGTCGAGGCCCTGCGTGATAAGCTCCGCATCCCCGGCGCCGGAATCGCGCCCGACTTTCATCGACTCGAGCTCCTGTCGCAAACGCTCCTTTTCGCCGGCGAGGTTCTCGATCTTGGAACGCAGCGCCGCAAGCTCTCCGGCGATGGCGTGATCCGTATTGTGCCGAACATCGCCCGCGACCTCGGAGCGGAGGGTGTCGCGCACCTCCTTGAGCTCGTTCAGGCTGCCGCGCAGGTGGTCGATGTCCTCGGAGAAGCGCTTCAGGTCCGCACCGCCGGCGGGCAGGCCCTTCTCCTCGATCTTTCGGGTGACCTCGTCCACGATCTTGGCGACATCGATATCCTGCCGGTCCTCCGGCCTCGGCGGCGGCACCAGCCCGATGTTCAGGTTCTCCGGCAGCGAGACCGGCCCGTCGAAGGTGAGCTTGATCTCGCTCGTTTTCTTCGCCTTGCCCTTTCTGCTCAACGCATCCTTGGCGGTGCGGCGAATATCCTGCGTTTCCTGGAATTTTTTCAGGTACTCGATGTTCGCTTCGATTTTCCGGTTGGTGTTCTCGTCGTTGATGCGGCTGTTGACCCCTTCATACAGGGAGATCGCCGTCGCGAAATCGCTGTTGCGGGCGTATATCTCGGAGTTGATGAGGGTGCGCTTGTAGATCCGGAACCGCGACGAATCGGAGATGATCTCGTCGGCCTTATAGGGCAACTCGAAGTCGTCATCGACCTCCTGCCCGCCCGCCTCGGAATCGGACTTGCGCGAAGGACCGGTGCGCTCCGCCGGATCCTGACGCGCCCGCCGGTCGGGTTGGTCGGGAAAGCGCTTCTCGATCTCCTGGTCGGTCGCGCGCCTTCGGAACACGCGATCCGGCGACTCCACGTCGTCCTTGTCGGTGAGGCCCTCCCCCTTTCCGAATAGCGCCCATATCACGATCCCGAGCACGGCCACGAGTGTTACTATGAGTACGATATACATACAGCTACATGGTATCCGTTACCGCGGCACACGGCAAGCCATTATTCGTTTATGGGGACTGTATCGGTCACAAGAGGAAGTATTTTTCGGGTTTTTCGGGGAACCCCCAGCAGATCCGCCAGAAAACCAGCCCATCGATCTCCTCACGCGAAAGTATGTAGTTTGAAAACGGATAGTTATCGGTCATTCCCCCCGATCTCGATTGACGGAGAATATCGTCGAAATAGTCACGGACCGCAATCGCCAAAATCAACGAATCCGACATCCGGTAAAAGTTCCGCAGGTCCTTGAAGTAATCGGCCTCGTCCTCGCTGAGTCGCACATGGACGGTGCGCCACTTCTCCCTGCGATCGCGCGATTGGTACCGCACCGAGCACCCGATCCGCACCGCTCGCGACCTATCGCGCAAAGCGGCCCGGAGCAGCATCACGATGATCCGGTTGCGCGTCCGCCCGGTCAGCGCGCATATCTCGCAAATCGAGTCCAGAGTCGATTCGTGAACATATAGCGTCGTATCGATGGGCATGGCATCCTCCAACGGGGCCGTATACTCCTATTACGAGCGCCGGAGAAAAACCATGCAGAAAAAAAATAAGCCGGGTCAGGCGACACGCTCGTCACGCACCGCTAATCAGCACGACCGTCGAACCGCGCTGAACGCGATAGCGGAGGCCGTCGAGCGGGCGCTCGCATCCTGAGGGGGCGATATCGTCCGGCTCGGGAAGCGCCGTGTCCACCGCGACGCGCCACGCGCCCCCCGACGGCGGCGGCGGAAGGAGGACCGGATACGAAAACAGGGACGCGTTAAAGGCCAAGTAGATATCAACATCCGGCGTACCGTATTCGTCCTCGACATAGGCCCCGTTGAGGAGGCAGGCGATGAAGCGGCTGCCGGGGAGCCAGTCGGGCTCGCCCGGGCGCGTCCCGTGCCAGGAGATGTCGGGCTCCGGATGATCGTTATGCGCACTGCCGGTAAAGAACTCGTTTTTACGAAGGGCGTGATGTTCCTTCCGGAAGCGGATCATCTCCCGGCAAAAGCGGACAATCTCACGGTGCCGCTCCAGACAGCCCCAGTCGATCCAGGAGATGTCGTTGTCCTGGCAGTAGGCATTGTTGTTCCCGCGCTGCGTCCGGCGGAACTCGTCCCCCGCGAGAAGCATGGGAACGCCCTGCGCCAGGAAGAGCGTGGCGATGAAATTCTTGATCTGCCGCACCCGCCGCCGCTCGATGAAGGGCGTCACCTCGGCCCCCTCGATTCCATAGTTCGCGCTCAGATTGGTGTTTTCGCCGTCCCGGTTGCCCTCCCCGTTGGCCTCATTGTGCTTGTCGCGGAACGAGACCAGGTCGTTCATCGTGAACCCGTCGTGGCAGGTGATGAAGTTGATGCTGTGCAGCGGCCCCTTGTTCTCGCCGCCATAGAGGTCCGAGCTCCCGGTGATCCGCGTGGCGAAGTACCCCACGGTGTTCTCGTCGCCGCGCCAGAATCGTCGCACATCGTCCCGGAACTTTCCGTTCCACTCGGCCCAACGCCCGGGAAAGTTCCCCACCTGGTAGGCCCCCGCCGCGTCCCAGGCCTCGGCGATGATCTTCGTGCTGCGAAGGATCGGGTCCTCCATGATCTTTTCGATGAGTGGCGGGTTGGCCAAAATGGCTCCGGTCTGGTCGCGACCCAGGATGGAGGCCAGATCGAACCGAAAGCCGTCCACGTGCATTTCCACCACCCAGAACTTCAGGCAGTCGATGATGAAATCGCGCACGAGCGGATGGTTGCAGTTGATGGTGTTGCCGCAGCCCGAGAAGTTTTTATACAACCGGCGGTTCTCATCAAGAATATAATAGATCGAATTATCGATGCCGCGAAACGAAAGCGTGGGCCCCATCTGGTCGCCCTCGGCGGTATGATTGAACACGACGTCCAGGATCACCTCGAGCCCCGCCTCGTGCAGCGCGCACATCATGTCCTTGAACTCGTACACCTGCTCGCCCATGCAGCCCGCGTGCGAGTAGCGCCCCCGCGGCGCGAAAAACGACATGGTGCTGTAGCCCCAGTAATTGCGCAACCGCTCGCCGGTGGCGGGATCCACGTTGATGTTCTCCAGCTCGTCGAACTCCTGCACCGGCATGAGCTCCACCGCGGTAACCCCGAGCTCCTTGAGATAGGGGATCTTCTCGATGATGCCCCGGTAGGTCCCGGCGAATTCAACGCCTGATGACGGATGCACCGAAAACCCCCTCACATGGAGCTCATAAATAATCGTGTCCGCGAGGGGGGTCTTGAGCGGCCGATCGAAGAGGTCCACCTCGGTGTTCACGACGATGCAGCGCGGAGCGCACGCGGCATTGTCCGCCTTGGAAAAGGACAGATCGGCCTCGGGCGAGTCCGGATCGAACCCGCGCGAGTGACGCAGGTCCCAGACAGGTCCGCCTGCGATCGAACGGGCGTAGGGGTCCAGGAGAAGCTTGTGCGGATTGAAGCGATGCCCGCGAAACGGCAGGTAGGGCCCGTCCATGCGATAGCCGTAGAGCTGGCCCTCGCTCACCCCCGCGATCCACAGATGCCAGATGTCCCCCGTCTTGTTGAGGTGCGGATCGAGCACGAACTCCTCGACGGGGGCGTCGGGGTCCGCCGATTCGAACAGCACCAACGTAACCGATGAGGCGTGACGGCTAAAAACGGCGAACTGCGCCCCGTTCATGTCGAGCTTCACGCCCAGGGGACTGGGGTATCCGGGAAGGGTGATGCGTCCGGGCTTCATGGTATCAGGCGACCTCCGGAAGGACTACTCCCTGACGGTGGCGTGTACCCGCAAACTGATCTTCGGCCGCTCGGGGTCGTTGGTGAACACCTGGATCGTCTTGGACATCGTACCGGTATATTTGTTCGTGTACAGCGTCACTTCAATCTTCCCCTCGCCGCCGGCGGGGATCTCCTTGCTCGAGAGCAGGGCCGCTGCGCACCCTCAGGTGGGCTGAACCCGTTCTATCACCAGCGTCCGCTTGCCCGCATTGCGGAATGCGAACACGGCCTGAAGCGACTTTTCCTGCTCAACGGCGCCGAAGTCGAACGTCTCGAATTCGAACACGACACCGGGATCATCACACGACACGAGCGTCACAACGGCGCTCAGCATGATGATAATGAGCGGCAGTAATCGAACCTTCATACATGCACATCGCTGCAGCAGGTGAGTAAATGCAAGTATTTTTTCGCCCAACCGGGCCAACTGCCTCAAGCGCCCGGCTCGGTCCGCCCGTCCGCGTTGATCGTGGCCTCGGCGACGGCGCGCTCGAGATTCCGCCGCGCGTCCTCGAGCGGATCAGCCGAGCCCTCCTCGATCGACGCGATTCCCGTGAAGGGGCGAAGCGGATAGGACTTCTTGTCGATCGTGATCCGAACATTCGAAAGCGCCCGCAGTACGCCCTCCTCGGCCGCTGCCGCCTCGCGCGCGCCGGCGCCCTTCATCAACACCACGAAATCGTCCCCCGCGCTCAGGACGTCATCCGCGCGCAGGTGCTCGTAGATCCGCTCGGCGACCGCCTGAAGCAGCAGCCGCCGCTCCTCGCTCCCCTCCTCCGGGGTCCCGTTGATCGCCTTGACGGCCATCACCGCAAGCGGGACGCGGGCGCCGCGTGGCTGGTTCAACAGCTCATCGTATTTCAGCTTGAGGAAGGCGCGGCTGTACACGCCCGTGTCGCGGTCCACCATCACGTCGTTGAGCAGCATGTATTCGTTGATGAACCTCGCCATCGCCACGATCTCATCGCGGATGTCGTGGATCTCGGCCCCCGAGAAGGGAAGCTGGCGGAGTATCACCACCGCGCCCATCAGCGCGTCGCGGTACAGGACCGGCGCGATCACCCGCCGGCCGCCGTCGAGCATGAGCAGCGATTCATTGCGCAGCCCCTCGCCGATCTCGTTGTCGACGTCGATGGCCTCGTAGCTTCCGGAATCGACCTTGAGAAAGGCCTGCCCGTTGAGTTCATAGCGCTTCTCGAGACGGCTCGCGCGGTCGCGCGCGATGTAGAGCGAGACCGCGTCCGGCGTGGTGCGCGCGGCGATCGCGGAAAATCCCTCGTAGACGTGTGCGTCCAGCGACGCCGCGGCCGCATTGCGCATATCGCGATAGATGGGACTGTTCTCGCGGTTTTTCGCGAGTCGCTTTCGGTCCACCGTCACGTCCCGGTACGGCTCCGATTCCTCCGTCGGCTCCTCCGTGACAGGTTTCCGTTTGGCTAATAGAATGTACACCACGGTGAGCACCAGCACCACGCCCATGCACAGAAGCGCGAGCTCGAGCCCCAGCCGCACCTTCGCCGCCGCGGTCATGCGGTAGGGGAAGATGATGAGGATGCGCCCCTCCGTGACGCTTTTCACGAACAGATAGCACTTCGCCCGGTTATAGTAGCGCACCACGAACTGCCGGCCCGGATCGGGCGCGAGGGCGCCCTCGCGGAATTCGTTGATGATGCTGTCGTACAACTCGTCCGCGGCAATCGCCTGATAGAGCTTCTTGTCGGCAATGACCCGGTTCTCGCGGTCGAACACCGCGATGAGCTCGGGGCGATACTTCGCGCTGATGGCGACCACCGCCGTGGGCATCTCCGCCTCGGGGCGGCGCGGATCGGCCCCCTTGAACACGCGGTTCACCGCGAGCGCGATCCGGTTGCTGATATCGACCAGCGATTCGGTGTAGTCCCGCTCCAGCATGTCGGAGCGCAGCGAGGTGAAGCCGAGCGACATCACGATGATGCCGAGAACGCCGATGAAGATGAGCCAGCGCGCGAGTGTCATTGATAGATCCCTGATTTGTAGTATGGGCCTTCTCTATCAATAATCGGTCACAGAATCGCGAATTTCCCCATAATTTACGGATTTTCCTGCGTTTTTTATAGTCACCCGCGCGTCCGAACCGGGGCGAAACGGAATCGCCGAACGGCGCTCAACCGGACGCTGTGCGAACGCGGGTATTTCCCCGCTCGTGTCAGCCTATCAAAACGATCGATTCGCTACGCACGCGCCTCAGCGCCGAGCTGTAACCGAAGGCCTGTTCCCTTCCCTTTGCACCTGTATCAACACTGACCCGGATGATGACGATTCCGGCGGTGACGGGATCAGCGAAAAAAAATATTACTAAACATATTTTTGGCTAAACGTAGATGTAGTTTTTCCGATAGATATTCTGTGAGTGACATAATCGCAGAACGATCGCAGCAGGGAGGTACCGCATGAAGATATACGGATTTTCCACAAGCAGCAAACTGAACGACCGCCGGCCGCACGAACATCATGTCTGGGGTTCAAGCGCCCTCAAGCGGGAGCGCAGCGATACGGACAGCGTTGTGATATCGCCCGAGGCGCGAGAGCGCTTTGCGGCCGCGCGCGCCATCGACATGGAACATGCGCGATCGCGGCGGCTTGCCCGCGAGCTCGCCCCCGCGATTCGCCGGGCGATCGATGCCGGTGGCGAAACCGACGACGCCCGCGCGGACCGCATCGAGGCCCTCCGGCGCGCATTTGCGACGGGGGACGCGCGAATGAGCGACACGGCGCTGCGAGACACGGCCGACGCGCTCCTGGCGCTGGCGATGTGAGCGACCGGGCCTCTAATCAAACGGTTGCACCAGAAGCCCTGCGCTCATCAGCCCGATCGGTTTGTAGGCATCCTCGCGGGCCCCGGTCTGGCTGAACGTGAAGGAGAGGTAGTTGACGCCGCCCTGCAGGCTCACGTACGGCTGCAACCAGTCGAAAACCGGGAAGTACAATCCCGGTCCCACGGTAACGGTGACCTGGCTCAGATATGAACCGGGGCTAAAGTTCACATCATACCGTCCGTAGAGGAGATTGCTCTCGAAAAGGATCATGTTCCAGGCGGAGAAGTACAACAGGGTTGCGCCGTAGCCAATACCCGGATTGAGGTCCTTCTGGAATGTGCCCCCGGGGACCAGGTAGCCCCCGCCCAGGCCGGCGAGAAAGCCGCGGGTATTCGATACCGATTCGTCGGTCGTCGGGAAAACGGTGGCGCTGGGTCCGAATGACCACAGGAGCACCGCGACAATCGCCCGGCACGCATATCGCGACGTTCGGGAAAAACGATACCCACGTTTCATTTTTCTCTTCGCCGAAATGGCGACACTAACCGCATTATTCACCCGAACAATTCAGGTGAGTTGGCCAGTGCGGCCGCATCGGGTTTCCTATCGTCAAATATATCCGCACAAATCTATTACAATAGCCATACCGCAAAACTGGCAATTTCTGCGTTTATTGCGCATCAATCCCCTTGTTGCACATAGGGAACCATGCTTATTGGTTAATAAACCCTCTTTCCCGCAGTTGCTCTGATTTCTTCATCGCCATCGCTCGTCGCGATGGCATTAACACGAAACGCGCGACGTATATAGTATACAAAATCTTGCATTGAATAGTCAACCCAGTTGGGCGTTTTTTCCCGATGCCATTTCCAAAAATTAATACATGCCTCATCAAACCGGCTTTCTCACTCGATTAAAAAAAATCCAACAAGTGAAATGGTCCTCGCAAGTCATTTTTTATACCAAAACTTCAAGTTTTTAAAAAACAATCAAAATGGATCAAAACATATGATATTTTGCCGTATTTTGGAATAATCTCCCCAGAATTCATTAAAAAAACCGCGATCGAATTAAATTTTACAGACTTTGGGGCCGATCATACGAGCAAGGTGAATTGTCACCTTATGGTTCTTTGAAATAACCCGGGTTGTGATGCGATAATCACGGGGCGACCTTTGTTCGCGTTCCAAGCTTATATTGGCCCAAATACAAGCCTGGAACAGGCGCACTCGTCCCGGCCGTTAACTGCGGCCGCAATCGGTATCAAGCTACCGGCCTACATCCGCCCTCACGGGTCGGTATGGCAAGGAAGCCAGAACACATAGAACAAAGGAGTGTAAAATGATTATCAATCACAACATGAGTGCAATCAACGCGAACCGGTCGCTCAAGTTCACGTCGTGGGAAGTGGGCAAGAGCATGCAGAAGCTGGCGTCGGGCCTCCGTATCAACAAGGCGGGCGACGACGCTTCCGGACTGGCCGTGTCCGAGAAGATGCGGACACAGATCCATGGGCTTCGTCAGGCCGAGCGCAACACCGAGGACGGGATGTCATTTGTACAAACCGCCGAGGGGTTCCTCGATCAGACGTCGAACATCATCCAGCGGATTCGGGTGCTGGCCGTTCAGGCGGCAAACGGCATCTACACCCCGCAGGATCGGCAGCTCATCCAGGTCGAGGTATCGGCGCTTGTCGACGAGGTGGATCGCATCGCCTCGCAGGCCGAATTCAACAAGTTCAAGATCCTCACCGGTGAGTTCTCGAAGGTCAACGCCAAGTCCAGCATGTGGCTGCACATGGGCGCCAATCAGAATCAGCGCAAGCGGATTTTCATCGGCACCATGACCGCGGAGTCCCTGAAAATGAAGCAGGGCGGACGTATCTCCGTCTCGCTTTCGACGCCGGCCGGCGCCAACAACGCCATCGGCATCATGGACAACGCCTTGCAGCGTATCTCGAAACAGCGCGCGGACCTCGGCGCCTACTATAATCGCCTGGAGATGACCTCAAAGGGCCTTATGTCGGCGTACGAGAACATCCAAGCGGCTGAGTCCCGCATCCGGGACGCCGATATGGCGGAGGAGATGGTGGAGTTCACCAAGAATTCCGTTCTCGTCCACACCGGCACCGCGATGCTCGCCCAGGCCAATCTGCAGCCCCAGTCCATTTTACGGCTGCTCACCTAGGCGGCACTCATCACCCGGGCTATTCGGTTCTTTGAAAACTCACCATGATTCTCATTCGCGCTTCCAGCCCGCGAAAGAACTGTCCATGCCTGGCCACCGGCAGCCGGTGGTGTCGGAGGGCATCACCGGCTGCCGGTTAAGCACCGGCGGTCGTTGTTGTCCGGACTATGGGCAGTCTCGGCAGCACAGCCAAGGAGACAACCTTCGCCCCGTAATGGACAGGGCCGCATCAGCCATGATGGCCGGTGCGAAAAATCCGGGGTCGCTCAAAATACAGCACAGGGGCGCCCATGCAATCTTTCAAGGGAGGGAGCTGTAATGAGAATCAATCACAACTTAAGCGCGATATTCGCGAACAGGCAGATCAAGGTTGTTTCGGATCGACTTGATAAAGCCATCGAGAAGCTCGCATCGGGTGAAGCCATTAATCGCGCAGGCGACGACGCCTCCGGACTGGCGGTGTCGGAGAAAATGCGCACCCAGATCCACGGTCTGTTCCAGGCCGAAAAGAACGCCCAAAACGGGCTTTCTTTCGTTCAGGTGGCCGAGGGTGGGCTCCAGCAGATTAATGACATCCTGCAACGCGTCAGGATGCTCTCGGTGCAGGCGGCGAACGGCATTTACGCGAATGCGGACCGGCAGCAGATCCAGGTCGAGGTCTCGCAGTTGATCGAGGAGGTGGACCGCATTGCCACTTCCTCCGAGTTCAACCGGATGAAGATGCTTACGGGCGTCTACTCCAAGGCGAGCCGGACCGGGAGCATGTTTTTTCATGTGGGCCCCAATCAGAACCAGCGCATCAAGGCGTTCATCTCGACGATGAGCTCCAAGGCGCTCAATCTGACGGACCCCGGCGGCAAGAAACGGTCGATCTCCACCGTAGGGCAGGCAAACTCCATGATCGGATACATCGATTTGGCCCTGGACAAGCTGAATCGACAGAGGGCGGATCTGGGGGCCTACTACAACCGGATGGAGAACACGATTCGGGCGCTTGACCGCTCGTACGAGAACATGCTGGCGGCCGACTCCCGCATCCGTGACGCGGATATGGCGACTGAGATGGTTGAGTTCACAAAGAACCAGATTCTTATCCAGAGTGGTACTGCGATGTTGGCTCAGGCGAATTTCAAACCTCAGCTGATCTTAAACCTTCTCGGATAGGGATCTCATGAAAACCGGCTTCTGCAGTGCGGTCGGTTTTACCCTCCCCGCCTGGGAAACGGGGAGGGGGATTTTTTTCACGGAGGGAAGACGTACGGTGGCCCGACACAAGCCGGGCCGGCTACAAGGAGGTAGGTATGGAAATCAACAAAGTCGCAAATGATGGAAGGAATTTCGCGCATCCGCGTTATGCAGCGGGCTCGGAACGGCCCGTGAAGGACCAGGGGGAAAAGGACGCCGCCGAGCAGAAACCCACGCTTTCGCGCGAGGACATGCTGGCGGCGGTCGAGAGCCTCAATTCGGTGTCCCGGAGCGTAAACACCCGCGTGTCGTTTCACTTTAACGACGATGCGAATCGCGTCGTCATGAAGGTGCGCGACGGAAAGACCGAGGAGGTGATCCAGGAGATTCCGCCGCGCGAATTGATCCGGCTGCTCACGCAGATCCGGGAGACGATTGGCATGTTCGTGGACGAATCGCGGTAATTCGCGTTTTTTTCGATTGGCGTCTTTCGAAAAAACGGCTTTTTGCCGATATTCTATTGAAGAGATTGTATGCCGTTGATACATTGTATGCAGCTTGCGTAAGCGCAACATGCGTATAGTGTCCCGGCATCGGGGAGGATCTCATGCCAATCACCATGGGCGGGCTTTCATCGGGAGTCGATACCCAGGGCATCATTCAGAAGCTCATGGAGGTCGAGGCGCGTCCCATCCAGCAATGGGAGGAGGACCGCAACTGGTACAATAAAAGGAAAACCGCTCTCGGCGCCATGAGCACGGTCGTCCGCGACCTCAACGGCGCCGCGAGCGAATTGTACGGTTTTCGCGCCTCGTATCATGACAAAAAGGCCCTCTCCTCGAACACGGGCATCGTGGACGCCCTGGCCGGAAAAGAAGCAGAGGAGGGGGTCCGGAAGGTGGAGGTGGTGCGCCTTGCGGGCAGCCACAAGATCTCAACCGACCCCATCGACCAGGAAGAGAAGCTCCCTGCCGGAAAGTTCACGTTTACCATCAATAACGAAGCGCACCACATCAATTTCCGGGGCGGCTCGCTCAAGGCGCTTCAGGAACGCATCATCGAATCGGTCTCGGACTGGGTCTCGACGAATTACATCAACACCGAGGGCACAAAACACATCATCACCATCGAGTCGAAAACGACCGGACGTCGGGGCGAGATCAACATCTCCGGCGACAAGGAATTCCTCAAGAAGATCGGCCTCATCAAGGGCGTGAAATCCGACGACAAGGAGAAGGTGACCCTCCAGTTCGACGAGAAATACTTCACCGCCTACACCGGCGAGAAGAAGATCGACGAGCAGGACGGATCGTTTACCGTGGAGGGCGGCGGCGCGTCCGTGAAGGTGAACGGCATGCTGTGGCGCGAATACGTGTTGCCCTCCGAGGTGCCCGTGAAGGACGACACCCTGCTCTCGTTCAACTTCGCCTACACGGCTCGGCCGGAGGAAAAGGACGACGCCCTCCCCTACCGCATGGAGATCGGCCCCGACGAGAAGATCAACATCAAGGGAATCGAGCTCAAGGGATACAATGTCCCGCGGGTCCGCCCCCTGAACAAGAAACCGCCCAAACCGGGCGACGACGCAAGCGGCATCGGCGTGGTGTCGATGGACGGCGGCGTGCGCACCGAGAAGCTCTATCCCATCGACCGCAAGGCGACGGGCGTCCAGGAGATCCCCGTTGGGCGCGATTTCAAGGACAAGAAAATCGCGAAGATTATCGTGTACGCCAACGACGGGACCTCCGTCATCTCCAACGGCGCCTTCACGACCCCGCTCAAGGACAAGGGCTTCCTGGAGCCGAAGAACGAGATCAAGAAAGCCGGCGACGCGGAACTGAAAGTGGACGGCGTACCGATGGTGCGCGACAAGAACGAGGGAATAAGCGACGTGATCAAGGGGCTCACGCTCAACCTGCGCAGCGCCTCGAAGGAAACGGTCACCATCAACATCACCAACGACCTCGACAACGCCGTGAAAAAGATCAAGGCCTTCGTCGAGAAGTACAACAAATACCTCGAGGTGACCAACGAGCTTACCAAGGCCGAGCGCGCCGAGAAGGCCGGAGACTATAAAAAGAACCGCGCCAAGAATGGGCTCTTCATCGGCGACATGGGCCTGCTGCGGCTGGAGAACTCGTTGAAAACGGCCGTGACCGGCGCCTATCCCAGCCGCGCCGAGGTCCCGGTCAAGGTGTTTTCCCAGCTGGGCGTGTCCACCGGGGCGGTGAACGCCGAGTGGAGCACAATCAAGGACGGCAAGTTGGTGATGGACGAGGACGCGCTGCGCAAGGCGCTCAAGCAGAATCCCGAAGGCGCCAAGGATTTCTTCGGCTCCGATACCGACGGCGACAACCGCATCGACAACGGCATGGCCTTTACCGTCGCCGGGATCCTCAAGCCCTACGTGATGACCGGCAAGAACATCATCCAGGCGAAGATGGACCTCGAGACCGCCTCGATCAAAAACACCGATGAAAAGATCGAGCGACTCAAGGACCACCTGCGGCGCCACGAGGACAAGCTCCGGACGAAGTTCGCCGCCATGGAAAAGGCGCTCAACAACTCGAAGTCCCAAGGAAAATGGCTCAACCAGCAAATGGGCGGCGGCGACGGCGAGGGGAAACGGCGCTGACGATCACGCGAACGCGCATCGGCCCGGCGCCCTTCGACGAGTAAAATCCGACAGAATCCCCCTTCCCCTGCCGATAGGTATTCATATCACCCTTTCGGAGACGACCGTGATTATTCAGATTAACGGGCATACCGCCGATTTCGAATTGGAAAACGAACGGACCGCGCGCGACGTGGCCGAGTCCGTCACGCACTGGGTCAAGGAGCGAAACCTCATCCTCATGGAGGTGCAGATCGACGGCGAGCCCTCCGTGGCCAGCGAGACGCCCGATACGCCTCTGGACGCCATCGACACGCTCAACTTCATTGTACAGTCGCAGGCCGATGTGGTGATATCGTCCCTGAACGAAGGGATCGGGTACTGCGATCGCGCGCTGCGCTTCATCGCGCGCGCCACCGAGGACGCGGGCGCACGGCCCGACGAGCTCGAGCGGCTGGCCGCGGGGATCGACTGGCTGGTGAGCCTTCTGGACACCGTGCTGCAGGTCCTCGCGGTGGCCCCCGCCGACGTGAAGTACCGCGACGCCACGCTCGAGGAATACAAGATGAAGCTCGCATCGCTGCGCGACGATATCGCCGGCGGCGCCGGGACGGCCATCACCGAGACGCTCGAGGCGGGACGGGAGCGTTTCGAGGCCTTTCGCAATATCTTCCGGATGATCCTGATGAGCGACAACCTCCAGACCCTCGTGGCGACCAGCATCGAATCGCCCGACGCGCTGGTGGGGCACCTGCGCGATGTCCGCGCCGGCCTCCCCGCCCAGGTCCAGAACCTCGAGGACATCGCCGCCGCCTTCCAGGGCGGGCGGGACGCCGAGGGCGCCGAGAAGCTCAACGGCTTCATCGACTTCATGTACACCTACATCCGCACCTGCCATCAAATCCCGCCCATCTTCCGGATCGACCTCGAGGGGATCATCCTCGACGGGACCTCGCTCGAGGACATCAACGCCGATCTCACCGAGAAGCTCAACATGATCGTGGAGGTGATGGAGAACAACGACATCATCAGCCTCACCGACATTCTCGAGTACGAGATCAAGCCGGCCTTCGAGGGGCTTGGGCGCTACATCGATGAGCTCTTGAAGGCGCTATAAGCGGGAGAGCGCTAGTTCGTCCGCCGGAAGGGCCGATAGATCCAGTACTGCCCCGACCGCTTGTCGTTGAAGTTGACCTCGGTGAGCAGCACGAAGCGCTGTTTCTTGTAATTCTGATGGGCGATGACGTAGTGCAGCTTGTCGATGATCTTGTACACGACGCCCGTGTGCATGGGATACCCGAAGGTGTTCTTGTACCGGTCGTTCGGCCCCGAATGCACAATCACCGAAAGGAACTGGACGATGTCCCCCGGCCGCACCTCCTCGGTCTCGTAGCTCACCGGAATGCCGTAATGATAGTAGTGATCCCACTCGGCGCCGCTGTAATGGAGCGCGTGGCTCACCAGCGCATAGCAGTCCCCCACCCCGACCGTCGTTCCCATCCGGGCGTTGATAAAGCCGAGGACCTTGTCGTTCACGGGGACCACGTCCGGGGGCGCGGTTACCGCCTGCGCGCGCGCATCGGACCCGGCGGAGCTGCACGCGACGGCGACACCGACAAGCGTTATGGCGACCAGGAGGGCCATCCTCATCGGCGTTGTTCGCGTCGAGGTGATGATGGACTGGGGAAAGCGCATTACCGGGACACCATGCCACGGATGCGCCCTGATTTCAAGAAAAAAATCAGCGTTCCCTGCGGTCGACAAATCCGTTGTTCCGGCCCCGGATAAAATAGTCCACCGCGCGCCGGTGCTCATCGAGCGTCCGTGAAAAATAATGCGATCCGTCGCCGCGCGACACGAAATAGAGATAGGGCGTTTGCGCCGGACGCAGGGCGGCGGCCAATGCGGCGCGACCGGGCGAGCAGATGGGACCGGGCGGGAGGCCGTGGTGGATATAGGTATTGTACCGCGAGCGATGCCGGATGTCGTCCATCGTGAGCGCGCCGCGCGGTTTGTTCAAGGCGTATCGCACGGTGGGATCGGCCTGGAGCTTCATCCCGCGCCCCAGACGGTTGCGGAACACGCCGGCGATGATCGGCTTTTCATCGTCCCGGGGCGACTCCTTCTCCACGATCGATGCGAGGACCACCAGCTCGTGCAATGCCGCGCCCGCGGGCGCCCGGGCATCGAGCGCGGCGACCACTTCCGCAAACCGACGGTGCATCATCCGAACGAGACGGCGCGCGTCAACGCCGGGCCCGAGGCGATAGGTGTCCGGGTACAGGTACCCTTCGGCCGAGGGCGCGTCGATCCCCAGCGGGCGAATGTACTTCATATCCAGGCAGGCCGAGAGGAAGTCGCGGGACGATATATTCGTGCGCGCCGAGACGCGCTCCGCGATGCGCCGCATGGTGGAGCCCTCCGGGACCACAAGCGAATCGGCGAACGAAGCCGGAACGACGAGATGGAACGAGAAATAACCCGCAATGACGAGGCAGCACAGGCTGTAGGCCGCAAGAAGAGACCGAATGATCGTCCGTACCGTCACCGGCTCACGCTCCCCGGCGCCGAGCGCCCGGACATGAAATACCCGCTCGCCACGGGACATTCGGCATCGGGCGGGAGACCCGTGTCGGCGCAAAAGGAACGGCGCTCGAGCGTCTGCGGGACCGCGAATCGCGTCTCACGCGGCGCGCAGCGCTCCATCAGCATAATCCAGTAGGGGATGACCGCGAACAGGGGCACCGCGCGATCGGGCGGTGCGACCGGATCGTCGTACCCCGCCCAGGCGCACACGAGATATTCCGGGTTGTATCCGACAAACCACGAATCCGCGGGGGATGATCCGCTTTTCCCGGCCATCTCGAAACCCAACGGCTTGCCCATAAAAGCGCCCGCGGTCCCGAAGGGCGTGAAAACGGCGGAGAGGATGTCGGTGACCGTCGCGGCGGTTTCGGCGGACAACAGGCGCCGCGGGCACCGGCCTTCGGTGTTGCGCACAACGGAACGCCCCCGTGTCGAAACGACCTCCCGCACCAGGACCGGATCGGCGTCGACGCCGCCCCGCGCGAGGACCAGGTAGCCGCGCGCGAGCTCCAGCGGCGTGCAATCGACCGCCCCGAGCGCGAGGGAGGGCTCGCCCCGAATGCGCCGCCCGATATCGTTCCCCGGCATCGAAAAAAACGATCGCGCGCGGCACGCCATCACATCGACGCCGATGCGCTGGATGAGCCGCACCGAGACGGTATTGATGGACATGGCCAGCGCCTTGTGGATCGTGACGGTGCCCATGTAGTAGGAGTAAAAATTCCGCGGCCGCCAGGGACTCCCATCGCGGCCGGTGAGGCGCACCGGGCGATCCTCGATCGTGGTGGCGGGCGTGTAGCCGAGCCGCTCGATCGCCTCGGCATAGAGGAACGGCTTGAACGTGGACGATATCTGGCGCCGGGCTCGGACGGCCCGGTTGAACCAGCCCCTCCGGTCCCGGGAGGTCCCCCCGACAAGGGCCCGCACCTCGCCGGTTGCAACATCGATGACCACGGCCGCCGCCTGCAGGCGCGGCAGGGGCTCCATGCGCTCGCGAATGTTGTTGGGCATCCGTTCGCGTGATACGAAATATTCCTCGGTGAGGCGCTCGAGAAACGTCTGCAGGTCGAGGTCCATCGCGGTGTGCACGCGCGCGGCGGACGCATCGAGCGCGCCGCCCGCACGCCGTTGGCACGCGTCGACATAGTAGCGCCCCGCAACGCCCTCATGTGGACGCGACGCCGCGTCGGCGGCCCACAGCGCGCGGGTAGAGCTGTGGCGGCGTTCAGGCGGAATCGACCGTCGATGATAGACATATCCCAGCACCTCGACGAGCGCCGCGTCGTTGAGCTCGTTCAATCCCGCCCCGTGGAGCGTCCGCGCGACGGTCTGCGCCCCGTAGAGCGATCCCAACACCGGTTTCCAGTTGAGGAGCGCGTCGAGGATCCGCATGCGCGGGACCGCGACGGCGAACAGGAGCGCGTTTTTGTAAACACGAACGCGCTGCAGCGCGTAATTGGGAAACGCGGGCGCGCTGTTTGATACGAGCGCCGCCGCGTGCCACGCCAGGGCGACGCGGACGCCGCCGAGCGCGCACAAACGCCCCGCGACTCCGGAGCGCGGGGCGGCATCGCGCAGAAAGGACTCGATCGTCGCACGACGCCCCGGATCAAGCGCCGCCGCGGACACCGGATCGACGACGATCCGCCGATGATGAAGGGTGTGAAACAGGCGACCGTCGCGCGCATACAGTTCGGTCGCGACCGAACGCGGGGGACCCGCGAACATCGCGCGCGATACGATCCACGCGTCTGCCGCGAGAACGACCGCAAGCAGCGCGGTGGAAGCGACCGCCAGGATGGGCGCGGAGCGGATCGCCCAGCGCGCGGCGCTGCGCAGTCCCCTACCGACGGCCATTTCGCGCCACGAGCGCATCGAACAGAACGTCCTGCTCCTGCCAGCCCTTCCGCGCCCCCAGGAAGGCGACATAGTAGCGGTCCGCGCCGTTCTTGATCCATCCGACATAGCAGCTGCCCGCGGCGCGCGTATAGCCGGTCTTCCCGGCGAACTCGCGCCGGAAATACCGGATGAAGTAATTGCTGTTGTTCAGTTCGATGCTGCGGCCGCCGGCGCTGTGTATCGTGTGCCGCTTCAAGGTGATGATCCGCGCGAGCGCCGGATCGGACTGGAAGGCGCGGAAAATTCCCACCAGCTCGCGCGCGGTGGATGCGGACCGTCGGTTGAGGCCGGCGGGATCGGCGAAGGAGCTTTTCGGGAAGCCGTTCGCCCGGCACCATTCGTTCATTCGCGCGGCGAACCGCGCCGGGGAGCCGGCCGCGCGCACCGCGATTGAGTACGCGGCATCGTTGCCCGACTCCATCAACATGCCGTGAAGGAGGTCGATAACGCGATAGCGCTCGCCCGCCGTGAGGCCGATGCGCGCGCCGATAAGCCGGGTCGCGGCGCCGGGCACGGTCACGAGATCGTCGTCGCGAAGCATCGAGCGGGCGACGAGCGCCGTGACCAGCTTGGTGGCGCTGGCGACCGATACGCGCCGATCCGGGTTTCCCTGCGCGACGGCCGCGCCGCCGTCCTCATGCTCGATGTAGTAGGCGCGAAGGATGGCGGCGGGATCGACGGAACCGGGTGCGGTCCGGGTCGCCGATGAGGCATAGTGCGGAAAAAGCGCCGTGAGCAGGACCCCCAAAAAAACCAAACCCCCGCGCAATGCGGGGGCGGATGGTTTTCGAACAGTGCGCACGAAGCCTGTCGCTACCGGACGCCGTACTTTCTCTTGGTCTCGTTGAGCGTGAGCAGCGCGTCCATCTCGTTTTCGATTTGCACGCGCAGCGCCTTGGCGACCATGTCGGGATAGCGGGACCAGCGCGCGTTCGCGCGCATCGCGCCGACGATGTCATTGCCGTCCATGTGGAACTGCAGTTCCTCGTAAATGGCCCACCGGACCCGCATCTCGCTGTTGGTGAGGCCGCCGAGCAGCGCCGGAATGCCGTCGAAACCGAACACGCTGATGAGCGACGGGCCCTTGTCGTCGACGATATTGGCCTGGTTGAATTCAGTGAACGATATCGATTTGAAATAGGAAGCGCTCCCCGACCGCAGCGCCGCGAGCATCCGCTTGCTCTTGGGATTGAGCACCCGCTCGTCGACCTTGCGCTGCGCGTTAAGCGCGACAGACGAAAGAAGAACAATCACGCCCATGGCGCACACGGCGAATAATGCATTCCGCTTGATCATTGTGATACCTCGGTCACGTTCAGTATGTACTGGTTTTTTAATAATACAAGACGGATGTGTAAAGATTTTGTCAATAATAATTACAAATATGTTTGACCTTTGCAAAATAAGCTGAGATATGTGTCGAATATGGGGAGGATCGCGCCCCGACTATCAACAACGCCATTTTGGAGAATTGAAATGAAAACCATCATGCATTGCACGCCGATCGCTCCCATCCTGATTGTCTGCGTATGCGCAATCGCCCTCATAGGGTGCGCATCCGGCGGCGCCTCGCTCACCAAAGAAACCTTCGCCCAAATTCAAAATCCCGCCGCCAAGGGCTACTTCTTCGGGACCGTGACCCGAACCGGCGACTGGGGAATGGAGACCAAGGTCATGAAACCCGTTGCGCGCTTCCTGGTGCAGTCCGAAACCGGCGTCATGTACGATCTCGAGTTCCCCATGACCGACGAGAACAAGAAGAACGCATTCATCTTCGAGCTTCCGGCGGGTTCGTACACCATCAAGCAGTTTAAAACCGGCGGCGGCACCTTCGACAAGGTGATGGCTTTCATGGACTCGTCCGGCTCGGCGAAGAAGGGGAAAAAGAAAGTCGCCTCCAAGCCTTCGAAGGAGAACGTCGCCCGCCCGCTCGAAGTCGGCCTCGACATCTCGACCGGCAGCATGACCTATGTCGGCTCTATCGTCGTCCAGCAACAGGGGAAGATTAAAACCGACCAGTGGTCGAAGAGCCTCGCCGAGGACAAGCGCGTGCTCCTGAATGACTTCCCGAAGCTCTCCACCCTGCGGGTTTCCGATCCGTATAACATCGTTCGATAGTCGCGCTTCAGCGACGCTTGCAACGCCAATAGATCACGACGACCCCCGCGCACCGGGGGTCGTCGTTTTTTCTTTCGATCGTTCACGCATTACTCGATGCATTCGCGGGCATGCAATCCGTCATCGTCATCGCAACATCACGCGTTGCGCCAGGTATGCATGCCATGCGGGTTCGCACGTTCCGATCGCCTCGCTTCGCTCGCGACGACATGGTCCAAACAACACGCATACTTTTTTCCACACGAATGATCCGGAGCGCTTCCCGGCCAACACTCCCAGCACGGACCGGAAATGCGCGCCGGCAGCAGGCGTCGACAAACGATTCCTGAATTCGTCCGGAAAAAACAATTGACGAAACGCGTCTCGCGGCCACAATCCCGCGCATGGCAGGCGGCGAAAAGAAACTCTGGGGCGGGCGATTCGAAAAGCCCTCGGCGGACATCACCGAGCGGCTCTCGGCGTCGATCCATTTCGACGCGCGCCTCTACCGCCACGACATCCGCGGGTCCATCGCCCACGCGAACATGCTGGCGAAAACGGGCATCATCAGCCCGGCCGAGCGCGACGCAATCGTCGCGGGCCTGCGCGAGATCGAGCGCGAGATCGACGCAGGGACTTTCCGCTTCGAGCGCTCGCGCGAGGACATCCACATGAACATCGAGGCGGCGCTCACCGAGCGGATCGGCGAGCCGGGCCGCAAGCTCCATACCGCGCGCTCGCGAAACGACCAGGTCGCGCTGGACACGCGCCTGTACCTGCGCGACGCGATCGACGAGATCGACGCGCGGCTCGCGCGGCTCATCACCCTCCTGTCCGATCTGGCCGAGCGGCATATCGACATTGTGATGCCGGGCTACACGCACCTGCAGGTGGCGCAGCCCGTGCGCTTCTCCCAGCACCTTCTCGCCCACGCCTGGGCGCTCACGCGCGACCGACGGCGCCTCGCCTTCGCGCGCGAATCGGCAAACGAACTCCCGCTGGGCGCGGGGGCGCTCGCGGGCGTCAACTATCCCACCGACCGGGAGATGGTGCGCGACGAGCTCGGCTTCGCCGGGATCACCCCCAACTCGATGGACACGGTAAGCGACCGCGACTTCGCCCTTGATTTTCTCTACTGCGCCGCCGCGCTGGGCATGCATCTTTCGCGCTTCTGCGAGGAGCTCGTGCTCTGGTCGAGCGCCGAGTTCAACTTTGTCCGCCTGGCCGACGGCGTGACGACCGGTTCGTCCATCATGCCGCAGAAGCGCAATCCCGACCTCGCCGAGCTCATCCGCGGCAAGAGCGGGCGGCTGTACGGAAACCTCATCGGCCTCCTCGCGACGCTCAAGGGGCTGCCGCTGGCGTACAACCGCGACATGCAGGAGGACAAGGAGCCGCTCTTCGACTCGGCCGACACCGTAACGCTCGCGCTCGAGGGAATGATCGAGATGCTGGCCACGATGACGGTGAACGCCGACGTTATGCGCGCCGCTTTGTATCGCAATTTCTCCACCGCGACCGACCTCGCCGATTATCTCGCGAAGAAGGGCGTGCCCTTCCGCGAGGCGCACGAGATCACCGGGCGCGTGGTGGCCCACTGCGAAAAGAACGGCATCGACTTCTTCGCGCTATCGGCCGATGCGCTTGCGAAAATCTCGCCCGCGTTTGGACCCGACGCCGCGGCCCTCCTCTCCCCGGAGACATCGCCGGAGCGAAAGGTGTCGGCGGGCGGCACCGCTCGCGAGTCCGTTCTCCGACAAATCACCGCGCTGCGCCGGCTCGTCGACGCCCCCACCCATGGTTGATTCGCTCACCGGCATAGAGCTGAGCTCGCCGATTGTCATCGTGATGCGGCTCACGCTCGCGATGCTGGCGGGCTTTCTCATCGGCTTCGAGCGCGAGAAGCACCATCAGGCGGCGGGGGTCCGCACGCACATGGCGCTCGCCCTCGGCGCGAGCCTGGTGATGCTGCTCTCCATCTTCATTCCGACGATCTTCTATCCCGACGCGCCCGAATCGGACCCCGGGCGGCTCGCCGCACAGGTGATCAGCGGCATCGGTTTCCTAGGCGCGGGCGCCATCTTCCGCTTCGGATTCGACGTGCGCGGGCTCACCACCGCGGCGTCCATCTGGACGACATCCGGCATCGGGCTGGCGTTCGGCGCGGGGTTCTACTGGCTGGGCGTCATCGGCACCGCATTTCTCATCATCGTCCTGCAAGTCTTCGAGTTCGTCGAAAACTTCATGGTCGCGAAGCGATACATCCGCTTCCTCCACGTGACGTTTCGGAGCGACCAGTACGAGGCCAACAAGGTCATCAACCGCATCAAGCAGACCAAGCTGGAGATACGGCAGGTTTCCATCAAGGAAAACGTCGAGGAAAAGACCACCGAGCTCATCGTCAACTGCCGCATCAGCGACGACTTCAGCATCCGCGAGCTCTTCGACAACATCAAGTCGCTGGGGCACATCATCTCGATCCGGATCGATTGAGCGGGCGGCGGACCATCATCGAATCAGCGCGCGGGGAGGCGTACGCACATGGACATTATTCTTCTCATCGGGGCCGGCTTCAATATCGCGGGAGGCATCGGAATTTTCGTTTCACAATTTGTCGAACTCCCGTACAGCTTCCCACGCGTGACCGCTCCCGACCGCGCCGATCCACCCGACTACATGGTGTATCGCCTTTTCACCGTAGGCACGGCGTTCTCCTTCGGGGCGCTCTACCTCTATTTGTTCTTCCATCGGGAGAATGCGTACCCCTTCCTGATCTTCGGCATGGCGCTCAAATACTGGGCGTTTCTCACAAGCCTGATCGCGTATCGGCGGTATCGGATTCCCGCGGCGGTTTTCTTCAACTTTGGGCTGGGCAATCTCGCGGTGGGAATACTCTTCTCGGCATACCTGTTGATGCGCTAATGGAGCGGCGGCGGATGGTCGCGCCCCGCCCCGCAGAACGAGATCGAGCTCACTCCAGCCGTATGCCGATGCTGTACAGCGTGTCGGAATCCTTCGCCGTTGTCCCCTCGCCGTAATTGAAGACAAACCGTATCGGGTACTCGCCGCTTTCCTCGCGCCAGATGACGACGATCTCGGCCGAAAAGGTCATTCGACTGCCGGAGAAGTGCGGTATGGTCCCGGGCGGGGTCACCTCCTGGACCTCGAAGCCGCGCTGTGCACACAGCGCGATCCATTTCGCATACGAAAGCTCCCATGAAAACCCGAGGGCGCGCCATTGCGTCGGCAGCGGATCGGAATTGGTTATATACATCGAGTTCACGACGCCGTTCTCGTACCAGAAGTTCATGCCGGAAATAACGTAGTATTTAAACACCTGCCCGCGGTCGTCCTTTCCGGTCGCATGCCGGCCCATGCCCGCAAGCTCGCGCTCCGTCGTCCGCCCCAGCGTCACCCCATACAGCGGGAAAAGCGCGGGCGGCCCCGCACCCGAATTCGCCATCCCGGAGATATCGAAGATGATCGCGCCGTTCTCAGCCCCCGAGCTTCCTCCGCCGTCCACGGTGATGCGTCCCGTGTACTCCACCGCGATTTCGCCCACCGGCAGGTGCTTTCGCGCCGTGAGTTCGAGGCGGTCCACGAACTGCCGGAACGATTCAACCTCCTGCGCGACGCCGGTCGCGGGGTCCTCGTCGATAGAGTTGACGACGATCTCGATGGGCGCCACGTCGCGCGCGTGACGGCGCCGCACGGCGATTTCAAGAAGATGATGGAAGGAACCGGCGTCGGTCTCCGCGAGCATCTTTACGGTGCCCACGCTTTCAAAATACAGATCGCTCCCGCCGGAGATGAAATCCTCGATCGCCCCGCGGACATCGTCGCGTCTTCCGGCAGCGGCCCTGAAAGACTCCAGACCGTCGGCGGTGAGCCTGGGGACCCTGGTAAACTTCATTGCATCGAGGTAGCGCGCCAGATCGCTCAGGAGTACGGGCCACAGGAAGCGCTCGCCGAGCTGTCCCATCCCCCGTCCGAGGAGCCGGTCCGCCAACCGCCGCATCAAACCGCCGTCCCGACGCGGCGACGGGACCGGCGTATCACTCAGGCGTATTTTGACAATCGCTTTGTGCAACATGACCGCTGAGCGTATCGCGCCCCCGGCATCGTGTCAATTGATAATTTCGCGGTTCGCTCGACGCGCGTCAGCGGATCACCCCGAACGCGACCTCGAGGGCGAGCACCCCCATCGAAAGGGCGAGCGTCGCAAGCGTGACGATGACGCCGGGCCTCAGAAACTCGCGGAAGCCGATGCGCACGCCCAGGCCCTGCGCCGATTCGATCACGATGAGATTGGCCATCGCGCCGATGATGGTCGCGTTGCCCGCGAGGGTCGAGGCCGAGGCGAGCGCAAGCCAGAGCGCCTCGCTGCCGGCGTTTTTCATCAGCGGCAGCATGACGATCGTGAACGGGACATTGCTCACGATCTGCGAGAGCGCGAGGCTCAGGGCGTGGATGATGCCGAGGCCCGCGATGTCGGGGCGGAGCGTTCCAACGTCGTGCACATGCGACATCAGCCCCGCCGCCTCGACGCCGTGCACGACGATGAACAGCGACGCGAAGAAGAGGAGGAGCACCCAGTCGATGCTCTTGATGACGGTGGACGGCTTGATCTTTCCGAAGATGAGCACGAGCGATGCGCCCACCAGCGCGATCACCGGAATGGAGAGATGGAGCAGGTGGCTGAGAAAAAAGAGGACGATGACGAGCGCAAAGATGGGCACGGAGAACTTCATCGAAGCGTAATTGTACTCGAAACCGTTCTCGTCGTATTCGATGGGGCCGAGCTCGGCGAAGTGGCGGCGATAGACCGCGCGCACCACGGCCACGACGATACACAGGCCCAGGAGCGAAATGGGCAGCAGGCACAGCAGGAAGCGCGCGTACGGAATGCCGGAGTTGATGCCGATGAGCATGTTCTGCGGATTGCCGGTGATGGTCATCGCGCTTCCCACGTTCGAGGCGAGGATCTCGGCGATGAGATAGGGTATGGGATCCACGCGCGAGGCGCGGCAGATGGCGATGACGACGGGCGTAAAGAGAAGCACCACCGCGTCGTTCACCAGGAAGGCGCTCGCGATCCCCGTCACGAACGTGACCGCCGCCAGGAGCCGCAACCGCGTTTTCGCGAGGGCGATCGTGCGGCGGGCGATGAGCGAGAAGAAGCCGTCGAGCTCCAGGGTCGCGACCACGATCATCATGCCCAGAAGGAGCGCGATGGTGTTGGCGTCGATGGAGCGCACGGCCTCGTCGAATGTGATAACGCCGCAGAGGACCATCGCCACGGCCCCGAAAAAAGCCGCGGAGGGCCGGTCCACGTTCACCCACGGCAACCGCGTGAAGATGATACCGGTGTAGGTGATGATGAAGATGACAAGCGCGATGGTCTGCATGGCCGTGTTACGGCGGAGAGAGAGCGCGATCGAGGTCCTCGCGCGTATTGATGTTCACGAACGTCCGCAGCGCGGGGTCCACGACCCGGATGTCCGCCTCGGGTATCTCGCGCACGCGCACCTGCGGAAAGAAGCGGATTATCTGCCTGATGTTCGCCTCGATGCTCGCAGCCATGTGCGGCAGACACGCCTTCGCATAGATCGCCATGAGCGGCTCGTAGTAGCCGTCTATCCGCGGCACGACGATATCGACATCCTCGAACCGCGAGAGCACAAGGTCCATGACGGCCGGATCGACGAACGGCATGTCGCAGGCCGTGACGAAGACCGCCTCGCCGCTCGCGTGCCATAACCCGGTGTAGATCCCGCCGAGCGACCCGAAGTTCGGATGGATGTCGGTGACGATGCGCGCATCGAGGCCCTGATACGCATCGGGCTCGTTGGTGACGATGAGCACCTCGGCGAAGCGGCGCGCGTGCGCCGCGAGCGCGATGTCGATGATGCGCGCGCCATCGAATTCGACAAACGCCTTGTTCGATCCGAACCGGCTGTTCTTTCCGCCGCTCAGGATAACGCCGGAGATGCTCATCGCGCCTGTTCCATCGTCATCGTTCCTCCGGCGCGCGCGCCGAGATCGCGATTCGAAGCTCCCGCGCATCGCCGCATTCTTTGAGCCCGGACACCATCCCGCGGATTCCGTTCGCGAGCATGGCCTGCACGAACGGCTTGAGCGGGACGACAGCCCCGTCCACCGTGAGCGTGACCGCGGGGCCGCGCGTCGCGGCGAGCGCCTCACGCTCGATGAGATCGCACAGCCCGGGCGCGTCGTTGATATCGTACTGCGGCACATCGATCGAGAGGCGCGTATCGGTCGCGACGGCGAGGAGATTGTCCCCCGCGCCGCACAGGAGATCGGGATAGGCCTCGCGCCGGTGCACCTCGATCTTGGCCTTGTCGTTCCCCTTGTAGCCTTCAGTGATGATGATGTCGGCGTCGTCGATGAAACGCGCGGCAATTTCATCGATCGTCATGTCGCCCTCGATGTCCTTGACCAGCGCCACGCGCGCGGCCGAGGCGATGACCGTCATCACCGCGCCGGCCTGCTTGTGACGGAAGCTGTCCTTGCCCTCATGGTCGATGTCGAAGCCGTGGAGATTGTGCTTGATGGTCGCCACGCGGCGACCACGCCGGGTGAGCTCCGCGACGAGCTTCTCCACCAGCGTGGTCTTGCCCGTATTGGACCGCCCGACGATCGATACGATGGGTATGTTCATACACGCCTCCCGCGCATGGCCCGCGCGACCGGTGCCGTAGTAGCGTCGGCGCGGAGCGGGCGCAAGAACATTTTTGCCGGTGACGGGGCCGGCGATCGCCTGATCGCATCACCGCACCATCATATTTCCCCATTTTATCATCAAACCGCTTGACTCAAGCGCGCACCGTCCGTATGTTTGATCCGCCATGGGGTGGTTCCGCACCGGAGCCTGAGATTATACCCGTTGAACCTGATCTGGGTAATGCCAGCGAAGGGACGCGCGTCGCATAACTCTCTCTCCACTCAACACCACACCCATCATCGCATTCTAAATGAAGGAGTTGTCATGATGGATGTTTATGCGTACCTGAAGGCGGTGCACGACCGGCAGCCGCTCGTGCACCATATCACCAACTGGGTCACCATCTACGATTGCGCGCAGGCCGTGAAGTCGCTGGGCGCCTCGCCCGTGATGGCGCACGCCCCCGAGGAGGCCGCCGACATGGCGTCGCTCGCCGCGGCCGTCGCGCTCAACATCGGCACGCTCACCGACGAGGTCGTGGAGGCCATGAAGCTCGCCGCGCAGGCCGCAAACAGGAAGGGCGCGCCCGTCGTGCTCGACGTCTGCGGCGCGGGCGCAACGCCCTACCGCGACCGGAAGAACATCGAACTCCTGGACGAGACGCGCATCGACGTCATCAAGGGGAACGCCTCGGAGATCGCGCGGATCGCGGGGCGCGACGTGCACACGAAGGGCGTCGATGCGGGCCATGTGGCCGACGATCTCCAGAAGATCGCGATGGAGCTCGCGGCGGAACGCGCCTGCGTCGTGGCGGTCACGGGACCGATCGACATCGTCGCAGACGCGCAGCGCGCCATCAGCATCGCGAACGGCCACGAGATGATGACGCGCGTGGTGGGGACCGGCTGCATGGCCACGTCGCTTATCGCGACCTTCGTCGGTGCTTCACCGGGCAACCTGCTCGAGGCCGCCGCGGCCGCGCTCGCCTGCTACGGGATCGCGGGGGAAATCGCCGCCGGAAAGGCCGACGGCCCGGCCTCGTATAAAACGCTCCTGCTCGACGAGCTCTACCGGCTTTCGCAGCTCGATGCGAAATCGATCGCGACGCGCGCCCGGGTGTCGGGATGAAGGGGTACTACTTCATCACCGATTCCGGCTTGAGCGCCGGCGGCACCATGCACGATGTCCGCTGCGCCGTGATGGCGGGCGTGCGCGTGGTCCAGTACCGGGAAAAGGACGCGCCCTCGGGCGTCATGTACCGCGAGGCCCATGAGATCGCGGAGCTGTGCGCGGGAAGCGCGACGAGGCTCATCATCAACGATCGCGTCGACATCGCGCTCGCGGTCGGCGCCGACGGCGTGCACATCGGGCAGGACGACCTGCCCTACCCGGTCGCGCGCCGCCTGCTGGGACCGGACCGCATCATCGGGGTCACGGTCCACAGCCTCGACGAGGCGATCGACGCCGAGCGCGCGGGCGCCGACTATCTCGGGGTGAGCCCCATCTTCGCCACCGGCACCAAGCTCGACGCGGGGCATCCCTGCGGCGTCGAAACGCTGGCGAAGATCCGCGCCGCCTGCCGGCTGCCGCTGGTCGCGATCGGCGGCATCGACCTCGAGAACGTCGACGAGGTGATTTCAGCGGGGGCCGACATGGCCTGCGCCATCTCCGCGGTGGTCGCCAAGAGCGATGTGCCCGAGGAGATACTCCAGTTCCAGAGGAAGTTTGGCTTATGACACAGCTCGAACACGCGAGAGAAAACCGTATCACGCCCGAGATGGAGTCGGTCGCGCAGCGCGAGCCGCGCGCGGCGGAGGAGATTTGCCGCGACATCGCCGCGGGGCGCACCGTTATCTGCAAGAGCGACCTGCACGACTGCGTCCCGGTCGCGATCGGCGCGGGGCTTGCCATCAAAATTAACGCGAACATCGGGACCTCCGGCTACAACGCCGATCCCGCCCTCGAGCTCGAGAAGCTCGCCGCCTCGGTCCGCTACGGCGCCGACACGGTGATGGACCTCTCCACCGGAGGCGACATCCGCGGCATGCGCAGGCTCATCGTGAAGGAGTCGCGCGTGCCGGTGGGCACGGTGCCCATCTACGAGGCGATCGTGAAGGAGCCCGATGTCGCCGCGATCACGGAGGACGATTTTCTCGCGTCCATCCGCATGCACATCGACGACGGCGTGGATTTCATCACCGTGCACTGCGGGATCACGCGGGCCTGCGTCCCCCTGCTTGAATCCCGCATCATGGGCGTGGTCTCGCGCGGCGGGAGCTTTCTCATCAAGTGGATGCTCCACCACGAAAAGGAAAACCCGCTCTATACGCGCTACGACGAGATCCTTGCGATGGCGAAGGAGCACGACGTGGTCCTGAGCCTGGGCGACGGCCTTCGCCCCGGCTGTCTGGCCGACGCCACCGACAGCGCGCAGATCGAGGAACTCAAGACGCTGGGCGAACTCGCCGCGCGCGCAAAGGCCGCCGGCGTCCAGGTGATGATCGAGGGCCCCGGCCATGTGCCGCTCCACATGATCAAGGAAAACATCGAGCTCCAGAAAAAATACTGCGACGGCGCGCCCTTCTATGTGCTCGGGCCGCTGGTCACCGACATCTCGCCGGGCTACGACCATCTCACCGGCGCCATCGGCGGGGCGCTCGCGGCGTACTACGGCGCGGACTACCTCTGTTATCTCACGCCCACGGAGCATTTGGGCCTCCCGGGCGTCCAGGACGTGATCGACGGGGTAATCGCCTCGAAGATCGCCGCGCACGCGGCCGATATCGCCCGCGGCATTCCCGGCTCGCGCGACCGCGACGACGCGATGTCCCGCGCCCGCGCCAACCTCGATTGGGAGGGCATGTACCGGCAGTCGCTCAATCCCGACCGGGCGCGCGAGCTTCGCGCCCGCGCCGGAGCCGACGACCTCGAGGTGTGCACCATGTGCGGAGAGTTCTGCTCGGCGCGCATCAACCGCGAGTGCCGGACCCGGTACGGGAAATGAAGATCGCGGACATCGGCGGGGAGTTCGCCTTCATCCGGCGCGTCGCGCGTGAGTATCGTGATCCGGCGATCGTGCGCGGCGCGGGCGACGACTGCGCGGCGATCGACCACCCACCGAGCCGCCTGCTCCTCCTGACCACCGACATGATGGTCGAGAACACGCACTTCACGCGCGACTGGTTCACGCCGCGCCAGATCGGCAGGAAGCTCATGGAGGTGAACGTCTCGGACATCGTGTCGATGGGAGGCGTGCCGCGCCACGCTGTCATCTCGCTTGCCATGCCGCCCGACACCACGATCGAGTTCATGGACGAGCTCTATCGGGGACTATACGAATCGGCGGAGGCGCACGGCGTGGCGCTCGTGGGCGGCGACACCACGCGGGGACGCGAGCTCACGCTCAATCTCGCGCTCACGGGCGAGGTCGAGCCCGAGCTCGTCCGCTATCGCTCGGGCGCCCTCCCGGGCGACTGCATCTGCGTGACCGGGACCCTCGGAAAAAACGAGGCGGGCCTCCGCCTTCTGATGGCGGGAAAACCTGGATACACGCAGGGCTTTCTCGAGCCGCGCGCACGGCGGGCCGATGAGGGGCGCGTCATCGCCCGGTACGCGCATGCCATGATCGACGTGAGCGACGGGCTGGCAAGCGAGGTGCGGCACATCTGCGAACAGAGCGGCGCCGGCGCGATCATCGAGTGCGACGCGATACCGATATCCGCCGAGACGCGGGATGCCGCGGCCGCGGTGGGCTCTGACCCCTCTGCGTACGCTCTCTACGGCGGCGAGGATTTCGAGCTGGTGTTCACGGCCGAGCGGGGCGCTATCGACACACTTCGTAGCGTATTCCAGGATTTTACCATAGTTGGCGAGATACTATCCCCCGACGGGGGGATCCGGCTCCGGAAGGGCGAGCGGCTTGTTGAGCTTGACCAGGGCTTCGATCATTTCGCAAAAACATAAGTCTCGATTGGCTGGATGCTCGCCTGGAGCACGATTTCAATAAAAAAAGCCCATCCGATTGGATGGGCTTTCTGGTTGTCCGTTTTTCAAATGGCTTACTGAATGGTACGGACTTGAACGGCGCGGGGGCCCTTGTCGCTTTTCTCAATTTCGAACTCAACACGATCGCCTTCATAGAGGACCTTGAAGCCTTCGCCCGCAATACCGGAATGATGTACGAACACATCCGGACCGTTTTCCTGAGAGAGGAAACCGTAACCCTTTTTCTCGTCAAACCATTTAACTGTTCCTTTCGTCATGCTGCCTGTACTCCCTGTACGTATTTAAAAAATGCCGGTTATACCGGAGGAACCGCCTCGAACATCAATTATGTTTACCTTGAGAAAAGCGGAAAGATAATCGGATAGTCACTGAAGCTGTTCTTAAGCTAACCATGGTGCAAAGGCGGAGGGACGTGTCAACGAAATTTACTGAAAATAATAAAAAATATTACGAAATTCCCTTTTTTGTGAAGAACTCCCGATAGCGCATATCGCTGCCCTTGATATGCCCGGTGAGCCAGTCCCGAAGGAACACCATGAGCTCGATGGTAAAGGCGCTTTTCCCGTTTTTGATCAATTCCTTGAACTCCAGCACCCGGTTGGTGAGGATCTCATGCTGCATCTTGTGGTCCTCATACTCGGGATAGCTATTGGCGGCCATGAGGTCCTGCTCCCGCTTGAAATGAGTAATCGTATAGTCGATGAGCCCGTCGAGGATGTGCGACATGCTGTCGATCCGCTCGCCGGCCTGCATGCCCAGGTGCAGCTTGTTCACATACCCGACCAGCTGTTTATGGTCCTCATCGAAGGCCTTCACGCCAACGCTCAAGTCTTCGGTCCACACGATAAACGGCATCTCCCCCCTCCCCGGCACATGCGCCAATTAGGGCAAGTATAGAAAGCGCTCCCGGTGTTTTCAAGTTTTTTCAGGGACCGCGTCGAAAAACATCGACGGTGAGCGTCTGTACCGCCGGTCCACTCGCACGGGATGGCCGTTGCCGGACGGAAACCGGCGCCTCATCGGATTATACTGTTGACAGGACGGGTTTTCACAGTAGGCTGCGCTGATGGGAGAACGAATTCTTACATCCGCACCAGCCGCCCGGAGGAACCCCGCCCCATGACATTCGCCATTGCGCCCTTTCCGCAAAGATTCCTTGTGCCGATGATGGCGGCATGCATCATGCTCTCCGCCAATCCCGTCGCAATCGGCGCGCCATCGCCCGCCGACGACCACAATCGCCAGGGCCTGGCGCTGTATAAAAGCGGAAAACTCGAGGAGGCCGCTGCGCTGTTCCACCGGGCGATCACGGCCGATCCCAACCACAAATGGGGCCACTACAACCTCGCCTGCGTCTATGCCCGACTGTTCGAATGCGAACAGATCCAGCTCGGGGAACGCATGCTGGACGAAAGGGAAATCTATCGGCATCTCGAAAAGGCCATTTCGCTGGACCGAACGTTTATCGAGCGCGCCAAAAAGGACAGGGACTTCGAGCGCGTTTACGGCAAGGTCGGCTATCTGACGACGACGGGCCTCAGCGTAAAGGATCCGGCGCATGTCCGCACGATCCTGTGCTCGGTGCGCTGGTATCTCAACGAGTGCAGCGGAGGCGTGTACGGATGCAGCACGATGACCTTCGGGAAGGACGGCACGGTGAGATATAACCATTACGACCCCTGCGAATACGCCGAGGGAAATGATGCCCGTGACGCGGAACGGGCCAAAGCGGAATGCGCTCGCCTCAAGAAGATGCACCACGGCACATTTCGCATCGAGAATTCGAAAATCGTCGTTCGATTCAACAACGGCGAGACGCTGCGCTATGCGTTCCCGTCGCGTGATGGCCGAATTCGGGAAACCGGCGGCTCAAAAACGAGGGACTGGAACCTGCGCGACAGCGATCCTAATGCGTGCAGCGCGTAACGACACCCGCGCAGCTCGGCGCGACTGCTGACGCTATCAATCAATACGAGCGGAGCCGGTACGATGAATGTAACCTTCTGGGGCACGCGGGGATCGCTTCCCGCGCCGATCGATGCAAGCACTGTTAAGACCAAGATCGAGCGCGTCCTCGCGGACGTGCGCGACGGCCGCTTCACGGCCGCGGAACTGCTCGAAGGCGGTCTCGCGGCGAACTACGGACACGGCGCATACGGGACCTACGGCGGCAACACCGCCTGCGTCCAAGTGGGCGACGACGATGATTTCATCATCCTGGACGCAGGGAGCGGATTGCGCGAGCTCGGGAACCATCTTATGCGCATCGGCGGGAGCGGACGGCGTATCCACATCCTCCTGTCGCATTTGCACTGGGACCACATTCAGGGGTTTCCGTTTTTCGTTCCGGCCTATATCCCCGGGAACAGGATCACCTTCTACGGCTTTCATCCGGATATCGAGCGCGCCTTCGAGGTCCAGCAGAGCGCGCCGTGGTTCCCGGCCACGCTGTCGATGATGGCCTCGGAAAAGAAGTTCGTCCACCTTGAGATCGGGAAGACCTATGGAATCGGAAACTTCACGGTGCGCGGGATCGAACAGGAGCATCCGGGAACGGCATATGGCTATTCCATCCAGCACAACGGCAAGAAGATCGTCTATTCGACCGACTCCGAGCACAAGGACGGCACCCCCGTCGAGGAATCGCCCTTCGTGCCGTTCTTCCGGGACGCCGATCTCCTCATCTTCGACGCGCAGTACTCCCTTGCCGACGCGGACGTCGTAAAGCGCGACTGGGGGCACTCGAGCAATATCCTCGCCGTGGAATTCGCGTCGCTTGCGCGCGCGAAGCGGCTCGTGCTCTTCCACATGGACCCCGCGAAACGCGACGAGGACCTCGATCGCATCCTCTCGGAGACGAAGAAGTACGCGGCGCTGTTCGACGATTCATATGCGTTCGAGATCGACGTGGCGTACGACGGGATGGCGGTGGATGTTTAATTGCCGGTAGGGGCATGGCATTGCCCTGCCCCTACCGGGCACAATGGCTACAAATTTACTTATCGTTGAGCGCCGCGACGCCGGGGAGCACCTTGCCCTCAACGAGCTCGAGCGAGGCGCCGCCGCCAGTGGAGATGTGCGACATCTTATCGGCCACGCCGGCCTTGTTGACCGCGGAAACGGAATCGCCGCCGCCGATCACGGTCGTTGCCGAAAGCCCCGCGAGGAGCCGCGCGATCTTCGTGGTGCCCTCGGCGAATTTCGGGAACTCGAAGACGCCCATGGGCCCGTTCCAGAACACCGTCTTCGCGCCCGCAAGTTCCTGCTCGAATTGCGCGAGGGTCTTGGGGCCAATATCCATCCCCATCCAGCCGTCGTCGATGCCGTCGCTCGTCGTGGTCTTCGATTCGGCCTCGGCCGAGAACTCCTTCGCCTCCACATGATCGAGCGGGAGGAGAATCTTCACGCCTTTCGCGGACGCCTTCTGCATGATGTCCTTCGCCGTATCGAGCATGTCCTCCTCGACCAGCGATTTCCCGATGCCCTTCCCCATCGCCTTCAGGAAGGTATAGGCCATGCCGCCGCCAATGATGATGCCGCTCACCTTCCCCAGCAGGCTCTCCAGGACCGCGATCTTAGACGACACCTTGGCGCCGCCCACGACGGCGATAAAGGGCTTCACCGGCGACTTCACGATTTTATCATCGAGGAACTCGAGCTCCTTTTCCATGAGGAAGCCCGCGACGGCCGGCAGGAACTTCGCCATCGTCTCGGTGGAGGCGTGCGCACGGTGCGCGGTACCGAAGGCGTCGTTCACGTATACGTCGGCATAGGCGGCCATCGCCTTCGCCATTGTCTCGCGATCACCAGCCTCCTTCGCGGTCTCCTCCTTGTGCATGCGCGTATTGCCCAGCATGAGCACGTCGCCAGCGCCCAGGCCGTTCACGATCGCGTCCACCTCGGGGCCAAAGCACGCAGGAGCGATCTTGACCGGCTTCCCGAGGAGCTTTTCGAGGTAGGCCGCCACCGGCGGCATCATGTGCTTGCCCTCCATGAATTTCTTCTCGTCGAAGGTCTTTCCGTCCTTCTCGGCCTTTTCCTTCGCCTTCTGCGTGTCCTTCTTGGGATCGCCCAGGTGCGACATGAGGATGAGATACTTCGGGCCCTTTTCGAGGACATACTGGATCGTGGGAAGCGCCGCCTTGATGCGCGTGTCGTCCTGGACCACGCCGTCCTTCATCGGCACGTTAAAATCGACGCGCATGATGACGCGCTTGCCCTTGAAATCGATATCGCGAACGGTCTTCTTCGAAATGCTCATACGGCCTCCATGAAGATGTGGTGATGTTACGGCGCTCCAGACACGTGATGGCCGGGAAGCGCTACCGAGAAAGTATCAATAGATCAGTGCCGGTTTCATTCCCCTCCGGGCGGTGACGATTTCAAGCACTTTTTACGGGTCCGGTGCGGGCGCCGAAAACAGCCCACGGGCCTTATAATCACGATACCGGGCAGGAAATGATCATTCATTCTCCCGATGTACAGCATGGCATGGGTTTTTTTCGATTTGCGACGAACACTATCGGTTTTTTGTTTGACGATCGATTCTCCGGACTCCCCACTCAGCGTGCGAATCACAAACATACAATGATCTGAGAGGTCCTCCATGACGTATTCAATCATTCTTCCGACCTACCGAGAGAAAGACAACATCGTCCCGCTTATCGCGCGGCTCATCGACGTCTGCGCGCGGGAAGGCGTATCCGCCGAAATCATCGTCGTTGACGACAACAGCTCCGACGGGACCGATACGGCGATCGCCGAGTCATTCGGACACCTGGGAAACGCGGTCCGCTGTTATGTGCGTACCCACGAACGGGGACTCGCGAGCGCCATCGCCTACGGGATCAACCGCGCGAACGGAGAGTACCTCCTGGTGATGGATTCCGATTTCAACCACGACCCCGAACGGGTCCCCGTGCTCATCCGCCACTGCGCCGAGCACGACCTCGTCGCGGGGAGCCGTTTCATCGACGGCGGCGGCATGGACAATGCGGCGGGACGATTCTGGGGGAGCTATGCGTTCAATGCGATCATCCGCACGGCGCTGGGCATGCGAACGAGAGACAATCTCTCCGGGTTTTTCGTGATACGCAAAAGCGTCCTCGAACGCATCCGGCACGATTCGCTGTTCACCGGCTACGGCGAGTACTTCATCCGCATCCTTTACTACGCCCACCGGCTCAGTCTGCGCATCAAGGAGATTCCGGTGGTATACCTGAAGCGGCCCAGCGGGACCAGCAACACCCGTTTTGTAAGCTATTCGATGACCATCCTGAAGACCATCTTCGTCCTGCGCGCGTCGAAGGCGCCCTTCCTCAAGCAGGTTTTCGTCGAGACCGATGCGTATCGGACGATGGCGATGCTTTCGGAGATGCTATCGTCCGTGTGCATCTGACGCCGGTCCCGGCGAGCGCGACAGCGCATCATCAATACTTCCGCTCCGGAAAGTAGCGGTCGAAAAAGTAGCAGCTCCCGCAGGGCAGCCAGGTCGGGACATTGTACAGCTTGTCCAATGCCTTCCGGAGCGTGGTGTCGCGATAGGCCGCGTACTTGAAGCCGTCCCCGACGATGAACGAGAAGCGCCCCTCGAGCACATCGACATAGCGAACCTCGACGCGCTCAAACAGGTGGCGGTACTCGTCGGCCGTCTCGATCTTGGGCGAGACGACGAGAATGTTCTTCCCGTCGAGCTTCCTGAAGTCGGTCACCTTGTCGTCGTTGCGTCCCCACTTGGAGAGCGAGTTGAATATCAGGAAATACTCGCCGCAGTAATAGTCCAGCGTCGAGGAGACTGTATACCCGATGGTGCCGAAGACGTACTTCCCGCGGTACGGAGCGAGCTCCGCGCAGATGAGATCGCCCTTCTTGTAGAGCACGAAGTCGGTATAGTACCGGAAGTCTTTGAAGAGCGAAAGCGGGAGGAGGAGGAGCACGACGATCACCAGCGCATGCGCCGACGCGAAGATCGCGTTCCCGACGACGATCCTCTTCAGACTTTCCGACTGGAGCCCCAGCAGCACGATGGGCAGGATGCTGAAAAACGGCAGCGTCCAGTGCAACGACGCCGCCTTGAGGCCGATGAGGGCCATGAACGCGAGCGGCGCCAGAAGCGCGAGGGCGAACACAAGCCTCGTGCGCTCGGCGAAGAACGCCGCGACGCCGCCCCGCTCCCGAACGAGGTAATACAGCCCCCACGGCGTGAGCCAGTAGAGCTGCCCGAACACGTAGCCGATAAAATACAGCGCGCTGAAGGACTTGTCGCCGGTCCGGTTGAACCATTGGACCATGACATTGTTCCAGCAGTTCATGTAGTTGTAATAGAGGTTGATGGACGCGATCGGCAGCGCCGCGATCCCGGCGACGAGACAGTGCGTGAGCGTTCGCCGGTTCCTGTTGAACGCCAGATAGACCACCATGGACAGGAACAGCAGCACCGCGAAGTACTTGCACAGGAACGCAAGGCCCATAAAGACGCCGGCGAGCATGCTGAAGATGATCCGGTCGCGCGCCACCGCGTAGTAGAAGCAGACGACGCACAGCAGCGTAAACAGGAACAGCGGCGCGTCGTTGGTGAGGACGATAAAGAAGACGTTCGCCGGCGACAGGAAATACACCAGGCTCGCCAGCGCCGCTTTTTTCTCGTCGCGGGTGATATCGCGCGCGACCGCGAAGATCACGAATCCAGCCGCCGTCGATACGAAGATCGCGATGAGCCGATGAAAGAAGATGTCCCGGCTGATGAACGACATCACGTACATGAGCCAGCCCACCATGGGAGGATGGCAGTAAAATCCGGTGTCGATATTCCTGGTCCAGGTGAGATAGTATCCTTCGTCCGGCCAGATGGGGAATGCGTACGCGAGAATCAGTTTAAAAAGCACGATCGCGCCAACGACGGCATAGAGACGGTTCTTGGTTATGTCCACGATTCCCCCTTACAGTATGCATCCGCCGCATCGCGGCATTCCCATGCGCCCATCGGCGACCCACCGATTCTGCTGCGCCTTGCGCGGCTCTCCCGGCCGCACAGCGCACGCTCGTGATATGAGACACGCCGGCCCGTGTCAATCACGAAAACCGGCCGGGACCAACGATCATGCGGATCGCGCCATCAACACTGCGCCGCGAAAAGACATGGTCTTTCCCGCTGAACGGGATCAGCAGACTGCGCTGTCGCATCTCATCCAAACGGGAACGGATGCTCGTTTTCGCGACATGTCCGATTCGCCGACATGGCGTCATACCCGGAATAAGTGCTTGCCTTGTCAAACCGCATGACCGACGATTGCGGATATGCGCGCCCGATCGCGCACGCCAATTACCGGGAGATACGATGTGACCTTCCCCACTTCAATGATGATCCGGCCGCTGCTCGCGCTGCTCGCGACACTCGCGTTTACGACCGCTGCGACCGCGTCCGCGAAAGAGCGCGACCCGTATATCGACCAGCGCGAGATCGCGCGCGCGAAGGTGGAGCGCATCGAGAAGCGCAGCGCCAGCGCCGAGCGCGCATCGCTCGTGGAGCTGCGGATCCATCTGCGCGTCCTGGAGGGGTCCAAGAAGGGGAAAACGCATGTGGCCGTGTACCGCGGCGAGGACGACATGCCCAAGGACATGTTCTACCGCGAGGGGGACACGGTCTACATCGGCATCTCGAAATTCGGCGGCGGCGAGGACGTGGAGCAGATCTCCATTTACGACGTGGACAACACCGCCGGGCTCATCGTGCTGGGCGCGCTGATGTTCGCCGCGATCGTCTTCGTGGGCCGATTGCGCGGGGCGCTGTCGATCCTGTCGCTCGTGGCCACCATCGTGCTGCTGTTCTATGTGCTCATCCCGCTCACGCTCAAGGGGACGCCGCCGCTCCCCATCGCCGTGGGCATCTCGCTGTTCGCGATCGCCATCTCGGTGCCCATCATCCTGGGCTTTCAGAAAAAAACCCTGGCGGCGATGCTGGGGGCGTCCGCGGGCGTGCTCCTCGCGGCCGGGCTCGCGGTCTTCTCCGGGTGGATCATGCACCTCTCGGGGATCGTAACCAATGAGATGATGACCGTGTACTACGCCTCGTTCGTGAACGTGGACCTGCGCGGCCTCGCCCTCGCGGGGATCGTCATCGCCGCGCTGGGCGCCATCATGGACGTGTGCATCTCCATCGCCTCGGCCACCGAGGAGATCTTCAAGGTGAGCCCGGACATTTCCGTGCGCGACGCCTTCCGCTCGGTGTTCACCGTGGGCACCGACATGCTGGGCGCGACCGTAAACACGCTGCTGTTCGCCTACGTGGGGAGCTCGCTCCCGATGGTCCTCCTCATCGCAATGCGCTTCGACGCCGCCACGCCCATCATGCTGGTATTCAACTACAATCCGGTGCTCTCGGAACTGGTCAAGTCCGCCGTCGGCTGCATCGGCATGTTCCTGAGCGTACCCGCGACGGCGATCATCTGCATCGAGCTGCACAAGCGGGGGCGCGCCCGCTCGCCGGTGAGCAAGTAGCCGCGTCTCCCCATCATCACGCATCTCCGAGCAACCTCATACACCGCCCGTTTCCGGTTCGATCTCGTCGTGCCCTGCTGCCTCCCGACAGCCTGAAAATTCCATAAAACTATTGACAAGTTAGACATGACTATCTTTATTTGTAAAATCTATTTTTTGACCCCGGTTTTTCCGCCGGCACCGCCGCATGCAAGCAGGCGCGGGAAGTCATAATTACGAGGCAGCCAATGAGCATATTGGGAAACTATCTCTACGAATACAAGAAGGGTCTGCGAAATCTGATCCTGCACACGATGAAGGCCGCCGACGAAAGCTCCGCAGTGCGGAAGCTCGCGCGGCACAATATTGACTACACGGTGCATCGGGTGAGCGACGAAAAAATCAACCTGTTCTTCGGAAACCCGAATTGCGTTGAGGTGATCAAGCGCATCAACAAGCCGCGGCTTGAGGATTTAAGCGATGAGGAGGATTTCATCCTCGGAGCCCTGCTGGGCTATGACATCGCCAGCCAGTGCCAGCGACACCTGGTACGGAACGAACGGGAGGGAAATCAGCCGATTGACAATATACGCGGCGCAACATGCAGGGTAATGCAATCATGAACATGTTGAAACGGGTCATCATCGCGACAACTACCATCGCCGCCATGGCGCCATGCGCCGCAGGGGTGCAAGAATCGTACGTGCGCCCTTATGGGATGAAGATCGCGAGCGGCGCCGAATACGATTTTTTCGAACAAAGCCATTCGCCGTTCATCGAGTTGTCGATTGCGAGAATCGTGCCGATGCTGAATCAGGACATCGAGGTTGGTGTTTTTTACAAAACGCTATTGAGCGACAAACCTGAGCATTCGCTCCTCCTGCAGGCCCCGTTCAACCTGACGCATTCAATAACCGCATCCCCGTTTACCGGGATGATACTCTCCGCCCAGGACGGACGGCAGGTTATGCGCTACACGGGCGGGATCGGAGTAGGATATGAATTTCAAGTACGGAATTTCACCGCAGGGGCACATTTCGAGGCGGCCTATTCCGAGGGAGGTCGCCAGAATCTCTCTCTGGGGTTTAGTATCGGTGTGAGCTTCTAGCGTCGCCCCTCACGGCAGCCCCAGCAACCTCCCCGCATTGAATACGAGAAAGCAGACGGCCCACGTGAGCGCGAGGTTGTAGGCGACCGAGACGGCGGCCCAGCGCCAGCCGATCTCCCGGCCGATGACCACGATCGTGGCGATGCAGGGGATGTAGAGCAGCACGAAGAGCATGTAGGTGAACGCGCGAAGCGGGGTGATGCCATGCTCCGGGCTTGTGAGCTCGCTCTCCAGAGACTTCGTGCACGTTGCGGGAGCGCCGGGCGCGTTCACCGCGTAGAGGACCCCGAGGCTGCTCACCACCACCTCCTTGGCGAACACGCCGGTGACGAGCGACACCCCCATCTGCCAGTTGAACCCCAGCGGCTCCATGGCGGGATGGATCGCCCTGCCGATGATCCCGATGGACGAGTGGCGCAGCTTTTCGCGCTCGTAGACTCGCGCGATCTCTGCGATCGCCTGGTCGTGCTGCGCCTTGAGCGCGGAGGCGTTTACGCTCGTCGTTCCTTCGCGGCGCGCGATCTCCCCATAACTCGCGCGATGCGCGCTCTGCGCGGCCTGCACCCGCTCTGCGTGAGCGCGCACGGCGGTCTCCGAAACCGGGTACTCGCTGATGACCCAGATGATCACCGAAAAGGCGAGGATGGGGCCGCTCATCTTTTTCAGATACTGCGATGCGCGATTCCAGACGTGCAACAGCGTGCTGCGCGCCGTGGGCAGGCGATAGGGCGGCAGCTCCATCACGAACGGGGCCGACTCGGTTTTCGCGAGCAGCATATTGAACAGCCGCGACGTGACAAACGCGATTGCGATGCCGATCAGGTACAGCGCCAGGATCACCGTGCCGGCATGCTGCGCGAAGAACACGCCCGCGAAGAGCACGTACACCGGCAGGCGCGCCGAACAGCTCATAAATGGGTTGATGAGGACCGTGATGATGCGGTCGCGCCGGCTCTCAAGCGTGCGGGTGGCCATGATGGCGGGCACGTTGCATCCGAAGCCCATGATGAGCGGAATGAACGACTTGCCGTGGATCCCCAGCCGGTGCATGATCTTGTCCATGATGAAGGCGGCGCGCGCCATGTAACCGCTGTCCTCCAGGAAGCTCACGCCCAAAAACAGGATGAGAATGTTCGGCAGGAACACGATCACGCCCCCCACCCCGCCCACAACGCCCTTGACCACCAGGCTCTTCACGGCGCCGTCGGGCAGGGACAGCGCGAGCCAGTGCGACAGCGCGTCCACCAGCCACTGGATGCCCTGCTTGGGATATTCGCCCAGCACATAAGTCGCCTGGAACAGCAGCCACAGGAAGGCGAGCAGAATGGGATAGCCCAGATAGCGGTTCATGAGGACCCGGTCGATGCGCTCCGAGACGTCCGTCTTTTCGACGCTCACACGGCGTACCGCCTCTTTCAGGAGGCCCGTCACGAATCCCTGTCGCCGCTCCGTGAGGACCATCGCCGGATCGTCGCCGTAGTTCTTTTCGAGGATGCGCCGGGAGCGCTCTGCCTGCCCGACGATGGCCGCGTAGTTGGGAAAGCCCTCCAGCTTGGCCAGCACGTCGCAATCGTTCTCGAGCAGGCGGATGGCGAGCCAGCGCGTGGAGTAGCGCTCGCCGATATCGCCCACCGTCCGGATCGCGCGCTGGACCGCCTGGATCTCCTCCTCGACATCGGCCCCGTAGTCGATGTGCAGATGGCGCACCACGGGCGCCGTCTTTTCCGCCACCGCGATGATGGCCGCGATGAGCCGGCCGATCCCGTCATTGCGCGTCCCCACGGTGCGCACAACCGGCATCCCCAGCAGCGTCCCCAGCGTATCGGTGTCGATCACGATGCCCTTGGCCTCGGCCTCGTCGGACATATTCAGGACGAGGATCACCCGCACGCCGATGTTGATGAGCTGTGTGGTGAGATACAGGTTTCGCTCGAGGTTGCCGGCGTCCACGATGTTCACGATCACGTCCGGCTGTTCATGGATGATATAGTCGCGCGCGACGATCTCCTCGAGCGAATAGGCCGACAGGCTGTAGATACCGGGCAGGTCCACCACGCGAACGGAATACTCCCCGGTCCGAAAAGAGCCCTCGCGCTTTTCAATGGTCACCCCGCTCCAGTTCGCGACCTTCTGCCGCGCGCCGGTGAGGGCGTTGAAAATGGTGGTCTTTCCGCAGTTGGGATTTCCGATGAGTCCGACGGTGATGCTGTTCGCGCTCGGGGTCATTCGACGGTTTTCGCTTTCAGTTTAACGATGACCGCTCGGGCCTCCTCCACCCGAAGCGAGATGCTGTATTTCTGTATCGTGACCTGCAGCGGGTCCTGCAGCGGGGCGTAGCGCACCAGCGCAATCGACGCGCCGCGGCGAAAACCCAGTTCGATGAGGCGCTTTTTAAGAACGCCCTCGGCCTCGATGCGCACGATCATCGCCTCGTCGCCCTCGCTCAGTTCGCTCAACGGGCGCTCGTCCAGGAGATCGGCAAGCTCCTTCCTCCACGGGCTCTGCGCATCGGCGCGCTTGAAATATTCGACGAGCTTGTAGAGCTGACGGCAGGACTGAGGCGCAAGGTGGTGTTCCATCCGGCAGGCCTCGCCGTCCGCCGTTTCGGCGTCCATCCGGAGCACCTCGCTGAAGAAATCCATGAGGCATTCGTGCCGGCTGTACACCTTGTCCGCGATCGCCTTTCCGCGCTCGGTGAGGTCCACGTACCCGTACTTTTCATAGTTGACCAACCCCTGCTCGCTGAGCTTCCCCAGGGCGGCGGTCACGCTGGGCATCTTCACCTTGAGCGATTTGGCGATGTCCTTGACGCGGACGACCCGGTGCGCCCGCGAGAGCACGGCGATGGTCTCCAGGTAGTCCTCCATATTGGAGGAGAGGTCCGTCGATTCGAACATGTCGCGCGCGTGATCGATTTTCATGATTGGCCGAATCCCTATCCACTATCAAGATACAGTCAAGCAATAAAGTTAGTTATTTCTAATATTTTTTCGGAAAAATTTCATCTCGGGCATGCTGAAGTTTTTGTATTTACAAATCCGGTTGGCGCACCGAGGATTCCTCCATCATCGCTACCGACAAATTGCATCCATAATGGGCCATACGATCTTCATCACCGGCGGCTGCCGGAGCGGAAAGAGCACGCACGCGCTCGCGCGCGCGCAGGCGTTGGGCGCAGAGACCGTCTTCATCGCCACCTGCCGGCCCGGCGATGCGGAGATGGAGCGGCGCATCGCGCGCCATCGCGCGGAGCGCCCCGCCGCATGGCGCACGGTCGAGGAATACGGCCCGCTGGCCGACGTGCTGCGGTCCGAAACGCAGCGCGACAGCGCAATCATACTGGATTGCCTGACGCTCTATGTCTCGAACCTGCTCGTATCGGACATGCCGACCGGCGGGATCATCGAAAACATCAGGGAGATCGCGGAGATCATCGCGCAGGGCGCCGCCAACGCGATCGTCGTATCGAACGAGGTCGGTTGGGGCATCGTGCCGGACAACGCCCTCGCGCGCGACTTTCGCGATATCGCCGGCACCGCAAACCAGATCGTTGCGGCGCGCGCGAACGAGGTCATCTGCATGATCGCCGGCATTCCGATGAGGATCAAATGAAACCAGGAAACACACACGAGCTGGCCGACATCATCGCCGCGGTCCGTCCGCCACGCGACACGCTCATGGCGCAGGCGCTGGCGCGCCTGGACAATCTCACCAAGCCGCGGGGGAGCCTGGGCCGGCTCGAGGAAATCGCCGTGCGCATCGCCTGCATCGCCGGACGCATCGATCCGCAGCTCGCGAACAAGGTCGTCTTCACCATGGCCGCCGATCACGGCGTGGCCGACGAGAACGTGAGCCTGTACCCCAAGGCCGTGACCGAGCAGATGGTGTACAACTTCCTCCGGGGCGGCGCCGCGGTGAACGTGCTCGCGCGTCACGCGGGCGCGCGCGTGGTGGTCGTGGACATGGGCGTCGCGGCCGATATCGCCGACCCGGGCGGGACGCTCGCGATAAGAAAGATCGCCTATGGAACCGCCTCGATGACAAAGGGGCCCGCGATGACCCGCGACGAAGCGATTCGCGCGATCAGGGCCGGATTCGAGGTCGTTGCCGAGGAGCATGCGCGCCGTCCCATCGACATCGTCGCGTTGGGCGACATGGGCATCGCCAACACCACCGCGTCGAGCGCGATCGTGAGCTGCATCACCGCGCTTCCGCCCGAGGAGACCACCGGGCGCGGCACCGGCATCGACGACGAGCGCCTCGCGTGGAAGATCGGCGAGATCGAGACGGCGCTCGATATCAATCGGCCCGATCCCGCCGACCCCATCGACGTCCTGGCGAAGGTGGGCGGCTTCGAGATCGGCGGGCTCGCCGGTGCGGTCATCTGCGCGGCGAAAAGCGGCGTACCGGTCGTCATCGACGGCTTCATCACCGCGGCGGCCGCGCTCATCGCCGTAGAGCTCTGCCCGGCGGCGAAGGGATATCTCTTCGCCAGCCACAACTCCGTGGAGAAGGGGCACCTCGCCGCGCTCAACTGGATGGGCATCGAGCCGCTCTTCGACCTGGAGATGCGCCTGGGCGAGGGGACCGGCGCCTGCCTGGGGATCGGCATCATCGAGGCGGCCGTGAAGCTCATGAACGAGATGGCCACCTTCGAAAGCGCCGGCGTGTCGCGGGAAACACCGTCGGAATCATGAGCGGCCTTTTCGCACACCTCACGGGGATACTCATCGCGGTGCAGTTTCTCACGAAGCTGCCGGTCCCGCGACTGGGTGCGCCCACGGCGCGCGATCTGGGACGCTCCATGGCCTACTATCCCATCGTCGGTTTCGCGATCGGCGCGCTGCTGTGCCTCCTCGACCGGGCGCTGTCGATGGCGCTCTCGCCGCTTCTCACGTCGGTGCTCATCGTCACGGCCTGGGCCGCGATCACCGGCGCGCTGCACCTCGAGGGATTCGCCGACACCGCGGACGGCATCGCCGCCGGCGGGGACCGCGCGCGGACCCTCGCAGTGATGAAGGACCCCAACACCGGCGCGAAGGGCGCCGCGGCCCTCGCCTTCCTGATACTGATCAAGATCGCCGTGCTTTCCGAACTGACGCCGGATGCGCGATCCTGGGCGCTCCTCATCGCGCCGGTGCTGTCCCGCTGGGCGATGACGGCAACCGCGGTCATCTGCCCCTATGCGCGCCCGGAGGGGGGCCTGGGGAAGGGTTTCGTCGAAGAGGCGGGCGTCGTCGAACTCGTCATCGCGTGCGCGAGCGCGATCGCCATCGGCGGTGCGCTTCTCGGTTGGCGCTTCGCGCTTCCCGCATCGGCGGCCATCGCAAGTACCGCGTTGTACGCCATCTTCATGAAGAAAAAAATCGGCGGGATAACCGGCGACACGCTGGGCGCGCTCAACGAGCTTGTCGAGACCATCGCACTGGCCTCCTTCCTTGCGCTGCCGGTGCTCGCACACACCCTTCCCGCATTTCCCGTGTAACGATCCGCCATGCGCACGATCGTCTTCACCGATCTCGACGGCTGCCTTCTCGATCATCGCGATTACTCGTTCGACGCGGCCCTCCCCGCCCTTGCCGAGCTGAAACGCCGCGGGATACCGCTCATCATCGCAACCAGCAAAACGCGCGCCGAGGTGACGCCGATCCGCGAGCGCCTCGGGATCGACCATCCGTTCATCGTGGAAAACGGCGGCGCGATCGTCTACCCGCCGGGCGCGCATCATCTGGCCGTCGAGGGATGCGTCGACGACGACGGCGCCCGCATCGAAATCCGCGGCGCCTCGTACGACGCGCTCCGTCGATTCATCGTCGAGCACCGTGAGGAATACGGCATCACCGGCTTTGGGGACATGACGCCCGATGCGGTCGCCGCGCTCACGGGACTTTCGACCGAAGAGGCCGCCCGTGCACAAAAGCGCGTATTCTCCGAACCGTTTTCACTGGCGTATGAGCGCCGTCTTCCGGACCTCGCCAAGCGGGCGGCATCGCGCGGCCTTGCCATCCTGCGCGGCGGGCGGTTTTATCATTGTGTGGCCTCGGGACATGACAAGGGGACCGCGGCACGTGCGCTCTTGGAGCGCTATCGCGGCGCGCTCGGCGGCGACCTCAGAAGTATCGCGATCGGCGACGCCGAAAACGATCTCCCGCTGCTTCGCGCCGCCACCGACCCCGTCCTCCTGCCCCGAAGCGACGGCGTCCATATCGCCTGCGACATCCCGCGTTTGTTTCGCGCAACGCAACCGGGACCGCGCGGATGGGCCGAGGCGGTCCTGGCGCTTTGCGGCGGACGGTAGCCGGCGCGATACGCCCGGCATCGATCCGCTGCACGTCCAGCGGCTCCCGAAATGCAAGAAGGCGGGGAATATCCCCGCCTTCTTGTGTGGGTACTGCTGCGTATGCGATCGGTACGGCTATTCCATGAGCGCCCCGGTGTAGCAGGCATCGGACATCTTGATGACGGCGGTCTCTTCGCCCATCAGCGCCTCGATGCGGCCAAAGAACTTCGGGAACTCGGAGCCGATATAGAACTGCGCCGAGAGAACGCGGCCGCTGTAGTAGGCGGCTTCCGCATTGTCCTTCAGGAAGGCCTCGCGATCGTCGCCCTTCTTGTCGCCCACGAGGGCCTTCATCTTGGGCTGCGCGATGGTGAGCGCCCAGAGGTGCACCCACGCCAGCGCCAGCATGTGCATCGCCTGCTGCAGCTGGGTGGCCTCCATGAACAGGTGGAGGAACTTCCCGCCGGCCATCTGCGCCTTCATCATCTCGATGAGCTCGTCGAGCTTCTTGATGCCGCGCTCCACGAGAGCGACGTATTTCTCGTCCACAACGCCCTTCGCCTTGGCGACGGTGTTCGCGATGCGGTTCTGGAAGGTCTTGTAGTTGTACTGCTCGGGGTTCATGAGGATCTTCCGCATGGTGAGGTCCATCGACTGGATGCCGTTGGTCCCTTCGTAGATCGCGGTGATCTTCGCGTCGCGCATGAACTGCTCGACCGGATAGTCGGAGCAGAAGCCGTACCCGCCGTACACCTGAATGGCCTCGGAGGCGACCAGCGTCCCCATGTCGGTGTTGCCCGCCTTCGAGATCGGAATCAGGAGCTCGGCCATGCCCAGCGCCTCTTTCTTGGTCTCGCCATCGGCCACGTGCTCGATGTTGAGCATGTGCGTGAGGAAATACGACAGCGCGCGCATCCCCTCGACATGCGACTTCATCCACAGGAGCATACGCTTCACGTCGGGGTGGTTGATGATGGTCACGCCCTTCGCTTCCGGGTTGAGCATCTGCGTGACGTGCGCGCCCTGAACGCGGTTGCGCGCGTAGGTGACGGCGTGGTTGTACGCGGTGCTCGCCAGCGCGTAGCCCTGCATGCCGACGCCCAGACGGGCCTCGTTCATCATCTGGAACATGATCTTCATGCCCTTGCGCTCTTCGCCCAGGAGCCAGCCCTTGCAGTTCCCGTTGTCGCCGAAGGACAGCGTGCAGGTCGCGGAGCCCTTGATGCCCATCTTGTGCTCGATACCGGCGCAGGTGACGTCATTGAATTCGCCAATCGAACCGTCCGCCTTCGGGAGATACTTGGGAACCAGGAAAATGGAGATGCCCTTGGTGCCGGCCGGGTCGCCCTCGATGCGCGCGAGGACCGGGTGCACCATGTTCTTGTAATAGTCGTTGTCGCCGGAGGAGATGAAGATCTTCGTGCCGGTGATCTTGTAGGTGCCGTCGGCCTGCTTCACGGCCTTGGTCTTGAGCGCGCCCACGTCGGAACCGGCGTCGGGCTCGGTGAGACACATGGTGCCGCCCCATTCGCCGCTCATCATCTTGGGGATGTACATGTCCTTCTGCTCCTGCGTGCCGAAATTGTTCACGAGGAGCATGCAGCCGTGCGAGAGGCCCGGGTACATAAGGCAGGGGACGCTGGCGGCGCTGAAGATCTCGTTCACGGCCATGCCGATCGCGAAGGGCATGCCCAGACCGCCGATCTCGGGGGAATCGATGGTGCCGAGGAAGCCGGCTTCGTAGAACGCGTCGATGGCGGGCTTGTAGGCCTTGGGAATTTTCACTTCCTTGGTGTCGGGATTGTAGGTGCAGCCTTCCTTGTCGCCTTCCTTGCTGGCCGGATAGATCTTCTCCACCGCGATCCGCTCGGCGAGGTTCAGGAACTCCTCGTAGGTGTCACGGTCGAAATCGGCGTAGTGCGAGTAGTCCTTGCCGAATTTTTCAAGCTCTAGCATCTCGAACAGCACAAACCGAACGTCCCTCGAATCAATTAACGGATTTAACGCCATGATACAACCTCCTCGATACAATAATTAATTATTCATCGCGCGTGAGACAGAAATAACGTTGACAAATCCCTCCACCGCCGATGGCATTCCGTCACCGATGGGGCGCATGCTCGAAGCGCGCCCCGCACACGACAGGGGTTTTTCGAATCAAGCCTATTTTCGGGGGTGTATCTGTCAACCGGCTTTTTGCGGTTTTTCGGCCCAAGTATTGAAAAAAGCCGGCGCAATCCCCGCATCTCCGCGTACGATCGTTCGATGGGAGCCGATGTCCGATTACAAATACTGGATGGCGCTGGAACAGTCCAGCGGGATGGGACCGGCGCATTGTGCGACCGTCGCCGCCGCGCTCGAGTCGCGCTCCCTCTCCCTTGCCGACATATTCATGCTGGATGCGGCGGACCTGAAGGCCGAGTTCCCCTTCAACGAGACGATCGTCAAGGGACTTGCCGGCGCCCGCGCCATCCTTGATCGCGTCGAGCAGGATTATCTTCGCCTCATGGAGGGCGGCGTCGAGACCGTTCTATTCTTCGAGCCGTCATACCCGCCCCGGCTTCGCGACCGAATCGCGGGCGCCTTCCCCCCCATCCTGTATGCCCACGGGAACCGCGCCCTCCTGAAGGATCCGGCCATCGCCATACTCGGCGACAAGGACGTGAGCGACAAGGGAGGGGTGATCGCGCATCACGCATCCGCCGAGCTGGTGCGCCGCCGGTTCGCGATCATCAGCGGCCTGGCGCGCGGCGTGGGCCAGATCGCGCACCGCGCGGCCGCCGAGAGCGGGGGCGCGACCATCGCGGTGCTCCCCTACGGCATGTTTCATCTGGCCATCCCGGACCTTCTCCATGAGGTGTACGATCCGGACCGGTTCCTGATCCTCTCGCCGTTCTATCCGACGACGCCCTTCACGACCTTCAATGCCTTCACCCGCAACCGCATGATCTGCGCGCTGTCGGACGCGGTGTACATCGTGGAATCGCCCGTCGAGGGCGGCATCTTCGAGGCCGGCAAGTCGGCGCGGAAGATCGGAGTGCCGCTGTTCACCACCGAATACGCGGAGTATCCGAAAAGCGCCGCGGGGAACAAAACCCTCATCGACGAGCTGGGCGCGATCCCCGTACGCGGTCGCCTGAAGGACAACGTGCTGCAGCCCAACCTGGACCGGCTCATCGGCGCGGCGAAATTCCCGTCATCGGCGCCGCCGGCGAAATGACGGGACGCGACACGGGCCCCGCGCGCCCCGCATTCGCGCAGGGCATAATGTATTTGATTTTTTTCACGCCATCACCGAGCATGCGTTCCGGCGGATATTTGGCACCATGCACCTCTCCCTGAAAAAGAAGATCCTGATCGCCTCCCTGGTGGTAAACCTGTGCCTGTCCTCGCTGCTGGGGATCGCGCTCTACTGGTTCGCCGGCGACCAGTATTACGAGGCCTTTCTCGAAAGCAAGCTCTCGTTGGCGCGTTCCCTCGCCATGTCCATCGACGGATCGAAGCACGCCACGTTCACCTCGCTGCGCGCGATGAACGACCCCGACTACCAGCGCACCCTGCGATATCTCAACAGCGTCCGGACGAACGAGAAATACGTAAGTTACCTGTTCACGCTCCACTACGATCCCGCGCGCGACCGCGTCTCCTACATCGTCGACAGCGACATTCTGGTCCGCGACACCGTCTGGATCACCACGGAGCACTTCGGCCTGGCGATGACCATCGACGCGAGCGACCGCATCAGCCTGAAATACAACGAGGAGGAGCGCACGAAGGACTTCCCGGTGAAGGTGGGTGAGAAGACCGTGCCGCTGCAGATCAGGAACGAGAGCGAGATCTGGATCGACAACAAGCGGATCCTGACCGTCGCGGCGCGCAATCCGCTGACCATCGAGACCCCCGCCGGGACGCTCAGCAGGGATCATCGGGAGCGCTACGTGGGCGCCGAGATCGGCGGCACGGCCATGCAGGTCTACTGCACCTTCTCGGCGGCGGGCGAATCGCAGAGCATCCCGGGCGAGCAGTACATGGAGTCGAAGGAGGTGGTGGAGCGCTGCAAGAGCGTCATCAGGGGACAGGCGCACACCATCGTCCGGCGCGGCCAGCAGACGAGCATCTACGGCATGAACACCGCCACCGTGTACGGGGTGATCAAGGACGCGCGGGGCGTCGCCAACGGGCTGGTGGTCTTCGAGCTCTTCGTGCGCGAGGTGTCGAACTTCAAGCTCGCCATGGTGCGGATCGTCATCATCGCCGCTGCGGTGATCTTTCTCGTGACCCTGCTGCTGTCGAACATGCTGTCACGCTCGCTGGTCACCCCCATTCGGCGGCTCACGGAGGGCGCCAACCGGATCCGAGAGGGCGACCTCGATCACGCGGTCGAAATGGAGCGCACCGACGAGCTGGGCGTCCTGGCCGAAAGCTTCAACAACATGGTCTCGCGGCTCAAGACCACCCAGCGCGAGCTCGCGGCGACGAACGCCGAGCTGACGCGGGCGAACCTATTGAAAGACCAGTTCCTCGCCAACACCTCCCACGAGCTCAAGACGCCGCTAAACGGCATCATCGGCATCGCCGATTCGCTCATCGACGGGGCCGCGGGGTCCGTTAACAGCCATCAGGCTGAGAACCTGCGCCTCATCTCGCTGTCGGGAAAGCGCCTCTTCCATCTCGTGAACGACATCCTCGACTTCTCCAAGCTGAAGAACCGCGACATCAGCATCGACCCCAAGCCGGTGGACATCCGCCAGATCGCCGAGATCGTCATCATCCTGTGCACGCACCTCGTGGGGAAAAAACCGCTGCGCATCGTCAACCAGATCGAGCCGCACCTGCCGCCGGTGCTCGGGGACGAGGACCGCCTGCAGCAGATCATGTACAACCTCGTCGGAAACGCAATCAAGTTCTCGGACGCCGGGACCATCGCCATCACCGCGGCCATCGCGGGGGACAGCGTGGATGTAACCGTCTCCGATACGGGCATCGGCATCCCCGCCGATCGCTTCGAGGACATCTTCAAATACTTCGAGCAGCTCGATGCGGGGCCCGCGCGCCGATACGGCGGGACGGGCCTGGGGCTTGCCATCACCCGGCAACTGGTGGAGCTCCACGGGGGCGCGATCCGCGTCGCCTCGACCGTGGGCAAGGGATCGGCCTTCACCTTCAGCATCCCCCGCGCCGACCGCGCGCCTGCCGCCGAGGAGATCGCGCGCCCGAAGAACTATCTTGAAACGACGGCCCCGGCCCCCTCGGCGGTCGCGGCCAATGAAACACCGGCGCCCGCGCAGAAACCGAAGCGCGACGCGGTGATCCTCGTCGTCGACGACGAGCCGGTGAATGTCCAGGTCCTCGTGAACATCCTGAGCCTCGAGGGCTACCGCGTGCTCACCGCCGCCAGCGGCATGGAGGCGATCGGCATCATCCAGGAGAAATGCCATCCGGACCTGGTGCTGCTTGACATCATGATGCCGCGCATGACCGGCTACCACGTGTGCAGCCTCCTGCGCGAGAGTTTCTCGCTCTACGACCTGCCCGTGCTGATGCTGACCGTGAAGAACCAGGTCCAGGACATGGTCGCGGGCTTCGAGGCGGGAGCGAACGACTATCTCACCAAACCCTTCGACAGGCGCGAGCTCCTGGCCCGCGTGGACACGCTGCTCACGCTGAAAAACGCGGTGTATCATCACAACCGCTTCGAGCGCATCCAGCGCGAGCTCGAGATCGCCCGACGCATCCAGAACGCCATCCTGCCCGAGACCCTTCCGGCGCTGCCGGGCCTGGACATCCAGGTCGCCTACCGACCCATGGATTCGGTCGGCGGCGATTTTTACGATTTCCACATCGTGGACGACAATCGGATCGGCATCCTGATCGCGGACGTGTCCGGCCACAGCATCCCCGCCGCGCTCATCGCCTCGATGATCAAGATCGCCTTCTACATGCAGTCGGGACTCGCCGACGCGCCCGACCGGCTGATGCAGAGCATCCACAACACGCTCTTCGACAAGTGCGAATCGCACTTCATCACCGCCAGCTATTCGTTCATCGACCGCCGCCGGGGAAAGCTCCTGAACGCCAATGCGGGCCATCACCCCTGCCTCATCCATCAACGGAGCAGGGACCGGATCCTGTCCGTCAAGGGCAAGGGGCGTATCATCGGCCTGCTCCCGTCGAGCGGATACGAACTCACCGAGACCGACATCGCCCCGGGCGACCGCGTGGTCCTGTTCACCGACTGCATCCTCGAATGCCGCACGACGTCCGGGGCGCTCTTCGGCGAGGAGAACTTCATGGCGCTCGTGCGCGAGTGCGCCGGCATGTCGCCGGCCGATTTCGTGCGCCATGTCCCGGACCACCTCTCGCGCTGGTCCGGAAACGAGGGGCTCTTCGAGGACGACATGACCATCATCGTGGTGGACGTGAAGTAGGAATCGCGCTACAGCTCGAAGGTGCGCAGGGCCGAGACCGTGAAACCGTAGAACCGGTCGTCGCCGTCGCGCTCCATCGACTCTGGAACCACGTGGCTTCTATTGTATTCGATGCACTTGAGATGCTGGTAGCGGATGCCGACGGCGATGATGGTCCGGGCGCCGGAAAAATAATACGCGAGCGAAAAATCGCCGTTCCCGCCCCACTGCACCATGTCGGCATGGTGCACCGTCACGCCGTTCTTGTCCACCCCGTTCTCGTCCTCAAACCGTTGCGTGCAATAGGCTGTTGATTTTTCATTCGAGACGCCCGTCACGTAAATGCCGGTAATGTTCATGAACAGGAAAAGATCGCCCGACAGACCGACCGAGAAGCCGATGCCGCCGCCGGGTCCCGCCAGGATTGTGTAGTCAAGGATATGGCGATATACGATTTTCCCCCTGGACCGTATCTCCCAAAAGCTTTTTTCGTACTGATATCCCATCACCTTGACTCCGGCGAACAGCTTCACGTGCTTCGATACGGCGTAACCCGCCGTGGTGTCGGAATCGTACTTGAAGGCCTTCTCGCGCAGTTTGACATCGCTCTCCCGATCGTAGCTATACGCCTCATATTCGTTCACCTCGGCATTGCCGGCGATAAACCTGGTCGAAATCGACCAGTCGCCAAGGCCAAGGGAGATAACGGGCCCGTACATCAATAAGCGGGTTTTATTGTCGTTGCTGAGGTCCGTTTCCGTCTTCGTGGTATCGTTGTAGAAGCCGTTCCACCACGCGTACCAGGAGACGGCGCCCACGGTGAGATCCGCCGCCGGCGACGCCGTCCTGAACGCGGGGACAAGGCACAGTACTGCCATCGCGATCAGGATCAAACGAACGCCATTCCTCCCGCCAAAACCGCTGTTCTTTTTCATGTCTGGTATGTATACGCGATGCAACGATGACTAAAAGGAATGGCCGGTTCTGCGAAAAGTCAAGAAACTTTGAGGGAAAAAGCGGAATCGCGAAACCTATCGGCAGCAGTCGCCGTCATCGAGGCGGCAGAGCGCCCTGGCCTCGACCTGCAGCGTGGTGTGGGTGATGCCGTAGCGCTCGGCAAGCATTGCGTTCACCCTGCCGATGAGGCCGTCGGAGTCCGCGGGGTCAGAGCCCTCGGCGGCGCAGATATGGCACGAGAGAAACACCTCAGCCGAGCTCACCGACCAGATGTGCAGGCCGTGGACGCTTCCCGCGCCCGCAATCGCGAGAATGTCGCGGCGCACGGCGTCGGGGTCGATCCCCTTCGGCGCTCCCTGCAGGAAGATCCGCAACGAATCGCGCACGATCCCCCACGAGCTCACGACGATCATCGCGACGATGATGCAACTTGCCGCGAGGTCGAGGACGGCCAGGCGCGGAACAAACACGAGCGTAATCCCCACCGCGATCACCGCGATCGAGGACACAGCGTCGTAGGCCAGGTGCAGGAAGGCGGCGCGCATGTTGAGGTTCGCGTGGCGGTCACGGTTGATCACCAGGATGGACAGCGCATTTCCCGCCAGCCCGACGATCGCGATGGGGAGCATCACGCCGGGGTCGATGGGAACGGGATGGCGGTATCGCATCAACGCCTCGTACACGATATAGATCCCGATGCCCGCCAGGGAGAGCGCGTTTACGACCGCGACGACCACCTCGAAACGCTTGAAGCCGAAGGAATAGCGCGGCGTGGGGGACCGCTCCGAGACGCGCTCGCCGGCATAGCCCAGCATGAGCGCCAGGACGTCGGAGAGGTTGTGCCCCGCGTCGGAGATGAGTGCGAGGCTCCCGGAGAGCACCCCGCCCACGAACTCCGCGATGGTGATGACGGCGTTGAATACGATGAGGGCCAGAAATTTCGCGCTCCGTGAAACCGGCGCTCCGACGCGGCCATGGACATGTCCGTGATCGTGATGGTGCATTCGGGCCCCCAGGGTACATCATACGTCGGCGTTCGGAATGATTCGCCGTGCGATGGGACCGGGCCCTTCATTGGCATGCGCCATCATGCGACCTGATACGACTGGAAGCGCCGGGACCGGACCGCGTCCCGCACAGCATACCCTAGTCCATGTAATCCTGTAAATGCGAAAATTTCTGCCGGATCTTCTCGATCGCGCGGTTTTCGATCTGCCGCACGGTCTCGGCCGAGATCCCGAACTCGCTGCCGATCTCCTTCAGGGTGATCACGCGGTCGTCGTCGAAGCCGAAGCGCATCCGCAAAATCTTCCGCTCGTTCTCCATGAGCGACTCCAGCGCCTCCTCGAGCTCGTCGTGAAGGTCCTGGCGATAGAGCATCGTCTCCGGCGAGAGCGTCTTCTCGTCGCCCAGCACCTGCATGAGGCTGAAATCGTCGTTGTTGAGCGGGCCCTCCAGCGACATGGTCGGCTGGAAGAACTCCATGATCTCGGCGACCGCCTTCTCCTCGACGCCCAGCACGTTGGCGATGTCCAACCGTGTGGGCTCCTTGCCGAACTCGCGCAGAAGCTCGTCGCGGACCCGCTTCACCTTCTTGAAGAGGTCGCCCTTCCTGATGGGCAGCCGGATGGTGCGGCTCTTCTTCGCGATGAACCGGCTGATGTAGTGCTTGATCCAGTACGACGCATAGGTCGAGAAGCGGCACCCCATGCGATGGTCGAACTTCTCGGCGGCGCGCATGAGACCGATGTTCCCCTCCTGGATGAGGTCCACCAGGGACGGTTCGAGCATGGTGTAGTTCCTCGCGATTTTAATCACCAGCCTGAGGTTGGCGTTCACCAGGCGCTCGCGGGCGGTATCGTCCCCCTTCGTCTTCGCCCGGGCAAGCTCGATCTCCTCTTCCTGGGTAAGCAGCTGAAATTCATTTATGTTCTTGTAGTATGATTTCGCCGGCATGGAGCTATCGTGCATTCTTTCCGTCATGGCCTCCCTCCTATCGACCGAGATTATTACTCCTATGAACAATCAACACTATGAACGTTATTGAAATATTTAAGATTTAAATTAAATTCTGATTTAGTTTACTCCCTAATAATATACAGAGCGTTTACCTATTCGACCACCCCAAATATTGAAATTGTTACAGTTTTATAATGAAATTAACCTGACTGTAACAAGATTTGTTTTCAAAAATATAATTTTGCACATTAAAACGCCAGGAGCGGCACGCATTCTATCTATAATATCATTTTGTATGATATTTCTATACCGCGAGGGAAAACCCCGCCTCGAAATAGATTTGACAGCGGGCGCGAAACCGATAGCGTCATTGACGGCGCGTATGAATGCCACACTTCGCTACGAGGCGCGATCAATCAATGTCCGCTGCGTCCATTGGGCCGTATCTCATCATCGAAAAGGTCGGCGAGAGCCATAAATCCGTCGTCTACCGCTGCCGAGGACGCGGGGCGGATGAGACCGTCATTGTCAAGCTGCTCAAAAAAGCGGCGCCCACCCCGGCCGATGTCGCCCGCATCCGGCTGGAGAGCGCCCTCGTCGAGCGGCTCGATTTCGACGGGATCGTCCGGGGACGCGGCATCATCGAGCACGAGGGGGCGATCGCGCTGGTCCTCGAGGACCCGCACGGAATATCGCTCAAGGACTTCATCTCGCGAACCCGGCCGACGCTCCGTCAGTTCCTGGATATCGCCGTGAGGCTGGCGCGCATCCTGGGGCTCATCCATCGGGCCAATATCATCCACAAGGACATAAAGCCGCACAATATCATCATCCGGACCGCCCGCGGACGCGTCAGGGACGTGCATATCACCGACTTCGGCATCTCGGTGCTCTTGGACGACGGGCTCCGAGAGCTCTATCACCCCGACGTTCTGCAGGGAACGCTGCCGTACATATCGCCCGAACAGACCGGCAGAATGAACCGCCCGGTCGATTACCGCACGGACCTGTACTCGCTCGGCGTCACCTTCTACGAGTTGCTCACGGGCGATGTGCCGTTTCACGCGGACGACCCGCTGGAGCTCATCCACGCCCACATGGCGCGCGCGCCCGAACCGCCCGCCGCCGTCAACTCCGCGCTGGCCGGGCCGGTTTCGGACATCGTGATGAAGCTCCTGGCGAAATCGCCCGACGAGCGCTACCAGAACGCCCTGGGCCTGGCCTACGACCTGCAGGAATGCCACACCCGTTTGGTCCGCGACGGGCGCATCGCGCCTTTCGAGCTGTCGACGCGGGACATCGCCGAGCGGCTCACCGTCCCGCAGGTGCTCTTCGGGCGCGAGCGGGAGCGCGACCAGCTCTTCGCCGCCTTCGAGCGCGTGGTGGGCGGCGCCGCCGAGATGGTGCTCATCTCCGGCGCGCCCGGCATCGGAAAGACCTCGCTGGCGATGGAGCTGCACAAGCCGGTGACGGCGCGCAGCGGCTTCTTCGTCGCCGGAAAGTACGATGCGCTGCGCCGCGACGTCCCCTACACCGCCATCATCCAGGCCTTCCAGGGGCTCATCCGCCAAATCCTCACCGAGGGCGAGGAGCGGATCGACCTCTGGCGGATCCGTCTGGAGACGGCGCTGGGGCTGCACGCGAAGATCATCGGCGACCAGATCCCGGAGCTTCGGCTCATCATCGGCGAGCAACCGGAGGTGGCCCAGCTCGACCTGGAGGAATCGCATAACCGGTTCACCCTGGTGTTCCGGAACTTCATGAGCGTCTTCGCCAAACCGGAACACCCGCTGGTCGTCTTCCTGGACGACCTCCAGTGGGCCGATAGCGCGAGCCTCACGCTCCTGGCCACCGTCCTTTCTGACCGCAACATGCGCTCGCTCCTTCTCCTCGGCGCGATCCGCGAGGGGCCCACCGTTGACTCGCTGCTGGACCAGACCGTCTCGACGCTCCAGACCGCCGGGGTGGCGGTGTCAACGCTGTCGCTGGGACCGCTCGAGCCCGACGCGGTGGGCGAATACCTGGCGAACTTCCTGCGCGTGCGCAACCGCCGCCAGCAGACCTTCGCCGAGATCGTCTACGAGAAGACCCTGGGCAACCCGTTTTTCATCAACCAGTTCATCGGCATGCTCTACGACGACGGGCTCATCCGCTTCGATCCGGAATCGGGCTGGACCTGGAGCCTCGGGAAGCTCCGCGCGCTGGAGGTGAGCGACAACGTGGTCGAGCTCATGGCCAAGAAGATCGGCACGCTCCCGCCGCGCACGCAGGAGGCGCTGCAGATCGCCTCGGTGATCGGGAACCGTTTTTCCCTCGAGACGGTGTCGATCGTCAACGGGACCAGCGTGGAGCAGTCGCTCGAGGACCTCACCGCGGCGGCGCGCGAGGGGCTCATCTTCTTTTCCGCGCAGGAGGGCCGCTACCGGTTCTTTCACGACCGCATCGGCCATCTCGCGATAGCGGAGTCGACCACCCACGACATCCTCATGGAAAAGATCTTCTATATCGCAAACCATCTGAACATCGCGCGATCGCTCTTCGAGAGCGACGGGGAGCGCTTCACCCTGGCCCGCATGAACCTCTACGCCGGGATGAAGGCCAAGAACGCGGCCGCCTTCGAATCGGCGCGCGGGTATTTCACCCAGGGCACCGACGTGCTGCCCGACTCGGCCTTCGCCGAGGAGTACCAGCTCTCCTTCGACCTGTACCTCAACCGCGGGGAGTGCGAGTACATCGCCGGCCGTTTCGACGAGGCGACCACGATCTTCGCCATCATCCTCACCTTCGCGCGCTGCGCGCTGGACCGGGCCCGGATCTACAACATGCTCATCATCCTGTGCACCAACGGCGGCGAGTACCGCGAGGCGGTCCAGTTCGCGCGCGACGCGATGATGATGTTCGGCGTGGACTGCTCGCGCGAGAACATCCGCGCGGCCGTCTCGGCCGAATTCGCGAAGGCCATGGAGCTCCTGGAGCGCCTCTCCCTCGACGAGATCGCCGCGCTCCCCGAGATGCGCGACCCCGAGCTTTTGGCGCGCATGGAGATCATGACCAACTGCGCCGCCGCCACCTTCTACGTGGACCTCGACTTCAACGGCTTTCTCCCCCTGCACCTGTTCAATTGCTCGATCGAGCACGGCAATTCGCCCTATGCGGCGTTCGGCTACAGCATGTTCAGCGTGGTCCACTTCGTCCGCGGCAACTTCGCGCGGGCCTTCGCCTTCGGCGAGCTCGCGCTCTCGCTCAATCGGCGTTATGACAACATCGCGACCCGCAGCAAGGTGCCGGTGATCGTGGGCGTGTACACCGTCCACTGGTCGCGCCACGTGCGCGAGGGCATCGCCCTCCTGGAGGAGGGATACCGCGCGCGCCATCAGACCGGAGACCTCATCTACACGGGATTTTTCGCGGTGCACCTCGCGCTCATGCGCGCGCAGGCCGGGGACGAGCTCGGCCCCCTGCTCCAGGACGTTGAGCGATATCTCGAGCTCACCCGCCAGATCCGCTTCGACAATGCCGGGCTCGCCATCGCTACGATCCGGCAGAAGATCCTGAGCCTCATGGGGAGGACGCGCGACCGCGCGGGCATGGATTCGGACGGGTTTTCCGAACAGGAACACGTCGCGCGACTGCGCGCAAGCGAGATGACCTTCGCGCTCCACAGCCATCTTGTGCACGCCGCGTCCCTGCGCTACCTCTTCGGCGACATCCGCCGGGCCTTCGAAGTGTCCACGGAGGCGCTGCGCTACTCCCGCTACTCGACGGGCCTGCTCCACCAGGCCGAGGAGAACTTTTTCCGCTCGCTTATCGTCGCGGAGCTCGTGGGCGCGGGGATGGCCGACATCGACGTTTTTAGCGCCGAGCTCGAGGAGAACCAGCGCCGCCTGAAGCTGTGGGCCGAGAGCAGTCCTGGGAATTTTCTCCACAAGTATCTGCTCGTCGAGGCCGAGCGGGCGATCCTGGCCGACGATCCCTGGACCGCGATGGCGCGCTTCGACGAGGCCATCGAGTCGGCGCTGGAAAACGGGTACGTGCAGCATGCGGCGCTCGCCTGCGAGCGGGCCGGCCGGTTCTATCGCTCCCGCGGGCGGCGACGGATCGCGCGCCAGTACCTTATCGACGCCGACCGCTTCTACGGTCGCTGGGGGGCGGCCGCGAAACGCGCGCACCTTGCGGAGGCGTATCCCGGCCTTCTTGACCGGACACCGGACGAACCGTCGTCGGGCGCACCCGGAGACACCGACACCGGAAGCGATACGATCTCGCGCGACCTGGACCTCTCGACCATCATTAAAGCCACCCACGCGGTCGCGCGGGAGATTGACCTGGGCGCCATCCTCGCCGCCTTGATCACCATCGCCATCGAAAACGCCGGAGCGCAATCCGGCTACCTGCTCCTCGAAAACGAACGCGACGGCCGGCTGTACATCGAGGCATCCGGCGCCGTGGGCGAGCGCCCCGACGTGCTGCAATCGATCCCGGCGGCATCCTGCGATCAGCTCTCGGCGGCCGTCGTCAACTACGTCCACAAGACGCGGGAGAACATCGTACTGGACAACGCCCTCGAGCAGGGCATGTTCACCGAGGACGGCTGCATCGCGCGCAAGCGATCGCGATCGCTCCTGTGCGTCCCCATCATGCACAAAAACCGGGTGATCGGCGTTCTTTATCTCGAAAACACTCTCGTCGCCGGCGCCTTTACGCCCGCGCGCGTCGAGCTGCTCACCATCCTCTCGTCGCAGGCGGCCATCTCCATCGAGAACGCCCGGCTCCTGGCCACCCGCGAGAGCCAGGCGCGGCTGGCGCGCGAGATGGAGATCGCGGCGCGCATCCAGACCATCCTGCTGCCGGTCGCGCCGCGCATCGACGGCTTCGAGATCACCGGCTACATGCGGCCGGCCGAAAAGGTCGGCGGGGACTACTACGACGTCATCAACACACCGTCGCGGGACTGGGTGATCATCGGGGACGTGTCGGGGCACGGCGTTTCGGCCGGGCTGGTGATGATGATGGTGCAGACCGCGATCCACTTCGCCCTCTCCCGGCGGCCGGGCATTCGTCCGGTGGACCTCCTCACGCACATCAATCGCGGGATATCGGAGAACATCCACCGCATCTCGGCGGAGAAGTACATGACCATCGTGCTCCTGGCGCACCTCGGCGACGGCCGCTTCGAGCTGGCGGGACTGCACCCAGACATCCTGGTGTATCGCGCGCGGACCGGGGCGGTGGAGCGGGTGCGCCTGCACGGCAACTGGATCGGCATCCCCGAGCGCGTGTACCCGAAAAACTGGAAATCGCGGAACCAGACGCTCGCGCTGCACACGGGCGACGTCATGCTCCTCTACACCGACGGCATCACCGAGTCGCGCAGCGCGGACGAGGACATGCTCGACCAGGCGGGATTGGAGCGGATCCTCCAGAAGGCCGGCGGGGGATCGACCAACGCGGTCCGAGACGCGATCCTCGAGCGCCTCGCCGAGTACACCAGCACCGACGACATCACCATGCTGATCCTGAAGCGCACCTGACGAGGCCATGCGCTCCGTCCGACTCGCCGCCGCCATCGCCTGTTCGATCGGTATCGCGCTTTCGGCGCGCGTGTCCGCAGGGCCCGGTCGCGCCGACACGCCTCCCCCAGAGCGGCGGGCGCGCATCGGGCTCGTGCTCAGCGGCGGCGGCGCCAAGGGGTTCGCCCATATCGGCGCGCTCAAGGTGCTCGAGGAGGCGGGGGTGCGCGTGGACTACATCACCGGCACGAGCATGGGCAGCGTGGTGGGCGCGCTCTACGCCATCGGTTACGACGCGAAGGCGCTCGAGCGGCTGGCGCTGGACACCGACTGGAACGACCTGCTGAGCGACACGGTCTCGCGCCGCTACTACTCGATCGACGAGAAAAACGAGGACGGGAAATACATCCTGAGCCTCCCGCTGCACGACGGGGGGATCGGACTGCCCCGGGGGCTCATCGCCGGCCAGAAGACCATGCTGCTGCTGGCGCGCCTGATGGCGCGCTATCACCACGTCCGCGACTTCCGCCAGCTCCCCATCCCCTTCCGCTGCGTGGCCACCGACATCGAAAACGGGAAGCCGATCGTGCTCGAGCGCGGCTTCCTGCCGGAGGCCGTCCGCGCGAGCATGTCGCTGCCCACGGCCTTCAACCCGGTCGAGCTCGACGGGCGGCTGCTCGTGGACGGCGGCGTTGTGCGAAATTTCCCGGTATCCGACGCGCGCGAGATGGGCGCCGACATCGTGATCGGGATCGACACCGGCGCGCCGCTGTACTCCAAGAAGGAGATCGACTCCATCGCCAAGATCATGGAGCAGTCGGTGAGCTTTTTGGGCGATATCTCGACGAAGGAGGAGCAGAAGCTCTGCGACATCCTGATCCAGCCGGCCATCCGCGAGTACAACGCCACCAGCTTCTCCGACGCGGCCACGCTCATCGCGCGCGGCGAGGAGGCGGCGCGCCGGTTTTTGCCGCAGCTCGCGGCCATCGCCGCCGACCAGCGGCGCCATGGCATCGACCCGCGCCCTGCCGCGTCGCCGGCGCTCACGGGGCCGATCCGCATCTCCGGCATCACCGTCACCGGCCTCACGAACGTCTCGCGCTCGCTTCTCATGGGAAAGCTGGACATCGCGACGCCGGCCGACATCACCATCGACGAGATCGACGAGGCGATGAACCGCGCCTACGGCAGCCACTTCTTCGAGCAGGTGTACTATCGGCTCGAACCGGGGCCGGACGGGCGGGTGCTGGCCGTCACGGTGAACGAGAACGCGACATCGCTGCTCAAGCTGGGAATCCATTACGACACCGACATCAAGGCGGCGCTGTTGCTCAATGCGACCTTCCGCAACATGCTCGGGCAGGGCTCGAAGCTGATGTTCGACGCGCGCCTGGGCCAGAACCCCGCCCTCATCGCCTCCTACTTCATCCATTCCGACTTCAAGCCGGGGATCGGGTTTGGCGTGGACGTATGGTTCGACCAGGTCGATGTGGACATCACCGACAACCAAAATAACGTCATAGCTTCGCTGGTGTACTCCGACTACGGCGGGACCATGCGGTTCCAGACCATCTTCTCGAACGCCTTCGCCCTCGGCCTCGCCGCCGAGAAGCAGTACACCGACATCCAGAAGAAGATCGCCCACTATGATCCGGGCGTCACCTACTTCCAATTCACCAACTATTTCGCGTTTTGCAAGGTGGACCTGCTCGATCGAACCACCTACCCGCGCAGCGGATTCGCCCTGTACGGCGAGGCGAAGCTCATCACCGACGACCTCGCGACGAAAAAGGACATGAACGTTTCGAACTACGAGCGCTACATCGCGCGCCTCGACTGCTTCCTCCCGGTGCACGACCGGGTCTCGCTGCTGGGCGCCTGCCACTGGGGTCTCATCCGGCCGTATCAGGCGGACACCGCGCCGGTCCCCTATCCGCTGCTTTTTTACATCGGCGGCCTGTACACTTACCAGGAATCTCTCTTTCCATTCTATGGATACCGTTTCATGGAGGTGATGTGGCGCGAGGCCCTCGTCTTCCAGTACGGCATTCAGATAGAGCCACGGCGCGACACCTTCGTGCGGCTGATCGCGAACACCGCCCAGACCACCTCGAATGCCGAGGAGGTCCCCCTTCAGAAGGACGCGCGCCTGTCGGGCTACGGCGTTTCGATCGGGCTGCTCACGCCCATCGGCCCGATCGAGATCACGGTGATGCAGTCGCTACAGACGCACAGCGTGATCCTGCACTTTAACCTGGGGTACCGTTTTTAACACCGACGCGTTTTTGTTGAGTATTGGCCATGCTCTGACCCCCGCCAAGCCAGACGCTGAAGGCCTCCGAAGGCTCTGACCCCCACTTTGGCATGGCAGTGTGGGGCTCTGACCCCGTTTTTCACAGGAAATCGTGGGGGCTCTGACCCCTACTTCCCGAAAACCATCCCCCGGCTCAAGGAAACCATCGGGTCGCCGGCGGGCACGAAACCGACCGCCCCAGCAATCGCGCACTGCCGCTCGAACTTCGCTCGCGTCACATGCATCTTTGGCTCAACGAGGAGATACCGCCCGCCCGGCTTCAGTGCGTCATAGATCTGCCGGAAGAAGGATTCCGAGTCCGGCACCTCATGCACCATCCAGAAAGTGAGCGCGAAGTCGAGCTTCTCGGAGAGCATCAGCGAATCGGACGAACACTGCCGGAACTCCATCCGATTTGCCATTCCCGCGCGCTCGGCGTTCCACCGCGCCCGGTCGAGCATCTTCCGCTGTAGATCGATGCAGACGACCCTGCCGCTTTCACCGACGAGCCGGGCCATCGTTGGCGAGAAGTATCCCGGCCCGCAACCGATATCGGCCGCGACATATCCTTCCTTCACGTACGGTGAGAGGATCTTTTCCGGATCGTGAAATCGAGGCCGAAGCAGGTTGTCGAGAAAAAACGAAAACCACCAGGGGCATACATGGATATCCTTGAAAATGTTAAAACTCCGTCCGCTCACATCAACCTCCCTTTATTTGACACATGTATTGCAACACGACACATTGAACGATCAATGGAACGCATGCCGGACACCCAGAGCGATCAAAACAACCATCACCGAAAGAGCGATGAAGAGTTCCTTTGCTCGAGGAATGATGTGATCCCTCCTGGTCCGCACGTACGCCATCACGCTTTTCGCATTGAGCGATAGATGAACAATGACGGCGGCAAGAAATACCATCGATGCCAGATTGTGAACCGCCATGCAGGCGTGCCGCGCCTGCCAAGCCAGCGGGTTCCGGGAGTACAGGTGCAACAGAAACCCGGAGACCGGCAAAGTCAGAAATGACGCCATCATGAAATAAAACGACAACCTTCGTTTGTTGATACCGCTGTGCCGTACGTTCTCCATTTCTCCTCCGAAAGCGCTACCACGTTGGGCATATTCTAATGGTTTAGATGCTAAACTTTTTGCGAAAAAAATCACCCGAGATGCCGCTCCACATATCGCTCGATCTTGTCCATGATCGATTTGAAAAATTCGATCTGTTCAAACGTGACATCATCTATCTGCGTAAAAAAATCATGATACATCTCCAGGTGAAAGCGTTTGTGCGCATCGTAGGCACGCCTCCCTTTCGGCGTGAGCGCAAGGACAACATCACGGTCATTGTCCACACTTTTCAGCTTGTTCACCAACCCCCGCCTTTTCAGTTTCGTGACCATCTGAGAGACGGCGCCCTTGGTCACACCGAGCCGGTGCGCAAGCGCCGTCACGTTGATGCCATCACTGTCACCAATGGCATCGACGGTATGAATTTCCGACGGATGGAGCATCATGCCGATTCCGAAATCCATCGGTTGCCGTTCCACCTCCTGAAACAGGTTTACCACCCGCAGGAACTGCTGCATTATGCCGTTGATGGATTCGATGCGTTTGTCCATATCCATAATGTATAGCAGCTAAACAATATCGTCAACACAAAATTCCGCTGGCGCGAAAAAAAATCACGGCAGATACATCGCCGCATCAAAATAGAACGTGGGTAATGGCGCCTCAAGCACCGTGTTCAGGTCGGGGACCGTGAGCACGACCAGGGAATCACCCCGCTTCGCTACAAGATACGGATGAAACAGGAGCATGTTGTATTCCCGACCGCCGTACTTATATAGCCGATCGCCCGCCGCGAGCGTGAAGGACGAACGCGTTCCCGTTTCGACGTTATACACGACGTACTCGCGCGGTCCCTTCTTCGAGGCTTTGAGGGAAGCGACATGCACGATCCACGGCTGGCCCTGGAAGGCCCAGAATTCCTCGGGAACGCCGCGCGAGCCCATGAGATTGTCGACGACATCGGCGACGGTCGTCACCGCACCGTCGGACAGGCGCACCGTCCTGAGCCGCCAGGCCTTGGTCTTACCCTGCATGTCAACCGGCCCGGCCTCCCAGAACACGGCATAGGCGCCGTTCGCCACCAGTCGGGCGTCCCGGATGCAATCCCCCGTCACGATCGCTTTCGGCTTCCCCTTCGAGCGGGTAAGATAGAGCGTCGTCTTCGAGCCGATCACCCAGTCCGAGAAATACGGCGATTCCTTTCCGCCCATGGCCGGGACGATCGAATACACATGGCTGCCGTCGGGCGCGTACTCGAATGAGCTCATGCCGCGCGATGAATGGAGGAGGGTGCGCTTCCCGCCCGGTTTTTCCTCGTACAGCACGTCACCGTGGAAACGATACTCCACGTAGTAGACGGTCTTGTTCGGCATGATCTGGCGCGGTTTCATCTTCTCGGTTCCGGGGAGGGGGACAATGCTGTCGGTCGCCGGATCCCAGCGCGCCCATCCGCAGCCGGCGGGTATTTTCACTCCCGCGCGCGGCGGCGAATCCTTCGACACCGCCAGGAAGATATCAGACGGACTCGCGAAATGCACCGAGCTCGGGAAGATGGGACCCTCGGCCACCAGGCGCCATGAGCCATCGGAATACTGCATACACTGGTTCCCGACGGCAAGGATCCTCCCCTTGGCGAACACCGCCGATGCGAAAAGGATCATCCCCACGCCCATAACGATGCAGGTCCGGACGATTCTCCGTATCGAGCCCGCATACCCCGACTGCGCACCATGAGAAACCATAGCCCCTCCTCTGAAAACAAGAATCCCCGGCAATGAGCGCCGGGGATAGGGTATGTCGCGTTTCAGAAAAAAGCAACAGAAAAAGCGCATGATTGCGCTTCGCGCCGTGCCTCACTTCCCGGGGAAGTTCGGCTTGCGCTTCTGCGCGAAGGCGGTGATCGCCTCGTAGAGGTCCTCCGACGGGATGATATTGGAGCTGATGGAGGCGACGTACTTGAGCGCGTCGTCGACGGTCTTTCCGATGCCGTAGTTGAGGACCACCTTCGACGCCTGGACCGCGAGCGGCGAGTTGGCGACGATCTCGTTCGCCAACGCCTCGGCGCCCTTCATGAGCGCATCGTGGTCGGGAAAGATCTCGTTCACCAGCAGGATCTCCTTCGCGCGTTTCGCGTCGAAGTTCTTCGCGGTGAAGGCGAGCTCGCGCGTGATCCCCTGCCCCACGATGTGCGGGAGGCGCTGAAGGACGCCCACGTCGGCCACGAAGCCCACGGCCGCCTCACGCAGCGAGAAGACCGCGTCCTGCGCGCACAAGCGGATGTCGCAGGCGGTGATCATATCGAGGCCCGCGCCGATGCAGTAGCCGTGCACCGCGGCGATGACGGGCTTGCGGCACTTCTCGATGCAGGTCATCGTGTCCTGCAGCTCGTAAATCTTCGGAATGAAGTTCCACTTGATGCCGCCCAGCTGCTCGCGGTTCCCCAGCTCCGAGAGCTCGGCCGACATGGCCATGAGGTCGATACCCGCGGTGAAGGCGTTTCCCTTCCCTGAGAGGATCACCACCTTGATGTCGTTGTCGCGGTCCAGGTCCTCGAAGATCGGAATGGACTCTTTCCAGGCGGGCGGGTTCATCGCGTTCTTTTTCTCCGGCCTGTTCAGATACACCCAGGCGATCGGCGGTTTCTTTTCAACGAGGTAGAATGTGTAGTCGGCCATAGTTCTGCTCCTTTGCTGGATTCCGTGGCCCATCTTCCCGGCCGAATAGTTTATTTCAAGAAAAAAATAACACTGTTATGTAGGTGCAGTGTGATGAGGGCACCGCTTTGAAAAAATGTGTTGACAATAACATAACACTGTTATGTTATTGCGCCATCTTTTCCGAGGAGCGAAAACATGCTACAGACTAAAATCACCGACCTGTTCGGCATCAAACATCCCATCATCTGCGGGGCCATGATGTGGCTCTCGAAACCAGAGCTGTGCGCCGCGATATCGAACGCGGGCGGCATGGGGAACCTCACCGCCGCGAACTACAATACCGAAGACGAGTTCCGCGCTGCGATCCGCGAGACGCGCCGTCTCACCGACAAGCCGTTCATGGTGGGCGTCACCATCCTGCCCTCCATCCGCATCACCGGCGAGCACCACAAGATGTATCTCAAGGTCTGCGCCGAGGAGAAGGTCGCCGGCCTGGAGATCTCCGGCAGCCCCATCGACAAATCGTGCGGCATGGAATATATCGACATGCTCAAGAAGGCCGGCGTCAAGCTCTTTCACAAGGTGGGCTCGGTGCGCCATGCCGTGCACGCCGAGAAGGTCGGCTACGACGGCATCTACGCCGCCGGCATCGAGGAGGGCGGCCATCCGCTGAACGACGACGTGACCACGATGGTGCTCACGCCCCGCATCGCCGAATCGGTGAAGATCCCGGTCGTGACGGTGGGCGGCATCGCGAACGGGCGATCGCTTGCCGCCGCGCTCATGCTGGGCGCCGAGGGGGTCATGATGGCCAGCCGCTTCATGGCCACCACCGACTGCCCCATCCACGACCGCGTGAAGCAGGAGCTGGTGAACCGCCAGGAACAGGACACCACCCTCATCTGCAAGAGCATCCACCTGCAGGCGCGGGCGCTGCGCAACAAGACCGTCGAGGACATCCTCGAGGTGGAGCGGACGGGCGGCGGGCTTGAGGGCCTCCTCCCGCTCATCTCGGGCCAGCGCATGGTCAAGGTCTGGGAGGAAGGCGACGTGGAGCACGCGCCCATGATGGTGGGCCAGTCGATCGGCCTCATCCACGACGTCGTCTCGTGCACCGAGCTGCTCGAGCGCATGGTGGCCGAGGCCGAGGAGCGGATCAGGCGCTGCTCGTCGCACATGATCGCGGGCGTGTCGGACTAGGCGGACGGCCGCACGATGCGGAAGAACAACCGCGACCGGATCCTCGAAACGGCCCGTCGCCTGTTCCTGAAATACGGGTTCAACGGAATCTCCATCAGGGACATCGCGGCGGGCGCGCGCCTCACGACGGGCGCGATCTACTTTCATTTCAAGAACAAACGCGACATCTACGCCGCGATCTGCCTGGAGGCGGTGGACCTTCTCATCGCGCGCTTTCGCGAGGCCGTCGTCGCCGGGACCACCCCGCCGCAGAAGCTCATCTCCACGTACGACGCCTACCTCGCCTTCTACTACGAGAACCGCGACTATTACAACATTCTCATGGAATACCGCGCGGCGTACGAGCCCGACGACACGGACGATATCGCGGCGAAGATGCGGGAGCTCGTGGACCTCATGGCCCAGACGATCGGGCTCGGGCAGGAGAAGAGCTACTACCGGTCCGTGAGCCCGCTCATGGCCGCGATGTTCCTCGCCTCCGTCGCGGAGGGCATGCTCCAGTTCAAGAAGATCGGCATGATGGAGAGCCTGCGCATCACCGACACCGAATTCCGCCGCTGCATGGACGACATCGTCTGGAACGGCATCAAGCGGGAAAGTTAGGCGATATCCATCGCGAGCCGCACCCCGTAATACGGGCTCCGAGCCGTGGGGCAGCGCCGGAACCGGTACTCCCTCCCTCGCTGCGCCGGGCGGCTCATAAGCGAGCCGCCGCGAAGCACCCGATAGGTGGCCCCGAAATCGCGATGGTGCGGCCCGCCCGGATAGGCGTCGTACCAATCGGTGCACCACTCCCACACATGGCCGATCGGCGTGGCGCTCCGATCGGCATCGGCGGCCGCGATCAGCATTGCCACGTATTCGCGCGAATTCACGGGGGCGATGCTCACGCGCTCCGCCATGCAATCGACGATCGAGGGCGCGCCATGCATGCCGGCGAACGCCTCCCATTCGCCCTCCGTCGGCATCCGGAATCTCCGCCCGATCGCTTCGGAGAGCCAGCGGCAGAACGCCTCGGCGTCGTTCCAGCTCGCCTGCATCACCGGGACGATCGGCGAATGCGCGCGGCACGCGTCATCACCGGCATCGAGGAAGGGAGAGCGCCATGAGACGCCGCCACGCTTTTGCCAGCCGCCCTCAAAGACCCACCCCCAGCCGTCGCGTTCCGCTTCCGTCCGGTAGCCGGTGGCGTCGACGAAGAGCGCAAAGTGCCCGCGCGTTACCAGGAAATTCGAGATGCGGCAGCCGGACAGGGCGATCGCATGGCGGGGGGTCGCCGCAGTGAGCCATTCCGGCTTCATGCGGTCGTCGCGCAGCAGTGGGATGATCCGCTCCGCGCCGTCCGGATCGACGCCGATTGCGTACTCCCCGCGAGGGACCATCGAGTACCGCGAATCATCGGCCAGGGATTCAAGGAGGGACGCGTTCATCATGCCGATCTGATTGCGGCCGTCACGCCGGTGCGATCATCGCCTCGATCTCGTCGACGAGACGCGCAACGGCATCGCCCACATCGACGACGGCGATCTTCTCGCCCTTTGCGAACAGGATCATGCGGCCGCCCCGCCCTCCCGCAAGGCCCACGTCGGCATGCGCCGCCTCGCCGGGACCGTTCACCTCGCAGCCCATCACCGCAACCGTGACGGTCCGACCCGCGGCATAGAGCGCATCATGGAACCGCGCGGTCTCCGACTCCACCCGCTCGGCCAGCGCCAGGATGTCGAGGGACGGATCGGTGCGCCCGCAGGTGGGACACGCGATGATGCGCACCGTCGGGACGCGCAGGCCCGCGGCCTCGAGTATCGTTCGCGCGACGGGGATTTCGCCGACGGGATCGCCGGTCATCGAGACGCGGACGGTGTCGCCCAGTCCCATGAGCAGCAGATGGCCGATCGCGAGCGTGCTCTGCACGATGCACGAGGCGCCGTAGCCCGCCTCGGTGAGCCCGATGTGGAGCGGATAGTCGCGGAGCTCGGAAAACCGCACGTTCGCGTCGATCGTCTGCCGGATGTCCGAGGACTTGATGGACACGACGATGTCGCGGAAATCGTTATCCTCGAGTATCCGCACATGGTCCAGCGCCGATTGCGCGAGGCTCTCGGGGCTTACGGCATGATACGTTTTCAGGTCGATCGAGCCGCCGTTCACGCCGATGCGAATGGGGACCCGCCGTTCGCGCGCCACCGCGACCACATCGCGCACGCGATCATCATCCCCGATATTGCCGGGATTGATGCGCACCTTGTCGATCCCCGCCTCGATGGCCTTGATCGCGATGCGGTGGTTGAAGTGCACGTCGGCCGAGAGCGGCATGTCCACGGCCGTACGGATCTCCCGCAGGTGCGCGATCGAATCCTCGTTTCGCAGGGCCAGGCGCACGAGATCGGCGCCGGCGGCGCGGAGCCGCTCGATCTGCGCGACGGTCCCGCGCACGTCCTCGATGGGGAGATTGGTCATCGACTGGATGGAAACCGGCGCCTCCCCGCCGATGACCAGCGAGCGCACGGCAACAGGACGAGTCTTCTTTCGTATTGTCATTGGTTGATCCCGCCGGTCGCGCAGTGCGCGCCACGAGCGCGAGTCACCCACAGCTCGCAGTCGGGAAGATTGACGCGCGCCTCTTCGATATCGCGATATCGTGCGAGCGTCTCGACGACGACCGGGAGCGGATCGGCCCAGATCTCCGGCAGGTCCATTTCGCCCTCCCGTGTCGGAAAAAAAGCCATCCATTCATTGGGCGGATCGAAGCGAGCGTCGACGTCGGAGCGGTTGCCGCGCGCGTCCACGCGGTACCAGCCGAACCCATCGAGATGGACGGCGTTGAGCGCATGGAGCGCGAACGGGCGCGGGCATCCGTTGATTTCCAGACGCTGATAGCAGATGCCCGCGGGAATCCCGTTGGCCCGCAGGAGCGCCGCCAGGAGATGGCTCTTCGAATAGCAAAAGCCGGTCCGGTGCGCCAGGGCCTCGGACGCGCGGAGCGTCACGGGGTTGATCCGGTGGTCCCAACTGTGCGGGACCTCGTCACGGACGAACTCGAAGCAGCGCCGCGCAATCTCGATTGAATCCGATGCGTTATGCGCAAGGGCACGCGCCGCGGAGCGCACGTCCGGACGCTCCCAGTCGATGATATCGGTCGCGCGAAGATAGGCCTTCATGGGACAGCGAGATAACCGACGAGCAGGCAGAGCCCGGCAAGGGCCGCGGCCACGACGGGGCCGGCGGCCAGGGAAACGATGAAGTGGCGGCGATACAGGAGATCGTGCCTCAGGATGGAACGCACTCCATAGACGCCAAACGGCAGATACAGCAGCACGGCGGTCGCCACGCCCGGCGCCGCCGTGCCGGTAACGATTGATGCGATGATGTGCGGGAAAAATGCGTTCAGGATAAACATGGAAAGAAAGCCGTTCATCACGAGCAGGAAGTAGCGGCGCCCCCAGAACCGCCACGCGGCGGCCGTGACGAGAAATCCGATTACCGTGAGGACGACAATCGCGACGGCGAACTGGTCGGGCGACACCGGATAGCCCCCGAAAAACGGGACCGGTCCGTCCGCGCGGCGCATCATCAGCGCCTCCTCGGCGTTATGGACTGCAAAGAGCACCGGGGTCAACAGGAGAATCTTTTCCAGGCGGGACCGTACTGTCGTATTCTGCATTGCCACCTGCCAATCGGATTCGTGCGTTCGCTGCGGTCGCCCTATTGCACTCGCTCCGCCGCAAAACAATCATCGTGATTTTGCGGCTCACGGCGGACATCCTGTCCGCCTGCTCGCTGCAACAGGGCGACCGCAGCGAACTTGAGTCGGATGCCAAATGAATACACTAGTTAAACAGCTTCTGAAAAAACGGGAAAAAGCTCAAGTCATTGAACACCACGAACACTCCCAGCATGATCAGGAGCGCCACGCCGACGAATTGTATCTTCTCCATCACCTTTTCGTTGATGGGACTGCCCTTGATCATCTCGATGAGATAGAAGATGATGTGGCTCCCGTCGACCACCGGGATGGGCAGCAGGTTCATCACCATGAGAATGATGGATATCTTCGCCATGAGGATGATGAACGACGAGATGCCGCGATAGTGCGCGGTGTCGCCGGCGATCTTCGCGATGCGCACCGGCCCCGACAGGTTTTTACGCACATCGAGCTTGCCGGTGATGAGCATTCCCAGTCCCTTGAGATTCATGACGATGAAATCGACCGGGTCCACGATCGCCCGCGCGGCCGCCATGGGGAGCGAATGGCGCACGGTGACCATTTCCGGCGCAATGGCGGTCTCGACGCCGATGAAGCCGTACTTCTTGTACTCGACCGACGCGGAATACTCCTCCGCACCGTTATAGATGCGAACGCGCTTCCCGCGGTTTTGCGCCAGCACGGAGAGGAACTCATCATACGTCGACACGGTCCGGTCGTTCACGCGGACCTTCTTCGCCCCGATGGCCGCCTTGATGATCTTGATCTTGTCCGGATCGGTGATGCTAAATTCGATCGACGTGCCCTTGAAACGACCATCCTCAAACCCGGCGAGGGCCAGTTCCTCCCGGTAGCGGGGCGCGACTGTGACATCCATCGACTTGCCGCGACGCACCAGCGAAACCACGACGCGCTTCTCGGGATGCGAGCGGATGTACGCAACGAAGTCCGCCGGCGTTTTTACCGGCACGCCGTCGAGCGCCTTCACCTCGTCGAGCTTTTCGATGCCGGCCCGCGCGGCCGGCTCGTTCTCGAGCGAGTCGACCACCAGGACGCGCTCCCCGTAGGGCATCACCCCGATGGTGAAATAATCGTTCTCGGAGACCCGCGACGGCGTTACGGGAAAGCGCAGGATTTTCCCGTCGCGCTCGACGGCGACATCGAGGGGTTCGCCTTTCGAGAACACCACGTTCGACTGGATGTCGGAGAAGCCCGTGATGCGCTTTCCGGATATCTCAACGATCCGGTCGCCCGTCATGAGGCCCGCCGTATGCGCCGGCGCGACATAGGCGCCGGACTTGAAGAAGTCCGGGATGGCGATGCGGCTCGACTCGACCGGATAGCCCACCAGGTTCATGATGAAAAAGAGCACGATGCCGAAGAACAGATTGAAGAGCGGACCCATCACCACGGTCACAATGCGCCTGAGCGGATGCGCCGAGAGGAACTCGTAGGATTCGCCCGTCCGCGACTCGCCCGGCTCGTCGCCGTAGAACTTGCAGTAGCCGCCGAAGGGGATCAACGTGAGCTGATAGGTGGTGTCGCCGATCTTCTTCTTGAGGACGCCCTTGCCGTAGCCGATGGAGAAGATCTCGGCCCTGATGCCGACCATTCGGCCGCCCAGCAGGTGCCCCAGCTCGTGAATGAAGATGCACAGTCCCAACAGGACCACCGCCGCGAGAATATAGGTTATCGTTACCATTTCATGCTCCTTGTGATTTCATCCGCCCGCTCCCGCGCCCAGCCGTCAGCCGAAAACACCGCGTGAAGGTCCGGCCGATCGACGGGCGAATGGTCCTCCATGGTCCGCTCGACGATACGCGCAATGTCGGTGAAGCGTATGCGCCGGTGTAAAAACGCCTGCACCGCGACCTCGTTGGCCGCGTTGAGCACCGCCGGCAAGGTGCCCGCCCGTCTCCCCGCCGCGTAACACAGCGCAAGCGCCGGATAGCGCCCGGGGTCCACCGGAAGGAAGGAAAGCCGCCCGAGCCGCGCAAGGTCCAGCCGGCCGAAGGGATTTCGCCGCAGCGCGGGATGGACCAGCGATCCAAGGATCGGCAGCGCCATGTCCGCCACGCCCAGATGCGCGTGAATGGACCCATCGACGAGCTCGACCATCGAGTGGATAATGCTCTCGGGATGGACGACAACGTCAATCCTTTCGTACTCGACGCCGAACAAAAAATGCGCCTCGATCACCTCAAGGCCCTTGTTGAACAGCGTCGCCGAATCGATGGTGATCTTGCTTCCCATGTCCCAGGTCGGATGCGCGAGCGCCTCCTCCGGCGTGACGGAGGAAAGCCCGTCGAGGGGATGATCGCGAAGGCCGCCGCCCGAGGCCGTGAGGATGATGCGCTCGAGCGAGTCGCGCGGCATCGACGCGAGCAGCGCGAAGATGGCGCTGTGCTCGCTGTCGACCGGCACCAGCTCCACGCCGCGCGCGGCGACTTCGTCCATAAACAGCGCGCCGGCCATCACCAGCGTCTCCTTGTTCGCAAGGGCGATCCGCCGCGCGCCGCCCAAGGCCGCCATGGTGGGGCGCAATCCCGCGGCGCCCACGATGGCCGAAACCGCCACGTCCACCGGCCGGGAGGCCAGCTCGGCGACCCCGTCATCGCCGCGAAGAAACTCGACATCGGGAAATTTCGCCCGGAGCGCGTCGACGGCGCGGTCGGTCTCGGGGCCGTCGGCGCTCACGGCGACCACGCGCGGGGCATAGCCGCGGATCTGCCCCTCGAGCGCCGTAATGTTTGAGCGGCACGCGAGCCCGTAGACGGCGTACTCGCCGTCCAGCGAATCGACCACGCGCAGCGTCGAGAGTCCGATCGAGCCCGTCGAGCCGAGGATGGTAAGCGTCGCGGGCATTCCGTTTCGGCTCAGGAGAGGCCCCGGACAATCAGATAGTAATAGTAGAACGGCATGCTGAAGACGAGCGCGTCGAAGGCGTCCCACATCCCGCCGTGCCCGGGGATGATCGACCCCGAGTCCTTGATGGAGCCGTCGCGCTTCACGGCCGACTCGATGAGATCGCCCAGGTTGCCCGTGACCGACAGCGCCGCGCCGATGAGCATCGCCTCGAGTACGCCGAAGATCTCAACCCCGAAACACGACCGGAAGATGAGAACCGTCGCCGCGGCCGAGAGCACGCTGATCAGGAAGCCGCCCGCATAGCCCTCCCACGATTTATTGGGCGACACGGGAAAATTGGTCTTGTGCTTCCCGAGGAGCACCCCGGAGAAATAGGCGCCGGTGTCGTTGAGCATCACCACGATGTTGATGAAGAAAATATGGAACACCCCGTCGGGGACCGCCTTGATGAGGATGATATGCGAGAAGAAGAGCGCGATGAACACCACGCCGAAGACCGTAACCGCGAGCGAGTAGATGCCGTTCTGGATCGGTCGGCGGAAGAGCTGCGCCGCCGCGATCACGCCGATCAGGACCGCGACGAGCGCGATGATGATGCGGGCGTCCATGAACGGGCGCGCCCAGGCGTGATAGCCCGGCTGCGCGTGCAGCGCGTAGAAGTACATCACCAGGTTCACGCCCAGCCCCGCGACAAGCCCCGCCGCCATGAAGGGCCGCTTGGTCGCGTCCACCGACGACACCCGGTAATACTCGTAGAGGCACGCGAGCGAGATGATCGCCGAGGCCGTCAGGATGGGAATGTTGAGCCACCGGTCGGTGGTGAAGGCGAACACGTATACCGGCAGCGCGATCGCCGCGGTCAGGATCCGGGTGATGGTGTTTTTCGCAACGCTGCTCATAGGCCGCCAAACCTCCGTTCGCGCTTCTGAAACGCGAGAATCATTTCGTACAGATGGCGCGGAGAAAAATCCGGCCAGAGGACGTCGGTAAACATGAATTCCGCATAGGCGATCTGCCACAGCAGGAAGTTGCTCACGCGGCACTCCCCGCTGGTGCGGATGAGCAGATCCACTTCGGGCATGCCGGCCGTGTACAGGTGGCGCGCCAGCTTCGCCTCGGTGATCCGCTCGCCCGCACGCCGCGTGTCCGCCCAGGCGTTCACGGCGTCGGCGATCTCGCGACGCCCGCCGTAGTTGAGGCACATATTGAGCACCATCGCCCGGTTGCGGCTCGTCTCCGCGACGGAGTTTCGGATAACGCGCTTCGTGGAGGGCGGCAGGCCCGTCAACGAGCCCGAGTGCCGGATGCGGATCCCCCGCTCCTTGATGCGCCCGAGCTTGTTCGCGAAGAAATCGTCGAGGAGCCGCCACAGCGCCATCACCTCGGTTTTGGGCCGCGACCAGTTCTCCGTAGAAAACGCGTAGAGCGAAACGGCCTGCACGCCGATATCGAGCGCCGCCTCCACGATGGGCTCGACCGCGTCGGCGCCGCGCCGATGCCCCTCGATCCGGGAGAGGCCATGCTGCGCGGCCCATCTCCCGTTGCCGTCCATGATGATGGCGATATGGGCGGGAATGTTCTTCGGGTCGAGGAGTTTCCGTATCTCTTCCATGACTGGTTGCGGCGTCCGCGGGGTTGCGAGCGCCCTAGATGTTCAGGATTTCCTTTTCCTTGTTGTCGACAAGCTTCTGGACGTCGGCGATATACTTGTCCGTGATCTTCTGCACGCGCGCCTGGTAGTTCTTGGAGTCGTCCTCGGAAATCTCCTTCTCCTTCTCCAGCTCCTTGATGGTGTCGTTGCCGTCGCGGCGGATGTTGCGGATCGCGACGCGGCAGTCCTCGGCCTTGTTCTTGGCGAGCTTCACGTACTCCTTGCGCCGCTCCTCGGTGAGGTCCGGGATCTGTATCCGGATGAGGTTGCCGTCACTCGACGGATTGAGCGACAGGTCCGATTTGAGGATCGCCTTCTCGATCTCGCCCAGGTTCCCCTTGTCCCAGGGATTGATGACCACCAGCCGCGGCTCGGGGCACGAAATGGTGGCCACCTGGTTGAGGGGCATGGGCGATCCGTACACGTCGACCTTCACGCCATCGAAGATGGCCGGGTTGGCGCGTCCGGTGCGGATGGCCACGAAATCCTTTTCGAGCGCGGAAATGCTCTTCTTCATGCGGTCTTCTACGTCGGCAATGATCTCATCAAGCATAGTCGTACACCTGGTCAATAGAGAGTGGCCCGGAGTGCACACGGCGCGCCCGGGCGCGGGAGCCTACGAAACCAGCGTCCCGATCCGCTCGCCGTGAATGATCTTCGCGAGCGACTGTTCGTGAAAGATATCGCACACCACGATGGGCATGCGGTTGTCCATGCACAGCGATATGGCCGTGAGGTCCATGACGCGCAGCTGGCGCTGTATGATGTCGAGGTGCGTCAATTCCGGCAGGCGTACGGCCGCGGGGTCCGTGGCGGGATCGCGGTCGTACACGCCGTCAACCTTCGTCGCCTTGACGAGCACCTCGGCGCCGATCTCGATGGCCCGGAGGCTTGCGGCGGTATCGGTGGTAAAGAACGGGTTGCCGGTGCCCGCGGAGAGGATCACGGCGCGGCCCTTTTCGAGATGGCGGATGGCCCGGCGCCGGATGTAGGGCTCGGCCACCGCGCGCATCTCGATGGCGGTCATCACCCGCGTGGGGACGCCGGCCTTCTCCAGCGCGTCCTGCATGGCCAGCGAATTGATGACCGTCGCGAGCATGCCCATCGAATCGCCCGTGGTGCGCTCCATGCCCAGCGCCGTCCCGATGGATCCGCGGAAGATGTTTCCCCCGCCGATCACGACCGCGACCTGGACGCCGGCGGAGAACACCGCCGCGACCTCCCCCGCGATCCGCTTGACGGTCGACGGGCTGATGCCGAACCCGCCCTCAGCAGCGAGCGCCTCTCCGGAGAGTTTGATGAGGATTCGGCGATATCGCGGGTGCGGGCCGCTCTCGCTGTCCATGGTCACTTCCCGATCTTGAAGCGGGTGAAGCGGCCCACGGTGATGTTCTCGCCGTACACGGCGATCTTGTCCTTCACCAGTTCGCGGACGACCACCTTGTCGTCCTTGATATACGGCTGCTCGAGCAGGCACACCTCGCTGTAGTACTTCTTGAGTTTGCCCTCGATGATCTTCTCCACCACGTTGTCCGGCTTGCCGGAGTCCTTCATCTGCTCGCGGTATATCCCCTTCTCCTTCTCGAGCTCCTCGGCGGGAACGTCCTCGATGTCGACATACAGCGGGTTGGCCGCGGCCACTTGCATGCACAGCTCCTTGGCGAGGCCCTGGAAGTCCTCGTTGCGCGCGACGAAGTCCGTCTCGCAGTTGAGCTCGAGGAGAACGCCCAGCTTGGCGTTCCCGTGAATATAGGAGGCGATGATCCCTTCCTTCGCAACGCGGTCGACGCGCTTGTTCGCGGAGGCGAGCCCCTTCTTGCGCAACAGCTCGGCCGCCTTCTCGAGGTCGCCGCCGGTCTCCACCAGCGCCTTTTTGCAATCGAGCATGCCGGCCTGCGTTTTTTCCCTCAGTTCCTTGATTAGTTCGCTTGTTACTTCAGCCACGTTCGGACTCCTTGTCTCAATATCAAAATGTGCGCGGGAAGCGACCGATTACCCGGAGACCTCTCCGTTGCCGAGCTTTCGCGAATCGCCGCTCGTCGCGTCGTCGTCGGCCAGATCATCCTCGTCGGCGGCATCGTTCGTGTCATCGGCGTCGATTCCGCCCTCGATCACGTCCTCGGACTGCCCGCCCGATTGTCCCTCGACGATGGCGCGCGCCATAACGTCCAGGAAGAGCGCGATCGCCCGGATGGCGTCGTCGTTCCCGGGGATCGGAAAATCGATCTCGTCGGGATTGCAGTTGGTGTCCACCACCGCGAAGATGGGGATGCGCAGCTTGCGCGCTTCCTGCACCACGATATATTCACGTTTGGGATCGATGATGAAGATGGCGTCGGGGAGCCGTCCCAAGTCCTTGATGCCGCTGAGGACCTTGTTCTTCTTGGCCAGCTCCTTTTGAAGCTCGAGCACCTCTTTCTTGGTTTCGGCGTCCCACTGGCCGGTCTCGCTCATGCGCTCGAGTTCCTTGAGGCGCTGGATCGAACGGCTCACGGTTTGATAGTTGGTGAGCAGTCCGCCGAGCCATCGGTCGGCGACGTAGTACATGCCGCATTTTTTCGCATATTCCTCGATCGCCGATTGCGCCTGCTTCTTGGTCCCCACGAACAGGACCCGGCCGCCGCGCTCGGCGACTTCCTTCATCGCGCTGTACGCGATCTTCAGCCGCTGCATCGTCTTCTGGAGATCGATGATGTGAATCCCGTTGCGCGCGGTGAAGATGAACTGCTGCATCTTGGGATTCCAACGCCTGGTCTGGTGGCCAAAATGGACACCCGATTCCAATAGAGCCTTCATTGTAACTACTGACAAGTTATACCCCCTGAAACGATTGAGTTCTTGTTCGTACGGCACGATTCCCGATGCGCCTCCGCCACGCCCGTGAAAACGCCGGGCGGACCGCCGCGCATTCGGACACCCGAACGCGGCATCGATGCGGTGCGCATCGCGAATCAACTTCAAATAAAACTAAGACGACCCGTTTGGAAGGTGGCATCGACGCATCACACGCCGATTCACGTTCTGCGCACCGAACCATATCCCGGTGCGCGTGATAGCCGCGGGTGCGGCCGCGAAACGCCATGGTTTCGCTCCCGTAGCGGTCCCGGGGACCGCCAACGGATTACAGCTTTCTGAAGATCGCGATCCCGGCGACAATGCCGACGATGGCCGCGATGTTCAGCTTGATGCTAAAGCTGACGATTTCGAGATTCACGCCAATCGCGCCCGTGAGGTCCGCCTTGACGATGGAGGCCGCGGGCGCCAGCTTTGCGATGAGCGTTCCCAGCGCCGACCCGAGAATGCCGCCAATGAGCATGAAGGCGATGAAATAGCCGATATTCTCTCTCTCGAATGTCATGCGCGCTCCCATGTTCCGCATTCGCGGACATGCAAACTGCAGGAGACATGGCGGCACGCGGCTATTTTTGTCAAGTGATTATTCCGGGGGCGAAGAAGGCCGTGCGGCAATACTCGTAGAGGCCGCGTCGCGTTCGGCGGATATTGAATATGATGTGGACGCTGGTGCTGTGCTCCGGCGTGTCGGTCACGATCTTTACGAGATGGCAGCGGAGGCCGAAGGTCCGGCAGGCCTGCACCACCGCCGCGCCCTCCATGTCCGCGAGGTCGGCGACGGCCGCGGCGCGGGCGCGGTCCGCCGGTTTCAGGATCGGCCGGTCGTGGGTGATGAGGGTCGCGCCCGCATGGCCCTCGACGGGGTCCGGCGTCACGATGCGCGGGCCCCCGTCCCGGAGGCGCGGCCGGTCGCCCTCGACCACCCGGTCGATCACGCGGATGTCGCCCAACGCAAATCCGTCCCGAAGCGCACCCGCCGCACCGGCGTTGATCACGGTGTCCACGTCGCCGTCAAGGGCGAGGACGGCCGTCGCCATCGCCGCATTCGCCTTGCCGATTCCGGAGAGGATGAGGCGATAGTGTTCGCCGTCGTACACGCGAAACGGCTTCTTGCCCGATCGGCGCAGGTTCAGCCCCCGAACGAAGGGGGCCGCCTCGAGATAGGTCGCCATCACAATGCCGGTCACAGCAGGCCCCGCTCGCGCGCGCGCGACTCCAGCACGTCGATGGCGCGCCGCCCCGCATCGCCGAGCGAGCGCGAGAACTCGTTCACGTACAGCGCGATATGCCGGTCGATCACGCCATCGTCCATCTCCTGCGCGTGCGCGCGGATAAATCCCCGCGATGCGGCGGGGTTCCGCATTCCATGGTCGATCGATGCGCGCAGCAGCGTCTCAAGGTCACACCGCGCCGCATCATCGATGTCGATCCGCCTCGCGGCGACGCAGCCAAGCGGGATGGGCCCGCCCGTCTCGCGCTCCCACCACTCGCCCAGATCGACGACCTTCACCAGGCCGTACGCAGGATACACGAACCGGCCCTCGTGTATGATGACGCCGGCGTCGAAACGCCCGTCCGCGACCCCGGGCATGATCTCGTCGTAGCGCGCCGTGACGACGCGCGTTTCGCCGTCGCACCACAGCCGAAACAGCAGATGCGCGGTGGTGTGCTCCCCGGGCACCGCGACGGTCATGCCGTCGATGCGCGAGCGCGCTTCGCGCGAAACCACGAGCGGGCCGCAGCCGAATCCAAGCGCGGCGCCGGTATCGAGAATCGCATAGGCGTCCTTCACCCGCAGGTACGCGGCCGCCGAGAGCTTGCTTACCGGAAAGCGCGCCGCGAGCGCCGCTCGATTGAGCTCCTCCACGTCGGCGATATGCGCGTCGAAGCGCCATCCGCGCACATCGATCGCCCCATGTACGAGGGCATGAAACATAAATGTATCATTGGGGCATGGCGAAAAGGCGATGTCGATGCGGCGTTCCATGGATAGCGGCGATCAGTTCGCCTTCGTCGCCGCTTCGTACTGACGCATGGTGTCTTCGTTGAGCATCACGCGGAACGAGGCCTCCGTTTTACCGTCGCGGGAAACCACGCCGAAGGTGGACAGGTCCACACCGAGGCTTTTTAATATCATGGTCACAAGGACCAGCCCCAATCCCGCGCCCTCGGTATTGGGATCGTCCTCGTTGATGAGGAAGTAATCGGCCATGCACTCGCAATTGCCCGCATCAAAGAGCTTCCGCACCACGTTTTCCATTTCGATGTCGGTCATGGGCACGGGGTTCGTCACGGACACCACGAGCGTGTCGCGCTCCAGGCCGATGACCATCTCGGCGCAGATGCCCTTCCGCCGCGCCGCACGCACGAAATAGTCGGACTCGTCGCGATTGAGCTCGAGCTTGAAAAGCTGCAGCGCCGTATTATAGCCGATGAGCTCGGCCGCCCGGTTCTTCGGATTATAATCCTCGAAGTAGATGTTCTTGTAATTCGCCTTCACGGCATTGATGAGCAGCTCCTTGACGACGGTGTAGACCGCTCCGTGCAGCTCGACGCAGCCGCACCGCTCGAGGAAATGGCGCAGGACCCGCTTCGTGCGCTCCTCGATCGTGGGGCTCACCGAATAGGCGATGAGCTTGACCTTCTTGTTCTTTTCGAGCGCCTCTTGTATCTGTATATCGAGCATATGTTACTATTCCGCCCAATCAACATTCCGCTTCCGTGGAATATGCAATGCACACTCATGGGATTTCGTCAATACAAAAAGCGCCCCGGCGCAGGGGCGCCATCGGCATGCCCCGGATGTCTCGATGGCGCGTTTTGGCAATTGTGTGTTGACAAAACCGGGGAAAACCTGTACGACAGCGGGCCGGCGCGCTATAGTATCATTGGATAGTCGCGAGCAAAACCAGCGAGGTGCTTATAATGAAGAAGTTGATCCTGATTACCTGCGCACTGGGCATGACCCTGTACGGCATGGCGATACGCCCGGCCCCGGGGAGCGGCTCGGTGCGATGGCACCGCTTCGACGCCGGATTGCAAATTGCGACCGCGCAGAAGAAGCCGATCGTCATCGACTTCTTTTCGGTGAATTGCGGCTGGTGCAAGGTGATGGAGCGCGAGACCTTTTCGAACGCGGCGGTGCTCGGGAAGCTCAGCGGCCACTATGTCCCCATCCGTATCGACATGGACAGGAACGAGAGTTTTACGTTCAACGGACGGACCGTGAGCGCGCGGGAGTTCGCCATGATGCTGGGCGTCCAGGGCCTGCCGACCATCGTGTTCATGGACAAGAACGGCAAGTTCATCACCAAGATCCCCGGCTACATCAAGACCGACGTGTTCCTCCCCCTGCTGGACTACGTGCGCATGGAGTGCTACAACCTGCAGGTGTCCTTCCAGGACTTCCGCGACGGCAAGGGCGGCTGCAAGTAGGCGATGTGCGGCCGGTTTAGCCTCACGGGCGGCCTCGAGGCGATCAGGCGGCTCATCGAGGACCTCGAGAGCGCGACCGAGCTCGCGCCGCGGTACAACATTGCGCCAACGCAGGGGATCGCCATCCTCATCAATGACGGAACGCGCCTGGTGCGCCTTGCGCGCTGGGGACTCGTCCCGGCGTGGGCGCGTGACGAGGGCATGGGCGAGCGCCTGTTTAACGCGCGCGCGGAAACGCTCGCCGAGAAGCCGTCGTTCAAAGCGCAATTCCGGGCGAAACGTTGCCTCGTCTTTGCCGACGGGTTCTACGAGTGGCGGAAGACGCCGGGCAGCGCGAAAAAAACGCCGTATTATATCCGGCTGATAGCGCGGGAGTCGTTCGCCTTCGCCGGGCTGTGGGACCTCTGGACCGACCGCACCGACGCGTCGCGCCGCCTGTTGAGCGCGACCATCATCACCACATCGCCAAACGAGCTGGTCGCCCCCATCCACGACCGCATGCCGGTCATCCTTCCACGGGAAACCGTATGGCAATGGCTCGCACCCGGCGATACGCAGCTCGCGGCGTTGCAGAATCTGCTGGCCCCCTATCCGCCGGAGAAGATGGAGGCCTTTCCCGTATCGCTGGCGGTGAACAATCCGGGGAACGAATCCCCGGACTGCGTTGCGCCGCTATCGAGCTAAGAAATTATTCCAGCAGGGATTCAAATGAGACGGCAGGATGTCACAGCGAGCAGGCAGCCCGGATTGGCTGCCGGAGCCGCGAATACACGGATGTATTGTTCGCGGCGGGGCGAGCGTGACATTCTGCCGTCTCATTTGGTACTATTGATAATGAACCTAATGGAATAGGCTCTAGACGACCCCTTTACGCACACAGGCCGTCGGTTTCCCGGACGGCCTGCGCATTCGCTGTGGATGATGTCTCGGCGCCCTAGAAATCGTACACCTTGACGATCTTCACGCTCCAGACATTGGAGCGGGATGCTTCCTTGCAGTCTTTCTTCATGGTCTTTTTCTCGCCGGCGCCGAGCTCCATGTAGATGGTGCACTCGCCCGATCCGCAGGGCGGCTGTTTGCGCGTCTGGTCTTCGAGACAGATGCGCCCGTTCAGGGTCTTCTTCGCCCCGCTCGTGTTCTCGGCGACCACCTCGAAGGTCTTGAAGCCCTTGATCTCGTCGGCCATCTTCTTCACGGTGACGGTCAAGCCGTTCTCGGTCGCCGTTTTTTCGGCATCGCCTTGGGCGCCGGCGATATACGGCGCCATCATGAGCGCGAATGATGCGATGATAGCGCAGAGTGCGAATCGTTTCATGGGTTCCTCCCGTAGTATTTTATTTTTTCTTCATTTCAAGCGGGCACAGGCGCACATACACGATGCCGTCCTTGATGCCGCGCTCAATCACGCGATGTTCGGTCTCGCCCCAAAAACGGCAGAGGACCTGGTCGGCCACATGGTCCATGTGATGCTTGCATTTGATGCAATCGTCAATTTTCATCGGCGCTCCTTCGAAACGGCGGTTTCGCGAGGAGACATAACGGGACGACCGGATTTTTTTCCACTCTTTTTTATTTTCGTGCTATGATAAGCTGCCACGCCCGGTCCGAAAGGTGTTCCACTGCCGGGGACTGGAAGCCGGCGTCGGCGAGCCAGCCGAAGTACTCATCGCGAGTGTACACGTTCCCGCCGGGGCTCTGCGTAATCATGTGCATCGCCAGGCGCGCGCCGAGATAACTCTCGCCGCGGATATTGTCGAAGATGACGATGATGCCGCCCGCGGCGATGCGGTCGCGCGCCATGCGGATCATGCGGGCATTGTCGTCCACGCTTTGCCCGTGGCAGATATTGCCCAGGAAGGCGATGTCGAACACGCCGTCGGGGAACTCCTTCGTCGCATCGCCGTCGGCAACGCTGATCCCGGGAACGGCCGCGAGCTCACGTCCCAGGACCGCGTTCGATTCCGGAAGATCGTAAATGCAGACCTGCAGGCCGCGCGCGGCGAACTCGCGCGCAACGGCGCCCGGCGCCCCGCCCACGTCGATCACGCTGCGCGCGTCGGGATGGCGCGCGAGGCAGCGGTCCACGATCTCCGGAACGGCCCGTTTCTTCCACGGGGAATTCATGGCGCGGATGAAATCGCCAATGGAAAAATTCCGGTAGCTTTCGGTGTCGGGCCTGCCGGTCGCAAGCACCGCGGGGAGCGTGCGCCAGGGATCGAGAAGGTAATACAGGAACCGCCAGAAGTCGCCTTCGTATTGGTCGCCCTGCGAATCGACCAGCCGCGCGGCGACATCCGCGGGAACGACATAGTGTTGATCCCGCTTCGCGAGGTACCCCATCTCGGCCAGCCCCTCCAGGAGCGCGCTCGCGCACCGGAGATCGAACCCCATGGCCCGGGCGAGCTCGCCGGCGCTCATCGGCTCCCGGTGCAGGCGTTCGATGACGCCCAGCGTGTGCGCCTGCGCCACGAAGATGAACTCCTCGAGCGCCTCCTGCAGTGCGCGCAATTCCATGTCCAAACCCTCCTCCCCTTCGCGCGTAGGACGCACGAAGGCCCATGCGCGTCACCACGACGGGCCGCGGGGCCGCGCGCGGATCAGCGGGTAAAATCGACGACCTTCGGATTCACCAGACGCCGGAAGTCCTTGTAGGCCATGCGCACAAGCTCGCTGTGGGTCCCGGCGTTGAACGCAATCTCCTCGTCCCGCTCCAGCTCGGCGCACGAGTACACCGCCATCCCGTAGAGATTACCGAAGGGCGGCATGGCCCCCGGCTCGCAGTCGGGAAAGAGGTTGGCGAACTCGCTCTCGGTGGCGAGCGCGGCCTCCTTCGCGCCGAGCTTGTCCTTCAGTATCTCCAGGACGAGCTTTCGGTTGGCGGGCATCACCGCCATCGCAAACGCGCCATCGACCTTCACGATCACGGTCTTGGCGATCTCCTTGCCGGAGATGTGGGCGGAATGCGCGATGCCCTGCGCCGTGTAGGCCGGCGAGTGCATAATACTGGTGTAGAGGATGTCGTTTTGGTCAAGAAAATCTTTGAGCTTTTTTCCCGGCATGGCGACCTCCGTATCGAGGCGAACGAACGCCTCGCGATGATTGTTCGGGTGTTCCCGAATATCAAGATACCGCACCGGGGGCGCAAAGGAAAGACAAAGTGGGCGATTCCGAGCCGCAGAGAAAAAAACCGCCGCACCGGGCGCGGGGAGGAAACCCTCCGCCCGGCGCCGGCCGTCAATCACTCGTATACCTTCTCCTCGACCTGATCGGCGCCGAGGGCGTCCTGCTCCACGTCGCGGACCGGCTCCTTCGAGAGGACCTTGAAGTATTCCTTGTACCATTCGGTCTGGATGATGCTCTGCTGGATCTCGTTGGTGCCCACCCAGATGGAGGCGAGACGGATGTCGCGCACGATGCGCTCGAGCGGGTACACGCTGGTGTAGCCGATCCCGCCCATCACCTGCATGCAGTTGTTGGCGATCTGCCAGGCCCCCTCGGTGATGAACTTCTTGGCCTGCGAGGCCATGCGCCGGACGCGGCCGGCGTGCGCCGTCTTGCTGTCGGCCGCGAGCGCGGCGGAGTAGCCGACCGCCCGGAGCGCGTCGAGCATCATCACCGAATCGGCGACCTTGAACCCCACGGCCTGGAAGTTCATGATGGGCTGCCCGAAGGCCTTGCGCATGGAGGTGTATCGCGTCGCGATCTCGACCGCGGGGCGCACCGAGCCGATGGTCATGAGCGCGGTGCCCAGACGCTCGGGGATCATGTTCTTCACGAACACGTCGAAGCCGCCGTTGATGCCGTTGAGGGCGTAGCGCTCCGGAACGCGCACGTCGTTGAAGATCACGCGGCCCGCCCCGCCGCCCCGCACGCCCATGAGGCCATAGAGGTATTTCGTTTCCACGCCGGCGTCGCGGGGAATGAGAAAACAGGTGAGCCGCTTGTGCGCGGGGGCGCCGGGATCGGTCACCGCGTAGGTCATGAACCAGTCGGCCCCCTCGGCGCCCACGATGAAGCGCTTCTGACCGTTGATGATCCAGTCACCGCCGTCCTTGCGCGCGACGGTCGTGGCGCCGAAGAAGTCCGATCCGCCCCGCGGCTCCGTGAGGCACTCGGCGGCGTACACATCGCCCCTGAGCAGCGGAACCACGATCGCCTGCTTGAGCTCGTCCGAGCCGAAGAGCGCCACGGCCTCGCAGACGATGTCGGCGCCCACGCCCCACAGGCAGGCGAGCGAATAACTGGCCACGCCGATCTCCTCGGCAACGATGCCGTCCTCCACCCAGCCCAGTCCCCGGCCGCCCAGCTCCTTCGAGATGCGGATGCCCAGGAGATTGCGCCGCCCGCACTCCTTGAGGTACTCGTGCGGGAAATGGAGCTTCTCGGCGTCCATGTCGAGGATCATTTCGCGGGGGACCCAGCGGGTGAACTCGCGCGCCTCGTCGCGGAGCTTCTTTTGCGCGTCAGTAAGGATGAAATCGAACATTGTGACCTCCTGCTGTGTGATTGTGAACTACTTCTTCATCAACTCCCGCCGCCTCTTGTTCAGCTTGCGCTTCAATGCCTCGAGGTCGGCCTGAAAGAGATCGAGTTCGCTGCGCTGCCGGGCGACCTCCTTCATTTTCTCGTCGATATAATAGAGGCTGGTGTCGATCTGGCCCATCTCATTGATCGCCTCGTCCGCCATGCCGATCATCTCCGCGATCTGATCGAGGGTCGCGCCGAAGCGCTTGCCCCGCAGGATGAGCTTGAGCCGCCCGCGGTCCTGCCGGGTGTACACGCGCTGGTTCCCCCGCGTCCGCTCCGGGAGCAAGAGGCCCTTCTGCTCGTAAAAGCGGATCGTCGAGGGATTGATGTCCAGCTCCTCGGCGAGCTCGGATATGGTGAATCGTTCTTCCGGCATGGTCCTTGCACTTAAAGTTAAAGTTAACTATAAGTTATTGACCGTACTGTTTTTGTCAAGGAATTTTCATGGCGCGGTACGGCTGCCATTACCACACCTCCCCCTAACGAGGGGGGGGGGGGGATCGTAAGGTCGGTGCTGATGAAAAGTTCAAAACTTTATGCACCTTCTGCAGGAGCACCGGTCCGGGGGAGGACCGCACATGCCTTCGGGGATATTGCATTGTGAGCCGATTTCTGCGTCTGCACGACGGCCCGCATGTGTTGGCAACCGCGAACCGCGTGCAACAGGCCTACGTCATGGGCGCGCGCGTTATCTGACGTAGGTTACGTCGGCGGGCCGCGATTCCGGAAAGAGTATCTTCGGGATGTCGTCGAGGCGCTGCCGGAGATAGGCCGCGCGCCCGGTCGCGCCGTCGCGCTCGAGCGCCTCGATGCGCTCGTTCATGCGCCACACCTGAATGCGACGGCGCTCGCGGCCGTCCTCGCGGTATATCTCGTTCTCGGTCCACAGCGGAAGGACCTCGTAGCGCGCCGCGAGCCCGCCCCGCCACGCGCGCTCGAGGACGAGCCGCACGAGGACCGTCTCCTGCGTAGTGTACGGCAGGGTGCGAAGGTGGTCGTGATACTTGAAGCGCTGGTTGGAAATGAAGTTCCCCAGGCTGTAGAAAATGCGGCAGGATCGTCCGTCCGCCGCCGTGTACGCCTCCACCGGCTGGAGCACGTGCGGATGGTGCCCGATGACGAGGTCGGCGCCCGCCTCGCAGCTGTCGCGGTAGGCGCGCATGTCCTCGGCCTCGGGGCGGATCTTGTACTCCTTGCCCGCATGCGAGACGACCACCACGAAATCGCAGCGCGCGCGCATGGTGCGAATGTCGGCCGCGGTCTTGTTCCGCCAGTAGAGCCAGTTCACGTGCAAGCCCCGCGGGCGCACCGGGAAGCCGTAATTGAGGATGCCCGTATACGCAAGGAAGCCCACGCGGATACCGTGTATCTGCACCACGATGCCGCGACGCGCCGTCCCCTCGTGGCGGTTCACGCCGATGAAGCTCGCCGCGTAGCGCTGGAGATAATCCATCGTGTCGATGGCCCCGCGATTGCCCTGGTCCAGGATGTGATTGTTGGCCAGCGTGAAGAGCGTAAATCCCGCCGCGTGCATCGCGGGAATGATCTCGGGCGCGCAATTGAAGATGACGCCCTTGCCGTGCCGAAACGGCGGCGACACGGGAAACTCCATGTTGCCCAGCACGACATCGGAATCGGCCAGATGGGGACGGATCCGGTCGAAGAGGAAATCGAAGCCGCCGTTGTTCGCCGATCCGGCCCCGCCCTCGCCGGGCCGGTTGTTCTGCGCGGCGCTCTCCTTCACCGCCGTGTGCATCATGATGTCGCCGGTGAAGGTTACGACCATGCGCTGCGCGGCATGCGCGCTCCCCGGCGCGCCGATGAGGGAGATCAGGGCCGCGAGGACGGCCGCCAGCATGGTATATCGGTTCACGCGATCACTCCTGAAATGTTTTTACGAGGTACACGCGGTTTCCCGCCTGGTTGAACCGGACGCGGGTAAAGATGTTTTTGGCCATCATGATGCCGCGCCCGTGCACCATGAGGTTCTCGTTCACCTCCCTCATCCGCGCCATGAATCCGGCGTGGTCGAACCCCGGGCCCTGGTCCGTGATGCGATAGGCGACGCGGCGGCCATTGAGCGAATATTCGACGACCACCGTGCGGTCGCGGTAGCGGGGGTCCGCGCGGCGCTGCGCGATGAACTGCAGGTAGCAATCGTTGGCGATGGCCTCGGTTTTCTCATTGAAGGTGATGCACAGGTTCCCGTGCTCGATCGCGTTGAGGATCATCTCGCGCAATGCGATGCGGAGATACTTCACGTTCCGGGCGTCGAGAAACCGGACGCAGTTGCGCGTGAGCCGCATGCTCAGCTCGTCGGCGCTGGTGATGTAGTTGCCGATCTCATAGCGCTGCCGCTCGGCGACGAAGTGCCGCAGCAGGAAGTCCTCCTCTATGCCGGTCGCCTTGCCCAGGATCTGGTTTTTCCCGCCGATGGTGATCATCTCGAAGCGGAGCATCATCTCCTTGGGCTCCTGCCCGATGGCCGAGTTGAGCGCGGCGGCGAAGCGGACCGGCTCATTGGCATGGAACAGCTCCGCAAGCTTTTCCTGGGCGATCTGCCGCGAGAGCGCGGTGTCCTCGGTGCCCGCGTAGATGAGCGATATGAAGGGCGCGCCGATGAGCTGCGACGGCTCGATGCGCAGATGATCGTATACGGCCCGGTTGATCGTTTCCACTTGAAGCGCCGTATCGAGCGTGAAGATCACGTCGCGCGTGTCCTCGACGAGGTGCTTGTACTTCTCCTCGGACAGGCTGATGGCGCGCGACGCCTCGCCGAGCTCGTCGAGCTTCTGCCCGAGGTCCCGGTTGAGCTCCTCGACGCGCTCGTGCACCTGGCGGAACCGGTTGGCCAGCACGATCGTGATCCCGATCACGAACACGAAAAACCCGTACCGGACGAGGATGACGTTCCGGTTGAAGAAGACGGCGTCGACGATGTCGAACCCGGTGAAGGCGATCATGATCATCCCGCCGAGAAAGAGGTTGCCCGGCACCGTGCGCACGAGCGAGCGCAGGAACGCGGCGCCCGTCCCCCCGCGCGCGCCGTCCCGGTCGCGTTGCTCGCGCACCATGTCCACGAGCGAGCGGACCATCCGGTACAGGATGACGGCAAGCGGGACCGGCGCGGTGAACTGCCACACGCGAAGCACGTCGACGGCGAAGGCCAGCGAGAACGGGACCACGCCGCACACGAGCACGCCGCTCGCGATTGCGTTCCCGACGGTAAAACGGCACACGCGCCCCCGGAGCACCAGATCAAGAAATGCGCCCACCAGGGGAAACAGGGTAAACAGCGATACGAACTCGATCCGGCGCAGGATGTTCGTATCGGGGATGAGCTCCTGGGCGCTGAAGGTCCGCGAGTACAGGTAGACGAACAGCATGCAGGTAAAAAGCCCGAAAAACAGGTTGAAGCGCTCCTCGCGCCGCATCAGGAACAGGAAGAGATGATAGATCCCCACGAACAGGTACAGGGTGATGAGGCTCAGGTACACGGTCTCGGCGTGCCGTTTCAATATCGCCTGATAGTCGTCGACGACCATCTGGCTGCGCCGAAACACCCCGGTATCGATAAAGGTCGGGTCGCCCACGATGCGGACGGCGAGCTCGTTGCGGCCCTCGCGCAGGGCGCCGGGATGCAGGGGAAAGCGCACAAAGCGAAGATCGCGATGCTGCGCGATCGCGCCGTCCGGGCCGCGATGCATCTCCGACCGGACGAGCGCGCCGTTCACGAACACCTCCCAGTTTTCGGCGATCTGCGAGATGTACAGTCCCAGGATGCGCCCGCCGCCCGTTGCGCCCGCCGGAAGCTCGAAGGAGGACCGCAGGGTGAATTCGACCGGAGGAAATTTCCACGGCGTGAAGGCGGTGCGGGAAGGGTAGCGCGCAACGCCTCCCCCGGTAAGGCGCACCGCCGTGCAGTGCCGCAAGTCCGCGGGGACCAGCCGCCACGCGGGATCATCCGCCGGGGCCGCCGTGGTCCAGGACGGCGAGAAGCCGTCGCGGTAGTGCACATCGCCCGCCATGGGCCGCACCGGCAGTGCGACGAGCGCGAGCGGAACGAGCCACGCGACGATTCCCGCGATCGCGGCGACGATTTGTTTAGGCGCGCGTCGCATCACCGGTCATTTTTCGACGTATTCCCCGGCGTACGTGTTTACGCACATGTGCCGATAGGTTCGATGTGGCCCCACGCCGACGCCGACTCGCAGGAACTTGGGACTGAAGATGTTTTTGCGGTGGCCCCGCGACGGAACGCCGTCATCGACCAGGAGCTGGATCACAATCTCGCGCGCCGTGTTCTTCCCGTAGCTGATGTTTTCCCCGCAGGAGCGGCGCCATGTTCCGTAGCGATTGAGACGGCTCCCGACACTGCTGCCGTCGGTTCCCTGATGCCCGGTGAGACCCTTGGGCCCGGTATCATTCACCTGGTCCTTCGCGGCGCGCGACATCCCGGGCGATGGTACAAATGGCGGAAGCGGCTTGGCGCTTTTCAGGAAATCAATGGTCTCCTGCACCGCCGCCGCCCCCTCCTTGGTGAGGAGCGTGATCGCGCCGGGACGCTCGTAGCGCCGCCCGCGGAAGTATTTCAGCATACCCTCGAGATGCGCCGCGTAGCCGGCGGGATCGGTGCGGACGCGGTTGAGCTCGTCGACCACCTCGCGCTCGAGCTGCGTGAGATACGGCGCGTCCGCCGAACCGGGCGTCGGCGCGTCCGGGCGCGTGTCGGGCCGCTGCGGACCGGCCGCATCCTCGCCCGACGGCCCTCCGGCGAGCGCGAGAGAGCGCGGCACGTCGACGGGAGCGAGCCCCGCGAGAAACGCCAGGTTCTCCAGCCGACCGTTGTGAAGCACATAGACATAGGCAAGATCGACCTCGCGCCCGCCGATACGCAACGTGCAGTTCTCGTACGGCGCGGCGTTTTCGGGATCGACGCGGGGAGCGGAAACGACGACGCGTTTCGCCGCGGTATCGCCGCAGGGCTTGCAAAAGGCATAGACCTCCTTCTGCCGGGCGACGATGCTGTGCGCCTTGCGCATCGCGTCGCAGCGCGCCACGGCGAACTGGTCGGCGAGCGTCACATCTGCGAGCGCGAGAATGGAAACGACCGCGGCGAGCGCCGCGCGCATCGATATGCGGATCATGCGGATACCCCCTGTTCAATTTTTAACATATTGTGTGCTCGATATCATCGCACACGGGGCGATCTGCATCACAAAACCACGAGCGCCCGAACAGCCGGCACAAGAGCGCGACTCCCCCGTAAAGACGCCCGATCGCTTCGTCGCTATCGCCCTGCACAACAATACAATCAACCGCCCACGACCTCGCTACACGCGCCGGGCGGGCCCGTATGCTACAGGCCTAAGTGTCGGTGTCAATGATAATAAGGGAAATGCCGTCCGGCCGGCCAGTTGAAAAAAAACTGTGCTTGACGCCGCACGGACGGAACGTAGAACCATCCAACGCAGGAGGGTCACCCATGGCGGCAAAACTCATCATCATGACGGCGGTGTCGATCCTCATCGCTATCGCGGCCGTCATCGCCTATCGTCGCTACGACATTCCGCTCGCGGAGCGCTATCGACGCATTGGAAAGAAGAAATCGTGGAAGGCGGTGACCTATCTCGGCTACTCCGCGGTGTACATCGCGCCGGCGGCCATCGCCTGGCTCGCATGCACCTACTACCGTCCCGATCCGGCGCTCGCCGCACGCGCGCTCTTCGTCGGCGTCACGGTGTCGGCGTCGGGCATCATCAACGCGCTCGTGAAGTCGGTCTTCGGGCGCTACCGCCCCTACGTGTGGTTCGACGACAAGCTCTTCGGGTTCAAATTTTTCCAGCACAAGTACGGCTTCACCTCGTTCCCCTCGGGGCACTCGAACACCAGCTTCTGCGCCGCGCTGGTTTTTTCATATATGATCCCGTACGGCGCGCCGGCGTTTTTCGTCCTTGCCGGATTCATCGCGTTCAGCCGGGTGGCCATCAACAAACATTATCTGAGCGATGTGCTGGCGGGATCGGGGCTGGGACTCGTTTCGGCGTTCGCCGCCTACGAGCTCTATTTTCGCGACCTGCTCGCGTGAGCCTTGGCGCCGCGGGGCGCCCATTCCGAGACGAACCGCTCGCCGTCGCGGCGCCCCAGATCATACGCCTCGCGCAACCCGTGCGGATCGGTGTAATCCCACTTTGATATGCGGATCGGCTCCGACGGCTGGACGTAGACGAGGCCCGGAAGGCGCGGCAGGCGCTCCGCCGGATAGACCCGCGTGAGGAGCACCAGCGCGGTCCCGTCCACCGGATCGAGCGCCCGGACCGGGACATTGTCCACCAGCCCGCCGTCGAGCACCGGGCGGCCGTCGCGCCGCATTACGGGCACGAAGGGCGGCGTGCACGACGACTGCAGAATGAGCTCGGCGAGATCACTCGGCGTCGCGCAGGACCGCACCGGCACCGCCTCGCCGCGAAAGCCGATGCGCCGCGCCCACGACGAGTGGACCGGAAACGACACCTTTTTCTCGAGCGAATAGGCGCCTAACCCCACGAAGGTGCCCGAAACCGGACCCAGCCAGCGCGGCGGTCGCGCAATGAGAATGTTGATGGCGTGCCGGTGGAGGCGCGTGAGCGCCGCTTCGTCGAGGCAGTGCGTGAGCGCGTCGCGGTACATCCCGTAATGCGGAAGGCACGGTTCGCTGCCGACGATATTACGCGGATAGAAGTTCTTCGGATTGCGCGCGGTGGCCTCCGTGAAGTACTCAAGCGCCGTTTCGGTTTTTCCCGAAAAGATCATGCAGGCCATCGCCGCGCCCGCGGACACGGCGCTCACGGCCTTTGGCCGCAGTCCGAGCGCCGGCGCGGCGGTCTCCCAGAAGCCAACCTGCCAGATGCAGCGGTTCCCGCCGCCCGCGAAGACGACGCCGTCGATGCGCGTTGCCGGTTCCCTGCGCCGCATGCGGCTTACATGCTCCCGCCGGCGTTCTCCGTCGCGCCGCGCCGCTCGATATAAATCATAACGGCGACGATGACGCAACCGGCGGCGAAGGCCGCCAGCGTGATAAGTTCATTTGCGCCGACGGACGCGGGGAGCCGGTTGGCCAGATAGACCGTCTCGGCGCCGACCTGCATCGATTCCTTGAAGGGCCATATCACCCAGAGCGAACCGACGACCAGGCCCAGGAGAAACCCCAGGGTGGGATCGTAGAAGCGCCCGAGGAGATAGTTCAGGATGCGCGTGAACACCACAATCCCCCCGAGGCAGCCGGCGGCGAACACGCCGAGGATGAGCAGGTCGAGCGACGATATGGCCCGCAGGATATCGAAATAACCGCCCATGAGAAGGAGCACGAATGAACCGCTGATCCCCGGCAGGATCATCGCCGAGATGGAGATCGCGCCCGCCGCGAAGAAGAACCCGAGACGCGCAACACCGACGCCCGCGCCCGCCGGGGCGCCCGACTCCGTCGCCTGCAGGGCGATCCGCTGGCGCGCCTCGGCCTTCTGGATGATCTCCTCGCGCGACATCGACTCGGAGACGGCGATGATGCCGGCGACGGCGATCAGGAAGGCGAGAATGGTCGGTAAGGTTTTCTTCTTGATGAGCGACCAGGGCGTGAAGGCCGACACCAGCACCAGGCCGAAGAAAAAGCCGTAGGTGGGATCGTGCTGTTTCACCAGCAGATACGACATAATCTTGGCCAGCGACCCGATGGATATCCCCGCGCCGATGGCGAGCTTGAGGAGGAACGGCCCCTCGATCCGGTCGAACTCGGCCTTAAACGCGTCGATGCGCTCCCGCCGGAGCGTGAGCGCCTTGAAAAACGACAGGACGGTCGCACCGGAAATATTATGAATGCCGCCGATAAGCCGCTCGTAAAAACCAAGCACCAGGGCCATGGTGCCCCCGGATACGCCGGGAATGATGTTGGCCACGCCGACAATCACCCCGTAGAAAATGTCGCGAACATGCTGCTTCATGTGCCCTCCTACTATCGTGTCGCTGCAATCGTTCCGCCGCGGCGGCTACAGTACGGGACCGGTTTTTTTCGTCAACCGGTTCCTCGAATGCGCGTTCAATCCTGAATGGACCCGTCGCGCAATAGGCGCCATGTTAACGTACAATGAAGAATTCGGCGAAAATCTTATGTTGACAAAAAACATATTCGGCCTTTTGCTATATCGAATATATCAACACGCCAATCCATACGGAAGCAAACCGAATGAACGTTGTAATCCTTGGCGCGGGGCTGGTGGGCTTTCAGCTCGCGGACGAACTCATCCGGGAAGGGAACGATGTCGTCATCATCGAGAAGAACCCCGACCGCGCGCGCTACGTGGCCGGGCACCTCGACTGCATGGTCATCAACGACGAGGGCACGCGCCTGTCCACCTTCAAGAAGGCGCGGCTCGCGCGCGCGGACTTCTTCATCAGCGTCACCAACGTGGACGAGGTGAACATGATCTCCTGCGGCATCGTGTCCGGCGAGTATCCCGACACGGTCCGCATCGCGCGCGTGCGCAACGCCGACTACTCGCGGGCGGGCATCCTCAGCAAGAGCTTTTTGGGCATCGACTTCGTCGTGAACCCCGAGGTCGAGACCGCGCGGAACATCGCCAATGCCGTGGCCCTCGGCGCCGACAGCGACGTGATGCTCTTCGAGAACTCCGACATGCAGATCCGCAACCTCGTGGTCAAGCCCACCTCGTTTTTCCGCGGCCGCACCATGAAGGACATCAAGAAGACGCTCGACGAGCCCTTCCTCGTCGCCGGCATCGCGCGGGGGGATGACTTCATCATCCCCTCGGGGGACACCGCCGTGCTCGAGCACGACAACATCTACCTGCTCGCCTCGAAGAACACGCTCACCAGGATCTTCATCAAGGCCGGAAAAAAGAAGGAGAAGATCGACCGGCTGGTGATCGTCGGCGGCGGGAAGATCGGCCAGCTCGCTTGCCAGCACCTGATCCGGACCGGCCGCCGCATCACCTTCGTCGAAAGCGACTACGAGATCTGCAAGGCGCTGTCGAGCCGCTTCAAGCGCGCGTTGGTGCTCCACTCCGACATCTCCGACGAGGACATCTTCGAGCAGGAGAAGCTCAGCGAATACGACCTGATCGTGACCACCACGAACAACGAGGAGCTCAACATCCTCACCTCCGTGTACGCGAAGAGCCTGGGGATCAAAAAGGCGATGGCGCTGGTGAGCAAGGCGAGCTACATGCCCATCGCCGCGCGTCTCAACATCGATTCCATCATCAACCCCAAACACAGCACGGTGGACGCCATCCTCAAGTTCCTCCGGCGCGGCGACATCCGCAGCGTGCACAGCCTCTTTGGCGGCAAGGCCGAGGTGATCGAGTTCATCGCGAGCGAGACCTGCACGCTCGCCGGCAAGCGCCTGATGGACATCGCCATGCCGCACGACTCCCTCATCCTCACGATCCTGCGCGAGGGCGAGCGGGACATCATCCCCGGCGGCGATTCCGTCATCAGGACCAACGACAGGATTGTCGTGATATCGTCGAAGGAATCGGTGCCCGAGGTCGACCGCTTCTTCTCGGGAACGGACCGCTAACCCATGAATGTCCTGCTGGTCGTTAAAATCCTCGCATTTCTGATGCTGCTGTACTCGCTGTTCATGCTCCTCCCGACGGGCGTTGCGGCGTACTACCGCGAGTATGCCGCACTCAAGACCTTCGTCGGCACCGTGCTGGCCGTCGTGAGCGGTGCGGGACTTTTATATGTCCTGCTGCGACGCGTGAAGTCGGCCTCGCTCACGATGCGCGACGGTTTTTTCCTCGTCACCGTCACGTGGCTGCTCGCATCGGTGGTGGGCGCGGTCCCGTTTGTGGTCTCAGGGGCGATTCCCTCCCCCGCCGACGCGTTTTTCGAAACCATATCGGGTCTCTCGACCACCGGCGCCTCCATACTCACCGACGTCGAGGCGCTCCCGAAATCGATCCTCTTCTGGCGCTCGCTCAACCACTGGATCGGCGGCATGGGGATCGTCGTGCTCGCCGTGGCGATTCTCCCCCTGCTGGGGATCGGCGGCATGCAGCTGATCCAGGCCGAGGCGCCGGGCCCCACGGTGGACAAGATCACGCCGCGCATCGCCGAGACCGCAAAACGCCTCTGGCTCATCTACGCGGGCTTCAGCGTCGTCCAAACCGCCCTCCTCATGGCCGGGGGCATGGGCTGGTTCGATTCGCTCATCCACACCTTCGGCACCCTCGCCACCGGCGGGTTTTCGTCGAAGAACCTGAGCGCCGGGCACTATAACTCGGCCTATTTCGACGGCGTCATCACGCTGTTCATGGTGCTCGCGGGAATCAACTTCACCCTGCACTACCGACTGCTCACCGGCAGGATGGGTTCGTTGTGGCGGAACACCGAGCTCAAGGCCTACCTCGCCATCTTCGCCGCCTCGACGCTGTTCATCGCGTTCGGTCTCCTCGGGAACACCTACGCGACCTTCGGCGAATCGTTCCGATACGCGAGCTTCCAGGCGGCGTCCATCCTCACGACCACCGGGTTCGCAACGGCCGACTACGAAAAGTGGCCGCTCGCCTGCCAAGTGACACTCTTTTTACTGATGTTCGTGGGCGGGTCGTTCGGCTCCACCGGCGGCGGGATCAAGGTCTTCCGGATCGTCGCGCTGCTCAAGCAGGCGATCAACGAGATGCGCTACCTGCTGCACCCGCGCGGCGTGTTTACGCTGCGCATGAACGGCGAGCCGGTGGGGAAGGCGCTCGTCTTTTCCATATCGGGCTTCTTCTTCCTGTATGTGATCATGCTTCTCATCACCTCGGCCGTCGTGGCCAGCTCCGGGCAGGACCTGCTCACATCGTTCACCGCCGCGCTCGCGACCCTGGGGAACATCGGACCCGGCTTCGGCGCGGTCGGCCCCGCGGACAACTTCGCCTCCCTTCCGGATTACGTGAAGTGGTTCCTGAGCTTCGCCATGCTCGTGGGACGTCTCGAGCTCTACACGGTCCTGGTGTTGTTTTTGCCGGCGTTCTGGCGCAATTGACGCGTCGATCAAATCCTTTTGTTACGGCGCATTTTCTTGCGGGCTACCGCCTGCATGTCCACGGCGGGGTCGAATTCGTCCACGATCTCAACGCCGAGAAGCGATTCAATCGCGTCCTCGATGGTGACCACGCCGATATAATCGCCGTGTTCGTTTACGACGAATCCCATGTGGACGCCCGTTTTCGTAAACCAGCTCAGCAGCGCAAGCACCGACATTCCGCCGGGAACATATTCGGGCTTTCGGCTCAATTCACGAAGGGAAACCTTGATCTTTTTTTCGGCCAGGCAATTCATGATGTCCCGCCTGAGCACGACGCCGTGGACCGTGTTCGACCGGCTGTCATAGAGCGGCAGGCGGGAAAAGCTCAGGTCGGTCGCCGTATCCGCGACGTGGGTGACCCTGGCGTCGGGATCAAGCGACACGACGACCGTTCGCGGTGTCATTATATCCTGGACCCTGACCTTCTTCAACTTGAGTACGTTCTCGATTATCACGAACTCGCCTGAATCGATGGCCCCTTGCCGAAATCCGATCTTCGCGAAATTGAACACTTCATCCTTGCTCACTTGATCGCTGTGATTTCCCCGGGCGATAAGCCGCGACAGAAGGTTCATCGGAACGATGATCGGCTTGAGCAGCGTGACCATGATCCTCAACAGGTATGCGCTCACCGGGCTCAGCCGCTTCCAGTACCTGGCCCCGATGGTCTTTGGAATTATCTCGGACAGCACCAGGATAATCACGGTGAGGACGGCCGAAAAGGCGCCCATCCATTTCGAGCCGAAAATCTCGACGGCGATCGCGCCCGATACGGCGGCGCCCATCGTGTGCGCGATGGTGTTCAATGTGAGAATCGCGGCGATCGGCTCGTCAATATCGTCCTTCATCCTTTGCAGGATGGCGCCCGATTTCTTTTTCGCGTCGATGAGCGTCTGGATGTACGGTCGCCCGACGGAGAGGATGACCGCCTCCAAGAGCGAGCACAGAAAGGACAGAGCGGTAAAAAGGGTGATAATGAGCGTTAATTCGAACATGCTCGAGTTGGACCTCCCATTCGCGTCGTAGCGGACGCGACGCCACGTTGGTCGCAGCAAGATTCACGCATTCGCCAGGATATGGACCGATCCGACCACCGTCAAGTACATCGGCGTCTCCCGGTCGCGCGTCGCGACACGGGCCTACGCTCTCTGCACGCCTTCGGACGGCTCCGCCGTTCAGATTTGATCCTACAATACGACCGTCGCGAGGCCCAGATAAAAGAGGATCGTGCTGATGTCCGTGATCGCGAGAGTGAGCGGCCCGGCGGCGATCTTCGGGTCCAAGCGCAGGCGGTGCAGGAGCGTGGGGATCGAGAGGCCGTAGAGGCATCCCGCGGCGATCACCAGAAGGATGCTCCCGCCGACGGAGAGGGCCGCCAGCCCCTTCCCGTGCCACAGCCAGATGAACGCGCCGACGATGGTCCCGCTCCCTGCGCCCAGCAGAAACGCGGAGCGCAGTTCCCGCCAGAACGCGCTCATGTACCAGTCCAGGTTCGGCCGCATCGCCCGGAGCGCCTGGATGGTCATCGTCATCGACTGCATGCTCACGCTCTCGCCGAGCCCCAGCACCAGCGTCAGGAAAAACGCGAGGATGATGCTCGTCGACAACGTCGCCTCGAAGACGCCCGCCAGCATCGCGCACAGTAAGCCGCTGCCGATGGTGGCCGTGAGCCACGGAAAACGATACCGGAAAGCGCGCACGGGAGACGCGTCGCACACCTGCATCACCCGGAAGCCGATGAGCTCGAAGAGCTCCTCGACGCGGTCGCGCTCGTTGATATCGAACGAGACGCCGGTGAGCATGCTCACGTCCACCAGGCCGATCACGCGGGCGTCGTCGTCGACGATGGGCAGCGCCAGGAGCTTGTTCTCCGCCAGCCGCTGATGCGCCTCGATGATCGTCGCGTCGCTCCGGATCGTGATCACATCGGCGATCATGATGTCCGAGAGCCGCTGGTCGAGCGGGGAAACGAGCAACCGCCGCGTGGGCAGCACCCCGACGAGCCGCTCGTCTGCGTCGACGACGTAAAAATAGAGGATGCGCTCGCCAAGTCCGCGCGACCGTATGTCGTCCAGGGCCCGGCCGATGGTGAGATCGTCGCGAAGCAGCGCGTAATCGGTCCTCGCGATGGACGCGACCGGCTCGTGAATATCGACTATATGGTCCGTGCTCGTGTTCCTATTCGCCATGACTCCTCCATCGGGATTGCTTCGGAACGGACAGGGGCCGCTGCCGTATCGTCGTCGACCGGAAACGGCTTTTCAGCAGGCAAACGAGCGCACGCCGGGGACGATCAGCACATCACAGGGCACCGATGAGATGATGCGCGTCACCCTGCCGCCGAACACCGCATCGAGGAGCGGCATGCGCCGTGTCGCGCCGACCACCACGACGTCCACCGAGGACAGGCGGGCAAGCTCGCGCAATAGCGGCAGCTCGTCGCCGAACTCCACCAACTGCGCCATCCGGTCTCGCTGACGCGGGCTGAGGTCCGCGCCGGCGATGAACTCGCGCAGGTCGCGCTCGGCAACGGCGCGCATCTGCTCGATGTAGCGGTCGCGTTCGCCCACGGCCGTTGCGCGCGCCGCGGCGAAGGCGTACAGCGCCGAAATCGATTGGTCGGGAAAAAACGCGGCGGCGGTTTCCACGGCGCGCTTCGAGGCCGCGCACAGGTCCGTAAGCGCCACGACATTCCGGTAGGGCGCACGAACGCGCTCGGTGACCACCAGGACCGGCGCCTCCGCGGCGCGGAGGATGCGGTCGGTCGTTTTGCCCAGCGAGAAGCGGCCGAGCGCCTCGTTGCGCGCGACGCCGGTGACGATGAGATCGCAGCCCTCCTCCCTCGCGACGCGCATGATGACGCGATGCGGCGCGCCCTCCTCGAGGCGGATCTGGGCGCTGGTTCCCGCCTCGCCCAGGTAGTCGAGCAGCTGCCGGCGCGCCCCGTCGATGCGCGGATCGACAAGCCGGTTGACCGGGAAGAACGGAATGCGCCGCGCGCCGGACGGCTCCGCGTTCGCCTCGAGCACATGCAACAGGACCAGGCGCGCCTGGTAGTGACGCATAAGCGCAATGGACCGGTCCAGGGCGCGGTCGCTCCGTGCATTAAGGTCGGTGGCCAGCAGAATTTTTTTCGGGGGCGCTATCATCATCAACACACTCGCATATATTCAATTTGCGCCATAACGCTAGTTTGTCATCCTTTTTTTCATTAATACTTATAATCACGCACGACGATAGATATTGTATACGCGAACCGAATCCGCGGAATGAGCATGTCGGCCTCACAAACACATCGACAGGCGGGCATGAACACGTTAGCGACAGGAGAATCCAGCATGAAAACCAGCATCTGGAACGCCATCAACAATCCGCGGAGCACATACTATATTATACTGATATACCTTGCGTTGTCCGTTCTTTTTTCTCTCTGCTACTGGTTTATTGCGCCCCGCATCGAGGGCGTTCAATCGCTCATGTACAACATGGGCGGGCAATCGCTTGTTCCGGTGCATGGATATTTCGACGCGTATTATTACAGCATAACCACGCAAACGACGGTCGGACACGGCGACATCGTACCGGCCACGCGCGGGGGAAAAATCGTCACCGCGCTCCAGGTCGTCGTCGGTTATTTCTACCTCGCCTTCACGATCTCGTTTTTCACCTGCAAATCGCTCGTTCAATCGGAGACGTTCAAGGCGTTTTTCCGAAATTACGAAGACGATATCGCCTCCCGCTGACAGGAGCCCGAAGCGCCATGAGCACCTCTCCCGCCATTCGCCGCATCATCCAGTCCCTTATCGTCATCACGGTCGTTTCGGCCGTCGCATGGGCCGCCGATCCGGGGGGCGACGGCCACAGCAGCGTGGTGCGCAGCGTGGGCATCGCCATGCTGGCGGCGACGGTGCTGGCGTACTTCGGCAATCTCATCAAACAGCCGCTGCTGTTGGCGTATCTTGCCGCGGGGGTCGTGATCGGCCCGTCCATCGGGCTTGGCCTGATCAAGAACGTTCACGACATCGAAACGATATCGCACTTCGGCCTCATCCTGCTCCTGTTCCTCATCGGCCTCGAAATAGACGTCAAGAAGCTCAGGGAGTCGGGGAAATCGCTCATCATCGGCGGCATCACCCAATTCCCGCTCACGGTGGCCATCGGCATCGGTTTCTTCATGCTGTTGGGGTACACCCTCGGCGGCGGGAAGTACGATCTGATTTATCTTGCGGCCTGCTGCGGGCTCAGCAGCACGGCCATCGTCGTGAAGCTTCTCTACGGGAAGTTCGAACTGGACACGCTGGCCGGGCGGATCACGCTGGGCATACTCGTCTTCCAGGACATCTGGGCGATCCTCCTTCTGGGCATACAGCCGAACCTCGCGAACCCCGATGTGGCGCAGATCCTGCTCTCCTTCGGGAAGGGCTTCCTGCTGGTCGCGGTGAGCATGCTCATCAGCAAGTTCGTCCTGCCCCGGGTCTTCAAGTCCGTGGCCAAGGTCCCGGAGCTCGTCCTGGTGTCGTCGCTGGGCTGGTGCTTCCTCGTGTGCGGCGGCGCGGCCTACCTGAATCTCTCGCTCGAGATGGGCGCGCTGATCGCCGGGGTGGCGATATCGACCTTCCCCTACAACCTCGACGTGATCGCGAAGGTCGTGAACATCCGCGATTTCTTCGTGACCCTGTTTTTCGTCTCCCTGGGGGTGCAGATCCCGAACCCGCTGGCGAACACGTCGATCCTGGCGGTGGCGGCGATCGTTTCGATCTTCCTGGTCGCCGCGCGCTTCGCGGCGATCTTTCCCGCGCTCTACGCGCTCAACAATGGCCTGCGCGTGAGCCTGCTCACGCCCATCAACCTGTCGCAGATAAGCGAGTTCTCGCTTGTGATCGCCTCCCTCGGCGTCGCCGCCGGCCATATCGCGCGGGACACGCTCTCGATCATCATCTTCGTGTTCGTCATCACCTCGGTCTCCTCGACCTACATGATCAAGTACAGCGACGCCATCCAGAAGACCCTGGCGCGGGCCCTGCGGGCGATCGGCCTCAGGGAGATCCAATCCGCCGCGCAGGATGATGATTCGGCGCCCGGCAAAGAGATCGCGCTCCTGGGCTTCCATCGGACGGCGAGCTCTCTCCTGCACGAGATCATGGACGCCAACAGCGCCGCGACCGGCGGGCATACGCTTGCGGACAAGCTCGTGGTGGTCGATTTCAACCCGGAGATCCACGAATCCCTGCAGAGCTTGGGGATCAAGGTGGTCTACGGCGACATCGGGCACCTGGACACGCTCCACCACGCGGGCATCCACGACGTCCGCATCGTCATCTCGACCATCCCCGACACCATGCTCGTGGGCACGGACAACCTCACAATCATCCGCGCCATGCGCGATATCTGCCCGCACGCGAAAATCATCGTCACCGCGGAAAGCACCGAGCGCGCCCTGAAGATGTACGCCGAGGGCGCCGACTACGTCTTCCTGCCGCGCATCCTCTCTGCCCAGCGCCTGATGACGGTGATCGGCGCATTGCTGGGCGACCGGCCGGGCGAGCTGGAATCGGTGGCGGCCAAGGAGATCGAGGGACTCACGGAGCGCCAGGAGATCATCCGCTAGGCGTCCTCGCGGCGCCCGATGCGCACGGCCCCCCGCCCCGCGCGAAATAGCATGCCCCATCGGTGAAGATTTTTTCTAAAGCGTGTTGACAAATCGGCCGATCCTGGGAGTATATTATGTCGCATTGTAAACCGAGGTGCCCCGATGATCCGTTCAGCCGTTCTCCGCGCCGCCGTCGTCATCCTGCTCGCCGCGCCGTGCGCACTGGGCGCGCAGGAAAAGAAGGAGGAACCCAATCTCCGAAAGATCGCCGACGACACCAAGTTCCAGAACGCGCTCACCTTCATCAGCCTCAAAAAGTATGATCGCGCGCTCGTGGAGCTCGCCGAATACCTCGAGGTGTTCGTAAACGGCAGCCACCGCCGTGAGGCCTATGCGCGCACCGGGGACATCCACTTCGAGCGTTTCGACTACCGCCTGGCTATCCGCGCCTACCGGACCCTTTCCGAGGAGTTCTCCGGAAGCCCGGAGGGGATCGAGGCCTTGTACCGCATCGGACTGTGCTACCGCAAGATGGGACGCACCGCGAAAGCGCTCGCGCTGTTTAAGCGGATCATCGCCGAGCACCCCGATTCCGACGCCGCGCTGCAGGCGAAAAACCAGCTCGACATCCTTGACATCATCGAGAAGGACAACGCCTCCGCAAAGAATGAAGAGAGCGCCGTCAAAAAACCCTGATTTTTTTGATTTATCTTGACACGATCCGGCATGGCTTGAACTATGCCGCAACCTTGGGCCGCGTCGTCAGGTCCCGCACGGACAATGACACAGACGGCCCCCGGAACTGATTCGACCCACAACGGACACAGGATACGCCGGTATGGAACAGAATACCTATCCGAAACGATGTGTGCGGCGCGGGGGTATCGGTGACGGTCGGGACCGGGCGCGGTGATGTTTCGCAGGCATTCCGCTTCCCAGCGACGTTCGCGCGGCGCGCCAATCAGCACGCGCGCATAACGCCCTCGCATCCCAGCCGTCGAACCCCTCCCCGACGACGCATTCATGGTTTCCAGTATTACAGTACCAGAGCACACGCAGCATCAGATCATATATAACAGGACAGGAGCAGTATCATGCCGTTTCAAAAAGTAAGAAATATCGGGATCGCCGCGCACATCGACGCCGGCAAGACCACCGTGACCGAGCGCATGCTCTTTTTCACCGGCACCACGCGCAAGCTCGGCGAGGTGCACGACGGGCAGGCGACCATGGACTTCATGAAGCAGGAACAGGAGCGGGGCATCACCATCGCCTCCGCCGCCATCTCCTGCAAGTGGCGGAACCACCAGGTGAACATCATCGACACGCCCGGGCACGTCGACTTCACCGTCGAGGTGGAGCGCAGCCTCCGCGTGATCGACGGCATGATCGCCCTCTTCTCGGCCGTCGACGGCGTGGAGCCGCAGTCGGAGACCGTGTGGAACCAGGCGGACCGCTACCGCGTGCCCCGCATCGCCTTCGTGAACAAGATGGACCGCATCGGCGCCGACTTCGCCGAGTGCATCCGACAGATGGACGAGTACCTCGACGCCAATCCCGTGGCGCTGCAGGTGCCCATCGGCGCCGAGGACAATTTCACCGGGATCATCGACATCGTGGACCGCACGGCCGTCACCTTCAAGGAGTTCGATCGCGAGGTGGGCGACATCCCCGCCGAGTACGCGGAGGCCGCCGATGCGGCGCGCGCCACCCTGATCGAGAAACTCGCGGACTTCAACGACGAGATCGCCGACAAGTACCTCAACGGCCAGGAGGTCTCGAACGAACTCATCAAGCGCGCGGTGCGCGAATCGACCATCAAGCTCAACATCACCCCCGTCCTCTGCGGCGCGGCGTACAAGAACAAGGGCGTGCACATCTTGCTCGACGCGGTGGTCGACTACCTGCCCTCCCCCATCGACAAGGGGGCGGTCACGGGATCGGACATCGACAACCCCGAAAAGACGCACCTGCGGCACCCCGCGGCGAGCGATCCGTTCTGCGCCCTGGCCTTCAAGCTGATCCACGACCCCTATGTCGGACAACAGACCTTTATCCGCATCTACTCGGGCGAGCTCAAGAGCGGCATGCAGGTCTACAACTCATCCAAGGGCAAGACCGAACGGATCGGGCGCATCATGAAGATCCACGCGAAGGACCGCGAGGAGCTCGACACCGCGTATCCGGGCGACATCGTCGCGCTCATCGGCATGAAGGTCACCAAGACCGGCGATACGCTCTGCGACGAGAAGCACCCCGTGCTGCTCGAAACGATCTTCATCCCGCCGTCCGTGATCGAGCTCAAGGTCACCGTTCCCTCGAAGAAGGAAGAGGAAAAGCTGGGGATCGCGCTCCGGAAGCTCTCGATGGAGGACCCGTCGTTCCACATCCGCGTGGACGAGGAGACCAATGAGACCATCATGGCCGGCATGGGCGAGCTGCACCTGGAGATCATCGTGGACCGCCTGAAGCACGAGTTCGACGTGGAGGCGATCGTGGGCGAACCCTCGGTGTCGTACCGCGAGGCCATCTCCGCCGAGGCCGAGTACAATTACAAGCACGCCAAGCAGACCGGCGGCCGCGGCCAGTACGCGCACTGCGTGATGCGCATCGAGCCGAACCCCGGCAAGGGCTTCGAGTTCGTGGACCACATCAAGGGAGGCGTGATCCCGGCCGAGTACATCCCCTCAGTGAAAAAGGGCGTGGAGTCGGTGCTCGAGGATGGCGTACTCGCGGGCTTCCCGGTCGTGGACGTGCGCGTCGTTCTCATCGACGGCAGCTACCACGACGTGGACTCAAGCGACATGGCCTTCCGCACCTGCGCCTCGATCTGCTTCAAGGAGGCGTTCCGGAAGGCCTCGCCCAAGCTCCTGGAGCCCCTCATGAAAATCGAGGTTAACACGCCGGACGATTATATCGGCGACGTGATCGGCGACCTCAACCGCCGTCGCGGCAAGATCGAGGCGATGCGCCGCTTCCGGAAGGGCGCGCAAAAGGTGAACGGGTTCGTGCCGCTCATGGAGATGTTCGGCTATGCGACGCAGCTGCGCAACCTCTCGAGCGGCCGCGCGAACTACTCGATGGAGTTCCACCAGTATGTCCCGCTCAACAAGGACATGCAGGAGAAGACCCTCGCGGCCCTAAAGGAAAAGAAGCTGCAGAAGGTGTGATCCGCGCGCGGACCTCGCCGCCGAAAGCCCCGGCCCCACGGCCGGGGCTTTTTTGTTTCGGACGGGGATCGGCCTCCCGGACCTGTCGAGTACGGTATAAATATTATTTGACATCCCGTTGCGGACCGCAGAGCATATTGTCAATGAAGAGTCCCGACTTTCATCAGGATTTTCTTGATATGATCTGCGCCCTGGAGTCGGCCGGGTGCAGGTATATCATTGTTGGCGGATATGCCATGGCATTCAATGGATACGTTCGGGCAACGGGAGATATTGACATTCTTGTCGAGCCGGAGAAGGACAACGCCCTCAAGGTTATGCATGCCCTTTCGGAATTCGGGGCCCCATTGCATGGCGTTACGGCGGAGGACTTTGGAAAAGAGGGGACAATCTTTCAGATCGGCCTTCCTCCCGTGAGGATTGATATTATTACGAAAATCGATGGTCTGACATTTGACGAGGCATATGCCGACCGGAATTATCATATGACGGATGACGCAAAGATCCCGTTCCTTTCGCTCGATTCTATCGTAAAAAACAAGAATGCATCAGGACGGGAAAAGGACATTCTTGACATCAAGGAACTGCTGAAGCGGAAAGAAAAGCGGACATGACACGGGAGGAACGAAAACGATATCGGCTGGCGAATTATCACGCCGAGATTAAAACGCGTGAATCATCTGACTTTATAGTAATCGCTCCTGGAACTGACTGCGTTATTGATTCCGCGCGAAGCCTTGCCGCCCTGGAATCAATCCGGGCGGTTGTCTATCCGGAACTTGCCCGCGGCATCCGCATGGACAGAAGCCGGGTGACAATTCTGCGCGGGCAGCCGAGACGCACTCCGATGAGCAGCGATCACTGAAGGGCACAGTATTGCCAACGAGTGGAAGGAACGGAGCACGTTCATGTACGGCCTTCGGCAGTTCGGATACGTGGAAATCGTGATAGCCGATATTCACCTTGACTTTCGCGGGGCGGCATGCGTGCCTTTGTCATCTCCGCAAGGAACGGGCACATGGCACGAATCGGCATCATCATCAATCCGCACGCGAAGAAGAACAAGCGCGCACGGATCAACCCCCTGAACCGCTACCGCGAGCTGGGGGGGGACCTCGCTGACGTGCGCGCCACCCAGAGCCTCGACGAGGTCTTCACGGTCGCCGAATCGTTCAAGAAGTCCGGCATCGAGTACCTGGGCATTTGCGGCGGCGACGGGACGCTGCATCACGTGCTCTCGCGCTTCATGTACGTGTACCGCGACGCGCCCCTCCCGCCCATCGTGATCCTCAAGGGCGGCACCATGGACACTGTCTCGCGGTCAATCGGCCTCACGGGCGCCGGGCCGGAGATCATGCGGCGCCTCATGGACCGGCTCGCGGACGGCGGCGCGATCGACCTGTTCTCGCGCGACACCATACGAATCGGGGACCGCTACTGCTTTCTCTTCGGCCTCGGGCTCACGTCGAACTTTCTCACCGAATACTACCGCGGGGGCGATACCGGGCCGCTCAAGGCCGTGACCGTGGCGCTCAAGGGCATCGCGAGCGGCATTTTGGGGCTCCGATCGGGCAACCTCTTTACGCGCTTCACGGGCCGCGTGATCGTGAACGGCGAGGAGCTCTGGTTCAGCGACTTTCTGGGTATCCTCGCCGGGACCGTCGAGGAGATCGGGATCGGCTTTCGCCCCCTCTCGCGCGCGTACGAACGCGACGGCGCCTTCCACACCATTTTCGCCGGCTGCAAGCCCATCACCGTTGCGCTGCAGGTGAACCGCTTCCGCACCGGGCGGCCGCTCCGCGACCCGAACTATCACGACTGCGTGACCGATCGTTTTATCGTCACTGGGCCGCCCAAATTCCAGTACATGATGGACGGCGATCTCTATGAGGCGAACAGCACCCTCACCGTGGAGTCCGGCCCGGCGGTCCGGCTCGTGCGCGTATAGGAGGAGACCCGGATGTTTGGCATCGTCAAAAAGAAACAGTTCGGCATCATCATCAATCCCGTCGCGGCCAACAACCGGAAGGACCCGGCCGCGGTCGTGCGGCGCTATGAGAAGATCGCCGGCATGGCCAAGCCGCCCATGTGGATCACCAGCCGGCTCGACGACATCTATCCGATCGCCGAGGAGTTCAAGGCCGGCGGGATGAAATATCTCCTGCTCTCGGGCGGGAACGGGACCTTCCATCACGTGATCTCGCGCTTCAAGACTGTCTACCAGGGGGGCGAGCTTCCGCCGGTGCTCATGCTCAAATCGGGGCACATGGACACGATCGCCGACACCATCAACCTCGCGGGCAACGATATCGACATCCTCGAGCGTTTCATGCGCGCGCTCCGGCGCGGCCGGGGGATTACGCTGTTGCGGCGCAACCTCATCAAGATCGAGGACACCTATTGCACCATGTTCGGCGCGGGGGGGCTGGTGGCGCAGTTCATGAACCACTACTACAAGATGGGCGAGTACACCCCGCAAAACGCCCTCGAGGTGCTCACGCGCTTCATGACGCTCGCCCGCGACGCCTCGTCGCGCGAGGCGCGGGAAATCTTCCGCCCGTTCAAATCGACCATCGCCATCGACGGGCGCGCGTTCCCCAAAAAGGAGATCCTGGCCTGCGTCGGCGTCACCATCCCCGGCATCGGCCTGGGCTTCACCCCCGGATCGCGCGTGCTCGAGCAGAGCGGGCGCTTCCAGTTCATCTGCACGGCGCTGTCTCCCATCGACTTCGCCACGCAGATTTTCCGCTTTTACGGCGGGAAAAAAATCGAGGGCCCCAACCATTTCGACGACCTTGCGGAGAGCGTGGTGATCTCGTCGAAGGACCCGTTCGAATACACCATGGACGGCGAGATGTACCACGCCATCTACGAGCTCAGGATCGCCGCGAGCCGGACGGGCGTAAACCTGGTCCACGTATAACGCACACCCACAGGAGCGACGATGATGCGATTCCGCGACCGTTACAACCGCAATGTGATACTCACCGGGCTCACGTCCTTTTTCACCGACATCTCGTCGGAGATGCTCTATCCGCTGATCCAGGCCTTTGTGGCGATGGTCCTTACGGCGCAAAAGGCGCTCCTGGGGCCGGTGCTGGGGATCATCGAGGGGGTCGCTGAATCGAGCGCCAGCCTCATCAAGGTGTTCGCCGGCTACCACTCGGACCGCACGAGCTCGAGAAAGGCGCCGACCATAGCCGGCTATTCGCTCTCGGCCCTCTCCAAGGTCGCGCTGTTCGCCGCGTCGCTGGGCTGGTACTTCGTGCTCCTGTCGCGCTTCGTGGACCGGATCGGCAAGGGCATACGATCGGCGCCGCGCGACGCGCTCATCGCCGAATCGACCCCGAAGGAGCTGCAGGGGCGCGCCTTCGGTTTTCATCGCGCGATGGACTTCGCGGGCGCCTTCGTCGGCGCGCTCGTCTGCTATCTCATCGTCGAGCGCTTTCTCGATCCGGCGACCGGCACCCTGCGGGACCTCGACGCGTTCTACCTGCTCTTCGCCGTGTCGATCGTGCCGGCGGTCCTCGGGGTGGGCTTCCTCTTGTTCACCCGCGAAACAGGCGGAGACGCCATCGGGACAGAGACGGAACGACCGCGACCCAATCTGAACATTGCGAAATACGATCCCCGGCTCAAGACCTTCTTCATCGCGCAGCTCCTTTTCACGATCGGCAATTCCTCGAACCAGTTTTTGCTGCTTCGCAGCATGGACCTGGGGCATGCGCTCTCGACGGTCATCCTGATGTACATCGCCTTCAACCTGGTGACGGCGGCGCTCTCGTCGGCCTTTGGATCGTTGTCGGACCGCATCGGCCGCAAATCGCTCCTCATCGGCGGCTATCTCCTCTATGCCGTCGTCTATCTCGCCTTCGGGTTCATCGCCACCGGCACGAACTGGCTCCTGTGGGCCTTCTGGCCGGCATACGGCCTCTACTACGCGATGACGGAGGGCGTCGAGAAGGCCTTTGTCTCGGAGATCGCCCCCGCCGGTTCGCGCGCGACCGCGCTGGGTTTTTTCCACACCATCGTCGGCATCGGGTTGTTGCCCGCGAGCATAATCGCCGGGCTGCTCTTCGCATTCAATCCGGCGGCGCCCTTCGTCTTTGGCGGGCTGATGGCGCTCATCGCCGTCCTGGTGTTGGGCGTCGGTGTCAGCGCTCGTCCGGCGAAGGCATGATCTCCGCCGGGGAGCGCGACGCGCTGGCAGTATCTATCGCACAGCAGGATAATAGCTTACTAGTTGCACGAGGTACCCATGCAGGAACGTCGGAGCCACCAGCGCCGCAGCGCGGCCGTCGGTATCGAGATTTCCATCGACGGGCGCGCGCTCGGCGGGGAGATCATCAACCGCTCGGAGAGCGGGATGCTCGTGCGGATCGACCCTGACGACGTGACGATCAGCGCGGCCGACATCGGCACGGAGGTCCTCTTCGAGCTCGACGCCGATGAGGCGCATGACGGACGCCGCTCCCGCGCGCGGCTCGTCCGCGTCGCCGACGCAGCGGGGAGCACGCTCGTGGCGCTGTTCATTCTCAGGGATTAACATCGCGGTCCGGCGGTCGCCGGCGCGCGTCACTCGGTGGGCTGGCCGATCGACTCGAGGAACTCGTCCAGGTTCACCTCGCCCACCGGATCGATCGTTATAAACTCGCACCCCACCTTGATGATCTTGTTCTCGAGCAGCGATATGTTTCGCACCACGCCAAGGATCGACGCCCGCTTGCCGTCCGGCAGGAACAGGTCGAAGTAGACCATGCTTTTTTCCTTGAAATAGCGGATGAAGCGCCGCTCGCGAAAGGCCACACCGAGGCCGCGCTTCGACACGTCCGACACCAGCAGACGCTCGTCGGACACCGGAAAAATCTTGTCCTTGGTGAACAGCTCCTCGATGACGATCGCCATGCGCTTGATGACCGTGAGCGCCGACTCCGGAAACGGGTTCGACCCGTTCACCTGGATGTAGCCGTAGGGGACCTTCATCCGGTAGAGGATGGGGACCGTGATCTCGGAGATGAAGTTCTTCCGGTTGCGAAGATAGTAATCGCGCGAATATATCTCGTTTATATACGAATTGAAGGCCTTTTCGTATTTCTCCTTCGGCTTCTCGTTGAGATTGGCGATATAGATGGGCGTTACGTCCTCGATGAATTGCTTCATGCGCGGGTCGGTGGTCCCCTCGTTGATGAAAAAAATCTTGAGGTATTCGAACTGCTTCTGCAGGTCGTAGCGCATCATCTCCTTGATGTGGTCCACCTTCTTCTGCGTCATGGCCAGCGAATTTTCGATGATGAAGTCGGAGATCACGTTGCTGAGGTATACGATGCGCTTGCCGCCCTCGCCGTCCGCATCGACCAGCGCCACGCGGTCCTCGCGGCGCGTCGCGGTGATGATCTGCATCTTGAGCGCGTGAAAGAGATAGATGGTCTCCTCCTGCTTCTCCGCGAACTTGAGGTGCGCATACACCAGATAGTCCTGGTGTTTGGTGAAGATGAGACAGGTGTCCGGCGCATTTTTCAGGAGCGAGATGTTGAGCGCCACCAACCCCTCGGAGTAGCCGAAAAAGCGTATCTTCAGATTCCCGCTTTTCGTCTTGATGAAGACGGGATTGCCCATGAAGAACTTGTAGAAGATCTTCTCGAAGAGCGTTCTGTCGGTTATGGTTCGTATATTGTCGGACATTCGTTTCGTTCCGGACCGCGCCGCCGGCACCCTCGGGCCAGTGCGCGGAAAAAACGCTTGTTACGATGCGGCGCCTCGTGCATGGTATCGCTCGGTCGCGCAACATCGACGCATGCGGGTCAGTATGGCGGTACAACGACACGGCCGGAGAACGATCGCGGGATCGCTCCGGGCCGGTTATATCTTCTCGATTCTTCCCGATTCTGTCAAGTCATTCCTTCTCGGACGATTGTCGCCGAGGGAGGCCGGGCGGCTCGACCGCGCCCTTGGCCGCATCGGCGGCCTCACGAACGCCGATCGCATGGAGGCGCTCGGCTCGTTCACTCACGGCATGCGACGCCTGCGCGAGGAGCGCGAGGCCGCCGTGGACCGCTCGCTCGTCGCGACACTCGCGCTGGTCGCGGGCGCGATCGCACTCGCCGCCGTCTATTCAATCGCGATGGCAAAAAATCCCGATGGCGCCTTTGCCATCATCGACTTCCTGGTGACACACGGCGGCATGCATCTCATCCTCCTCCCCTGCCTGTGGACGGTGATCCGCGTGGAATACCGTACGGCGCCGCTTCGCGCGCTGTTCGGATCGCAAAACATCGCACTCGACATCGGGATCGGGATTGTCGCCGGAATCGCGCTCGGCGCGCTCTTTGTCCAGCCCGGGCCCCGCGTCCACTCCACACTGCCCGCCGGCGCGCGGTTCGCCGCCGGCATGCTCGCCGTCACCGTGGGTCCGGCGGTCGAGGAGTTGTTTTTTCGATTCATCCTGTTTTATCGGGTGGGACGCCGGCACGGCATGGCCGCGGGCGCGGCGCTCTCGGTGTGCGCATTCGTCGCGGCGCATCTTCCTCACACGCTCCCGCTGGCGGCGGCATATCTGGTCGCGGGGGGCGCTCTCTGCGCGCTGTATGCCGGCCGACGGTCGCTGCTCCCCGCCCTCACGGCGCATGCTGTATCGAATGCCGCGGTGCTGCTTCTTTAAGACGACGGGCGGCCCGAGAAGCGCCGTGCGATGCCCTGCGCGACGATCGTCGCGAGCGCCATGATGGTCACCTGCGGATTCACGCCAAGCGAGGTGGGGACCGCGCCCGCATCGGCGACGTAGAGATCGCGCACCTCGAAGCTCTCGCCCTTTTCGTTTATCGCGCCGAGCCGCGGGGACTCCGCCATGCGGCAGGTCCCGAGGGGATGAAACGCCATGGTCTCGATCTGGTTCGGGCGCACGGGGAGCCCGAGAAGTTTTTCGACATCGTCGGCGGAGGACAGGACCGGCATGGACGCTACGGGCGCGTACACCCGCTCGGCGCCGGCCGCGAAGAACACGCGCGCAGCATAGGCGATCCCGCGCTTCAGCTTCTCGGCGTCGGCGCGGGTGATGAAGTAGGTCGCCAGAAAACCGTTGCGCGAAATTCCGCGCCGCACCCGGCCCACGGTGCTGTCGTGCACCATCACCCCGAAGGCCGCGAGGTTCGCATACCGCGCGGCGAGCTCCTTGTGCTCCGGCCCCACGCCCGGCAGCGCCGCGAGCATGAGCGACGGGTGGATGAAGATCCCCTCCAGGATGATCCCCTCGGTCTCGTAATTATGGACATAGACGCCCTGCGAAACCCCCTTCCATCCCTCGACCGTCTCGTTCATCAGCGCCACCACGCGGCTGGCCGGGTGGATCTGGAGGTGCCGCCCGATGTTCCGGTTGCGAAGCCCGGAGCGCTTCAGGAGCGCCGGGGTGATGAGCGCGCCGCACGCCGCCACCACCGCGCGCGAGGCGATTGTCACGTCGAACACCCGCTCGCCGCTGTGCGGATCGACGACGGACCCCACGACGCCGCGCACCGCCCCCTTTTCGATGACCAGCCGGTCGGCTCGACAATTCGCGAAAAGGCGCGCCCCGCATGCGATCGCGCGCGGGATGTAGGTCACGTCCATGCTCTGCTTGGCGTTCTCCACGCAGCCGAACTGGCAGGTGCCGCACCCGCGGCAGTCCTTCACATTGTGCTTGAGCGGCCGGCAGGCGAGGCCCAGACGGTCCGCGCCGCGCTTGATGATTTTCGCCGAGTTCCCCAGGACGTCCCACGAGAGCTCCGTGACATTGATGATCCGCTCGACGCGCTCGAACACCGGGGCGAGGCGCTCCATGGTGAGATCCCTGAGGCCAAGCTCCATCTGCCAGCGCTGCAGGACGACCTCGGGCGTCCGGAAACAGGTGGCGGAATTCACGGTCGTGGTGCCGCCCACGCATTTGCCCAGCGTGGTGGAGATGAAGGGGGTTCCCAGCGCGCCGGTGGAGCCGCCGTCGCGATACATGTCGATGAGCGCCTGCGTGGGCTTGCCCGTCCACGATTTCGGCGTAAACAGGCCGCCCTCCTCGAGCACGATCACGGACAGCCCGCTCTCGGCAAGCTCCATCGCGGCCACCGCGCCGCCGGCGCCGCTGCCGATCACGCACACGTCGCAGCGCTCGTCGATGGGTCCGGAATAATCGCTGAATGTGTATATCATGTCCGTGTCTTCCGCTTCGCCGTGGTCCGGGCCGCCCGACGAGCGGGGCGTTTCGATTCGCGCCCGGGACGATCCGGCCCGCAGTCCGGCGCATAGCCGATCGCGCGCGCGACCTCATCAATGTCGTATAACGCGAGAAAGGTAAGCAGCTTGAGCAACAGCACCGCGGAGCGCCGGTAGTACAGGGGACTGTGCTCCATCGACGCCAGAAATGCGGTCGCCGTTTCCTCGGGAAGCGATGCGAACGGGCGCCCGTAGCGCGGCAGCGCGCTCAGGTGAACATACCAAAGGACAAGCCCGAAGCCCCGGGCGATGATGGGATGATACGACAGCAGTATCTCGCGAACGCGCGGGATGAGATCGTAATCGGCCGCTCCCGCGGCGAAGGGACCGCCGCGCGGGACGATGGCGCGCATCACGGCGTTCATGATGGCCCGATGGGTTGTGCTCGTCAACACTCGATGGGGCATGCGGCGCTCCTTCCGCGCGGGCGGCTACTGGTCCTCTTCGAGGGACTGGAGGACGGCCTTGAGCTCCGCCAGGCGGCTCTCGAACTTCCGCATCTCGTCGGCGCGATTGTTCCGCACCGCCTCGCGATAACGATCGAGCGCGCCGGTTATCGATCCCAGCACCCGTTCGATATCGCCCTCAAGCGGCGGCGCGGTGGGCGCCGCGTGCGTGCCGTACTGCGCCATCGAGCTCTGCAGGGTGTCGATATCGACGATCTCCCCCCAGCGGGGGACATAGGTCGTATAGCCAAAGCGCTCCTTGATGGAATCGGCAAGCGCGAGCGATGACCGCTCCTCGCCATGGATCACGAACACGGTGAGCTTCTCGTTCTTGATGCGGCTCATCCACGCCAGGAGGCCGTCGCGATCGGCATGCCCCGAGAACCCGCCCAGGGTGTAGATGCGCGATTTCACCACCACGTCCTCGCCGTAGATCTTCACGCGCGTTGCGCCGTCCACCAGCATGCGGCCCAGCGTCCCCTCCGCCTGGAACCCCACGAAGATTACGCTCGACTCCGGCCGGTAGAGGTTGTTGGCCAGATGGAACTTGATCCGCCCCGCGGTGCACATCCCGCTGGCCGAGATGATGATGGAGCCCTTCGCGTCCTTGTTGAGCGCGATCGATTCCTCGGTCGTGCGGACGAACGTCAGGTTGGGAAACTCAAGCGGGTTCACGCCCGAGGCCAGAAGCTGCTTCATCTCGTCATCGAAATATGCGGTGTTCCGGAGGAACACCTCGGTCGCATTGATCGCCAGGGGCGAATCGATGTACACGGGAATGCGCGGAATGTCCCCGGCCGCAAAGAGCTTGCCCAGGGTGTAAATGATCTCCTGCGTGCGCTCCACCGCGAAGGAGGGGATGATGATGTTCCCCTTGCGGTTGTGCGACTCGAGGATGATGTTCTTGAACTCCTCGTAGGTGTCCTTCTTGCTCTTGTGCAGCCGGTCGCCGTAGGTCGATTCGATGAAGAGCACGTCGGCATTGTCCGGGAGCTCGGGATCGCGGATGATCGCCTGGTCGCTGGAGCCGATGTCGCCGGAGAAGACGATGGTCCGCGTTGTCCCGCCGTCCTCCACCATGAGCTCGATGAAGGCGGAGCCGAGGATGTGGCCGTCGTCGCGGAAGCGCGCCCGGACCCCGGGCGCGATATCGACGAGATCGTCGTAGCGCACCGGGACGAAGAACTGGACCGCCTTCTCGGCGTCGGCCATCGTATACAGCGGCTCGACGCCCGGCTCGCCGCGCTTGCGCTGCTTCCGCGTGCGCCACTCGGCGTCGCTCTCCTGGATGTGCGCGCTGTCGGGCAGCATGATGGCGCAGAGGTCCACCGTCGCGGAGGTCGCGAAGATCTTGTTCTCGAAGCCCTCCTTGACGAGCTTGGGGATGAGCCCGCTATGGTCGATGTGCGCGTGCGTGAGCAGCAGCGCGTCGATTTTCTTGGGCGCGTAGATGAGCCCCAGCGCATTGCGGTCACGCAGCGCCGCGTTCCCCTGGAACATCCCGCAGTCGATCATGATGGTGCACCGGTCGGTGGTGAGGATGTACGACGACCCGGTGACCGTTCGCGCGCCCCCGACGAATTCTATCTTCATGGCTTGACTCCCATCAATTCACCGAATCCTTCGTGATCCTGCCGTCCACCAGGGTGATGGTGCGGCCGGTCATGTCCGCAATCTCCTTGTTGTGCGTGATGATGATGACCGTGGCGGAGTTCTCCCGCCCCAACTCAAGGAGCGTGTTGATGAGCAGCACCGAGTTCTGGCTGTCGAGGTTCCCGGTGGGCTCGTCGGCCAGGATGATCTCCGGGGTCCCGATGATGGCGCGGCACATGGCGATGCGCTGGCACTCGCCGCCGGAGAGCTCCCCCGGCTTGTGGGCGGCCCGATCGGCCAGCCCGAAGCGCTCCAGGAGCGGCATGGCCTTCTTCACTGCCTCACGGCGCCGCACGCGCCGGATCAGAAGCGGCATGATGATGTTCTCGACGGCGTCGAACTCCGGCAGCAGATTGTGCATCTGGAAGATGAATCCCATGTGCAGGTTCCGGAAGGTCGCGAGGTTCTCGACGGAAAAGCTGGTCACGTCCTTGCCGATCAGCGAAAGCCTCCCGGTGTCGAAGCCGTCCAGGCAGCCCACGATGTTGAGCAGGGTGGACTTCCCGGCGCCGGAGGGCCCCACGATGGAGAGGATCTCGCCCCGCCGCACCGAGAGGTCGATCCCGCGCAGCACCCGCACCGCGCTGCGCCCGGCGCCGTAGGACTTTTCGATGTTCGCGGCCTGTATGATGAGGTCTTGTGCCATGACTCGTCTGTGCCCCCGTATTATTCGTATCGGATCGTTTCAACCGGCTTGAGGCGCGAGGCGTGCCACGACGGAAAGATCGCCGCGATGGTCGAGAGGAACACCGCGAAGATCGCGATGAACACGATGAACTCCGGCTTGATCTCCGTGGGGATGGTGTCGATGTAGTACACGTTCTTCGGCACCAGCGACATCGGGAAGTAGGCCCCCAAATTGAACACGCCGTACACGAACGCCATCACGCCGTTGATGGCCGACTCGACCCACTTGATGATGGCTTCGAGATTGAGCGACGCGGCGATGCCGAACACGGAACCCAGCGTCGCCCCCAGCACGCCGATGAGGAAGCCCTCGAGCACGAAGATGATCATGATGGAGATGGGGCGCGCGCCCATCGACTTGAGCACGCCGATCGCCTTGCGCTTCTCCATCACCACCATCACCAGCGTCCCCATGATGGTGAAGCCGGCGGCGATGATCACCAGGAAAAGGATCACCGTCATGATGAGCTTCTCCAGCTTGAGCGCGTAGAAGAGGTTCTGGTTGCGCTCCTCCGCGGTGAGGGTGTGATAGCGGAAGGACCCCAGGCGCGTCTGCACCATCGAGGCCATGTAGTCCATGCGGTAGATGTCGTCGATCTTAAGCCCGATCCCCCACACCACGTCGCCGATCTCGTAGAGTTGCTGCGCCGCCGGGAGCGACATCACCACCAGCTTGGTGTCGAACTCGTAGTATCCGGACTTGAAGAAGCCCGCAACCCGGAAGGTGCCGATTCCCGGCATGAGACCGGTCGTGATCTTGATGGTGCCCTTGGGGACGATCACCTCGATCGCGTCGCCGACCTTGATGCCGTAGTTTGCGGCCATCTCGGCGCCCACGAACACGTCGCTTGCCGACTTGAACTCGCGCGCGCCCTTGGTCACGAACTTCTTCACCTCGTCGGGCATGGACGTGGTGTCGCCCATGGCCCGCAACAGGATGGGGGTGATCCGGGTTTTGTACCGAAACAACCCCTGGCCCTGAATGTACGGCGTGACCGCACGGACCCCGTTGACGCTCCGCAGCCGCTCGACGAGCTTCCGGTAGTCGGTGATGTTTTCGTTCTCGTCGCCGAAACCGCTGATGACGGTGATGTGCGAATCGACGTCCAGGATCTTGTCTTTGATCTGGCTCTGGAAGCCGTTCATCACTGAGATGACCACGATGAGCATGAACACGCCGATGAAGACCGTGACGATCGACAGGACCGTGTTGAAGGATATGAACCCCTGGCTCTTCTTGGCCTTGAGATAGCGGAGGCCCACGAACAGTTCATAGATGCTCATATCGCACAATCCCCATGATTTCAGTATCGCAACGGAACCGTAGCCCTCGCGGCTATTTTGTCAATACATATTACCCGGCACAGCCCGACGCACCCATTTTTTAATTGACGAAAAACGATGAACGTCGGTAAAATGAAACCGTAGTTTTGGCTATGGGGTCGCCCCGGCTCTCGGTTCGCCGTGCTAGGCCCGCTGGAGCGCTGCAGCTGAAACCAGTCGACATCTTAAGGTTCAGGAGTCTGCATCATGCCGAAGGGAGTGGTTAAGTGGTTTAACAGCAAAAAGGGGTTCGGGTTCATAAAGAAGGAGGACGGCAGCGACATCTTCGTCCACTTCACCGGAATCGGCGGCGATGGCTTTAAGTCCCTCAACGAGGGCGACAACGTCGAGTTTCAGATCGAAAACAGCGACAAGGGACCGCGCGCGATAGATGTTCGAGTGGCGCAGTAATTTCACATCGGCCGCATGACCGACACGAGGGCGCCAGCGGGCGCCCTTTTTTATCCTCCGCCCCGATAATGCTCTTGACAAATGGGGCCGATAGTATTGTTGAAGGGCAGTCCCTCCCGCGCAAACGGAACACGGTCAAGCGGGACCCGGACGCCAAACCCTCTCGCGAAACAGCAACGGGAAACCGCATGAAAATGAGAACCATTCCGTCCGCAACGCTCGTCCTGTGCATTGCGCTCCTCTGCGCGGCGTGCTCGAAATCCGGCATGGGCGCCCACCACGACTTCTTCGCGACCGAGGACGACTATGTCCAATACGTCGAACAAAACGTCCGATTCGACGGGCTCGAGCTGGCGATCGTCGACATACAACGCGGCGAGAACTTCTGGAAGATCGCCAAGCGCCACAACGTGAACATCGACACGCTCCTGGGGGCCAACCCCTACTGGGAGTCGCTGGTCGCCTCGCTCGACCAGCGCATCATCGTTCCGTCGCGCAAGGGGGTGCTGCACTTCGTGAACTCGCGCTCGGAGATCCGGGACGTCGCGAAGGCGTATCAGGCGGATGAATCGAGCGTCCTCGTCCAGCGGCTGCCCGTCATGGACGGGATCCTGCGCCGCTTCACGAGCCGCTCGCCCATCGCCGTCTTCGTACTGAACGCGCGGCCGCGCGCCATCAACATGACGGAGGCCCTTGCCTCACAGTTCAACCTGCGCGAGATGTTCCGATCGCCGCTCGGCGGCCGGTACAGTTCGTTCTTCGGCGGGCGCATCCACCCGATCTTCCGAGAGCACCGCTTCCACAACGGCCTGGACATCGCGGCGCGGCACGGCACGCCGGTGGGCGCAGCCGCCGGCGGCGTGGTCACCTCCACCGGATGGATGGGGGGATACGGGAACACCGTGATCATCTCGCACCCGAAGGGGTTCCGCACGCTCTACGGGCACCTCTCGCGCATCAGCGTGCGCGCCGGGCAGCAGGTGGGCGCCGGGCGGCTCATCGGCCGCGTGGGATCGACCGGCTGGTCCACGGGGCCGCACCTGCACTTCACCATGTGGCACAACGGCAAACTGGTGAACCCCATGAAGGTGCTGTGGTAGCGTCGCGCCCCGCGCGCGGCCGGATGGAGGAGCTCTTCACCGGCGCCGGGATCGCGCTTTCACGCGCCCAGCTCGACCGGTTCTGGGCGTTCCACCTCCTCATCGAAAAGCATAACGACGAGCTCGACCTCACGCGCATCCGCCGCTTCGACGACATCGTCATCAAGCACTTCATCGACTGCATACACGTGACCGCGCTGTGCGAGCTTGCGGGACCGCTCGTGGACATCGGGACCGGGGCCGGTTTCCCGGGCATTCCGCTCAAGATCGTCCGGCCCGAGCTCGAGATTGTCCTTGCCGACACGCGGAGCAAGCGGACCGATTTTCTCGCGCTCGTCGTCGCCGAGCTGGGCCTCGAGGGCGTTCACATCTACCCGCACAAGGTGACGGACCTCTCGTTTTTCGAGGCGAACGGCGTGATTACCCGCGCGCTGGAATCCGCTGATGATACCCTGAACCGCGTCCATCACTTCCTCCCGAAATGCGGGCGCGTGTACCTCATGAAGGGCGGAGAGGCTGGGGACGACCTGCGCGCGATATCCGCGGAAAACCGCCGGCGGTACGCGACCGTCATGGACCGCACATACGAACTCCCGAACACGGACCATCAGCGCCGCCTGATCGTGTTCGAAAAGATCGACAGCGCGCGAACGGCGACCTACCGCATCCTGCGCGACGAGAACGAGAGCGTCGGCACCGTCGTCACCTCGCCCGACAACAAGTCGTTCAAGGAGATGAAACGGCTCACCGCCATCGAGGGCATCCGGAAACAGCGCCGCCTGATCGTCTCCGGACCGCGCCAGGTTGTCGAGTTCTCGCGATCCTTTCCGGAACTGACGCAGGGCGTCGTCATCGGCGACGGGCTCGTCGAGACCGATGACGAGATCATGCGGCTGGTCCGGGCCCACGCCGAATCGAGAACGCTCTGGCTTCTGAAGAAATCCCTCTTCAACGAACTGGACGGCTTCAACACCGGCCGGCCGCTTCTCGTTGCGGCGCTGCCCGACATCCCCGCATGGGACGGCACGCTCGCGCCCGGCTGCTCCCTCGTCCTCCCGTTCCAGGACCCGGTCAATGCGGGATCGGCGATCCGCTCAGCGGCGGCGTTCGGGGTAGCGCGCATCATCGTCCTGAAGGAATGCGCGCACTCCTTTCATCCGCGCGCGGTGCGCTCCTCGGGCGGTGCGGTGTTTCACGCGCCGCTTGCCGCCGGACCGTCGCTCGCAGAGTTCGCGGCCATCGTCAGGGAATCGCGCCTTCCGGTCGTATCGCTGGATGCGGCCGGGACGCCCATCGACGAATTTTCGTTTCCGGTGTCCTTCCTTCTGGTGCCCGGCATGGAGGGACCGGGTCTTCCGGACGATCTCAAGCGCGACGCCGTATCAATCCCCATCGCACGCGACGTCGAATCGCTCAATGCGGCGGTCGCGGCCTCGATCGCGCTGTTTGCGTGGAAAACGCGGCAGGGGAAAGCGTAGACTGCGGTTGGCTTTTCCCCGGTACGGCATGAAATATTTTATTGACACCAACCGAAAGCGCGCTACAGTACCCGGCAATGTACCTATTCGAGATACCCATTCCCACGCTTCTCTCCAATACGCACATTGATTCGGTTGAAAACTGCTTCCAAGGAGCGACCAATGATTGAAGAAGGAAAATACGCGGTCATACACTATACGGGAACCTTCACGAACGGCGAGGTGTTCGATTCGAGCGTCGATGGCGATCCCTTCGAATTCCTCGTCGGATCGGGGCAGGTGATCCCCGGCTTCGACGCCGCGGTGCGCGACATGAAAATCGACGAGGAGAAGGACGTCTTCATCTCAGCCGACGACGGCTATGGCCAGTACGATGAATCGCTGGTCTACCATTTCCCGATCGACCAGGTACAGGGGCAATTCACTCCCGAGGTGGGGATGACCATCGGCCTCCAGCTCGAGGACGGGCGGCAGATGCCCGCGACCATCACCGAGATCGGCGCCGATGCCATCACCGTGGACATGAACCATCCGCTCGCGGGCAAGGACCTCAACTTCCGCATCAAGCTGCTCGAGGTGAACGACGAGGCGAAGTACGGCTACGGAGAATGCGGCTGCGGCTGCGGCGACGACAGCTGTTCTACGTGCTGAGCCTTTAGCGGCACCACCCCCCTACAGAACCGCCGACGCCGGGATGGCGACAATCTTCTCGGTGATCGGCAGGGCCTCATTCCCGCCGTAGAGCACTATGCCGAAGGGGATGTCCCGTTCGGAGGATAATTCATTCATAACGGTTTTCAAGAAAACGCGTCCCGTATTCCATATACAACCATGCAATTCTTCAATACTATTGCACAATTACATGGTTTATTGCTGGATATCGAGGATGTATACTATCGAAATACATACTCAACGCACTCGCAACCCTCTCAACACCTCTTCCTCCCGCTTCCGCATGCGCCGCTCCTCCGCGACCGAGCGCTCGTGATCGTACCCGGCCATGTGCAACACGCCGTGCACCAGCAGGCGCTGTATCTCGTCGGCCAGCGTCACGCCGTACTCTGCGGCATTCTCGGCGGCGCGCTCCAATGAAAGATAGATGTCGCCGCTCGTTTCCTGCGTTCCGCGCGCGGGAAATGGGCTTTCGTCGTAAGCGAAGGTGATAACGTCGGTGGGGCGGTCCTTCTTGCGGTATTTTTTATTGATGATCCTGATGGCCGCGTTGTCGCACACGATAAGCGTGACCGTCGCGCCCTTCGGGAACGCCGCGCGGCAGACGGCGCGCAGCCAGCGGTCGATGTCCTTCTTCCTGATCCGACGATACGGGAAGCGGACATTCTCGCTGCAGATGGAAACGCTATTCGCCATTTCCCGCCGGTCCGTTTTCCTTCTTCTGGATCTTCTCCTCGAGGCGGGCCACATCGGACTTCTCCGGGTATTCGATGCGCGTGTGGAAAATGCCGAAGAGGATGCGCAGGAACGAGCGCTGTATCTTGTTGAGCTCCGACATCGTGAGCTCCGAGAACTCCAGGTCGCCGTCGTTAAGGCGGTTGAAGATGATTTTCTTCACCATCCCCTCGAGCTTCGCCTTGTTGGGCTCGTTGATGGAGCGCGAGGCGGCCTCGATCGCGTCGGCCAGCATCACCACCGCCGACTCGCGAGAGCTGGGCGGGGGCCCCGGATACTGGAAATCGCCCTTCCGGACGGAGTCCGGGCCATCGGCCTCGACCGCCTCAAGCGCCTGATGGTAGAAGTAGGTCATCACCGACTTCCCGTGGTGCTCGCGAATAAAGTCGACGATCGAGTCCGGCAATCCCTGCTCGCGCGCCAGCACGACCCCCTTCTCCACGTGCGATATGATGAGCCGCGAATACTCCAACGGCGAAAACGTCTTCACGCGCGGGTCGGTCACGCGGTTCTCGATGTAGATGCCCGAATCGTTGATCTTGCCGATGTCGTGATAATACCCGCCCACGCGCGCCAGGAGGGCGTTCGCGCCAATGTCCTTGCAGGCCGCTTCGGCCATGTTCGCGACCATGAGCGAGTGATTATACGTCCCCGGCGCGCGGATGAGCATCCGCTTGAAGATGGGGGCGTTGAGGTCCGAAAGCTCCAAGAGCTTGAACCGCGTGGAAATGCCGAACAGGTTCTCGTACACGGGGATAATGCCCAGCGCCAGGATCGCATTCACCACGCCGTTGGCGAACGAGAGCTCCACGTTGCGCAGCACCAGCGCGAACGGCAGCTCCCGCATAAAGCCGACCGCGCACACGATGAACGCGTTCGCCGCGCCGATCACGAACCCGCTTTTCAGGAAATCCGTCCGTTTCTCCACGTTGCCCACAATAAAGGTCCCCAGCATGGCCGAGCTGAAGCCCAGCACCAGCGACGGAAACGAGAAGCCGCTGATCACGAACGTGAAGAAGACCATGTACACCCCGACCAGGAGCGCCAGGAAGATATTGTACAGGATCACGAGAATCATGGTCACAAACGACAGCGGGAGCACCAGCGCGAAGATGAACTTCGAGCTGTGGACATTTTCAGCGCGGGACACGAAAAACGAGAACAGGATGAAGAACAGAAGGAGCGTGAACACCACGATCGACGATTTGTTGTCCTCGAGGATCGCGCTGTAATCCGACACCAGAAAATATCCGAAGATGAGCAGAAACAGGAGCTGGATCAGGAAAATGCCCACGATATAGCTCACATTCGCGGTGGTCGTGTGCCGGTTGAGAAGGTTGATGTTCTCGAGCGCGTCCGAGGTGATCACGTCGCCCTCGCGCACGATCATGAGCCCTTTTTTCAGGACGCCGGTCGCGGGCTTCACGCGCTTGGCCGCCTCGTCCACGCGCTTCTTGGTCTCTTCCAGGTTGAACGACAGATTGGGCTTCAGGTTGCTCCGCACGATCTGGTAGGCGGCCCGCATCTGCTCCGCCGTGAGGTCCGGCGCGATGGCCTTGCAAACGGCCAGAAGGTTCTGGCGGGCTGTCTCCGGAAGCCACAGGTCCTCCAGCGACGCGGTGATCTCCTTGACCTCGCCCGAGGCGTTGATCGGCCGTATGAGCACGTTCTTGTTCGCAAGATTGAGGGAGTTCTTGTACGGCTCGTTGAGGATCCCGCGCTCGTACAGATAGATGACGATCCGGCTGAGCGCCTTCCGGAACTCGGCGGGATTTTCGAGGCGCAGAAGCTCAAGCAGGACGTCGTCGCCAAACTGCAGATATTTCGGCAGCGTGTCCTTGAGCAAAATGAGCTGGAAGGTGCGGTCCTCGGTCCCGATGGGCGGCGTTTCCTTGAGGGTGCTCGCGACATGGTTCATGAGCGCATTCACGATGCCCAGGCGCTCCACGAGCACCGACTGGTCGCGATCGAAGACGAGCGCCACGCCGTCGACCTCGCGCTGCCGCTCCTTCTCGGTCTCCGTCTCGATGGTGTAGCGGATGTCGTACGGGACCTTGATGTCGTCGTGCGATATCTCGCCCACGGTGTAGGTATAGGTCTTGCCGATGGCGTTGAACGACAGGAGCACGGTGGCGATGACGACGATCCCCAGCAGATAGAAAAAGGCGTTCCGGATGCCGGGCCTGCGGAAGTAGATGTTGATCTTGCGTCGCGCGTCGGTGAAGTTTATCATGGCTGTCCCTGCCCCGCCCGTGCGTGCGGGTCGCTAGGCCTCGCTCTTGGTGTGCCGCTCATAGGCGGCGACGATCTTTTCGACGATCGGATGGCGGCAGATGTCCTCTTTGGCGAACTCGATAAAACCGATCTCGTCGATGCCCTTGAGTATCTTCATCGCGTGCAACAGACCCGACTTCTTGGGCTTGTCCAGGTCGATCTGGGTGATGTCGCCGGAGATGACGATCTTGGAGTTGTTCCCCATCCGGGTAAGGAACATCTTCATCTGCGACACCGTGGTGTTCTGCGCCTCGTCCAGTATGATGAAAGCCCGGTTGAGCGTGCGGCCGCGCATGTAGGCCAGCGGCGCCACCTCGATGATGTTCTTCTCCATCATGCCGCTGATGCGCTCGAAGGGCAGCAGGTCGAAGAGCGCGTCGTAGAGCGGGCGCAGGTATGGATTGATCTTCTGGATGAGGTCCCCGGGCAGAAAGCCCAGGTTCTCGCCGGCCTCCACCGCCGGCCGCGTGAGGATGATCCGTTCCGCCTTGCCCGAAAGATGGTACGACAGCGCGACGGCCACCGCAAGATAGGTCTTGCCGGTGCCGGCCGGCCCGTAGGAAAAGGTCACCGGGTTGCGGTGGATCGCCGTGATGTAGTTCGCCTGGTTCACCGTGCGCGGCGCGATGCTGCGGCCGGACTCCGGTATCACGATCTTGAGCCGCTCGATGTCCTTCGCGCTCACGACCGTTCCCCGGTCGAGGGACGCGGCGAGGTACTTGATGTCGAAATCGTCGAACTCGAAGGTCCCGTCCTTCACGACGAGGTAATCGCCCATCAGGTGCAGGAGGCGCATCGCCTTCTCGCCCTGCTCACGCGGCGATGTGACGATCAGGGTGTTCCCCCGGGGGATGATGCTCACGTCCAGGATCTTTTCGATGGCCTTGATGTTCCGGTCCCGGAACCCGCAGATCCTGCGGCACAGGGACGAATCATCGATTTCGAATGTGCGCTCAACCATACTAGCGTTCGAGAATCTTGATCGAAAGCTCCTTCAGCTGCTGGGGTGCCACGGGCGAGGGCGCCTGGCTCATCAGGCACTGGCCCTTCTGGGTCTTGGGAAACGCGATCACGTCGCGGATCGAGGCGCGCTTGAGCAGCAGCATCATCACCCGGTCCAGGCCCAGCGCGATCCCGCCGTGGGGCGGCGCGCCATATTGCAGCGCGTCCAGCAGAAATGAGAACTTGACGCGCGCCTCCTCCTCGCCAATGCCCAGGAGCTCGAACATCTTCTTCTGCAGCGCGGGGGTGTTGATCCGGATGGACCCGCCGCCGATCTCGACGCCGTTGAGAACGATATCGTAGGCCTGCGCCGTGATGCCGTCCACCGTCTCAGGGGTGATCGCGTCGAGCGCCGCGACGTGCTCCGCCGCCGGCGCCGTGAAGGGATGGTGCTTCGCGTAGTAGCGCTTCTCGCCGGGATCGTACTCCAGGAGCGGGAAATCGGTCACCCAGACGAAGTTGAGGAGCTCCGGATCGATCATGCCCAGGTCCTGCGCGATCTTGAGGCGCATGCCGGCCAACGTCGCGTTCACGATCTCGGCGCGGTCGCAGCCGAAGATGACAACGGCGTTCTCGCGCAGCGACAACCGCGCGCGCAGGCCCTCGCGCTCGGGCTCGCTCAGGAATTTCGCAATGCCGCCCTCGAAGGCGCCGTTGCGGAAGCGGACCCAGGGCATGCCGCCGGCCTTGAACACCTTCACGTACTCGGTGTAATCGTCGAGGTTCTTGCGCGACAGGCGGTCCTTGTCCTCCACGACGAAGGCCTTGATGATGCCGCCGGAGGCGACGGTGGAGGAGAACACGTTGAACGACGATTGCGCGAACAGGTCGCTGAGCTCCGAGAGCTCCATCCCGAAGCGCGTGTCGGGCGCGTCCTTTCCGTAGCGGCGCATCGCGTCGTCGTAGGTGATGCGCGGAAACGGCAGCGACACCTCCTTCCCGAATCCCTCGCGCACGATGACCGCGATCATCCCCTCGATGATGTCGATGATCATGTCGCGCGTAATGAATGAAAGCTCGAGGTCGACCTGGGTGAACTCGGGCTGGCGGTCGTTCCGCAGGTCCTCGTCGCGGAAGCACTTCACGATCTGGAAGTAACGGTCGAAGCCGGAGACCATCAGGATCTGCTTGAACAGTTGCGGCGACTGCGGCAGCGCGTAGAACATGCCGCGGCTCAGGCGGCTGGGAACGAGGAAGTCGCGCGCGCCTTCGGGCGTGGACTTGTTGAGCATGGGCGTCTCGATCTCGATGAAGCGGTTGGCGGCGCAGTAGGCGCGGACGGCCTGCATCACGCGGTGCCGCACGATGATGGCCTCCTGCATGTCGGCGCGCCTGAGGTCGAGGAAGCGATACGCGAGGCGCTGCTCCTCGTTCACGTTCTCACGGCTGTCGATGGGGATGGGCGGCGCGACCGACGCGTTGAGTATGACGATCTCGTCGGCGACCACCTCGACGGTCCCGGTTGCGAGCGCGGGATTGACGGTCTCGTCCGAACGGCGCCGGACCGCGCCGCGCGCCATGATGCAGTACTCGCTGCGGACCCGGTCGGCCGCCTCGGCCGCGGCGGAGGCCTGCGACGAATCGACCACGAGCTGCACCAGCCCCGTCACGTCGCGCATCTCGATGAACACGATCCCGCCGAGATCCCGCTTCACGTCCACCCAGCCGCACAGCATCACCCGCGCGCCGATATCGTCAACGGTCACTTCTCCGCAATAGCTTCTGCCTGTAAACATCGCCGCACCTGGAGAGATAGAATAAACGAGTGGCCGCCAAACGATCGCAGCGCCCGGGGGACACGGCAGTACCGTTTTTTTTCACAGGGCATTTGTCAAGTCGAAAAAGCGGCGGGTGCTGATACGCCGCCGGCGGGCGCCGGCGGCGCGGCGGCGCGCGCGATCAATCCTCTGCTTTAAAGCGGGACATCACCTGCCGCACGAAATTCGTCATTCGGGCGAGCACCAGGCCGCTGATGATGACGTCGACCATCCACGGCATGTTCATGCCGGTCCCGCGGAAGATGCGAAGGATGTCCACCTTCCAGCAGAGAAAGAACGCGACGATGATGATGATCCCGTCGCGCGTCGCCTCGATCGCGCGGTTGCGGTCCAATCCCTTGAGCGCCGAGAGATTGAACAGCGCCATCACGGCCGCCTCCAGGATGATGGCGATAATGAAAACGCTGAAGATGTTTTGGAGCAGTACGTCACCGTTCATGGACATCACCTCGCTTGTTTTTGTCACGGCGGGCGCCTTGGCGATCAATGGCATCAGAATCGACATCCGTATCATAACCGATCTCCTCCTCTCAGTATCGGCGCGGACGGGCGCCGAACATGATTATCATACCGGCACCCGTGAATAAAATCAAGGTTTTTTATGCCGTCGGCGGGCCGCCCTGCAGGTAATGGATGATCTTCCGGCGGATCGCCTCCGGGAGCTTGATGCCGATGGACTTGAGGCGCGATTCGTACTTGTCGAACGAGCGGATGTGCTGCGAGGTAGTCACGAAGATCTTGAAATACGAGCGGATGCTCCCCTCCAGCTCCATGCGGAACTCGATGTCGTCGTTGAGCAGGTCCTCGAGCGGGGCGATGACGCGATAGTTCACCGGGCGGCAGATGGAGCGGTAGGTCACGAAGCGCTGAGTGACCTCGCACTCGTAGTTCTTCTCGCGGATGCTGCGCTCCACCACCGTCAGGTCGATGCAGTCGATGATCTCGAACTTGTAGTCGTCGCCGAGCTGCTCGCGGATGAGGCGCTCGGCCTGCTTGAAGTGCTCGCAGTTGACCAGCATCTCGGAGCACTGCGCGTTGCAGCGCAGGTACAGCACCACGTCGATGTCGGAGCTCGGCTGCGACATCCCCAGGTTCACCGAGCCCACCAGGTCCATCGCGATGTCGTCGAGCTTGCCCTCGATGCGCTGCACCACCTCCTCGAGCCGCTCCACGCGCTCCTCGGACTCCTGCGTCTGGAACATGCGGAAGAACTGCTTGATCTCCTTGAACAGCACGATCTCCGGGATGTGCGAATACTTCTTCACCTTCATGTCGAAGTTCTCGCCGCGGCGCAGCGCCTCGAAGCGCTCGGCGTCGACCACCCGCTCGGTCCACTTCCCGTTTTCCGGGACGTAGTCGGCGATGTCGTAGACGCGATCATCCACGAGCTTGCGGAACTTGACGCCGACCACCCGCCCGGCGTCGACCTCGATCCGGTGGAAGAAGCCGCCCTCGGAGACCTCCCCGGTCACGGTGGTCACTTCGCCGAAGTTCGACGGGTTGAGGTAGACGGTCCCGTCGCTCTCGAAAAAACCCCAGTCGCTGTGGATGTGCCCGGTGAGGCACAGCAGCACCGGGTTGTTCTCGCAGTAGGTGCGCAGGGCCGGCGATCCGGACGGGCCCTTGAACGAGAGCCGGTCGTGTACGCCGTGCGCCGGCTGATGGCTCACGATGATGTCGGGCTTCACGGCCTTGAAGAAGCGGTTCATCTCGTTCTTCTTGTCGTCCACGCCGATACCCGCCTGATGGTTCACGACATAGCGCTCGGGGATACCGGCGGTCCAGGTGTCGGCGCCGCCGTAGCCGGCGATCTTCAGGTGCTCGACCTGATACCAGTGCAGGTGCAGGTCGCGCTCGTGCAGCGAGGTGTACTTGAGATCCATGTCGTAGTTGCCGGGCAGGCACAGGCACAGCGCCGACTGCTTGGTGGACACGATATTCTCGATGATCTTGTACTTCTGCTGCATCACGCGCCGCGCGCGGATGGTGTACTGCTGATACTTGCTGCCCATCTCCTGGATCTCGTCGGAGACGTTGGGCATATCGAGCAACTCGTCGATGAAGTCCTCGATGATGGTCCCTTCCTGTTCCATGCGGCGCCGCAGGGCGTGGAAGTACGTCTGCAGTTCATGGTACTTGATGGCGGAATCCATGTTATAGAAGGGGATGTCGATGAGGTCCCCCGCGATGATGTAGACGTCGGCCACAGTCTCGACCAACAGGTTTTTCACCCGCTCGAAGGCGCCGTGGATGTCGGTGAGATAGACGATCTTCATGCCGGTCCCGTCCGCCCTATCCCCGCCGCTCGCGTCGCCACGCGTTCAGGGCGAACGCCCCGACGGCCGCGATGAACGCGACGACCAGATATAAAAACACATCCCCGATGCGGGCGTACACGGTCGTCCGGTTCATCGAGAAATCGAGGTCGGCGCTCACGGTGCCCTTCTCGAGAATGGGCAGCGTCGTCTTCATGCGGCCGTAGGGATCGATGGCCATGGTGAGCCCCGTGTTCCCGGCCCGGACATACCAGATGCCGTTTTCCACGGAGCGGAACACCGACGAGGCGAAGTGCTGCATGTGCCCGGCGAAGCTATCGGTCCAGCCGTCATTGGTGATGTTCACCAGGAAGTCGGCCCCCAGCCGCTTGTAGTCGCGGCACAGCCGGAAGAAAATCCCCTCGTAGCAAATGAGCACGCCGAATTTTCTACCGCCCGTCTCGAAGAGCACCGGCCGGTCGCCCGGCACGAAGTTCGATCCGCCAAAGGCGAAGGTGAGCTCCTGTATGATGGGCAGCCACTTATGATAGGGAAACCACTCACCGAAGGGCACCAGATTGATCTTCGGATAGGCCTTGATAAAGTTGCCCTCGGAGCCGATGAGGACCGCGCTGTTTTGCGCGAAGTAGCGCCGATACCGCAGGTCCTCGACGATGCCGATCTCCCCGGTGAGGAGCGGCCGGCCGATCGACTTCACGTAAGCGAAGACGCTGCGGATGAACTCGCGCTCGCTCTCCGTAAAGAGCATCGGGTGTCCGCCCTGCGCGAAGTACGATATCTTCTCGAGCGTGGCCGATTCCGACCAGACGACGAGGTCGGGCTTATCGGCGGGCGACGCCAGCGCCGCGTTCGTGTAGTGCGTGAGGCGGTCGAGATAGCGGAACTTGTTCTGCTCCCAGTTCTCCCACGGCGAGATGCACGACTGCACCATCAGCGCCCGGAGGTCGCGCTTCCCCGTCGCGGGGTTCGCGGCGAGCGTCACGGCGCCCCATGCGGTGATTCCCGCGACCAGCGCGAGCGCCCCAACGAACGCCTTCCCCTCGAACGATGCGATCGCTTCTCGAAACGAGCGCGCGCCCGACGCGATGCGCGCAATCAGGCCCGCCATGCTTTCGTTAAAAAATATAAGAATGAAGCACACGCCCATGATACCGACGATTGAAGAAACCTGAATGAAGGGTGTGAAGGGAAACTGGGAATAGCCCCAGTAGTTCATGGGATAGGCGAGATATCCCATCGACTGGACCCAGTAGACGACCACGAACGACCCGGCGTAGATCGGCGCGCGCAGGCGCTCGACGCGACGCGAGAGGAACTCCGCCATCATCATGCCCGACACGAAAAAGACCGTGAGGCTGGGAATGAGGAAGAGCAATACGACGAAATACCCGCCGGGGACCTTGGCGCCGAAGGCGCCGATCCACTGATAGGCGAGCAGATTGCCCAGCAGCCCGGCCATGAACGATGCGCGAAACACCTCGCGATATCCCTTGTCGCGAACATAGACAAAGAGGGGAACGAAGGCGATCCACGCGAAAAAGGGAAATCCCTTCAGGAACCACGCATCGAAGCTGGGCACCGAAAGAAACCATAGGATGCCGGTGAGGAGGTAGTAGTGTTTTTGGGAGAAGTCTTTGAGTTTTGATTTCATATGATTGCATCCATTTTAATATTTAAAAATTAGCGGACTATTATAGCGATTTTTTTACGGCCGGACAAGAGGCGCTTCTTCACTAATCGCATTATAAAAATGGCGCAAATTCGTTTTAAACCTAACTCCCTCTTTTGAGTTCTCATAATCTACATTTTCAACGAAATACATTTTAGCTTCGAGTATTTTAAAAGAATATCTCAAGAAATATTCATAATAAGTCAGATTGTATAATGACTTAGGATACATCTTTTCAAAACCATCGGTTTTACTAAGAAAATATTCAACCTCGGCATCTATAACATTTTTTATTCTCGATGATAATAGATTTTGTTTATTGGAATATTCGTTACTTTTCTGAATACTCCCGACTTCCTTTTGAAGCCCAAGGATCACTTTTTTGTTTTGTTCAAATTTCCCATTAATTTCGTTAAATAACTCAATGATTTTGAGAGGCATATAATTCTTTTCAATCGACTTGATTTTAATTTTATAATCACTATTCACATCAAACTTGTCCACTTTTTCCCATGCACGAAAAAGAATTTCAATGTCATTAGGATGATTTATTGCATCCTTCCTCGGATCACGATATTTATTGAAATGCTGCGACAAGGAAAATATTTGCTCTTTCCTCGTGAAGTTCGCACTATTCTTTTCTCGATACTCCGCTCTTGCTTTATAACACGCATTAATAATGCCAGTAATTTTGTTTTCCGACAACAACTCAATTAACACTTTATGCGCGTCATAATTACCAAACGAGTTAAACATGTTTCTCATCAATCCAAGCTTAGAGATTGTCACTGCTATGTCGTTTTTCAGATTTTCCAGCTCATATAAGGGGAGAAAAAATGATGCATCGTACATATACGATCTGTAAAACAACATGACAGCTTTCATGTAGCCTTGAATAGTTAAATCGCTTTTTGCATTGATCCCCATGAGATACAATCGATATGATTCGCGATTTGTTGTGAACGCGTAAAAGTTTTTAAAATCAACGACATAAGCCTTATTGTATATATCTATTGCCACCGCTGCCTTTTCTGCTATATCCTCCTCAACACTAAACAACTGGCCCGGGTAACTTCCCATCACGCTAATCGGCGTGATGGCCACTCTGTTGTTCTCGCGTTCAAGCAATTTTAGCGTTACTTTAATTTTGTCTCCAATAATCCTATAATTGCCAAGGAGAATAAGATCAAAATTCTCTTCATCAATTTTTTCTATCTCTCTTTTTAATTTCTTATCATCCCCAATACCAGACCCTTGAATAAATTCCAACTTTTCTACAAGCAGCTTTCGGACTGACGTTGGATCCATGACACTAAGTTCCTTAACTTGTGAAAGCGACTGAATCAAGCTAATTGACATTTCCTCGCCGATGGAGTCAAACTCCTTTGAATGCGCACCCATATTCTCAAATGGAAGTATCACAAGCCGCTTGATGTCTTTTCTTCTTGCATCAGGAGAAACAGTCTGCGGCATAAATATAATTATCGATAAAGCAACTATTAAACATTTGATGATATATCGGATAACATTCAATGTGCTATTTGCTGTAATTCGTACCATGTCTTCGACCTTTACTGCCTAGTTCTTGTTCTGTTTATTGATTCGTATATACAGGCGTGTGGCCCCGAAAAATTTTAACACTTCCTATTACATCCTCGATCATATATTCCTGGTGCATCGTGCGCGACAAGTACCACGGGTCAATCCGATACTATCTTTTAAGATGACAATAGAAAACAAACAAAGAAAAGCCACTCGCTCAACCTCACCCCGCCTCCCCTCGACGAAGCTCGGGGAACACCGGCGCGCCCTCTCCCGGAGGAGAGGGCTCCTTGGAAAAGAATTCTTGCCTTTTCTCCCCTTCTCCTTTGGGAGAAGGGGCCGGGGGATGAGGTAGCCGTCCCTATCAGAATAAAATTTCAATCCCGCATCATCTTCAAAAACGCGTCCTCGTCCAGCACCGTCACGCCGAGCTCCTTGGCCCTGGCGAGCTTCGATCCGGCCGATTCCCCGGCCACCACGTAATCGGTCTTCTTGCTCACCGATCCCGCGGCGCGCCCTCCCCGCTTCTCGATGAGCGCCTCGGCCTCCTGCCGCGACAGGCTCGCGAGGGTCCCGGTCACCACGAAGGTCTTCCCGGCCACGGCCGATGCCGGCGGGGCGGGCGCCTCTTCGTCGGCGACCTCGACGCCGGCGGCGACGAGATCGTCCACGATGGCGCGCAACGCCGGATCGGCGAGAAACTGCGAGACCGATTCCGCGACGCCCGGGCCCACCTCGTGGACCGCCATGAGCTCGTCGGCGCCCATCGCCCGGAGCGCATCGAGGCTCCCCGCGGCCCGCGCGATCACCTTCGCGACGTGGTCGCCCACGTTCCGGATCCCGAGGCTCCGAAGAAAATGCGACAGGCCGATCCGCCGCCGCGCGCGCACCGATTCGATGATCCGCTCTGCGCTCTTCTCGCCCATCCGCTCCACGCCCGCAAGATCGTCGCGCGTGAGGCGAAAGACGTCCGCAAACGTCTTCACGATGCCGGCGGCGTAGAGCCGCTGCATGAGCTCCGGCCCGAAAAACTCTATATCCATCCCGTCTTTGGACACGAAAAACTTGAGCGTCTCCAGCGCCTTCGCGGGACAGGCCGGATTAACGCAGCGTATGTATATCTCCTCGCGCGCGAGCTCCTTCCCGCAGCCGGGACAGCGTTCGGGCGGCTCGATTGCGCGCGCGTCGTTCGGACGGGAATCGACGAGCACCGCCACCACCTTGGGGATCACGTCGCCCGCGCGCTTCACCGTGACGGTGTCGTTCACGCGCGCGTCCAGGCGGCGCACCTCGTCGAAGTTGTGGAGCGTCGCGCGCTTCACGATCACCCCGCCGATGTTGATGGGCGCGAGGTTCGCGACCGGGGTGATCACGCCCGTGCGTCCCACCTGGAGATCGACGGACACGATGGTGGTGACCGCCTCCTTCGCGGGGAACTTCCACGCGACCGCCCAGCGCGGCGCCTTGCTGGTGGCCCCGACGCGCTCGCGGGCCGCGAAGTCGTCGAGCTTGATCACGATCCCGTCGATGTCGAAATTGAGCCGGTGCCGCCCGTCGCGCCAGCGCTCGTAAAAAGCCACGACGCCGTCGAGCTCGCCGCGGAAGCGGTGCTCCGCGACCGGAAGCCCCAGCTCGCTTAAAAGATCAAAGAGCGCGCCCTGGCCATGAGCGGAGTCCGGCGGATCGATCCTCCCGATGCCGTAGAGCGCAATGTCGAGTGCGCGCGAGGCGGTGACGCCCGTATCGAGCTGGCGCAGCGACCCGGCGGCCGCGTTACGCGGATTCGCGAACGGCGGCTCCTCCGCCGCCAGCCGCTCTGCATTGAGCCGCTCGAACTCGTCGTGGCGCATGAACACCTCGCCGCGGACGGAGAGATAGGCCGGAACGCGCGCCCCGGCAAGCCGCGCGGGCAATGCGCGGATCGTCGCGAGGTTCGCCGTCACGTCCTCGCCCGTCGCGCCGTCGCCGCGCGTGGAGCCCTGCGCGTAGCGACCGTCGCGATAGACGATCTCGACCGCGAGGCCGTCGAACTTGAGCTCTGCGGTGTAGACGAGCGAGCCGTCCGCCTTCAGGAGCTTCCGGCAGCGCTCGTCGAAATCCGCAAGCTCCGCCGCGTCGAATACGTTCCCCAGCGAGAGCATGGGCGGGTCGTGGCGCACCTCGCCGAAGGTGGACGATCGCGCGCCGCCCACGCGGCGCGTCGGGGAGTCCTCCCGCGCGAGCTCCGGGTGCGCCGCCTCGAGCGCGGCGAGCTCGCGCATCGCGGCGTCGTACTCGGCGTCGTCCACCAGGGGCGAATCGAGCTCGTAATAATGATGATTGTACCGCTCTATGAGCGCGACGAGCTCCTCATACCGCTTTGTTTCGCGTTCCGGCGCCATGGACAACTCAAAAGCGCTTCACGTTGTCGAAGAGGCTCAGGTTCGACGCAAAGACCGCGGGCACGAGCGCCGAGAGCGCGGACACCGCCACCGAGGCGCCGAGCGCCATCGCCGCGTACGCGCTCGCGTTAAACGAAATCGTAAGCCCGCCCAACAGCGGGACCCAGTTCCCGGCGTAGTGCGCGAGCTTCGTGACCGCGAGCGACCCCAGCAGGAAGCCCGCCAGCCCGTAGACGAGCCCCACGATGGCCGCCTCGATGATGAAGATGGCGATGATCCGCACCTTGGTGGCCCCCAGCATCCGCTCCAGCGAGATCTCGTAGCTGCGGTTGTACACGATCGTGAGATAGGAATTGAAGATCGCGATCACGGTGAGCGCGAGGATGATCATGAGCAGCATGAAGAAGACGGCGTCGATGAAGCCCACGGCCTTCTGGGTGCGCTGCGCGATGTCCTCCTTCGATTCCACGGCAAGCCCCAGGTCGCGGATCCGCTGCGAGACCGCCGGCAGGTGGCGCGGATCGGACACCCGCACGATGAGCATCATGTTCGAGGTGCATTCCCCGGGGCGCCGCGCGAGGTCCGGGTTCTTTCTGCACAGCGCGCGGATATACTCGGCGGGGAGCACGAGCCCCGCGGTGTTGAGCTGCGAGGTGAACCCGACGATCTGCCCCTGCGCGATCACGGTGCGGCGCTCGGGGCCGGAGCGCCCGAAGAGCAGCCCGCCCGAGCCGAACATGAAGGACTTGCCGAAGGTGAGCTCCATGGTCTTGCCCAGGATGAACTTCTCGCCCATCTCCGGAGTACCCGCGGCGTTCGCGAAATTATTGTACAGCTCCAGCGCGAAGTACGGCACCACCACGGGGACCATCTCGTCGTCCTTCGGGACGCGCCAGGGGATTTTTGATCCGCGAAAGAAGTCGCGGTCGATGCCGCTGATGAGCATGTCGGACTTGATGAGCGCGCCGAACATGCCGAAGGTCATGGTCACGGGCACGTCGAGCCGGACGACGCGGTGCACCTTCGCCACGCCCTCCAGGCGCTGGATGCGCCGCGCGGCGCCCTCGGGGATCCGCGTCTTCTCGGCGGAGAAGATGTTCAGGTTGATGAGCGTGGTCTTGCTTTTCGGCGTGACGCGGATCTCGTTAATGTTGAGCCGGCTGAAGATGCGGTTCTCCAGGTAGTCCCGCACCCCGGTGCGCAGGGCGATGAACACGATGAGGAACGCGATGAAGAACACGATCCCGAAGCTCGACACAAGCGCCCCGGGGACCCGCCGCAGGACGGTGCGGGCGATGAGCACGGCGTTGCGCGCAACATATGCCAGCATGGCCGCCCCTATCCGGCCGCGCGCCGGTTCTTGAGATAGGCGTAGATGAACCGGTCGATCGCGCCGTCCATCACGCTGTCCACCGAGCTCGTCTCCTCGCCGGTGCGGTGGTCCTTGACCATCATGTACGGCTGAAACACGTACGAGCGGATCTGGTTGCCCCAGGAGATGTCCTTCTTCTCGCCCGCCTTCTCCTCGCGCTTGCGGTCCATCTCCTCGCGCTTGAGCTCGTAGATCTTGGCGCGCAGGACCTTCATCGCGAAGGCCTTGTTCTTGTGCTGCGAACGCTCGTTCTGGCACTGCGTCACGATGCCGGTGGGGAGGTGGGTGATCCGCACCGCGGAGTCGGTCGTGTTCACGTGCTGCCCGCCGGCGCCGGAGGAGCGGTAGGTGTCGATGCGCAGGTCGGATTCGTTGATGTCGATGGCGATGTCGTCGGCGACCTCGGGTACCACCTCCACCGACGCGAAGGAGGTGTGCCGGCGCTTGTTCGCGTCGAAGGGCGAAATCCGCACCAGGCGGTGGACGCCCCGCTCGCCCTTGAGGAAGCCGTAGGCGTAATCGCCCTGCACGTTCACGGTGGCGCTCTTCACCCCGGCCTCGTCGCCGGGGGTGTAGTCGATCACGCTCGCGCGGTAGCCGTTGTCCTCCGCCCAACGCAGATACATGCGAAAGAGCATGCTCGCCCAGTCCTGCGATTCGGTGCCGCCCGCGCCGGGTCGGACCGTCACGAAGCAATCGCGCAGGTCGTCCTCGCCCGACAACAGCTCGATCGTCTCGATGCGGTCGAACTCCGCGGCGAGGGCCCCCAGGGATGCGGCGGTCTCGGCCAGCACGCCCTCGTCGGATTCGGCGAGCGCGATCTCCATGAGCTCGCGGTTCTCCCCGATCGTGCCCATCAGGCGGTCCCAGGGTTCGATGCGTTTTTTGAGCGCGCTGATCTCCCGGTTGAGGGTCGCCAGCCGCTCCCGGTCCTGCCAGGCGTCGTCCGCGCTCGCCTTCGCCTCCAGCGCCGCAAGCTTCGACCGCAGCGCGTCCACGTTGATCGACGCGTAGAGGTCGTTCACCTTCGCCTGGAGCGCCTCGATCTCGCGCAGTGATTCCTGATAATCCTTCTCGGCCACCGGTTGCATCCCTAGTCCCTGCAATGAGCGCAGATAATGGAACAGGCGGGAAATACGGTCAAGACATTTTAGGGGCCGATCCCCTGCGGGCGCTGCGCCACCACACGCACGAACCGACCGCGCAACGGGCCGCAGGGATCTTCCCCCGGCGCGTGCCGACGCGGCATGCCCGCGAGCGGCGGATTGCGCTTGACATCACGCCGTCGCGCAATCAATGATCCGACAATCCCCCGCAAAGGACAACACGCCCATGCGAATACGATATGCCAGCGCGATTGCGCGCACCGTCCTCGTGATCGTCATTGGGGCGGCCGCCTGCTGCGCCACGCGCCCCGGGTCGCTCCCGACCGCCGTGCCAACCGGCGAGTGGCGCTACGCGCTCACCATCAACGGGACCCCCGCGGGCTCGTCCCGCTATTCGAACGCCATCGTGGGACCGCACTACCGGTCGATCGTCGAGATCACCATGACGCTCGGCGATGCGGTGAACACCTCGCGCAGCGAGATCACCGAGACGCTGGACCATGTCCCGGTGCGGCTGGAGACCTCCACCACCGTCGTCAAGAACGGCGCGAAGCACGTGTCCGCGACCACGGCGACCTTCGCGGGCCGCACGGTGACGCTCACGACCGACGGAAAAACGTCGACATACACGCTCTCGCGCGATTTCATCCTCGAGGGGAACTACATCGTCGCGAAGCTCATCGAGGGACGCTTCCGGCCGGGGCTTGCCATCGAAACCGCCATATACGATCCGGGATACGAACTCGATATGCCGATCCCCGTACGGGTGGCGGTGGTGGGGGAAGCGCGCATGCGGATCGGCGCGACGGAAAAGCGGCTCATTCACATCACCGAATCGATCGAGAACGTGAAGAACATCGACATCTATCTCGACGAACACGGCGTCATGGAAAAGACGGTCATCCAGATGATGAACATGACGCTCGAGCTCATCCGTGAATAGCATGCCGCGCGTCCGCGTCTCCGTCGCCCTCGTCCTCGTGGCGGCCGCCGCGTTCTGCGGATCCGTCGCGCCGCTCGCGGGCGCGGATCAGCCGCGGATCGACCCCCGGCTGTATTCGGTGCCGCTCCGATCGTTCACGCGCGCGGTGTATTCCGAGGCGAAAACGACTTATCGCCTTACGTCGTCGGATGCGAACTTCGCCCTCCCCGAAACCCCGTTCCAGAAGATCGTCTCGCGCGATGTTCGCTCCGGTCAAACCCGCATACTGCTCACCGCCGGCGTTATCGACCCGTCGGGCGACCCGAGCCGTCCCGACCATCTGGCCGACACGCGCTTCCTGAACATCAACAGCGCGCCGATACGCGCCGCGCGGAAGCGCTTCGTGAAATCGCGCGACGCGGTCCGCGACGTCGAGCACTTCGTGTTCGATACGATCAGCGACAAGACCTACGGGATCCCCATCATCCCCGCCGATGCGATTCTCGCTCGGCGCCACGGGGATTGCACGGAACACGCCGTGCTCGCGGTTTCGCTGTTACGCTCGCTCGGGATCCCGTCCCGCGCGGTGGTGGGCATGCTGCTCGCGCCCGAGTTCGAGGGGCTGCGAAATGTCTTCGTCTTTCACATGTGGGCCGAGGCGCGCGTGGGGGGCCGCTGGGTGCTCGTTGACGCCACGCGGCCCGGGGGAACCAATCACAACCGCTACATCGCCTTCGCGCATCACCATCTTAAAACGGAGATGCCGCTAGCCTTTCTCCGGTCCATCGCCGCGATCAAGAATCTTTCGGTGGAGTATGTTAGGCCGTAGGGGATTTCGGCTGTTATCTTTCCGAACCCGCGACAATAATTGTCGACCAGCGCCCCGAAGGCGGCAATTCAATCAACGGCATTCCAGCCGCGATTTTGCACCGTAAGGATTAAAATATGCAACAGCCGCTTGAGCTGCTGGTGCGCGCGCCGCTGCCGGTGCTATTACCGTGTGCGATCAAGTAATCCAGCACCATCCTATAGTTCTTGATATTGGAAGCCATATAGGACGGATCAATCTTTTGCGCATTATCGAAACAGGCGATTGCTTTTTTATAATTGGGCAAATTAGCATTATTGACCACATGCATTGACGATGCGGATACCATCGCGTACCAATCATTATCCCGTTGAACTCCCATTCTCGCATGCATTGCTTTTGTCGCGCTGGGATCCATGGCAGTTTTTACCGCATCCGGGTTCAGCGCCTTTATGACAATATCACATCCCTCCTTGTAATACTTCTGGCTCAAATACCTCTTACATCCCTGATGGAGCTGATTGAGATTATTCTCATTGACTCCCAGGGAAGTTTTTTGCTTTCCGGAAGCCTTGTTTTTCGCTATGAGCTCCTTTGTGTACTCCAGTATCTCATAGGCCTTCTCGTAATCGCCCTTGTTTATCGCAATAGTCGCCTCATGGTAGGAATGCTGGACTGGATTATCCGAGACCATGGCGGTGATTTTGTATGTTGCGCAGGAATGCACCAGTAAAGATAACAAGATTACGCATAATGATATATTTTGCATAAACGCATCGTCCTCCCCTGTTTTATCAGTAAGTGAAAATACAAGGCCATCCAACATCATAAGGCATACAGGAATTTTAATTGGCTTTTTAGACAGAATAGCATTTCTCACCATAAAAATAACGAGATACTGCTATAGCTGCTTAATCTATTCCTCGTGTTTTAATATTTCCGTTTTGAACTACGAATCAAATCTTCTCGCGTCATAACATTCTTAGATTTCCAGTCCGGTTCGCAAAAACCACCCTTTTTAGATGGAGACTTAAACTGATTCACAGGCACCTTCTCGCTCCCGGTTGTGCTGTTTGTCTCATTGCTGCTTGACTTGCTTTTTGAGGTGGAACTATTCCTAACGCTTGGTACAGAACCAACACTCTTTAATCCTTTCACCTGATTGTACAAATTGAGTCCTTGGCTAGCGACATTCATTACACCCAGGGCCGTGTCGAGCCAACTGCCGCTGGAGCTTTCTTCGCGCTCCCTCTGCGCTTTTTGTGCTTGCATTTGGGCAAGTTCCTGCTGGTACCTTCGGTCCAATTCCACTTGCGCCAACTGCGCTCTCTCTGTCAATCTACCAGCATTGGTCAGAACTATTATCATGTTATCTAAAAGCGCGCCAACCGGTACCTGGTTGCTTTCCCACAGCTTTTTATTCATGTTTGCCAGGGCAATTTTCTCGGCACCTGCGATCTCCCTGGCCTTTTGCTCCTCTTCCATTTTTTTCATCGCCGCATCCATGTCGTTTTCCGCTTTCTGGTTTTGCGTCATTATATCGGTGGCAATTTTTTCGCGCAGGGCTTTCTCCTGCGCCTTCCATTCGTCGGAGTTTTTCACACTTGCGGCGTCGCATGGATTGGGGCTCTTGCCTATGAGTTTTTCAATTTCCTTGTTTATATGCGACTCGTATTCAAACTTGGTCTTCTCCAGTTTACTGTTTATCGATGATGTATTCAGATCGGGCTGATTGAGCGTATAATTCGCCCGTGCTGGCACCGGCCGCTGGGGACGCATGTTCGTTTCCATGTTCTTTTTGCCCGAATCATTCTCTATTGCGACATTCGAGCTGTTGCCGGCAATAGCGTTCAACATGCCACCACCTTTCGAAATATATCCCTTTGCGGTAGACATGACATTAGAAGCTGTATCCTTAATCTTATCGCCAAAGCCAGCAAATGGCATGCCGAGCTGACCCAGGAGATTTATATTCCGGTCCTTCTGGCTCAATATCTCATTCGAATATTTCTCCTGAAGCGGAATCGGATCGGTACCATCCATCATTTTCCCGGCAGTTTGTTCTATCACCTTGTTGAAGAGCTCAAAGGCTTTCCCATCACTGGAGAAACATATACACACGATAAGTGAAATGATACACGTAATTGTTTTCATGGATCGATGCATCCTCGCTCAATTTATTTGTTCACCCGTTCGTAATCTCGCTTTACGTTGGCCGCCAATTCCTTCTTGTCCATATCCTCGAGGCACCTGATAAGACCCCCATACGATGCACCAAATCGGGGATTAAGATTAATCGCCTGCGCGAAATGCACGCTCGCCTTGGAAGGGCTACCCAGCGAATAATACAGCACTCCATAGTAATGATAGAAAAGGGGATTCCCATAATTATACGGCTTACCCTTGTTAAGGTAGTAATGCGCCCGGAGGATGTTTTTCTCGTCAAAAGCGATTGCGGCCATAATTACGTATGCCTCGCCATTGCCGCGATTGGCCTCAATTGACTTCTGCAGAAAAACCTTCGCCATATTGTTCTCGCGTTCGGCATAATAGCATTTTCCGATCAACAGATACGCGTCGGATCGATTCATCCCATTTTTAAGGCAATACCCGGCGACGATTCGTGCTTGCTGGTATTCGCCTTTGAGATACAGATTAAATGCGCTCTTTAACAGCATATGGGGATTTCTGGCCAAATGTTTCGGCAAGGGAAAACTAACATCATCCGTTGCCGTTGCCACACTGGTCTTTGTATCTTTTTTCGCTTTCGAAGATTTATTGTCCTTTGTCGTGTGCGCACACCCGACCGCCAAAGAGACCAAAACAACTACGGCAATGCACAATGCAACATCTTTGGTTGTTCTCTTTCTCATATGTTTATGTCCTTGCAAAATATTACGACAACCACGCCGAGATCTGTAACCTCAGAGAGACTAGAACCATAGTGCATGATCGTGTTATGCCCTCGCGACACGCTTCACCTTTGTGGAGTGCAAAAACCCGGATTGGCTGCCGGAGCCGCGAATACTTGGATATATTCATCGCAGCGAGGCACGCGTGACAGCCTGCCGTCTCATTCGACTCCCACTGTAATAGGTTCCAAAGCTGCTGCCTACTCTGATGTCATGGCCGGCGAAGCGAATCGATCTGCATCATGCAGCACCCGCTTAATGAACTTCTGGCCCAAATGCACGGGCCGCAAGAACCAAGCGCAATACCGCCATGCCGCTATCGCTCATCGCAATGGCATCACACGTCACTATGCAACGACTCTAATGAAAAACGGAGATTCCGCTAAAAATTCCGTATGATTACTACACTCACAATAAATAATATACCAAGAAAAAATGATCGTCAAGCAAAAAAGCACATATCAGCTTATTTGTTACAAGCAGAGATGCCGCTGGCTTTTCTCCGGTCCATCGCCGCGATCAAGAATCTTTCGGTGGAGTATGTGAGGCCGTAGGGGCCCGGCAGGCCTGTAGCGTCAATATTCAGGTGCGCGTGTAGAAACGCGCCGGCGCACGGGACTCAGGCGCGCGCCAGCCACGGGATTTGCATTATATCGCGGTCAATCAAACCGAAACGGCCAAAGGGAGTCAGGACGCCCATGACGGCCACGCTGTCCCCATACTGCTTCTTGAAGAATCGGAGCGATCCCGCGTCGCGGCCATCGACATGGCTTCCCCACTTGCATTCGAGCGCGAAAAGACGGTTCTCGTATTCGATGACGATATCGATCTCGTGCCCATAGGGCGTCTTCCAGTGATGGCACCGCGCAGGAAGGAGGCAGTTGCGGATGGCCGCTTCCACCTCGATCCGCATGGCGGCCTCAAACAGCGAACCCAGCATCGGATGGGACTCGAGCGCCTGCGCCGTGGCAATGTGCAGCAGGCCGCAGGCGAGCCCCGTATCGAACAGGAAGCCCTTGGAATGCCTGGATATCCTCTTGATATAATTCCCGTGATACGACTCGTGCTCCCGCCATACAAGCGACGCACGCAGCCAGGAAAGCCACCGATCCGCGGTCGGCGGGCTAATGCCGATCTCCCGGCCGAGCTGGCTTTTGTTCACCTCGCGCGAGGAGAGCGCCGCGAGAAGCCGCATGAAGCGCGAGAGCGCGGCGGCGTCCTTGAGATCATACTGAGAGGGAAGGTCGCGCTCCAGATATGTTGCAAGATAGCTTTCGAAAAAGGCGGGGATGAACTCGTGACTTTTCCCTATCAGGCCAGGCAATCCGCCGCGAAACACCAGCTCCAGCGGCGACATCTCCGGCGCAAACGCCCCACGGAGCTCGGTCGGGGAGGCGCCCCGTACAAGCGATACCGCCCAGTGCTCGGTTACCCCGCGTCCCAGCCGCTCGTCCAGCGTCATCGGAGGCAGGTCCAGAAGCAGCACCCTGCCGGCCAGCGTTTCTTTCATGCCCCTGATGAGATTGTACTGCTGCGAACCGGTGAGAATGAACCGCCCGGGCTTCGCGCCGGAATCGACGGCCATCTTTATCTCGGGGAGAAGCTCCGGAACGTACTGTATCTCGTCAAGTATGAGCCTTCCGGGGTGGTTCCGGATGAACAAGGCCGGGTCTGATTTCGCAAGCGATCGTAGCGAAAAATCATCGAAGGTAAGATATTCATAGCCCTCGGCAAAACAATGCTTTAGCACGGTGGACTTTCCAACCTGCCGGGGACCCATCAGGGCTACGACGGGAAACTCCTGTATGCTTTTCTTTAGAATCGGTTCGATGGTTCGATATAAATACATATTCCGACAATTTTAACTCTATACGTTAATTCTGTCAATATATTTATGCTATTTCCCTCCCTCAGCAGCCCCCTCAAGCAGTTGAGCGAATTACCCGCGAATCACATCGAACACGACACGGGAGAGCTCCTCCATGCGGTACGGCTTGGCGATTACGGCGCGGAAGCCGTGTTCCTGAAAGCTCGACAGCACCTGGTCATGGGAATACCCGCTCGAGACGATGGCCTTCACGCCGGGATCGAGCTCCCGAATCCGCTGGAGCGTCTCGCGGCCGCCCATGCCGCCCGGGACCGTGAGGTCGAGAATGACCGCATCGAAGGGCGATCCGGCCTCGCGCGATTCGCGATACCGCGCGAGCGCCTCGTCGCCGCCGCTGGCGGTTTCGACCTCGTAGCCGAGAAATTCGAGCATGCGCCGTGCAAGCTGCCGTATCGGCTCCTCGTCGTCCATCACCAGGATGCGTCCCGATGCGCGGTGCAGGGCGCCCCCCTCCTCCGGGGCATCGACGTCCGTGGTCGACGCATGCGACGGGGGCACATAGATCGTGAAGGTTGCGCCCGATCCCGGGGAGGATTTCGCGGTTATGTAGCCGTCGTGCTGCTTGACGATGGAATAGGCCGAGGTAAGGCCCAGGCCGGTGCCGTTGTCCTTGGTGGTATAATAGGGATCGAATATCTTCGAGAGGTCCTCCTCGCGGATCCCCCCTCCCGAATCGCTCACGGAGATCACCACATACTCGCCCGGTCTCCAGGAGAGCCCGCCGCCCCATTCCACGTGGCGGTTCTCGGCGCATACGGTTATCTCGCCGCCCTCGGGCATCGCCTGCTGCGCATTGATGGCCAGGTTGTTGAATACCTGGGACATCTGCCCCTCGTCGAAATCGACCGGCCTGAGGTCCCCCGCGATGGCAAAATTCGCCCGGACATTCGTTCCCCGCAGGGCGAAGTTGACCGAGTCCTCGAGGACGCGGGCGATATCGCCGGTCCTGCGCACGGGGTCCCCGCCGCGCGCGAAGGTGAGCAGCTGAAACGTGAGGTTCTTCGCCCGCTTCGAGGCGCGCGCGATATCGCCCAGGAGCCGTATCGCCGGCGCCTCGTCCGCGAGCCCCTGCCCCGCCTTGAGCTCGTGCGCCGCCAGGCTCGCATTACCCAGTATGGCCGTGAGGATGTTGTTGAAGTCATGGGCGATGCCCCCGGCCAGGAGCCCGAGCGACTCGAGCCGCTGGACCTTGTTGAGCTCCTCGCGCATGCGCCGGCGCTCCGTGATGTCGCGAAACACCATCACCGTGCCGAGCGTATTGGCGTCGGCGTCGCGGATGGGGGAGATCGACAACATGACGTCGCGTCGCTCGCCCCCGCGGGAGACCAGCACGATCTCGTCGGAGAGGATCACCACGCGCCCCTGGGCGATGCAGCGCGCGACGGGAAGCTCCTGCGCCTGGCCGCTCTCGCGGTCGACGATCCGGCATACCTGCGCGACATCGGCGCCCAGCGCGTCGCGCACCTCGACGCCGGTCAGCTCCTCGGCGATCCGGTTCATCAGGACCACGCGACCGTTCGTGTCGGTGCTGATGAACCCGTCCCCGATCGAACGCAGCGTGATGAGGAGTCGCTCCTTCTCCTGCGACAGAGCCTGCTCGGCCCTGGTCCGCTCCGCAAGCTCGCGCGACAGTTCGGCGGTCCGGTCCATGACCTGCCGCCGCAGCATGCGGTTCCAGGCGATGATGCCGAGGAACACGAGCAGCGCTACCAGGACCGCCGCGCCCAGCGCGATCCGGAGGTATGGATTGTCGAACACGCTGTGCGACCCAAGGCGTATCCAGCGTCGATAGATCTCCGTCCGCATGTCCTGCGGCATGGACGCAAGCGTTTTGTCCAGAATGCCCTGCAGGATGGGGAGGTCCTTCCGCACGGCGATCCGGAGGTCCCAGTCGTAGCCGACGGCGCCCGCCACACGGAGATTGGTGATCCCCTTCTCTTCGATAAAGTAGGATGCCGTCGAGAGGCTTACGATCATGGCGTCCGATTGTGAAAAGGACACTTTCATCAGCCCCGTCAGCTCGTTAGGAACATGATCGAAGACGAGGGCGGGATATTTCGTCGTCAGGTAATCGGTCACGGCGTACCCCCGCACCGAGGACACCTTCATGCCGGCCAGCGCCTCGGGCGTAAGGTCGCCGGAATGCGTGCTCCGCGTCACGATGATGTTGGGGATGCGCACATACGGCCGGGTGAAGAGCAGGTACTCGCGCCGCTCGGGGACCTCCTGGATGGTTAGCACGCCGTCGATCTCGCCGGCCTTCGCCTTCTGCATCACCGTGAACCAGTCGCGCTGGTGCTCGATGATAAACCGGTAGTTGAGCTTTTTCTCGATCCAGGCGAGATAGTCCGCGGTGAGCCCGCGATGCGCGCCGTCGCGGTCCTGGAAATCTATCGGAGGAAAATCGGGACAGGGGGAGAGCCGTATCACGCCGCGATGCTGTTGCAACCACTGCCGCTCCTCGTCGGAGAGGTCGACGGGCTTCGAGTCCTCGCGCGCGCAGCCGGCCGCCAGCGCGACAATCACGGCCACGGCAAGCGATATCGCACGAATTCGTGTCATGGTTCCAGAAACCCCGCAATCACCGGAAGGCCGGCGCACCCATAGTATCGCACATCCCCGGAAACGGGGCAAGTTTTTTTCGGGGAATGTGCGCCTGCGCGCCGACTACCGCCCGAGCCGCGAGCGGATCTTACTGACTAAAAAGTGCAGTTCCTTCACGCGAAGCAGATAGCAGACCGAGAAGTAGGCGGCCCCGCCCGCGGCCACGAGCGCCGCAAGCGTCCCGGCCCGATGCACAAACGACGCCTGCCGCCAGTCCGCCATCTGGGCGATCGCGACAATCACGCCGCACATGACCGCCGACGCGACGGCGTATTTGAGGACGGAGGCGGCGAGCGCACCCCACGCAATCCCGCCGATACGCCGGTTGAGGACCGCCAGCAGGATCGCCGTCTGCAACGTGGAGGCGATGGCGTTTCCCAGCGTGAGGCCGGCGTGCGCGAGCGGGGTGTGCATGAGCGCGTAGCCCGCGGCGATGTTCACCACGAACGAAACGGTCGACGCGATAACGGGCGTGCGGGTGTCCTTGAGCGAATAGAAGGCGGGCGTGGTGATCCGCAGCACCGAGAGCGCGGGGATTCCCATGCTCGCGAAGAAGAGCGCCCGCGCGGTCATCTCCGCGTGATACATCGTGAAGGCGCCGCGGGCGAAGAGCACCGACACGATCGGGAAGCTCGCCGCGATGAGCGCGACGCAGGCCGGTATCCCCACGAACAGCGACGCGCTCACGGAGTCGGCGTAGAGAGCGCGAAGCCGGCCGAAGTCCTCGCGCGCCGTGTGCCGCGACATGGCCGGCAGCACCACGTTGCCGATTGACATCACGAACACGCCCAGGACCATCTCGTTGAGGCGGTCGGAGTAATAGATGTACGATATGCTCCCCTCCGCGAGCATGGAGGCGAGCATCGTGCTCATCAGGATGTTGAGCTGGTAGACCGCGATGCCGAAAAGCGCCGGGACGATCATCCGGAAGATGCGGCGGATCCCCGGGTGGTTGAGGTCGATGGAAAACCGCAGGCGAAATCCGGACCGGACAAGGTCCGGCACCTGCAGGAGGACCTGCAGCACCCCCCCGATGAGCACGCCGAGCGCGAGGCCGTAGAGCGGCTCGACGAAGAGGAGCGACAGGAGCGTCGCGCCGATGATGAACCCGACGTTCAAGAGCACCGGCGAGAAGGCCGCGGCAAAGAAGCGCCCGTGCGAGTTGAGCACGCCCATCGAAAAGGCGACCAGCCCCACCAGGAACAGGTACGGGAACATGATCCGGTTGAGGTCCACGGTGAGGGCGATGATGCGCGCGTCGGCGAACCCGCGCGCGAAGAGCGAGACGATCTGCGGCGAGAAGGCGATCCCGACGCCGGTGATGGCCACAAGCACGAGCACGAGGATCGAAAGCGTCTTCTGCGCGAGCTCCAGCGCCTCGCGCTCGCCGCGGTTGACCAGGTAGTCGGTGTACACCGGGATGAACGAAATGGTGAGCGACCCCTCGGCGACCAGCCGGCGGAACAGGTTGGGGATGCGGAAGGCCACGTAGAAGCCGTCGAGGGCGCCGGAGGCGCCGAAGGCGGCGGCCACGATCATGTCGCGGGCAAACCCCATGATGCGGCTGGCCAGCGTCGACAGCGCCGTGATGGTCGTCGATCGAACGATGCTTGATTCAGTCATTTCCGCTCCCCCGGTGCGCGCTCGCAGGCGCCCATCCTAGCGACGCCGCATGGCCCGTAAATCATTTTATCGCATCCGCCTCGCGCGGAAATTCTCGTTGACATCGCCGTCCGCCCTGCGTATACTTCAGGAAAACAGACCGTGGGGGCCGCCATGAACGCGATCAATGCCGTCATCGACACGCTGAACGTACCGCCGGCCGTGAAGACCGACCTCTCGCGCTTCATCCAGGAGCTCATCACCCTCTACCGGGAGGACCTGCACTCGATCACCGCGTTCGGGAGCAGCGTGCGCGGCGAGTATCGCGAGAAGACGTCGGACCTCAACCTGCTGGTGGTCTATCACGACCTGGAGATCGCGGACCTCGCGCGCGTCGCGGAGGTCGCGCGCCGCTGGCAGCGAAAGCGCAACTTCGCGCCCCGCTTCCTCTCGAAGCGCAACCTGGTGGACACCGCGCGCTATTTCCAGGTGGACGTGCTCCACCTGAAGCATACGAGCGCCCTCCTCTTCGGGCACGACATCCTGGGCGGCCTGCCGGAAAGCCTCCCCGACATGCGCTGGCAAATCGCCCACGAAACGAAAAAGATCCGCATGCGCCTCAAGCAACAGTTCTGGCGTACGGCGGGTGATCGCGCCGCGATGGCGGCGGTCATCGCGCGGCGGAGCTCGTCGCTGGTGAGCCTGCTTCGCGCAACGCTCTATCTTGCCGAGCGGCAGTACCATGAAACGCCGTGGCAGGTGATCGACGCCGCCTCGCGCAACCTGGGGATCGACGCCGGCGCCCTCGAACGGCTCCTCGCGCTCAAGCACGCCGCACGGCCGAATGCCGCCGAGCTCAACGAGGCCTTCACCGCGCTCATGAACATCATTCGCGCCCTCGACGCGAAAATCGAAACGATACCGGCATGATGACGCCACGGATCGTCGCGCTTCTTCTCTTCGCCTGCCTGTGCGCGGGATCGTGCGGGTGCGGCGGCTCGCACGATTACGCCGTCGAGGAATACCGCGCCGCCTTCGCCGTTCCCGCAACGGGCGACCATGCGGACGTGACGCTGGACATCCTCTACGACATCGGCTCCACCCCCAAGGCCGAGGGCTTCAAGTTCGTGGGCACCGGGCCGGTCACGAACCTCGTCGCGCACGACGATCGCGGCGCGGTCGTCCGCTGCGAGACCAGGCAGATGCGGGAAACGCGGATATCGTGGCACTTCGATCCGGTCGCGAACGCGCGCAAGCGGATCATCGTCTCGTTCCGGCTTCCCGGCGCGCTTCAACGCGACGGATCGACCCTCACGCTCGACGCGCCCTGGGCCGGCGTGTTCCGCGTCCCGGTGCGCCACGCGCGCTACGAGATCATCTTTCCGCCGCGCACGAGTCCGCGAATTCTGTCCTCGACGCCGGGCGGCGGGATCGAGTCCCTCCAGGGTGCGCTCGTATTCATCGCACGACAGTCCCCGCTCTCGGAGAAGCGCTTCGCGGTTTCATTCGACTCGGGCGGTCCGCACGTCACGCGCCCCGAGATACAGCCGAAACGCGCAATTCCCGCGACACCGCGGACCGAGCGATCGAGCGACACCTACGCCAGCATTCTTCGCGAGCACATTCCCGTCGTTGTCGTATCGATGGTGATCTTTTTCATCCTATTCAACTTCTTTCGGGTTATGACACGAAAGGGCGGCACAGGCTCGTCCGGGGGATGCTCCTCCAGCTCTTGCTCGGGGGGCGGATGCGGCGGAGGGTGCGGCGGCGGATGCGGAGGCGGCTGCGGAGGCTGATAGCGCATGCGCCCCTTCGAGAGCGAGGCCGATCTCGCCGCGCGCGGCGTCATCGGCGCACACGACCTGCCGCCGGAGGGATCGGCCCCCTTTGTCCCGAAACGGATCACCCTGCAATGGCACATCACCGGCCGGTGCAATCTCTCCTGCCGTCATTGCTACGACACACGCGAGCACCAGGACGAGCTCCCGTTAGCGGACCTCCGCACGATCCTCGATGCGTTCACCGCGCGTGTCGCGGCATGGAACGTCCCCGCGCATATCAACATCACGGGCGGCGAGCCGCTCTGCCGGGAGGACCTCTTCGATCTGCTCGCGTCCATCGGCCCGTCCACCGAGCGCTTCGGCTTCGGCATCCTCACCAACGGCACGCGCATCGGCCCGGACGAGGCCCGGCGGCTCAAGCGGCTCGGCTGCCGCTTCGTCCAGGTGTCGCTCGAGGGCGGCGAGGCGGCAAACGACGCCATTCGCGGCGCCAATTCGTATCGCGACATCCGACGCGCGGTGCGGGCCCTGCGACGGCAGCGCATCTACACCATGGTCTCCTTCACCGTCGGAAGAGGAAATGTGCACGCCTTCCCTGAGGCCGCGTACGCCGCGCGCGACGCCGGGGCCGACATGATCTGGGCCGACCGCGCGATCCCGCTTGGAAACGCCGCAGGGCAATCGGGCGAATCGATTACGAGCGACGAATACGCCGCATTTCTAGAAGACATGTTCGCAATACGGCGTCGTTTTTCGCGCGCGCTCTTCTCGCGCACCCGGGTGTTCATGCACCGGGCCGTGCAGTTCCAGCCGCTTCTGCGCCACGGCGAGAAGAACGTTGCGCCCTATCGCTGCTCCGCCGGCAGAAACCTTCTGGCGCTCATGCCGGACGGCGCGCTGCTTCCCTGCCGGCGCATGCCCATCGTCGTGGGAACGCTCCCCGCCGAAGGCCTCGACGAGATATACTATCGCTCGGCCTTGTTCGCGAAGCTCCGCCGCTCCGCGGTCACGGCGCTCGGGTGCGCGGGCTGCCAGCACGAGACCTCCTGCAATGGCGGCCTTCGGTGCCTCTCCTACGCCCTCACCGGCGATCCCTTTCGGCGCGATCCCCATTGCTCTCTGCCGCACCCGCAACGGCAGTGTGTCGATGATGTTCCCGCCCCCACGACGCTGTCGCACCCGATGCCATCCATCCCCTAATGTCGCTTGACAACTCAGCGCGTTTGGCGGTACATCACCCCATGATCACACGGACCGCGTTCGCCGTCATCATCGCGCTCATCCTGTTCGGGTTTGCCGCCCGCCCCCTCTCCGCCAGCTACTACAGCAAGGGCTGCGGATACTACTCCGCGAAAAAGTACGACAAGGCGCGGGAGATGCTCCAGAAGGCCGTCGAGGAATCGCCCGACAATGGCAACGCATACTTTTTCCTCGGCGAAGTGGAGAAGCTCACGGGGAACTATCACCGCGCCCGTGAGTGCTACCAGACCGCGCTCGGCAAAAAAAACCTCAACCCCAAATACCGAAAGCTCGCCCACTGGAACCTGTCGGTGCTTAGCGACATCAAGACCGACTACCCCGCCATGGTGCGGAACCTCAAGGCGGCGTGGCAGAAGACGGGCGATGCCGGGTCGAAGAAGAAGGTCGAGAACCTCATCAACAAGCTCATGTGGAGCGAGAACGCGGAGGCGATCGAGCTCTACAAGAAGGGCCAGCAGGCCGCCCAGACGGGCGTCGCGACGCAGGCGGAAACGCACTTCCGCGAGGCCATGCAAAAAGATCCGGCCTTCCTCGCGCCGCGCTTCGAGATCGGCATGATCCAATACCGCGACGGGCGCGCGGACGCCGCTGCCGCGAACTTCCGCGAGATCGCGGCGAAGATCCCCTTCTACGGCGAGGTGCATCTCCTGCTTGGCGAGATCGCGTATAACGCGCGAACCTATCCGGCCGCCGTCGAGCACTACGGCCGCGCGCTCGAGTTCGCCTTCCTCGACGCGGCGGCGGAATACGAGGTCGTCATGAAGCGCGCGACGGCGGCGCTGGCCGCGGACAAGCCGGCCGAGGCGAAGCGCGACCTCCTGCGGATCGGCCGAAAGAAAATAACCGTCGAGGCCGCCCTGCTCCTGTCCAGTATCTACATAAGAGAATCCGCATACGCCGACGCCCTGAAAACCCTCAAGCGTACGGGGGCGGCGGGCCGAACCAACCCCGAGGTCGTATTCCAGTACGGCATCATCGCCCATCTCCAAAAGGACGAGGCCTCCATCGGGCACTTCGACCGCTTGTTCGATATGACCGCCGGCGGCGCGGCGCCGCTGCCCCAGAAGTACTACAAGGCGTTCCGGAGCAACCTCAAGGAGCACCACGCGAACGAAAACCACCGCCGGGTAATCGCGATATTCGAGGGGCTGCCGGAGGCCGCGCGCGACCGCGAGTCCTACGCATACGCCGCGCTGGCCTACTACCGCACGGGCGATTACGCGCGCGCGATTCCCTGCTTCACGAAACACCCCGCCGAGGGCGATGCGCTTTTCATGCTCGCGCGCTCATACGCCCTCACCGGCGCGCGGCCCGCGGCGAAGGAAACGCTCGCCCGCATGCACGGCTCCCCCGCGCTCTTCCGCAAGGCCCTTGCGGACGATGCCCTGAACGGCCTCGCGCGCGAGGTGGATGCGGAAAAAAAATCAGCGCCGCGCCCCGATGGCTCTCCGGCCAAGTAATATCGTCATCGTCCGGCTTGCGGCGCTCGTCCTGGCCGTCGCCGTCGTTTCAATTGCGAATGTCCGCCTGGGGACCCTCGACGTCATCGGCCTCCTCGTCTTCGCGTCCGGCGCGACCGTATACCTGACGCTCATCAAGCTGGGATCGGCGGACCGGCAGGGCCGGATTGATTATCTCCGGTCGGGGGAGGCGGCGGTTGCGACGCTGGTCGTCTTCATCCTTACGCTCCTCGTCACCGAAAACGTTTTCGCGCTTCTGGGCGCGGTCATGCTCGCATTTGTCGCGTACAACGTTGCCCGCCGCGTCCTCGTCGGCACGCACCGCCGCGCGCAGGCCATCGCGGGCGTCATCACGCTGGTCGTCTGCGCCGCCGTGCTCGCGCACCTGTTCTCTTCGATATCGGTCGAACCCGCACGGCTCGCCGGCGCCCTCCCCGCACTCGGCCTGCCGCACGCGTTTTCGGGCGCGCTCTATCTTCTCCCTCTTTTCATGGCGCTCTCCGGCGCGGCGCTCTACCTTTTCTCGCGCAGTTTGGATGAGGTCGCGGCCTTTACGCAGGGCGCGCGTTACTTCGAGCTCACCGGCGGACCGTTTCTGCCGGTCGCGCTTCTCCTGATCGTCATCCGAAGCGCCTTTACCGCGATCGTGTTCCTCTGCCTGGGATGGACCGCCGGAACGGGCGCCTACCTGCAGCGCCGCATGAACGCCGGCCGCCTCACGGACGACGTCACCGTCGGGCTGGCCGTACTGCTCTATGCGCATCTGATCGCCCTGACGATGCCGCTGGCGGGCCCGATCGGCACCATCGCCATCGCTACGCTCCTGTCGCATGTCGCCTACGCTATCACCGCCGGAAGGGGGAACATGTCATGATTGAACTTCGCGGAATCGAGCGCCACCGGGGCGAAACGACCGTCCTGTCCATACCGCAGGCGCGGTTCAATGACGGGGAGATCATCGGTCTCATCGGCCCGCCGGGCGCGGGGAAATCGTGTCTGCTTTCGATCCTGGGCGGCGTCGACGAGGACTATCTCGGCGAGGCGCTCTTCGACGACACCCCGCTGCGGTCCATCAAGCGCCGCGAGCGACGGAATCTCGTCGCGCTACTTGATCGGACCGGCCCCGAAAACCACGACGAGACCCTGTACAACTTTCTGCTTCTTTCGCGGATCGCCCACAAGCGCTTCATGGAGCCGTTTTCCGATTACGACATCCAGGTGGTCGAGGAGCACCTGGCGCACTTCGAGCTCACCGCGCACCGCGCCACGCCGCTGTGCGAGCTCACCGACAGCGCCTACCAGCGCGCGCTCGTGGCCTTCTCGCTCGCGCGCACCGCGCCGGTGACCCTCCTTGACAATCCAACGAGCGCTCTCGATCCCCGCGCGCAGATGCTGCTCCATCGCGCACTGGCGCGCGCCGTCATGAGCGGCGGCGCGATCGTCCTGATCGCGTCCAATGATCTCAACTTCGTGCTGCAAACGGCCGACCGGGTGATCGTCCTGCGGGAGGGGACCGTCCGCGCCGACCTGGGCGCGTCGGCCGTCGAAGCGGACCTTATCCGGGAGCACTTCAATGCGGAGGTGTTCGTTACGCGCAACATCTACAACGGCAGGCCCAGCGTGCACTTCTTTCCGGAGAGCTGACGGAAGCTAGACGTAATAGCTCAGCTTGCGCCGGCCCTCCTCGATGCTCTCCACGAAGATGAAATAATCGTAGAGGTCAAGCGTCTCGATCATCTTGACGATGTCGTCGTGCACGTTCATTAGGAGGACGCGCCGGTCCATCGATCGCGCCGCGTTGCACATCTCCACCAGCGCGTCCAGCCCCGACGAGGTGACCATCGGGACGTTGGTCATGTTGATGACGACGCTCGCACTCTGCGCGATGCGCCGGACCAGCGCCATGAGCTCGCTCTTGGTGGCGTTGGATATGTTGCCGGAGAGCGTCACGACCCGGATGTCCCTGTAGTCCTCGACGGTATAGTCAATGTCCTTCACGGATCACCCCCGGCCGCGCCGCGCACGTCCCCGCGCTACTTCGCCGCGGCGACCGACGACGGCTGCACCCTCCCCAGCATGCTGCGCACCTGCCGCTCGATCTCCAGCGTGGTCTCGAGGATGGTAATGTCGGAGGTGTTTGAGACCATGGGCGTCGCGCCGTTTTTCACGCAGTCGTAGAAGTGCTCGATCTCCAGCTTCAAGGGATTGTCCTTGCGCACCGTGAGCTCCTCGACGAACGACTCCTGGCTGTACTTGATGTTCTCTTTCGTGAGCAGATAGGCATTGCTCGCCTGACGGTGGATATGGATGTCCTGCGTCGAGAAGTCCAGGAAAAGATAGGACTTCTCCTGGCTGATCGACAGGGTGCGGATCTTCCGCTGCGTTACGCGCGACGAGGTGATGGAGGCGATGCAGCCGCTCTCGAACTGCAGCACGGCGTGCGCGTAGTCCTCGACCGCGGTGTAGATGGAGCCGCCCGAGGCGCTCACGCGGACGACCGGCGAATTGACCAGGTTCATCACGATGTCCACGTCGTGGATCATGAGGTCCAGGACCACGCCCACGTCCTTGATCCGCGGCGAGAAGGGGCTCAGGCGCCTCGACTCGATGATGAGCGGCGTATTGACGGTCTTCGAGAGCTCCTGCACGGCCCCGTTGAACCGCTCGACGTGCCCCACCTGAAAGATGAGCTTCTTGCTCTTCGCCTTCTCCGCGAGCTCACGGGCCTGCTCCGCCGTGTCGGTCACCGGCTTTTCGACGAGCACATGGACATTGTTATCCAGCGCGAGCGTCGCGCACTGATAATGGAGGCTGGTCGGCACCGCGATGATGCAGCATTCGATTTTCTTCACCAGGTCCTCGACGTCGCCGAACGCGGTCGTTTCGAATTTCGTCGCGATCTCTTTCGCCCGATCCGGGTTCGCGTCGTACACGCCAACCAGGACGAACTTGTCCTTGAGCATGTTCACCACGTTCACGTGATACTGCCCCATGTGACCCACGCCAATTACGCCCATCTTCAAACGTTTCATAGTGCATTCCTTTTGCGTACCGATTGTTGTTACGCCCCTGCATCCATCCGCGCCCGCGGCATACGAATAGGCATCTATCCGGCCGAACCGGAAAACGTCAATTCGAAATTGCGGACACGGTTCCCGACATGCTCCATCACCCCGCGAGGAAGTCGTCAACGGCCGCGCGCAACTCCCCCTCGGGGACCGGCTGATTGATCCGCGGCTCGCCCACGCCGGCAAGCAGCACGAACCGTATCTCCCCGCCCGCGTTCTTTTTGTCGTAGCGCATGTGCGCAACCACCTGCGCCGCGTTGAGCGCGAGCCCGCGCGGGATGAGATCGTAACGCGCCGCGAGCTCACGATACTCGCGTGCGACCCGCTCGTCTAATAGTCCCCGCGCGCGCGACAGGTCGATCGCGATCTGCATCCCCGCCGCGACCGCCGCGCCGTGCATGATCCCGCGGTACTCGAGGCACGATTCGATGGCGTGACCCGCCGTATGGCCGAAGTTGAGAATGGCCCGAAGGCCGCCCTCGCGCTCATCCTGCGACACAACACCCGCCTTGAAACCCGCCGAGCGAAACACCAGCTCCTCGAGCGTGTCCGGACGTCGAATCGAGGCGAGATCGTTTTCCCTGAGCATCGTACACAGCGACGGCTCGCCGATGAGGGCGTGCTTGAGCGATTCGGCGATCCCGTTCTTCAGCTCCTCGTCCGGCAGGGTCTCGATGAACGCGATATCGGCGACGACGGCGGCCGGCTGATGAAAAGCGCCGACGATATTCTTTCCCGCCGATATGTTCACGGCGACCTTGCCGCCGATGCTCGCATCAACCATCGCCAGGAGCGTCGTCGGCACCTGGATGAACCGGACGCCGCGCATGTAGGCGGCGGCCACAAACCCTGCGAAATCGCCGACCACGCCGCCCCCGATCGCGATCACGGTCGCCCCGCGCCCGTATCCCCGCGAGAGCAGTTCGTTGAAATACCGCTCCGCATGCGCGTACGATTTCCGCTCCTCGCCGTCGGGCATGGGAAGCAGGTCCGCGGACTCAAGCCCGGCAAGAACCCGTTCGATGTACGCGCCATGAAGTTCGAGCACGCGTTGGCTCACGATCACCGCGCAGCGCTCCCGGCGATCCACGAAGTGCGCCCAATCGCCGCTCTCCAACGCGCCACAACCGATTGTGACGCGGTATGCGCGCTCGCCGAAGGGTACCGTGATCGTCTTCATAGGGGCAGCCACTGCGTGGCCTGATAGCGCGCGCACGAAAAGGAATCGCTGAGGATCGAGCCGATCTCGTCGCGAAGCGGCGGAAAGATGATGATGTCGTCGAGCTCGTCGAGACCGAAAAAGCGGTAGGTGTACAGGCGACGGTCGTTTCCGAGGTGCAAGTCCCCGTTGCGGCGGACCCCGCGAAACACCACGTTCACGATGTGTCGCCGCGCGTCGGGGTTGATGGAGTCGGACACCAAAAGGAGCTCCCCGACCTCGAGCGAGATGCCCAGCTCCTCCTTCATTTCCCGCTCGAGCGCCTGCGGCAGGGTCTCACCGAAGCCCACGCCGCCGCCCGGAAGGAGCCAGTAGATGTCGTCTTTTTTCTTGTGGGCGATCAGGAGGACGCGGCCGTCTTCGACGATAAGCGCGGAGACCCGCACGCGTACGGCGCCCCCCATGCGGAACTTCATAGCGGCGCGTCTCCCCGATGGATGATCTCCAGCGCGTGCAGCGCGGCCTCGATCTCGGCCTTGCGCTTGCTGCTCCCGGTCCCCACGCAGATGTCCCGCCCCTGGACCACGAGCTGGACCAGGAAGTTCTTGTTATGATCCGGGCCGCTCTCCTCGATGACGCGGTATTCGGGACGGTCCTTGTACTTTTTCTGGACGATCTCCTGGAGGGTCGTCTTGGGATCGCGATAGTACGAGAGGCGGTCGATGCGGTCGATGGCACCCTTGAGCAATCCAAGGACGAACCGCCTGCTCTCCCTGAGCCCCGCATCGAGATACACGGCGCCGATCAGCGCTTCGACCGTGTTGGCGAGAATCGACGTGCGGTCGCGTCCGCCGCTCATCTCCTCGCCGCGCCCCATCTGGATGTAGCTGCCGAGGTTAAGCTCGCGGGCGACCGCAGCGAGGGTCGCCTCCGACACCACCGCGGACTTGATCTTGGCCAGGTCGCCTTCGAGATAGTCTTCGAATTTTTTAAAGAGGTATTCGTTTACGACAAGGGCGAGCACGGAATCCCCGAGGTATTCGAGCCGTTCATTGTCTTTGGCGATCGCCCCGCATTCGTTGACATATGAACGATGGGTAAGCGCTTTGCCAAGCAGGCTCTTGTTCCTGAACCGAAGCTTAAGCACGGACTGGAGGTGCTCAAGCTGCCGGTATCTGCTCCGTTTCGATTTCCGGTGATGGTCGCTGGTGCTGTTTTCGTCATCATCCATTATCGTGGGATACTTCCACCGGTGCGGGACGCACCGGACTACTTGAGCTTACTGTTGATATAGTTGATCGCGTCGCCCACCGTCACGATCTTTTCCGCTTCCTCGTCGGATATCTCGATGCCAAACTCCTCCTCGAGCGTCATAACGAGCTCGACGGTGTCCAGCGAATCGGCCCCCAGATCGTCCACAAACGACGCCTCGAGAGTCACTTCCGACTCGTCCACGCCGAGTTGATCCACGATGAGCTTCTTTATTCTTTCAAAATCAACTGCCATTGCGGTACGTCCTCCTTCTCGTTATTCTTCACACACCATAACGCCGGCGCTACCTCCGCACCCGGCGCGTACGCCGCCGGGGAAACGGATAACAACAGACCTCTCTATTCGATGGCACCTATAAAACGGTTTACGCTCCTTGTCAAGCCATTATACCCGCCCCGGAACCGGGGGCTTACTTCGTCTTTTCCACCTTCACCTTCGGCTCAAGGACAAGCGTGCCCTTGTAATGGCCGCACTCCGGACACACCCGGTGTGGCATCACATACGCGCCGCACCGCGTGCAGGGGCGAAGGTTGGGCGCCACAAGCGCGTTATGCGACCGCCGCATGCGCGATTTGGATTTCGATTTTCTTCTCTTAGGAACAGCCACGGTGATTCTCCTCTCGTATGGTATCCGACCGCTTGGCGCGCGCGTCCCGCAGGCTCGCGACTAGCGGTGTACCTACAATTTTCGCAAAGTTATTGTCAAGACCAATTTTACTGGGCCCCGGTTTTTTTCCGCCCCTCGTAATATCCAAGCAAAAACAGCGAGTCTTTGGCCTTTTTCGCATACAACGACTGGGGAAAGCTGATGATGATTTTATTATAGTATTCCCGCGCCTTGAAGATGTCCCCGTTGCGCTGGTTCAGCCGGGCGATATCGTACAAAATCTGATCCGCAAGCTCGCTCTCGGAAAATCGCTTCTCGATGCTCGCGCCGATCTCGAGCGCTTCCTTGAGGTTGCCCTGCATCTCGGCGCATCGGGCCGCCTGCTGCAATGCCAGCGGCGCGAATATCTCCGACGACGATTTCGATCCAAAGGCGCGGTAGCACTCCTTCGCCTCGGCATAACGCCCGTTCTCGAAGTACACGGCGCCCAGATAATACTTCCCATACGAATTCACATACCCAAACCACGAGCCGTCGATGATCGCCTTGAGTTTTTCGGCGATTTCACCGGCCTTGGCGGCGCGCGTATCCGGATCGAGCGCGGCGGTCGCCCGGTACTCCTCCATCACCGCTTCGAACTTTGCAAGCTCAACACCGGCCCGGTGGGAAAAATACACGGCAAGGCCGATCGCGACGCCGGCCGCCGCGATAACGCCGATCAGGCCGTACAGGAAGCCGCGCCGGTTTTTTCTGATTATATCCTTCGCCGCCATGAGCACCCGCTCGATGGGATTGCGTTGGATTTCAATTTCGCGCTGTGGCATCATGGATGATCACTCCGTATCATTTCGTTCGTGGCGTCCGCGTTTCCGGCGTTGGCTATTCGCCCAGCTTCTTCTTCAGGAGGTCGCCAATGGTGACCGTCTTGGGCGTGGTGTTCGAGAGCACCTTGTCGAGGTCCTCTTTCTCGGTCACGATATCGTACAGCTTCATGCTCAGGGAGAGGCGTCGCCGGTTCACGTCCACATCGAGCACCACCGCGCCCACCGGATCGCCGACCTTGAACTGCTCGGCGAGATTCTCGATCTTCTTCTTGGAAACCTCGGACACGTGCACCAGTCCCTCCACGCCGTCCTCGAGCTTCACGAACAGCCCAAAGCTCACGATGCCCGAAACCGCGCCCGAGACGCGCGTCCGCGGCGGATACTTCTCCTTGATCGCCTCCCACGGCGATTTCGTCAACTGCTTCATCCCGCAGGATATCTTCATGTCGGTGCTGTTGATCTCGAGGATCTTAAACTCGATCTCGTCACCCACGGAGAACGACGACAGCGGGTTCTTGTTGCCCTCGTCCCAGGTGATGTCGGAGACATGCACCATCCCGTCGACGTCCTCTTCGAGCTCCACGAACATGCCGAAACTCACGATCTTTTTAACCGGACGGCGCAGGACCGTCCCCACGGGGAAGCGCTCCGCAACGGTCTCCCATGGATTGGGAAGCAGCTGTTTGAGGCCCAGCGAGAGGCGTCGGTCGGCCTTGTTTATGTCGAGGATCATCACCTCGATCTTCTGTCCCTTCTGGTAGGCGTCCTTCGCCGGAACGTTCTTCTTCGTCCACGAGAGGTTCGCATTGTTCACCAGCCCCTCGACGCCCTCCTCGATCTCCACGAACAGCCCGAATGCGGCGACGGTGACCACGCGCCCCGGGACCTTGTCGCCCGGTTTGTAGCGCTCGTCGATGCGGGCCCAGGGGTCCTCCGTGAGCTGCTTGAGGCCCAGGGTGATGCGCCGCGCCTCCTGGTCGATCCCCATGATCATGAACTCGGCCTCCTCGCCGAGCGTGCAGTATTTCTTCTTCTTAATGACCTTGCGCCACGAGAGATCGTCGCGATGCAGGAAGGCGCTGATGCCGTCGCAATCGACGATAACGCCGGACTCGACGAACCTGACGCCGCGGCCGCGGATTCGGTCGCCCACGGCGTGGGCGGCGACAAACTCCTCCCACTTCTTCGCGAAGGCCTCGTCGAGATAGTCCTTGCGGGACAACACGATGCCGCGCTTCTTTTCGTCCACGCTCTTGATCACGAACTCGTAGGGGATGCGAACCTCCTGCGACTTCTTGGCCTTCAGGTCGGCCGCGTGCGAAAAGGGAAGATAGGCCTGCGCGCCGAACACATCGACAAACAGTCCGTTCTTCGTGGTCCCCTTGATCGTGCCCGATACGGTCTGCGCGCCCGAGCGACAGTGCTCCATGAACCGCTTCCAGGCGACCTCCTGGTCGGCGGCGCGCTTCGAGAAAACGAAGGTCCCATCGAACAGCTTTCGGTTTACCAGCATCACATTGATTCGATCGCCCACGACCGGGGGCGCATCGAACTCGTTCAGGCGGACCTTGCCCTCGTACTTGGTCCCCACGTTCACGTAGGCGAAATCGCCGTCGATGGTCACGATCTCGCCCTCAACGATGGTGTTGGGGGCCACGCCGTCGAGCAGGGAATCGGCAATATACTCCATGCTGATGGCGTCGTCATGGCCGTTGGTCGAATGTTCCATCTGAGTACCCGAGTGCTGCGTGATGATTTCCACGATGCGGTCGATAACTTCGTCCTTGGTCAGTGCGGTCGTGTCGAGGTACACCGCGTCGTCCGCCTGCACCAGCCGCCCCACGGGCCGGCCGGTGTCCTCCGAATCGCGCTGGATAATCTGTTTGGTGATCTCATTTACGTCAAGATTTTTCCCTTTTTCGCGGTATTCGTTGATCCGCCTTTCGGCGCGTATCGCGACCGAGGCGTCGAGGTAGATCTTCACGTCGGCATCGGGAAACACCACCGTCCCGATGTCCCGACCGTCCATGATGAGGCTCTCGCGACGTCCGCGCTCGCGCAGGAGATCGTTCACAAACGCACGGACGCGCACGTCGTCGGAGATGATACCGATGTTTTTTGCGATGGTCTCGGTGCGGATCTCGTCGGAGACGTCGACGCCGTCCACGGTCGTGCGGCAGGCCCCGTCGGGAAGGAAGCGCTGGTCGATGGACGCCCCCGCGAGATCGTCCGCGAACCCGGCCCCGCGCTCGACCGCGCCGCGGTTGCGCAGGATCAGCCAGGTGATGGCCCGGTAGATCGCGCCCGAATCGACATAGGAAATCCCCAGCCGCTTCGCGACCTCCTTCGACACGCTGCTCTTGCCCGAGCCCGCCGGACCGTCGATGGCGACGATGATGTGATCACTGCCCATGAAGAATGCTCTCCTGCGGTTCAATGCCGCGGACGAACCGCTCATCCGCTGCGCTATGCTGCGCGCAGCACCAAACCCCGGCCATGAAGCCGGGGCCGAACATCGCATACCAATTGAATATCAATAACAGTCTCTGCCGATTGCCTTCGCGACCTTGTTCACGCGCGCGATGAGGTCCGTGAGCTGTTCGTAGTTGACGGTCTGCTGGCCGTCGGAGGTGGCGTCTTCGGGGTTCGGGTGCGCCTCGACGATGAGCCCGTCCGCGCCTGCGGCGATATAGGCGAGTCCGGCGGGGATAACGTAATCCCTGATTCCCATGGCATGGCTCGGATCGCAGATGACCGGAAGATGGCTCAGCTCCTTGACCACGGGCACGGCGCCGGCGTCGAGGGTGTTGCGCGTGATGTCCTCGAAGGTGCGGATACCGCGCGGGCACAGAATGACATTGCGGTTTCCCTGCGCGAGAATGTATTCGGCCGACATGAGGAACTCGTTGATGGTCGCGTTCATCCCGCGCTTGAGGAGCACCGGCGTTCGCATCCGGCCCACCTCCTTGAGGAGATTGTAGTTCTGCATGTTGCGGGTGCCGATTTGCATCATGTCCGCGTGCTCGGCGAGGAACTCGACGTCGCGCGGATCCATCACCTCGGTCACGAACGGCAGTCCCGTCTCTTGGCGCGCGGCGACCATGAACATCACCCCCTCGCGCCCGTAACCCTGGAACGAATACGGCGAGGTGCGGGGCTTGAAGGCGCCGGCGCGAAACATCTTCGCCCCGGCCTTCTTGATCATGCGCGCGTGCTCCACGACCGCCGCTTCGCCCTCGACGGCGCAGGGACCGGCCATCACGACCACCCTGGGGCCGCCGATCTCCACATCGCCGACCTTGATGACGGTGCGGTCGGGATGCGTCTCCTTGCTCACGAGCTTGAAGGGCCGCAGGATGGACTTGACCGATTCGACGCCCGCCAGCGCCTCCAGCGGCTGCTCGCGGATGATGTCCTCGTCGCCGATGACGGTGATGATGGTCCGCTGGACGCCGGTGGATACGTGGGGGTTCAGCTTGAGCGACTTGATCTTCTCGACGATGTGGTCGATCTCGTCCTGGGTAACCCCGGGTTTCAATACGATGAGCACGGCATTTCACTCCAGATGACGATCATCCCCACACCCGCGACGGGCCTCGGAGGGACAATGCAGTATGTTCGCCAGTCAGTTCGCGGCGGGATACGAACCGAGGATTTTGAAAAACAGGGTTTCCTGCTTCATAATATCGACCGCAGCGCGCACAACCGTATCATTGGTATGACCGTTGAAGTCAATGAAAAAATTGTACTCCCACATGCTTTTCTTGTCCGGCCGCGACTCGATCTTGGTCATGTTGATCCCCGCCTCGTGGAAGGCGCGCAGAAGATCGTAGAGCGCCCCGGGCTTGTCCTTCACCGCACACACGATGGAGGTCTTGTCGTTGCCGGTGGGCGGATTGTCCTTTTTCCCCAGCACCAGGAAGCGCGTGTAGTTGTTCTTGGAATCCTCGATGTTCCGGTCGAGCACGTTGAGCGAATAGATGCGCGCGGAGATCTCCGATGAGATGGCCGCGGAGTTCTTGTCCCACGACGCCGTCTCCGCCGCGAGCGAGTTCGAGGCGACGTTGTGCATCTCGGCGCCCGGCAGGTTCTTCCGGATCCACGACTTGCACTGCGCGGCCGCCTGGGGATGCACGTAGAGCTTCTTCACGCCGCGGATATCGGGGCACAGCGACACCAGGCAATAGGAGATGCGCAGGAATTTTTCGCACACGATCTTCAGGTCGGTGTCGAGGAGCTCGTCGAGGGTGTAGGTGACCGCACCCTCCGTGCTGTTCTCCACGGGGACGATCCCGAAGGGCGCCTTGTCCATCTCCACCTCGAGGAATACGTCGGGGATGGTCTTCTGGGGGACGGCCTCGACCGATTCGCCGAACACCTCGAGGAGGGCGATCTGGGTAAACGTTCCCTCCGGCCCCAGATAGGCCACGCGGGTGGGACACGCCTGCACGAGCGCATTCGAGATGATCTCGGTGTATATCTTGCGCAGCGCGTCCGATGCGATCGGGCCGCCGTTGTAGTTCGCGATCTGCTCGTACACCCGGACACGGTCCATGGGCGAGAAGGCGTCCGCGGCGCCCTCGCCACGCCGCTTCATCTCATCGACATACCGCCGCACGCGTTCGTTGATGAGTTCGATGATCCGCCGGTCCAGGTCCTCCATGATTCCCATCATCGCCTATTCACCGTGCTGTATGGTAAATTCCTTTATTTCAGAAAGCCGCGGCAGGTCGGAGAGTTTGTTGAGCCCGAAGTACTTGAGAAAATCGTCCGTGGTGCCGTAGGCGAGCGGCCGCCCCGGCAGCTCCTTTCTCCCCACGGGTTTGATGAGGTTCTTCTTGAGAAGGTTGGCGACCATCATGCGCGACGACACGCCGCGAAGCTCGTCGATCTCCGAGATGACGATGGGCTGCTTATAGGCGACGATCGCCAGCGTTTCCATCATGCTCTTCGAGAGGGTCTCCTTGCGGGAGAGGCCCAGCACCCGCCGAATCTGCTCGGCGTACCGCCGGTCGGTCACATATTGATAGCCGTTGGAGAGCCGGACGATCTTCACGCCGCCGTCGCGCTCCTCGTAGGCATCGACCAGCGAATCGAGGATGATGCGCGCGTGCGTCGCGTCCACCCCGAAGTTCTTCACAAAAAAACCCGCAGGCAGCGGCTCGCTCGAAATAAACAGCACCGCCTCAAAAAGGCCGTGCAGGTCCAGCCGGTCGCGGTCCTCCTCCTCCGGAAGTCCGCCCTCGGCGTCGCCCGCGCCCTCGCCGGAAGGCTCCAGCCCCTGTTCGAGTTCCTCTTCGTTCACTGCCATCACTCGCCGTCTGCAATCGACCCTTCGGCGCCGTCACCGGCCGCCGCAACTCCCGGATCCCATCCGCCGCGGACGATGTGGATATCGCCAAACACCGCATGCTGATAGAGTCGCACCGCATGCATCTTCGCCAGTTCGAGAATGGCCAGAAAGGTGGCGACAATCTCCATGCGCCGCGGCCGCTCGGAAAACAACTCCGCGAACAGCACCTGCTCGCGCGCTCCCAGCAAATTTTGGATATGCACGATCCTTTCGCTCACCAGGATTTCGTCAAATACAATTTCCATCTCGGGCGTCTCGACGGTCTCGGCCATCACGTCGGCGAACGCCGCCAGCAGATCGAAGAGCGACACCTCGATCAGCGTCGCATCCACGTCGTCGAACTCGGCGGGAACCGTCGGCCGCGAGAACATGTCCGCGCGCTGGTCGAACTGGCTCTGCAGCTCGTGCGACGCCATCTGGTACTTCTTGAACTCAAGCAGCTTGGCGATGAGATCGGGCGGAAGCGGGGGAACGAAGTACTCGTCCTCGATGGCGTCGGAGGGAAGGATCGATTTCGACTTATAGTACAACAACTCCGAGGCCATGACGATGAATTCCGCGGCCACCTGGATGTCGTTCTTCTCCATGAGGCTCAGATAGGCGATATACTGCTCGGTGATGCGCGATATGGAAATCTCCGCGATGTCTATCTTCGCGCGCTTGATGAGGTCCCACAGCAGGTCCAGCGGCCCGCTGAAATCGTTGACGTGCAGGATGCAGGCATCCGTTCGACCGCCGCCACTGTCCCTGTCCGTCTGCTGTTCCATGCCAAACCGTTTTCACACGCGCCGCAGGCGAGTCGGGACCCGCTTCGCGCGTGCACGTCGATAGGTTGATTTTCCCGGCGCGCGACCGCGCCGTCCGCTTCGCTCTTAGGAGAGGGCTTTTTCCGCCGCCTTCTGGAGGCGCTCCGGAGGGAACGGCTTCACGACGAAATCCTTCACGCCGATCTTGATCGCCTTGGTGAGGAGGTTCTCCTGGCCGAGCGCCGTCACCATGATGATCCGCGCCGCCTTGTCGAAATTGAGGATTTCCTCAGCTGCCTCGATACCGTCCTTTTCGCGCATGGTGATGTCCATGGTCACGAGATCGGGCTTGAGCTTCTTGTACAGTTCCACCGCCTCGACCCCGTTCTCGGCCTCGCCGATGATCTCATGACCCTTCGGGATGAGCGCGTCACGCACAAGCGTCCGCATGAATTTCGCGTCATCAACGATAAGTATTCTCGCCATGGTCTCGCTCCAGCCAGTTTAGATAAATCCGGAAATCGGGCGTCGCTGGGCAGTATCCTACATACTGCGGATATGCGATCAACCAAAATTTTCCTGAAATGCAATTTTTGTTCATTTTATCCGCGTCACGGGCCTCCCAACGCGCCATTCCCTATATATGTTCAACTATCTTCTGGGGTATCTCATCGAGCGGGACCACATCATCAACCGCCCCCAGCTCCACGGCCACGCGGTTCATGCCAAAGACCACCGACGTTTCCTCGTCCTGCGCCACGCAATAGCCGCCCTTCCGCTTGATATTGAGCATGCCGCGCGCGCCGTCCTTTCCCATCCCGGTCATGATAACGCCCACCGACTCGGCGCCGCAGGTCTCGGCCACCGAATCGAACAGCACGTCGATCGACGGCCGGTGTCCCGACACCTTGTCCGCGGTAAAAACCCGAATGATCCGCTCGCCGCCCGCGTTCTCGATGCGCATGTGGGAGTGTCCGGGGGCGATATACCCCCACCCCGGACGGACGATATCGCCGTCGGCGGCCTCCTTCACGCTCAACGGGGAATTCGCATTGAGCCGCTCCGCAAACGCCTTGGTGAACCCCTCGGGCATGTGCTGCACCACCAGCACCGGATTGGGGAGATTGTGCGGAAGGTTTTTAAACACGTTAAAGAGCGCCGAGGGCCCGCCGGTCGAGGTCCCGATCGCGATCACGCGCGCGCTGCGCTCCTTGATCGGCTGCGCGGCCCGTCGCACCTCCTCGATGCGGCGGGGCGTCTTCGCTCTCGGCGCATCGTCGGCGCGCGGCGGCGCAACCGCCTCCGGGACCTTTATCACGATCCCGGCGACCGACTTCACCTTGCTCACCAAAAGCTCCGAGATGTCATCCATCGTCAGGGATAGGATCGACGAGGGCTTGGGGATGAAGTCGACCGCGCCGTACTCCATGGCCTTGAAGGTCGCCTCGGCGCCGTGCTGGGTGAGAACGCTCATCATGATGACGGGCTTCGGCTTTGTGGCGATGATGGTGCGCAGCGACTCGAGCCCGTCCATGATGGGCATCTCGATGTCCATCGTGATGACGTCGGGATCGAGCGAATCGTTTTTGTAAATCGCGGTCTGCCCGTTGTTCGCGGTGCCCACCACCTCGATCGCCGGATCCTTTTGGAGGATGTCGCTGATGATTTTCCGCACGAGCGCGGAGTCGTCAACCACCAGGACCTTGATCTTTTTATCGGGCATGGCCGCTTATGACGGTTCAGGGACGAAGTTTCTTCACGATGACCTGGAGCGATTCCGTATCGGGAAGGATGAGCAGGTTGCCGATCACCTTGTCGTCTTCGTAATAAAAATCGGTCTCCATGAGCAGCGCGTAATCGTTGGAGATGTTGTGCAGCACCAGCATGGAGTCGAGGATCGACTGCATGAAATCATGGACCACCGTCGGGACCGTCGGCTTGATCGCCAGGTTGATCTTCTCGGAGAACACGTTCACCACCGAGGAGCCCACGATATTCGTGATCTCCTTGAGCGCGGATTCGCCGTCCTCGTCGATCGTCTTCACGTCGCTTACCGGCTTGCCATACAGGAGGCTGATGAGTTCGAAACCGGATTCCTCGATAAAGCTAAACAGGACCGTGCCCCGGATGTCACCCGTCAGGGGCATGTATACGCCGATGAACACGTTGTCGATGCGTCCCACGAACTCGGGGATCTTCTCGATGGGGAGAACGCGCACCTCGGGAATGGTGAGGTCGATGCGTTTCCCCAGCACCTTGGAGAGCGATTCCGCCGCGTTGGCGGCGCCGACATTGGACACCACCTGCACGCGCGACAGGTCTTCGCGCGTCATGCCCAGCGAGCGCATGATGTGATCGTCGGTCGTTCCCGACTCCGCGGCCGTCTTGATGGTATCCTTCAGGTCTTGCCGAAAGCCGTCGAGCGTCTCCTGGACGCGTTTCTTGATCTCCTCGTCCTCGTCGTCGTCAACGGCGGTGCGCGGCGGCTCGGCGGCCACCCTGGTCAGGAGATCGGCGACGGGCTCGTCGCCCTTCGCGATTCCGGCCATCACCGGTCGCTGCGCGTCCACCGGCTTCTCGGCGGACTTCGCGTCCGTCACCCGCTGGGCGCTTATTGAAAACGGCTCGTAGTCCTTGAAATCACCGCGCGCCGATTCGGCTGGCGCGGACGCTTCGCGCGATCCACCGGAAAAACCATCGTCCGTTTTAGGCGCGGTTGTCTTTCCATGGAGATCGATGCGCTCGGCGGAAACCTCCTTGATCTCGTCAATCCGCGCATCGAGGGCTTTTTTGCGGTCCCGACGCATCAGGAAGTCCTGGTCATTGATCACCTTGTTGATCATCGAGGCGATATCCAGAATCAGACAGATGCTGCCGTCCCCGAGGATCGAGGCGCCCGCGAGGCCCTCGACCGTCGCGTAGTTCTGCTCGAGGGACTTGATGACGATCTCCTGCTTGCCCTCGAGATAATCGACGAGAAGCCCCACCTTGCGGTTCCCGTACCCGACCACGACCACCGGGATGCGCGTATTTCCGCCCAGCGCCGAGTCGAGCGCGACGAACTCGTTGAGGCGCAGAAGCGACAGGATCTCGCCGCGGAGGTTGATCACCTCGTGGCCCTCGATGGTGGTGATGTCCGACTCCGCGACCTTGATGGTTTCGATCACGTCGGAAAGCGGGATCGCGTACATCTCGCGATTCACCTTTACCATGATCGCCGGGATGATGGCCAGGGTGATGGGGAAGGAGAGCACGAACCTCGTTCCCATGCCGGGCTCGGTCTCGATGGCCACGTTCCCGTTGAGCTCGCTCACGACCTCCTTGACCACGTTCATGCCAACGCCGCGTCCCGAGATGTCGGTGATCACCTTCGCCGTCGAGAACCCGGGGGCGAAAATAAAATTGAAGATGTCCTCGTTGTCCATGCTGGCGATCATCTCCGCCGTCGCCAGCCCCTTCTCCATCGCCTTGCGCTTGATGCTGTCGATGTCGAGCCCGCGGCCGTCGTCGGCCACCTCGACGAATATCTGGTTGCCGCCCTGGTAGGCGTTCAGGGTGATGGTGGCCACCTCGGCCTTTCGCATCGCGACACGCTCGCTGGCCGTCTCGATGCCGTGATCGATGGCATTGCGCAGCAGGTGCATCAGCGGCTCGCCGATCGAGTCGATCACCTTTTTGTCGAGCTCGGTCTCCTCGCCCAGGATCTTGAGGTTCACCTTCTTGTCAAACTCCATGGCCAGGTCGCGCACCAGGCGCTTGAAGCGCGTGAGCACCTGCCCGATGGGAACCATCCGCGTTTTCATGATGCCGCTCTGCAGATCCTTCGCGATCCGCGACATCTGTTCCATGCGGTTCTTAAACTCGTTCACCAGCGCCTTGTCCATGTCGCGGCGGCGCAGGTCCTCATACAATCGATAGAAGCCGGAATTCGCGATCACCAACTCGCCGACATTGTTGAGCAGCAGGTCCAGCTTGTCGATGGACACGCGGACGGTCTTGAGAATGGCGCCCTTGCTCCCTTCGGCCCGTTGAACGGCCTCGGGGTGCGCCGCTTCGTCCTCGTCTTTCTCCTCGCCAATCTCTATCTCGGCCTCGGCCTCATCCTCCTCCGGACGAACAACCTCTTCCTCCTCGGCCTCCGCAGCGACATCCACCGGCTTCTTCTGCTCCTCCTTTTTTTCGGAGATGAGAGTTTGCTCCTCGCGGAAGGTCAATGCGGTCTTGCCATTGACCTGCGAGACGGCGATGTCCCGAAGGTCCACCCGGTAGATCAGGTCGACGTCGCAGGCGGCGCGGATCGCGTCCAGGTTCTCGTCGGTGAGCACGATCACCTTGAACACGTTGGGCATCTGCTTCTCGCTGAGGTCCTCGACGTCCGGAATGCTCCTGACCACCGTGCCGATCTTTTCAATATTATTGAGCACGAGCTGCGCCTTCATCCACTTCATGACGGCGGCGGGATCGATGAACACGGTCACGTCGTAGCCCAACATCCCGGCGTCCACGCCCTGCCTGATGGCGCGCATATCGTCGGCGGAAAGAACGAGTTTGGGGACATCTTCATCGGGGGCGGCGGGACGCGTCGGCGCCTCCACGGGTTTTGCGGAAGGCGTGGCGGATTTCTCGGGCGCCGCAGGCTTGGCGTCCGTTTCCGATTCGCTGATCCTCTGGAGCTCGGCAATGACGCCACCCATGGGTACCTTGGGCTCGTTCCCCGAAGACACCGCGCTGATGACCGCATTGATGACGTCGAAACTTTTAAACAACGCCTGCACCACGGGGCGCGTGACCGACATCGTGCCGTCGCGGATCCCCTGCAGGAGGTTTTCCATTTTATGGGCGAGATCGGAGAGATCGTTGAGCCCCACGAATGCGGCCGAGCTTTTCAGGGAATGGGCGGCGCGGAAAATATTGTTGATGATCTCGCTGTCGTTGGGACGGCTCTCAAGCTCCAGCAGGTTCTGATTGAGCTCCTGCAGCTGTTCGTCGGCCTCTTCGAGGAAGATGTCCTGATATTCGCCCAGTGAAAATGCCATGGTCGTGCACCCGCCGTTATTTCGCCTGTTCGCCCAGGGCGGCCTTGCGCCCCTCGTCCGAGAACAGGATATTGTCGAGATTCAGAATCACGATGAGACGGTCGCGCATCCGCCCAATGCCGGTGATAAACTCCTCGGACACCCCCTCGATGAGATCCGACGGCGGGTCGATATTGCCCTCCGGCAGCCGCACCACCTGGTACACATTGTCCACCAAGAGCCCCACGAGCTTCTCGCCCGTCTCCACCACGATCACGCGCGTGAGGTCGGTGATCTGGCCGGACGGGAAATCGAACCGGATGCGGACGTCGACGATGGGGATCACGTTCCCGCGGAGGTTGATGACGCCCTTGATGAAATCCGGCGTATTGGGAAGCCGCGTGATCTCGGGCATGCGGAGTATCTCATGCACGGAGAGGATGTTGATGCCGAACTCGACCTCCTCCAGAAGAAAGCTCACGAACTGCATCACGCTGGAGTCCGCCATCAGCTCGGCGTCTATCTTGGATCGCACCCCGGCCTCCGATCCCTCGATCGGAACGCCGTGGAAGTTCTTTTGCTTTTCGAGGAGTTCTTCTAATCCCATACCCGCTGTCCTTTTCGCATCATGGCCAACCGCCGCGGCGCGATGTTACCGGCGCGGCGTCTCCGCCGCATTGAGCACGTCGCCGATAAGCCCTTCGTCGAGCATCGAGATGAGCGCGCGCGCTCGTTTCTCGATTGCGTCGGACACGTTCGTCTTCGAGTCCCTGATCTGGTAATACTCATCGGCGATGTTCAGCGCCGCCAGGATCGCCACCTGCGCCGCGCTCGCCCCGGGAAGTCCCGCGCTCACCTCGTCCATCTTGTCGTTCACGAATTCGGCCAGCGTGAGGATGTACTCCGGCGGCGCCTCGCCCTGGATATTGTAATAGCTCCCGAAAATTCTGACCCTGATCTTGTTGTCCACGGACATCCCCCGGGAGGCCGCACCGCCTACTTCGCGTCCTCTTCGATGATGAGAAACTCGTCATCGTCGCTTTCGACGATCGTGCTCTTGCTCGGCTGCTTGCCCTCGGTCTTCTTCGCCGCGGACGGCGACGCCTTCGGCGGCTTGGACGAACCCTCCGAGTCGTCGATGATGATCGTGTCGTCGTCGATATCGTCGATGACGATCTCGTCGTCATCGTCCTCGAGCAGGATGATCTCGTCGTCGTCGGCATCCGCGGCCTTCTCGAGCTTCACGTCGCCCGACGCCTCGAAGTCGGTATCGTCGTCAATGATGATGATGTCCTCGTCCTCCTCCTCGACCTTCGCCGGCTCAGGCTTCAAGGGAGCGGACGCGGCGGGGATCGATGCGGCGGGGGCCGACGATGCCGCAAAACCGGCCTTCATCGGTGATTCCGCGGCGCGCGGTTCCTCGCGACGGGGCGCGGGTTTTGCGGGCGGCTCTTCGCGCATCGGGGCTTCGGCGCGGGTCGACGGCGAGCCGGCCGGTGCCGCCCCGCCCTGGACGCCCTCGAGCTTCCCGAGCAGACCGATGATCTTGCGCTCGAGAACGGCCTCCTTCTCCTTGAGGTTGGCGAGCTCCCGCGTGGCGGCGTCGAGCTCGCGCTTGATCTCCTCGACCTCTTTTTCCTTCTCCTCGAGCGCCAGCTTCGCGTCCTCGGCCTGCGTCTTCAATACGTCATTGTCCGCTTCAAGCTTGGCGTTCTCCGTACGCAGGTCGCTGATCAGCTGTAACGCCTTTATGACCCTGCTTTCAAGTTCTTCAAGCTGTTGCATCGATATCATGATTGCATCCTCCGCGGTTTCCTGGTCTGCTGTGCGACATCAGGGACGGGCCCCGTTCGGCTCCGCCGGCCGCTGTAAGCCCCTGGTAGAATTTTCGGCCACAGGCACGGTAAACCTGAATTGAACCGTTTATTGTACCTTTATACATGCGGTGAATTAAATCAAGTATTTTTATTTGAATTTTCCAAGCGCGCCGCGGCCGCTGCCCGTTAAAACTGATAACTGCCCTCAATGCCAAACGCGTTGCGCATGTGTCGACGCTCATTTCCAAGGCTGGTCGCGCCATAGAGGCCTAGATACAGGGATTCAAGGACAAAAAACCGGACGCCTGCCGATACCAGGACGGGATTGACGAGCGAACCCTCGATGGGGATGGCGTCCGGGCCGAGGTCGCCACGGGTAAGCCGGCGGGCATGGTACAGCTCGGCATAGGGGATCACCGGATAAAAGGCGTTGGTGTTGACGGCCGCCGAGAAAATGAAATAATCGTTTTTGAGGCGCTCGCGCGCCAGGAAGCTGTCGGGTGAGGTGTAATCGAGCCCGAAGACCGTGCGGAAGGTCCGCTCCTCGGCGGGGTTGAGGGAAAGCCCGCTGTAGAACTCCTCGTCGCCCCCCTCGCGAAGCACATACAGGAGATTGAGATGCACGTGCAGCCGCCAGACGTCGACCTGCATCACCGGGCCCAGGGCAAGCTCATTGTTCCCGAAGGCGGCGCCGTGCCAATCGCTCTCGGCATATGCGTCGCGGCCCGTCGGGAACCGGAATCGGCCCACAAGGCCAATATGGAACCGGTCATCAAAGCCGTCCGTGAGATAATACCAGATCTTGAGGAAGGAATCGCCCAGCTCGCTGCGTTCGGAACCCGGCGCATGGCGATGCACATACTGGAACCCGATCCAAATGGAAAGGTCCGGGACGATCCCCAGGCCCAGCCAGGCATTGTCCCGACGGTACTGAACGCCCGCGCGCGCGTCGATGAACTCCTCGCGAAGCAGGAGTTCGACCGAGCCCTCGGGAAGGGTGTTGATGGTTTCGGTGAGCGGAAGGGACGCGCGTGCGGTCTCAACGGGGCCCGCAAACGCGACAAGCGCCGCACAGACGGCGCTTGTTATACATCGACGGATTGGCGCGGCGCTTGATATGCTCGCCGGGGTTTTCACTCCGCACCCGGCGAAATTACGCGGCCGCCCCCTTCACCTTGCCCACGATCGCCTTGAAGGCGCCCATGTCGGTCACGGCGATGTCCGCGAGCATCTTGCGGTCTATCTGGATCCCGGCGGCCCCCATCCCGGCAATCAGCCGGCTGTAGGAGATGCCGCACAGGCGCGCCGCCGCGTTGATGCGGACGATCCACAGGGTGCGGAAATCACGCTTCTTCGCGCGACGGTGAATATACGAGTTCTGCAGGGCCCGACGCCGTGCGTCCTTCGCCGTGCGGTAGAGGTTCTTCCGGGCGCCCCTGAATCCCTTCGCGTCCTTTAATACCTTGCTTCTTCGTTTCCGGTGCACAAGCCCGGTTGTTGCTCGTGGCATAACACTACTCCTCTCTACTGGTAAAAGCCGCGCGCCCTAGGCGCGTCCGTACGGCATCATTCTCTTGATCTTCTCGGTTTCCGAGGTCGAGGCGGTGGTCGCCTTGCGCAGGCGCCGTTTGCGCTTGGAGGGCTTCGCCTCGAGCAGATGGCTCTTGAAGCCGTTCGCCTTCTTCACTTTCCCGTTCTTGGTGATCTTGAAGCGCTTCGCCGCGCCCCGGTTCGTTTTCATCTTCGGCATCGGTGGTTCCCCTTTTCGTGTGCGACTGCTACTCGGCTTTATTCTTTTTCGATCCCGACGACGGCGTCGGGCTCATGATCATGGTGATATTGCGCCCCTCCTGGGACGCCTTCTTCTCGATTACGGCGACATCCTGCAGGTCGTTCTGGACGTTCTCCATTACCTTGAATCCCAGCTGGCTGTGAACGATCTCGCGCCCGCGAAACATGATGGTGAACTTGACCTTGTCCCCATCGGCGAGGAAATCGCGCGCATGCTTCACCTTGTGCGCATAGTCGTGGCTGTCGATGGACGGCCGCATCTTGATTTCCTTGATGTGAATGATCTTCTGTCGCTTCTTGGCCTCTTTCGCTCTCTTGATCTGCTCGAACCGGAATTTGCTATAGTCGATGATCTTGACGACCGGCGGGCTCTGGTCGGGCGATATCTCCACCAGGTCGAGGTCCTTCTCGCGTGCAATGCGGATCGCCTCGTCGCGTGCGATAACAACGGGCTCGCTACCCTCGCCGATCAACCGGACCGATTCGGCGCGTATCTGGTCGTTGATGCGGTGCCGCTTGCTATCGTTCCTGTCTTTTGTGTCGAACCTGCTGATACATTACCTCCTCGCGCCCATGATCATGCCGTCATCGGATCGCGCACATCGGGCGCGTAAAATGAGCAAGTAGAGAAACATTCGCCGATATTGTCAAAGATTTTTTTCTATTTCCGCTCGGCGGACTCCGCGGCAAGACGGTCCATGAAGGCGCCCGCCGCGAGCGTTTCGGGGCTGTTCTCGCCGCGACGGCGCACCGCGAGGGTGCCGGACTCGACCTCCTTGGCGCCCACCACCGCGACGTACGGAACGTGCCGCGTGATGGCCTCGCGCACCTTGTAGCCGATGGTCTCCTCGCGAAGATCGCACTCGGCGCGGAGGCCGCGGGCGATCATCTCCCGCTCCACGCCCTTCGCGTAGTCCGCGTGCTCGGGATTCACCGTCACGATGACCGCCTGCACCGGGGCCAGCCACACGGGAAAGCGCCCGCCATGGTGCTCGATGAGGATGCCGATGAAGCGCTCGAGCGAGCCCAGGAGCGCGCGATGGATCATATAGGGACGGTGCTTCTTGCCGTCGGTGTCGATGTAGGTCATGTCGAAGCGCTCGGGCAGATTGAAATCGAACTGGATGGTGGAACACTGCCACTCCCGCCCCAGCACATCCTTGATCTTGATGTCGATCTTGGGGCCGTAAAAGGCGCCGCCGCCCTCGTCGACCTCGTAGTCGATGCCCGCGCGCTTCACCGACGCCTCGAGCGCCGCGATCGCGTCGCGCCACATCGACTCCTCGCCCACGGACTTCTCCGACGGGCGCGTGGCGAGATAGACCTTGAAGTCCTGGAACCCGAACGAGCGCAGCATGTACAGGCTGAAGGCGAGCACCCGGTCGATCTCGTCGGGCATCTGGTCCGGGCGCACGTAAAGGTGCGCATCGTCCTGCGTGAAGCCGCGCACGCGCAACAGGCCATGGAGCACGCCGCTGCGCTCGTAGCGATACACCGTCCCCAGCTCCGCCCAGCGCAGCGGGAGGTCGCGATACGACCAGCCGCGGTTGTTGTACATCACGATATGGAAGGGACAGTTCATGGGCTTCACGTAATAGTTCTGCCCGTCGATATCCATGGGAGAATACATGTTCTCGTTGTAGAAGTCGAGATGCCCGCTCGTTTGCCAGAGCTGCGACTTGCCGATATGCGGCGACACGACCATCTCGTAGCCGTTCTTGTAGTGCTGATCGCGCCAGAAATCCTCGATGAGATTTCGCAACCGGGCGCCCTTGGGGTGCCACAATATCAGCCCCGCGCCGGTCTCGTCGTGAATGGAAAAGAGATCGAGCTCCTTGCCCAGCCGGCGGTGGTCGCGCTTCTTGGCCTCCTCGAGAAACTGCAGGTGCTTCTTGAGCTGCTTCTCGTCGGGGAAGGCGATGCCGTAGATGCGCTGCAACATCTTGTTACGCTCATCGCCCCGCCAGTACGCGCCGGCGATGGTGAGCAGCTTGAACGCCTTGAGATACGAGGTGCGCGGGACGTGCGGTCCGCGGCAGAGATCGACGAACTCGCCCTGGCGGTACACGGAAACTGTTTCGGCATCGAGGTCGCTTAGCAATTCCACTTTGTATGATTCGCCGGCGGCGCGAAAAAGCTCGATGGCCTTCATGCGATCCATCTCCTCGCGGACGACGGGCAGGTCCTCCGCGACGATCTTCTTCATCTCCGCCTCGATGCGCTCGAGGTCCTCGGGGGTGAAGTTCGCGCTCGTATCGAAATCGTAATAGAAGCCGTTGTCCACGGCGGGCCCGATGGTGGGGCGCGCGTCGGGGAAGAGGCGCTTCACCGCCTGCGCCATGAGATGCGAACCCGAGTGCCAAAAGACGTCCCTGCCCTCAGGGCCGTCGAAGGTGATCACCTGGAGCGCGGCATCGGCGTCGAGCGCGCTCGCGAGGTCCACCGGCGTCCCGTTCACGCGCGCCGCGAGGGCCGCCTTCTGCAGGCCCTTTCCGATCGCGCCGATGACATCGAACACGGTCGCGCCGCGCTCCGCCTGGAGTGTCGTGGAATCGGGAAGGGTGATCGTTATCTGGCCTGCCATGGCGCACCACCGGAATCAAGTGAACATCATCAACAGCCCACATCCGGCCGATTGGGGGAAATAGTCAACAAAATATTTGCATGATGGTGATGCGGGGGCGGTGGATTGTCGCGGCGCGCATGGAGCCCATGGTGATTGCCGGCCGATAGTTATCGGTAGTACGTCACAGAATCCGATGGACGCGCTGCAGGGCGCCGATAGTTATCGGTGTTGTGGCAATAGTCGGGGGAATACCAGTCTTGAGACGAAAAAAGCGCATCCGGGGCAGATGGACGCGCTTCCTGTGGGCGATACTGGAGTCGAACCAGTGACCTCCTGCGTGTCGAGCAGGCGCTCTAACCAAACTGAGCTAATCGCCCATGTGCAAAGACCAAACCGCCATTCCCGCCCCATTGTCAATCTTTTTTTCCGGGTGATGTGGATCAGGTCCGATAGTTATCGGTACACAGCAAGAAACCCATAAACGCACTATGGCCTTGTTGCCGGTTTGCAAATTCCAACTGGGTTTTATTCAGACTGCGATTGGGGAAAAATCTCGTTTATCGCGATCGTGAGGCCCGGGAGAACTCCGACCTCGATGGTGTCGTCACCGGCAAACACGTCCGGGCGGCCATACGCGCCATCGACATGCCGGTACACCATGACGATCGCCTCCTCGGGGTGCACAATCCAGTACTCGGTAATGCCGTGCTTTTCGTACAGGTGCACCTTCTCTTTCATGTCCCGCGCGGCGGAAGTCGGAGAAACGATCTCGACAACGAGGTCCGGCGGGCCGAGCGCCCCGCGTTTGTCCAGCTTCGCGGGATCGCACACAACAACCAGGTCCGGCTGCACTACGGTCGTAATCGAATCATCGGACGTTCCCGATTCGGGCAGCCGCACATCGAAGGGCGCGGCATACACCCTGCAGGTGCGGCCCTTTAAGAACGAATAAAATGCGTTATGCAATGCGCCCGATATTTCCTGATGTCTCCTGTCTGGCGCGGGCGACATCCCGTAGGCGACTCCCCCGAGTATCTCCCACCGCTCGTTGTGCGGCCATCCAAGATAATCGGCGTAGGTATACACTTTATCGAATTTTTTCGCAGTCGATGTCACAAAAAATCCTATCGGTTTGGCACGATGAACCCAAGCTAAAACTATCCTACCATTATTCCCTGGTATTTGTCAATTTTTTTGCGATTGTGATTCATCACGTATTCACCCGCCAGGATGCACTATCACGCCAATACTGCAGTATCGCCGCTATGCAAATTGTGCTTGAAATATTGCTGCAGGCGCGGTATCTATCTGAACTAGAGAAAGATCGATGCGAGCAAGCGGGAACCGTGGACAGCAGACAACAGGGATTATCCAGCAAGCTGAAAATCGCCGCCATTGACGACGATTTTTTCATACGCGGGCTGTTGCGCAGTTTCCTCGAGGAGGACTACGACTTTCGGAGCGCCTCGTGCTGGATGGAGTTCAAGAGCCTCACCGACGACTTCCACCCGGATGTGCTGTTCCTGGACCTCTATCTCCCCGACGGGAACGGCATCGAGATCTGCCGCGACCTCAAAAAACAGAAGCGCTTCGAGAACCTCTACATCATGATGCTCACCGGCTCCGACGATAAGGAGACCATCATCGACGCCTACTCGGCGGGCGCCGATGACTTTATCCGCAAGCCCTTCGTGACCTACGAGGTGAAGAGCAAGATCGCGAACCTCGAACGGCTCACCCGCTACCAGAACGCCATCCTGAACGAGTACCGGCACCAGTCGGTGCTCAACCGAAAGCTGTTCAACCTGAGCCGCATCATCAAGGACCACCTCCTGACCGCCGACCGCGATGAGCTCATCGCCGCAATCGACCGCTTCAACGGGATCATGGACATCGCCGCGCTGGAGGTGGTTATCGACGACGGCGGCCGCACCGAAACGACGCTTTCCCGGCGTTTCGACGAGAAGTTCGTTCCCGTTCCGGCCGATTCGCTCTCGCGGAAGCTCGCGGCCTTCAGGGACCGGGAGGATTTCATGCACTTCTGCCGGATTCAGACGGCGGGCAGGCGCGAGGTCTTCTGCTGCATTACGCCGCTCATCTTCAATCTGCGCAGCCGCGCCTACATCATCATCCAGAAGCGCGCGCCCTTCGAAATGGAGGACAAGAAGATCCTCTCGCTCATCGTGGACTTTTTCAACATCATGCTGGACCGCATCGACATCCAATCGACGCTGGCCAAGCAGAACAACCGCTACCGTCGCGAGATCACCAATGCGCGGAAGATCCAGGTGGCGCTCCTGCCCGAGTTTAAGGAGTTAACGAAGTTCGACATCGCCTACACGTTCCTTCCCGCCGAGGACATATCGGGCGATTTCTTCGACGGCTTCTACCTCGACGAGCGGACGTACCAGATCATCATCTGCGACGTATCGGGGCACGGCGTGGCGTCATCGTATATCGGCAGCCAGATGCGGACGCTCTTCCGAACGTTCTCGACGCCCGGAACGCCGCCCGCCGAGATCCTGAGCGTGGTGAACAACTCGCTCTGGAAGGACCTGTCGCACATCTACTATTTCGGGACCGTGGCGATCTGCCAGATCGACATCGAATCCGGCGCCATACGGCTCGCGTCGGGCGGGCACCCGCCGCTGTTCTACTTCGACGGCGCGACGGGGAACATCACGCTCATCAACAACACCGGGCCGCTGGTTGGAATCATCAAGGACTCGCGGTATCGCGACATCGACATCACCCTGAACCAGGGCGACGCGCTGTTCCTGTATACCGACGGCGTGACCGAGGCGCAGCCGGCGGGGAGTCACCAGATGTACGGCCAGCAGCGGCTGCTGGACAATTTCCAGCGGCTGATCGACCTCACCTCCGCGGACATCATCAACACGCTGATTGGCTCGCTGCACGAGTTCACGGGCTATGCCGACCAGGAGGACGACATCACCATGATCTGCATCAAAACGGTCGTGGAGCGGGGGCGCGCCTGAAGGCGGTGAGGCGGAAGTCTTCGAGGATCGCCAGCGCCGATTCGCGCACGCGAACGATGGCCCCGTAGGTGGTGTGGTTCCGATAGTTATCGGTGATCTTTCGCCTGCGGCCCTCCTCGAAACGAAGCTTGTCGAACCGTAATGGCTCCTCCCAACCGGAAACGCGCATCCCGATAAGCTCCTGGCAGAAATCCGCGATCTCATGCAGCGAAAACGCGGCCTCGCGCATGTAGGCCGCGCGGCTCCGGTCAATATCGAGCTCGGTCACTCCCGGTCTCCCCAGAAGCAACCCATGATCCTCGATAGGCTTCGGATGGCGCTCGCCGCGCCGCAACGCAAGGACGTTGACCGCTTCTTCAAGATCATAGGCTCGCTGCTTGATGGCGCGCTCCTCTATGATTGCTGAAAGCACCGGGAGCCAGCTGTCTGTAAATTCGCCCAGTGCTCCGTAAAACCTCGCTATCTCGAAATCGGCCTTTGGGTGAAACTTTACCTCCGGGTACTTGCTGATCCGCTGCTTATTCTCGTCGAGGATGCGGTCGATCTCGCCGGTAGACGCCTTCGCACTCTTCTTCTTGTCGTACTTCTGCCGCACCTCCTCGAAGTTCTTGATCTCGGCGAGTATGAAACCCTCGAGATTCATCCGCTTCCCAATGGCGTACTGCAACCGTTCTTCGAAGGCGTCACGGTTGAACCAGGTCTTGCTATGCCGCCTGGCGTAGTCGTCGTACTTCTCGCGGAGCTTCACGATGAGCTGCTGGACTTCGTTTTCTGCTAGCGGCATTATAGCTCCCAGTATCTATGAGGATGTGGCGGCGCATCCCGCACCTGCTGCGATCAGGGCCTCTGGGGGAGGGAAGCCCCAGTACAGCTTCCAGCATATTACCTCACCGACATATTCTTTTGCAAGTAGATAATTCCGAAGCAGATAGTTATCGGCACTACTACCGCCTACACCGGATACCAGATCGTCGAGATAGCGCTCGATCGCCATCGCAACAATCCCCGAAACCGACACCTTAAACAACTTCCGCATATCTACAATCCACTCGTACTCATCATCCCGCAGGCACAGATGAACACACGCCCATTCGCCGCCCGGCACGGCCCGCTGATATCGCACCGACGCGCATATCCGCGCCTCAACCCCGCCCAAGCGCACCAGGCGGCGCAACAGACTCACGATCACGCGGCTGCGCGGAATCCCAAGCGCTGTTGAGGCGCGATCCAAGCGCGAAACCGCTTCCGCGGCAATGTTCACGGTCGTTTCAATGTTCATCATTGGCGTCCCTCCTTTCGATATGACGTATCATCATTAATACGCGCTAGAATAATGATTCGTGAAGTTTTTATTACGAATAGCAGCAGATCACTATTTTAGTTTTTTATTGTTGATTTTTGAACTCCCGCAATAAGCATACTGCCATTTTCGGGGTTGATGATTGCCTCCGGCATCCAATCCGCATGCCGCACCAGCGTAAACACCCAGAACACAAAAGGGACATGCGATGAGCACCTCATACCGCGACTCCGGCGTCGATATCGACAAGGGGAACCAGTTCGTAAAACGAATCGCGCCAATCGTCAAATCGACGTTCAGCGAGCGCGTCATCACCGATATCGGCGGCTTCGGGGCGCTTTTCTCCGGATCGTTTCCGGGAATGGCCGACCCGGTCCTCGTCTCCGGCACCGACGGTGTGGGCACCAAGCTCAAGATCGCGCAAATGATGGGAAAACACGACACCATCGGCATCGACGCCGTCGCGATGTGCGTGAACGACATCCTCGTCTCGGGCGCGCAGCCGCTCTTTTTCCTGGACTATCTCGCCTGCGGGGCGATCGACGTGGACCGGATGACCGACATCGTGAAGGGCCTCGCAGAGGGCTGCCGGCTCGCGGGCTGCAGCCTCATCGGCGGGGAAACGGCGGAGCATCCGGGAGTGATGGCGCCCGAGGAGTACGACATCGCCGGGTTCGCGGTGGGCGTGGTGGACCGGAGCCGCATCATCAACGGCGCCGCGATCGCTCCGGGTGACATCATCATCGGCCTCCCCTCCTCCGGCATCCACTCGAACGGTTTTTCGCTCGTGCGAAAAATCTTCCTCGAGATGAAGGGCTACCGGCTCGACGCCACGTTTCCCGATCTTGCGAAACCGCTCGGAGAAACAATCCTCGCGCCCACGCGCATCTACTGCAAGAGCGTCCTCGCTGCCATGGCCGATGGCGTCGCGATCAAGGGCATGGTGCACATCACCGGCGGCGGTTTCTACGAGAACATCCCGCGCATCCTGCCCGACACGACGGCGGTGAACATCGACAAACGAAGCGTCCCCACGCCGCCAATCTTCGCCATGCTGCAGCGGGACGGCTCGGTCGAGGATCGAGAAATGTTCACCACCTTCAACATGGGGATTGGGCTGATGCTGTTCGTCGAACCAGGAACAGCCGACAAGGCGTTGGAGCGGTTGCGCAGTCACGGCGAGGAGCCGATAGTTATCGGTGAGGTCGTCCCGCTGGGCGCCGATCGCGTCATTATACGTTAACAACCAGGGCGAAGCAGGCGGCTCACCGGCACAGAACCCAAACTGGCACGATCCATGCACCTCTCGGCAATCACCATAGACGGCGAGGCCTTCCCGGGCACCGATAACTATCCGTTCAATCTCGCGATTTTACGAAACACGAAGACCGTCGCGTTCCGATCCCCGGTAACCTACTTCATCGGCGAGAACGGCTCGGGAAAATCGACCCTGCTCACCGCGATCGCGCGAGCGGCGGGCATACACATCTGGGACAGCCCGCACGCTCCGCTGGTGGCAAACCGGCACGCCGACACCCTGCACCGATACGTATCGGTCGACTGGCGCGACGGGACGACGCCGGGGGCCTTTTTCGCCTCCGACATGTTCCGCCACTTCTCCCTCCTCCTCGACGAATGGGCCAAAACAGATCCGGGACTGCTGGAATACTTCGGCGGCTCCTCGCTCATGGCCATGTCGCACGGTCAGAGCACCATGGCGTTTTTCGAGAGCCGCTTTCGCATCCGGGGGCTCTATCTGCTGGACGAGCCCGAGTGCGCGCTCTCGCCCCGGCGCCTCATCGAGTTTCTCGGGATTATCCATCGGGCCGCGGCGACGGGCGAAGCGCAGTTCATCATCGCGACGCACTCGCCCATCCTGCTCGCGCTGCCCGGCGCGATCATCCTGAGCTTCGACTCGCCGGCAATTCGGGAGATCGCCTACGAGGACACCGATCACGTCCGCGCATACCGTTCCTTTCTCGCCGATCCGCAGGGATACCTGCGCGAGCGCGGCGCGATCATCGAATGAACGGGACGGCATGTATGGTGGCGCATGCACGATGTCCTGCCGCCTCTATGAATGTGCGTTGATATGGATTGTTTTTGGCGCTCCTCCCCCTAACGAAAGGGGAGGCCGGGAGGGGGTCGTAACGATCGGCATTTATGAAAAAAACTTCAAGAATCGTGAAGCTTCCTGGGGAGAGCATCATTGTATTATCGTGTGGGTTGCACGATACAGGTCGCTTCACCATACGCGCGACATCATCGAGCGAAACAACTAGGTAAGCGAAGAAAAAACGCAATGAAACGAAAAAAGCTCCAATTCGCCTCGCAGAAGGGACTGCTCTCCATGGGGGAGCTCACGCGCGATTTCTGCGCGAAGATACTCGGATACGATTTCGACGGGATCTTCCTCTCGGACGAATCGAGCCTGTGGGATTTCGCGGGCGATTCGATCGACACCTATCACGACGCGATCCGCAGGGAATACGGCGTCGATGCGTCCTCGGTCGAGGACGGAAACATCCTGACGATCCTGCGCCTCATCCGCGATGCGCGGCCGTGAGCCCTATGGCATGAGCTTCCCGCGTATGAGACGGATCACCCGCGCAAGGTGATCGTCCGAGGCGCGCGAGTAATCGACGCCATCGTCCGTGAGATACGGACGCAGCTCGTCCACGATGTCGGTGGTGATGCCGCCGTACTGCCCGTGAAATGACTCAAGCCGCGCTTGCAGGCTAAAGAGCAATTTATCGCGCGCATCCAGCGCAAGATAGGAATCGATCACCTCCAACATGGCGGCGCGATCATCGGGCAGCCGACCGCCCACGGACAGCAGGTTCGACGCGCTGTCGCTCAGGATCGTCGTTGCGCAATCGATCTCCTCCACCAGCGTCCGGATCTCGCGCACCACCCGCTCCTCCGACGCCTCCACGAACCGCCCCTCGCGCACAAGCGCCTCAAGCGGCGTTTGCGGAAACACCTCCAGCGAGCGCAGGCGGATGAAGTCGGGCGCGATCTTCGCGAGGACCGCCGCCGTATCATGCGCGTGCTTCTCCGAAAGAGCGGCGCCGCCCAACCCCGGCATCACATACACCGAGCACGAGAGCCCCGCCTCCTTCGTCTTGAGACAGCCAGCCACGTGCTCTTCACCCGTCACGCCCTTGTCCATGAGCGCGAGCACCTCGTCGCAGCCGCTCTCGAGCCCGAAGTGCACGCGGTGCAGCCCCGCGCGGGCATAGGCCGCAAGCTCCTTCATCGAGCGCTTCTTCACGGCCGACTTCGTGCGCCCGTACACCGTGAAGCGCCGCAATGTCGGGAACGCGGCGCGCGCCGCCTCCATCGCCTCGGCGAGGTACGCGGGCGGCAGGATGAGCGAATCGGCGTCGCCCAGGAAGCAGGTCTCGCCGCCGCCGGCGCGCCAGGCGTACACGTGCGAAATGCTGTCCGCGAGGTCGGGCGCCTCCCGAAACCAGGACATGAACCACTCGATTCGCGGATCATCCACGGCGTCGGGGGCTGATGGCGCTGCCGAAGGCATCGCTCGCTCAGGCAGCATGCCGGTCATCCCGAGCGCGTCGGACTGCGCCTGCCGGATCTTCCGGACCAGCGCCGGGACCCGGTCCCAGCCGGAGGCCCCCCGCAGGCCGATGAATCCTTCGTCGAAAAGCATGTCGTCGATCCGTTGCGCGCGCCGGATGTCCGCGCGCACCTCCGCGATCTCCCGCCGGCTGAAGGACGCCCCGAACTTGTACACCGGACAAAATCGGCAGCGGTTCCACGGGCAATTGCGGGTGAGCCGGAAGGTGAGGCTCGCATTCTCCGTGGGAGGACGGATGGAACAGATCTCGTACGGCTCGATCGCGGCATACTCCACGCCCATGGAAACACCTCCAACGCAGGTGTGAACAGATGCCCGGCGCGCCGGGAAATTTCAATACAAATACGCGTGCTCCCCACCGGCCAATTCCACATGTGAAAAATGTCTTGATTTATTATTCGCCGACGGATTACGATGGCAGGCGTATGCGGGCCATTAGGGCCGCGGAACACACACCCGGGGACACCCGTCATGAGCGCAGACGACAAGCGAAAATACCGGCGCGTAAAGAGCGAATTCACCATCCGCATCAAGAAAAGCGCGGTGGTCGAGGACGCGAACTTGTTCAGCGTCGCCAAATCGGTCAACATCAGCGGAAACGGCATCCTGTTCTCCTACAGCATGCCCATGGACATCGGCGCCACGATCCAGGTGACCTTCCTCAAGCCCAACACATTCGATTTTTTCGAGGGCAGCGCCAAGGTGGTGCGGGTGGAGCTGCAGCGCGACGGGGTGTACGACATCGGCGTCGAGCTGCTCAATCTTACCGAGGCCGATGAGAAGAAGCTCAATTACTACGTCACGAAGGACGAGTAGGAAACCGCGGAACCATCGATGACCGACAATTTCGTCGTCAAATACTCCATCAATTCGGCCTGGGGCATCGTCAAGGAGATCCGCGAAAAGGTGGGATCGCTCCTCCAGGACCGCCAGAAGGACCTGGTGGACGCCACGATGATGACCGTCTCCGAGCTCATCGAAAACGCGATCAAGTACGGCACGCCCGTATCCAGCAGCACCGACATCGACTTCGAGCTCACCATCACGGACGGGACGATCTCCATCAGCATCTCCAACGGGATCGTCGCCATGTCCGACTACGAAAACGTGAAGCGGCATCTCGACCTCATCGGACAAAGCGACAACCCGGGCGAGCTCTACACCAAGCGTCTCATGGAGCTCATGGAGAACCCCAGGCCGGGCGTGAGCCAGCTCGGGCTCTACCGCATCGCCTACGAGGGGGAGTTCTCCCTTTCGTATCGCTTCGAAAACAAAATCTTGACGATTTTCGCCGAGCGCGCTATCTAGGCTTATCAATCAGGAGAACACCATGCAAGATTTCGAACATGGCGCATTGAAAATCACCATCGGCGAAAGCAGCGGGACCGCGCGCCTCGCATGGTCCGGCAAGAGCGAGGACCGCGAGCCGGGCGCGCTCCTGACTCCCTATCTCCAGGACGCGGTCCGCGAATTCCAGGGAAAGCCGTTCGAGGTCGACTTCACGAAGCTCGAGTACATGAATTCGTCGACGGTGCCGCCCATCATCCACTTCATCAAGGACCTGGAGAGCAGCGGATCGAAAACGACGATCTTCTACGACAAGGACTCAAAATGGCAGGCGGCCTCCTTCAAGGCGCTCGAGACCATCTCCACCACCATGAAGCACATCACCGTCCAGGGCGCGTGACGCCGCATTCTGATCCCGCCGCATGACCCCCGAGGAACGCCGCTGTATCGACCGGGTGCGGCGTGCCGTCGGCAGGGCCATCAACCGCTATCGCATGATCGCCGCGGGCGACCGCGTGCTCCTTGCGCTCTCCGGGGGAAAGGACTCGTTGGCGCTTGCGGACACGCTCCATGCCCGCTTGCGGCATCTGCCCATCTCCTACGAACTGCGCGCGGCACATGTGCGCGTCCGCGGCATCACGGATACGGTCGACACCGACTATCTCGCTATGTTCTGCGGCGAGCGCGGGATCGCGCTCGACATCATCGACATCGCCCTGGACCCGGCCGACGATCCGGACGGCTCCGCGTGTTTCCGGTGCGCCCGCGCTCGGCGCACGGCGCTCTTTCAACTGGCGCGAGACGTCGGGTGCCCGACCATCGCCTTCGGGCACACCATGGACGATGCGGTGGAGACGCTCCTCATGAACATGACCTTCAACGCACGCGTGAGCGGCATACCGGGGAGGCTCGCGCTCTTTGGCGGAGCCCTGGCGCTCGTCAGACCGCTCATCCTGCTCTCCGATGCGCAGGTCGCGCGCTATGCGTCCGTCGCGGGGCTCAAACCGTCGGGCGGGAACTGCCCGTACGGCGCCGCCGGCGCGCGGGAGGCGGTGCGCGCCCTCATCGGCGACCTCGGCAGGCTCTCTCCCAGGGCGCGGACCAACCTGTTCCACGCGACCTCGAACATCGACCCGGAGTATCTGCCCTAGGCGCAAAATATTTCTTGCCGCACCGAGGCACCCTGTGGTATCCTCTCGGAGTCATACACGGCGGCTCGCCGCGCGTATCACCACACAAAAGGAGGACACCGCAATGATCGATGTATTGAAGAAGACCGTACTCACCGGCATTGGCCTGGCGACGCTGGGCGCCGAGAAAATCGAGGAATACGCGAAAAAGATCGCGGAGGACAGCAAGCTCGCCGAGTCCGAGGGAAAGAAGTTCGTCGACGAGCTTCTGCGCGATTCCGAGATCGCGCGGAAAAACCTCGAGGCGAAGATCAACGAGCTCATCACGACGGCCCTGGACCGCATGGACCTCACCTCGAAGAAGGAGGTGGAGGAGCTCAAGAAGAAGCTCGCCGATCTCGAGGAGCAGCTCAGGAACCGCGCGGGCTGACGCCGTGATCGGACGCATCGTCCGCCTGGGGCGCGGCTACCGGCACCTCGGCCGCCTCCGGGAGATTTTCCTGGTCCTGGCGCGCCACGGCTTCGGTGATTTCGCACAACGCCTGGGCCTGCCGCGGCCGCTTCGCGCGCGCCGGACGCGCGGCGCGCGCGACGTCGTCGACGACCCCACGCGCTGGCAGCGCATGCGCATGGTGATCGAGGAGCTGGGCCCCGCCTTCATCAAGCTCGGGCAGATCATGAGCAACCGGCCCGACCTTCTGCCGAATGATCTCATCGACGAGCTCGAGAAACTGCAGGACGCCGTTCCGCCGTTCCCGGCGCGCGATTCGCGCGCCCTCATCGAATCTGAGTTCGGCAGGCCCATCGAAAGCATCTTCCGCCGGTTCGACGACATCCCCCTCGCGACCGCCTCGATCGCGCAGGTGCACCGCGCCGAGCTTCCCGACGGAACGCCCGTGGCCGTGAAGGTCCAGCGCCCCGGTATCGAGCGCGTCATCGACGTCGACCTCGAGATCATGCGGCACCTTGCCGCCCTCATGGAGAAATACGTGGAGGGCGCGGGTTACCTGAATCCCGTGGGCGTGGTGGAGGAGTTCGAGCGCGTCATCCGGCAGGAGATCGATTTCCACCTGGAGGCGATCCACCTCGAGCGTTTCGCGGCGAACTTCAGCGGCAATCGGACCATTCGCGTCCCGCGCGTCCACAAAAGCCACTCCACCCGGCGCGTTCTCACTATGGAATACATCGAGGGGACCAAGCTCTCCGGCATCATCAGGGACACCGCGCCGGGCGCCAACCTGAAGCTCGTCGCCAGCCGCGGGGCCGACCTTCTCCTGGAGCAGATCTTCCAGCACGGGTTTTTTCACGCCGATCCGCATCCCGGCAACATCTTCATCATGCCAAAGAACGTCATCTGCTTCCTCGATTTCGGTATGATGGGCTCGCTCCCCGAGTCGCAGCGCGAGCAGTTCGTGAGCATCATCTTCGGCGCGGTCACGCGCGACGCGCGGCGCATCACCGGCGCGCTCCAGCGCCTCACCGAGGAGCGCTACATCGAGCAGAAGCACCGCCTGGAGCGGCGCCTGTCCGACCTCCTGGACCAGTACGCCTACCTGCCGCTCAAGAACATCGACATCGCCCGACTGCTGCGCGACCTCATCGGCACGCTCATCGCGTTCCGGCTCACGCTCTCGCCGAACTTCTACCTGCTGGTGAAGTCCTTCATCACCATCGAGGGCGTGGCCCGCATGCTCGATCCCGACTTCAACATCGTGGAGCACATGGAGCCGCTGGCGAAGCGGCTCTTCCGCGAGCGCCTCCACCCGAAGCGCGTTGCGCGCGACGCCGCGCACGCGGCGGTCGATCTCGCCTTCCTGCTGCGCGACCTCCCCTACGAGGTCCGCGAGCTCATCGACCAGCTCAAGGGCGGCAAGGTGCGCATCGTCTTCGAGCACCAGGGGCTCGAGTCGATGATCCGGCGCCACGACGCGATCAGCGCGCGCATCGCGACGGCCATCCTGGTCGCCGCGCTCGTGGTGGGATCGTCGCTCATCGTGCTGGCGGGCGTGCCGCCCCTGTGGCGCGGCGTCCCGACGATCGGCGTCGCCGGGTTCGTCCTCGCGGCGGTCCTGGCGTTCGGGCTGTCGATTTCTATGATCTGGCGGGGGACACGAGATCGCTCTCCGGATACATCCGGTCGATGATCTCGCGATGTTTTTCCTGAATGACCGCGCGCCGCAGCTTGAGGGTCGCGGCGAGCTCCCCCGTTTCGATGGAGAACTCGTTCGGCAGCAGCGTGAAGCGCTTGATCTGCTCGTACTGCGCAAGCGGCGCGCACACCTGCTCGATCCGCTTCCGGTACAGCGTCACGATCTCCGGCTTTTTCACCAGGTCGTCGTTCGTGTAATAGCGCACATTGTGCGTTCGCGCATAATTCGACAGGAAGGCGAAATCGGGGACGACAAGCGCCGAGAGGTACTTCCGCCGGTCGCCCACCACGCAGATGTGCTCGATGAGCTCGTCCTCGTCGAAGAGCCTCTCGAGCACCAGAGGGCATATGTTCTTCCCGCCCGAGGTGATGATGATATCCTTGAGCCGGCTCGTGATGGTGAGATTGCCGTCGTCATCGAGCTGTCCGATATCGCCCGTGCGGAAAAACCCGTCATCGGTGAACGCCGCGCGGTCCTCGTCCGGATCGTCGAGGTAGCCCGAAAACACCATCGGCCCCTTCACCAGGACCTCGCCCTCCTCCGAGATCTTCTCGGTCACGCCGGGTACGGGCGGGCCCACCGTGCCGGGGCGGTTCCGCCCGGGGCGGTTCATGTTGATGATGGGCGAGGTCTCGGTGAGCCCGTAGCCCTCGAGAATCGGCAGCCCGATCCCGCCGAAGAAGAGCGCGACCTCGAGCTGGAGCGGCGCGCCGCCGGAGAAGAGCATCTTGATCCGCCCCATGGAGAGCATGCCGCGGACCCGCCAGTGCACGTATCCGGCGACAAGGTTCGCGACGGACAACAGCGGCGATACGCGGCGCCCCGCGCACGCTCGTTCATAATGATTGCGCCCGATCCTGATCCCCGCGCGGAACAGCCGGCGCCGGATCTTCCCGAATTGCCCGATCGTATGCATCACATGCGAATAGATTTTTTCATACATGCGCGGGACCGAGCTCATCACGGTGGGCTTCACCTCGGCGATGTCGCGAAGAATGTCCTCGGTCTGGAAGCTCGCGCAGATCGCCGTCACCGTCCCGAAGTAGGCGGACGAGAAGAGGTCGGCCGACAGGCCGAACACATGGCTGAAGGGAAGATGCGCGAGTTTCACCTCCCGCGGGTCCATGTTCAGAAATTCGGAAAGCGAGCGCTGCGCGAGAAAGTTCGCGTGTGAAAGCGGCACGCCCTTGGGGACGCCGCTCGTGCCGGGGGTATAGAGCAGCACCGCACTATCATCGGGTTTGATGGCGCCGATGCGCTCCACGACCTTCGGGATGAGATTGGACCGCCGGCCCATCCGCACGATATCGTCGTACGCGACGATCGTATCCCCTTCGGAGGCGAAGTCGTAGCTCACGATAATTTTTCGCAACGGGGTCTTGACGCGATCGAGGATGTTCCGGGCGCGCTGAAGCTGCGGCGCGCCGCCCGCGATGATCCAGCGCGTGCCGGAATGGCGGAGCAGCAGGTCCGTTGCGTCCTCGGTAAGGTTCGGGTAGACGGGAACGACCACCGCCCCCAGCGAAAGAAGCGCGAAGATTTCGACGGCCGTGCGCAGCGAGTTCGGCGAGAACACCGCGATGCGGTCTCCCGGCCCCACGCCCATCTCCATGAGACCGGCGGCAAGGCAAAATTGCTCATCGAGGAACTTTTGCGACTTGTGGGGGATGAATGTTGGGCGCGGACGCCCGCCCCGCTCGCGGGCCAGGAAGGTCACCCGGTCCCAGTGGCGAAAATACGTCGCCACCTCCATGCCGGGTATGGTCGTATCCAAGAACGTTGACTTCTTCAGGAGTTCCCGCAACTCATCGAGTTCCATGGCAAACCCCTCCCCTGCCGTAATTCATCAAGCGTCACGGCATGGGACGGTTTCGTCAACCCTATTGCGTGCGGGACGTGGCTTTTTCACGGGGCAACCAGAACATCACCGGGCGGCCCGAATGGGAGAACTTCACTTTCAGTTTCGGATTAAAGTAGGGGGATGATGGGAGCGGCGCGTCGCCGCTCGCGGTTTTCCCGATCATCGTGTAGATGTTCACGCCATCGTCGGTCGTTTTGTGACTGTACCGATACTCGGCGTATTTGTCCATGTCGATGATGTCGCGAAAGTTCACGAACAGCGTGTTGGCGAACAAAGTCGCGAGGCTTGCAACGATCGCTGCCATCACGAACCGTGAGCGAAAGTCCTCGCCGCGAAGGCGACGCAGCATCGCCACGACGGCAATCGTAAGCGCACCCGCAAGCGACGACGCGACGCCGTACACGCGCAGCCGCGGGATCCACGCATCAAAGTTTATCGTATGCTTTCCAAACAGCGCGCCAAATCGCGCGACGGTATCGTTATCGAAGGAGATGCCGTACACCGCCGCACCGCCCATGATGGCAAGAGACGCCATCAACACAATGCCGATTCGCATGAGGCCCATGCGTTCGATGCCCGACATAAGCAGGCCCACAAGGCCAGTGCCCCGGATTCCGTGACACACCAAAAGCAGGGCGAACGCATACAGATAGCCGTACCCGAAACGCGGCTCGGGAGCGCTCGCGAACCAGAATACAACGCCAATGCACGTTATCACAAATGGAACCACGAATGAGCGGTCAAATGCGCGTATCTTTTTCACTGCGGCCCCAATGAGCACCGACAGCATTCCGGCGATGATGATGGCCACAAGAAGCATCTCGCCCTTGATGTTTTTTTTCATCCATGGAACAAGCCAGTTCCAGCTCGCAAGCACCTCGTCCGCGGGAACACCGGGCAAGCGCGCCCAGCTCTTCACCCACGCGGCCTCCGATATGGCCGTCTCGATCGGGACCGACCACGGCAGATTGCCGAAATGAAGGATCGTAGCAGGATAACCGATGCAGCCGGAAATCATCACGCCCTTTATCGCCCAGAGGACGATCAACAGGGAGGCCAGTATCATCACCCCCATGCTGTCGCGCCTGGTAAACGGGTTCTCGCCGGTGTGCCGGTATCGGCGAAAAAGCATCCAGGCCGCCACAAGGCCAGCGCACGCCAGGAGCGCCGCTCCCGACAGTTTCAGAGTGACAATAAATGCGGAAAACAAAAGCGCCAGGAGGAGGATGCTGGGGTCTTCGTTCTCGTTTTCGAAATACGCGATCAGCAGATACACCGCGAGAAAGCTTAGCAACATGACCGGGATGTCGGGAGTGGGCGATGCGAAATCCAGATCGAGCTTGATGAGCCACGGGATGCCGGTTGCGACCAGAAACGAATCGGACAGCGACGGCTTACTGAAAAGGCTGTTCTTCAATGATAGGAAGACCGCGGAACCGTACAAGAAGAGCAGAATCGCGTTGATGATGAAAAACGGGTTTTTCGTCACCACGCGCGCTGGCTCCAGGAGCGCCGCGGCGATAAACCACAGGGAATTGAACCCGAAGCGCCCGTGAAGATTCGCAAGCCCCAATTGGACGGGGCCGTCGGCAATCCATTTAATCGTTTGAATATGATAGAGATCGGTGTCGAAGTTCAGACACCGCATGAACGGATACGCCGCGCAGAAAACAAGAACAGACATCAGCACGATCCAATCCGATCGCGTGTGACCATAAAAAACTCGTTTTCGTAATAATACGCACAGCAGCATCCCGACACCAAGCATGACGGCGGACACGGCGGCGTTTAACGGGATAAAAAAGTTTACTGCGGCGCCCATGAGCGTAATCACGCAAAAACCAGCGCTGCCGATTATCGCGATGCGCACAGTGCTGGAAGGCGTTGCCGAATCATCGGCGTCCGGAATCTTGAGTGCGAGAAGAATTGCTCCGCCATAACCCAGAAGGGCCATGGTCCAGGCGACATACAGCGCAAGAACGAATACGGCGATCATTTGCCGGGATGTATCTCTTTATACTTTTCCTTGAACACGATGCGATCGTACCCGAGGAAATTCCAGACGATGGCCACGACAATCCCGATGATCGTGTTCAGCTTGTAGTCCATGCCCGTAGCCGAGAGCGAGTAAAACAGCACCAACCGCATCGCCACCGAGATCCCGGTGATGAAGTGAAACTGGAACACCTTCAGCATGAGCTGCCCAACGGACGTGAACCGGTATCGCCAGCCGAGAAAGGAGTGCAGAACGAACCCCACGATGATGGAGATCTCGATGCTGATCGCATGCGCGATATTCTGCTGCAGCATGGAACGCATCCCGAAGGATTCCACCAGCGCGATGATGGACGCATACTGCGACAGCGCCACGAATATGCCGTTGATGGCGTACTTCACCAGGTGCGCGAACCGCGAGGTGTTGTACTTGAAGATGCACCAGAGAGCCCGGAAGGCGTCCTTGAGTCCGATCTTCTTGCCCTCTTCGTACGTTCGCCCATAATACGAGATACCCACCTCGAAGACGCGCACGCCCTTCGTTCGCGACAGCTCGCCGATCTTCGCCGTCATCTCAGGCTCTATCCCGAAGCGCTTCTCCTCCAGTTCGAACTGATCGAGCACGCTCTTCTTGATGACCTTGTAGCATGTCTCCATGTCGGTGAGGTTAAGATCGGAGAACATGTTGGAAAGCAGCGTGAGCATCTTATTGCCCAGCATATGCCAGAAGTACAGCACTCGGTGCGGCTCGCCGCCCATGAAGCGCGACCCGTACACCACGTCCGCCTTCCCATCAACGATCGGCTTGAGCAGTTTGGGATACTCATTGGGATCGTACTCCATGTCCGCATCCTGGATGAGGACCACGTCGCCTGTCGCCTGACGGAAGCCCGTTTGAAGCGCGGCGCCCTTGCCGGCGTTTTTCTCGTGGTAGAAAATCTTTACGTTCTTATCCTTGATCCCCGCGAGGATGTCGCGGGTACCGTCGGTCGAGCAGTCGTCAACGATGACGATCTCGCGCTCCTTGATCTCCTTCGGGAGCGGGGCTTTTTTTACGATGTCGAGGATTGCGAGGAAGGTGTTCTTCTCGTTGAAGACGGGTATTATGATGGATAGCTTCACTTATTCTCTCCCCCGATATGGCTTATTCGATAGTATCCCAGTGGGCGATAATGTCATCAATACTTTTTTCGAAGGGTATGTCGTTCATCCAACCGGTTTCCTTCTTGATCTTTTCATTTGACCCGACAACAATATTATTGTCATTTGGTCGAATCATTTTCGGGTCCTCCCGGATTTCAATTTCCAGACTTAGCTTATCCGCAATCAAGTCAACCACCTGACGCAGGGACCGTCCTATCCCGCTGCAAACATTATATATTTCACCTCGTTTCCCATGCAGCAGTAGCGCCGAATATGCCGAAACCACATCTCGCACATCGAGAAAATCCCTCACTATGGAAACATCGCCAGTATGCAGGACTCCTCTTGTGAGTCCGCGTTTTTTCATTTCCACCATCTGCTTCACGAAACTTGGCACAACAAAGAGCTCTTTCTGCTGCGGCCCGATATGGTTAAACGATCTGGTCATCACGATGTCCATGCCATAGCCGTCCACATACACGCGCGAGAGCATTTCCTGCGAGACTCGCGCCACCGCATACGGGCTCACCGGCCTTGTTTCCAGCTCCTCGGTTATGGGAATGGATTTTTCCGACACATTGCCGTATTCCTCAGAAGATCCGATTGAAAGCAAACGACACTCAATTCCGAGTTCCCTGACGGTATCCACGAGATTGAGGAAAATATTCGTATTGTTCCGGAAACTTTCAATCGGGTTCCTCCAGCTGAACGCAACGCTGCTATAGGAGGCAAGATGAAGAATGTACTGCGGCTGAAATTGAAAGATCAGGTTGTCGACCTTCTCTTTATGCAGAAGGTTTATCGCCTCGAAGCGGCATTCGATGTCCTTGTAATGATCAATCGGGAATTGCGGATGAAAAAGATCCAGCCCGAGGATGGAAACGCTTTCCTTACTACTGCTCAGGTGCTCCAGGAAATAGTGCGAGACAAATCCCGAGAAACCGGTGATGAGGATTTTTTTCATGATATCTCAACCGAACAATCTATCATGAAGTTCGTTCATTTTTTCGCACCATCTATCATATGCATGCAAAGCTATGAATTTTTCCTGTCCATTTTTTCCATAACGCCTTCTCTTTTCATCATTTTTCAACAATGAAATAATTCTATCTGCCATTTTTCTCGAGTCCGCGACATCAACAACATAACCGTTCTCGCCATCAATAACCGATTCCGGCAATCCGCCAATGTTCGACACAACACAGGGGATTCCATACATCATGGCTTCCAATACGGCAATTCCTTGACTTTCCATGTTGCTCGGCTGAAAATAAACATCGGCATTCCTATAATAATCGCTTGTATTGCTCTTAAAACCGAAAAAATATACGTGTTTCAATTTCCTCTCAGAAACTAGTTTCTTGCACTTTGTATATTCAGGACCATCACCAAGCCAAATAAATTTCACAATACAATCTTTCATCTTTTTCACGACTTCTTCAGCAACAGTAATCCATCCTTCTGAATTCTTTGTCCATGACACATGACCAACCGTAAGAACACAATATGATTTTCTTTTACCGATCGCGGTAGCTGTATTTGGGAATTTGTCACTACGCACAGTATTTCCCACTACTTGAACTTGAATATTTTTATTCCCTCCATGCCAGCATTCCGCTATCTTCCTCTTTGCATAATCCGAAACTGTAACTAGAATTTTTTTATTATTAATAAATATTCTGGCAACATCAATAACTGCTCTTGCCTTCCACCTGCATGTTTTTGCCTCTGGATACACATGCATTATATATATCATTTTTTTCCAAATATAAATCAACTCTAGAAAATTTCCGAAATTCCCTATAGACGAGACTACAACTTCTGGCCTTACACTATAAATAACTCGCCAAAGACGCACCAGATTCCGAATAACATTTTTTTTATTATAATTTGGTGATGGTACCACACAATAATCATATAACGCAATAGCGTCAATTATATCATCATCCATTTGATCCTGCTGGAGAAGAATCACTACTTCATAATGTAATTTCGAATAGTATTCCAGCAGTTGAAGGAAATATGTTTTCGTTCCTCCAAACTTCCCAAATTCAGGGATCAATAATATTTTATTCTTATTATTATTCACCAAAAGCAATATAGCATTAAGCGGTAAAGCAATAACGATCAACATAACTCTAAACAAAACCAATGCGGCGGTTTTCAGAATATTTCTAACACTCATATCCCGCATCAACACTTTTATACATTTCCCAATAGTAGCTTTAGCCTGTCTCATCGTTTTTCACGCCCAGGTGAATCTTTAATAAAATACTATCGTTATGAAACATGCTCCACTCATTGCAATAGTACGATTCTCAACCGAATCGCTATGCATTTCCAGAAGTCTTCGTGTTTCATTCATGTATTTTTGCATGATATATTTTTGATAATTTTCATATAGAGCATATGATACATACAATTCGCCAATAAGGGTATTTTATGCCTATATAATATGGCGTCGCATTTTATCACAGAAATCAAACATTTTAACGAAGCTATGTTATTGCGCAGAATTCTACTGATCCGCACGGAAAGAAGATCCAAAAATTCTTTTGTGGGATAGATCTTCATATTTATATTGATGTTTTTTAATTCTTTTGTCCAGTTAATTACACCGTGCATACTATCATCATCCATCGACAAATTGTATTGTTCCGCCAGAAAAGAATGTGACCTTAGTTCGTCATTGTTTGGTTTAATTCCCAATCTTGAAATCTGACGCCTCCTTATCTCGGCAACAAGCCCCTCCTGGATCGATTTCATCGTTGATCCCGATGATACCTGACTAGCATGAATACGATAACATGCAAGAACTTCTGGAATATTGCTCATTTTGCAATAATGAGACATTCTTTCCCATAGATCATAATCTTCTGCAACAATGAAATTATCATTAAAAAACAATTGAAACTCTAGTAATATTCGTCTCCGAATCATCACCGATGAAGTCGCAAATGGATTATTGAAAAACATTAGTGCTTTTATCTCTTCGTGTTTTACAGGATACTTCCAAATAGTATTGAACGATTCAGTAAAAGCTTTTACATAGCTTCCACATAATCCTAATTCATTGTCTCGTTCAAACAATTCCACCTGTTTTTCGATTCTTTTCGGATTACTAATATCATCTGCATCTAACCATGCGATATACTTACCCCTCGCTTCCACAATCCCGATATTTCGCGACCGCGGAATCCCCACATTTTCATTGTTATCAACAACCCTGATTCTTTTATCTGAAATTGTATTTATTTTTTCGCGGCTTCCATCATTTGAATTATTACATATAACCAATATTTCATAATCTTCCAGCGTTTGACACAATATGCTTTGTATCGATTCTTCAATGAAATCAACAGCATTGTACACTGGGATTACTACAGACACCAGAGGATTGTTTTTCTTGATGTTTTGCACAATATTCTCAGAAGCTGACTTTTTTAAATGAAATGAATTGGAATTTCCTGGTGTACTCCGATATTATTGAATCCGTAAAGCTTTCTATAATCTATACGAACACCGTCTTCCCACTTTGACAATAAATAATCCTGATGTATTTCCCCATGAGTATTGTTAAAATCACTCTGAACTCTATTAAGCGGTATATTTACAATAACTGATTTTTTGAAGCAAATACCGTAACGATGATCAAATAACCATTTATAGCCTTGCAAGTGAGATTCATATGTGTTGGGAGAATTAAAATCTATCGCTTTTGTTAGCGCTAATATTTCATGTACCGAATAAAGATTACCATCCAAGGATAAAGGATACCCCCAATCGCATGTTCCCGTACACCATCGCCAACAAAATACGCTTACTTCACTCAGTTTTACGTTTTCACATTCAGGAATTTCTTGATAACTGTTTGTTGTATATGCATAAGTAATGTTTTTACCCAATCTTAATGATGGTATATAATATCTTGAGTCATATTTCATAAATTCTTTTAATGTTACATTTTCTATAAAAACAACATCATCAACAAGAAAAAAAACACGTCCATATTGTATTTGACTTAATACGCTTAGTAAAATATCTTTAAATGTTTTCGCGGATCCTTGTTTTACAGGAATTATATTCCTTTCTGAAAAATCCTTAAATAATTCATTATACGATCTTTCGTGCCGATTGCTGGAAGACCTATATATAATATAAACTGGAACTGGATCCGACACCTTTTCGTAATAACTGGAGAGTAATGCATGTAATTGCATAGCCCGATCGCAAGAAAATATAATACAATTCAATACAGTTTCATCTACAGGCATGGTTGTATCAAGTATCAAGAGCTCTTTCAATATTTTAATTTGATCCTCGCACTCGTTAGACACTCTTAGTCCTTTGAATATATTTTCAAATATTCTTCGAGAAATTATCATAACTCCACCATGCGCAATACTTCGAAGCTCACTTTACACCCATCTTCGTTATAATGTAGTTACCCATTACGAGCGCATCCATTCCAGTATCATAGAAACACTTGATTGCCTCTCTTGGGCTACATACAATTGGCTCTCCTTTTACGTTCATTGATGTGTTTAACAATACATATACTCCAGTACTCAATCCAAATTCTTTTAATAATTGGTAATATCTTCTGTTATGGTCTTCCTTAACCAGATGTGCTCGCAATGTGTTATCCACATGAACTACAGCGGGAATCATATTTTTATTTTTTTCTACTGCACGGAAAGAACTCATCATGAAAAACTCATCCCGACAATTTTCAATATACTCACTCGCTTTTTCATAAAGGATTGATGGAGCAAATGGGCGGAAATGCTCCCTGTATTTTATTTTTCTATTAATTAAATCCTTGTTTTCTTTAACTATTGGACTCATAAGAATCGACCGATTCCCCAACGCGCGCGCACCAGCCTCCATCCTCCCCTGAAACCATCCCACAACATAGTTTTTCTGTAGTAAATCGGCGGTTTTTTTCTCAATATTCTCAAAATAATTGCACTCTATACCTCTATCGATCAGTATTGTTTTAATTGCCTCATTGTCGAATTCAGGCCCCCAGTAAACAGAACGAATTCTTTGGGGTTTCTCATTTGGATATTTGCTATAGTAATTTTTTAATGCACCGCCAACAGCCAACCCAGAATCACCGGCCTCCGAGTAAATCCACACATCATCAAATAAATCTGCTTCATGTAGTATTTGATTTACCTTGACATTCATAAAAAAACCGCCCGAACAACACAAATACTTCTTTTTAAAATGATTCCCCCAGTACGATATCAATTGCATCATTTCAGTTTCTGCAATTTTTTGCACTGATGCCGCGAAATCCTCCCGCGACGTTTTTTGCAGTACCTTTGTTATTTCATGAACCTGCTCATTATGGAAATGAATTGTCCCATGATCATTAAAGGAATAGAAATTCCCATAATTTTGAGGTTTTACTAAAAGATTCCTATTAAATTCGGGCGCATATTTCATTAATTCATGAATTATTTCTTCCCGAGCAGTACCATATGGGGCAAGACCCATAAGCTTCCACTCGTCCATTCCGTGAATCCATCCCAATGCCTCAGTTGCATTAGAATAAAAATGTCCAATTGATGCATCAATTCCATATTTAATAATTGGACATATGATATTATTTTTAACTTGCCACACCGCAATTGTAGTATCCCAGCCCTTGCCATCTGCGGTCACTATCAATGTTTCACTTTCATTAAAGCCAGATGTAAAAAATGTCGAGGCTGCATGTAAAACGTGATGTCCTTCAAGTACAATGTTACAATCATCTCTCAACTCAAAAGTATCAAAATATACTGGAACAGATATCACCTGAGCATTATATAATGCACGATTCTTTTTATATGTATAATCACCTCGAAGTAAATTAAACATTTTTCTATAAATTTTTTCATCCCTTGCTTCATGTTGCAATATTTTTCTAAATATCTGATTATCGTGCCCCAATCTGAAAAACTTAAAAAAATCCATTGGCATATATCGAAACGCTATTACTACTTCATCAATATCCAGGGAAGTAATCCCGGCATTCTCCAATGTATACTTAATAGATTTCACCGGAAATGAAGAATCATTCTTTACTCTGGTGAATCGCTCCTCCTGAACAGCAGAGACAATACAGCCATCTTTTACTAAAGCGACTGAACTATCATGTCCATTATGAATAGATAGTATATACACTTTTTCATCTCCACGATACATCGAATTGTTAACGGTTATCCGCTGGAGTTTCTATAGGCTTTCTGTAGCTGAAATCATTTCAACGATAAATGCCGTTCACCAAAACTTCCACGAGACATGCCACCAATGTATTGCATATGAGAAATCTGTAAGGTGTTTTTTAATTTTACTTTTATGGTTAACACCAAAACCTGTTAGATCCAATGATCTTTTCGTGTTGGGTAGTGGATAAAAATATACTGATGGGAAAGCGACAATATCACGAGTTTGAACGTTCACATTGTTAATAAAGTGTTTTGTAAAAAACCAACTCCCCGTTGTATTAAAAATATCCACCCAGTCTTTTTCCCCGGTATATTTGATATTATTTATGCAATCACTAATTATCCCATGTCCAGGAACCGAACCAATAAGGCCAATTGCAACTTCAACATTTTTATTAAAAACCAATCCTGCATAAAACGAGAGCTTGTTCAATTCCTCAAAAGGCTTTATGCATTCAAAATCTGTATCTACATACAACCCGCCATATTTGTTCAGTATTTCATATCGTATTATATCCGACTTCATCCCAGGGTTGTTTGTTTTACTTATTGCTTCAGCATTAATAAAATCGATATTTTTTATTGTATCATCAGTCCACAGCACGTATTCCCAATCTGGATTATACCGTTTCCAGCTTTTCGTTAACGCCATATAGGGTTCTGGCAATTTCCCGCCGAGCCATATCTGATGGATAATTTTTGGTATTTTTATTTCATTTGAAAGTTGGAAATTGTCATATAGTGCTTTTACTATATTCCAATCGGCATTATTTTTTGCATATCTATAATCGAAGGCATACGAGTGTTTTTTGCATATTCTAAAAAAATCCCCTCTTTTGAAAATGTTCTCATTCATTTATTCGAACCGCCGATAAACACATGCAAATGCCTTGTTATTTATACTCGTTTAATCATCATTTTTTTGACAATCTTTTCCATCCGAACAGAATTACCGGGAAATGCTTTTCTACAAAAGCATATAATACGATTTTACTTCCATCAAACAAGCTAATAAGTTTTTTTCTCCTCATTGAGATAACAACACCAACAAATCCCAGTAGAGATATAGATCTTTTTATTTTCTGAAGTTTTAAATTGCCTTCAATGATGTTCGAAAAATGCGCAGTCAAGTTTGGCAAATAATTGCATAAATTATTCTCCATCAAATATTTCTTTAAATGAGGGTATAATTGCAAATGCATTGGAACTATATTGATACTACTATCCTGCATATCGTGAATGCGATAAAGATACAAGGAATCATGGATAATGTATATATTCTTTTCATAAGCATTAACCTGAAACCATAGATAAGTATCCGATGCTGGCCCAACACCTTCAATTGGGGCAAGTTTGTTTTCAATCATGAAACTTCTTCTAAACATAACGGTTGGAGTCGCGATTATATTTACCCCACGGCAATAGTCTTTTACAAAATCATGTTTTTTGTATACAATATCCTTATCGAGCTCGTAAAAGTTTTTTTGAACAACGGTATTGTTTTCGTCTATAATATCCATATTAACGGAAACCATGACAACATCGGGGTCATCATCCAGAATCCCGACTTGCCTTCCCACCATATCCGGTTTCATGATGTCATCATCGTGTATAATGACAAAGTATTCCCCCTTTGCCCGCTGGTACGCAATGTATGAATTGCGCGCGGAGCCGATGTTCTCCTGGTTCCGGACATGGATTATGCGGGGGTCCGTAAAACTTCTGACGATTTCGTTGGTATGATCGGTCGACGCGTTGTCGAGAATTAACAATTCGAAATCCGTAAACGTTTGCCGGAGACAACTCTCGATAGCGAATTTCAGGTAATCCGCTCGGTTATAGGTTGTGATTGCGATGGTGACTTTCGGCATCGCTGAACTTATTGGGTCACGTAATCGGGATTAATTAACTCGCATATGTCGATAATGGAAGATACCGAGTGATATTCAGCATTAATCTGAGCGGATATTTGCATGAAAAACGCAGGTATAGCTATTATAATGACAGGGATCATCTCCGAGTGTATAATTTCCGGATCATGTATTGTTCTTCCATTCAATTTCATTTTTCTCTTTATCGACGATATATCTATTAGAAAAATGTTGATATCTTTCAGCGCGTCACAATGTTTAAACAAATATGAAGTATTATAATTCACCGCCCACATGCCCACCTTGCCATACTTACTAAGAATCTTATGAATATTAACATCTATGGTTTCCATAATTGATTGAGGCATCGGAACGTTGAATTTTTGACCGCATGCGTTACACGATATGAAATTTGTTGTAAAAAGCTTTACACTTATCCATTCGTTATTCTGTGCGCAGTTGTTGCATGTCCCCCTGAAATCAATTCTCCCAGAAGAATAGTCGGCTTTCACCAGAACGACTGAGTCAATCGACTTTGTCATCGTCCTTGGCGCTTCGAGTATTTCCCCTACAATTTCTGAAATGTCGTCATCAGTCAATTTAGAGACATTGACTTGAGGACAACCATCCTTTAAAAACTGGATTTTGTCACTAATTATTCCCTCGGCACATGCGTATTGGTAGAGATAGGATCCGGGATATACGGTGATTAAATTCAAGTTGATGCGATACTCTAGATGTTCTTTCCACCATCTCAAGGTATTATGAGCCGTCTCGCGAGTTTCTTCTATGTCGCCAAAGATAAATGCTCCCTCGAGGGCAATTCCGGAATCGTATACCATCTTAAGCGTTTTCTCGATCTGCTCCACGGTGGTGTGTTTTCGCATACTCTTCAGTACGCGATTATCCGCGCTCTCCAGCCCAAAAGACATTACCTCGCAACCACATCTTTTAGTATATCAAGAAGTCCAGGGGTGATATCATCAACGCGAAACTGCGCCCACCATCTAATATTGAATTTCTTCATGCGTGCACAAAACTCTTTCACTCGATCGAAATCTCGTGCGAAGAGTTCATCTGCCATACAAATGAAATCAATTTCGTAATGAGAGGTTAAATACCGAAGTTCATCAAAAAACGAGTCCATCGATCTTTGACGATATTTTTTACCAGCCGTATGGAAGCAAAATGTGCATCGATACGGACACGACCTACTCGCGAGCATAAAAATGGTGTTCTTCCTATTGAGCCCGCTGATCCCTGGCGAAGTGGAACGCAAGTATTCTCCGAGCTGAAATCCATCATAGTCAGGCCAAGGAATCGCGTCCAGGTTGTCTACTTCTTTACGGGGTTTTGTTTGTACATAAGCATCACCGTTGTGATATATCAGCCCGTCTATTTCAGCAATGTCTGCCTCATGCTCCAATGCGGAGCAAAGTTCGTTCATCGTTTGCTCGCCCTCTCCGATTACTCCAAAATCAGCATTTACCAAAGCCGTCATGGCTATCTCTGGATCACCAGTTATTATGCCGCCGCCAACAATAGTGATTATTTCACTCTTACAGACCCTAGCCGCATCCAGAACGAGTTTGATGGTATTATATTGAAATGATAATCCGCCGGTCGCTACTACATCGATATTAAAGTTATTTATATAATCCCTAATTATCGTTGTGATCTCGCCCGTTTGGTGATTCAAGTTAACGGTATAAACCTTGTACCCTGCGTGCTTCATACTGGAGGATATATAGGTGATACCAAGTGGAAAGGAATACCCGTCGCCCATTTCCTGGATCAACCGTGGCATAACCAGCAAATAATTCAATTTTTTCCTCTTATCTAATGCAATCGAGTTTGTTGTCATAGCTGTAATCGTTAATCCCGAAGTTTGTTGAATGCGTTTTCGATTCTGAACACGCTTAGAATCGGCACAGCACTCAATTGCTATTTTATAAAGTCATCCACCCCAAACACTTCCCGCCACGGCACCGGGAGCGGCTTTCCATATATCTTTTTCGCCTCGACGTTCTCGATAAAATTACGGTCCTCAGCAATCAGGCAGGTATCGCAGAACTCGCCAAAGTACTTGATCCTCATACCGCGCTCCATTATGACATTGAGCGGCTCCTCGAAAAAGTTTCCCAGCGAAACATGAATGTAGGGACACGGCATGATGTCGCCGTATTTCGTGATGGACACCATCCGCTTGACGGCGATGCATCCAAGGTTGAGACCATACGCTGGGGTGAGATGCGTGAACACGTTGTACTGCTTCTCGAGTCCCCGCAGATAATCCATATCGTCTTTGTTGATGAGGACATCATAGTTCCCCTCCCAGGCTCCTACCGGCTTGGCGTAGGTCACAAATACCGGGACGTTCTTGCCGTTGAGGAACGTGAGAAAGTCTGTGAACTCGGTCGAACGGATCCGCTGCTTGGTGACAACCGTCTGCACGATCAGATTCAGCCCGGCCTCATGAGCCGCATCGATGGCCCGCAATGCGCGCTCGTGAGAACCTGACTTGCGCCTGAAATCATCATGCTCCGGCGCAGAAAGGCTATCAAGGCTCAATTGAATCTTGTCAACTCCGAGTGACTTAATATGGCGAGCTCGCGCTTCATCCAGGTGCCATCCGTTTGTGTCGGAAGTAATATAAAATTTCTGGGGATCGATCGCCCTAACGATGTCGTCAAAATCGGGGAACACGAGCGGCTCACCGCCAGTGACGACGATGTGGGCGAGTCCCATCTCGTCGGCCTGGCGGGAAAGTTCCTTTACGTCATCTATAGTAAAAAAGCGCTCTTTCTTTTTCCCCTGGAAGCCCGTAATGCAACAATGCTGGCAGCGGAAGTTACAGGTGTAGTCGTACTGGAACTGGAGGATCGCTATACTTTCGCCCCGCTTTACCTTTTCGTCGTACTTCATGATTTTTTCATATACGTACGGCTTTTCCTTTTTAAGGGAATTGCGTTTTTCAATTTCTTCCGGTTTTAATTGATCCTGGTTCGTCGTCATAATCGTGTGCCTCTTTAGCGATTGATTTTCCCTCGATGTAACGTTCAGTTAATCATACAGTTTCCAGTCCATCATCCCTCAATATGGAAACGCTCAGCTTCTTGTCGTACCTGCTTCGAATAATACGCGCAACTTCATCCGAATAACTGGCCGCCATGACGATGATAGCATCTACAGGATCGGTGTCAAGCGAATCGGGAGAAACGATCGGCACATGGGTGGCTGGAGAAAACCTCCCCTGTTTGAAAGGGGCGGAATCGATGATGTATCGGATTCTGTTGCCGAGCTGTGCAAGCGATACTATGGCAAGCGCCTGGTGACCCGCGCCCCAAATCGCCGTTCTTCCGTTTTCGAACTGATCAATAAATGAATGTATTTCCGTGGTAATTCTCTCCTGGTAGCCTGCGAAGGATGCCAGATCCATCCTCTCCGTTTTCCTTACAATAACTGAAAGTATGTAATCGTACCATATCTCCGTGCATTCGAGGATCTCGAAACCGTTGAGCCGCAGTACTATTGCGAGCGTGTCCTTGGTGAAATAGAACAGATGGTCGCTGGTGAATTCCGAGAAGAGCTTGTTCCGCACTATCATATCGAAATTCGGTACCTCAACAAGACCAATCCCGCCATCCGACAGGTTGCACCTCACCCCCCGAAGCAAGGAATTAGGATCCGGGAGATGCTCGAGGAAGTTTAAAATATAAAAGGCATCGAAGGGACCACCGTCGATCATGTACCGCTCGTCCTCGACAAATCCTTGTGACACCCTGAAGCCGGCGCGAAGGCAATAATCAACTGATTCGGGCAAGTGTTCCACGCCATACGCCTCCGCGCCCGATTGATTCATTAGAGCGAGGTACTCTCCCTTTCCACAACCAATTTCGATGACTTTCTTTCCGCCAAGCCCATACTTCCCCGCAAAACCGAAAAACTGGTCAATACGGAAGGACCTCATCTCATCAGAAAATGCCGCGGCGCGTATAACATCGCGATAATAGGATACCGGATCCCCGCTTAACTGCACCAGCCCGCATCCGGAGCACTGGCGTATGTCCAGATCAATACCCGAATCGTCTGACAGCGATGCGGCATCAGGCAGGAACTGTGCGGCCTGCGGCATGTTCCGATAACTAAGCAACGAGCCTTCAAAAAAACTGTTTCCGCATATTCTACATGCGTGAATAGTCATACGACGCAGCCTCACACATCTTACAGCGAATATCCAATTGCTGGGATTTTACACCAAAAGGAAAACGATAACGAAATAATTTCATGATTCATGGCGTTTTTCAGCTCCGCCGCCCTCTCCGGAAAGAATGGATTTTACCTCCTCTTCTATTACGCCAAGAGAGGAGTATTGAGGTACATAACCGATCTCCTTGGCTCGGGTATCCGTTGAATAATAATTCAACGTCAACCCAATGGAATCGGTGGTACTGAAGTTTTCATCAACCACATACTCAAGGCCATAGCAATTTTGAAAAAAATCGAGAATTTCGAACTTTCTCGCTGTGCCAGCGCTGTACACATCAAAGGAGGTGTTAATTGTTCGCTGCCCAATACAAAGGCACACCAGCGAAAAGAGATCGGCCGGCCCCACGATGTCCCGTATGATATCGCTCTTCCCCGTGAGGAATTTTCTCTTGTCCCTGGCCGATTTAACTATCTCAGTTATTAAGTAACCGGACTCGATGTCGATATAACGGCTGAAATAGGTGAACACGCGGAGGTCAACAATGTTCTTTTCCGGGTGCGCCCGATGCTTCGCCTCTGCGTTGATTTTAGCGATCGAGTAAAAATGGTCGGCGGTTATTCGATTCACGGGTAGTATCGCATTTCTATCATGTTCGGCCGGTTGCGAGAAATCCGTACCATACACGGCGCCGCTGCTCATGTTAAGGTAAAGCGCTGCGGGGTGCTTATCGAGGTAATCCATCACCATGTTATCGTAATGCTCGGTTAAACGAAAGAATTCGTTTTTCCGGTTCTTTATTTTCGGCGGCGATCCAAGGCCAACACAGTTGATTATCACGTCGTACTCGCGCAGGTGAATCGATTCGAACCCGTCGAAAATCTCTACCGGGCTCATGAGACCATGTTCCGCAATGAAACTCCCGACTCGTTCTGGCGACCGTGCGAAGAGAAAAAGAGAAGCCCATGGTGTGCTAGAAAAATGATAAATCAAGCCGCGGGCGATATGGCTTGTCGCCCCGAGGATCGCGATTCGAGTGAACTTCATGTTTTCACTCATGATAACGTGCCGCATCATGAAAATATTTCCTGTACATACTTTGAACGGCTAGCAGAGTATTGGGACAGCTCTCATGCCACCGCCAAAAGCCGTTTACCGGCTCTCCGGAAATATGTTCGCGCGCGGCATCCAATCCCGTCACTAACGTACACCTGAACAGTAGGGAGATGAAATGGCTGCGCTCCTCTCGATCGCGGATTATGAGCTGGTTCATCTCAACCGGGTCGACATCATGGCTTACGACGGCGCCGAGCTCATTGAGGGCGACTTTACGTATTCTCTCCTCGAATTTTTCCTTAAAACGTACAATCCCGCCGGGAACATGCCATCCGGGCTCATGATATCGATCCTGCCGCCATGTTAGCAGGACACGATTTTTCTCGTCTTTAACGAGCAAATCGACATTTATCATCGGTGTTATTCTGGATATGAAAAGAAAAACATCCTCGGGCAATCCCTGCTTCGGATCGGCAATAGCTGAATCGAGCGTCCCGATCGCATGTCGAATTGAATCCTGTGCATCAATAGTGTGCTCGCGCTCACTATGTCTATTCATCATTCATCCAACAGCGGAATCAGCATGTTCGCCCTGAACTCATCGCGTTCCAGGAACGGCCATAGATCCTCAAGCGGTTTTGAGGCCATCGAGCCGTCGGGCTTTGCGTATGACGACACGCGCGGGGCCGTTTGCAGCGCGGGATCGATCATGAGCTCGCATACAACCGGCCCCGCTCTCCCGAGGACCTCTTCGACATCGCGGCGAAGATTTTTTTGATCGGAAATCCTCACCGCGGGTAATCCGTACGCCTCGGCGACCTTGCACGTGTCCGGAAGGGTCAAGCCGCTGGAGGGATCGCAGCACACGAGCCGGCCCTCGAAAAAGCGGGTATGCGTGTTCCGGATCGAGGCGTAGGCGTTATTGTTTAAGACGAACAGCTTCACCGGCGCCTTCGTTCGCTTGAGCGTTTCCAGCTCCTGGATATTGTGCTGGAGGCCGCCGTCGCCCACGATGCACACGGTGCGCCTCCCACCGCTGGCTAGGCACACGCCAATGCTTTGGGGCAGCCCATAGCCCATGGAACCGAGACCGGGACAGTTGATCAAACGCTGCCCGGCTTTAATGCGGAGTGCCTGAAGGGTGATCTCGGCACAGGTGCCAGAACTACCTGGGACAATCACGTCGTTTTCCCCGAGGAGATCGGACAGGACGTCAATGAAAGCATAGGTATTCACGTAATCGCCCATGGCATGGTGCTCAGACGTGACAAGCGGGAAATGGGATTTCCATTCACGGCAGCGCGAGAGCCACGCTGAGCGGTCTCTGTTCATGACGGAATCGATCCCTTGAAGGAACTGCCGGACGAAGAAGCCGGCATCGCCGACAACCGACACGTCTGCATCAATGTCGGTTTTGCGGATCTCCGCTTCGTCGATATCGACAATCACCTTCCGCGCTGCCCGGGCGAAATTCTCATATCCGTGCCCCACCTGGGGGAGATCGAGACGTGCGCCAATAATGAATATCAAATCGGCGTTCTGCTGGACAAAGTTGGCGTAGCGGGAGGCGATGGACCCCGGCCGTCCGAAAAAGAGGGGATGATCCTCGGGCAGGAAATCCGCGGCGCGCCAGGTAGTCAGGACGGGGACCTGGAGCGCATCGACGAGCCGTATGTACTCATTGAGGGCACCGGCGAGCCTGATGCCCCGTCCCGCAAGGATAACAGGCCGCTCCGCCTCGTTGAGCAATGCAATCGCTTTCTCAACGCCGGCGTTACTAGCCATTTCATAAGGCGACACCGATTTCGCATCGGGCGTGAAGCCCGCAAGCGTCGTCTCGTCTATCATGGCGCCCTGCACATCGAGGGGGATATCGAGCCACACCGGTCCGGGCCGTCCCGTTGTGGCCAGATGGACCGCTTTTTCGAGATGGAAGCGCACCGAGGTCGGGTCTTCAATCATCGCCGCGTACTTGGTAATTGGTTTCGCAAGCGATATAATATCGACCTCCTGAATGCCCATCTGGCGGACGCCCTTGCCGGCCAGGAGGTCCTTTCTCTTCACCTGCCCGGAAATGACCAGTACGGGGGTTGAATCGATCCAGGAACCGGCCACGCCGGTGAGCGCGTTGGTCCCTCCCGGCCCGGTTGTCACGAGGGCGACGCCGAGGCCCCCGCGGAACTGCGCGTAACCGTCCGCAGCGATCACCGCCGCCTGCTCATGGAGGCAGCCGGTAAACGTCAGGCGCCCGTTGCGCCCCACCGAATCTACCAGATGCATGCATCCGCCGCCGGGCAGCATAAAAATCCGGTCCACGCCGCGATCGGCGATGAAAGAGATTACATAGTCGCTAAGTTTTATCATATCGTGTCGCTTCACTTGTCCATAAGCATTCTCGAGAGGCCGTCCAGGGCCTCTTCAATCGTCTTCCCAGCCGCGCCGTTCCATGGGCGGGGGAAGAGCAGACACCGCACGTCCAATCCATCCGCCGAGGCGATATTGCCTTCGTCATCGTCAATAAAGACGTCGGCCCGTCCAAGCCACCGGAGAAACTCTCCCTTGCCGCGATCATACGCCGGGATTGTCGCGCCGGGGCGGGCGGAGGGAACGAAATGAAACGTTCGTATCCAGTCGCCAAAGCGGCCTATTGCCCACTGGGCGCTCCGGTGCGCCGCCGTACGCGGGACCGCCGTTACGGCAATGTGGCGAAACCGTTCGCCATAGCTTCTAAACCACTCCATCACGGGCCCTACCGGCTCCATCGCGAGGTACGCGTCCGACTGCCGGAAGCGGTCCAGGGAACAGAGATATTCCTCCTGCGAAACCCCCAGGAGACCGTGGGGCGGGTTCGCGGAAATATCGTTATACGAAATCTCGCACAACGGGTAACGCGTGAGCCATTCGGCCTCAAACCACGTTCGCATGAGATCGTTCAGGACGTCGTCCACGTCCCAGGCGATGGTCAACACGCGGAGGCTCCCGTCACCGGATGGGCCGTGTAAGCCAGTCGGACCAGTAGGTCATGGCGGTCTTCCGGTGCTTGTTGGCCATGACGTTCGCGTCGTCATAGAACGAATCGTCAACGTAATGGGTCGTCGATATCTCCTCGAAGATCGCGCCCCCCGCCGACCTGAAGCTATGGCTCATGCCCCGCTCGACGATGATGATATCGCCCTCCCGGTATTCCCGCTCCTTCCCGTCGAGAGACAGCACCAGGCTGCCGTACACGACATGGAACGTCTCTTCCTTTTTCTTGTGCAGGTGCGCCGGGTGGTTTTGCCCGGGAAGAAGGATGATGATCTTCTTGCAGTATTCACGGTTAATGAGGTTGATGATCGTGGCGCCCCACTCATCGAAGCGGTCAATCCCAAAGTGGTGCGACAGCTCCACATCGAGCTTGTTCGGGAGGCAGATGCTGCTCGCGGAGATCATGTTCACGACCTTCCCGATGATCTCGATCACGCGGTCGCGCAGGTTTCGGTGATCCACGTCTTGAAACAAAACCGGACCATTGGCGGTGATGTCCCTTTTAGCCATGAACTCGCTGTATTTCGATAGGTCATTCGCAACGAGCTGCCCGTCGAGATTTGGTATTGCGAAAAAGACATTACCGGCGGTAATCTTCTCGCCCGCTTTGACGGGGTTCTTTACAAATACCCCCCGTTGCAACCCGCGCAGATCGGTCCGTTCCTTCTCTGTGATGCTCCTCCGGTCGGCGGCCTCGCCGCGCATCTCGAAGGCCCGCAGCGCCGAATCGAGCCACCGGTCAACCTGGCCGGGACTGGCCGAGTATGCGTTTAACTGATATGCGTCTTTTGGGACGCCTACATGTTTTTCAAGTATTATCGCCCCCGCCGCCACCGCCATCTTCACCGCGTCCATGTTCTCGGGGTCCTCGTGTGTCGAATAACCTATCGGCACGTTCTGGTAGCGCGCTCGGAAGAGCTCGATTTGCCCGAGGTCAAGGTTTCGCGCCTGTGTGGGATATTCGCCCACGCAGTGCATAAGAGCAAAATCCTTCTCCCGGTGCTCGAAAAAGCTCACCACGTTGTCGATATCGAGGAGCGCTATGCCGGCCGTCGATGCGATGAGAGGCTTGTCGGTTTTGGAGATCCGCTCCAGGAGCGGCCAGTCGGTAAACGAGCAACTGGCAATTTTTATGATATCGAAGCCGTGCCGCTCGATCATGTCCACCGATTCTTCATCGAACGGCGTGCAGATGGTAACAAAGCCGAGGCGCGTCATCTCATTCTTGAGCGCGATAAACTCGTCCTCGGAGAGCCGTGTCTCGGAGAAGCGCTTCACGTACTTGAATTCGCTCCTCCCTTTATAATCGGGATGAATGAAAGTATCTAGGTTGCGGTATTGCAACTTGAAGCCGAAACGAAAATCATATTTGCTAGCGACCGCATGGATGTCCCTGATGATCTTCAAGCCATGCCCAACATCTCCCATGTGATTGTTGGCCATTTCAAAGATAAATAACTTATTAAACAATTCGCCCTTCATAGAGTCATCTCCTCCATAACACGATCCGTCATCCTTTCCGTTCTTGAGTGCGACTTACGTACGTATCAATTCTCTCTGCGATATACCGCAGCATCGCATCGCTCATCCCCGGATACACGCCCACCCAAAAACTGTCGTTCATGATCTTGTCGGTGTTCTCCAGGCCACCCGCGATGCGGTAGTCACGGCCCTCAACGAGGTCGACAAAGCAGGGGTGCCGTGTGATATTTCCGGCAAACAGGTTTCTTGTCTGAATATTGCCATCCTCGAGAAAGGCGACGATTTCGTTCCTCGAAAAACCGGCGCCATCCCTGAGCGTTAGCAGAAAACCGAACCAGCTCGGATCACTATCCGACGTGGCCCGAGGCAGGATAAAAACACTCTCGTGAAGCGACAGGGCCTCGCGCAACAACGAAAAGTTTCGCTTCCGTTTTTCGGTGAAATCGGGGAGTTTATCAAGTTGGGCGCATCCGATGGCCGCCTGAAGATCCGTCGCCTTGAGGTTGTAGCCCAAATGGCTGTACACGTACTTATGGTCATACCCGAACGGCAGCGTGCCGAACTGGCCCGAGAACCTCTTTTTGCAGGTGTTATCCATCCCGCTATCGCACCAGCAATCGCGGCCCCAATCGCGCATCGAAAGAAGGATTTTCTTCAATGTTGCGTCGTTCGTATAGACCGCGCCGCCCTCGCCCATGGTCATGTGATGGGGGGGGTAAAAGCTGCTTGTTCCGATGTCGCCCCAGGTCCCCGTCAACCTCCCGCGATATCGCGATCCCAGGGCGTCGCAATTGTCCTCAATGAGCCACAGGCGGTGCTTCGCGCACCAGTCTTTGACGGGGGCTATGTCGAACGGATTGCCCAAAGTGTGCGCAAGGAAGACGGCCTTGGTCCTCGGTGAGAGCGCACCCGTAAGTCGCGCAACGTTTACATTAGCGGTTTCGAGATCAACATCGACAAAAACCGGGATGGCGCCGTATTGGACAATGGGCGCGACCGTCGTAGGGAAGCAGGCCGCGACCGTGATAACCTCGTCCCCGCGCTCGATTCGACGCTCATTCAATAGTGGCGAGGTTAGGGCCATGAAGGCCAGTAGGTTTGCCGACGAGCCCGAATTGACCAGGAAGGCGTGTTTAACGCCCAGGTACTCCGCCAGCCGCCGTTCGAACTCTATTGAGTGCTTCCCGTAGGTAAGCCAGAACTCGAGCGATGCGTCGACAAGGCCCCTTATTTCCCGCTCGTCGTACACCCTCCCGGCGTAATTGACCCTGCTTGCGCCGGGGACAAAAACACCGCGATTGCTCTCTTCGTTCGCCAGGTAGTACTGGCCCGCCATGTCAAGGGTAAACTCGCGAAACAATGACGCCAGAGTCACGGCCTTCACCTCGGCGAGGGAGCTCTTGATGAGTCGTTCCGGGAACACGTATTTTTTAAGGATGACAACAGCATCATACGCGAGACTCGGTCCCAAATATGATTCGCCACTCAGGATAAGCGTTCTGTCCGTGCCGGTCGGCGCGCCATCGGCCTGGACGACGAAAACAAACTCAACATCACCTGATTCATCCGCATCCGACAGCGCAAGCGCCGTGCGTTCCCCGTCCAGCGTCGACTCGGGGAATGGATTAAGAAGCACAATTTTACCTTTCCAGTTCACCATTCCTCTTTTGCGGCGAGCGAATATTCCTCGATCTGACTGATAGTGAAACGCGATAGATCCCCGCCACGTTGATATTCGCGCGTCCACTCGATTACCGCATCGATCGCCCTGCCAATGCTCCACCGAGGGCGCCATCCAAGCCTCGTCTTCGCTTTAGAACAGTCGAGCTTCAGATAGGACGCCTCATGAGGATGTGCCCCAGTGTCAATAGCATAAGTCGCGCCGTCACCCCAGGAAGCGCACATTCGCTTTACGATCCATTCGACCGGCTTCGCGTCATCGTCATTCGGCCCAAAATTCCAGGCCTCCGCGAACAATGATCCGTCATGGTGAAGCCGCTGTGCGATCTCGAGATATCCGGCAAGCGGCTCAATAACGTGCTGCCAAGGCCTGATCGCGCGCGGATAGCGCAACACAACCGTCTCGCCCCGCAAAAACGAACGAACGCAGTCCGGAACAAGGCGATCATCGGCCCAATCGCCGCCACCGATCACGTTTCCCGCGCGCACGGTCGCCAGAGCAACCCTGTGCCGGGCGTACTCCTTCGCATTGAAAAATGAATCGCGGTAAGATGACGCGACCAGCTCGCAGCAGGCCTTACTGTTCGAATAAGGATCGTATCCGCCCAGAGGCTCGTTCTCGCGGTAGCCCCAGACCCATTCATGGTTCTCGTAACACTTATCAGTCGTGATCAGCACCACCGCCCTCACGCCTCGGCTCAACCGGACCGCCTCAAGAAGGTTAACGGTGCCCATCACATTGACGTCATACGTCCCCACGGGGTCTTTGTACGATTCCCTCACCAGCGGCTGAGCCGCCAGGTGGAAGACAATATCGGCACTCGAGGCCCCGAGGGCCTCGGCAAGCGATTCTCTATCGCGCAGATCGGCCACCACAGACCGCTCGATCTTTTCATCAACGCCGCACAGCACGAACATACTCGGGTTCGTCGGAGGCGCGAGTGCGTACCCAGTGACTCGCGCCCCCATCGACGCAAGCCAGAGGCACAGCCACGATCCCTTGAATCCTGTATGTCCGGTAACGAAAACCTTCTTATCGCGCCAGAAATCTTTATCCACGGGAAACTATCATATCCCTATTAGTGTTTATCAGGCCCATACCTTCCAGGGGGCCCTTTCGGCTTTCCACAGTCCTTCAAGCTCGTTTTTGTCCCGCAGCGTGTCCATCGGCTTCCAGAAACCGTGGTGCCGATAGGCCTTGAGGTTTCCCTCGGACGCGAGCCGCACAAGTGGTTCCCCTTCCCACAAGGTGGCGTCACCTTCGATGTAGTCGATGGCTGCAGGTTCAAGTACAAAAAAGCCGGCATTAACCCAACTGCCGCCGTCCTTCGGTTTTTCAATGAAAGAGGTGATCGTGTCGCCCTGGTTAATACTCAAGGCACCGAAGCGCCCCGACGGCTGCACTGCCGAGAGCGTCGCTATCGCGCCATGCGCTTTGTGGAACGCGATCAGCTTCCCAATGTCGATATCGCTCACGCCGTCGCCATAGGTCATCATAAATGTCTCGTCGCCGACATATTTTCGCACGCGCTTCAGCCGACCGCCCGTCATAGTATCCATTCCGGTGTCAACTAATGTCACCCGCCAGGGCTCCGCGGTGTGGGAATGGATGACGCGCTCGTTGTTGTTGGCAAAATCAAACGTCACGTCCGCTTGATGAAGATAGTAATGGTAAAAGTACTCCTTGATGATGTACGCCTTATACCCGCAACAGACAATGAAATCGTTAAACCCGTAATGCGAATACAACTTCATGATGTGCCACAGGACCGGCTTCCCACCGATCTCTATCATCGGCTTGGGCTTAAAGTCCGATTCCTCGCTAATTCTTGTACCAAAACCTCCGGCCAATAATACTACTTTCATTTTATTCCTCGTGAGAAAAACAAGCTTCAGCAAAAAGAGTCTTCAACAATTTCCTCGATAATAGTATTCATGAAACAATCTATTGAAAACGGATACGACATCTGTGAGCCGATAAATTCTCTTATCGAATCGATATAGCGACCATATTCCTCAACCGTCATTGTTTTTATATACTTATACAATGATTCCATGTTTTTGAAATTTCGTTTATCGATAAAACAATCCGATGGAATATGATCAGCAACATTTCCCGCCCCCCAGTAAATGGGTATACAGGCAGCAAAAAAGCAATCAAAGACTTTCTCCGTTATATATCCAGGTACATCCCGAGCGTTTTCGTAGCATATTGAAAATTTGTATTCTGATAAAATCGGATGCTTGCGAACTACCGCCCCTCGGTACGAAGGATATTTCACACGGAATAAATTATTTACAAATTTCAACTTACCAACAAGTTTTTTTACCTTATACGGTAAGCGAGGGAGGCAAATTTCCGAATCCCATCCTCCACCATACAGGTCAAAATCTCCCGGATGATATTTTTCAAACCATCGTATGGCGGCAATACGTTCCGAATAAAGCTCCAGGGGATGATCAATAATCTTATTCCCGGCGATCATCGCACAGAGTCTCACCTTCCTGGAGGAAACAACGTCGATTTGCCTTGGCAAATCAAAACAATAATTCATCTTAAAATACTTTTTATTATCAACCAGTGAATCATTGTACGTAAATATCTTTTTAAATGATTGATGCAAAGAATAATTTTGGTTTTCCGAGTTGATGATTTCGCTTTCACATATTATTAAATACGCAGGTTTTTTACTATCACAGGCATAAGCCAGATAGGGATTATGTCTGTGAGGCATATCTAAAAAAATAAACTTATCAATATTGTCAATTTTTACAGTATCGGGTGTGCATAATAAAATTCCACGTTTTTCGAGATAATTTTTCAATTTAATCCATGGCAACAATAAATCATCTCCAATAGCCACATTGGGATTATTGAAAAGATAATTCCCCGTTGTCAGCTCCGAATATATATTACTGACTGCGATTACCAAAGCCCACACTCTAATGCTTCACATAAAATGATGAAACCGCCCGCTTCTGCATTTATTATCTATCCATATCCAAGAAAATACCATTCGTTCCATTATAATACACAAGCAGATAGTTTTTATCCTTCAAAAAGGCCACGATCGGTTGTCCATTGATATTAATTTCGACTATCAATATATAAGGCCGATATTTAACCCAATCATTGCTCTTAAGCACATCGAGATCCGCCCCTTCCACATCAACGGACATAAAATCAATCGATCGCTTCAACACGTACTTACTGAAAACCACGGCCAAGGGCATCACAGATACTTTGACTGATGAACTTAATACCGCTCCATAGATTTGTGACATTTTCCGCACCAACTCTTCGTTAAATGAAGACAACGTATTTGCCGATGACTGAAAAAAGTCTTTTACCCCATACTCGTTCGCGATGCCAATCCACAAGTTAATATCCCTGTTTCTAACCTGGCATAGTTTTTCATACAGCGATGGTTCAGGTTCAATATTAATACCATGCCATCCACGCAAATAAAACCGTTTTGTGTTGCTTAAACAATCAGGGTCATTCGCACCAACATCAACATAGAAGCCCTTTTTTTTACACCCCAACAATGCATCGACAACCAAATCTTCACCGTATTGGCTATACGATTTCGCCACCAGACTATCAACAAATGGATTAAATACGCTTTCGTTAACGTTATCTACCGGAGTGGTTGTTTTAAGCTTTTTCGCGATTTTTAACATTACTGGAGGAATGAAATTATCAACAAACGCCTTTACTATCATTTTTACCATTATTTTCCCTGATCTTATTGAGTTTGTATTTCCCATTTCAGTACTGGAACAATCGTACCCGGTCTTGAACCACCGGTAAAGGGGTGATGCGTTTCATTATGCTTTGTCCCTTTATCCAGGTCTCTGACAAAAGAAAACTTAAGTCGCTGTCCCGAATCGGGCAATAAAATCCACCCCTTGTGATAAATAGCACATGATAATTCGATCGAATAATTCTTATTCGCAAGTAGATGAACAGGGAAAGGAATAATAATTTTTTTCTTTCCGGGGACAAGCTTTTCTTTGTTATAATCTCCATCATCGTGAATATCAGATACAAAAAGTATAGAATTATCGTCGTTGTAAACGGATAATAAAAATACTAAATCTGGTTCTTTGCATAAAATATCAGCCTCAACAACAACCTTATAGTCTCTGCTATTAAACAAGGTTCCCGCTGGAATAATTCCCTCAACATCTTCAACATAATAACGAGATACCTTTACAATATTTGAAAATGGATACTCGGATTTGGGGCTTGTCCAAATCATTTTTTCCGGAGAGTTCTCCGATGCATCCATTAAATACTTGTCTATTGCACTCTGGACATCTCCATAAAATGATATCTTACCTTTTTCTATTAACACTCCCTTAGAGCACAATGAGCTTATTGCAGACATATTATGGCTAACAAATAAAACAGTTCTTCCTTCAGCCGTACTAACGTTTTTCATTTTCCCGAGACATTTCTTCTGGAATTGTGCGTCACCAACAGCAAGAACTTCATCAACAATTAGAATATCCGGTTCCAGATGCGCTGCAACAGCAAAGGCCAAACGAACATACATTCCACTTGAATACCGCTTTACCGGGGTATCAAGAAAACTATCAACCTCCGCGAAACTTACAATTTCATCAAACTTTTTACTAATTTCCGACTTTCTCATTCCAAATATGGCACCGTTAAGATAGATATTTTCACGTCCTGTCAATTCAGGATGAAAACCAGTACCAACTTCCAAAAGACTGGACATCCGACCACGAATTCTCACCACCCCGGTTGAAGGTGCTGTAATCCGTGAAAGTATTTTAAGTAATGTCGATTTTCCAGCACCATTTCTTCCAATTATTCCAATAATATCTCCTTTTCCTATCTCGAAAGATATATCTCTTAGGGCCCAAAACCGTTCACCATCGTACAACTCTCCGTCATTTTTTCGATCTACTTTTGCTTGAAATGGGGCATTTGGATCATCCTTTCCGAGAAGTCGCGCTATCCATCTTTGCATATCCTTATAGAGCATATTATGATTGATTATCCCCAATCGATAGGCTTTTGAAAGCTTTTCAACTTGAATAGCCGTATTTGACATGTCAATAATCCCAACCTGATCAGCGAACCCGCTGTTATTCTAAGACAAAAAGATACTTTATAACTAATAATGATGATAGCAGTTTCAGACCGTATCCATAAAGTTTTTTTCAATTCTACTAAAAACAATAACACCTATTACTAAAATCAATATAATTATGCCTATACTTGATAAAATGTGGGACATTGTTACACCTCCGACACCTAAAAAAGCGAACCTGAAAGACTCAACAATTGACGCGACAGGGTTAAGGTAATACAACCATTGCCACTGTTGAGGTATCTGCGACAGAGGATATACAATCGGCGTACCATACATCCATAGCTGCACTCCAAATGTCGCCAAATATGCCAAATCACGGTATTTAGTCGTAAGTGAAGAGATAAGAATACCCGTACCAAGTCCCAATGCCGCCATTTCTAAAAGTAACAATGGAATGGCCAGCACCCAAAGATTTGGTTGAATAGCGGCTCCTGCCAGATAATAATAAAACAAAACCCCCATGAAAAGCAAAAATTGTATTAAGAAACTGATCATGTTCGTTATCACGACTCCAATTGACACTGTTAGTCTTGGAAAGTAAACTTTTCCGAATAAACCTGCATTTGATACAAACGTATCCGATGTTTTCACCAAACAACTAGAGAAATAATTCCAACACACGATTCCGGAAAGATAAAACAACGCATGGGGCACACCATCAGTTGGAATTTTCGCCACCTTGCCGAATATTATTGTAAACACTAGTGTTGAGAATAATGGCTGGATGAGAAACCAAAGAGGCCCCAAGATAGTTTGCTTGTAGACAGAAACGAAATCTCTTCTGACAAAAAGCATGACAAGGTCACGATATTTCCATACCTCACTCATGCTTATATCGAACCAACCAGTTTTCGACTGAATTATGGTTGACCATTGAGTAGTGTTATTTGTTTTTTCCATGATGTCTCATTATTATATTTGAATCAAATTCTCTTCGCCCCAAATAATTACGACAGGCCCGGTAAATAGTTTACCCTTATAATTTAAATATTCCTCTGCATCAAAAACCAAGCTTCGAATTCTCCTTTGTATTATTCTTTCTGTCTTGATAATCAGATTCTGAAGGTAATGATTATCAACGGTACCCACAATTACAATATCAATAACTCCCGAATCAATCCCTCGTGCATAATCGCCAGTAATGAATGCAAATTCAATTGATCCAAGTTTTGAGACAACCTGTTCTATCAATTGATCAATACCGATGTATTTCCGAACCACACTATGGATATCCTTGAAGAGTGGGTGTTGTTCATTTGCAGAATAAGTGATGGTCCTCCCATTTGGTTTCGAAACAAGAAGTCCCGCATGGGTCAACCTGTTCAATTCCACCCTCACGGCATTGGTCGATTCCCCGAGTTCATCAGCAAGACTGCGCAAGTAAGACTCGGTATTGCTGTTTAGGAAAAATTTCAAGAGCAGTTTTACTCTTGTTTTTGATGTAATTAAAGATTCTAGCAATTGACATTATCAAAAAAAATGAAGAATAAATCCGAGTCAATAATTTACTCATAATACATGCGGTCGTCAATAAAAAACCATGTTATTATTGCAAAAAAGGCAATAATAAATTTTCATTGATTTAGAACTGAAAATGATTACAAAAATATTAAAAATGATGGAAATTTCATAAACTTACCAATAGCATCCACCCTCAATCGATGAGGAGTCACGCGGCCGCTCATCTTCGAGCGGATGCACCCAGTACTCGTTAAACATTCCAGAAAACGCAGGATTATCCCACCGTGCCCCAATGATGCCGAACATGAGTTGAAGCGCCCCGCCCACATGAACCGCCTTTTTGCCCATCCGTTTCACATGCGCCGCCAGGGGCAGTCCATATGCGCCACAGCCGATGAGCGCAATATCAAACCGCATTGATGAAATCCGTTTCTCCATGAAGGCAAGAGCTTCAAACCAGGTATCGAAATCCGGCTTCTCGCCGGCAATCGACTGGACCGCTTTCAAAGTTACCAGTTCAAAATCGGGAAGTATTTCTTTATTGGCAAATATTTTCGAATGGCGGGCATACTGACTTCTAATGCTTTTTTCAAACGGATGCACCACCAAAACTCGTTTCCCCCGCAGGGCGGCGCTCCATGGTGACGCATGCCGAAACGGCTCAAGGTCGTGCAGCATCACTAAAGCGGGATCGCGCATATACGGGAACACCTTCTTCTCCTTTTTCATCCACGAACCCAATACATCTATTTGTTTTACATCCTCCATCATGCGCTGGCTGAAACGCGCAAGTATTTCAGGCGTTGGCGGGAAGACGCCGGCGTTTAAATGCATATTCCTGAGAATAATATCGTCCCATACGATTTCTAGCAGGCTGCCTCTCCCTACGCCTAAATTCCGCCCCCACTTTTTCGGTCGCATGTGGTCCAGATAGTGGCACAGGCAATCCAGCTCGTTTGAGCCGAAACGGCAGATCATCGCGGGATCATCGTTCAGCAGCTTTTCTCGTATGATGTCCGATGCTTGTTGGCCGGTATGCTGGACATATTTAAAATATCCGATTTCCGGCGAAAAGCGGTTTATCATCCTCCTGATCTGGTTTCGTACTTTTTTCAGTATCATATACCGCATCCAGAAGATATCGAGATTACCACGACCACATGCTAAACCCATTCGCTCGCGATATAGAAACGCCATCGGTTACGGAACGTCTCGCCATCCAAAACGTCCAACGACATTCGATGCGGCTCCATCTATTAAAACGACATGTGCCCATAGAAAGTGCTATTACCCGCTTCACTCAACCCATCAAGTCCCAATGAAGCGATAGTCATGTTGGCGCGGGGTGGCTATCGCTTAAGCTCAGCTATATAATTTGTAGTATGAAAGGACTCGAGTATTTCAGAATACTCTTTGATTTCATAAATCCCATCTTTCATTATTCGATATAAAATATACTTATCTTTAAGGTAACTATTCAGCACTTTGAGGCATAAATGGCCTGTTTTCAAACAACCCCTGTAGTGCCCCAAATACCGGAACGCCATTTTTTTTCACGGTAGAAATATACCCGCGTATTCGAGCAAAAAACATACCGCCTTCGCTGCTT
>JAKQUI010000007.1 GCA_029562645.1 Spirochaetota bacterium
GGGCTCCGACTGGGGGAGCGCTCCGAAGGACTTCGGTGTCGAGACCGAGGACGAGGCGCGAGTGTCTTTCATGCTCGAAACTGGGCTCGACGTTTATGAGGTCGGATTCGTCGAGTTTAACGAGTGGATAGGATGCTCGCCAGATGGTCTAATCGGAGACGACGAAGGGCTTGAGATAAAATGCCCTAACTCCGATACTCACCTGCGCTACCTGAACCGGCCCGAGGACTTGCTCGAAGATTACCGCTATCAATGCGTCGGCGGGCTCCTATGCACCGGCCGCAAGCGATGGCATCTGTACTCCTACGACCCGCGTTTTGAAAGCGAGCGCATGAGGTCGGTACACGTAATCATCGAGCGAGACGAGGCTGAGATGTGCCTGCTCGGCAACAGGTTAAACGAGGCGATAGATAAGGTCGAGGAACTGCTAAAATGACAATCACGATAACGGCTCCCGGCGAGTACATGGCCGACACGCAAGACGAGCCTATTGTCGGGCGTCGCTATCAGCTTGAGGACGCGACGAGCGGGACTGGCGCTCAGAATCGAGCCTTCCATGCGTTGCTCGGGGAATACTACCGGACGCGGCTATGGAGCTATCAAGGCTCCGGATACAATTCCGGAGCGACGTTCGACGAGTTCCGCAACCTGGTGAAGCGCAAGCTCGGTGCCGGGTTTGAGTCGTTCGTATACGCGGAGATTGTGGACGGCCGCCCGGTGATACGAGACGCTAAAACGTACGCCGAAATACCCGAGGCGGTACGAAGCGATCCGCACTTGAAGGAACTTGTGCGCGGCCGCCTGAAATCCTGGGCAGACTACACGAAGCGCGAGCGCCGTACGACCATGGACGCGCTTATCACGGAAATGATCGAGGTCGGCGTCAATACTCCACATTTCCGAGAAATCATGGAAGGCATGGAGGCTGCGTTCAAATGAGCGCCGAGAGAAAACGGTTCGAGCAAGCCGAGGAGCGGTTGCGCATTTACACGCGCGATCATGGGATTTGCCAGGCGTGCGGCGAGACGGTACCGATGGACTGGTTTGAGGTAGCACATCGGATAGCAAACACGGCTAGCAACCGGAAGCGCTACGGCGACAGGGTTATCGACCATCCGCTGAACAAGGCGACAACGCATCCGGGTCGATGTAATAGCGCGATGAACTGTGGATTCAAGCCGAACGAGTGTGAGAGAATTGTCGAGGCGGTAAAGGCGGCTAGGATCGAGGCCGCGATATACAGGCTAGAGGAGGCGATAGATGGAGATTAAACTACCCGAAGAGCTAGAGACTGCGATGCTAGATGAGATATCGCGCAAGCCCGGAATGGACAAGCGGAGCTATGTTCTCGAAGCCATCCGGCACCAAATATCGGCGGATCGCGGATACAGGGAAAGATCCGACAGGAAGCGCGCGGAACGCGGTTCGGCTAGTTTTACCAAGTAGCCGGAGAACATACATTGCTATCGATTGTTATGTATATTGTGGGCATTTAATCTAGTCTAGCAAGTCGCCCGGGGCGACCGGATCTTGCCTAATCTCTTTTCTGGCAACGCGGATCGATCTCCTTACCGACTCCCTTGTAATACCTAGCCGCTCGGCTGTGTTGTCAACCCCGATATCGTCGGCCAGTGATTTTATACTAAGGCTTTGCTCGATTGTTCTAGGCACTATTCGCCACCTTTTAATCGATTATAGCACTATTGAAAGCGCAAGGCTACCAGCGAGTATAATCCCCACACCTCCGAGAATAATAGCAGTGATTTTCCATCGGTCGCGTGATTTTTCGGCGTCAATTCCGCGAAGTATCGCATCGGTTATTCTTGCCTCTGCGGCCTCGCGCTCAATCATCCGGCTCGCCTCGGATTGCTCGTAGAGCCTCGTCGATTCCGTCAATGAGGATCGCAATTCGTCGGCCTCGATCCGCAACGCCTCTAGCGAGGTCAACAGCGCTTGCGAGTCCGCGTCCGATTGCGTCAACTCGTCCTT
>JAKQUI010000044.1 GCA_029562645.1 Spirochaetota bacterium
CGATGTCATCGGCCCTGCCATACGGCGGGCTTCTCGATGGCATCTTGTGCGCGCGGCTCCGTGGGCTTTTCGAGGGGATGGCGAGTCCCGGCCCCGTTAGGTAGTCGTGCTGTCCACTCCGAACATAGCGCGTTCGGTGCGTTTCGTCAAGTCCCTGTCACGCGCTCGATTCGACAGGCGGGTCCGGATACCACTCGTTCCAGTCGCGGTCGAAGGTCCAGGGCTTCCCGCACGCGAGGCATATTCCCTCGCCGACGGTGAGCGCGGCCTTGATCTCGCCGCCGCAAGTGCAGGTCGGAGGCGGTGGCGCGCGTTCGGCGTTCGGTGCGCCGGGTTGTGCGACCGGAGCGGCTTTCGGCACGCGCTCGAGCTTCCAGGCGGCGATGACGTCGGGCTCGAGCATGAGCTTCCGGACCATCGCGGGGACATTCCGCGCCTTCCGCTCGACCGCGATTCGAGCGGCGTACTCCCGGAGGCTGGCTTGCTCTTCCTCCGGCGAGTTATCCACAAGCGCCGCCGCCGCCTTCGCTGGCGTCGGGTTCGGTTGCCCCGCTAGGTTAGGTTTATCCGCTAGGTAAGGTAGAGTAGGTGGGTTCCCCTGTGGTACCCCTATAGGCCCCCCATAGGCCCCCTGGGGTACCCCTATAGGCCCCCCATAGGCCCCCTGGGGTACCCCTACCGGAGCCCCTTCCGGGATTGCGTCGTACTGGTATCCAATTCCTTTCAGCATAGAGAGAACAGCAGGTGGAAGCGAGGCAAGTACGCGGTCGATTCCCGCCCGGGTGTCCTTCGAGTGCGTCTTCTGGTGCTTGGGCCAGTTCGGGAGGATGATGTACTCCTCGACAAATGCCGCCTTCCTCGCCGCCTCGAAGCTGGAGAGAATTTCAGCCAGGCGCGCCCTGTCGATGCCGGTGTCGAATGACATTCGGCGCGAGGTGATCTTGTAGACGCCGGCGATGTTGGTGAGGGAGTTCGTCAGGAGGTACATGTAGAGGAGCTTCTCGTCGGGCTCGAGCTCCTGGATCCATGCGTCATCCCAAAAGCATGTAGCGACGTAGCGATGCGTGCTCATGTAATCCCCTCGAGCAAGGCTTGTCCATCCCGCTGCTCGCGGTTGCGCCGGGCCGAATCGACATGCTGCCGGGCATCGTGGGTGAGGTGGCATTTCTGGCAGAGCGCCGCCAGGTTTGTGGAGTCATTGTGCGCAATGTCGTGATCGACATGGGCGACGGTGAGGATGATGTAGACCGCGCCAGGCTCCTCCGGGCAGGCATCTTCCCATCCGGCTTCACGGCGGATGATGTACTGCTGGTGCGGAGCTCCGCACCATTCGCACCTGAACCCGGCGCGCGCGAGGATCATCGGTCGGATCTCGGTCTTCCAGTTCGACGGATACTTTCTGTAGTCGCAAGGCATCGAAGCCCCTCCCCTTGGGTGCGAGGAACCCGGGCAGGATCCTGCCCGGGTTGGTTTCTCAGAACGGAATGTCGTCCGGGAAATCGTTCTGCACGGCGGCCGGCTGCGCGGTCCCCTGGCGGGTCGTCCCGCCGTTCGGCGCGGCGCTCGCGGCTCCGGTCGTTTCGCCCTTCGAGTCAAGGAGCTGGATGTCCTGCGCGACGACGACGAGCTTCGAGCGCTGCGCGCCTGTTTCCTTGTCGGTCCACTTGTCCTGGCGCAGTTCGCCCCGGACGCCGATGCGCACGCCCTTCCGGAGGTAGGGGAGGATCGACTTGTGC
>JAKQUI010000035.1 GCA_029562645.1 Spirochaetota bacterium
TGATTTCGATTACTGCTTCAGGGCCCTTGTTGTATATCGCAAGTATCTCTTCGCTCTTCATGGGACATAATATACAAAGTGCCCATAAAATTAATACTACTTTTTTCCTCCCCGCAAATATTGTACTGAATAGTTACGAAAAATGTACATGCGGTAATGGATGTTTCTTTCTTGTTCTGTACCGCGACCCAGCCAGCTCTTGAGAAGCGGGAAAACTTCGATGGTGTGGAATTGATCCGGCCGATTGTCGCAGAACCATCGATTCTGTTTGAAAAAACCAGACGGGTTCACTACTCCCTATTGAATGGGCTTGAGCCGATTTCTATTGGCGAGCTGGTGCAATCCGTGTGCGGTAATCACTCTTCCGCGTTGGTTATTTTCAACACGAAAAAACCGACCAGGGAATTCTATGAATCGCTGAAAACAACAGTGGATACAATAAGGATTTATCATCTCTCCACCGCGATGTGTCCAGATCATCGAAAAAAAACAATCAGGAAAATCCGAGAAGACCTCGCAGCGAGTATCAGGATTATCGTTTCATCTACGCAATTAATTGAGGCGGGGGTGGATTTCGATTTTCCATCCGTGTACCGCGCGCTGGCGCCAATGGAAGGAATAATTCAGGCTGCTGGCAGGTGCAACCGGGAGGGCAAAATGTCAACGCCGGGAACGGTGAGCATATTTCAGCTTGATGGAGGACGGATGCCCGACAAGACGTATGAGGCGTGTGCGATGCATGCAAAAACCATGATTGAGACGAATATCGATGTTCTCCATCGTCACGACGCATACGGGGACTATTATTCCAGGGTGATCAGTCTGTACGTTAATGCGGACAAGAAGAACATAAATGAAGCTCGGAAGGAGTTTAACTTTGAAACGGTAGCAAGGGCGTATAGACTCATGCCTGGCTTCGCTGAAGGTTTGTTCGTATATGGTTATAACGAAGAAAGTAAGAAGCTTTATCATGAGATAGAGTTCAAGACAGCGCTATCCCGGGATGATTTTAGGAGGATGCAGCAATTTACCGTTCAGGTGTTCCCGGGGTTCCTTAAAAACAATGCGGGCAATTATGAGGCAAAACCGCAGGGGTATACGGTGTGGTGGGGGTCATATGATAGCGACACCGGATTGCCCGTTTCTCCGGAAACGGCGGATTCGTATGTGGTTTAAACATGCAGCATGTCAATTTGAGCTTTCGGTGAACATTTGTGTAGAACAACGCAAATGTGTTGTGGTAAATGAAATCCATTTATTGCAGGAGTGTGGCAATGGTAGACAATCAAATCGTACGAGTGAAGGTAGCCGGAGACTATGCTTGTTTCACACGGCCTGATCTCAAGGTGGAGCGTATGACCTATCCATGCATGACGCCTTCCGCTGCGCGCGGCATTCTAGATTCAATCCTGTGGAAGCCGGAATTCCAGTGGTATGTGCGTCGAATTCTCGTGCTCAATCCGGTGAAATTCGCGTCCGTTAAACGAAACGAGATCAACTCGAAGCAGGGTAGAAATGTAATAGTAATAGAGGAACGGCGATCGCAGCGGAATAGTATAATCCTAAAGGACGCTGCATACATTATAGAGGCTTCCGTATATCAAGAGCCCTTCTCCGAGAAAAATCCGCCCAGGAAATATGTCGAGATGTTCCGAAGGCGCGTGAAAAAAGGGCAGTGCTGGCGACGCCCGTATTTGGGTACGCGTGAATTTGCGGCGGAATTTACAGATGTTGACGATGGCGATGCGCCAATTTGTGAAACAATACCAATTGGGAGCATGCTCTTCGATGTTTTTTATAATGAACAAGGTGCTTGCGAGCCGGTTTTCTTCTATGATGTCGCCGTTATAAACGGGGTTTTAAATTGTGAAGTTCCCGAGAATGACAAAATGATGATGTCGAGTCATTTGCGCCCACAGCAGGATTCCATTGTGTCTTCGGCGGTGTATGATTTTAATATCAGTGAAGAACGGGAGGTCGATCAATGATTAGAGAGCTGAGCGATCTTGGGAAAAAAATTCGCACAAGCAACTCTGAAAAAATAATTATACACAATGCGCTTAAGGAAGAGCCGGTTTCTATAGATTTAGTAATTGATGCTGACGGTTGTTTCAAGGGGTTTATTTGTTATGAAAAAAAAATGACCACGGCGGAGGCAATAACAGCCAAAAAAGGCAAGGCCCGGCTATTGCTGGATAAGGCTGAAGAAGTCTTGGGTTATGGTGGTGACGGCAAGAAACACAGGTTGTTTTTAGATAAACTTGCATTGTATGAAGACGTAACGGAATTAAAACCCGTATTCGCCTTCTATTCAAAAAATAAGACTGGTGTTGAGAAGGCCAGGGACGATTTCGAAAGAAGCGTTCCCGAAAAAGGACGAACCGGAAATATTTCATTCCGTATTGCCAATAGTGATATCCGCATACATGAAGAGCCGGCCGTATATCAACGAATTATTTCACTATATGAACAAGCCCAAAAGGGGAAAATCAATTCTAATTCAAAACTGTGCTCTATTTGCGGGAGAAGGGACTATCCCGTGGAGGACGTGCCACATGGCATGATTAAACGCGTACCAGACGGGCAAACAAGCGGTTGCGCACTTGTTTCATATAATTGCGATGCTTTTGAGTCGTATGGCCTTGAAGGTAATGTGAATTCGTCCATTTGCACAAATTGCTCACGAACATACGTTGAGGGGCTTAACTGGCTCATGCAAAACGGTAGTATCGTTTCCGATGAAAAAGGTAAAGAGCGTTTAAAGTATTCCAATAGAAAAAACTTCGGTTCCGATACCGCCATCGTGTTTTGGACCAGAGAAAATACATTACTTGAAGAACTGGATCAATTGGAGGAGCCCAATCCCCAAGAGGTGAACGCTCTCATCGAATCCGTGGTTTCGGGGAAAGACAAGTCGGTAAAATATCTCGAAGAAGATAAGTTTTATTCATGCTCTCTTTCTGGTGTGGCTGCACGCATTGCCATACGGGACTGGATGGAAATGAGCCTTCACGATTTCAGGGCTTCAATCGCAAAGTGGTTCGGGGATATTCGAGTCCAGTATCGCGGGGATGTGTACTACTCTCGTTTATACAATCTCGCCCGTTGTTGCCAAAACGAGAAGGAGGATAAAGATTATACGCTGTCCCGGGTGGCGTCAATCTTATGGAGGTGCGCCCTGAAAAATACCTCGCCACCGCTCTGGGTGCTTTCGGCGGTATTGAAGCGGTCACGTCTCGACGGAAGGGGCGTTACGCCCGAACGGGCGGCATTGATACGACTTGTTCTGAATCGAAATAATAAAGGAGGAATGGAAATGCAGGAAAAACTTGATGTGGGAAACCGTACTGCTGCCTATACCTGCGGCCGCATATTCGCCGTGTTGGAGAGCGTTCAGCGGGCCGCATTGGGGAAGGACATCAATGCGGGAATTCGGGAACGCTTTTTTGCCTTCGCGTCTACCAATCCCTCGGCAGCGTTCGGGAGGCTAATGAAGCTCTCACAGAACCACCTGACAAAGCTCAAGGGTGAGAAGCCGGGCCTTGCGGTTGTTTTGGACAAGGAACTGCAGGCCCTTTTTAAGAACATAGACGCTTTCCAGGCAGTATTTAGCCTGGAGGAGCAGGGACAGTTTTCAATCGGGTATTATCACCAAAAGGAGCACCAGTTTAACAAGACGGAATTAAAAGAAACGGTAGAGGAGGCCTAGCATGAGTGACGCGATTAAAAACAGATACGACTTCGTTTTCCTGTACGATGTAAAAGACGGCAATCCAAACGGCGATCCGGACCAGGCAAACTTGCCGCGCGCAGATGCCGAGAACCAGGAAGGCATTGTAACTGACGTCTGTATTAAGCGAAAGGTGCGAAACTACGTTACATTATTGCACCAGTTGAAATCTCCATACGATATCTTTATTCGACAGGGGAATGTTCTCAACCCAATAATTAAGGATTCGGGAAAGGATATTGAAGACCGCCAGAAGAACCTTACGAAAAACTATTACGACATCAGGACCTTCGGCGCGGTTTTGAGCACCGGTGCAAAAGGGGAGGGGGCGGGTACGGTGCGCGGTCCCGTGCAGTTCACCTTTTCGCGTTCAGAAGATCGAATATATCAGGCGGAACATTCAATAACCCGGTGCGCCGTTACAACGCCAGAAGAGGCAAAGGCGCAGGAGGCGCGTGAACATGCTTCAACATTCGGGAGAAAATCCACCGTACCGTATGCCCTGTATCGCATGCATGGGTTCGTGTCTGCCGTTGATGCGGTAAAAACCGGTTTTTCGGAGGGCGATCTTCAGTTGTTGTGGGAAGCATTACTTAATGCCTTCGAGCACGATCGTTCTGCAGCACGGGGGGAGATGAATCCTCGCAAGCTTGTCGTGTTTAAGCACGCAAGTCATCTTGGAAATGCGCGTTCAGGCGAGCTCTTCGAAAGAGTCGTCATTGAAAAGGTTGGCAACCTGGCCAGGGAATGGAATGACTATTGTGTGATTGTGGACAAGGAAAAGTTGCCTGCCGGGGTAGAGGTTATGGAAAAGCTGTAATCAGTGTACCACGAAGACGACTGGATCCAGCTCTCGGCCCTGCAGCATTACCTGTTCTGCCCCCGGCAGTGCGCCCTGATCCATGTAGACGGACTCTGGGCGGAAAACAGGTTAACCGCCCGGGGCCGCGTGTTTCATGCGCGGGTCGATTCGGGAGAGGACGAGATGCGCGGCGACGATCACGTGGTCCGCAGCCTCAATGTGTACAGTCGCGAATACGGGCTTTCGGGCAGGGCGGATGTCGTGGAGTTTAAGGACGCGAATGGGAACATGGTCCCCTACCCGGTCGAGTACAAGTCGGGCATGCCAAAGGCCGACGAGTGCGATGCCGTGCAGCTATGCGCGCAGGCGTTGTGCATTGAGGAAATGCTTGGTTTGCCGGTACCCGATGCGGCGATTTTTTACGGGAAAACACGGCATCGCCTGAAGGTGGTCATGGACGAACGATTGCGCACAACAACCGTTGCCGCAATCCATGCCGTTCATGCAATGATCGAAAAGAGATATTTCCCCGATGCGCGGTATTCAAAACGATGCGACAACTGCTCGCTTGTCGATCTCTGCATGCCCCGTTTAAGCGAACGTAAAACCGCGAACTATATCGACAGGATGTACCGGTGCGATGAAGAGGCATCTTAACACACTTTATATTACGTCGCCAGACGCTTTCATTCGCAAGGAGGGCGAGACCTTCGTCGTCGAACTGGATGGGAAGAAAGCACTTCAGGCGCCTGCTCATGCCATTGAAAATATCGTCTGTTTTGGTTTTAAGCCGGTAACGCCCGCACTTATGGCGTTTTGCGCTGAAAGCGATATCGGCATCAGCTATATGTCTCCCACCGGACGATTTCTGGCCCGCGTATATGGCGGCCAAAAGGGAAACGTGCTTCTTCGAAAGGCCCAGTATGCCCTGTCCGATTCCCCGGAGCGTTCGCTTGCAATAGCGAAGAACATCGTCGCGGCAAAAATATCGAATGCGCGGGGACTCTTGCAGCGTCATGTGCGGAACCACGGGGCGGCTACGGACTGCGAGAACGTGGAGAATGCGGTCCGGAAGATGGCCGCGGTGCTTGAGCGCGTTAAAACGGCGACGGATTCCGACGAATTGCGTGGGTATGAGGGCGAATGCGCATCGCTCTATTTCGGTTGTTTTAACTCGCTCATTACCGCACAGAAGGACGTCTTTTGTTTTAACGGGCGCTCGAAACGTCCGCCACTCGACAATGTAAATGCGCTCCTGTCTTTCATGTACGCCATCCTGGCCAACGATATACGGTCGGCCCTCGAAACGACCGGGCTTGATCCGCAGGTGGGTTTTTTCCACCGGTTGCGGCCGGGACGGCCCAGCCTGGCGCTTGATATCATGGAGGAATTTCGAATGTACATGGCCGATCGGATAGTGTTGAACCTTATTAACCTGAAACAGGTTGCGGCTGGCGATTTCGAGAAACGTGAAACCGGAGAGATTCGCCTGTCCGACAGGGCGCGCAAAGAGGTAATAACGGCTTATCAGAAAAACAAGGACGAGGTGATCGTGCATCCCCTGCTCGATGAAAAGACCACCAAGGGTCTTCTGTTTCATGTTCAATCGATGCTCCTGGCCCGGCATGTCAGGGGCCAGGCGGCGGATTACCCGCCGTTTTACATGAAGTAGCGGAACCTGCCATGATGGTGCTTGTGTCGTACGACGTTTCTACGCTCGACGGGGCCGGTCGCAGAAGGCTTCGACTCATTGCGAAGGAATGCGTGAACAACGGGGTGCGGGTCCAGAAGTCGGTATTCGAATGCAATGTCGATCCAGCGCGCTGGGAGACGTTCAAGGCGAACCTTCTCGGCATCTGCAATACGAAAGAGGACAGCCTGCGTTTTTACTTTCTTGGGGCGAATTGGAAACGAAGGGTCGAACACCATGGAATTCATGCGCCGGTTGAAACCGATGAACCGATGATCGTGTAGCGCTAACCATAAGTGATGGCTATTCTTCAGGGTGTTAGCGGAATAAACTTCTTCCTTATATGCCATCATTCGAGTATGGCAAAAAGGTATATTTTCACTGGGTGAACTTATAGTTTAGCGTTTTGTATACCGTAAACCCTGACGGCATCAGTGTTTACTCGTAGGGCAGTCGCGCCCCGCGCGGGCGCGTGGATTGAAACGCGGCTTGTGAGCGCCCGATCGGTCTTACAGTCGGGTCGCGCCCCGCGCGGGCGCGTGGATTGAAACGTAAACTGCTCACCGCGCGCGCCGGGGATAAAGTCGCGCCCCGCGCGGGCGCGTGGATTGAAACTACACGGCGGCCTGATTACTGAAAATCTGATGCAGTCGCGCCCCGCGCGGGCGCGTGGATTGAAACGGCGCGGGCGCGTCGGGCGCGGGCGCGTCGGGCGGTCGCGCCCCGCGCGGGCGCGTGGATTGAAACTGCGCTTTCTTCTATTATTATATTATCTTAAAAAGTCGCGCCCCGCGCGGGCGCGTGGATTGAAACTTTCGAGAAATGTCTCTCGTATTCGTTTAAATTTACGTCGCGCCCCGCGCGGGCGCGTGGATTGAAACTATAAATCTAATAATTAGGGGTATGTAAAATGTCGTCGCGCCCCGCGCGGGCGCGTGGATTGAAACACCGGAGGACAGGGGGCGCATGATGCCGGTTATGTCGCGCCCCGCGCGGGCGCGTGGATTGAAACATGAGAATATTGATTTAATAATAGCGAGGCAGGAGTCGCGCCCCGCGCGGGCGCGTGGATTGAAACGGCGCGTCGGGCGCAACAATCGGCATACGTGCGGGTCGCGCCCCGCGCGGGCGCGTGGATTGAAACAAATAATCGCGATAGTCAGCGAAAAATTTTGATGTCGCGCCCCGCGCGGGCGCGTGGATTGAAACTCCGATGTAACTGTATCAATAATCGCACAATCCGCGTCGCGCCCCGCGCGGGCGCGTGGATTGAAACGCAAATAGGGCGATATTTAGAAAAATCAGGATTGTCGCGCCCCGCGCGGGCGCGTGGATTGAAACATTTTTTTCGCATTTTTTTTAAGATTATTATTATGTCGCGCCCCGCGCGGGCGCGTGGATTGAAACGGCCTCTTGCATCCACTCGGCCCACTCCCGCTGGTCGCGCCCCGCGCGGGCGCGTGGATTGAAACCACAGCATGTCCCGCATGACGGAGGTGAGGCGTGTCGCGCCCCGCGCGGGCGCGTGGATTGAAACGATGAAAGCTGAGATTAAACTGGCATACGATCACGGTCGCGCCCCGCGCGGGCGCGTGGATTGAAACTGCCGTTGCATCTGAATCGCCATCGTGTTCTCACGGTCGCGCCCCGCGCGGGCGCGTGGATTGAAACAAGGAGAATATCGAATCTCACGGCGGCCATTACATGTCGCGCCCCGCGCGGGCGCGTGGATTGAAACATCGAATTGGGTCAATATACATTGATTTTCATCTGTCGCGCCCCGCGCGGGCGCGTGGATTGAAACATCATCGTTTCCCTGCTCACCAAACTGATCGAACGTCGCGCCCCGCGCGGGCGCGTGGATTGAAACTCTTCTGGCAACTCCTTCTGTACATCCCGCCAGGTCGCGCCCCGCGCGGGCGCGTGGATTGAAACTTGACCGGCATGACCATACCGCCCGGAAGGATGTGTCGCGCCCCGCGCGGGCGCGTGGATTGAAACTCGCATTTTTTTTTAATAGGTTTGTTTATAATAGGTCGCGCCCCGCGCGGGCGCGTGGATTGAAACGTTCGGACAATTGACGCAACGTAAATGTATACAGGTCGCGCCCCGCGCGGGCGCGTGGATTGAAACACCCCGTATCGTGTTATTTCCCCGCCGCCTGTCGTCGCGCCCCGCGCGGGCGCGTGGATTGAAACGCCTATCCATCCCCGGTGGAGCGGATGGCGAAGGTCGCGCCCCGCGCGGGCGCGTGGATTGAAACGCTCGCGCGGCCCGGCATGTTTTCAATGATCTAAGTCGCGCCCCGCGCGGGCGCGTGGATTGAAACTGGCGATGATGCGGGTCCGTGCTGCTTGTGTCCCGTCGCGCCCCGCGCGGGCGCGTGGATTGAAACGTCGTTATGCTCGATTGTAACGCCGGTTGACGCGGTCGCGCCCCGCGCGGGCGCGTGGATTGAAACGAGCCGGTGCGGCTGTGGATGCGCCATATCAACGTCGCGCCCCGCGCGGGCGCGTGGATTGAAACCATATAACCAGTCCGGACCCGGCGTGCGATCCGTGTCGCGCCCCGCGCAGGCGCGTGGATTGAAACTATCTGAGCCGGAAATACGACTACACCGGCGCGTGGATTGAACCCGACTCACCCCCGGCATTGCCGCGCCCCTCTCTGCGCGCAAAGAGGGGCTCCTTGTCATAGGTCCTGTCCAGAAGAGCCCTCTCCAATGGGAGAGGGCGGCCCGGAGGGCGGGTGAGGTAAAAGACGCCCGGGCGGCGGTCTACGCGCAGCAGAGCCCGGGGCATAAACCAGACACGCCATCCCCGAACCCACCAGCCCATTAAAACGAAGCCTATCAAGCCCCCCGCGGCGTTGAGCGGGCGCGGAGAAGGGGAGCGTGAGGTGACGCGCACGGATGCGCTAATGTCGATCGCGGGCAGGAGGCCCGAATGGCGATCGACGAAGAAGAGGCCCGCGTGGGCCTCTTCCCCTCACAGCACAAACGCTGGTACACGCCAAGAGCGATCTCACGCAAAGAGCCCGCATAGCGATCAACAAGAAAATCCCATGAGGGCACGGAACGAACCCGACTCACCCCCGGCCTGCCGCGCCCCTCTCTGCGCGCAAAGAGGGGCTCCTTGTCATAGGTCCTGTCCAGAAGAGCCCTCTCCAATGGGAGAGGGCGGCCCGGAGGGCGGGTGAGGTAAAAGACCCCGGACGGGCACGTTCGTCCGGGGCGTATGGGCTCCTCAATGTCGCCGCGCGCGAGACGATGCGCGCATGCCCGACGCTATCGGCAAATTTTCACGCCGGAAGGGGTTGAGCACGACGTTGTTCCGGCGACCTTGCAGCCCCGCTCCCTGCAGAGCTTTCTGTCTTTTGCGGTGTCCTTCCCGGACGGCGAGGGACACATCTTGCACGAACTGCCTGCGCCGCAGGAAAAGCATATGTTCTTCGCGTCGGACGTGGTGACGTGGGCGAGAACCATGAGCAGCGCGCACGACAATACGAATGTGAACGATAACAGCTTTTTCATGAAAACCTCCGAATAGTTTTTTCCTCACAGCTCCGTATACTTCTTGCTGGAGTTGTAGCTCTTCTCCACGGGATACTTCTTCCCGTTTAGTTCGATCTTGTCCGCGACCGCGTCCGCGAGGTCGATGCCCGTCGCCTCGCTCAGGTACAAAAGGTAGATGAAGATGTCGGCCATCTCCTCGCGCAGCCGCCGCATCACCGACTCGTCCTGCGCGATGCGCGCGATATCGGCGTCGTTCTTCCACAGGAATATCTCCTGCAGCTCGGCGCTCTCGATGGAAAGCCCGGTCGCGAGATTGCGCAGGTCGTGGAACTGCCGCCAGTTGCGCGCATCGCGGAACTCGAGGGCCATTTTCTTGAGGTTGGCTATCGGTGTCGATTCGTCCATGGTTTCTCCTGATGTCCGAAGGACGGAGGGGGTCACGTGATCCCGATCCCCCAGATCCGCTCCGCGTATTCGCGCACCGCGCGGTCGCTCGAGAACTTGCCCATGTTCGCCACGTTGATGATCGACGTGCGCGACCACGCCTCCGGGTCGCGGTAGAGCGCGCGCACCTTGTCCTGCTCGTCAACGTACGAGCGGAAGTCGGCGCACAGGAAGTAGCGGTCGCCGCCGTCGAGAAGCGCGCGCACGAGAGGCGCGAAGAGATCGGGCCGCTCCGGCGAGAAGTACCCGGAGGCGATCAGGTCGAGCGTTTGCCGCAGCTCGGCGTCGCTGCGGTAGTGTTCGCGCGGATCATAGCCGGTCGTGCGCAGGCGCTCCACCTCCTCGATGCGCAGGCCGAAGATGAAGATGTTCTCGCGCCCCACCTCCTCCATGATCTCGATGTTCGCCCCGTCCAGCGTGCCGATGGTGAGCGCGCCGTTGAGCGAGAACTTCATGTTGCCCGTGCCGGAGGCCTCCATGCCCGCCGTCGAGATCTGCTCGGAGAGGTCCGCGGCCGGCATCACGCGCTCGGCCAGAGACACGTTGTAGTTGGGGAGGAAGGCGACGCGCAGGCGGTCGCCCACGGCCGGGTCGCGGTTGACCGTCTCCGCGACGGCGTTCACGAGCTTGATGATGAGCTTCGCCATCGCGTAGGCCGGCGCCGCCTTGCCGCCGATGATGACGGTGCGCGGGGCGAAGTGATCGTTCGGATTCGTCCTGATGCGGTTGTAGAGCGTGATCGCGTGCAGCACGTTCAGGAGCTGGCGCTTGTACTCGTGGATGCGCTTGATCTGGATGTCGAAGAGCGAATCCGGATTCACGGTGATCCCGGTGGCCTTCGCGATGTAGGCGGCCAGCCGCTCCTTGTTGGCCCGCTTCACCTCGCGCCAGGCGGCCCGGAACGAGGCGTCCTCCGCGAGGGGAACGAGTTTTTTGAGCTCCGAGAGCTCGTTGATCCATCCCGGCCCGATCGCCCCGGTGATGAGCCGCGCGAGCGCGGGATTGGCCTGCAGGAGCCAGCGGCGCTGGGTGATGCCGTTGGTGACGTTCGTGAACCGGCCGGGGAAGAACTCGTGGAACTCCCGGAAGAGGCTCGTCGTGAGGATGCGCGAGTGGAGCTCGGCCACGCCGTTCACCGAGTGGCTACCCACGATCGCCAGGTGCGCCATGCGGACGCGCTTCTCCGGGTGCTCCTGGACGAGCGAGAGCTTCGCGGCCAGCGCGTCGTTCCCGGGATGCCGCCGGCGCACCTCCTCGAGGAATCGGCGATTGATCTCGTAGATGATCTCGAGATGCCGCGGCAGGAGCCTGCCCATGAGCGCGACCGGCCAGGTCTCCAGCGCCTCGGGGAGCACCGTGTGGTTGGTGTAGGCGAAGGTGCGCACGCAGATGTCCCATGCCTCGTCCCAGTCCAGCGCCTCCTCGTCCAGGAGGATCCGCATGAGCTCGGGGATGGCGATCGAGGGGTGCGTGTCGTTGAGCTGCACCGCCACGCGGTCGGGCAGGGTGCGATGGTCCGCGTGCTCCTTGCGGAACCGGCGGATGATGTCCTGGAAGGTGGCCGCGACGAAGAAGTACTGCTGCTTGAGGCGCAGCTCCCGTCCCTGCTCCACCTCGTCGCTCGGGTAGAGCACCTTGGAGATGTTCTCCGTGAGGACCTTGTCCTGCATGGCGCGGATGTAGTCCCCGTGGTTGAAGAAGTCCAGGTTGAAGTCGCGGCTGGACACGGCGGCCCACAGGCGCATGTTGTTCACGGTGTAGTTGCCGTAGCCGGGGATGAGGATGTCGCAGGCCATCGCGTTCACGTTGTCGGTGCCCACCCAGCGGTAGCGGACGCGGCCGGTGTCGTCGGTATAGGGCTCCGAGCGGCCGCCGAACTTCACGGTGTACATGAAGTTCCGCCGCGCGATCTCCCACGGGTTGCCGTACTGCAGCCAGTTGTCGCACTCCTCCACCTGGTAGCCGTCCACGATGCCCTGGTGGAAGATGCCGTAGTCGTAGCGGATGCCGCAGCCGTAGCCGGGGATGCCCAGGCGCGACATCGAGTCCAGGTAGCACGATGCGAGGCGCCCCAGGCCGCCGTTGCCCAGTCCGGGGTCCGGCTCCTCCTCCGCGAGCTCGTCGATCGTGAAGCCGGTCTCCTCGAGCGCCGCGGTCACCTCGTCCTCCATCTCGAGGTTGATGAGGTAGTTCTTCATGAACCGACCCGGCAGGAATTCCATCGAGAGATAGTACACGCGCTTGGAGTGGGTGTCGTAGTACAGGCGCTGCGCCGAGAGCCATCGCTCGATGAGCCGGTCGCGCACGCAGTAGGCGAGCCCGTTGTAGTAGGTGTCCTTGCGCGGGGGATGAAAGTCGTTTCCCAGCATGAGCACGATGTGCCGCTTGATGCTGTCGGCCAGCGAGCCGCCCCGCTCGGGCCGTTGGTCCCGTGTTATCGTATCCGCCATGGTGGACGCTCCGTTGTGTATCTGTGTGATATGTCGAAGTGTACGAAGCGTCGCAGGAAAAAACAACAAAAATCCCGTCCATGACGCCCGCACGCCGTCGGGGTGATCCGCGACGCGAGCGCCGGAGACGTGATGATGGCGGGGCGTTACTTCGACGGCAGCAGGGACTTCAGGCGCCCCGCGATGATCGACGTCACCTCGGCCGCAAGCGCCTCATCGGTCGCGTGCATCTTCCGGTTGATGCCGATCACCTCGACCACCGTCCCGCCGCGCTTGGCGACGAGCGCCTTCCATTCGTCGATCGCGGTCTTGGCCAGGCCGCCCTGGTAGGTGTAGAAGAGGACCACCCGCTTGCCGGTGAGGTCGTTCGCGCGAATGAAGGAGCAGATGGGGGCCGCCGGGTGCCAGAACCAGATGGGCGTGCCGAGGAAGACCGTGCGGTATGCCGAGAGGTCCACCGTGCGCGGCTCGATGGCGACCTCGGCGTTCCGGTTCGGCGACGAGATCAGGGAGTCGCCCGTTCCCTCGGGCGCCTTGAGGCGGACATAGGTCGCCCCGGCCGCATCGGCGAGAAGCTTCGCGACCAGCGCGGTGTTGCCGGAGCGCGAATGGACGACGACGACGGACGTCGCGCCGGGACGCGTTATGCGATAGTCGCCGGGGGCGACCTTCTGCGCGGCGGGCGTGCAGCCGAGCAGAAGGACGATGATGATTCCGATGGGCAGGCCGCGGCGGATTTCCTTCTTTGCGTTCATTCGGTGCGCCTCCTGTGGTCCGTCGTCGTTTTCGCTGGAAACCCTACCGCGGCTTCAGCTCCAGCCGGTCGGCGTACTGCGCGTCGATCGCCTTCGTGGCGAAGGGCAGGGGATGGTTCTTACCCGTCAGGTAGTGCTCGATCATGTCCCCGTAGTGCACGCTCGAGGGATTGCCCGACTGGCCCGGCACGGTCACCAGGAACGCCGGGTCGGCCAGGCCAAAATCGACCACGAGCCGCATGGCGGGGATGAGCCAGGTGTCGAAGTTCTTTCCCGGGGCCCACGCCGCGACATTGACGGTCTGGCCGTCGCCGCCGGCGGGATGCGGCCCGCGGTTGAAGTAGCCGTGCAGAATGGGCAGCTTCTTGGCGAATTCATGGCGCCAGTGATAGGTGTGCAGCGCGCCCCACTGCCATTTCTTCGGGTCGCCGCCCATCCGCTCCCCGCAGAGGGCGTACGCGCGCGCCAGCGACTCGGCGAGGATGTCGGCCTTGTCCTCGCGTCCGCCGCTGCCCACGTCGTTCCAGAACGGGGAGTCCTCGCGGCCCTGCAGGTGGTCCTCGATGGCCGAGTAGGAAATCATGTTCGTATGGACAAAGGACTCCCAGACGACGCTGTCATCGGGGCCGAGCTCGTCGAGGAAGGTCGCGCGCGTGAATGTGTGCACAAAGGCGCCGTAGAGCGCGGCGTTCGCCGATTCCGGTCGCATCACGCAGTCGAAGGCGGTCGGAGCGAGCATCGCGAGGGCCTGCGTCGCCGCGCGCCGTTTTTCTTCGTCGCTCAGGCGCGCGATGGAGGCGCGCACGCGTTCGGCGAGCGGCCCGTCGGAGAGCAGGCGCTGCATCTTCGCGGCCAACCGGGAATAGCGGTCGAAGTGCAGGGCGTGCATGCTCTCCGCGGTCGCCGTGCGCGTTCCCGAGAGGACCTGCGCGATGCGGTCGGCGCGGTCGGGCCCGAACCAGCTCGTGCTCATCACGAAGGGGTGGTTCGCGGAAACGGTCCGGTTGTTCGCCGTGCCGATGTATCCCTCGGCCGGGTTGAGCGAGCTCGGATTGCGCTCCATGGGCACGAAGCCCGTCCAGTCGTGCGCGCCGTCCCAGCCGGGTGAGGGGAACTGACCGGTCCCCGCGCGGCGGGTCGGGAACAGGCCCGTTACCTGCCATGCGATCCCGGTCCGATCGCCGTACACGATGTTCAAATAGATGCTCTTCACCCGCAGGAGCGCCGCCCGTGCCTCGGCCATCGTGCGCGCCCTGCCGAGCGCGAGGAACCCCTCCAATGAGTCGCTTCCGCCCTCGAGCGCCCAGGAGAGCGCGAGGCCGTAGGACGATTTCATCGGCAAGGTTTGCACCGGCATCTCGGGCGGAAAGGGCATTCGCTCCAGGGCTTCGTTGAAGAGAGGCCCGTGTATCGTCGAGGCGAATTCGCGCTGCACCGTCTCGCCGCCGGCCACGCGGAAGGTCTCGGTCCGCATGCTCACCGGCCGCCAGGCGCCCTTGTACAGATAGGAGCGCGATCCCCCGTCGGTCTTCAGCTTTTCAAGGAAGAGGTCCTGGCTGTCGGCCATCACCATGGTCGCGCCCCAGGCGACCGATCCGTTAAAGCCGCAGCAGACGATCGGGAGACCCGGCGCCATCACCCCGGCGACGTCCAGCGTGGGGCACTTCAAGTGCATGATCATCCACGAGTTGGGGATCATGAGATCGAGGTGCGTGTCGTTGGTCACGATGGGACGGCCGCTTTTCGTGCGCGATCCGGCCACGGCCCAATTATTGGACGCCGGTTTGTTCATGGGCATGACGTTCGTCAGGGAGCGCAGGGAGGCCGAGAGGCGATCGAGGGGCGCGGCGAGATCGCGCGTCTCGATCCCGGCGAGCTTGCGCGCCTCGGCCAGGGGGAGCGGTTCGTCGGGATAGACCGGGAACAGGACCGCCGCCTTCCCGTAGCCCAGGCGGTTCGCCGCCAGGAGAAAGCCGAGCTCCTCGATGAGGTTTCCCGAGACGCTCATATTGAGCAGGCCGAAGACGTAGAAGCAGTCTTCCGGTTTCCACGGCTCGGGGCGGTGGCGCGTGAGGATGAACTCGGGCGGCAGGATGCGGTGCGTCTCGATGTAGGCGTTCACGCCGCGCGAGTAGGCCTCCAGGAGCGCGCGCGTGCCCGGCCGCAGGCGCGCCATGGCCTCGTCGACGTAGCGGCGCGCGTGCAGGCTGCGCATGGCGATGTCGAAATCGAGCCCCCCCGCGCCGATGATCTCGGCGAGGCGTCCCTGCATCACCATCCGCATGAACACCATCTGCCACAGGCGGTCGGAGGCCTGCGCATAGCCCGTCGCGAAATACAGGTCGGGCTCGTTCGCGGCTTCGATGAGCGGAATGCCGAGCGCGTCCCGACGGATGACGACCGTTCCCGTGATCCCGGGGAGGGTGATGGCGCCCGTGGGCGGATCGACCGAACAGCGGAAGGCGAGCCGCAGGCCGCCGTATCCGGCGAGGCCGAGTGCGAGGATGACGAGTGCGATAAGGGTGATCTTTTTCCGTATCATGCGAAGCGCTCCTGGACGGGGGTGGTATGCGCAGGCATGATAGCGCGGAGGCGCCGGGGTCATCAATCACATTTTTGCCGTCGCGGCGCGAAGGGTCGGGAAAATGTGTTGCGCGCGGCATCGGGCGGGGTATGATTATGGCAACATCGAAATGCCCTGGCGGAGGTGCGGCGGGGGGCGTGCCCCTCGATCGGCTGTTCCGTCCTGGAGGGCGATCGTAACGCCTGTAGGCGCACCAGGCGCAGATCGAACAATGCGGGAATGGCCGTGAATCGAAAAGCGGAGAAAAAGATGCGATTCAATGAACTGAATCTCATGCGCATGTCGCTCGCGCTTTCGGTCGTCTATGCCTGCGTGAGTCTTCCCATCGCCGTCCTGTGCGATTCAATGACGGTGCTGCTGGATGCGCTCTATTGCGTCGCGGACGTCATCATCTCGCTGTTCGCCATCTACACTGTGCGCAGGCTGGGCGAACCGCCGAACGAACGGTATCACTTCGGCTATGCGAAATACGAACCGGTGCAGACGACGCTCAACGGCGTCCTGATCACCGCGCTGTGCGTGGCCGCCATCATCGGGAGCATCCAGGATATCGTCCATCACGACCCGGTCGCGCGGCTGTCCCTGGCGATATGGTATGCCGGTATCGGGATGTTCGTGTGCACCGGATTCGGTGCGTTCATGCGGATCATGGGGAAGCGGCTGAATTCGGACATCCTCGCCGCAAATGGCGTCCTCTGGATCATCGATGGACTTTTGGACCTGTGCGTGTTCGTCGCCTTTGTGGCGATCGCCTCCCTGAAGGGCGTCGTGGACGAACGGTTCCTGAATTATGTCGATCCCGTCATGTGCATTGCGCTGTCGTGTGTCCTCATGCGCAAGCCGCTGCTCATCCTGCGCGACGGCTTTCTCGATATCGTCGATGCGAGCCCCGGCGAGGATATGCGTCTGCGAATTGACGAACTTCTATCGGGCTACCTCGCGCGCCATCGTATCGGTGCGACGCGGCATATCAGGATCAGAAAGGCCGGACGGAAGCTCTTTGTCGTGATCGGATTGGCCGCTGCGGGCCACCGCCCCCTGCGCGAGATCACGGCGATCCGCCGCGAGATCGAGCAGGGGATCGCGGCGTCCCTGTCCGGCGCGGAGGTGAGCGTCGCTTTCGAGGAGCAGACGCGGCGCTCCTGATGTTTTTCTGCTAATGCGTCTGCCCTTATCCCTCCCGCATCGCATCCCCCAGCCGACGGATTCCCTCCGCGATCGTCGCCGCATCCACGCTCGAGAAGTTGAGCCGCATCGTGGGCGCGTCGTCGCGGCCGATGTAAAACGGTGTGCCCGGCACGAACACCACCTTCCGCGCCGCGGCCTTCTCGAAGAGCGCGAGCGACGAGGCGCCCTCCGGCAGCGTGGCCCACAGGAACATCCCGCCCTGGGGCCGGGTGCGCCGGACCGAGCCCGGGAAATGCCCGTCGATCGCGCGGAGCATCGCGTCGCGCTGCTCGCGGTACACGGCGATGATGCGCGCGATGTGCGCGTCGGGGTCCGCGTCGAGGAGATAGCGCGCGAGCACCCGCTGCGAGAACGAATTCGTGTGCAGGTCGGAGGCCTGCTTGGCCACGAGGAGCCGGTCCATCACGGCCGGCGGCGCGGCGATCCATCCGAGGCGGAAGCCCGGGACCACGGTCTTCGAGAAGGATCCGAGCAGGATCGTGTTCTCGGGCGCGAGCGCGCCGAATGACGGGGCGGGGGTCCCGTCGAAGCGCAGCTCGCCGTAGGGATCATCCTCGATGATGATGGTGCGCGTGCCGCCGATGGCCTCCGCCACGGCCCGCCGGTTCTCTGCGGAGTAGCTGATGCCCGATGGGTTCTGGAAGTTGGGCACCATATACGCGAGCTTGGGCCGGGACGACGCCATCGCCCCCGTGAGCCGTTCGATGTCCATGCCGCTTTCGGTCAGCGGCACCGGCACAAATCTCGCGCGGTACACGGAGAAGGCCTGGATCGCGCCCAGGTAGCCCGGCTCCTCGATGAGGATGTCGTCGCCCTCGTTAAGGAAGGTCTTGGCGAGGAGATCGAGCCCCTGCTGCGAGCCGCTGGTGATGAGGATGCGCTCCGGCGGGATCTCCAGGCCCAGCCGTTCCCGATAGCGTCGTGAGATGTAGTCGCGCAGCGGCGCATGACCCTCCGAGGGGCCGTACTGCAGGGCGTCCGCGCCCTCCTCGTCGAAGACGCGCATGGCGGCGGCCTTGAGCTCTGCGATCGGGAAGAGATCGCGGTTGGGGAGTCCCCCGGCGAACGAGATGACGGACCGGTCCAGCGTGACCTTGAGGATCTCGCGGATGAACGAGCGGGGGACGTCGGTGATGCGGTCGGCGAATGCGGCTTCCATGGGGGCCTCCTTTCTGTTGAGGAAAATATTCCTCGTATGACCTCACCCCGCCTCCGGCGCGCCCTCTCCCATAGGAGAGGGCTTTGAAATAGTAAATCTACTATTCCCCCCTTCTCCTGTGGGAGAAGGCTCCCAACAGGATGTTGCAGTGCCGAGTGCGGACAGGAGGTCCAAAAAGCGCTCGGCGGCCGGGGGATGAGGTGGCTGTGGCCAATAAAAAAGCCCCTGCCGGTTGTGCCGACAGGGGCTTGTGGTGTTCGAGATATCGTACTCTCTCATCCAAGACCCGTCGGCGCGAAACCGGGGAGCGCGCATACGGCGACGACCACTGCGGGAATCGCAATGGAGATGGAGAGCTGCCGATGTGCGCGGACGAGAGACATTATGGTTTTTCCGGAACCGTTTCCTTGAAAGATGAGTGCAGCATGATGCGGCGGGCGGAAGTCGTCAATATTATTTTTATTACACGGTTCCGGTTTTCTCAATCGCGCTTTTGTCCCCGTACGCATCCTCCCCGGCATTATCCATTGTTCATCAAAACCTTCTCGACCTTTACCGGCAGCTCGAGGGATGCTTTCCCGCTTTTTTATTGTTGACAATGATTTTTCTTATTACATTGATTAGATAGAATAATCAGGAACCGGGATATCTATTTGCACTTAAAATTCAGCGTAACCGTTTCTGGTGGAATGACAGGGGAAATGGTGTATTTCAATGATTCTACAGGCAATAAAAAAAGACGGCGGATTCTTTATTCCAGATGTCGAGGGCATTCCGTCGGATCAAAGCAAAATATCAGTCGATCTAGTAATTGTCGATACTATTGATGAAAAAAAGAAAAAGCTTTTCAATACGGCAGGCATCCTGAAAGAGAAAAACATAGACGGTGTGGAGTATCAAAAATTCATTAGAAACGAATGGGAATAATCCATTTAGAAATATCTCGTTGACACGAATATTCTTATTTATCATCTGAATGGATGGGAACAGGCAACCGGTTTTTTATTGAATAATCTGGGTGATGTATCCGTTTCTTTCGTGACCTATATTGAAGTGCTTTCTTGTCCAATGAATGATGAAAAGTCGGAAAAAGTCCGCAGTTTTCTTGATTCTCTAGAGATTATCAATGCTGATCGGTCTATTGTCGAAGAATGCATAAGGATAAGAAAGGCAAGAAAATTAAAAATACCCGACTGCATAATTGCAGCCACCGCCTTGAGCAAGAACCTTGAACTCGTGACAAGAAGCGAGAATGATTTCATGGCAGTTGTTTCCCGCATTATCAATCCGATAGACAATACGCTGTAAGGCAGTAAACATTTGTTGCTCCCGCCGTGCGACTTTTGTTGTGAAAACCTCTAGGCCCGTCGCTGTGATACCATTGCGGTTCGGATAAGGCCGCCTGCCTGTTTATTCTGTGCGAGCGATCATGCAGGGCGACCGCGCCCTCCTCGTCGAAGACGCGCATGGCGGCGGCCTTGAGCTCTGCGATCGGGAAGAGATCGCGGTTGGGGAGCCCCCCGGCGAACGAGATCACGGAACGGTCCAGCGTGACCTTGAGGATCTCCCGGATGAACGAGCGGGGGACGTCGGTGATGCGGTCGGCGGATATCATCGACAATTTCCCAATTTCTTCTGTCCGGCAAAGAATAGAACTCTCTTGCGAATCCCATTCGTTCCGTGAGAATAGCGGATTATAAACATATATGAGTAACTGCCCATGTAATATGTTCGAATTAATCACAACCAAGCTTTAAAAATATAAATAAGTGTTAAATCAGCCATATTTGCTTGATTTATCAAGCGGGAGTGGCTACTGTCATCTTAAGAGGGATTACACAGATGAACAGATTCGGAGTGCTCCTTAAGGCAGGAAGAGAGGCGCTTTCCCTGACCATTCGTGACGTGGAAGCCAGCACCGGCATATCGAACGCCTACCTCAGCCAGATGGAGAATGGCTACGTGAAGCGTCCCGCGCTGGAAAAGCTTAAACTGCTCGGCGACTTGTACCATATACCCTACGAGGTCCTCATGACGCACACCGGGTTCCCGCTCCCCGATTACGGTCTGTTGCCGAATGCCGATCAGGAGCGGCATGCGATTCTGATCATAGATGATAGCGCAAATGACCGCGAGCTGTACCGCACCTACCTCGAGAACGCGCGCGATGTCAATTTTGAAATACACCAGGCTGCCTCCGGCGAGGAGGGATTGCGATTGATGGTATCGATCCGACCCGATTGCGCCTTGCTGGACTACCGGCTTCCCGACATCGACGGTATCGAGGTACTCGAGCGGCTCAAAAAAAACAAGCAGGTCTGCGATATCCCCGTTGCCATCATTACCGGCCAGGGCAGCGAGGAGGTGGCCGTGCAGGCGATCAAGCTGGGCGCCATCAACTACCTTGTCAAGGGCGATATCACCGACGAGCGGCTCGTATCGGTCGCCCTCCAGGGGGTGCAGAGGGGGAAGCTCAAGGCGGGTATTCGAGAACGCATGCGGGCGAAGGGCGGGCAGGTGATTGACGCGGATGAATACATCTCCGGTGCAATCACAACCATTGATGCGCTTGTAGAACGCGTCCAGGTGAAATCGAATGCATTGAAAGATGATCCCGACCTTGCCGCCGCCAGGAGCGGGTTGGCCGAACTTTTGCGGTATGTCAGGAATGAAAAACACGTTCAGGATTTCTCCTGATGGCGGCGTGAGCGCAACGCCGGGAGCGTCGCTTGAGCGGCGAAGTATCGAACGAGGAATGGGCGGACAAAATATGATCGGCAGGTGCAAAACTTTGAGATTACCCGGCATTAAAGGCTTTCGATGGATTTTTTTTCTTATCTGGACCGGCGGTGTCACGGGATCGTTCGCGTGGAATGTCATGCATCAAAGACAAGCCATCTTCGCTCAGGCACGCATGCGCGCGGAACTCGCCCTTCAAAAAGATATCGTTTATCGGAAATGGGCAGCCTCGAAAGGCGGTGTGTACGTCCTTGCGTCAACCACCGCCCCAAATCCATACCTGAAAGGTTCCGACAGGGATATCGCAACAACCCAGGGGCATTACCTCACTTTGGTGAATCCCGCCTACATGACCCGGCAGGTCAACGAGATGGCTCGAAAGGCAGGATTTGACTTCGGCAATATCACGAGCCTCAAGCCGTTGCGCCCGGAGAATCTTCCCGATGCATGGGAGAGGGAGGCATTGCAACGCTTCGATAAAGGAATCAAGGAGGTGGCGTCCCTGGATGTCGTTTCCGGAAGGGAAAGCTTTCGCCTGATGATTCCCTTTGTCGTGGAGGCGAGCTGCCTGAAATGCCACGAGTCTCAGGGGTATGCCCTGGGTGAGATACGGGGCGGTATAAGTTCTTCAATAGATATGCAGCCCCTGTTCACGCTCGAGCGGACCATCCAGCAGCGTCTTTTGATCGCTCACATCGGCATTTGGCTGCTGGGCATCGGGGGGATCGCGTTTGCCGTCAATCGATTGTCCGCGAATATGGAACAGGTCAGGATTTCGGAACAACGGGCGATGGAGGAGCGCGACAGGGCCCAGAGCTATCTCAATATCGTGGCGGAGATCATAGTCTCCCTGGACGCCTGCGGGAATATCACCCTGCTTAACGATAGCGGGCACCGGCTGCTGGGGTACGAGCCCGGCGTTCTCATCGGGAAGAACTGGTTCGATACATGCATACCGGAAAATACGCGGGAGGAGGAGATGGCGGAGTATTTTGCGACGTTGATGCGGGGGAAAGACGACCTGTCAAGTTACGAAAATCCGGTATTGGTAAACGGCGGAGCCGTGCGGATGATCTCCTGGCGTAATGCGTTGCTTCGTGGCGATGCGGGAGAATGCACCGGCCTCCTGTCTTCCGGTATTGACATTACCGAACGTGCGAGGGCGGAGGTCGCGCTTCTGGACAGCGAAGAGCGATATGCGATGATTCTTGCCGCGGTAAATGACGGGTTCTGGGACTGGGATGTCCCAAGCGGCATGGCGTTCTTCAGCCCCCTCTACTACTCGTTGCTCGGCTACGACAATGAGGAGTTTCCCGCCACCTACGCGTCATGGCGGTTGCTTGTTCATCCGGATGATATCGATCGTGTCGAGCGCGATCTCTCGCAGAGTATTGAAACCGGCAAGGGATTCTCCATCGACCTCCGTATGCGGATGAAATCCGGCGAGTGGAGATGGGTATGCACCAGGGGCAAGACCGTCGCCTGGGACCAGCGGAACAAGGTTCGGCGCATGGTGGGAACCCTGACTGATATCACTGAGCGTAAGCAAGCCGAGGAATATCTCGGCGCTCTGTCTTGCGAGCGCGAACTTCTCCTACGCGAGGTGCATCACCGTATTAAGAACAACATGTCCATGATCGCGAGCCTCCTTTCGCTTCAGGCATCGCGGGTGTCCGATCCTTCGTCCGCGTTCGCATTGAACGACTCCCGTGGCAGGGTGATCAGCATGGCCGTGATCTATGACCTGCTGTATAAAACGAGCGATTTCAGATATGTTCCCGTCAGAGAATACCTCGGCAGGATCGTGGACGGCATTACCGCATCGTTGCCCTCCATCCCGGGGGTTGCGGTGGAAAAGCGGATCGATGATTTTGTCATGGATTCGAAGATTCTTTTTCCGATCGGCATCATCATTAACGAGCTGGTAACCAACGCGTTCAAGTACGCGTTCCCGGACGACAGAAGCGGGATGATTGCCATCGCGGTGGCGCGTCTGCCGGAAAACCGCGTAGAAATAACCGTTCGCGACGACGGCGTTGGCATCCCCGATTCGGTAATGAGTAACGGCCACACCGGTTTTGGAATGGAGCTGGTGGCGCTCCTAGTTAAGCAGATCCGGGGATCGTTCGAATGCGTTCGCGAAGGCGGGACGGTTTTTCGGATTGGTTTTCAGTACGTCGCGGGAGAAGGCAATGACGACGTTTTAAACGGTGAGTGATTCGCATCGAAGGCGGTACAGGCAATGAACTGGCAGCACATCACCTACTTCATTTCCATCATCATCGCGGTCGCGGTGATGGGATTCATCGCGTGGTATTCCCGGAAGCGGCGGGATACCGTCGCCGGGGCCGGCGTGTATCAGTGGATCGCGTTTCTGGCCAGCCTCCTGTCCATCTTCCAGGGATTGTCGATGATCGGTTTCTCGTCGGAGTGGGCCCGCTTCTGGTACGACATGCGGATCGTGTGCTTCGCTGTGATACCGGTGCTCTGGCTGGTATTCGTACTATACTTTGTCGGGAAATCCGAATGGATTTCGAAAGTACGTATCGCCGTGCTCTTCATTATTCCTGTTGTAACGCAGGTAATGCTCTGGACGAACGATATGCACGGGCTGTGGGTGATTCATAACGTGAGTTTCCGATCGGCGGGTCCGTTTTTCATTCCTGTATTAGAGTCTCGAGTTCCCGGTCCGTGGTTCGTGGTGCATAACATCTATACCTACGGGATGATGATGGTGGGATTCGTCATTCTCTTCGTTTTGTCAGTACGCCTGCAAAGCCTGTACCGGGGGCAGGTTGTCGCACTCGGCACCGGTACGCTCATTATGATGATCGGAGCCCTGGTCCCCACGCTCAACCTTTTCCCGGGCATGGAGCTCAATCCGCTGCCGCAATGCTTCGCGATCGGCTCGCTTGTAATCGCCTGGGGCCTCTATCGCCACCAATTCCTTGTCGCATCGCCGAAATATGATGATGACAAACGAATACCGGGCGTGATCGTCATGCTGTTCGTTATTGTAACCGTCGGTATTCTCTCGGTGGGATTTCTCTATTACCGGCAGCATCAAAATCAATTCAGGGCCGAGGTGGGGCGCACGCTCTCCTCCATTGCCGAGCTCAAAGTGAGCGAGTTGGTGCAGTGGAGAAAGGAGCGGCTGGCCGACGCCGATTCTTTGCATGGGAATATCGCTTTTGCCAACCTCATGCGGCGGATTATATCCAATCCGGCTGACGGCGACGCGTACAGGCAGATGCGCACCTGGCTCGAAAAAATACGGGCATCCTATCGGTATGATCATGTCGTTCTGCTCGATGTGCGGGGAACGGCCCGGTTGTCAGTACCGCAATCCGTCGAACCGTTGTGCGCGAATGTACGGCAGCAGACGGCGGAGATCATGCGTACGGGCAGGATCACCTTCCTCGATTTTCACCAGGAGGCGCCGGGGAAGCCGATCCACCTTGCTGTTGTCGTGCCGATAGTCGAGCAGGGGCACCCGATGGGCCTTGTCGCGCTGTTCATCGATCCCACCGCCTATCTCTTTCCGTTGCTCAATCGCTGGCCCACGCCCAGTCGAACCGCCGAGACGCTGCTCGTCCGCCGCGACGGCAATGACGTTTTGTTTTTAAATGAGCTTCGTTTCCGAAAAAACACCGCCCTAAGCCTCCGCATTCCGCTGGTCGATGAAAGAGTCCCGGCCGTGATGGCAGCGCTGGGGCGCGAAGGCGTGGTGGAGGGCATCGATTACCGGGGTGTGCCGGTTGCCGCCGCAATCCGCGCCGTTCCCGGTTCACCATGGGTCATGGTCGCCCGCATGGACCTTGCGGAGGTGTATGCGCCGCTGCGGGAGTGGCTGTGGCTGATGATCGTTCTCGTATGCGCGATTCTCGCGGGAGCAGGATCGGGCGTCTGGTTGATCTGGCGCAGGCAGAGCGACCGTGCGTTAAAGGAGAAGGTGGAGACCGCGGAGCTTCTTCGCGCTTCGGAAAACCGATATCGCCGCCTTTTTGAGTCGGCCAAGGACGGGATTCTCATCCTCGATGTCGTGACGGGAATGATCGTGGATGTGAACCCTTATATGATCGAGATGCTTGGTTTTTCGCAAGAGCAGTTCCGGGAGAAAACGATCTGGGACATCGGATTTCTCGGGGACATCATCCCCAATAAAGAAAAATTTCGGGAATTACAGGAAAAGGGATATGTGCGATATGAAGGCCTGCCGCTGGAAACCTCGGATGGTCGCAGAATCGACGTGGAATTCATTAGTAACGTATATGAGATCGCCCGGGGTAAGGTGATCCAGTGCAACATCAGGGATATCTCGGAAAGAATCAGAATGCAAAGGGCCCTGCTGGGGGTCACCTCGCACCAGGAGGCCCTGCTGTCGGCCATACCGGACATCGTCATGGAGGTCGACGTCAACAAGGTGTATACGTGGAGCAACGGGCCGGGATTTGAGTTTTTCGGCGACGATGTCATCGGCAGGGAGGCGGCCTATTATTTCGAAGGTGAACAGGATACGTACCGATCGGTGCAGCCGCTGTTCAACGGCGCAGAAGAAACGATCTACCTCGAGAGCTGGCAACGGCGCAGGGACGGGGAGCGGCGACTGCTCGCCTGGTGGTGCAGGGTCCTCAAGGATGAGTTCGGGAAGGTTACCGGGGCCCTCTCGTCGGCCCGGGATGTCACTGAAAGCAGGCAGGCGGAAGAGGCGATCAGGGAAAGCGAAGACAAGTTCCGCGGCATATTCGATGGTTCAACCGTGGGGAAGTCGCTTACCGCACCCGATGGTACATTGCTGAAGGTGAACCGGGCCTTCGCCGACATGCTGGGCTATTCTATCGAAGAAATGCAACAGGTCAATTTCGCCGAGATAACCCACCCCGACGACGTGGCGGAAAGCCGCGAGTGCATCCGCTGTTTGCTCGCCAATGAAAAAGAGGTGTACCGGATGGAGAAGCGGTATTTCGGCAGGGATGGCGGAACCGTGTGGGCGGACGTGAGCACCCGTCTGCACCGCTTGGCTAATGGAACGCCGGAGTATTTCATCACCAGCATCGTCAATATCACTCAACGGAAGCAGGCCGAGGAAGCCCTGCGACAAAGCGAACAAAAGCTCCGACGGTTTTATGATTCCGGTCTTATCGGGGTTATTTATTGGAACATGGATGGTAAAATCATCGATGCCAACGATAAATTCCTGGAGATGGTTGGGTACACGCGCGCAGAACTTGAAGCAGGCATGATCGACTGGATTGGCATGACACCTGCGGAATTCAGCCATCTCGATGAGGCCTCGGTAGCGGAGCTCAAGACCTCGGGAATCAACCGAACACCCTTCGAAAAGGAGTACATGCGTAAAGACGGCACCCGTCTGCCTATCGTTATTGCTGGTGCCATGCTGGATGATGCGCGATTCAACGGGGTCGCGTTCCTTTTGGATATTTCCGAACGCAAACGCTCCGAAGAAGACCGTAGGCATTTCATCGAAGAGCTGGTGCGCTCCAACGTGGAGCTCCAGCAGTTCGCCTACGTGGCATCGCACGACCTGCAGGAGCCGCTGCGCATGATCTCGAGCTATCTCCAGCTCATTGAGAAACGGTACAAGGACCGGCTGGATGCCGACGCAAACGATTTTATCAACTTCGCCGTGGACGGGGCCAGCCGCCTGCAGTCGCTCATCAGCGGACTGCTGGAATTTTCCCGGGTGAAGTCGCATGGGAGCTCTTTCGGCAGGGTGGATGTGAAATCGGTTTTGGATAATCTGCGCCGCGACCTGACAATGGCCATCGGGGATACGGGTGCGGTCATTGAATACGGTGATATGCCCGTTATAACGGCGGATGGGGCTCAGATATCCCGTCTCTTCCTGAACCTGATCCAGAATGCCATCAAGTTCAGACATGTGGGGACGATCCCGCAGGTGGTCATATCCTCGGAAAAACGGGGCAATGATCATGTTTTCAGCATACGCGATAACGGTCTGGGGATCGAGGACCAGTATTTCGAGCGCATTTTCGTCATTTTTCAACGGCTTCACGGAAGGGAGGAATATCCGGGAACGGGTATCGGGCTTGCGATATGCAAGCGGATTGTCGAACGCCACGGCGGGAGGATATGGGTCGAATCAAAATTCGGCGAGGGATCGACGTTCCATTTCAGCATCCCTGACGTGTCGCAGGGTGGAAAGCGGGGTTACCGTGATTATATGCAGCAGGAGGTGCGACATGAATGATGCAATCAAGCCGATCGACATTCTTATTGTCGAGGACAGTGAGGGGGACGTTCGGCTCATACGGGAGGCGTTGAAGGAGGGCAAGATCAGCAACCAGCTGTCTGTCGCGAAAGACGGCGTGGAAGCAATGAACTTTTTACTTAGGCGGGGGAGCCACACCGGAGCCTCGCGCCCCGATCTCATCCTGCTGGACCTCAATCTGCCGAAAAAGGACGGCCGGGAGGTTTTGGCGGAAATAAAGGGTAACGATGAATTGCGGCGCATACCGGTGGTCATACTCACCACGTCGAGCGCCGATGCCGACGTGTTGAAAAGCTACGACCTTCATGCGAACTGCTATATCGTAAAACCATTGGACCTGGATCAGTTTATCCGGGTGGTGAGGTCAATTGAGTCGTTCTGGCTTACTATCGTGAAACTGCCCAATGGGGAGAAATAGTATGGCGACCGAGACCATGGACATCCTGCTCGTCGAAGACAATCCGGGCGACGCGCGCCTCATCCAGGAGATGCTGAAGGAGGGCAGGCTTGCGGGCAGCGAGGTCGATGTTGTGGAGCGGTTGGACGCGGCACTACGCCGCGCCGGGGAACGGAGATTTGGCGCCATCATTCTGGATCTTAACCTTCCGGATTCCACGGGCCTTGATACGCTCGACCGCATCGTGGCCGCAACCGGCGGCATGATCCCGGTGATCATTCTCACGGGATTAAACGACGAGGTGATGGGCGAATCCTCCATCAATCGCGGCGCGGATGATTACCTTGTCAAGGGGGACGTCACGCTATCGCAACTGGCGCGCTCCCTGCGGTACGCTGTTGAGCGCAAGAGAATGGCGCGGGAACTCGCCGAGCGCGAGGAGCGGTACCGTGCCCTGGTGGAGCACCAGGGGGACGCGGTGTGCCGCTGGCTTCCCGATACCACGCTTACCTATGTGAACGGCGCCTATTGCGCGCTCACGGGCGTGTCCCGCGAGCACGCGGCAGGACGCCGATGGATCGATTTTGTACCCGCCGAGGACCGGGAGGCGGTGCTGTCCTTTTATTGCGACCTCCCCGACGGTTTGGATGTCTATACCTTTGAGCATCGGGTGATGACACCCTCGGGCGTCAATCGCTGGATTTTCTGGTCGGACGTTCCCATCAGGTCGGTCAACGGGAACATCGTCGAGTTTCAGTCCGTTGGCCGTGACATAACCGAGCGCAAAGAGGCCGAGGATCTGCTCACGAGTAATTTTACCCTGCTGCGGATTGCCGGGGAAACGGCGAAGTTCGGCGGATGGCGGGTGGACATTGCCAGCGGCATTATTTTTTGGTCGGATGAGGTTGCCGCCATTCATGAAATGCCGAGCGGATATTGCCCTTCCGTGAATGAGGGGATTGACTTTTACGCGCCTGAATGGAGGGACATGATTACGAGGATTTTTACCGATTGCGCCGTAAAGGGCATACCCTATGACGAGGAAATGGAAATCATCACCGCGAAAGGCAATCGGGTGTGGGTGAGAACGATTGGTGAGGCGGTACGGGATACAAATGGGAAAATAATACAAGTTCAGGGATCGTTTCAGGATATCACCGAGCGCAAAAGGATAGAAGAAAAAACCATGGCCCAGCTCGAAGAGCTTCGCCGCTGGCACGAGGCCATGCTTGACCGTGAGGAGCGTGTTATTGAACTCAAGCGCGAGGTAAACGATCTACTCAAGCGTTTGGGCGAACCGGCGCGCTACAGGAGCGTTGAGGAGTGAAAATGGGAGGCGGCGGTCTATGAAGCGGAACGAATACCGGACCATACTGGATTCGCTGCCCGTGGGGATCCTGGTGCTCGACGAGCAGGTGTGCGTCCGCGACGCGAACGATGCGGCGCAACGCCTGTTCAACGCCAGCATCGACGAACTGCGGGACCGGCGGTGCGGCGACTTTGTCGGGTGCGCCAACCGCCATGACAACGAACGCGGATGCGGCTATTCGTCCCTGTGCGGCTCATGCGCCCTGTTAAACGCGGTAACGGAGGTGTTCACCGGCGACAAGGGAGTCTATGACCGGGAGGTGGAATTCCTGATCGACAGGGACGGCGCGCCCGTGCGGGCGTGGATGCGGTTCAGCGTCGTGCCGGTCGTATACGACGGAAGCCGGTGCGTCGTCGTCGCGTTCAATGATATCAGCGAACGCAAAAGGGCCAAGGAGGCCCTTGAGAAAAGCGTGGAAAAATATCGAACCCTGACGGAAAACTCGCCCGACCTCATCGCCCGTTTCGATAGGCAGTTGCGGCACCGCTACGTCAATGCCGCCGCAGCTGCGGCCGGCACCTTATCGCCTGAAGAGTATATCGGTAAAAGCATCGGTGAAACCGGCGTCCCGGAGCCTGCCAGATCGACGTGGGAAAAGCGAATCCAGGCCGTGTTTGATGCCGGAAATATGCTTGATGTCGTCGATTCGTTCCCCACCCCGGGCGGCCCGCGTCACTTCCATACGCGACTGGTGCCGGAACGCGATTCAGCGGGAAGCGTCCAGTCGGTCATCACCATTGCCCGTGATATAACCGAGCGTAAACTGGCGGAAGCGCAAACCATCGAGGCCCAGGCGGAAACCCAACGCCTGCTCCGGGAGGCCGACCGGTCGCGGAGGGCGCTGCTGAGCGTTATTGAGGACCAGAAGATCGTCGAGAAAAAACTGGAGGAAACGCTGTCGGGGCTGGAACAGCGCGTGGCCGAGCGAACCGCCGAGCTGGTGGCGGCCAACAAGGAGCTGGAGTCGTATTCGTACACCGTGTCACACGACCTGCGGGCGCCCCTGCGCCATATCAGCGGTTTTATCGATATGCTGCATCAGCACATGGGGCCCCGCCTGGATGTTAAGGGCGCCCATTACATGGAAGTGATAGTCGATTCCGCCCGGTTTATGGGGCAGCTCATTGACGAACTGCTCAGCTTCTCGCGAATGTCCCGGGCTGATATGGATGTTGGCCGGGTGGATCTCAACCAGCTCGTCGGTTCGATCATCAAGGAACTGACGGTCGAAAATCCCGGGCCCGTTCCGACGTTCGAGCTGGCCACCCTCCCGGCAGTGCCGGGCGATGTCGCGCTGCTTCGGATCGCTTTCGTTAATCTCTTGTCGAATGCGGTGAAATTCTCTTCAACAAAAAACGATTCCCGGATCACGATCGGGGCCGTGTCTCAGGACGATACGACGATGGTCGTCATCCGGGACAATGGCGTGGGTTTCGACATGCGATACGCGGATAAGCTCTTCGGAGTATTTCAGCGACTGCATGCCGCTGACGAATTTCCGGGAACCGGCATCGGCCTGGCGACGGTGAAGCGAATCATCGAGCGCCATGGCGGAAGCGTCCGGGCCGAGGGGATGCCCGGCGAGGGGGCCGCCTTCTATGTTTCAATCCCAAGATGCTCGCATGATGCCGAGGAGGGAAAATAATGAACGCTAAAACACTCCTGCTGGTCGACGACAGCGCGCATGATGTGGAACTCTTCCTCGCCTCGTGCGGTGAAAGCGCGTTACGCGAACGTACTGACGTCGCTCGGGACGGCGCGGAGGCGCTTGACTATCTCTATCGCAAAAACGCCTATCGGTCCCGGCCGCCGGGGAATCCGTATTGCGTGTTTCTGGACATTAAATTACCAAAGGTTAGCGGCATCGAAGTTCTCGCCATTATGAAGGGGGACAGCACGCTCAGGCACATCCCGGTGATCATGCTCTCCTCGTCGAGAGAAGAAAGCGACATGAGCACGTGTTATCGTTATGGCGCAAACGGCTACATGGTCAAACCGGTCATGGCGGGCGATTTGGCCCCGGCTTTGACTGCGGCGTGTCATTTCTGGCTGGATATCAACGTCGTTCCACATCGTCCGGACAGCATGCCGGGAACGCCTGTCGCGGATGGTGGTGCTTCGTCGTCGATGAGCGATCTGCGCATACTTCACCTCGAGGACAATCCTCGCGATTGTGAAATGATTCACGCCGAGATGGCGCGCGGCGGTATCTCCTCGCAACCGGTAGTCGTGTCGAGGAGGGAAGATTATGTCAAGGCTCTGTCGTCGGTATCGCCGGACGTCATCCTTTCCGATTACCTCCTCCCCGGCATCAATGGGCTTGAGGCGCTCAAGCTGGCGCAGGAGCATGCGCTCGATGTTCCCTTTATCTTCATAAGCGGCGCCATGGGCGAGGAGGTCGCCGTTGAAACGCTCAAGCTGGGCGCGACCGACTATGTCCTCAAGGATAAGCTGAAAAAACTGGTCCCGGCCATCCGGCGGGCGCTGCAGGAGTCTGGCGAGCGCGCCCGGCGTGTCGCGGCCGAGGAGCGTCTGTGGGGAATTCTCCACGAGCGCGAGGTGCTGCTTAAGGAGATCCATCACCGGGTCAAGAACAATATGCAGGTGATATCGAGCCTCCTGAATATCCAGAAGCAGCAGCCCGCGCGTCAATCGTTTGACGAGTGCATGCGCTCCATGCATATGAGGATACGATCCATGGCTCTCGTGCATGAGCGCATCTATCACGCGGAGACGCTTGCCGCCGTTGATTTCGCAGGGTGCGTACGGGCGATCGTCGATGAACTCGTCAAATCCGATGCGGTCGATGCGAAGCGAATCGACATTGCCTGCAGCGTGCCGCCGCTGACCTTGCCGGCCGACATCGCCATACCCGCGGGTTTGATCGCCACCGAATTGATTTCAAATGCGCTCCGGCACGCCTTTCCGGAAAATCGCAATGGCGCTGTTTCGATCACCATGCTGACCCAGGGTAACGGGTCGATCAAGCTTTCCGTCGTGGACAATGGGGTGGGTATCCCGATGCGGTTCATTCACGGGGGGGAGGGTACTCTCGGGCTGCACCTGGTGGAGATTCTCGTTGGGCAAATCAACGGAACGATCGAGATTTCACGGGATGAAGGAACCGCGGTGTCCGTCCTTTTTATGCCGATGGGAGGATGAATGATAAAAAAAAAGATTCTCATCGTTGAAGACGAGAGCATCAACGTGATGGTTCTCAAAGGAATGCTCACCGGCATGGGTCATGAGGTTGTCGGGGTGGCGGAAACCGGGAGAGAGGCGATTGCGATGGCCCGGGGCACCGTTCCCGACCTTGTGCTGATGGACATATTTCTCAAGGATGACGTGGATGGCGTTGAGGCGGCCAGGGAAATAAACTCCTTCTCGAGCGTGCCGATCATATACGTGACGGCGTATTCCGACAGGGACACCATCGAGCGGGTGAAAACAACCCGGTCGTCTGCGTGTATTTTAAAGCCCTATGAACTTCAGCAGCTTCAAACGACCATCGATATCGCCCTTCACCGGTATACGGTTGAGAAACAACTCAGGGAGAGCGAAATGCGCTACCGGTCGCTGTTCGAATCCTCGCGCGACGCGGTGTACATCCGTACCCTGGAGGGGCGGATCATTGACTGCAATGAGGCCATGCTCTCGCTCTTCGGATACACCACGGACGAGATTATGGATCTTGATGTCGCGACCGCGTATGTCGACGTCGCGGTAAAAGACAGACTGCAGATCGCGATCACCGCGCAGGAAGCGGTTCGGGATTTCCCCGTGAAACTCAAGAAAAAGGACGGATCCGTTTTCGATTGTCTGATAACGGCGTCGCTGTGGAGGGACGGTGACGGGAAAATCCTGGGCATCCAGGGGATTCTGCATGACGTTACCGAGCAGAAACGGATCGAGGATGAATTGCGTCAGGCGCACTTCGAACTCAAACAGCTCCTCGATTCGATCTCATCCATCGTTATCAGCGTTTCGGCGCGCGACGTCGTTACGCTCTGGAACCCGATCGCCGAAAGCATATTGTCGCTTCCGGCGCATCTCGCGTGCGGGCGGCGGTTCTCGACGCTGGCGATACCCTGGGAGTGGGACCGCGTCTCCGAGGGCATCACCGCGAGCATCACCGGGAGGAAGCCGGTCAGGATCGAAGACGTGCAGCTTGCCGCTCCGGATGGTTCGATGCGGCTTCTGGGAATCGCCATTAATCCCATTACGGATGCCGCCGGCGATCCCGTGGGGTATCTCGTCCGCGGAGCCGATATCACGGAGCGCCGGTCCATGGAGGCGCATCTCGCCCAGGCGCAAAAGCTCGAGGCGATCGGGCAGCTCGCGGCCGGCGTCGCCCACGAAATCAACACGCCCCTGCAGTACATAAACAGCAATCTTTCATATATACGGGACGGCATCAACGCGCTCACCGGTCACCTGGGCGCGTGCGGCGAGATCATCGACGCCCGCGACGATTCGAATACCGACCGAACGCTGGGCGCGCTCCTGGGCGTCAAGGAGCGCATTGCGCGTGATGTCGATCTCGACGAAATCAACAAGGCGGTCATGGAGTCCCTCGACGGGGTGGACCGGGTGGTGAAAATAATCCGATCGATGAAGGAGCTTTCGCATCCGGGGAGCGAGGAGATGATGCCGGTTGACGTCAATCATGCCGTCGAGAACGCCGTGACGGTTTCGCGCAATGAATGGAAATACGTCGCCGATCTCCTCACCGATTACGATGCGAACGTCCCCCCCGTCCCCTGTTACCTGAACCAGCTGAACCAGGCGGTTCTCAATATCATCATCAACGCCGCCCAGGCCATAGCGGAGTCGCTGAAAGACCGTCCGCGCGCCGAAAAGGGCGTGCTCTCGGTCGCAACAAAGTTTCTGGGCAACGCCGTCGAGATCAGCATTGGCGATACGGGGAACGGCATTCCGGAAAGCGTCCGCGAGCGGATCTTCGATCCCTTCTTCACCACCAAGAAGGTGGGGGAGGGTACCGGCCAGGGCCTGGCCATCGCGCATGCGGCGATCGTCAAGAAACACGGCGGAACACTCACGTTCGAGACGGTGACAGGCAGGGGAACTACGTTCCATATTCAAATTCCCATCGTGGCCGTTTCGGGCGTTTGACAACAGTAGAGCATCGTTATTTATGGAAAAGGGAGGAAATTTATGGAAGAAAAAATTCTCATTATCGACGACGACGAGAACCTGCTTTCATCCTTTAAGCGTTCGCTGGGAAGGGATTTCACGATCGAAACGGCCGCCGGCGGGGAGGCGGGCGTTGCGGCCATGGCGAAAAACGGACCGTTCGCGGTCATCATGTCGGATCTGAAAATGCCGGGCATGGACGGTATCCAGGTCCTGGCGCGCGCGAGGGAGCTGGCCCCCAAGAGCGTACGGATCATGCTCACCGGCAATGCCGATCTCGCGATCGCGATTGACGCGATCAACCGGGGTAACATCTTCCGTTTTCTCACCAAGCCGTGCCCGCCGGAGGAGCTGGCCGCGGTGCTCGCGGCCGCCACGGAGCAGTATCGGCTGGTCATGGCGGAGAAGGAGTTGCTCGAGAAGACCCTGAGCGGCAGCATCAAGGTGCTCACTGATGTACTCTCTCTGGTGAACCCGCGCGCCTTCAGCCACGCCTCGCGGGTGCGCCGCCTGGTGCGCCAGCTCGCTTCCGCGATGAACTTCGCACGAACCTGGGAACTCGAAATCAGCGCGATGCTCTCGCAAGTGGGATGCGTAACCATCCCGGAGGACATCCTCGATAAGGTATTTGCCCTCAAGCCCCTCACCCCGCCGGAGTTGGCGATGTATCAGAATTATCCGAAAGCGGGAAGCGACATTATCGCGAACATACCGCGCATGGCGCGTGTCGCCGATATCATCCGGAATCAGGAGAGCCACTTCGATAATTCCAAGCCGGCCGTCGGGGGACCCGCGGGGACGAAGATCCCTCCCGAGTCGTACATCCTGAAGACGGCGCTTGATTATGATCTCTACATCGGCGCCGGGATGGCCGCGGATGCTGCGCTTATCGAGATGCACAAGCATGCATCGCGGTACGATCCAGCGATCATCAAGGCGCTCGAGATGGTGATAACCGGCGAGGATAAGTTCGAGATCCGGCAGGTGGGCATCGACCAGCTTACCTGTAAGATGATCCTGGCCGAGGACGTCATCGCCAACAATGGCAAGCTCATCGTCTCGAAGGGCGAGGAGGTGACCGCATCGATGAAGATGCGCCTGGTCAACTTCAATAAAAGCATGGGTCTCCGAGATACCTTCCGGGTGATTGTAGTGAAGGACTGATTCTTATCCTCGCCCTCACCCAAAGTACGAATCAATCCGGTGCAGGGCGTCGTCCTGCAGAATGAAACCCTCGATGCGCGCGAAGATGGCGCGCCGCGCGTCGAACGAGACGAGGCGCACGTCGGGATGTTCGTCCATGAGCGCGCCGAGGAAATCGGGCATGTGGATGAGCGCGCCGTAGTGGTACCAGTCGCCGCAGAGCCGTGCGGCGTAGGTGTACTCGGTTTCGCTGAGCGTGTCGCGCGCGGCGCAGGTGAAGCGCTTGCTCCGGTACACCTGATGGCAGTCGAAGGCCGCGCCGCATTTGTGCTCGTCCGGGTAGAGTACGCAGCCGACGGTGCGCTCGCCGTCGATGTACCCCACGAAGGGGCACTGGAAGGCGTTTTCGACGCGCTTCTCGATGACGTCGCTCATGACGCGCTCCCCGCGGAAATAGTACGAGCCGGTCATGTCGCTCCGGCTCCCGCGGACGGCGCCGATCAGATAGCCGCGGCTGAACTGCGAAAGGAGCGCGGCGCGCCGTTCGAAGAGCGCGTCGATCTCGGCGTAGGGCGCGCGATAGTTGTGGCTGCAGCAACAGAGGGCGCACGAGGCGCCGTGGCCCGGCCGACAGATGGAGCGTTCGGTTGTCATGAATGCCCTAGTCTTCGTCGAACGACGGGGGCGCCTCGCGGGCCAGGATGTCCTGGAGCTGGGCGATGAGCTCCCCCTGGTCGATGGGCCGCGGGAGGTAGCGCACCTCGAGGTTTTCGCAGTGGCTCACGAACTCCGGGGGGTCGGCCTCGCCCACGAAGAGGATCGGCAGCGGCGAGAACTCCTCGCTGTTCTTGATGACGCGGATGGCGTTGAGGTTGGCGTGGTAGCGGTCCTCGCCGGTCTTGCCGATCACGATGAAGGCCGAAACGTCGCCCAGCCGCTCATGGTGCTCGCTGATGTACACCGAGAAGACCGAGAACGAGCTCGCCTTGATGAGGGTGACGCCCAGCACCTGCTTGATGAAATCGAACTCGTCCAGCGCTTCCCTGGCGCCGCCGATGATGACGATGATTTTCTTCATGGTGGGCAGATTCTATCGCAGCCGGAATAAAATTCAACGAATAAATGGGGAATATTCAATTTGACAATGCGGATAATGCGGCGGCCTTATGGTGGTGGACGCATTGCAATCGGGTCGTTCGGGCGCAGTCGACCGTTCCGTCGCGGGGAGGAGGCGTGAAGTCCATCGATAGTATTGTGCTATGCCTGCTCGTTTCACTCTTTTGGCTCTGCCATGCGCAGGCGGCGCCGCCCGCGTCCTTTCACGGCGTTTTCCATCCCTGCTACGACGAATCGAAGAAGAAATATACGGTATGCGAGCGGGGGAGGCGCGTCCGCATCGATCGTATCATGCCATGCGCTGAAGGGGTGTATACCAACCCGGACCACTGGTTCGACGAGGTGCGCCCGGCCATGAAGGGGCGGGACGCCAACGGAGCCGAGTATCGCATCGTGTATGTCGGATGGAAATACAACGGGGAAGTCGCTTCGTGCGGGTTTGAAATATTCAGGGCCGGGACACATCATTCCGGCTGGCACATGCACTTCTGGTTCGTGAAGAACGATAATGAATGGCGGCTGCTGGAGATCGTCAAAGTGCCGAGCGGCAGGATCGACTTTCGCATCACCCCGTCCTTCGGGCCGTCGGGTCTGTTTCCGTTCCAGTACTATTACCCGGTCACCGCCACAACGCCGCCGAGCGGGTTCGGTTTTGTCGATGTAAACGGTGTTGTGGTCATCAAGCCCGAATTCAATATCGCGCATCCGTTTTCGGACGGCCTCGCGCTGGTCGCCCGCCGCCCGCCCTCGAAGCGCGGCCGATGGGACAGGTATAGCCGCGAATGGATGTATATCGACGTCCGTGGGGCGACCGTTATCGCCCCGGCGCGGTACGACAAGCCGCCTCGTTCATTTCGAAGCGGGCGCGCCCTCATTGAGAAAAATGGGTATGCCGGTTTCATCGATACGACCGGGAAGATTGTCATCCCGCCAGATCGGTTCGATCGTACTAACACGACCGATTTTTCCGAAAAGGGGATTGCGCGAGTATCGTGGTGGCATGACCCCGCCGCGAATTATTGTTACCGGCGCATCAATGCCTGTCATAGCTGTCTCACCTTTCGGTACCTGGCCGGAAGAATCGGCGGATCGCCGTTCATATACCTGAAGGAAAAAATCAGGATGTACGGCGTAATCGACCGAAACGGCGCGGTGCTGTATTCGTCGGAGAGCTCCGACGAGGTGGGGCGCTGGGTGTCGAAGCGGTACTATGGTGACGAGAGTTGATGCTGTGCAAGATGTCATCGCGAGCGAAACGAAGCGATCAGTATTGCAAATATCGGGCTAGATACATACGAGCCTGAGAGTTCACATTTTTGCGAAGAAAATGCCGGATTGCATTATCGCTATCGCTCCTCGCAATGGGCATTGCGAAGAAACGCCTCGATCGCATCGATCAGCTCATGCGCTTTGTGAATCATTTCGTCGGCCTTTGCGGCGTTAACGGAGTTGATGATTCCATAGTCGCCAATGTTGCGAATCTCAAAGGCCTCCAGGACGTGACGATGGTATCGGTCGTCGAACAAGCCGGTTTTAACGAAGTCCTTGCCGAAGGCTGCAATGACGGCGCTGTGCTTTGAGTATGATTGGTTTCGGCTGAGGAGCAACGCCTCAAGCGCATAGAACATCGCGTAGTATGACCGCGCGGCTGAGAAATCGGTATAGCGATCATGAAGGAGCAGTGTGGCCGCATCTAGGCTCTGGCGGGCCTTTTGCAGAAGCTGCTGAATCTCGCCGGTCATTGGATGGCAATGCCCTCTCTGATGATGTTTAATATCAGGGGCGTGCGAGCAGCTTTAAAGTAATCGCTATTGATAACGGTAATTGATACGACCGTGTCGTGTTTGAGGGCAATCGGGCTGATGTGCGGCAGATACCGCTCGAGTTCGTCCATCGGCGTAACGGCGCCGTCGAGCAGGATTGCCACATCGATGTCCGAGCCATCCATGTAGTCCCCGCGCGCATACGAGCCGTATAAAAACATTCCTTTCAGGCGGGATGTGTACAATTCTAACAATGTTTTCCGTGCTTCGTTCAATACCGGCACGATCTGTTCTGGGATTCTCGGTTTCATGATTTCAGTTAAATCGGAAGAGCCTGTTTCGCTCAGTATGCGTCTGGCGGAATGGTTCGCAACCATTTTTTCTCACGATTGCTTTCGTGTTGGGGTGGTGGCATGCCGGTTCATTATGTCGGGTTCGTACGGCTAAAACGGCAGCTTCTCCCGCAAAAGCGCGATGACCGAGTTCGGCTGGACGTTCGCCTGCGCGAGCATCGCCATGTTGGTCTCGGCGATGATGGTGTCCTTGGTGAGCGCGACCATCACCTCGGCCACGTCGGCGTCGCGGACCACGCTGGAGGCGCCGTGCGCGCTCTCCCATGCTTGCGAGAGCTCCTGCGCGGTCTTCTCGAAGCGGCTGATGTAGGCGCCCAGGTCCGAGCGCTGCTTCACGATGCGCTGGATCGCATGGTCGAGCAGACCGATCGCGTCGTTGGCCGCCTCGGGCGAGCTGAGGCTCGCGGCCAGCGCCCCGCTATCGTTCCGGATGCCCAGCCCCCGCGCGGTCATGGTGCCGATGTAGATGCGCTCCTTCTGGAAGCTGTTGGGCCCCACGTGGAACCACATGCTCGCGTGGGGGTTGTGCCGCGAGAAATCGCCCAGCATGATCTTCATCGTGTTGAAGTCGGCCTGCGAGGCCACGCGGTCGATCTCGTCGACGAGCGCCGAGATCTCCACCTGGATGAGCTGCCGGTCGGCCGGGGTGTAGGTGCCGTTCGCTGCCTGGACGGCGAGCGACCGCATCCGACTCATGATGTCGGTCGATTGGCGGAGGTACTCCTCGGCGGTGTTCACGATTGAGATGCCGTCCTCGGTATTGCGCTCGGCCTGCCGCAGGCCGTGGATCTGCCCCGTCATCTTTTCGGACACCGCGAGCCCTGCGGCGTCGTCGCCCGCGCGGTTGATGCGCAGCCCCGACGAGACGCGCTCGGCCGACTTGCCGATGTCCCAGTTCTTGAACTTGAGAATATTGCTCAAGTTGATGGCGTGCAGGTTGCGATTGATGATCATGCCGATGGTACCCCCACTCATAGTTTCGGCGCCGGTACGGTAATACTTCAGCAATTTTTTTGTGGCTTGACGGATTCGCGATCATGTGCACGATTATTGTCGTGCGCAGGGCGCACGTTTTTCATATATGGATCGTGCCCGCCGCGCGTATGCCGTGCGTGCATAGGAAATAATAGTGGAAGGAACGGAAAAAAAGAAAATACTCATCGTGGAGGATTCCGCGACCGCGGCGCTCGCGACGTCGCATGTCCTGGGTCAATTCGGCTACCAATCGATCATCGTCGACACCGGCGAGGCTGCGGTCGAGGCCGTTCGGGGCGATCCATCGCTGTCGCTGGTTCTCATGGACATTGAACTGGGGTCGGGAATCGACGGCGCCGAGGCCGCGCGCCGCATCCTCGCCGTCCGGGCCCTTCCCATCGTGTTTCTCACCGCCTACGCCGAGGAGCACATGGCCGAGCGCGTCCGCGGCATCACCCGTTATGGGTACGTGATCAAAGACTCCAGCGAGTATGTGCTGCAATCGGCCATCGAGATGGCCTACGAGCTCTTCGATGCGCATTGCCGGATCGCGGAGAGCGAAGAGCGATATCGCCTCCTTTCGGAGAACACCGATGACGTGATCTGGCTCTGGGACCTGGCGGGGAACCGGTACGAGTACGTCGGCTCCTCGGTGCTGCGCCTGCTCGGCTTCGCCGTCGACGAGGTGATGCGTCAATCGCTGTCCGACGCACTGCCGGCGAAGCATGCCGGATTGCTCACCGAGGAGCTCCCCCGGCGAGTCGCCGCGCTTGAGGCGGGGGACGAGTCGGCCCGTTTCAAGACCTACGCGGTCGATCAATACCATAAAGACGGTAGGCTGATCCCGACGGAAGTGTCGACCTCTTTGGTTACGGATCTTCGCGGACGGGTGACGGGACTGCAGGGCGTTACCCGCGACATTTCCGAGCAGCGGCGCCTCACGACCGAGCTCGCGCAGGCGAACCGGCACCTCGCCGCGCTGTGGGGCGTCGCTGAGCTGGCCGATGCGGGCTTCAAGGATATCTGCGACCACATCCTGCGAGCCGTCGTGGAGATGACCGGGAGCGGCTACGGCTTCTACGGATTCATCAACGACGACGAATCGGTGATGACCATCCATGCCTGGTCGGGCGACGCGATGCGCGATTGCGCCCTGGTCGACAAGCCGCAGGATTTTTCCATCGCGAGCGCGGGAGTGTGGGCGGAGGCGGTGCGTCGCCGGGAGGCGCTGGTCATAAACGATTTTGCGGCGCCGCACGACGCCAAGCGGGGTTATCCGGCGGGTCATGTCGCGCTCACGCGGCTCCTCGCGGTGCCGGTTTTCTCGCGCGGCAGGATCGTGTCCGTTGCGGCGGTCGCGAACCGGGAGACACCCTACGGGCCTGCGGACGTGAGCCAGGTGGGCGCCTTTCTCACGGGCATCATGTCGGTCGTCGAGCGGCGCCGCGCCGAGGAAGAGGTGCGCCGCCTCCTCGCGGAAAAGGAGCTCCTGCTGCGCGAGGTGCACCATCGCATCAAGAACAACATGTCCACCGTCATCAGCCTGCTCGATATTCAGTCGAACGCGCCGGGGAACGAGGCCGCCGGGCCCGCCCTCGAGGAGGCCAACCGGCGCCTGCGGGTGATGATGATCATTTACGACAAGCTCTATCGCTCGAAGGAATACGGCGCGCTCTCGGCCGACCGCTACCTGGAGGAGTTCGTCCCCGACATGTTCTCGGGTTTCCCGCACGGCGGGAGGGTGCGGCTCGACATGGCCGTCGAGCCGATTTCGCTGGACGTGAAGTTCCTGTTTCCGTTGGGGATTATCATCAACGAGCTCCTTGCGAACTCCATGAAATACGCCTTCCCGGAGGGGCGGACGGGCACCGTCCGGATCGGCCTGCGCCGCTCCGACGCGCATGCCGTCGAGCTGGTGTTTCGCGACGACGGCATAGGTTTCGCGGGGGACGTGGACCTCGCCTCGGCGCGCAGCTTTGGCCTGCAGCTTGTGTCGCTCTTGGTGCGCCAGATCAACGGCGCTGTCGCCGTGAACGGGCGCGACGGGGCGGAGTACGTGATCACCTTCGCCGCATGATGCGCGCTCGATAGACCATCACACGAGAGGAGGCGGGAATGGCGAACGATCCATTGGCGGTGATACGGGAATCCGACCCGGCGTTGTTCGCGACGTTGGGCGACATGCGCGAGTGCGCGCTGGGCGAGGGCGCGCTATCGAAGAAGCACAAGCTCCTGATCGCGCTCGCCATCGACGCCGCGATCAAGTCCGAGAACGGCGTCCGCTCCCTCGCGCGGCAGGCGCTCGAGGCCGGCGCGTCGAGGCGGGAGATCATGGAGGCGCTGCGCGTCGTGAACTATATCTGCGGTGCGGGAAGCATGTACGCGGCGGCCGCCGCGCTTGCGGACGTGTTTCCCGATGCGTGATCGCGCGATAGCGGAGGTGCCATGATGTCGACCGCTTTCAGGATCATCCCGGTTGTCGCGGTGCTGCTTGCGTGCCTGTGGGGCAGCGCACCGCCGGCGGCGGCGCAATCGAAGAAGATGACCATCCTCGAGTACTACAATTCTTTCGTGATGTGGAAGAAGCTCGGGTTCGAACACCTCATCGACCGGAAGATCGGGCCGGAGGGGCGGCAGGAGCATGCGAGCCGGGGCGCGTATATGTACAATATCATCGTCGACGCCCCGAACGGTTTTCTGCAATACGCGACCGGCTGCTCGTGCCACCAGGAGATAAATTCCTATGCGATCTTCAAGACCGCCGGCGGCGATGTGTATCTTTCCGCGAGCGGCCGGAACCTGAACTTCTATAAATTCGTCGGTGCAAACAAATGGATCGACGAAACGAAAACGGTCGTGCCGGAGACCGGCCTGGGGGCCTTTCTCGCCGAGGGCGCATCGCCCGCATCGATTCCGGCTAACGTGAGGAAATGCTCCGCGATCTTCTATGCGGTGCCGCGCTATGGGACCGTCGTGACTGCGGAGCTGCGGCTGTATTCGAAACACCAGGACGACCCCGAACGCTCCGAGCAGGGATGGAAGCGCCTCGAGGCCCTCCGCCCGGCCTTCCGGAAGGCCTATCGGTACACGAAGCTCAATCTGCCCTGGGACCGCGAGCGGGGCATCATCACCATCGGAAAAAAGGAATAACGTTGGACGCGCATGGGGGATGATTCCGACGTGCGGGCGAAAGAGCGGCCCGCGGTTCTCGCAACGCACACCGTCCCGGAGGGGACCGATGGCGCGCGTTTGAGCGAGTACGCCATCGGCGTCTTCGAGATGGTGCCGACCCGAAACGGGATCAAGAACGCCATCAGGCGCGGCACGGTGTCGGTTGATGGTGCGCCCGGTACAACGGCAACGCGGGTGAGGGCCGGACAGCGCATCGACCTCATCGACGCTCCGGGCCCCGTCCGTCCCGTGTACGAAATGAAACTCCACGTCGTCTACGAGGACGAGCATCTCGCCGTCGTCGACAAGCCCGCAGGGATCCTGGTGAGCGGGAACGCCTTCCGTACCGTCGAGAATGCGCTGCCGTTCAATCTCGCCGCATCGGGCATTCGATCCGCGCTTGCGCGGCCGCGCCCGGTGCATCGGATCGACGCCCAGACGAGCGGCCTGCTGCTGGTCGCGAAGACGTCGCTGGCGCTCGTCGCGCTCGGGCGCGGCTTCGAGGGGCGGGACATCTCCAAGCGGTATCGAGCGATAGTTATCGGTGACATCGCCGGCCCCGGCCGGATCGACAACCACATCGACGGCCGCGATGCCGTCAGCGAATACGCTCCGGTCTTTTCCGTTCCCTCGCTCCGAAGCGGTCGTCTCAGCCTCGTCGATCTCTTTCCGCGCACCGGCCGCACCCACCAGCTTCGCCGCCACCTGGCGCATATTGGCCATCCCATTCTGGGCGATTCGCTTTATGGCCCGGAAGGGCTCATCCTGAGGGGGAAGGGGCTCTTCCTGGCGGCCGTGGAGATCTCGTTCGCGCATCCCGTCGGTGGCGCCCCCATGCGATTCGCCATCGACGAGCCCGCCAAGTTCCGCACGCTGCTCGAGCGCGAACGACGGCGCTGGGAAAAATTCCACGAATAGGGCCTTTCCGGTTCGCAATTTCTGTTCGTGCGGGAATTGATGAGACGGGCGTGAGGCTTTTTTGTATTTTTCTATTTATTAGACTTTATAACCTCATCCCCTGATATGATGTGACCCCAATACTTTGCACTACCCACCAGACATCGGGTATTTAAAAGGCAGAGAAACAAAAGAGCGACGATTGACCAGACTGATATACGCGGATTGGATACCGCAGGACAATTGGTTCGTCGGGAG
>JAKQUI010000039.1 GCA_029562645.1 Spirochaetota bacterium
GTTCGGAGGATACGCCGATATCGGCCTCATATCCGCATCGGCCCTGGTGCAGACGCCCATATTGAAGACGAAGGACGGAAAGCCCTATTTCCCATCGCCGACGGGATACATCGAGAAGGAGGAGGCCGAAAACGCCGGCTACCTCATCGTCTCCGGCCGCTACGGCTACCTTTCGCTCCTGGTGCCCACCATGTATTATCTTATAACCGGCGACAGACTGGAAAGCGTGCCGGACTACTGGGACTACCAGGTAAAGGGGAAATACTACCTGAACAGCCGCAACTCCATCACGGTACTCTTCATGGGAAGCAAGGACTACTTCGTGTTCACCGAGGAAGGGGAACTGGAACCGAGCGATGATCCGCTGTTAAAAGGATTCCAGTTCAAGACCGATAAAATGGCGCACGGCCAGGGCCTCTATTACACCTGGCAGCCCAACGAGCGGATATCGAACCGCCTTGTCGCCTTCGCTTCGCTTACCAGGTCGTACACGTATCTCAACCTTCCATCGACCGAGGCGGCGGCGGTGTGGAAAGACATAAACATCACCTCGCTCCCGTACGTGTTCGGCGTTAAGGACCGCATGAAAATCCAGGTCGTGGAGAAGATACTGGAATTCCGCGGCGGTCCCGAATACACGGTGTACCATTTTGTCGCGCGCGGAAAAACCCTGCAGAACAACGCGCTGAACGACGGATGGGACCCGGCCGATCCCGACCAGTTTACCCCCATAGTTCTGGACGAAGACACCACAAATCAGACCGTCGGCGGATATATCGAGGCGAAACTCACCGTGGGAGGACTCACCTTCGTCCCCGGGTTCCGCTCCGAGTACCTGGACCGCTCCAAAGAGATCACCCGGGACCCGCGCGGCATGCTGAGCTACGAGTTCCCCACCGGCACCACGCTGTCGGTGGCCGCCGGCAAATACAGCTATTTCTTTCAGACCAACCCGAACCTGTTCGATTTCCTACCGCACATAGCGAAGATCGGCGAGGAACTCGAGTCGGAGAAGGCCCTGCACCGCGTGGCGGGCATCGAGCAGGCGATCGGCATGTGGACCATAAAACTGGAAGGCTTTTACAACAACTACTGGAACCTGGCCGAGTCCTACCCTCACACCACGAGTGAGGGCGAATTCCTCGAGGGGCTTACGAGCGGCAAGATGAAGGCATACGGCTTCGAGGTGCTGATTAAAAAGGACCTTCGCGAGGACCAGAACGGCATCTTCGGGTGGGCCAATTACACCTACACGCAGTCCAAGTATAAATCCGGCCTGCCGACCGAGGACGGGTACGACGGCGTTCCCACAAACCTGGCGGGTGACAAATGGGGCGACACATTCATCGACTCCGACTACGAGCAGGAGCACGCCTTCAAGCTGGTGCTGGGCTACCGGCACAACCGCCACCAGTTGAGCGGCAAGTTCCAGTATTATACATCCATGCCGTATTATCCAATTATTGGAGCGGATCGGGACCTGGGATATCCCGGCCCCGGCGAGCGCTGGCTGCCCCAATACGGCACGCCGAACAGCGCGCGCTTCGAGGCCGACCACCGGCTCGATCTGCGCTATACGTATAAGATCAACCACTCGTGGGGCTATATATCGTGGTACGTGGAGCTCATCAACGTATACAACCATCAGCCGAAGACCACACAGGAGTGGGACTACCGCTACGACTACAGCGACAGAAACCCGAAGATCGTAGAGACCGAGGGGCTGACCATCATCCCCAACTTCGGCGTGGAGGTGAAGTTCTGAAAGCGCGGATACGTATCCGCGCCATACGGCGAGTATCCGCGCCATACGGCGAGCATCCGCGCCCACAGCGAGCATCCGCGCCCACGGAGGCATCCGCACCATATGAAGATCAAGGAGTACGCAATGCATAACAGGAAACAGTATACGGCGGCCATCGCGCTCATCGGCGCACTGCTGTTCACCGCGTGCGCCAGCACGCCTGTGCCCAGGCTCGAATCGACCGTACCGATCGGCGAAACGACGAAGTACGAAAACCTGGGATGGTCCAGCGGGAGCTCGTCCACCTGGTCATTCCTGGGACTGTGGATGCGCGGCCGTCCCGACGTCGACAAAGCCTTCGCCGAGGCGATCGGCAGGAAGAAGGGCGACGCCATGATCGAGGTGACCTGCCGCGAACGGACGCTCTGGTTTGTACTCTTCAGCGTCACCACGGTACGGGTCCAGGGCGAGGTCGTTAAATTCATCCCGGTGGAGAAACCCAATGTACGAAAAAAATAAAAGTGCGCGCCCCGCATCGCGGCATCGCCTGATAGCGGCAACGATGCTCATGCTCGTCACGTTTATGGCCGGCTGCGTGAGCGTAAAAACCAACCTTACGGGCGTTGCGACGAACGCCCGGACGATGGACAGCATGGACTACGAGGTGCTGGGCGAGGCCGAGGGCATGCACAGCGCCTTTCGTCTCTTCTGGATCTTCCCGGTGACACCCCGCGCCGACCGCGAAAAGGCCATTGAGGAAGCCGTCGCCTCGAAGGGCGGCGACAACCTCATCTTCGTGCGGACCTGGCGCGAGCGCCAGCACTGGGTGCTGGGGACGGTCGACATCATCCACGTCCGCGGCAGCGTGATCCGCTACAAATGACCCGCCCCTTTTTCATTTGACAAAAGCCCGCCCCGGCCGGATATATCGGCCGTCGGCGGGCGGCGCCGCATCATCCCCGAAAAACGGCCCGCCGCGTACTTCGCGCAAGGGAGGATTCCGATGCCCGGAATGTGGGAACTCGTCATCATCGTGCTCATCCTGGTCGTTCTCTTCGGGGGAACGAAGGCCATGGGCACCATCAAAAACCTCGGCAGGGAGGTCTACGACATCAAGAAGAAGCTCGACGACATCAACGACATCAAGAAAGGAAAATTCTAGGATACTGAAATGGACATATACCGGATACGCGGCGGCAGAAAACTCAAGGGCGAAGTGCCCGTTTCGGGCGCCAAGAACGCGGCGCTCCCGATCATCGTCGCGAGCCTTCTGGCCGAGGGGGAGACGGTGCTTAAAAACGTGCCCAACCTCATGGACATCAAGACCATTATCAAGGTCATCGAATACCTGGGCGCGAAGTGCGAATTCGACACCGCGCGGAACACGCTGAAAATAAACGTCAACTCCCTCTGCAACGCCGAGGTGCCCTACGACCTCGTAAAAACCATGAGGGCCTCGGTGTACGTGATGGGGCCGCTCCTGGCGCGCTGCGGCGAGGCCGACGTCTCGCTTCCCGGCGGATGCGCCATCGGCGAGCGCCCGGTGGACATCCACCTCTCCGGCTTCGAGGCCATGGGCGCGAAGATCGACATCGAACACGGCTACATAAAGGCCCGCGCCGGGCGGCTCGCCGGGGCCCAGTTCCCCATGCGGCAGGTATCGGTCGGAGCGACGGCCAACCTCATGATGGGCGCGGTGCTCGCGAAGGGCACCACCGTGCTGGAAAACTGCGCGATGGAACCCGACATCGTCGACCTGGGAAATTTCCTGATAAGGATGGGCGCGAAGATCAAGGGGCTCGGCACCGAGCGCATCCAGATTGAAGGCGTTAAAAAGCTCGCGCCGACGAGCTACACCGTCATGCCCGACCGTATCGAGGCGGGCACCTATCTTCTTGCCGGGGCCATCACAAGGGGCGACATCACCATTACCAGGGCCGTACCCGGCGATATCGAGGCGCTCACGGCGACGCTTTCCGACATCGGCTTCGAAATAGGCAAGGGCAAGGACTGGGTG
>JAKQUI010000052.1 GCA_029562645.1 Spirochaetota bacterium
CTGACCCGCGCGGTCAACTCCATCAACGAGCTCTCGCAGCATACCGCCGAGAGCGCCGAGTTCGTGAGCCACTCCGCGAAGTCGCTCAACGACAGCGCCCAGGGCCTCCAGGCGCAGATCGCGAAGTTCCGCGTGTCCTGAAAAGAACGGATCGGGTTACAGCGACACATACGCACCTGCCAATGTGAGTGGCGCGAAGCGGCACGATCCTCTGCGCTTCGTGTGCTTGCCAATTGAAACACAAGCCCGCAGCAAAGCCGGAAGGGAAGCTCGCTTGGATATCCGATGCGTGGCGGTGTAAATATTAAACCCTGAGTCAAATATTTTAAAATTGTTCAGTTTTTTTTAGCAAACAGCACATCCGGACGCTTTTCCATTGACAAATCATTCGCCGCCCCTGAGGGTGCTGCCGATACATATAGAGAGAAAAATCATCGAATATGCCCATGCAGTTGACCGACAAACAGCGGCTCGCGGCGCGGACCTTCCCCCTGCAGTTCATCCTGCGCACGGAGGGCATCAGCTATTTTTTCATCGTGCCGATGATCGTTTTTTACGTGTGGTCGAACGTCAATCTCACCCACGACCAGCTTGTGATTTTTCTCGTTTCCGTCGCCGTGGCGTTTCCCATATCGTTCATCACGACGCAAATTAATAATTTCATCGTCATCGCCCCGGTGCTCCGATACTTTCGCAAGCTGCTTTCCGGCGCGGAGGTTCCGGAGGACGAGTATAATCGCGCGCACCGCCGCTTCATCATGCTCCCGTTTCTTCACAGCTTTGGGGCGTTCTTCCGGTGGCTGTTCGGACTGGGGATGGGGGTGCTGCCGACGGTATATTTCGGCAATACGAACAGCGAGCAAACGTTCAACCTTTGGATGACGATCGTCATCAACGCCCCGCTGGGTACGGTGCTGTATTTTATTCTCACAGAGCTGTACACGCAGAAGCTCATGCGGCTGGGCCTCTTTCCGGCCTGGCCCCGGGAGCGTCTCAATTTGCACATGAACATCTTTCCGCGGCTGACCTCGTCGATCATCGTGATCACGCTGTTGCCGTTTCTGATGCTGCTGACGTTTTTCATCATCTTCATCGCCGATCTCCAGGTGGATAAGACGCTGGCGTATGTGAAGATCGGCATCATCGGCGGGATCGGCGTGATTGGCGCGGTCCTGGTGTCGTACGTTCTCACCAAGAGCATCGTGTTCAAGGTGCGCATCATCCAGGGTTTTCTGAAGCAGGTGGGCGAGGGCGATCTCTTCGCACCCGCGCAGAAGATCGCGGTGCTCGACGAGCTCACGCAGATCAACAAGTCGGTGTACGGCATGAAGGAGAACCTGCGCGCGATGGTCCACGCCGTTGCGGAGACCGCGCGCGAGCTGAGCGCCTCCAGCGAGAAGCTCATCCAATCGTCCAATGCGCTTTCGGACATGGCGCGCGACGAGGCGGCCATCATCGAGGAGGCGAGCTCCTCGTTCGAGGAGATGTCGGCCTCCTTCGAGATGAACCTGAGCAACGTGAAGAGCCAGCTCGACAGCGCCGGTGCGGTGAAGGACGACATCAGCCGCATCAGCGAGAAGGGCGAGGCGCTGGCGAAGCAGACGTGGACGCTGTCGGAGCGCGCGGGGAAGTCGGTGAAGATCGCCGAGGACGGCGAGGGTCTGATGAACCGCTCGGTGAAGACGATCGGCAACATGGTCGGCTACATGCAGAACATCGACGAGATGGCCGGTCAGATCAACGACATCGCGGACCAGATCAACCTGTTGGCGCTCAACGCGGCGATCGAGGCTGCGCGCGCGGGGGAGGCCGGTCGCGGCTTTTCGGTGGTGGCCGACGAGGTGAACACGCTTGCCGACCAGGCGACGAAGTTGGCGGGAAACATCAAGAAGAGCGTTTCCGAGAACTCCGCCAAGATCAACACCGAGCTGGCCTCGCTCAACAACACGGTGGACGCGTTCAACAGCATGAAGGCGAGCATCCTCGACATCGATGCGGTGATTGGGCAGGTGTTCGATTTCACGCAGGAGCTCATCCGGATGAACGATGAGATCAAGGGGAAGGTGGACCGCATGAATTCGCTGGCCAACGACATCTATCTCGCTTCGGCCGAGCAGCAGACGACCACCGCGGAGCTGACCCGCGCGGTCAACTCCATCAACGAGCTCTCGCAGCATACCGCCGAGAGCGCCGAGTTCGTGAGCCACTCCGCGAAGTCGCTCAACGACAGCGCCCAGGGCCTCCAGGCGCAGATCGCGAAGTTCCGCGTGTCCTGA
>JAKQUI010000020.1 GCA_029562645.1 Spirochaetota bacterium
AGAAATACTGCACATCGTTGATCGAGATCATCACCGCTTTGCCGGACCGGGTGATCCACGCCTTCCCGACCGGGGCAGCGTCTGCGTTTTTCATAATGTCCGAAATGTCAAAGACCGGCGCGGGCCAGTGATCTTCGAGCCTGCGGACTTCACCGGCGGGAATGACCGCCTGCATGGTCTTGACATCGATACGGACCGAGCCGTTATAGAGGCGGGCTGCCCCTATGTGCTCGAACTTCACATCTGTTTTTGTTGTTGGCCTCATGGTGTTTTTCACCATACATCTATCGACGTTAGAGCATATAGTACATCGGCGTGCGCAGGGTGAAAGTAAAAGCGGTGCGTTGTCCGATTTGCGAAATAAGGCAATTGCGCAGAATTTAATTTTTTTTACGCAAGGCCCGCCCAGGCACACAGCGCGACAGGCCGCTGATGCGTCCCGTAACCGCGCCGTGTGGCCATGACCCGCCCTCTTGGTTTCCTGTTGGTACGCGATCGCCCCGGTTGGACCCGCCCGACAAAGCGAGCGACCGTCCGCTGATGCGTCCGGTAACCGTCGCTTTGTCTACCCGCCCTCGCCCTGAAACCTCCCTCCGTTCCTATCGCAATGACTGCCCTCCCTTTCAAGGGAGGGAGGAGCGAAGCGGGCGAAAGGTCCGGGGCCCAGCGGCCCGAGCGAGCACCGCGACAGGGGCGCGAAGGTAAGGAGCCGCATCAGCGGCGAGTCCGAGCCCCCTGTGCGTCGTGCGAGCGAGTCACTGAGCGTCTACGTTTTCGCATCAACAGCGACGAACACGATGCGGAGCATGGTGTGAGGAGCGGGCCGGGGCAGCCGCTGGCGCCGGAGCAACGCGACAAGCCAGGGGCGTCATCCTGTCGACAGGAAACTCCGGAAAACAGCGAAGTGATGTGAGCGGAACGGGCGCGAGCCCGTGGAGACGAACATGACCGAGCGTCACCGGCATGTCGAGAACAGCAGCAAGATATCGCCGCCCGCGTCGCACGCTTCGCACGACTTCGCCGTGCTCGCACCGCTCCGCG
>JAKQUI010000071.1 GCA_029562645.1 Spirochaetota bacterium
GGGAGAGGATATGAGATCAGAGTATGATCTCGATATCTAATTTTTCTGCCAGTTCCTTATATCTGTTCCTGATCGTGACCTCGGTCACGCCCGCGACCTCGGCGACCTCGCGCTGGGTGCGCCGCTCGCCGCCGAGGATCGACGATATGTAAATGGCGGCTGCAGCGACGCCCGTTGGGCCTCTGCCGCTCGTAAGTTCGCGTTCTCCGGCCTGCCGGAGGATCTCGACTGCCCGGCTCTGGACCTCACCCTTCAGGTTCAGGCCCGAGCAGAAGCGCGGGACGTAGTCGATCGGGGACGTCGGCAGAAGCTTCAACCCGAGCTCGCGCGATATGAACCGGTAGGTGCGCCCGATCTCCTTCCTCGATACACGGGAGACCTCCGCGATCTCGTCGAGCGTCCGGGGCACGCTGCACTGCCGGCACGCCGCATACAGCGCCGCCGCGGCAACACCCTCGATACTCCGGCCGCGGATCAGGTTCTTGTCCACCGCATCGCGGTAGACCACCGCGGCGGTCTCGCGCACGTTCCGGGGCAGGCCGAGCGCAGACGCCATCCGGTCCAGCTCGGAGAGAGCGAACGCGAGGTTCCGCTCGGTCGCGTTCGAGACACGAATACGCCGCTGCCACTTCCGGAGCCGGTAGAGCTGGGCACGGTTCTTGCTCGAGATCGCACGACCGTAGGAGTCACGGTTCCTCCAGTCGATCATCGTCGAGAGACCCTTGTCGTGGATCGTGAACGTCATCGGTGCGCCGACACGGGAGCGCTTCATCCGCTGATCGTGGTCGAATGCACGCCACTCCGGACCGCGATCGATGAACTCTTCATCGAGGACAAGCCCGCAGCTCTGGCATACGAGTTCGGCACGCTCGTAATCGTGGACGAGCTGGCGGCTGCCGCACTCGGGACAGACGGACTGGACACTCTCCTCGGTGCGCTTCTTCTCGGTCTCTTTAACCTTCTGCTCCCCTCTCTTCTTCAGGGCCTCACGCTGCAACTGCAGCTGCTTTAATTTTTCAACTTCTGCCATCGATTATACACCTATTTTGCAAAGATCTTCTCGCCAACCTGCACGGGACAGCCGTTGTAGCAGAGGACTACGGCATAGGGAGACGATATATTCCCAAAGATATCGACAACCTTCCCTATGGGTTTTAACCGGCGATCCACTGCCTCACCGTAGAGGCGGGGCAACTGCGCAGCATCACATCGCAAGATTAACAAGCGATTACCGCAAACACTTACAGAACGACCGATTAACCGCAAACTGCAACCTCTAGGGAACACTCTAGCTGGATATATTTAGTAACGTATATATATTGAACATAAGATTATAAAAACGTTTCGCTAAAATATAAATACTCCATCTTACTTCTGAAGAAACCGTTTCACATCCCGGGAGAGTACATCCCGTGATTCCGCCTCCGTCAGCCCCGCGCCGAGCGCAACCTCCCACCGCGCCCCCTCTGCCATCAGATCGGACGGTGCATGCGTATCGGAATCGACCGTGAGGAGACAGCCGGCCTCCCGTGCCACACCCACCACATGGCCGTTTGTCCGGTTATGCCCCGCACGGGAGGTGATCTCAAGCGCGACACCGTGCTCTGCAGCCGCGCGGGCATCCTCGACCGTTATCAACCCGGGGTGGCCGAGCACGTCGACGTACTCGCAGGTGCAGGCGGCGCGGTTGGTCCCCGGAGCGACCGGTTCCATCACCGTCTCCCCGTGGACCACGACGATATCGGCACCGCGCTGTTTCGCCTCGCGCGCGAGTGCCGGGATCAGGGACGGCGGGACATGGGTGAGTTCCACCCCGACGAGCAGGTCCACGCCGTACCGCCGCGCCGACTCCCGGACCATGCTCCCTGCC
>JAKQUI010000082.1 GCA_029562645.1 Spirochaetota bacterium
CGTGGCTGGTCGAAAATATGCTTGGAAAGCGTTGACACGGGCCTCGGGTGTAAAGTATAATAATTGATATACTATCAGGAGATAATGAGATGACGCCGCACGAGGAAGGCCGATGCCCGTATCACGTCGATCATGAGAACAGAATCGAACGGCTGGAGGGAAGTATGGAAAAGGTCTTAGAGCACATCAACAAGTTCTCGCCCTCGGTCCTGATCGCGTTCTTCGGGCTGGTCGGAACGTGCGTCGCCACGGTCGGAAGCATCGTCGGTGTCGTGATCTCTGCCGCGCTCAAGTCCCAGGGGTGGCTGCAATGAAAACCGCCTACATCATCCGCCGGCAACCACTCAAAGACCGCATGCTCGGGCGCCTGCTCGTGTTCGATGGCGCGTTCCTCCGACTCGACCTCGCCACGCTCGAGCTGCCGTGGAAGGGGAACGCCGTCGGGGAAAGCTGCATTCCTGCGGGACGGTATCGGCTCGTGCCTCGATCGACGCAGGCGCGGGGTGATCATCTGCTGATCGAGGGTGTTCCCGGCCGGGAGTGGATACTCATCCATCGCGGCAACTATCCATCCGATGTGCGCGGCTGCATCCTCGTCGGCCGCGAGCACATCGACATCAACGGCGATCGCATCCCGGACGTATCGGGAAGCCGGTCGGCACTCGGACAACTCGTCCAGGTGATCACCGAACCCACCGAACTGATCGTGGTCGATGCGTGAGCCGCAAGCGCCAGACGACCGAGCCCGAGCAGTCGCCGACATCGCCCTCGTCGTCGAGATCGGCCGGAACCTGCTTGAGCTGTGGGAAGCCCCGAGAGATCGGAGACTCGTGCCGGGCGTGCTACCTGCTGATGAGCGCAAGGATGGCGCAGACCGTGAAGGACGAGCCGCACAAGATCACGATACTGATAAATAATCAGGAGGCTATACAACCATGAATATCAACTGGGAACCCATCATCTCATCGGCCGTCTCGGCTATCATCACGATCGGCATCCCGCTGCTAGCTGCGGCTCTCACCGGCCTGATCTCGTCATGGCGGGCTTCGCTCGCGGTGAAAGCCGATGATGCGTGGTATGTGGCTGCCGGGCGAATGGTCGGCGCTGC
>JAKQUI010000027.1 GCA_029562645.1 Spirochaetota bacterium
GCTCCTCGCGGGGGACCCGTCGTCCGCTATCGAAACCATCACGACCGATTCGCGGGAGCTCGGTTCCCGCAACCTCTTTGTCCCGATTGTCGGGGAAAGGTACGATGGGCACGACTACATAGAGGCCCTGGCGGAAAGCGGGGCGCTCGCCGGCTTCCTCACCTCGCGCGAATCCGACCGCGCCCCGGCCGAGCGGCACGACGTCGCGGCGGTGCTCTGCGGCGATACGCTCGCCGCGTACGGGGCGCTTGCCTCCTCGCACCGCTCATCGATGAAGGCCGGTATCATCGCCATCACCGGCACAAACGGGAAGACGACCACCAAGGAGCTTCTGTACGCGGTGCTCTCGGAAAAATACCGCTGCCTGCGAAACGAGAAGAACTACAACAACGAAATCGGTCTCCCGTATACGCTCCTCCATCTGCGTCCCGAGCACGAGCTTGCCGTCGTCGAGCTCGGCATGAACCACGCGGGAGAGATCGACAGGCTTTCGCGCATCGCGCGCCCCGACATCGCCGTCATCACCAACATCGGCGAGGGGCACCTCGAGTTTCTGGGCTCGGTGGAGGGAGTGGCCCGCGCGAAGGCCGAGATCCTTTCGGGGCTCATTCCCGGCGGGAAGATATTTCTGAACCGTGATACGGAATGCTTCGACACTCTCTGCGACGCGGCCCGGTCGCGCGACTGCAGGATCGTCACATTCGGCCTGTACGAAAACGCCCTGGTGCGCGCCGAGGATTATTCGCTCGGCGTCGACGAATGCTCCGTCACCGTTCGCGGCGAAACCTACCGCGCCCCGGTGTACGGCATCCACAACGTGTACAACCTGCTGCCGGTCGTGGCCATAGCGCTCGAGCTGGGGCTGGAGCCCGACGGTATCAGGAGGGCGCTCGCTTCCTTCAGGAACATCGACAAGCGCTCGCAGGTGGTGGAGCGGGGGTTCGTGCTTATCGACGACACCTATAATTCCAATCCGCTGTCCACGCGCTACGCGCTGATGTCCATCGCGGCGATCTTTACCGGCCGCCGTAAGATCGCCGCGCTCGCCGACATGAAGGAGCTTGGCGCCTCCTCGGCCGGGCTCCACGAAAAGGTGGGCGGAATGCTCGTCGATTACGGTTTCGACCTGCTGTGCGCCTTCGGCGAGGACGCGCGGCATTATGTAAAGGGG
>JAKQUI010000028.1 GCA_029562645.1 Spirochaetota bacterium
ACTGCGGAGGAGCTGGACAGTTCGCTGCAAGAGCTCACCCGTCTGGTCAAAACCCTCGGGTACCAGGTCGTGGGCCGTGTGACGCAAAAGCGGAGTTCCGATCGATATGCCGCGGTCCTGGGGCAGGGCAAACTTGCCGAATTGGCGCAATGGACCGGTGGGTCCGGGAAAATCGAATCGGCGTTTGCACGGCCGAAGCACAAAGGGGCGTCGAAGTTCGAGGCGGAGGATTCGGACGTCACGGAAGAATCGGACGACGACGAATCGGACGACACCATCGAGCCTTCCCCCGGCCCGCGCGAGCAGGCGCAAATCGTCATCGTGGACTGTGACCTGTCGCCGTCCCAATTGAAAAACCTGGAACGTGCCGCCGGCGTGCCGGTGCTCGATCGGACCGGGGTCATCATTGAGATTTTCAGCCGGCACGCGCGAACCAGAGCGGCCCGGCTGCAGGTGGAGATCGCGCGGCTCAATTATCTGGCGCCGCGTTTGCGGGAAACCGGCGGCGGGAGCGAGCGGCAAGGCGGGGGAGTCGGTGGCAAAGGGGCCGGGGAAACGAGTCTGGAGCTCGATAAGCGCAGAATCCGCGATCGCACGAAAGAACTCCGGACGGAATTGGCGGCGATCGGGGACGAGCATCAGACGCGCCGTGCGAGGCGGGAACACGAATTGACGGTCGCGCTCGTCGGGTACACCAATGCCGGGAAATCCTCGCTGATGCGGGCGATGACGGGCAGTGAAGTGCTCGTGGCCGACAAGCTGTTTGCCACGCTCGATACCACGATCCGGCCTTTGTATCCTGACACGCGTCCCAAAGTGCTCATGTCCGATACGGTGGGATTCATCAAAAAGCTCCCGCATGACCTGGTGGCGTCGTTCAAGTCGACACTTGATGAAGCGGCCTCTGCCTCGCTCTTGCTGTTTGTCGTCGATGCCTCAGATCCGTCCTTTCGATCCCAACTCGACGTCACGCGGAAGGTGTTAGCCGAAGTCGGCGCCACGGAGG
>JAKQUI010000031.1 GCA_029562645.1 Spirochaetota bacterium
CAGCGAAGGCGGTATGTTTTTTGCTCGAATACGCGGGTATATTTCTACCGTGAAAAAAAATGGCGTTCCGGTATTTGGGGCACTACAGGGGTTGTTTGAAAACAGGCCATTTATGCCTCAAAGTGCTGAATAGTTACGACATTTCATCCTCGTCGGGATACACCATGCCATTCCATTACACGGGAGAACGCCATGAAGATCCAAACGCCTCGCCTGCTTGTCGTCGCGCTGCTGTTTTTCGCACTCACCGGCTGCAGCGCACAGAAGACCGCCACGCCACGGGCATCCGACGACCTGCGCTCGGATCAGAAGCCGGCCAGCGCCATGGAAAAAAAGGAGACGATGCGGGCCGCCGAAAAGGAGGCGGGCATGGATCTGGACAAGGCCATGGCGGACGAGGCGCCGCGGGGCCGCTACAAGGCCATGGCGAAAAAGGACGCGGGCGGCCGGAAAGGATCGGACGTCAAGACGTGGAAGCGCTCCGAGATCGCCCCCAACACTTCGCGGCTGATGATCGGCGACAAGGAGGAGCTGCGGCTCGTGGCCATGCAGGCGAAGGTGCGGATCGTCGGCTTTCGCGCGCGCGTTCTCATCGACTGCTATTTCCATAACGAGCATGCGCGGCAGTTCGAAGGGACCTTCAAGCTGCGTCTCCCCGACGATGCGTCGCCGTATTTCTTCGCCTTCGGCGAGACCGCCTACGCCGCCGAGGACATCCCGAAAGGCCAGATGTTCTACAGCCTGCCCGACGGCGAGAAGATGGGCATGGAGCCCGAGCAGATCATGCAGGACCGGCAGGCGCAGTGGAAGCAGCCGAAGGAGGCGCGCATGGTCCCGAAGGAGAAGGCGGCCTTTGCCTACCAGGAGACCGTGCGGCGCAGCGTCGATCCCGCGCTCATGGAGTGGTCGGGCGCGGGGATCTTCAGCGCGCGGGTGTTTCCGCTCGCGCCGAAGACCGTTCACCGCGTGGTGATCGGCTACGACGTGAACCTGCTCCCCGCGGGCGACGACCTCGAGTACCGCTTCGACATCCCGGACGTTCCCGAATCGATGGTGGACGTGTCCGTGCGCGACCTGCCGAACGTGACGGCGGAGGTCGATCTGAAGACGAGCCCGTACAAGGCGGGTGACGCCACGGTGTACCGCTTCACGAACCGAAAAAAGGAAACCGTGACCGTCCGCCTCAAGAACCCCGGGTCGGTCCTCCTGCACGGCGCGGACGGGAAGGTCGGCGTGCATTTCGCGACGATGTTCCGGCCGCCGCTTCCCAAGAAGTCGGATACAACCGCGGCCCAGAAGGCGGTCTTCCTGGTCGACACGTCGTTGAGCTCGAACCCGGACCAGTTCAACGTATGGCGTAAGCTCGTCGAGGCGGTCCTTGCGAACAACCGCGCGTCCATCCCGGAGTTCGCGGTCCTGTTCTTCAACATCGAACAGCGGTGGTGGAAGCGCGCTTTCGTGAAAAACACGCCCGACGCGACCGCCGAGCTTCTCTCCGCCATGAACGCGCTCGCGCTGGAGGGCGCCACCGACATCAAGAGCGCGCTTGCGGAGGCCGTGAGTCCCGCCTGGCTGCGCCGTGATGATGGCGCGCCCTGGACCCTGTTCCTGCTGAGCGACGGCGCGATCACGTGGGGCGACGGGAATGCCGCCGCGCTCTCGCGCGTCCTCGCGCTGAAGGGCCGCGGCCGCCTGTTCGCCTATCGCACCGGGCTGGCCGGGAGCGATATGGGGCTTCTGGGGCAGATCGCGCGGGAGACGGGCGGCGCGGTCTTTTCGGTGGTTGGCGAGAACGAGATCGCGGGCGCGTCCACCGCGCATCGCATGTCCTCCTGGCGCCTCGTGGGGATGACGCTCGAGGGCGGCACGGACCTGCTCCTGGCCGGGCGGCCGGTGTCGGTGTACCCGGGCCAGGCCCTCCTCCTGGCGGGGCGCGCGGCGAAGGAGATTCCGGCCAACGCGCGCGTGGTGCTGTCGCTGCGCGACGCCGCCGGAAAGCGTCTGCAGGTGGCCGCGCCCATCAGGCACGCGGTGCGCACCGAGCTCGCGGCGCGCGTCTACGGGCAGGTGGCGGTGGGCCAGCTCGAGGAGTTCGCCGACGCCGTGGAGAAATACTCGCGCGCCTATGCGACGCACTATCGCATAACGGGCAACACCTGCTCCCTTCTCATGCTGGAGAGCGAGGCCGAGTACCGGCGCTTCAATATCAAACCCGACGAGGACGCGCTGGTGGTCGCGAAGAACCCGGCGGCCCCCGTCATCGCGCGCGTCATGCAGCGGATCGGCGATTCCCTCTCCAACCCGAAAAAGGGCTTCCTGGCGTGGCTTGCGAAAATGGAAAAGATGCCCGGTGTGAAATTTTCCGTTCCCACCGCGCTTTCCGATTTTCTCAAGGAAATGCCGGATTCGTCGTTCGCCATAACGCCGAAGCCGCTCGCCTGCTCGGTCTTTCGCTGGGAGCAATTGCCGCTCGCGGTTCGCGGAAAAATACGCAACAAGGACATCGAGTACGATGCGTTCACCGCGGAGGCGAACCGCCGAAAGGCGAAGCACGGCGCCGCGGACGCGCTCAAGGCCGTAAGCTCGCTCGTGGAGATGAGCCCCGGCGACGGCGTGCTGATGCGCGACGTCGGCTTCACGGCGATGCAGTGGGGGCTGGGCGACCACGCCTACCACCTTTTCCGCCGCGTGGCGGAGGCGCGTCCGTTCGAGCCGCATACCTATCATGCCCTCGCGCTGTTGCTTTCGGAGATGGGCCGCACGGACCTCGCAATCGCCTACTACGAGGTGGGGCTGGCGGGGCAGTGGGACAGCCGGTTCGGCGATTTTCGGAAGATCCTCATGCTCGACTATCTCAATCTTTTAAAAAAGATCAGGAAGGGGACCGCGCGGACGATTGACAGGGAATTCGCGATGGCGCGATTGAAGACGCTCACGAAGGAGATCGGCATCTCGCGCGCGGACCTCATGGTCACCATCATGTGGAACACCGACCGCACCGACGTGGACCTGCACGTCTACGAGCCCTCCGGCGAGGAGTGCTACTACAGCCACAAGAACACGAAGATCGGCGGCGAGCTCACCTATGACGTGACGCAGGGCTATGGCCCGGAGATGTATCTCCTGAAAAAATCCGTGCCCGGAAATTTCACCGTGAAGGTGAAGTACTTCGCGTCGGACAGCAACCGGAAAAGCGCGCGCACCAAGGTCTACGCGACGGTGTATCGTTACTGGGGCACGAAGCGCGAGACGATCGAAAAGAAGACGGTCACGCTCGAGTACGGAAAGGACATGCACGACATCGCGACGGTGAAGATGGCGCAGTGAGCGATGCGTTCGTTTAGGGGGCGATTATGCGCACCGTGGGGAAGTAGGTCCGTATTCGCGTTACGTCACGGGTGAGTACCGCGAGTTGTGAAACCGCTGCGTGAGCGCCGATGAAAAAATCAGGCAGCGTGGATGATTTCGAGCCCTTGTGCTTCTTGTAGCGCAGGAATGCCTTTCCGGCCAGAAAAAGGGCCTCGCGCGGTATCTGGAGGATTTTCAGTCCCGAATTGGAAATAACGAATTCAACTTCTTCGATTCGTTCAAAACCAATCGAAACCTCCGTGTAAATTATTGGATTGATGTACAGGCGATGCGAGGTCACGTGCCGTGCAAGCATCTGCTGTGACCAGTCCGCCCAGGTCGGATCGTCAGTAATGATGTCGAGTACAACGGATGAATCGACGAGAAGGCCCTTCATTCCTGGCCACGGGTGAGCCGTAAGATTTCGTCCGTGGACATCCGTACAGTCGCCGTTCCGCGCAATCGAGAGAATTGGTCGGAGTGCCTGGACTTCTTTGACCGAACAATGACGATTTTCGCGCCCTCCTCAATGATGTCGATCTCGGTATGCGGCATGAGCCCGTGCTTCTCTCGAATGTGCTGGGGAATCGTGACTTGTCCCTTCGTGGTGATCTTCATGGGGCGTCTCATCTCCGGTAATGGTAATACATGCGAATGGTAATACTATTGTGGCGCCTGTCAAGTGTTATTCCTGCGCGTCCAATTCCGCTCGGCGCGCATAGAGTGTCATTCGGCTCGATTGATCAATATCGCCTCACGTCCGCTTCCGTTCGCTGATATGCATGTCGATGACCGCCGAAAAGACCTCCGTGCCGCGTGTGTCCGTGATGCTCACCGATACCGGCAGCGTGCCGGGCGTGATCGCGCCGTGGTCGGGTATGGCGCATGTGCCCGTGAGGTCGCTTCGCGCGATCGTTCGATACTGCACCGTCATGCCGCGAGGGATCCAGCGCAGGTGGGCCGGGATGGAAACCTCGAGCGTGGTGCCGCCGACCAGTTCGCACATATTGCACATGGCGATGGCGTGCACGCTCTTCAGGTGGTTCTGCACCGCTCGGCGGTTGCGCATGCGGATCTCCCCATAACCCGGCCGGAGCGCCGCGAAGCGCGGCTTGATGGTGCGGAAATACGGCGCCTTGAAGCACAGAATCCGCGAAAAAAGCCATTTCCCGAAGGGCTTGCCCGCGAGGGCGTTGTAAATACGCAATACCTGACTCATCATACACCTCCATTGGCGGGTGAACATTTTTCAATAACGCCGTTGAGCACGCGCGTAAACGTCGCGATCTCCTCGGCGGTGAATCCCTCTTTGAGCATGGCGTTGATCCGCCGGGCGGTCCGCGCGCAGCGCACCGCCTCGTCGCGTCCCTTCGCGGTGATGCGGATGATGCTCTTGCGCCGATCGCCCGGAGCCGCCTCGCGCCTCACGCAACCCGCGCGCTCCAGGCTGTCGACGTGGCGCGTGACCGCGGCATTATCGATGCGGATGATGCGACCGAGCTCGCTCATCGGCAGGCCGTCGCTCATTCTCAGCGAAAAGAGGATCCCCATCTGCGCCGGCGTGATGCCGATCCCCTCGCGGGCGAATTCCCCCGCCACGTGGTTCTTGATCGCATGGTGCGCGCGCGACATCAGAAAGAGCAATCGGTCGTCCATGGGGCCCCGGTAAGTAATTGATATGTCAATATTTGATATATCAAGTATAATGTCAAGCGACATTTCGTCAAGTCCGGATTTCCATGCGGTGAAAAACCCTTGACGTCGTGCTTCCCGTGCTCTATCATCTGGTTAAAAGAATTCATCCTGTGCGCCCTTAGCGCCCGCTTCAACGGCGCTTCTACGGAGGTTGTTATGGAAGTTCGCGATATGAATGGAAATCCGGGGATGTGGGAAGAACTTTCGTGGGAGGATTTAAACGATACAGAGAAAGAACTATGGAGCGCTCTCGGATGGAGTGAAGAACTGTGGGATGGTAATACCGCTCCTGAAAGCACCGATAAGGAATGGGACGATTTAAGCGATAGAGAGCGGAACGCCGCCATGGGGTTGGGATTCACCGAAGAGATATGGAATAACTTCGAAGATGAATAGTGAATGAAATCGTCGGCGGGGATCAGCCGTGCGCGCTGCCGCGCGTCGTCAGCGACGCGACGCGCGGGAGGCCGGCATAGTCGCTCAGGACCGACACCGCGAAGCCGCATGCGGACGCCTCGCGCTCCACGAAGTCCTTCATCGTTTCCGAGATCTCCATGAGCGCCATGCCGCCGTCGGCGAGATGATCGCGGGCGTCGCGGATGATGCGCGCGACGACCGCCGTGCCGGATTCGCCGGCATAGAGCGCCAACTCCGGCTCGAAGGCGAGGTCGGGCTGCAGCGCGCCCTTCAGCGCGGGATCGACATAGGGCGGATTTGATACGATGAGGTCGAAACGCTCGCCTGCGACGGGGGCGAAGAGATCGCCCTGCAGGAAGCGTATCGCGTGCGTTCCGAGCAGCGCGTCCGCGTTCCGGTGCGCGAGCGCGAGGGCGTCGCCGGAGAGGTCGGTCGCGGTCATGGCGATGTCCGGACGATTGCGCACAACGGCAACGGCGATCGCGCCGCTCCCCGTGCCCACGTCGATCACCCGCCCGCCGCGCGGGGCGTGGTAGAGCGCGAGGTCCACCAGAAGCTCCGTCTCCGGGCGCGGGATGAGGACGCGCTCGTTCACCTCGAATTCCAGCGAATAGAATTCCTTCGCGCCCATGATGTAGGCCGCCGGTTCGCGCCGCGCGCGGCGATCGATCATGCTGTCAAAGGACCGCCGCTCGTTATCGGGCACCTCGCGGTCGCCGCCGGTGATGATGCGCACGCGGTCGATGCCCATCGCATGTGCGAGCAGGACCTCGGCGTCGAGCCGCGGGCTTTCGACGCCGGCCTCCTGGAGCCGTTGGGAGGCTTGGCGAAGTAAGTCGGTGATGTTCATGGCGTTTGCATGATTCCGTGCGTGTGCGCCGACCGGTATGCCCGAAGGCGCGCATTCGCACAACGATTATTGCGCCCCTGACGGCGAAAAATGACGCCGTCGAACGCTTCGGCGTATCGGCCCCCTCGCAAATGCATTGACATTTTTCAGGGATGCGCATACAAATAGTCATGGCGAACATCATCACAATCACATCCCGCCTGATCCCGCCGGCGGTCGCGCTCGCCTGTGCCATTGCGGCGCCGGGCATGCTCGGGCAGGGGACGCCCTTGGGCGCGGCGCCGTCGTTTCCGTCGAAACCGGCATACGAGAAAGAGGACCGCGCGCTCAACGAGGCGTTTCGCGCGATCATGCGCCGCCTCGACGCCGCCATGAAGCGTGAGCTGCGGGAGAACTCGCGGGAGTGGATACGCCACAGGGACTATCTGTGCGGGTATCAGGCCGCCATGCGGTTGGGGAAGGATGACGCGCGGGACGATGAGTATTATCAATGCCTGCGCGATCTCACGCGTGACAGGACCGCGTATATCCGCGCCGCGTTCGGGAAGACTTCGGCGCCGTCGGGCGTGGATGGCGCGTACGGCGACGGGTTCGGCGGCGTCATGACGCTGCGGACACATACGGACGGGAGCGTTCATTTTACGATCGAGGTTGTCCGCGGACCGACCTTCCATCTCGGATCGATATCGGGGGACATCGCGGTCCGCGGCGGGACGGCGGAGTTCCGCGAAAAGGAGCCGTGCGCGGGCGACGGATGCTGCCGTATCGAGTTCGCCTTCGGCAAGCACTGGATCGACGTGCGGGAGCACGCCTGCGCTTATCACCACGGCGCGCGCGTCTTTTTCGACGGGCGCTATCGCAGGGTGGGTAAAACGCCATGATGCCCGTTGTCCTTGATTTTGGCGATGTGTGCTGCGTCGCGCGAACGCTCTGAGTACGGCTACACGGTGCGATGAATACAATCAAACGGCTCATAACCTATCTTGTGGGCGGGAAAGATGAGTTCGTTCTGGAGCATCAGATCCTCAATGCGATGCTGCTCTTGGCGACGATATGCGCCCCGATCATCACCATCGGCACGTTGTTATTGGACTTCGGTCTTGCGCATCGCCTCATCGTCGTGTTCATCGGCGCGTGCGGGATCGGCATCTACTACCTGTCCCGCTTCAGGCGGATTCGGCTGATAAAGACCATCATTCTGCTTTTGTTCGGGCTCCTCTCGGTCATCTGGTTCACGGGATACGGCTCCCGCGGCGGCGATCCGCTGTTTTTTCTTTTTTGCGCGATATTCTCGCTGATCCTCCTCAAGGGGGCGGTGCGCTATCTCTTCTTTTTTATGACGCCCGTCGTTGTCGCGGGGCTCACGCTGTGCGAGCACCTCAATCCCGGCAGCGTGAAGTCGTATGCGTCGGAGGCCGATCGCGTGGCCGATTACCTCATGAACTATGTGACGTGGATCGTCGTCGTCGGCTTCATCTTCAAGTTTGTCGTCGATTCCTACTTCGAGGAGCGCGAGAAGCTCGAGGTGCGGAATTTCATCATGAACCGCGAGCTGGACATGGCGCGCGAGGTGCAGCGCAAGCTCATCCCCGTGGGTCCGCCGTGGGAGCGCATCGCGTTCCGCTACATGCCGATGATGAAGGTGGGCGGCGATTACTTCGATTTCATCCGCTTTCGGGAGGCGGACCGGATCGGGATCTTCATCAGCGACGTGTGCGGCCACGGCGTCCCGTCGGCGCTCATCGCTTCCATGGTGAAAAGCGTCGTGCTGAAGACCGGCGACGAGCGGACGGACCCGGCGCAGTTTCTCTTCGGCCTCAACAAGACGCTCTTCGGGAACACCGGGGCGATGTTCGTGACCGCGCTCTACGGGATCTTCGACCGACGCGACAATACCTTCGTGTATTCGAGCGCCGGACATGTCTCCCCGTTCCATGTCCATGACGCGCGCGCAGATTCTCTGTCCACTGAGAGTATCGGCGTCCCCGTCGGCATCGTGAGCAATGATGAGATCCGCGCGAAGTACAACCCGTACGTCAATGAGACCGTCCGCTGCGAACCGGGGGACAAGATCGTTCTGTGTACGGACGGATTGCTCGAGGTCCTGGGGCCGCAGAGCGGAGAGGAGTTCTTCGGCGCACGGGCGCTCGCCGAGGTCATGGCGAAACACGCGGCGTTGCCGGCCGACGCCTTTGCGGGCGCGATCGTCGATGAGGTGACGCGCTTTCATGGGGGCGATGAGTTCGATGACGACCTCTGCCTCGTCTGTATCGAGGCGGGGGGCTGAATATGAGGGCATGCGGTCGAATGAGCGGCGGCCCCATCATCATGCGTACACAATGCCGTATTGCCGTTATGCTGTGCCTCCTCCTGTGCTGGCCGCGCGAGAGCTCCGCGCGGGACTTCCCGGTGCATATAAAGAGCGACCCGCAGAAGACCCACCTGGTCATCTCGCCCGACGGGTCGCGAGCGGCGCTGGTCCATCTCGCCAGCGCCGGGTATGTGAACACCGGTTACGCCGTGCAGCTGAACGGAGACTACCGCGATATCGATGCCGAATGGGCGGGGAGCCCGGTCTTCAGCGCCACTGGCATCATGGCGTACGATCGATCGGACAAGCGCGGAAAAAGCGCCGTGATCGTGGACGGCCGCGGGAACGCGCGAAGAATCGTCGGCGCCTCCGGGATCAGGATCAACCGGGACGGATCGAACTATCTCTACAAGAAGCCGATGCCGGGGAGCGATCGCTCATTTCTCTGCGACACAGACCGGTGCCGGGGGCCGTTCGACGAGGTCACATGGTACGGATTCAATCCGGAGGGGAGCCTGTTCGGTGTTGTCGCACGGGAGATCGCCGCGCCGCAGCGGGAGCGCGCGCCAATCCTCCGCAACAATCCGCGCGCGGTGGAAAAACCAGATCCCCGGAACAGGGTCATCATCAATGGGCGATCGTTCGGGCCGTACGAAATTGTTTTTGATAAACCGGTCTTCTCGGATCGGGGCGGCCGGTATGCCTTCAGCTATCTGGAGGGGAGCGCATACTATTGCGTGGTCGACGGGATGACGCTGGGCCCGTTCGATACGCAGCGGGACGCCGTCTTCAGCCCTGACGGCTCGCGATACTATCTGGTGTCGCGCGACAATCGAAATCAGGAACTGTTCATCGGCGACCGGCGGATCGCGGGTCCCTTCAGGTCGATTGATCGGCTTACACTGAGCGACACTGGAGGAAGTTTCGCCTTTATCGGCAGGCGGGCGGGACCGATCGACACCTGCTACAATTACGGCTGCGCGCCCGTGGTCTTGTTGGGGCGGCATGCGGATCATTGCTGCAGCTTCAAATGGTTGAACGTCATGGTTTCGACCGGACCTGGGGATGTCGCGGGCCGGTACAGCGCCTTTGTTCAGTTCAACGACCGCCGTCTGAGCGGTTTCGATTCCGCCAGCGGTCTCGCGATCAACCGCGCGGGAAACAGCATCGCCTTCGTGTTGGAGCGAAGCGACAAAAAGTTCGTGCATTTCAATAACCGGGAATATGGCCCGTACGATTTCGTCCTCGGCCCCCACCTCGACGATTCCGGGAAGCATCTCCTTTTTTATTTCCAGGTCGGTTCGCTGAGCCGGGGCCTTCGATATGTGCTGCGTCATGATGATCGAGAGTATGAAATACGCGATCGCCCTATCCGCATCGGCTTCACCGCCGACGGCACGCGGTCCTGTTGCGTCTTCGAAGCCAAAAAACGGGTGTACCTCATGGTGGACGGTATATCGCGCGGCCCGTATGACGCCGCCGATTTTGTCATACGCGAAAACCGCATCTTCACGGCCTGGGTGGCGAAGGGGCGCTTGTTCCTTGAGGAGGCGCGGTAGTCGTACGGCCCCTCCTCTGCGGCATAGCGCCTGTCCGGGCAATGAGACATAATCAACCGCCATAACGAAAATTTTTTTCCCATCCGCATGCCGGCGTCGTCTACTATGCGAGATCGATTTCGATACGACGTTCGAAAAAGGTGCGCGATGGCGATGAAAAGGGTTGATGCGGCGCCGTTGGCCTGTATACTTACCGACGGATTGTTCGATGATGTATTTTCCGAAAATGGAACGGGCCCGGTGAAGGCGGGGGCGGGCGATACGTCCGGTTTCGACGACCCGCGCGGCGAGGCGCGCGCGCTGCGGGCGCTCGACGATGACGCCCTCATGGAGCACCTGTTCCGCGAGTACCGCGAGTTCATCTACGCCATCGCGCGGGCGAAGATATGGACGGCGCGCCTGCCCCGGGAGGACGCCGACGACTGTTTCGCCGACATCATCGTCCGGGTGTGCGACAACGGCTGCCGGAAGCTGCGGCAGTTCCGCGGCGGGAGCTCCTTCCGGACCTACCTGGCGACGATCGTCCGGAACCTGGCGACCGATTACATCCGTCGCGAGCGGCGCACGCGAGACCGGCTGCGCGAATTCGACGAGTTCATCGTGCCGGAGGCCGTCGATGAGGCGCTGGGCTCGGGGGGGCAGTCCCGCTCTCCGGAGGCGCAGGTGCTTGAATCGCAGCGCGCGGAGGCCATGCGCGATGCGCTCGACGCGCTCCGTGGCGCGCTCGCACGGCTCGACGCGGAGGACCGGCTCATCGTCGCGCTGCGCATGGAGTACGGCATGTCGTACCGCGAGATCGACGAGCACCTGGGCATCGACAATGCCCGGTACCGCCTCACGAAGATCCATCAGGAGCTGCGACTGAGCTTCGACGCGGGAACACGGATGCGGTTCGAGGAGCTGCTCAGGGAGGAGGGATTGTGATGATGAAGCGAAAGAACGGACCCGGCCGCTGCCTGGGCGATGCGGACATCGCGCGGTTTGTGGACAAAACGCTTCCCGCCGACCGGCGGCGGGCGGCGATCGAGCACATGGCGGATTGCGCGCAGTGCCGCTCCGCCGCGATCGAGGTAGGGCGCCTTGCCGCGCTCCCGGGACACCGCGTCCCGCCCGATCTCGAACAGCGCGCCTTCGCCGCCGCGCGCGCATCGCGAAGGATCATTCCCCTGCGGTTCGCGTTGCCGTTGGCGGCCGCCGCGCTGGTCATCATGGCGAGCGTTGTCGCGATCAATATAATCAATGATACGCCGCAGGAGGGAATCGATCTCGCGAGCAGTGCGCCCGCGGTTGCCATCGATGCGGGCAATGCCCCGAAGACGGCGCGGGTCGCGTCCCGTCGCGGCGCTGCGGCCCCGTCCGCGGCGCCGGACATGCCGCGCGTGGCGGCGAAGGATCCGCGCCGCTCGACGCCGCATGGCGACGGCACGAGCATGCTGCGCGCGGGCTGGGCCTACTTTCAGCTCAGCAGCACGCAGGCGGGCGACACGAAGCTCATCGAGACGCTGTCGCGCGATCTCGCCGCCGCCAAGCTCAGGCGCGACGAGGGCGTGGACCTCGTCATCACCCAGCAGTACCCGGAATTTCTCGAGAAGCTCGCCCGGCTCCCGCGGGAGGAGCAGAAGGAATTCATCGACGGGTACGTGCTCAGCATGCTCTTTTATCTCGACGAGAAGGGGGGCTTGAAGCGCGAGTGCATGGCGAAGAGCCGCGATCTCCTGGCCGACGCCTCGGGCGACACGGTGCGAGACGTGATGCTCTACAGCCCTGAGTGCGCCCTGCCGGAGCGCTAGCGGATCGGCACGCGCGACTTTTTTGTGGTGATTCGCATAATATGCTGTACAATTATCACGGGGATTGGATAGTGCCCAATAACAGCAGTGTTCCGGTAACAGCACGTTGAATCGCGGCCCACTCTCACCGGCGCGTGATTCGTTCCCTTTCGTGGAAACCCGTCTGATGTACTGCCCCTGACGTTCCGCTCGCATCGTCCGCCAACGTCAATCATCGAACGCAACCGCGCACCGGCGCCGTTTCGTTGCCACTGGCCGCACTGTATGGCGTGCGGACCACGGGTGGCGCATGTCGTTGAATTGCACTATCGTGGTGCGCACCAAGGGGGGAAGTATGCTTCGGCAAAACATCATCACCGACAAACGAAAAAGCAAAACCGACCACGAGTTCCTGACGACGAAACAGGAGTTCGCTCAGATCGTCCGCAACAAGACGCTCTCATCCGGGAAGCAGCACGGTCACGTAAAGGAGGAGCTCCTGCGGGGAATCGAGGTGGTGGAGAGCTTTATCGCGGCCGGGCTCGTTCGTGACCGGAAGGGCCGTCTGTTCCGCTATGAGCCCGAGGACGCGCGCGATGCCGTCGCCTCGGGACGATACGAGTGGTTCACCTGGAACTGCTGATGCGTGGACGCGCACTCGTCCGACAATTACACGCGATCATGACGATCGCAAGGAGAAACAATCAGTGACATCGTTTGAAGAGTTGAACCTCATCGGGCCCCTCATGCGGGCCCTGAAGACCGAGGGGTATGAGGTCCCCACGCCCATTCAGGAGCGGGCGATCCCGTATATTTTACAGGGGAGTGATATCCTGGGCTGCGCCCAGACGGGCACCGGGAAGACGGCCGCGTTCGCGCTGCCGATTTTGCAAAATCTGTGGCATGCGAACAGCGCCGGCGCGCGTCCCCGGACGCTGCGGACGCTGGTGCTCACGCCAACGCGCGAGCTCTGCATCCAGATCGCGGAGAGCTTCGCCGCCTACGGGCGTCACACCGGACTTCGGCATGCCGCGATCTACGGCGGGGTGTCGCAGAAGCCGCAAACCGACGCGCTCAGGGCCGGGGTCGATATCCTCATCGCGACGCCGGGCCGCCTGCTGGATCTCATGAGCCAGCGGCTGGTGAGCCTGCAGGCCGTGACCTCGTTTGTCCTCGACGAGGCGGACCGCATGCTGGACATGGGCTTTATCAACGACGTGCGGAAGGTGATCGCGAAGATGCCGCGCGAGCGGCAGACGCTCTTTTTCTCGGCCACCATGCCGGCGGAGATCCGGAAGCTGGCCGACGACATCCTCACGGAGCCGGTCCCGATCGCGGTGACGCCCGTCTCCTCGGCGGTGGACACCGTCGAGCAGCGGATCTATCATGTCGCGAAGGCCGACAAGAAGGCGCTCCTGCATCACGTGCTCAAGGACACGTCGATCGACGCCGCGCTCGTCTTCACGCGCACCAAGCACGGCGCCGACAAGGTCGCGCGCGATCTCGAGAAGGCGGGCATCCGCGCCGAGGCGATCCACGGCAACAAGTCGCAGGGGGCGCGCCAGCGCGCGCTCGGAAACTTCAAGGCGCGCAAAACGCGCGTGCTCGTGGCCACGGACATCGCGTCGCGGGGCATCGACGTGGAGGGGCTGTCCCACGTGATCAACTTCGAGCTCCCCAACGAGCCCGAGACCTACGTGCACCGCATCGGGCGCACGGGCCGGGCGGGGCTCTCCGGCATCGCGCTCTCGTTCTGCGATGTCGAGGAGCGGCCGTACCTCACGGACATCACGAAGCTTCTCGCGCGCCCCATCGCGGCGGTCGAGGAGCATCCCTATCGGCTGGAGGTCGGCGCGCACGTTCCGGTCCCTGCCGCAAAGGCCGTGAAACGTCCCGGCGCGAGCGGCAGCCGGCCGCCGCAGCGGTCGAACAATGCCAATCGGGGGCGGCGTCGATACCGGTAGCGCGATATCGAAAATGTCTGTTTTCTGCACAGCCCCGCGCCCTTCAAGGCGCGGGGCTGTTTTATGCGCGCATGCGGAGGGTCCGGCGCACCTGCCCGTTGAAATTCGTTGACAGCTACACGGTCGACATGCGAAAAACGAATCATCACCCCGCACCCGTGCGGAAAAAACAATAGGCCGCCATGTCATACGAGAAACTGTCCGTCGCGTTGATGCTTGCGCTTGCACTGGTCTCCTGCCGCAATGCGGAGAACCGCTACTATACCTGGGTCGACAAGGCCGCGCTGCGCGAGGCCCCGTCGCTCGATGCGCCGGTGGTGGCCTGGCTTGACCAGGGCGAGGACGTCGAGTTCACCGGCGAACGCTCGAAGCACACGACGAACGTGGAGCTGCGGCATCAAAGGTTCGATCGGCACTGGATCACGGTGAAAACTGCGTCGGGACACACGGGCTGGATGCATGAGGCGACGCTCAAACCCTATGGAGAGCTCCTGAAACGCGTAGCCAACGAGCGGGATTGGAATCCCGAGTACGAATCGATCCTGCTTCCGCTCATCAAGGGCAATGCGCGCGAGTTCGCGAAGGCCGCCGCGTCGATGAGGGTCCCGGGCGCGCCGGAGCCGGGAATGCCGGCGAAGAACTTCCCGCGGCTCATGCACCAGTATGCCGGATACACGGACAACCCGGCGATCCGGGAAATGCTCCGGAGCAAGGTGCGCCACTACTACCAGCCGGCGAGAAAATACTTTCAGTCTCTTCCGGCGGTCCCGCCCGGGCACGCCGCGATCGCATCGGGATCAGTCATCGCCGCGCTCACCGACGGCGATTATTTCCTGCCCGTCTTCTCCCCGAACGGACGGCGGCTCGCCTGCGCGAGAAAGGCCATTCGCAGGGGCGTGACCGAATATTCGAAAAACAAAAACGATCCGCACGACTTCGTGACCGGCGAGCTCATCCTTCTGGATACATCGACCTGGCAGCCGACGCTCTGCCTGCAGGCGGACGCCTGCGCGAAATACCGTGTGTACGCGGCGCCCATCATCGGCATCGAATGGCGCTCAAACGATCGCCTCACGGTCACGCTTCACGACGGAGATGTGGACAATATCGAGCTCACGGTGGACGCGCTGTCGTGCCGTATCCTGAAGCACGAGGTGGACGGCGGAGGAGAGCGCGGTTATGAACGGTCGCGCCGCGAGCTCGAGGCGAGGCTCGCGCCCTATCAGCCCGCCGACGCTCCGCTGGCCTTTGAAAGCAGGAACAGGGCGCTGGTGACGGGGGCCTTTATCGTCCAGGATTTCACGGACAATGGATCACGGAGCGTTTTGCGCATGCTCGATTTTTCGAAAAAGGCCGTGCGGGTTATCCGCCCCGTTCCCGATTTCCATGACGGCGCACTCAACGGGGCCGCTCGCATGGGGGATGATTTCATCCTCGCCCTGAACGAGGCCTGGTTTTGGAATGAACGCTTCTATGTTCTCCGTTACCGAGAGGGGAAAACGCCCTCGGTCCTCCTTGCGCTCGATGTAAATGAACAGTATCCGTACCTGCGCGAGACGGGGATGATCCGCGGCCGCGCGCTGTTGCGCATCTCCGGAAGCCCGGCGCACGCTGGGTACTACGAATACGCAGCGGGCCGCCTGCTGCGCGCGACCGACTTCGCGGTGATCGATTCCATCGTCGTTTCGTCGGACGGCGCGCTCGCGGCGTTCTGCTACCGGGAGAAGCCGGGCGCGTGCGACCGGCGAATCGCGGTGAAGCGACTGTGAGATGATATGGATCGTTCCGTCTCAGACGCGAACGGTGTTACGGCTCTGCGGAAACAGAGATGAGCGTGTTTTGATCGACCGCCGCCCGATGGCGATTCGTCGCGGATGCGAACCGGTCAGTCTTGCGGCCCTGCGGGCGGAACGAACATCCGCAACAATACACGAGGTGATGACATGAAGCTGAGGGCATTAATTCTGTGCGGTATCGTTCTGCTGGCAACATATCAATCTCCCGCATTCGCGGCGGTGATCTCGGGCTCCGATGTCAATATCCGCGCGAAGCCGGATGCCGCGAGCGCCGTCGTCGGGAAGCTGCAATCCGGCGATCGGGTGACGGTGCTCGAGAAAACGGGCAGCATGGGATTTGCCGGGATGTATCTGGGCCGGTGGTGCCGCATCAAGAGCGGATCCCGCGAGGGGTACGTGTTCAGCAGCTTTGTCCGCGAGGACGGGGATGCCGACGAGCAGTTTCACGTATTCTTCCAGGCGTTTGCCGCCGCGAACGAAAAGGGAGATCTGAACTATATCAGGTCGCGGACGGTCTTCCCGCTTACGGTCGTCTCCTGCTTCGAGGGAAACTGCACCGACAGCGCAAAGACCGCCGCCACCCTCGAGCTGAACGACCTCTACATGAAGAGACCCTTCATGTACAAGCAGGAGTTCACGTACGAGAAGGGAAGCGTGCACCTGTTTTACGGATATGAGGCCACCCGGTTCAACCTGTATTTCAGGTTGCAGAAGGGGAAGTGGGTCCTGTATGCGGTCAGGACAAGCTCATGTTAAACGCGCCGTCGTGAAATGGCGATGCCGGTCATCGAAATCCGGCAATAGGGGAGGATGATGATGACGCGATCGTATGATTCCCTCATCCTGCACGTCATGAGCGGCACGGGAAATTCGCTGCGCGCGGCCCGCTGGCTTGCCGATCTGTTCGGTCCCGGGGGCGCGACGATCGTGCGGATCGCGAAATCGTATGATGCCCCGCCCGCGCCGGATCGAAACTCTATGACCGGATTTGTCTTCCCGACGCACGGCTTTACCGCGCCGTGGGCCGTTATCCGACATGCGATGCGGATCCCGCGCGGAACGGGGAGCGACGCCTTTGTCGTGGCCACCCGCGCGGGGACCTGGCTGGGGTTCCTGCTGCCGGGGCTTTCGGCGAGCGCGATGTTCGTCACCGCGTTCCTGTTGATGCTCAAGGGATATCGGATCAAGGGGCTGCGGGGTCTCGACATGCCGTCGAACTGGACGGCGCTCCACTGGGGCATGTCCCCGAAAAACGCGCAGCGGATCATCGATCGCGCGAGGATCGACATCGAACGCCTCGCGGCGCTCATTTTCTCCGGGAAAACTCACTTTGTCAGCATCAATAATTTCGTCGAGCTTGTCGGCGGGATCGCGCTTGCGAATATTTCCGCGGGCTATCTCCTCATCGGACGTTTCGCCCTCGCGAAGCTCTTCTATGCGAACTGGAAATGCACGTCATGCGGATTGTGCGCCCGCGAGTGCCCCTTCGGGGCCATCCGGATGATGGGAACGGACCCAAAGCTGCCGTATTGGACCTTCGCCTGCGAGAGCTGCATGCACTGCATGGGCTACTGTCCGGAAAAGGCCGTGGAGGCGAGCCATCCGCTCGCAATCGCGATGTTTTATGTCGGAACGTTTTCGCTGGCGGCCGCGCTCGGCGCCTGGATCATTCGGCTCCAGCCGGGATTGAGCGGGATCGGTGCGGGTCCCGGCGGCGCGTTCGTGCGGTCCGCGGTCAACTACGCGTATGTGCTCGTCTCGTTTTTTCTTGTGTATGTGCTGTTCTATTATCTGGTCCGGATACCGCTTGTGAACCGCCTGTTTACGTATCTCACGCTCACGCATTACTACCGGCGCTATCGCGAACCGGGGATTGGCGGCAAGGATTTTACTGAAGGCGGGTGATCATTCCCGTTGTCGGTCGGCACCGGGATCGAGTGATGCGTGCACATGAACGAACGGGATTTCGTCGAAAGCGTAATCCAAAACCCTGGATCATTCGTCGCAAAAGGAATTCGTTCACGTGAAAAGGGTCGAGTGACCTCCAGGGGGATGTAGGGGACGGCCGTACATGTCGGGGAAAAGATGAGCGCGCCGATGAACGTCGCACGCGCACGGACGGTCCTGCCGGAAACGACGCCCGTGCGCGCGGTTCGCATTACTGTTTGCGAATGATGAACTCCCACTTGTATTGCTTGAAACCCTTGAGCTCAACATCGCCCTCGGCGCTCGAGACGCCGGGCGCGGAGGCCACGAAGTGGTACATGCCGCTCTTCACTGTCCCCTCCGACTGCTGGCCCGAATTGATCACGAAGGTCTTGGCCGTGGGGCCCTGGGCCTTGACGGTGATGGTGCGGTCGGTGCTGTTTTTCACGACGAGCTTCGGATCGACCGACGCGATGGTGCTCACTTGGAAGGGGCCGTCCGGACCCTTGCCGAAGTCCATGCTGATGAGGTTCGCGACCCGCTTAAGGTCGCCGATGCCCACGTATCCCCGAAGCTTATTATATACACTGCAGCTCGGCAGGGATGCGATGAAGAACAGCACGACGATGATTCCCATGAGTCTTTTCATGTTGATACTCCTGAAACCGTAGTATGGTGTTGTCCGCGCCGATAGTCCGATATGGCCTGGATTTTCTTTGTCGCGCGGTCCCTCATGTATGGGCGCGGCGGCGGTTCTGTCAATCACCTTTTTATGTATGATGCGCGTCGCGTGCTCCCCCGGTCGGTTCACGTTGCGCGCAAGCGACCGCGGGCGCGTTCGGCGTTCGGCCGGAGCGCGCTCCGGATCATGCGCCATGGCCTGGGTTGCGTGAAGCGTGAAGGGCCCGTGCGGATTTGTGCTTGCGATGCCGCCGGCATGGTGATAGTCGTGTGCGATGGGCCCGTCCTCGAAAAAAACATGCCGCACGATCGTCATCGCGCTCCTCGTCGCCGTTTTCTCCGTGAGCGGAGCCTTCGCCCATGCGGATCCACCCGTGCCCAAGGGGCCTTCGTTTTGCCTGTATGTGCTCCTGTGGCCGTTCACCGCGCTGGCGGATGCGATATCGAAGTCCTATCGCGAACACACGACGGTCCGCATGACCGTTGGGGGATGCGAGGCCGTCTTCAGAACGGAGGGCCTCGTCGCATGGAACACGGGCGACGGGACGGGTCTCCGCACGGGCAATCTCGCGCGGGAGGCCATGTTGAACGTCGGCGGGAAGCGCCTCCGCTTCAGTCCGGGATGGACCACGTTCCACGAAAGCGGCCGGGTGAAGACGGGGAATCTTGCCGACGGCGGGGAAACCCGGACGGCCCTTGGGCCGGTTTCCGTGAAGGCGGGACCGACCGCCTTTTACGAGAATGGAACCCTCAGGGAGTGCGTGTTGCAGCGGGACACCGCATTTACCGTTCGGGAGCGGCGGGTGCTCTTTGAGCCCACCGAAAAGGACGGCCTCGGTTTTCACGATCCGGAATCATCCGGGTGCGCCTCGGACAAATCACCGGGATACTGCTTTTACGGCACCATCGAATTTTATGAGTCCGGCGTAGTTCGCGCCGGATATCCGGCGGCCGGCCAAACGCTGCCGGTCGACGGCGGAGAGCTGCGCTTTCCTAGAGGCGCCGCGGCCTCTTTTCGGGAGGATGGACGGCTGTCGGGAGTCTATCTCAAGTCCGGGGTAACCATTCAGGCGCCCTGCGCCGGAAGGCTCGTTTCCTTTATGCGATATGTTGTATTTCATGACAATGGCAGGATGAAAAGCGGCGTGGCGGCCGCTCCGTCGACGCTTCGTTTCGGAAAGGAGGTCGTCGCCGTCGCGACCGGCGATATCGTCCGGCTCCACGAGAATGGCGCGCTCAAATCGGCCGGATCGGGGAGCGTGCGGGACTATGTCGTCCGCGGGCAGGTGCTGCGCCTTGGCTCCGTCTCTTTCCATGACGACGGCTCCGTGCATGCCGGTGAGTTGGGCGGCTATCATGAGGTCGTGGTGGGGATCTCGCCAGCGCGACGATTGCCCATCGGCATAACCGGCAATATCGAGTTCTATCGGAGCGGTTCGGTCAAGCGGGCCGCCATCAGGGAGCGGTCCACGCTGGATATCAACGGCCGCCGGGAGACGATCGACGCGCCCGCCGAGGCCGTGTTTTTCGAAAGCGGTGAGGTGATGAGCATTTCGGTTGAAGGAATCCGCGGCACGCGCACGTTTCATTTGGGCGGGAAACCCGTCGGCGACATCCCGAATGGGACCCTCGTCATGTTCCGCGATTACCGGAACGGGATCATCGAGGGAATGAGCCGCGGTAACTGCCATTCGATCCTGGGCCTTCGCGGGGATCGGGCCGGCAAACGAGTGACGATACCGCGCGAGATTCCCGACTTCTGGGTCCGGTATGCCGATGCTGATCGGCGCCGGATCGACGGGCTGCTCCTCGACCGAGACGCGGTGATACTCGTCGGCGCGGAGAAGCGCGCCTGTCGCGCGTTTACCTGGCTTCCGCTGGATGCGGAATTGCTTCGATGAGGCGCTCGCGGCGCGGGGCGTGCGGTCGTGGACCATGATGTCGTGCAACGTTATAATGCGGGTGAGTCCGTGCGGGAAATGCGCGCGCCCGCGGCGTGCTGGAGGAGGTTGCTCATGATTGCGGGGGGCCGCGCACTGATCATGCCTGTTGTCGTGCTGACGATGTATCGTGTCATGATGACGCCCTGCGGCGCCGCAGATTTGCGCGGGCGTGCGCCCGTGAAAAAGTTCCCTGTGTCGATTGACATCAAAGGAAAAACCTTCATCGATGAATGGGACCGGCTGGAGCTTTCCCCCGACGGGAGCTCGGTTCTTATGGTTGCCATGCTGCAAAAGGAAAGAAAGGACGGCTTTGATTATTCGCGCTATGTGCTGGTGAACGATCGTCTGTACGGGCCCTATGCGCACGCGCGCGGCGCGTTCTTTGGCGCCCACCGATTCTTCGTTTCGTACGAGCGCGGAAAGTCCATGTATAAGCGCTGCGTTCAAAACAAGTGTACCGTGTATCCCGCCTTTGTCTGCGTGAGTCTGATTCCGCCCATTGGAAAGCTTCTCGAGTATGATTTTGTGAAGCGAATCGCCGATCCCCCGGAACAACGCGGTTTTCTGGTCGATGGTGGGAATATTGCTTCCTCGAATCCGTGGTTCTCGCAGTCGGGTTTCGTCGCGAATAACGATGGCTCGCTGTACGCCTTCAAATATGGCGAGGGGTACAAGAGGTCGATATACTTCGTGCGGGTGAACGATACCGCCTATGGCCCATTCAATCGGGCAAGCAAACCGGCCCTGAGTCGTAATGGGGCGACCTATGCGTTCTCATATTCTGACGAAAAGAGGCGCTCTGTGCGCGTGAACGGGACGGTGCACGGTCCCTTCGAGGGGCATGTTCCCGATGAGGTCTCCGCCCCGGTCGTGAGCGCGGACGGCGCGCATGTCGGGTTCGCCCACGGCGCCGGGGCGAACAATCCCTATCGCTTCTTCGTGCGCGTCGATGCGAACACCTACGGCCCATTTAGCAAGGTCGGGGAGCCGGGCAGCCACCGAAAGGGCCCCTGGCTCCGCTTCAATGATGCGGGCACCGTGTTCGCCTTTCTGTATCGTATGTCCCGGGAGGATGGCAGCGAGATGGGCGGCGTGAGGACGGCTGACCGCGATTACGGCCCCTACAAGCACGCGGTGAATCTCCGCGTGAGCCCCGCGGGCGACACCGTGGCCTTTCGCTATGCGATGCGCGGGGACCGGGACACCGAGCGGGTCATGGTGAACGGCGCGTCATACGGGCCCTTTCAGCCGCACGCCTTCGGATATTTCCCGCACGCAAACGCGCCTGTCGTGAGTAAAAACGGAAAGCAGTTCCTGCTCTCGTTCCGCGAGAACGACCGGGACATTGTCCAGATGGGCGCCCGCCGCCTGGGCTCGTTCTATCGCCTAACGTCTGTGCCGGTCCTGTCGGCGGACGGCGCGCGCGTCGCGTTCGCGTACAAGGACGAATTCCATTTCGTGCATGCGGACGGCCGGCGGTACGGGCCCTATCTCGAGGCGGGCGATATCGTCTTCGGGCCCCGGGGCGCCCACCTCGCCTTTACGTATACCGCGAAAAGCGGACAGACCTATCTGCGCGTGAACGAAACGGAGTACGGGCCTTTCGATTACCGGGAGCAGCACGTCGATCGACGCTCCCTCCTGACGGTCGGCTTCGCCCCCGACGACGGCCGCTACTGCATTCGCGCGGTGCGCTTCGATCCCGATCCCGCGCGACCGGGGATGCGCCTGCGCAACTACTATCTGCACACGAAGGAAGCGGGCTACGGTCCGTATCAGTACGCCGCCTATCGCTTCGACGAGCGCGGACGGCTTATCATCGCCTACCTGAAAGATGGGTTTGTTCATATCGAGGAGATATGAGCGACGGGGCGACGCTCGCGCTGCCAGGTATCAGGGTTTCAGCTTCACCCAGGTGAACGCCGTGGCGGGCACTTTCCTTCCGTTTATGTCGATAACGGTGTCCTCGGATACCTGGATCGCATCGGCCAGGCGCTTGCCGCCGGGATGCACGTAGCGGATCCAATAGTAGCAGCGAAGACTGCGCGGCAGCGTGATCACAATCGGCGTTTCGGTCTTGTCGCGACCGAACTCGGTGAGACTGATGGGCTCGCCCGTATGATGGAAATTGCCTTCGGCCTCGACAATTCCCTTCGAGAAATCGGCATAGATGGCGGGATAGGTGAACCCCCAGCTCCTGTATTTCTTGTTGAAGGTGTCGGTGCTGTGCACCGTGCCGTCGGGATGGAATAGGGTGCGCGCACTGCTTTTCTCCGTGAATGTCACCGAACGCCCATTGATGACGACCGCGCTCGTGCTGTCCACATGCCCCTCGCGCACGGCGCCGTTCGGGTAGAACACGACCCTGTTCCACGCAAACGACGCGCGCCGGCCGCCGCCAAGCGGCAGCGACACCCGCTCCGCGAGGGTCGTCGAGCGCACCGAACCGTTGCGAAAAAACTCGATCCCGTCCTTCACGCGCATTCGGGTCCCGTGCGCGGTGATGACCGGCTCGCCCGCGATGTGCACGCTCTCGATGCGCTCGTCGTCGAAGAATGATACGCTGGGCGTCGAGTCGAGAGAGAGGATCTCGCGATTCTCGAAATAATTGGGCGTTATCGCGCTCGCGAGTAAACGGTTGGGGCCGACCGTAAACTCGGCGTTCTCGGCCAGGAAGCCCTTGCGCAAACGGCCGCTGGGATGGAGCCATAGGATGTGAAACGGGAGGTCGCGTCCGCCGTACCGAGCGACGATGCGTCGATCACGGTATTGCGGCTTCACGTAGATCCGCTCGATCATCCCGTCCTCATGGAAGATCGCGTGATGGATCTTCCCCACGGTAAACGTGCGCCCGGCGGCGACGATCTCCGTGTCGGTGGCGATTGTCCCCTCGCGCACGGAACCGCTCTCATGGAGGGCCATGGGGCCCGGCTCGAAACGCGTCCGGCCGCCGCGGAAGGGAAGCTCGGCCTCGCGTGTGAGGCTAAACAGTTCGAGCCGTCCGCTTGCGTACAGGCTTACGCACTGCGGTTCGAGGGTGATGGCGCTGTCGCGCAACGGGAAATCGGTCCTCGATGCGAGGCAGCCGCGCGCCACGGAACCATTTCGATGGAAGCTGACCGCGCCCGGCATGAAGCGGATCCGGCGGTCTCCGCAGGAGAGATCATGCTGGTTCGCCAGATGGCCTCGCTGCAGCGGGCCGTTCGTGCCGTCAGGGAGCGTAAAGTAGTAGAGGGTGTGGTTGCGGAAGGTGGCCTCGATCCCACCCACCATCAGCTTCACTCGGGATGGGCCGGAAGAGGACGAGGAGAAGGGATAGGTCAGGCAGCCCTTGAGCGCCCCCCAGCAGTTCGAGCAGCTCGGCTTACATGACGGGGTGCCAACGCCGGGACCGTGCGCGCGTGCCGCGGAGGAGATGAGAAAAATGGCGAGCGCGAAACCAGCGATACGCACGGCCGATCCCTGTCTCCCGCTTACAGGTTTTTAATTTTCCTTTTTTTCTTCGGAACCTTTTTCTTCTTTTTCGTGTCGGGTTTGGCCGTTTTCGGTTTCGCGACGCTCGCCGGGGCCTGTATCGCGGCGCCCTCGCCTCCGGGTTTCGCCTTCGCCTTTTCCGTTACCCGTTCCGCCGAGCGGAGGATGAGCTCCTTGAAATCGTCGTTCGCCATCATTATTGCAACGGTGAGTCGGTAGCCGGGGGCCCTTTCCTCGAGGCGCGACTCGTGTTTGATGCGGTCGACCATGTCCTCGAGGCCGTTCGCCCGGTATGATTCGCGCCATATCTCATCGTCGTCGGAAACCTTCTTGAGGAGCGCGCCATGAGCGGGCGTCTTGCCGGCCATCACCGCGGTCATGAGGACGGTGTCGCTTTTGAAGTCCGTCATGAACTCAAATGTTTTCATGTCCGCGATCATCTTGTCGATGTCGGCCGTGGTCATTTTTTTTCCGCCCGCGTGCTTGTTGAGGCCGTTCACGAGCGTCGCGTTCTGCTTTTCATCGGTCGCCGCGAGCTTGTGCAGGTCCGCCTGCCCCTCGAAGGCGTCCAGGTTGTTCATGGACAGATACACGGCGTTCGAGCCGATGGCGCCGTCCAGCGCCGCGATGGCGCCTTTCCCGACGCGCGAGGATTGCTTTTTGTTGTTGATGAACGCCGTTAGCTGATCCGCGCGCGAGCTGCCGGCCACAACGGTGCCGAAGCGCGTGACGGGCGAACCGAAGGTCGCCGTGTCGATCTCGCCCTCCTTGAGATTGTGCACCCCGACGAGCATCGGGTGCTCGCGCGCCGGCTCCTTCGCGAGCGCGAGGTTCGCCAGCACCAGGAGCTTCTCCTTGCCGGCCGCCTTCGCGGCGATATCGGCCGGATCGGCGTACAGGAACATGATTCCCTCGGTGATCTTTTGCGCGATGCCCGTGATCAGCTGGAGCTGGATCGCGCTCTGCATGCGCATCATCGCCGCCTGCTCGGGCGACATCTTTTTCTTCTTAATGTCGCGGTCGACGAGCGCGTCGATGAGCTTCGTCTTCTCGACGAATCCCATGATGGGCGCGCCCTTCAGGTACATGACAATGCCGAAGTCCTTCTCGGATGCGGGCGCGAACTCCGCAAGCGAGCGGACCTCGCTTCCCATTCCCAGGACGAGCTGGGCGGCGAGCAGTAGGCTGGTTGTGATGTGCATGTGGTACCTCTCGGATTCGTGATGCGGCGTAATTGAAATCGGTGAGTATATATTCGGTTTGTCGCACAACAGGTTTTTTTTCATTGCGCGGAGCGATGGCGACGAAGCAATCCGGCGCCTGTTTCAGGTTATTCTGCGCTCGCCTTGAGCCGTTCGTCAACCTCATTTTTCTTGAGCGCCTCGATGATCTCGTCGAGCTCGCCGTCCAGGACGGTCGCGAGCGAGTGCAGCGTGAGCCCCACGCGGTGGTCGGTCACGCGCGATTGCGGGAAGTTGTAGGTGCGGATGCGCTCGCTCCGGTCGCCGGAGCCCACCTGCGACTTGCGCAGCTTCGACTCCTCCGCCTGTCGCTCGCGTTCCTTGAGTTCGAAGAGGCGCGCGCGCAGCACCCGCAGCGCCTTGGTCTTGTTCTTGAGTTGCGATTTCTCGTCCTGGCAGGTCACGATCATGCCCGTCGGGATGTGGGTGATGCGGACGGCCGAGTCGGTGGTGTTCACCGACTGGCCGCCGTGGCCGGAGGCGCGGTACACGTCGATGCGGATCTCGTCGGGCTTGATGGCGATGTCGCTCTCCTCGGCCTCCGGCATCACCGCGACGGTGACGGCCGAGGTGTGGATGCGCCCGCCGGACTCCGTGGTGGGGATTCGCTGGACGCGGTGCACGCCCGATTCGAACTTGAGATTGTCGAAGGCCTCGCTCCCGGCAACGGAGAAGATGATCTCCTTGTAGCCGCCGATCCCGGTGGGGCTGAGCTCCATGATCTCCATCTTGAAGCCCATGCGGTCATTGTAGCGCGTGTACATGCGGAAGAGGTCGGCCGCGAAGAGCGCCGCCTCCTCGCCGCCGGTCCCGGCGCGGATCTCCATGAGGATGTTCTTCCCCGAGTTCGGGTCCTTCGGGAGGAGCATCACCATGAGCGCCTCCTCGGCCGCGGCGATCTTCCCCTCCAGCGCGGCCGTCTCCTCGGCGAGCATCTCGCGCATCTCCCGTTCCTTCTCGGACTTCAGAAGCTCCTGCGAATCGGCGAGCTCCTGCTTCATTTTCCGGTAGTCGGCGAACGCGCCCACCACCGGCGCAAGCTGCGAGTGCTGCCGCGTGAGCTCGCGGAACTTGTTCTGGTCGCCGATCACCTCGGGACGGCTCAGCTCCTGTTCGATGGCGGCGCAGCGCCGGGCGATTTCTTCGAGTTTGTTTTCCATGGTCGCGTTCTATAGTCCTCGAGGTGCGTGGGTGCCGTGATCGAATCGTCACGCGGCGCGCATATGGGCGGTTCCCGGTAACACGCGTCGCCGGATTGAACCACTGGCATTGATCGGATGCGGGAGCGGTTCGTCAAGGAAAAATGGCTGCGATGGGAAAAGACTCACGCGGCCGCTTCCTCTCGGACGCCCCTTCTCCCCGCTCGCCGCTCCTTGCCATCCGTGGCGTCGCGGCTTTCGGGCATTTCGTTCAGAACGTACCGCCCACGTCGAGCGCCGTCGGGATAGGTGCCTATCAATGCGCAACAGTATGTTTCTAATGCGAAGGTCATGAGCGCCTCCGTGCATGTCGTCAGCATGAAGTCCTGGACGTTGGAACCCCGGTATTGTAACGGCTCAAGAAAAAAATTCCAATATAAGCTATATGTCCGTATAGTATATGTGCATCTACGTTCTACAACCCCAAAAAATCTGTTGTACGCACCCGGTCTCGACCGCTGGTCGCTTTATAAAAGCATATGGCAGCGCCAATGGAAAGGGTTTTGTGAACTATACCCGGAGCGCCTTGAACCGGAATACGGCTCGCTTCCAGTAAAAAAGAAAGCAGAGGTTGCTAAACTCCTCCGCTGCGGGAACTTCAATAACGGTTTTCGCAAGCACACCTGTCCCGACTGTGGCACTGTCCTCGTGGTCCCGTTCACATGCAAGTCGCGCCTCTGTCTTTCATGCTACCGGAAGAAACTCTATGGGTGGTCCATCAATCTTTCGCAAATCATGGATACCTCGTTCACGCATGTCCATGTGACCTTTACGGTTCCCGGTATGGTCACAAAGAAGCTCTTTGAGAAGGGCTTTAAAGCGGAGGAAATGATACCGCGCGCTGCAACCGTATACTGGAAGGCGATTCGACGCAACGCCGGCAGCCTGGACAGCCAGTGGCGCGTCGGGATCATAGCCACGGTACACCGATGCGGGAACGGGCTCAATTACAATCCGCATGTGCACCTCATTGGCACGCGCGATCTGGTGAACACTGAAACGGGAGAGATAGCTTTTCCCGGCCTCATCAACTACCGGCGTGTCCGGTTTGAATGGATGAATGCGCTTTGCGCATTGATGCGCACTCAGCGTATCGCAACACGCGCAGTGATCCAGGAAATCAAACGGGAATACCCGAACGGCTTCCATGTGTATTTCCAACCCATCACCGGGGAGAGTAACGATGTCTTGTTTCGGACCGCGGAATACCTGGCTGCGGGGTACTTTCACAACAGTCAGGTCGTCGCTGTTGACCATCATAAAAAGACCGTGACATTCCGATTCAAGAGCTGGGTGGACCGAAACACTAAGGAAAAGAGCTACTCCACGGTAACGATGGACATCTACGAATTTATGGCACGGATGCTTTATTACTTACCCGACCGCCATCGAAAAATGATCCGTTACTACGGATTGTATGCTCACAAG
>JAKQUI010000063.1 GCA_029562645.1 Spirochaetota bacterium
CCGTGATATCCACCGCCTGCGCCATCAGAACAAAGCCGAGCGTATAATAGTAACGCTCATCGAACCAGCTTATGATCGCCCCCGTCGCCCCGTCCGAGGAAATCGAGAGTCCGCCGGCGTAGGCATCCGGAGTAATCGCCAGGATCACCGTTTCCGCGAATCCGCTGTTGTTGGTACCGTCAAAATCAAACCGCTGGGCGTACACCTGGCTCGTTCTGCTGTATGCGATATTGATCCGGTTATCACCGGGGGAAATGCACATCACGGCATCCTCTACATTCGCGATCGCGGCCGTCGTCCACTGTACCGCCAGCGCGGTATCGATTCTCTGCAGATAAAGGTTGCTGGTGCCCGACGCCTGTTTATACAGGATATAAAAAGCTCCGTTATTATTGGAGATGATGTTCTTCAGTTCGCAGCCCGCGGGCGCCACAAGAACACCAAGCCCTCCGTTAGCGGTGTTATCGGCCGCCACTATCGCTCCGCTGCCGCCGATCCTTTTTGCGTACCAGGCGCCCGTCGGCACATGCCGGTAGACGACATAGGAACCGCCGTTTGTATTGTTCCTGAACCCGCGGTCAAGCACATAGACGCTGTCCTGCACGCCGGCGACATTGCAGATGGTGATCTCCGCGCCGTAGGTCGAGCCGTCGCGCAGGCGAATGATCTTGCCGTAGATATCCCCTCCCCGCTCGTACGCGAAGAAAATCCTGCCCGAAAGCACAACATAGCGGTCGCCGACCGCCATAATCGGCGCATTGAGTGTCAGTGTATCGGCATCATTCACGGTAATTACCACTGCGTCCGCGTTCGTTGTATTATTATGAACGATATCACCCGGACGGACATTCGATGTCGTAAAACTTACCGTTCCCGCCGCGCTGTCAAACGCGTTCCCGGCAAATGCCGATACGACCCCTGTCTCGATCAGCGGCTCGTTCGAGGCCACGATGATAAAGTAATCATTTACCGCGAATACGGCACGGTTAAGCGTGATGCTGTTCACCCCGTCGACGCTCGTCACCACCGCGTAGCGATTCTGCGTGATGTTGTACACCAGATCGCCCGCTTCGACCGCCGGGGTCGTGAAGTTTGCCGATTTCGTCGTGGAGGTAAACTGCGTTCCGGCGATACCGGTTACCCGCCCTATATAGGTAAGCGGCTCGGTGGCCACCGCAGGCGCCAGAAAACGCAGTATCCAGTAGTTGTCGAGGTTCGCCATAATATTTGCGGTCAGCCCCAGGGCGCCGGCCCAGTCATAGGCCTCGTTATTAACCCTGGCGTAGGTCCAGCCGGTGACGTTGACGACGATATCGTCGAACGCGACGGCGGTAAAATCCACCGCGTTCTGATACAGGGGATTGGTGCGCCCGGCGTCGGCCGTTCCTCCGGCGCGGAAGCGGTATAATGTCGCGCTCGCTCCCGCCCCGATGCCGGCATTCCATTCGAGATTGAACCGGTAGAACGACTCGTTCGGTGGCGGCGGATGGAGGGTGCACCAGTCGCTGTATAACTGATACCCTTCGGTCCCATTCGGAAATATATCCGATCCGAGCTGTAAAATATGGTTCGATATTCGCGCCGTCACGTAGTCCGCCGCCGAGCTCGTTGTATTGACCACACGATAGCCGACGACCCCCGCTCCAAAGGCGGCGCCAACATCCACCAGATGAAACTGTCGATCGGTTGTCCCTGAGGCAAGAGGAGTCTGGTCTATGACGGTATAGTCTTCTCCCGCCGAGAATATCTGTGTGGCGAGGTCAAGCGTGTTCGCATCGATAATTCCAGCCACTGTCGTTGTCGACCTGTCGGCGTCTCGAAGAATTACATCTCCTATAACAACCCCCGCGGCGACAAAATCCCGGTCGGCATCATATATCTCCGTACCGGAAATGCTCTCGAGCGTCCCCCAAGCATTGGGATTGTAATTATAGATTTCGTAGTTCTCCCCCTGGTTGGTCGGGAAAATATCGCTGAGAAGCGCCAGTTCGTTATCATATATCACATCGATATCGGCGTTGACGGCCCACGATCCGCGAATAACGATATCCCACTGGTCAATATTGGGGACTCCCGTAAAATTCGCGCCGATATCGATCAGGCTGCCCGAAAAATCAGCGGTTCCCGTTGTACTCGCGTTATTGTAAGTGGCGCGTGACGTCATGGCCGCCCATGTCGCGCCGGCATTCACCAGATTTCCCGCGACGGTGGTCCAGGCGATCGGGGCCGCCGCCAGGTGGGGTGTATAAATACGGTTCGTGCCGTTGTTCAGGGCGCCGGCGACATACATATTGTGATTGGTGGTCGTGAAGGGCCCATAGGTTGTTCCGATGTTGGCAATAGAATAATTCGTTCCGGATGCGATAAGGGCCGCGGTCTGTCCGAGAACGTGCCGGTAGTTCTGGCCCGCCTTGTTGATCGTCGTTACCGTATGCGTCGTCGCGTTATACACATAATCGCCGTTTATGATGGTGGCTACGGAAAGATCGACATCGAAATCATAAAAGGGATTCGCGGGAATATTCATCGTGGTGCTGTTGGGCGCGGCGCCAGTGGTTACGATCTTCTGTACGAAACCGCCGTCCACGTTGTTATTTCCCTCCCCGCCGTACACCAGCACGGCGCGTGGGTTCGCCCCAGTGGCGACATTCAGTCCGGCATCGGCCGGCGCGGATCCCCAGCCGTTGCCGTAAAAACCGAGCGCTCCGGCGTTATTGTAGATCCTTTTGGCATAGATGGTGCCGCCCCCCTCGAATGTCAGGATGGCGTACCCCATAAAATCCGTAAAGGCCCGGAGGTTTGTGCGGTTATTGGAGTCAACGGAGGCCCCGTCGGCTCCCCACAGAGAGGGATTGGTGGGCGGATTGACCGTATCGAAATAATAGCCGTAGATGTTATTGTCTCCCCCATCTTTCCAGAAGGCGTATGAGGAGCG
>JAKQUI010000064.1 GCA_029562645.1 Spirochaetota bacterium
TGATTTCGATTACTGCTTCAGGGCCCTTGTTGTATATCGCAAGTATCTCTTCGCTCTTCATGGGACATAATATACAAAGTGCCCATAAAATTAATACTACTTTTTTCCTCCCCGCAAATATTGTACTGAATAGTTACGAAATGTCAAGAAAAGCTGACCGCACCCGCCGGCATATGAATGACCGGACAACGTGCCGTATGGTTCCATTTTTGGAGTTATTTTTGCTGATGTTATGCGGCGGCAGTGCCATGGATCATTCGGCAACCATCGGCAGGTTCACAAAATCATGCGGGAATCCCACCGTGGTTGCACTCACGACATCGAGGTATTCTATACCGAGACGCTTTAAGCTTGCCTCGAGAGACTGCACCAAACCTTTACGTTGATTGCCGCCACCCTTCGGATCGGCCGGGCGGCCGTTCAATGTATACTTTGTCCCCACGACGAAGCGCTCCCGCCCGGAACGGATGAATTCCCCCACATAGCGCCCGCTGGTGCCATTGGTATAATGATTTGCAGTATCAATGTAATTACCGCCCGCCGCAACGAACGCCTCGAATATTTTTTTACTTTCGTCCTTCGACGCACCCCAGCCCTATTCCTAGTTGAAGGTCATGGTCACCAGACAGAGCTCCGAAACCCTCGGTCAGCTTTTCCCGAGAAGTTTGTACCGCATTGAGACCTCTATTTGTTATCCGTGCGTCATCGATTCTTCCTGCAACGTCTCACTTTTTCCCCTTGGCGCGGTCCATGGCCAGGGATGGCAGACTTGTATTGCCATCGATATACTTGAGGTCGAATTTCATGGAGCTGATCTTCCACAGCCCCTCAACCTTTTTCAGTACGAATTCATAGGTGCCCACAACGGCCCAGACATTGTTATTCGATTTGTTTTTCAAATAATGGGTCGCCGTGCCATAGCAGAACACCATGACCGCATCGGCCTTTCGAGTGACCACAAAGTTGCCGAGCTGGTGGTGCGTCGCATCGAATCCCGGCAGGATGCCCTTCCACGAGTCGATTATCGCGTCCGGAGCCAGGGTCGCCGGCTTGCCCCCCGCCATGGAGGTATAGTCCAGCAGCACCGTGCCGCTCATTGTGTTTTTCACCCGAGTCCAATCCCGCTCATCAACACCAATGAACAGACCGTTCACCGTCTCCTCAATTTGCGTCCGATCCACAAACTGCACGGACGTCTGCTGGCATGCGATTTGCATAGCACAGAGCAACACCATGCCGATACTCAGCCATACATATTTTCTTGTTTTCATATTACGCTCCTTGATTCAAATAATCTATCACACATTAATTCTTTTTCACATCGTCACTGGTTCACACAACGGAACATCTTATACATCCTGTCACAAAACACGGATATGCGTCCGGCTGGAGTTCTCGATTCCTCGCCTTTATAAGCTATGCGCATACCAGGCGGCTGCTTCGCGTACGGCCATGCTGACTTTATCTGGCATATCATAAAAATCGAACTGCCCCATTGGCGATTGCTTGTCGCTGGCCACCCAATGCAGCCTCTTTTTCGCCCCAGGGATGGAATTGAAATATGTGCGCGTGTATCCCGGCAGTACCGCGCCATCGGAATGGATCATGAGCACCGGCACGGTAATCTTCCGGGCGCTGGGCATGGGATTGAAGGTCAGCCAATCCTCCCAGCTCATGACCGCAAATTTATCAGCGCTCCATTCCCGAATGGCGCCGCGTCGCGGATTGAGATAGTAGTCATAGGGTCCGTACATGGCCGCGTTTTTATCCGTGGTACTGATGGTCGGCACATACGCGATGGCACCCGTCTTCTGATAGGCGCGCGTGGCCTTTTGCGCAGCCTCGCGCTTGGCCTGCACGCCAGCGGCTCCGCCGTAAAAAAGCTTCACGGCCTCGGCATCATGCAGCCATGCGGCGACGGTGACTGCCGATCGGATGCGCTGATCCTCGCTCGCGGCCTGCAGCACATAGCCGGCGCCAGCGCAAATTCCCAGCACCCCGACGCGCTGAGCATCGACACCCGGAAAGCGCGTTAGAAAAGTGACCGCATTTCTGATGTCCTGAATCTTCATGCGCGGCGACTCGTAAAACCGAATATCGCCTTCACTGCCGCCATAGTTGCGAAAGTCAAAGGCCACCGCGATCAAGCCCTGCTCTGAAAGCCTCTGGGCGTATAATCCCGCCATTTGTTCTTTTACCGTGGTCCAGCTGCCGACTACAATCACCGCCGGAGCTTTTTTCCTCCTGTCATAGGACTTTGGATAATAGATATCACTCTTGAGTGTGGAACCTTCACTGGAAAAAGAGACTCTTCCCTTGTCCTGCGTCACATTTTTCGCACAATGCAGAAAAAATGTCATGCTCATGCCGAGAATACTTACTACCAAGAAAACTCGCGTTTGATATTTCTTTGCACCCATTGTCTACCTCTCGATCAAAAATTTATTTAATATCAATACATGTTCTTTCATAACTTTGCCCATGCTCTCTAACCAATTATACTAGTGAGGATAGAGGAGCAGGCCGATCACCCTGCTAGCCAGTATTCCAGAAATCACGAAGAGCAATCAGGAGAAGGCAAAAAATCCTGGTGAATCGCTGACCTGGCGCATCGATAGTGCACCACCGGTCATGCGCCTGCATCGCTCTAGTGAAAAGCTACTATAACGCCTGATGATTTGTCTTGGAAATAGTTGCTGCGAACTTGTATATTATTGCCGTTGAACGGGGGTTGGGCTATTCAGAGGACTTGTAGGCGCCTGGTGGATATCCAAAGTGCTTTTTGAAGGCGTTGGCGAAGTGACTTTGATCGCTAAAGCCGAGCTTGTAGGCAACGTCGATGATCTGGATGCCCGGTTCCCTCAGCAACTCCTTCGATCGTTCAAGCTTGACCTTCAGAATGTACTGGTAGGGGGTAATCCCGGTGTGCTTCTTGAATTCCTTGAGGAAATAGAATTTGCTCAGACGACAGATCTCGGCGAGGTCTTCGATGGCGATGGTTCTCTCGATGTTTTCCCTGATGAACCTCGTGATACTCCCGATGTCGCCGTCGTGTATCCTCGGCGACGGGCTCTTCTTCGAAACGAGGTCTGCATAATTGGAATAGTTCCTGATATAATACGTGGAGAAAAGTTTGATCAGGCCCTGCAGGTACTGGATACCGTTCCTGCCCCTGATGGACGCCTCATTGCAGAACAGCCTGACAAAGTATTCGAGGCTCGGGTCGGCGACATTGTAATTCTGCAGGAACTGGAGCTCCTGTTCCGGGAGCATCCCCTCGAAATGGGCCAACAGGGTTTTCTCATCGATTGTGAATATTATGAAATGGCACGGATCGTTGATGATGTGGGTGAAGGGGATGTTGGGAGGATTCATCCATATCTCCCCTGGCTCGGTCTTCAGGTCGATCAGCTCGCCCCGGGATTCGGCTGACCATTTGAATCTCTCCTCTATCGCGAGTGCGAAATAGAAATACGGGGTGATGATATTGCTCGGGAAGAAGTGCGGCGACCACCCTTTTTCGAGAAGAATCCCGCCCCACCCGAGGTCCCGCGAGGAAAGCTCGATTTCCAGCGGGTCGCCGCACGAGGAACGGCTGCCGGTGGATTGTTCGACGAATTGAAGGATCGTTTTCATGTGTCAGCGCGTTTCTGGCAGTTCACGGAACAACACTCAATGACGCATCTATCATGAATACCAGATGCTGTCCATATACCAGGACGTCTCTCGCCGGCGGAGGGTTCGAACGCTCATCATTTGCACCACTCCGAAGCCCATTTCTGGATCTCGTCCAGCACCGGCTTGAATGCCTTCCCTTTCTCGGTCAGCTCATATTCTATCCTGACCGGAATCTCGTCGTAGACCTTCCGCGAGACGACGTTCATGGCCTCAAGTTCTTTCAGTCGCTCGATGAGCATACGGTCGCTCATGTTGCAGATCGTCCCGGACAGGTCGCCAAACCGCTTGGGCCCATCAGACAACACCCGCAATATGAGTCCCGTCCACTTCTTCCCCAGTATGTCAAATGCGGCTTCAAACAGGGGACAAACGTTGTTCTGTTTTACCGGGTTTTTCATTTTTTGTAAAAAAAGTCATTGACACATTGCTTACTAAAAGTAAGTTGCTAATTATTATATAGTTAATAAACAATATCAAGTATCTAATAAAAGTTCACACTTTGCGATTTATTCACCCAATGTGAAATTAATCAATTAAGTTTTTAAAACTTTGATGGAGGCCATATGAAAATTCTAGCACTGGATCATGTTCGTCCCGGCGTAACCATGGACGACATCGCCCCCCACCTCAAAGATGAGGCCCGGCACGCGTGGCAGAATTACGGGAACGGGCTTTTCAGAGAGCTCTACTTTCGAGGTGACCGACCGGGCGCCGTTGTCATCATGGAGTGTACCGATCTCGACGAGGCGCACGCAATAATGAAGAAACTTCCTCTCGTCAGAAAGGGACTCATTGAGTTAACCTTCATCCCCCTTGGCCCCTTTGTGCCCTTTGCATCTTTGTTCGAACCATCACATAATTAATATCAGGAGAAAACCATGAAACTGCTGTTCATCAAAGCGACACCTAAAAGCACAATCGATTCCTATACCATGAAGGCTGCATATGCCTTTCTCGAATCGTATAAAAAGGCCAATGCGGTCCATGATGTCACCGTCGTGGACCTGTACCGGGAAAAAATGGAGAATCTCAGCCGGGACATCCTGAGCGAGCTATATTACACAGCCGACTCCCCCCTCCAGCGCTACGCCCGGCAGTTCGCCGAAGCCGACCGGTACGTCTTCGCGGCCCCGATGTGGACGCTCTCAATCCCCGGCATACTGAAAACATACCTTGAATACATCACCCTCCCCGGCATCACCTTCGCGAATACCGAGAAGGGACCGATGGGACTCCTGGGCGGAAAAGGGAAAAAGGCCATCCATATCACCGCGCGGGGAGGAATCTATTCGACGGGACCCGCCGCAGAGTTCGAGATGGGCGACCGTTACCTCCGTACCGTTCTCCACTTCCTCGGCATCGAGTGTGTAGACACACTGGCAATCGAGGGAACGAACTTTTTCAAGGGCACCGATCTCGACGTCAGGATCAACGAGTCATTATCAGCGGCGGACCGGATTGGCAAAAGCTTCTAACCGGTGACTACCGCAAAAGGTATTGCAGCGTATCCCGTATCATGACACGACATACATCTCCCGGAGGAAAAAAATGATATCGATCATCAACACACGAAGAAGCGTGAGAAAATTCACGTCCGACACCGTACCGGAAGGCGATATTCGGGAAATCCTCGAAGCCGCCATGAACGCGCCGTCGGCGATGAACGAGCAGGCATGGCAGTTCATCGTCCTGTCGGGCGCCGTTCTCGATCAGTTCCTGGCAATAAACAGAAACACGCCAAAAGGCGCTCCCATCGGCATCCTGGTCTGCGGAGACCGGCGCACGTCCCGCGACGATTACTACGTCCAGGATTGCTCCGCCGCCACGCAGAACATACTGCTCGCGGTGCACGCCAAGGGTCTCGGATCCGTGTGGACCACCGTGTTCCCCGATGCCCGTAAACCAGTCGCACAGTTGCTGCAGCTTCCCGATCACGTGGTTCCTTTTTCATTCACCCCCATCGGGCTTCCCGCGACAGTTCCAAACGCGAAAAGCAGATACGACGGAGGCAAGATCCACTATAACAAATGGTGATGGATTACCAATCGATGGAACAGGGGATACATGAGAAGCAACAGAATTTTTGTGGCTAAGGGAAACCGGTCAGGCCGGGAGTCGGGCAGTGACGCTGCTCCAGGAAATGAAGGCTAATCTTGTGGCGGGAGTGACGGATGCCGGCACGGAGATACATGGCGTAAAAACCTTTGTCACATGCAATCCGCATCATTCGATCAGCATACTGGCTCCAGATGATCCTGATGAAATCGTCGATGATCCGCCTCAGGGCCTTCATGTCGGTGTCGTCCCGGTCGTTCACATGCATGATGAAATCGTGAGCGTAGGGAATCGCGAGAATGCCTGCACCTCCCGTGTCGTCGACATCATCACAACGCGAAAACGAGAAGAAGAGCACGCCGGTTGCGCCGCTCCACACCATCCCGTAGTCGGGAACGATAACCGCAAGCAGCGGCTGCGCACGGACCGACGATGGTGTTCCGCCGCAGAGATGTATCGTCGAAAAAAACATCTCCTTTACCGGCGGGCCATCGATCCGTCCCCGTGGGTGCACCTCGTTGCGGTCGCAGCCGTCGAAGCAGCATGTATCGGTGCCGGCGTCCGTCCATTCGTTCCCCATCAGGACAGAGTCGGAGCGCACAGCATTTCTCTGCGTCTTCACGATTCGATAGCGCCCGTCGGGCAGGCGCGCGAACAGGGAACAATCCGTGCACGATGAGTCACGGAGCCAGTCATCAGCCCCGTTTTCGAAGGCAACCCTTTCCCTCCGGATGCCGATCCCTCCAGGGATGGTCTCTACGAACAATCGCTCCTCCGGATACGATCGCTCGATCCGGTACAGCGGCGCGTCGTCGAAGCCGAGGGTACATTCGTCCGAAGAGCGCGCGTGCAGCCCGAAGCCCCGCGGAGCACCCTGTATTTCGAGCAACGCCGTTCTCGTATCCTCAGGCTGTATGCGTACCATGTGGAGGTGGCTCACCAGTTCCCTCCGGGCACACTACACGACAAAGGGTGTACATTCGCGTCTATCGTCCATGTGATCGATTTTTTTCGCTGCAATCCGCATCCACGATCGTCTGACGAGATATATCCGATTTGCAAAAAAGTCAAGCGAGCGACGTTTGCACGCTTGACTTTTTCCCGCACAACGGCTATCATCTCTGGCCAACGGCACACCAGTGCATGGGCGCTGATCGCACAGCGGCGACTGCGTCGGTACTCACCTCATCACGTCCAGGAGCACGACATGAACAAGACTTCCCGCGGTTCGATCGTAACACTTCTGTTTGGCATCTCCCTATTCTATGCGGCATCATTTTCAACCGACGCGGCCCAGCCCAACGGCACCCTACACAACGCCGGGCGCGTGGACGTCCTGCACCTGCGCGGATCCTTCCGCGAGATGGGGCGGCAGTATGGAACGCTCGAGAAGACCAAGCTGCGCGATTTCCACGCCGACATGAAGAAACTGTTCGTCGACAAGCGCGGGATCGCCCCCGCACGGCTGAACGGCATCGCCAGCGAGCTGTACGACTCCTACCCGCAGCGCTTCCGGGAGATCCTCGTCGGGATGGCGGAAACGTCCGGGTTGTCGCTCGACGATCATATCTTCATCAACGCCTTCGAGCACTTCCTGTTCCATCCGGACCTCTCGCGCTCCTCCGGCGGCGCCTGCTCCGCGATCGCGGCCTGGCGGCCCCATACCGCCGACGGCAATCTCATCTTCGGCCGAAACTACGATTTCGGCGACGATGTCGGCGCGTTTAAACAATACGTGAACGTCGCGATTTTCGATCCCGCCGGGTCCGGCGTCGCCACGGCGCTCGTCACCTTCGCGGGGACCCTGAACGCGACCACGCAGCTCAACGCGGCGGGACTCTTCCTCGAGCTGAACAACGGCGGCATGTCCGCCGGCGGTCTTTCCCACACGAACCGCGTATCGACGCCCATCGAGCTCTTCGCCATGATGCTGGACTCGTCCTCGCTGCGGCAGATCGACCTCGAGATGCATACGACGAACACCCGGTTTTCATACATCATCAACGTAGCGGACGCGAACAATGCGGTCTCGTACGAGTGGGCCCCCTTCGGCGTGAAACGGATCGAGGGCGCCTCCGGCCTTCTGGTCTCGACGAACCATTTCGTGGGCGAGTGGGGCCTGGCGCCATCCACCGACGCCTTCTTCCTCACGGTGACCAGGCGCACCAACCTGCTGCGCCTGGCGGATCGCGCGAAGGGCGCGCTTGACCTCGCGGCCATGAAGGGAATTCTCAACACCGACATCCGCGGCGGGGGCGCGACCTCCTACCGGGTCGAGTCGATCGGCGGCAACCCGGCCCCGTACACCGCCTACCAGGTCATCGCCGAGCCGGCGCGGCGGCGCGTCTGGATCAGGCTGCCCGGCTATCAGGACTGGATCGCGCTTGAGCTGGGACCGCTGTTTGGGAAGCGATAGCGCATGATCCCGCAGGGACATCGGCCCCCCATCGCGACGCCGGGATCTCCCGCCGCGCATGCCGTCGATTCTGCACCGGGAGCGGCAGTGCGGCGTCACCGCGCGCGGAATCATATTGCGCACAACGGAAACGAGCGCACACACACGACCTTCGCCGGCAGGAGCTCAATGATATGATCCATCACCCCAGCACCGTCCATTGGGACACCACGCTCAAGCAGATCTTCGACGAGATCGACGACTATTTGGAGCACACATACGGGGACTTGTACCATCTTCGCCCCAATCGACCCGCGCGCGGCGAGACGAGCAACAAGGAGCACGACGGCCTGTTCAATGTGGGATCGAGCTTTTCGGCGGGGTTCGGCAGCAGCCTGGGGCGCGGCTTCGTCGTGTCAGTCCACCTCTCCACCCTGCAACCGGTCGAGAGCGCCGTCTATCATCAAATCATGGAGGTGGTCATCCGGCTCCTGCGCGAAAAGCTGCCGGAACGCTTTCCCGGCCGTGAGCTCAAGGTCGACTGGGACGGCGACAACCTCAAGATCCACGGCGACCTCACGCTGGGCGAGCTGTAACCCCACGGTCCGGCGCTCACCGCGGCGTCGATCCGTACTCGCACAAACTCCGCACGGGGCATTCCGCACAACGCGGCCGCCGCGCATCGCAGAGGGAACGGCCATGCGTGATGAGAACGAGGTGCGCCGCCGTCCAGTCGCGCTCCGGGACGAGCGCGGTGACGGCCGCCTCCACCGCGTCCGGATCGTCCGACTCGATGAAGCCGATGCGGTTCGCGATGCGCAGGATATGCGTGTCCACCGCGAAGGCCGGCACGCCGAAGCCGATGGACAGGATCACGTTCGCGGACTTTCGCCCGATCCCGGGAAGGCGCATGAGCGCCTCGCGCGTTCCGGGCAACGCGCCGCCGAACTCGTCCACGACCGCGCGCGCCATCCCCACGATGTTCTTCGCCTTGTTCCGGAAAAATCCCGTGCTCTTGACGATGCGCTCCACATCACTGATGCGCGCCCGGGAGAGCCGTTCGAAATCGGGATAGCGCTCGAAGAGGATCGGCGTGACCTCGTTCACCTGGCGGTCGGTGGTTTGCGCGGAGAGGGAGACGGCGACGGCGAGCTGATAGCGGTCCCCGAAGGCGAGGGCCGGCGCGGGCGTTCCGTAGTGTTCGAGGAGGCGGGAGATGACGGCGCGCGCCCGCCGCGCGGTCATCGCCGCACCGCGCCGGGCCGCCGCGCTCATCGCGTGCGCTTCGATTCGAGCGCCGCGCGGGCCTCCGCCTGCCGCCGCGCGAGGTGCGACGCGGTGGCGATATCGTTCTCGGTGAAATAGAACCCGCACACGAGCCGCTCGCCGTACGTCAGGGCCAGCACGGCTTCGTAATCGCGGCGCGACGGTCCGGTGCTCCCCAGCCGTTCGAAGGCCGCGGCGCGCTGCATGAGCGCCTCGAAGTGATCGGGGCGCAGCGTGAGCGTCTGCGAAAGATACTGCATGGCCTTGCGCAGGTTGCCGCGACGGAAATTGCTGATCCCCGCGCCGAAGGTAATGTCGTAATCCACGTACTTGTTCCGCTCGAGCTGCTCGAAATCGATCGCCGCGGATTCATACTCGCCGTCCTGGAACTTCTGCCAGGCGAGAATGATGATCTTGTTGATCTCGGGATCGGAATAGCGCTGCAGGTTGGGATGGAACGATGCGCCCGACGGCTTCTTCTCGGCCGGCGCGCCGGCGCATGCCAGGCATCCGAGCGCGAAACCGGTTGCGAGCAATAGCGCGATACTGGAGCGAATGTACTTTTTCATGAAAAATCTCCTCCGTGCAATGAGAATACGGATACAGCCATTACATCAGCTGCACAGAATGCGAAGCGCGTTCATTTTCAGCAGCAGTACGCCCTTTCCATCACGGCTCCGTGTGGCCACCAGCTGCTCGCCGGGCTTAATGTTCAGTTCGGCGCGGAGATCGGCCGGGATGATCACCTGCCCCTTCGGGCTCACCTTTACCACGCCGTATATGTGCTGTTCACCTTTTCCGGAATCCTGCGCCATTCTCATTCACTCGTTCCTGCCGGGTTCAGTTTACACCATCATGGGCATTTGTTTTGTCAAACATTATTATACCACAAAACACGATAATAATGAATAGTATTACTTGTTTTACATTTCATACTATTAATACTTGACGACACTCCTTCTCGGATTATCGTTGCCGAAAACGCACGAAAACAGGAGGACGCCATGGCCAGTCTCATTGATGAAATGACCCCGCATGAAGCGCGCGAATTTTTTAGTAAGGGATGGATAACGCATGATGCGATGTGGTACTACCACGCCATACAGGAATGCGGGGTTTCCGTTGCCAACCGCCTCAACATGGCTGCCGTGAAAACGATGTCCATGATTGAGATACAGCGCATCCGCAAACGCCTGGGGGCGGGGGGAGGCCCCGTTAGAGACTTCGAGGAATTCAAGCGAGTGTTCTCCCAATCGTTCGATCTCATTAAACCTGACTTCATGCACTGTCACTACTCCTTCCCCGCGGAGAACATTCTGCGCGCCGGGTTCAAAGAGTGTTTCGCCTATGAGGGAGTAAAAAAGGCCGGCCTTGTCGAGCACTACCAGTGCGGCGTCATCGAACGCATAAAGGGATGGCTTGAGGCGATGGGGATTGCTTACGAAATCAATCCGCAATTTTCGGGATGCCTCATGCACCAGACTGGATCATGCTCTATCGATTTTTTATTGCGATTCACCTGATCGTGAACTCTCATTGTATTGATAACACGGCGCATCCCTCGAAAAACCGGTTGCACGTTACGACCGCCCCCGATAGACAGGCGGCAGGCACAAGAATCGCCGCATCAAACGGGTATCGCCATGAAACATGATCGCAACACAGCGCCTTATCGCCGGGAGGTGCTCCCGCCCCCGGAGAGCCTGGTCACCAACGGCCGGTTCAATCTGGGCACGTTCAACGGGCCCATCGCGAACGTCAATCCGCTCGACGCCCGCCGGCCGCTCGGCGTGCCGCTGCCGCGCGCCCTCGCGGGATTCCGCCTCAAGGAGTGGGAGGCGCTGCAGCTGGGAAACGAACAGTGCTTCATGCTGGTCGTGCTCTACGACCTGAAGCTGGCCTCGCTCGTGCAGTTCATCTATTACGACCGGCGGGAGGGGAACAAGCATCTCTACGAGACCATCGTGCCGTCCTGGCGCGTGCGCGTTCCGTCGTCGCTCCGGGACACCGTTGCGCGCTATCGAAGCAGGCGCTTCTCGATCGAGATCCACAACGATCTCGCGCGGGGCCTCGTCACCGTGTCCGTATCCGCATCGTCGTTCAAGCGCCTTCCCGACGTGCGCGGCCGGTTCGAATGCCTGCACGCGATAAACATCGAGCCGATCGTGGTGTGCCAGCCCTTCGCGGAGAACCGCGCCATGTATTCGCACAAGTGCCTGATGCCCATGCGGGGCGCGCTCACGCTGGGCGGACGCGAGATCGCGTTCGACCCCGCCTCGAGCTTCGCCATCCTCGACGACCACAAGGGCTTCTACCCCTATGCGCTGCGCTACGACTGGGTCACGGGGGCGGGGTTCGATTCACGGAAGCGGCTCGTCGGCTTCAACCTCACCGACAACCAGGTGCGGGACCCGGAGCGTTACAACGAGAACTGCCTGTGGATCAGCGGCCGCATGCATCCGCTCCCGCCGATTCGCATAACGCGTCCCGACGGAGACATGGGCCGCTGGTCCGTCCGGGACGCGTTCGGCATGGTCGATATCGGATTCACGCCGGTCGTGGACGGCGTCATCGACATGAACCTGGGAGCGGTGAAGATCGACTACCACGGCCCCTTCGGGGAGTATGACGGCTGTATCGTCGATGCGAACGGAAAGAAGGTTTCCGTGGAAACCTTCTTCGGTATGGGCGAGCGGAAATACCTTCGCGCCTGAGCCCGTCATTCCGGCGGGTACATCGCCTCGATCTCGTTCCGATACTTCTCCTCGAGCACGCGCCGCTTCACCTTGAGCGAGGGCGTGAGTTCGCCCGTGTCCTGCGTCCACTCGGCGTCCAGCAGCGTAAAACGCTTGATCGTCTCGACCCGCGCGAGCGAGGCCATGCGCTTGTCGATCTCCGCCTGGAAGAGCGCGATCACCCTGTCGTTGCGGATGAGCTCCGCCATGTCCGCATGCGCGATCCCGGCGCGCTCGGCCCACAGCCTGAGCGGCTCGAAGGCGGGGATGACGAGCGCCGTAAGATACTTGCGCCGGTCGCCGATCACCGCCACCTGTTCGATGTAGATCGACGTCTTCAGGCTGTTCTCGATGTTCTGCGGCGAGATGTTCTTCCCGCCCGCCGTCACGATGATGTCCTTGATCCGCCCGGTGATGCGCACGTAGCCGTCGTCGTCGATCGCCGCCAGATCGCCGGTCCGGAAAAAACCGTCGGCGGTGAAGGCCTCGGCCGTCGCGCGCTCGTCGCGGTAGTAGCCCATCATCACCTGCGGCCCCCGAATGAGCAGCTCGCCGTCGTCCGAGACCGTGAGCTCCGTCTCCGGGAGCGCGGCGCCCACCGTGCCGGGCCTGATCCGCCAGGGCGTGTTCACGCTCGCCACCGGCGTCGTCTCGGTGAGGCCGAAACCCTCGAGGATCCTGATCCCCATCCCGATGAAGAACTCGGCGTCGGAGACCGCGAGCGGCGCGCCGCCGGAGACCGCGAACTGCATGCGGTCCATCCCGAGCGCCTCCTTGACCCGCGCATAGACCAGCCGGTTGAAGATCGCATATCGCAGAGCGAAGATCCCTGCGCGGGAGACATTGTTGGTTTCCAGCGGCAGGTTCCTGCGCGCGGTCCCCATCGCCAGCCGGAAGAGCAGCTTCTTTGCGATCGACGCATCGGGCAGCCGCGAGCGGATGACCGTATGGATCTTCTCGTACAGCCGCGGCACGCTGATGATGAAGGTGGGCCGCACCGCCTGCATGTCGGCGATGATGCCCGTGAAGTCCTCGCAGAAGGCGACGGTGCACCCGGCGGCCATGGGCATGTAATACCCGGCCGTCCGCTCGAGGGAATGCGACAGCGGCAGGAACGAGAGGAGCACCTGCCGATCGTCGATGTATTCCTTGAACTTCGTGTAGACCTGCCGCGCGTTCGAAACGAAATTCCGGTGCGAGAGCATCACCCCCTTCGGGTTGCCGGTCGTGCCGGAGGTGTAGATGATCGTGGCCATCGTCTCGGGGTCGATCTGCGCGAGGCGCGCGGCGAGCTCCGCCTCATGCGGGAATTTCGCCCCGTTTTCCAGCGCCGCGGCGAAGGTCATGATCCGCTCATCGAGCGCCGCCAGGTCGTCGAAGACGACGATCTGCCGCATTCCCGGCAGTCCCTTCGCGGCCGAGAGCGCCTTGAGCAGGTGTTCCTGCGACGCGGCGAAACACATCGACACGCCCGCATGCTCGAAGATGTAGCGCGTCTCGTCGATGGAGTTGGTGGGATAGATCGGCACGTTCACCGCGCCCACCGAAAGGATCGCGAGATCCGCCACCCACCACTCGTACCGGTTTGGCGAAAACACTGCGATGCGGTCTCCCGGCCGCACCCCGCCGGCGATCAGATGATACGCCAGCCGTCGCACCATCGCATCCATCTCGCCCCACGAGATGTCGCCAAACGCGCCGGTCGCCCGGTCCTTCGCGGAAACGCAGGCGCGCTCGCCATACACCCCGCAGTTGTGAAAAAAAATCTCCGGCATGGTCTTTCCCGGCAGCGCGTCAAGCATCTCGTCCACCTCCAGTTTGATTCGCGCCGCGGAACGGGCCGTCAGGCCACCCGCTCCACGACCATCGCCGCCGCGTTCCCGAAAGCCCCGCAGAGCGAGGCCATCCCGTAGCGAGCGTCGGCGAAATCAGTCTTCATGATGTTGAGCAGCGTCACGATCACCCGCGCGCCCGATTGGCCGAGCGGGTGCCCGAGCGCGATCGCCCCGCCCCATACGTTCACGCGCTCGAAGGGCGCGTTCTCGTTATCGAGCTTGAGATCGCGAATGCAGGCGAGCGCCTGGCTCGCGAAGGCCTCGTTGAGCTCGATGGGGCCGATGTCCTTCGCGGACAGGCCGGTCTTTCCAAAGAGCTTCTTCACCGCCGGTATGGGGCCAATGCCCATGAGCGTGGGATCGCATCCCGCCAGCACGCCGGCTCGATACTTGTGCGTATAGGAGAGCCCCATCTCGTCCGCTTTCTTTCGACCCATGAGCAGCACCGCGCAGGCGCCCTGCGTCAGGGGGGATGATGTCGCCGCCGTCACCACACCGTTGGGCTTGTACGGCGAGCTCATCGTCGCCATCTTTGCCGTGTCCACGGTGTCGCGGATCCATTGGTCGTGCTCCACGAGCATCTCGTTTCCGTTGTCATCGACGCCCGTGACGGGGATGATTTCCTTCTTGAACTTGCCGGCCGTCTTGGCGTCGGCGGCCTTGCGGTTGGACCAGGCCGCCATGTTCTCCATGTCGGCGCGCGAGATGTTCCACCGCTCGGCGACCTTCTCGGCGGTCGCGCCCATCAGGAGGTCGGCGCCGTTGTAGTACTTGAGCAGACGCGGCGGGAAATCGATGTGCGCGCCCATAGGGACCTTTTCCATGTCCTCGACGCCGGCGGCGACGACGATGTCGGCCTCCCCGGTCATGATCGCGCGCGCGCCGTGCATGATGGCCGACATCCCCGACGGGCACTGGTTGGTGAGCGTGTTGGTGGGCACGCAGTCGGGAAGCCCCGAGGCGAGCCACCCCAGCCGCCCGATGTCGTTCTGCATCCCTGACGGATTGGCGCTGCCCACGAAGACCGCATCGATCGTCTCCGGTTTCACCTGGGGATTGCGCGCGAACATCCCCTCATAGACGGCGCTCAAGAGCTCGTCGGGACGGAGCTTCCGAAACCATCCCTTCTCGCGGTTGGCCCGCCCGTTGGGCGTCCGCACGCCATCGATAAAAACGCATTCTTCCATTGCTGACTCCTCTTTGCCTGCGATGCCGCGATCAGGTGAACAGCGGCTGCGTCGCCATGGCGAAGGCCATGTCGCCCTCGATCTTCATCGCGCCGGACATGAAGAGGTTCACCGGATTGGTCTCCTTGCGCATGAGCGCGGAGGTGTCGGCGGCCGACATGCGAAACGTGGAGCGCGGCTGTGCGGCGTTGTTCAGCGTCGCGTCGATCTTGAAGACATGCCCGTCGCTGTGGGCGATCTCCGACAGAAAGCTCCCCTTGAGGCTCTTCAGGGCGTTGTACTTCGCGCGGTTGAGCCCGTGCTGCAGGCCGATGAGCATGTCGAGGTTGTCGGTCTTGATCATCTTGTCGAGATCGTCCTTCGAGAGCTTGATGCGGATCATCGGGTTCTCGATCTCGCCGACGGTAAAATCGAGCTTCGAGCCGTCCGTGACCGTGTAGCCGTACGATTCGCTGTCGACGTTGATGACCATGGTGATGGAGCTTCCGGCGAGTTCCGCCGAGGTCGGGTTGGACGCCGCCATCTCGGCGGACACCTTCGGCAGCACCGAGGTGAGGAAATCGCCCACGGCGGTGTCTGCGGGGATCTTGGGTAGTTGTGCCATTATCGTTCTCCTTTCGCGTGTGATGATTTTGAACTGACATGTCAGTCTATTGGCGGGGCGGTTTTGTCAAGCGGAAAAATATTTTTCGGCCGCCCGCATGCGCCGGAAAATACTATTGACACCGGGCCCGCCCGCCGGGAAGGGTTATGGCGACGACCGAACCGGGACCGCCATGAACGCCGAAGAACGAAAAAAACACATCCTCCGCTGCGCCAAGAAGCTCTTCTCGCGACACGGCTTCTACGAGACGCAGATTTCCGACATCATCACGGAGGCCGACATCGCGCGCGGCACGGTCTACCAGTACTTCAAGCACAAGGAAGACATCTTCACCACCCTGCTCGAGGAGTTCTACACCGCCTGGGAGCGCCTGATCGCGTCGGCCTCCGAGAATGTGGACCTCGACGCGGTCTCGCCTGAGGCCTACCTCCGGACGCGCATACGCACCACCCTCCTCTTCTTCGCCGGCGACAATGAGATGTGCAACATCGTCCTGAGGATGGGGGTCGGGATACACAAGAGCTTCGACGCCGTCATCAAGCGCTTCGAGAAAAAGATCGCCGGCGTCATCATCGACGACCTCGTCATCGGACAGAAATACAAGACCGTCCGCGCCGACATCGACCGCGAGCTCTTCGCGAACATCATCGTGGGGGCGCTCTTCCGCGTCTCCTACTACTACTTCGTCCAGCACAAGTCGCACAAGGACTCCCGCGACATCGACGCCATCACCGACCGCATCGTCGGCTTCATCTCCCCCGGCCTCTTCGCGAAGTGACCCACGGCATCGCCCCGCAGGAAAAAAGTGCTTGCAATTCCCGGCGGTACGAATAGACTGACATGTCAGTACAATTACAGCCGTGGAGGACGCAATGATCTGCTTCGCATGTTCCGAAGAACAAACCCTCATGAAGGAAACGGCCGCAAAACTGGTCCAGGGCGCTATCGCCGACGCGGCCCATCAGATGGACGAAACGGGCCGCATCCCGGACGACGCCGTCCGAAAATTCCGCGAGCTGGGGACGCTGCTCGCGGCCATTCCCGAGGAATACGGCGGCTATGGCATGGGGAACTCTCCCATCATGAACAGCATCATCCTCGAGGAGCTCGCCGCCGGGGACATGGGCTTCGCGATCGCCGCCACCCTGCCGGCGCTCTTCCTTATGCCCGTGATGGACTGCGGGACGGACGCGCAGAAGGCGCGGCATCTCGCGGATTTCGCCGCCGATCCGGACGGCGCATGCGGCACGCTCGCAATCAACGAGCCGCGCTTTCGTTTCGATCCCTACGACCTCGCGACGACCGCCGTGCGGAAGAACGGATCGTATATCCTGAACGGGACCAAGTGCTTCGTGCCGCTGGCCGAGACCGCCCGGCGGATCATGATCGCGGCGGCGCTCGACGGGACGAACGGCCTGTTCATCGTCGACAGAAACAATCCCGGCCTGACCGTCGGCGCGCGCGAGAAGAACCTTGGCCTGAACTCGTTGGCGACACACCCGATCACCCTGACGGACTGCGAGATCCCAGCGGATGACCGGCTGGGGGGCGATGCCGGCTGCGACTACGACCGGCTGCTGCAGCGGACCTGGACGGCGATCGCCGCGATCGGGACCGGGATCTGCCGCGCATCGTATGAATATGCGAAGAATTACGCGAAGGAGCGCGAGCAGTTCGGAGAGGCGATCGCGAGCCGCCAGTCGATCGCCTTCATGATCGCCGAGATGGCCTACGAGGTTGACGCTATGCGGCTGATGACCTGGAAGGCGGCGTCCGCCCTCGAGGCCGGGCGCGACGCGCAGCGGGAGGCGTACCTCGCGCGCATCTACGCCGGCGAGATGGCGATGAAGCTCACCGACTACGGCGTGCAGGTCCTGGGCGGGCACGGCTATATCCGTGAGCATCCCGTGGAGCGCTACTACCGCAACGGCCGCGGAATCGCCATCCTCGAGGGCATGGCAATCGCGTAAAGATCAGAACACTACAATGAAACCCATGCAATTTCTTAATCGCTCAGAGCGGCGACGATATCGCACTCACCCCGCGGTGATGTGCATCCGTGCACGGCACCGCTCCGGCGGCCATCCTGGCCGCCTGTTCGTTGCGATACCGTCGCCGCTCTGAGCAATATCACAAGAACAATAAACAATATATCCCAAATGAGGATGTGAGGCCATCATGATAAATCTCGAAACACCCGACTACCTTGCCAGCATGCGGTCCAGCATGAACAATCTCGCCGCGGGGGTCCTTCGGCCCATCGCGCGCAAGTACGACGCCGCCGAGCACGAGTATCCCGCCGAGCTGGACATGTTCCGCGGCATGCAGATCCTGGGGCGCCCCAAGAAGAAAAAGGCGGATGCGCCGAAGCCCGACGGCGGAAACGGAAAGCCCAAGAAGGGGATCAACCTTTCGACCGTGGCCACCATCGAGGAGATGTGCTGGGGCGACGCGGGGCTCCTCCTCTCGATCCCCAATGCGGGGCTGGGAAACGCCGCCATCGCCGCCGTCGCGACCGACGAACAGCTCGAGCGCTTCGGCGGCAAGTGGGCCGCGATGGCCATCACCGAGCCGGGCTCGGGATCGGACTCCGGCTCCATCACCACCACCGCACGGCGCGACGGCGGCGAGTGGGTGCTCAACGGCGAGAAGATCTTCGTGACCTGTGCCGACCGGTGCGACATCGTCGTCGTATGGGCGACGGTCGACAGGAGCGCCGGGAAGTCCGGCATCAAATCCTTCATCGTGGAAAAGGGCACGCCCGGCTTCAAACTCGAGCACCTCGAGCACAAGCTGGGCATCCGCGCATCGGACACCGGCACCTTCGTGCTCGACGAGTGCCGTATTCCATTCGACAACATCCTGGGATCGGCCGAGGTGAAGAAGGACACCGAGGGCTTCAAGGGCGTGATGAAGACCTTCGACAATACCCGGCCGATGGTCGCGTCGATGGCGACGGGGATCGCGCGCGCGTCGCTCGATTTCACCCGCGAGAAGCTCGACGAGAGCGGCGCGACCATCGACTACAAGCGAAATCTCAACAATGTCGGTTCTCTCGAGAAGGATTTCTATCTGATGGAGGCGCACCTGGAGGCAATGCGCCTGCTGGTGTGGCGCGCCGCCTGGATGGCCGACACCGAGCAGTTCAACAACGTCGAGGCGTCGATGGCCAAGGCGAAAGCGGGCCGGCAGGGGACGCTCATCACGCAGAAGTGCTGCGAGCTCCTGGGACCGCTGGGATTCTCGAAGGAGCACCTCGCGGAGAAGTGGATGCGCGACAGCAAGATCATGGACATCTTCGAGGGGACGGGGCAGATCCAGCACCTCATTATCGCGCGCAACGTGCTTGAGATGTCCGGGAAAGACTTGAAGTGACCTCATCCCCCCAGCCCCCTTCTCCCATAGGAGAAGGGGGAGCAGTAGTCGCAATAATTGAAGCCCTCTCCTGTGGGAGAGGGCGCGCCGGAGGTGACGCGCACGGAGGCGCTAATGTCGATCGCGGGCAGGAGGCCCGAATGGCGATCGACCGGGGTGAGGTGATGAAATACAACCAGCAAGCATTCAACAGCCAAACTAGATAAAGGAGAAAATAATGAACATCAACGACGTAAAAAAAATCGCCGTCATCGGATCGGGCGCCATGGGACATGGGATCGCCCAGGTTTGCGCGAGCGCGGGCTACTCGGTGCACATGACCGACATCAAACAGGAGTTCCTCGACACTGCGATGAAGAAGGTCGCCGAAAGCCTCACGTTTCTTGTGGGCAAGGGGAAGATCACGCAGGAGGCGATGAATGCGATCCTCGCGAACAATCTGAAGACGACTCTCGACGTAAAGGAAGCCGTGAGCGGCGCGCAGATCGTCATCGAGGCGGTGCCGGAGGTCATGGATCTGAAGAAGTCCGTCTTCAAGAACCTTTCGGGCATCGCAGCGCAGGACGCGATTCTCGCCACCAACACCTCGACGATGAGCGTGTCGGAGATCGGCTCGGTCGTATCGAACCCGTCGCGCTTCATCGGGATGCACTTCTTCAATCCCGTGACCATCATGAAGCTGGTGGAGATCATCTACGGCGACAAGACGAGCGACGACGCGGTTGAGCTCCTCTGCGAGGTGTCAAAGAAGTGCGGCAAGATTCCGGTCAAGGTCCTCAAGGACCGGCCCGGCTTCATCGTCAACCGCATCAACGCCCCCAACCAGGCGCTCCTCTCGGCGATCCTGGACGAGGGAAAGATGCAACCCGACGAGCTCGACTGCGTGATGAAGAAGATGGGCATCAAGATGGCGCCCTTCGAGACGGCGGATTTCGTGGGCCTGGACGTCTTCACGCACATACTCGATTACTACGCACAGACGCTCTCGCCGCAGTACAAGCCCGGGAAATTCCTCACCGACAAGGTCGCGAAGAACGAGCTGGGCCAGAAGTCCGGAAAGGGCATCTACGACTGGTCCTCGGGCAAGGCGGCGATCGACTCCTCGAAGGAGACGACGGACATCACCCCGCTGCATCTGCTGTCCGTGCAGATCAACGAGGCGGTGAAGGTCTTCAAGGAAGGCATCGCGACCTCCGTGGAGGACATCGACAGCGCCGTGAAGTTCGGAATGAACGCCTTCGCAGGCCCGTTCACGCTCGCCTCGGGGATGCAGCCGGAACAGCTCACCGGCGCGCTCGATTATCTGGCCGACCGCTTTTCGCTGGACATCCTGCGCCCCGAGCCAGAAATAACGGACGGTTCGTTCAAGACGATCGGCCGCTAGGGCCGTAGCGCCCGGCGCGCCGGGCGGATCAACGCTTACGGAGGATATCATGTCAGATTCATTACTGTTCGAACAACGGGGGCCGGTCGGCATCATCACCATCAACAAGCCGAAGGCGAACCAGCTGAGCCACGACGTTTTCGAGGGCATGCGGAAGTATCTCGACGCGAACGAGCCCGACAAAAACGTGCGGGCGATCGTCATCACCGGCGCGGGCGACAAGATTTTCTGCGCCGGCGCGGACCTCTCCAGCGGCTTCGGCGAGTTCGGGCCCGTGGACTTCCTGAAGCGCGGCCAGGACATCTGGAACAAGATCGAGGACTACCCGAAACCGGTGATCGCGGCGCTGGGCGGCCACGCGCTCGGCGGCGGCTGCGAGCTCGCGCTCGCGTGCCATGTCCGCTTCATGAAGAAGGGCGCGCGCATCGGCCTCACGGAGACCAACCTGGGGATCATCCCCGGCTACGGCGGGACGCTGCGGCTGCCGCGGCTCATCGGCCGCTCGCGGGCGCTGGACTGCATCATGTTCGCCAAGCAGTACGAGGCTGAGGAAGCGCTCGCGATCGGGCTGATCGACCGCCTGTGCGACGAGGGGAAGACGTTAGACGACGCGATCGCCTACGGCGAGGAGATCGCGAAGCGCCCGCCGCTGGCGATCCGCGCGGTGCTCAAGATCATGTCGGCCAGCGCCAGCATGTCGCCCGAGCAGCACCTCAAGATCGAGCGCGAGGAGCTGGCGAAACTCTTCTCGACCAAGGACATGATGGAGGGCATGACCGCCTTCATGCAGAAGCGCCCGGCGGTGTTCACCGGGGAATAGCGTTTCGCATATTGTCGCAGTGCACACATTCCATTCAGGACGATTCGGGGATGCGATGCATCTCCCGTTTTTTCTGCGATCGCAGCAACTCTCAGACGGCACCGCAGGGTAACGGCTACAGCGACGCGCGAATAGGAACGCCCGACCTCGTCGGACATGCTACGCTTCGCGTCGCAAACCCGCGATGATCTCCGCCGCGCGGTCCAGCGCCCGTCCCCGATGGCTGATGCGGTTCTTCTCCTCCACGGAGATCTCCGCCATGGTCTTTCCGAACTCGGGAAGGAAAAAGATGGGATCGTAGCCGAAACCGCCGTCGCCGGAGAGAGAGCGCGCGATTATTCCCTCGCAGACGCCGTCGGCGACGTGCTCCTCGCCGGAGGGCAGGGTGATGGCGATGACGCATCGGAAGCGGGCCGCGCGCTTTTCGTCCGGGACGTCGCGCATCCGATCCAGCACCAGGAGGTTCCGGTCTCGGTCGCTCGCGCCCTCGCCCGCATAGCGCGCGGAATACACCCCGGGCTCGCCGTTGAGCGCGTCCACCTCGAGGCCCGAGTCGTCGGCGAGGGCGGGAAGCCCCGTGTGCGCCGCGATCGCGCGCGATTTCTTGAGGGCGTTCTCGCGGAAGGTCGCGCCGTCCTCCACGACGTCGGGGAGGTCCGGGACCTCGGCCGCGGACAGCACCTCGATGCCGCCCAGCGGTTTGAGTTTCGCCTTGATCTCGCGGATCTTGCCCGCGTTCTGCGTCGCCAGCACCAGTTTCATGAATCCCCCCATCGCCCGTCACGATCGTCCCGACAGGCGAAAAAAAGTCAATTATTGTGCGTGAAAGGATTGCATTTCACGATCGTCCCGCATACAATAGCGGCATCGACACCCGATAGAGCGGCGCGTCAACGCATCAACATGAAACTGGCCCATTACTACTCGAAGTCCTACACCATCCTGCTCCTGGACGTGTGCGCGGCGATGTTTCTCATCGCCATCATCACGCTCCCGGCGGGCATGCTCCCGCCGGGATGGATACGCGCCGGCATCGTGCTCACCGGATTGTACTTCATCGCGCGCGCCGCGGTGCTCTTTTTCGCCAAGCGCGAGTTCGGCGCAAGCATCACGGGGCTGCAAACCATCATCAGCAATTTCAAGAAGGGCCGCTACTCGGTCGAGGTGAACGGCGACATCAAGAACGACGAGCTGGGCGTCATTTACCGCGACCTCATCACCACCGGCAATCACATCAACGACATCATGTCGTCGCAGAAGACGGAGATCAACAACCTCCGCGAGCTCTACAACAATATCGTCCTGTCCATCAGCTCGTATTTCCTGGTGACCAACGACCGGGAGGAGGTGATCTTCGCCAATGAGAGCTTCTGCAAGAAGTTCCAGTTCGACATCGAGGAGATCATCGGCAAGAAGATCGAGGATCTCTTTTTTTTCGTGACCGGGCGCATCAAGGACTCCCTCCGCCAGATCATCGAGACGCGCGAGGCCATCGTCCTGGAAAAAACGCACATCCTCTCGAAAAACCGCATCTCGGTGATCGGCGACGTGAAGCTCTCGAGCATCGAGATCAAGGGCGAAAACCAGATCCTCATCGTCATCGACGACATCACCAGCAAATGCCGCAAGGACTACCAGATCTCGCTCATCAGCCAGATCTCGGAGACCATCCAGCGCGACGAGGAGATCGACACCATCCTCTACACCATCCTGACGGGCGTGACCTCGGGATCGGGGCTGGGGTTCAACCGGGCGGCGCTGTACCTGTTCAGCGACCCCGACCAGTCGCTGGCCGGGACCATGGCCGTGGGCCCGGACACCATCGAGGAGGCCATCGAGATCTGGAACTCGATCCAGGCCAACGAGTACCGGATCGCCGCGCCCCGCGAGCGCCGCGACGGCCCGGCCGCCAAGGGCAAGCGCTTCCTCGAGAAGACCCTCTCGGCGCGCTTCGACCTCGATGCCGAAAACGTCTTCACGCGCGCGCTCAAGAACATGGAGAACATCCACATCTACGACGCCTCGCGCGACGAACGCATCGACGACGTCGTCCGCGAGCTCATGGACGTCAACGAGTTCGTGATCATCCCGCTGGTGGCCATCAACCGCCCCATCGGCATCATCGTGGCCGACAACAAGTTCAACCAGGTGCCCATCAGCAACGACAGCATCGAGCTCCTCTCCATCTTCGCCTTCCAGGCGGCGATCTCCATCGAGGGTTACAACAACATCGTGAAGCTCAAGCGCGAGATGCAGAAGATCAAGGAGCGGCAGGAGGCGATGATCGAGTCCGAGAAGCTCGCGGCCGTGGGGCGCATCGCCGCGCACATCGCGCACGAGATCCGCAATCCCCTGGTGACGATGGGCGGTTACGCCAAGCGCATCGTCCAGCAGGCGCAGAAGGCCCCCAAGGGCGAGACGATCGCGCGCGCGGCCGAGGTGATCATCAAGGAGTCCGACCGCCTGGAGAAGACGCTTTCCAACGTGATGGACTTCACCAAGCCCTCGACCTTCATCATGAAGTTCAACAGCGTCAACGAGGTGATCGAGGACACCTGCTCGCTCCTGCACAACTCCTTCCAGGAAAAGAAGATCGGCGTGCGCCTCTCGCTGCTGCCCGCCCTGCCCCTGGTGAAATCGGACTTCAACCAGCTCAAGCAGGTGATGCTCAATCTGCTCCAGAACGCCATCGACGAGACGCCCCCCGCCGGCGCGATCGAGATCGCCTCCGCGGTTGAGGCAAAGCGGATCGCCGTCTATGTGCGCAACGAGGGGTCCATGATACTCGAGGAGAGCCTCTCTCAGATTTTCGACCCGTTCTTCACTACCAAGGTGACCGGCGTGGGGCTGGGGTTGGCCATCGTGAAGAAGATCATCGCCGACCACGGCGGCGAAATTTCCGTGCGCAACCTTCCGGAGCGGGGGGTCGAGTTCAAGATCCTGCTGCCGCTCCCCGGCCAGTGAGACGCCTTTTCGGCGCGCGCCGGAAAAAAAGTATTGATTAAATCGACGGTCGATGTTATATTAAATATTGTATAGGGGCGTGGCACGGTCGCGCGCGCCGCATCACCACCGCACGGGGGAAAGGTTATGAGCACCATACTCATTGTCGAGGACGAACAGCACCAGCGCGAACTCTACGCCATGGAGCTGCAGGACGAAGGCTACACGGTCGAACAGGCCGCAAACGGCAAGGAAGCGGTCGAGATGGTCAAGAAGACGAAATACGACCTGGTGGTCCTGGACATCCGCATGCCCGAGATGGACGGCATCGAGACGCTGGGCAAGATCCTCTCGCGCGACAAGAAGATTCCCATCATCATCTACACCGCGTACTCGAACTACAAGAGCAACTTCATGACCTGGACGGCCGACGCCTATATCACCAAATCGTCCGACATGAAGGAGCTCAAGGACAAGATCAGGGAGATCCTCGCGGCGCGCTCGAAATGATCACCTACCGGTTCCTGAAAAAAACCCTGACCTTCATTCTCGCCGGCGGCCAGGGCGAGCGGCTGTATCCCCTGACCAAGGACCGCTCCAAGCCGTCGGTCCCGTTCGGCGGGATCTATCGCATCATCGATTTCCCCCTGAGCAACGCCATCAACTCCGACCTGCGCAAGATCATCGTGCTCACCCAGTACAAGTCGCTCTCGCTGGACCGGCACATCAAGACCGCGTGGAACCTCTTCACCCGCGAGCTCGAGGGGTTCGTCGATGTGGTCCCCGCGCAGCAGCGCATCGACAGCAACTGGTACCGGGGGACGGCCGACGCCATCTTCCAGAACATCTACTCCATCGAGATGGAGAAACCGGAGTACGTCCTGGTCCTCTCCGGCGACCACGTGTACAAGATGGACTACCGCAAGCTGATCGGCTTCCACATCGAGAAAAACGCCGACCTGACTATCGCCGCGATCGAGGTGCCGCGCGCCGAGGCGTCGCGTTTCGGCATCCTGGAGGTGGACGCCGAGAACCGCGTGCGCGGCTTCGAGGAGAAGCCCGCGAACCCGAAGCCGATCCCCGGAAAGGACGAATCATCGTTCGTTTCCATGGGGATATACGTCTTCAAGACCGAACGGCTCATCCGCTACGTCTCCGAGGACCATCGCACGGAGGGGTCCAACGATTTCGGCAAGGACATCATCCCCCGCATATACTCGAGCGACCGCGTGTTCGCCTACGACTATGTCGCCCGCGAGAGCGCCTTCAACTATTGGCGCGATATCGGCACCATCAAATCGTACTACGACGCGACGCTCGACCTGGTCTCCACCAGCCCGCAGCTCAACCTGTACGACCGCGACTGGCCCATCAGAACGCACATGGAGCAATACCCGCCCGCAAAGACGGTGCACAATGACGTGACCCGGCGCGGGGTCGCGGTCGAGTCCCTCATCTCCAGCGGATCGATCGTCAGCGGCGGGAGCGTGTACGGCTCGGTCATCTCGCCCGGGGTTCGCGTGAACAGCTACGCGGAGGTCTACGATTCCATCATCTTTTCGCGCGTGAACGTCGGCCGGGGGGCCAAGATCCGCAACGCGATCATCGACAAGAATGTCGTGATCCCGGACAACGTAACCATCGGTTTCGACCGGGCCGAGGACGAGAAGCGATTCACCGTCACCGAAGAGGGGATCGTGGTGATCCCGAAGAGTTATATTTTCTGAGCGTTCCTTCACGCCGCGGCACATCACCGGCGATTTCCCAACGCCGAAATACTCTCCGATCGGACATTTTTTTCTTGCCGTGATTCGCGTACGCCCCTGAGAATATTTCACGTTCGATAAACGCCGCGAGGAGCCCACCATGGCCTGCAACTTCATCCTGTGCCTGCACAACCACCAGCCGGTGGGGAACGTCGACCACGTCCTGGAGCGCGGCTACACCGACTCCTACAATAAAACCATCGACATCCTGATGAACTACCCGGAGTTCAAGTTTTCCGTGCACCATTCCGGACCGCTCCTCGAGTGGATCGAGCGCCATCATCCCGACTACCTCGACAAGCTGCGCGTCATGGTCGATCGAGGCCAGCTCGAGATCGTGGGCGGCGGCTTCTACGAGCCGATCTTTTCCATCATCACGGAATCGGACATTCGCGGGCAGCTTTCGATGATGCAGGACTACTGCCGGACGAAGCTCGGCGCGACGCCGCGCGGCTTCTGGACCGCCGAGCGCGTGTGGGACCCGGAGATCCCGCGCCTGGTGCGCGGCTTCGGGCTGGAGTACACCATCCTCGACAACAACCACTTCCAGTACGCCGGCCTCGAGGAGGACGACCTGTACGGCTACTACATCACGGAGCGCCTGGACCATCGGCTCTGCGTGTTTCCCATCGACAAGCTGCTGCGCTACTACCTGCCGTATCATGAGCCCGACGACACGGTGAGCTATTTCCGCACCAAGACGGAGAAGCTGGGCGAGGCGCTGTTCGTCTACGGAGACGACGGCGAAAAGTTCGGCATGTGGCCGGGCACCTATGACTGGGTCTTCGAGCGCAAATGGCTCGTCAACTTCATCGAAACCATCCTCAAGCACGATTGGATCATCACCACGCACCCATCGGCCTATATCGAGCGCATCGCCCCGAAGGGGCGCATCTACATCACCCAGGGGAGCTACTTCGAGCTCTCGGAGTGGTCGCTGCCCCCGGCCGCCGCCACGCGCTTCAACCGCCTCAACCGCGAGGTGCGGTCATGGGGGCGCGAGCACGAGTTCTTTCCGTTTATGAAGGGCGGCGTGTGGAACAATTTCCTCACCAAGTATCCGGAGTCGAACGCCATCAACAAGCGAACCGTGCTCCTGAGCCGCGAGATCGACGCGCTCGCCCAGGCGGGAGACGATTCGCTCGGGCCGATCACACGGGAGCTCTATCGCGCCGAATGCAATTGCGCCTACTGGCACGGCCTCTTCGGCGGGATTTATCTGGGCATGCTGCGCGATGCGCTGCACCATCACCTGCTGCTCGCGGAGGGGATGCTCGTGGCGGCGCGCGGCGGAACAACGATCGAGATCATCGAGCGCGACATCTGGAACGAGGGAAGCGACCAGATCCTCGTGCGCACGCCGCTGCAATCGACCGTGATCGCCCCGCATCACGGCGGGGGCGTGGCCGAACTCGGGCTGTACGCCGGCGGCATCAACCTCTTCAACGTGGTCGCCCGCCGCCCCGAGACCTATCACGATATCCTGCGGGAGCTCAACGAGGACGACGGCGGCGCCGACGAGGTCCGCTCCATCCACGACCAGAAGCCGGTGGCCAAGGAGAAGGGACTCAAGGAGCTGCTGGTGTACGATCCCGGCCGCCGCTACTCCTTCCGGGACTCGTTTTTCGAGTCGCCGCCGGCCGCGGAGGACCTCATGCGCCGGCGCGCGGACTGCGTCGAGTGCGGCGATCTTCCGTATAACGCCGAGGCGTCAACAACCGCCGGCGCAGCGTCCGTAACGCTCTCGCGCTACCAGGTGAGCGGCGGCCGGGCCCTCTCCGTCGAGAAGACCCTCACGATCGCCCGGGACGCCGCCGGGATCGTCGCGCGCTACGCCATCACCGGGGCGGCGGGCCTCATCGCGGCCGTGACCGTCGACTTCAACCTGCTGTGCGACACCGACGAGTACCGCGGCTACGAGATCCCCGGCGTCGCGCCGGAGGACGCGCGGCTCTGCTCGATCGGGCAGAGCGGCCCGCTGACATCGTGCGCCGCCTTCGACGAGACCCGTTCGCTGCGTATCGAGTTCACGTCATCCCGTCCGGCGACGCTCCTGCGACACCCCATCTACACGGTGTCGCAGTCGGAATCCGGGTTCGAGAAGAACTATCAGGGAAGCTCGCTGGTATTTCTGTTTCCGGTGGAGGCCGATCGGTTCGAGTGTACGATCGAGCTGCGGGTGTGCTGATCCGCCGCTCCGGCGGCTCACAGCTTTTTCACAATCGCCACGGCGATGTCGTCGGTATAGAAAAACGCATCCAGCGACGCGATGATCCCGTCCCCGACCTCCTGCTGCGGTCGCCTGCGCTTACTCCGCCGCCTTTCGCGCCCCGCCCTTTATTATCTGGCGATAATGACGGTTGCAATGGAGCACCATGGACGCAAAGACGTCCTCATCGCGTTTTCTGAGCATGAGGTTTACGTGCGAGACCAGGTCGCGCACCTCGGGGTCGCTCCGGTCGCGATTGCTGACCGCGTCGTGCGCGGCGATCTCGTTAATAAACTGAAGGTAGGACTTCACGAACTCGAGGGAAATTTCCTTCTGTTTCGTGTCGGCGCGGTAGGTCTTGATCGCATGAACGATGTTCTCGCTGCCGAACAGGGCTACGACCTCGCTCTCAACGAGGGCGCGGTCGGTATCCTGATCGAAGTGTTCGGTGTCGGGTGCCATGGCGAAGTTCCGTTCCCGGCGCGTAGAAATTACAGTCGCGTCATCGACGATGAGCATGCCTCCGCACCGCTTTCCCGTCAACCCAAATATTCGCAAACGCGTTTTCCGTTTCATGAAAAAAATTCTCTGGACAAACGGAGCTCCATCGCCTCCATGTTGCGGTGTCGTCATTCATCATCCCATTCACTCGAGGAACCCCAATGGAACTGACCGCGGCAGAATATTCTCTCATCGCCTCAACCATCCGCACGCTCGCGATGGACGCCGTCCAACGAGCGAATTCCGGGCATCCCGGCATGCCCATGGGCTGCGCCGAGATCGCGGCGGTGCTGTGGGGATCCATCATCAACCACGACCCTGCCGATCCGCGCTGGGTCAACCGCGACCGATTCGTGCTCTCGGCCGGGCACGGCTCCATGCTGCTGTACGCGGCGCTCCACCTCGCGGGCTACGACATCACGCTCGACGACATCCGCCAGTTCCGCCAGCTCGACAGTAAAACGCCCGGGCACCCGGAATATCGCCACACGCCCGGCGTGGAAACGACCACCGGGCCGCTTGGACAGGGATTCGCAAACGCCGTGGGGATGGCGCTCGCCGCGCGGCTCCTTGCGAACGAGTTCAACGCAGCCGCGGATCCCATCATCGACCACCGGGTCTACGCGCTGGTGAGCGACGGCGACCTCATGGAGGGGATCTCCGCCGAGGCGGCGTCGCTGGCTGGCCACTGGGGCCTGGGCAACATCATCTTCATTTACGACGACAACGGGATCTCCATCGAGGGAAGCACCGCGCTCGCGTTCTCGGACGACGTCCGACGGCGCTTCGAGGCATGCCATTGGCACGTGCAGTCCGTCGACGGCCACGACTGCGTGCAGATCGCGCGCGCCGTGCGCGCGGCCCAGGCCGAGACCGGACGCCCGTCGCTCATCATTGCAAAAACGGCCATCGCGAAGGGCAGCCCCGGCAAGGAGGGAAGCGAGGATTCGCACGGCGCGCCGCTGGGCGCCGACGAGGTGAAGAAAACAAAGATCAACATCGGCTGCGATCCCGACGCCGAGTTCTGCGTGCCGCAGGCCGCCTATGACATATTCGCGCGCCGCCGCGAGGAGCTCGCCACCGCTCGTCGCGCGTGGGACGAGCGCTTTTCGCGTGCGCTGCGGCCCGACGAACGCGCGAAATGGGACGCATTTTTCTCCAGGCCGAACATCGACGCCCTTCGCGCGAAGCTGCCCGCGTTCAAGATCGGCGATTCGATAGCGACGCGCAGCGCAAGCGGGAGCGTGATCGAGTCGCTCTTTGCCGCGCTGCCGAACATCGTGGGCGGCTCGGCCGATCTAGCGCCCAGCAACAAGTCGTTCGCGAAGGGACACTCCGAAACCGGGCGCAATGCCGTTGGCCGAAACATCCACTTCGGCATCCGAGAGCACGCGATGGGGGCCATCCAGAACGGGATCGCCTATTACGGCGGCTTCATCCCCTACAGCGCGACCTTCTTCGTGTTCATGGACTACATGCGGCCGCCCGTGCGCATCGCGGCTTTGGCGGGCCTGCAGGCCGTCTACGTCTTCACGCACGACTCGCTGTTCGTGGGCGAGGACGGTCCCACGCACCAGCCTGTGGAGCACCTCGCCGCGGCGCGCGCGATCCCGAACCTCACCACCATCCGTCCGGCCGACGCCGAGGAGACGCGCGAGGCGTGGCTCGCCGCCATCGCCAACACCGCGGGACCGACCGCGCTCGCGCTCTCGCGGCAAAACCTGCCCGTCCTCCCGCGGATCACCCCTACCGGCGCGGCGGACCTGCATCGCGGCGCCTATGTGATATGGGAGGCGGGGCCGGATGCGTCCGTGCTCATGCTGGCCTCCGGGTCGGAGGTGCAGCTCGCCATCGAGGCAGCCGAGGCGCTCCGCGAGCGATCGGTCTCCTGCCGCGTCATCTCCTTCCCCAGCTGGGAGCTCTTCGACCGCCAGGATGATGCGTATCGCCGCGCCATCATCCCCACGGAACAAAAAAACCGCGTTGTCATTGAGGCCGGTCGGCGAATGGGATGGGAGCGTTATGCGGGAGACTCGGCCCTGTATATCACGATGGAAGGATTCGGCGTGTCGGCGCCCCAGAACGATCTTGCGAAGCGGTTCGGCTTGACCAGAGACAGCGTCGTTGAGCGCGTTCTGGGGTATCTCGCTAGGTAAGCTGCGCGGCGGCCTCCTGATGCGCGCCCTCGAGCTGCTCGTTGAGCCGCGCGAGGTTGGTGACGATTATTCCGCGGACCAACTCGGCGGTCTCCTCCACCGAGAGATTCTCGAAGGCGTGATAGGGGACCTCATCGAGCACGCGGATGCACATCTTCTGTATCCCATGAAAATTCACGCTGTACTTGGGGAGCGCCTTCATGGTCCCGCTGATGACGATCGGCAGGATGGGGATCTTTAGCTTCTTTGCAAGAATGAAGGCGCCGCTCTTGAACGCCTTCACGGTCCCGTCGAACGAACGCGTCCCTTCCGGAAACATGAACACCGAACTCCCCTCGCGCAGGCGCTCCTCGCATGCCTGCATCATTTCCTGGACGCTCTCCTTGACCCCGCGCGTGAGCTTGATATAGCGATTGAGCGCCATGTTCCACCCGATGAGCGGAACCTTGAACATCTCGACCTTGGAAACCCACTTGAAATGAAAAAAGAGTCGGAAGGACACCAGGATATCAAGCTGCGACTGGTGGTTCGAGACGACCATGTAGGTCGCGCCCCGGCGAATCTTCTCGCGACCCTCTATCGTAATGCGCCACGGCGGCATGATCCAGGTGTAGAACGAACCCCAGAAGCAGGTGAACATATGAAGCGCCCTGAGGCGCCGATCGAATGGGGCCGTAACGGCCTTGATGACCAGGGCGATGACAAACATGGGGATAGAGGTGACCGCGATAATTACAAGAAAAAGAATGGAAACAAAACGATTCATCATTGCCTCTTAAAAATGTTCCTTGATCGCGTCCGAGCACGCCGGACCGGACGCCATTCGAGCATTCGGGGTGAAACCGGTATATTCGCCTTTGTACGCGTTCCTGTCGCGTCACACATAACGCGTGGATTTATTCGAGAAAACATCCGCCCGCGCAGTCAAGCCCGCCATGCGACCGAACCGACGCCGCCTGGTTTGTCACGGTTGTAAAACGCTACCGCGCAGCCTCGCCCCGCGCGCGTTCCCGAATTTTTGCATACACGACGATGAATTTCACGCCATCGAAGAGCGCGGCAAAAAGTCCCTCGACGCCGTCGAGAAATCCGAGTTTGAAAAAATATCGCCGCACAAAGCGCCCGAGCGGCTTGATGCAGCAATAGGCGATCGCGTTTTTCGGACCCGGTCGAAAGCCGTTGGCGTAAATGAAATTCGCCTCGAAGGTCGCGTAAAAATCGAACTTCTGCAAAAACTGGGACACCGTCAGGAAGGGGTGATGATGCATGTCGCCGCGCAGCCGCCCGGTGCCCCCCTGGATCTCAAGCTTCTCGTGAACGTGCCGGTTGGGGAAGCGCGCAGCGCCGCGCTTGAACAGCCGCAGCTGCGTGTCCGGATACTTGCTCCCGTGCCGCAACCAGCGCCCGAAGTAGTGATTGCGCCGTCCCAGCTCGAAGGCGACGGCGCCGGACGGCGATCCCACAACGCCGAGCACCTCGTCCCGCAGCGCCTCTGGAATGCGCTCGTCGGGATCGAGATACAGGATCCAATCCCCGGTCGCCTTGTCCATGGCGAAGCTCTTGTTCACGTTCAGGTTCGGGTTGTTGGGCCGCGAGAAGGTTCGGCAGCCGTGCCGCTTCGCGACCGCGAGCGAGCGGTCGGCGCTTTCGCAATCGACATAGACGATCTCGTCCGCCCACGAAAGCGACGGCAGCAGCTCCTCGAGATGCCCGGCCTCATTGTGCCCGATGATGGTTATGCTGATGGTCATGACATGCCTTCGCGACCGATAGAAGAATACACCGCAAGATTGCTGGCAAGAAATTTTTCCTCCGTATGACGCGCACGACCGGCCTCGATGGACGCGCGCGCCGCGCGAAAGGCCTTGGGCTCCGCAATATCCTCGATGGCCTCCGCCATCGCTCGCGGATCGGCCGGGGGGACCACCCGCCCCCCATAGGCGCCGATCGTCTCCGGGATGGAGCCGATGGCGGTCCCGACGACCGGGATCCCGCACGCGAACATCTCCAGCGCAACGCGGCAGATCGCCTCCGAGCCCAGGGAGGGGATCGCACCGATGTCGGTCGCGGCGAGGATGTCGCGGGCGTCGTACTCGCGTCCGATAATCGTCACCTGCGACGCGCCGATATCGAGCGCGATGCGTCGCAGGTCCTCGATGCGCACGTCGATCTCCTCGCCGGTTATGAGAAAATGGAACCGCCCCGGATTTTTCAGATACTGATAACTCCGCACGAAATGCTCGACCCCCTTGACGGCGTGGAGCCTTCCCAGATGCGTGACCACCAGGCGTTTCCGGGGAATGCCGAGCGCCCTGCGCACATCGACATTCGTGCGTTGCGCGACGAAGGCGCGCCGGTCGATCGCCAGCGGGATCGACGTGATGCGGTCGACAGGCACCCCGAGTGACGCGATAACCGGCACCAGGTGCGCGCCGGGCACGGTATAGGCCTCAGCGGTATGCCGGTACTGCAGGCGGTTCAAAAGATGCGTCTTGGGCGGATTGGTTTCGCTCCGGGTTCGGACGATCGGCACGCCCATCCCGGCGCGCGCGACGGCGGCGAAGGTGTGGTCGCGCGAAAAATGCGCATGGATAATGTCGATGCCGTGGCCGCGCAGCGCGCGCCGAAAGCCGGCGACATTACGCGCAAGCGCCCACGGGGCGGAGGCGGCCAGGTTTACGTCCTCAACGACAGGAATATCCGCCGCGCGGGCGCGCTCCACGATCGGGCTTCCCGGCAGCCCCAGGACCACCGCGTGGTGCCCGGCGGCCGCGAGCGCCCGGGCCAGGAATAACGCATAGTGCGCCGAGGCATTGTACCAGCGCACCGACGCCATAACCAAGACCGAACGGGCGCCGTCGGCGCTCATTCGATCCCGTCCGCGACGGCAACCCTGTTTTTTCCCGCGCGCTTGGCGCGGTACATCGCCATATCGGCCGCCTTGATAAGATCGTGCCCGTCCATGATGGACGGCGAAAGCCCGGCCACGCCGATGCTCACCGTGACCCCCTCGGGCAGCCGGTTGCTCGTCGCCGTCTTCTTCGCGATCATGCGCACGATTTTATTCGCAAGCGACACCCCGGCGGCGAGCTTCGTGTGCGGCAGCACTACCAGAAACTCCTCTCCGCCGTAGCGCCCGATCTTGTCGGTCTTCCGGACGGTCTCAACGAGCTGGTCGCTGACCGTGATCAACAGCCGGTCGCCGTTCTTGTGCCCGTGCTCGTCGTTGTAGCGCTTGAAATTATCGATGTCGATGAACAGCACGCACACGTCAAACCCATACCGCTGCGAGAGCAGGAACTCCTTCTCCAGCTCGTAATGGATGATGGCGTGCGAGTAGAGCCCGGTGAGGCCGTCCATCATCGCGTCGTTCAGGGCGCGCATCAGGTTCTCTTTTACGAAGATGACGATGTCCTCGCTCCGCCCGGTCCGCGTGAAATAATCCACAAGGGCGGTCTTGATGGTCACCGGACGATTGAGACAGGCCGCCATGTGCCGTCGATTTTCAACAATATCGAACCAGACGCGCTGGGCGTTGTCCTCGGCGATCTCGTAATGGAGTATCACCTGGAGCAGGGTGGAGTACGGTTTGTCCGTCTCGAGCTTGAGCGATTCCAGGACGAAACCGAGGATGTCGTCATCGTCGATGTCCGAAAGGACGTCGGACTCGATCTTTTCCCGGGTTGTCATGAGGCGCTTGATCATGACGATAGTTCTCCGGATTATTTCCGGCCCGTCAAGACCGAAATTTTTTTAGTTGCATTTTACTCCCCTGCGCGCTTCATACGACGCAGACGGACACGGGCACTCGAGAGCACGCACACGCCATGGCAAACGGAAACGGCGCACCCACGGGACTCATCGATTTCTATCTCGACCTGGAGGACGATCCCGAATACACCGGGAAAACCGGCGAGATATTCCGGAAAATCCTCACCGATTATTTTTTCGGCTTCGAGACCGACGCCAATAAAAGCTTCGCGCTCATGCTGGGTAATTTCGAGGCGCCCGACTTCATCGCGGCCGCCGACAGCCTGTTCAATCTCGATCTCGACGCCTTTGCGGACTGGATCAACGGGGAAACGCTCAACACCTCTCTGGGCGGCCGCATCATGCTCAACCCGAAGTATCTCAAATACGCCTATCCCCATCATCCTCCCGAATACAATAAACTGCCGCCCAATGTGCAGGTCGAGCTCTTCGATCGCATCAAGAAGAAAAACCGCGAGTTCATCGACGCCTTCCATGGCATGATGGCCGATCGCGCGGCCGACCGCGGGCGGACGATCCTCGCGCTCGTCGCGATGATTCTCCGCGAGGTGCACAAGAAAACGGAGATGCCGCTCAATCGGCTCACCCAAAAGGCCGACGCGGTGATCCGAACGTCCTTCGAGTACTGCGACGAGATTTTCCGCGCCTCGCAGAAGCAGATGACTGAGCTGGGGGACGACAGCAAGGTGCGCGCCTGCATTAAAACGTTTTTTCCCGTCAAGCGCGCCCAGGAGATCGCCGAGATCGGCGGCGTGTTCAAGCAGGAGCTTGAACGCATGAAGCGACGGACCCTTCGCGCCCAGCAATAGCGCGCGCCGCGCAATCGACGCTATCGAAGCATGTGGATGATCCGTCCGCTCGCCTGCGAGAACGCGAGCGCGATCCCCGCGGAGGACGCGGCAAACATGCCCGCACACAGGGCCATAAGGCCCCAGCCCTCGTCCGCGCGTCGCGGAACGGCGCCTGCGGCGGCGCATCCCATGACCGCCCCCAGGGCGCCCGCCGTCCCGGCAAGCACGCACCATGCGCCCATGATCAGCACCACCGCCGATAGCCGCATCGCATCACCGCCCGAAACACCCGCACGGGCGCGCTGGACGACCGTTCGATAATCCGGCGTCGCGCTGCGTCGGGCGATTCCCGGTTGTTCGCGAAATTGTCGCCGCACCTCCTCGACGATCGCGGTGCTGCCGGAGCGCGTCATTCGCTCAAGCATTTCCGCGATCGCGTACGAGCCCGCAGCGCCAAGCACGACCCCGGCGATCAGGAGCGGATTAAACGGGGAAAGGTCAAATGCGCGCGCGAGGTCGCGAAACCCCGCGAGAGCGATGAGGAGATCGTCGGGAGCCAGAACAACGCCATCGGGAAAAACCGCGTGCAGCGCGACCGCACCGGCCTTGAGCGACGATGCGCCCGCCATGCGCGAAAGCCAGAATCGCGCCTGCTCGAGCGACGCGCCGATCAACGCAATGGCGACGACCACCGCCGCGCATCCGAGCGCGCATCGCACTGCGTACTGCCCGCGATCGGCGCTGCCAGAAAGCATCATAAGACCGCGCCGCGCCTCTGCGGTATACGGCTCGCCCTTCTGTGACACGATCCACAGCGGCACCGCGCCGCGCGCGATCCGGGGAAGCGCGGCGAATGAACCGACGGCCATGCCGAGCGCTCCGAAGGCGATCCCGCCCCAACCGCCAAGCGCCTCCCGACCGCCGCCCGCACTGGCATAGCAAACCACGAGAAGAATCCCGATCATGAGGGCGGGAACATAGCGCACGTGCACCCATGCAATGTTTCCTCCATTGAACGGGTGAACCTGAACGGCATCAGCAGTCCTTTTCTGTGCGATGTCGATGGCGCACAGGACAATAGACATCGCCCCAATGCCCATCGCAAAGCACGCAAACGAAACCGCTGGCACCAGACCGCGCCAAGCGAGAATGCCGCCGCACGCAATCACGACGAGCCCGCCGAGGAAATCCAATCCCGTACCCGCCCACCGGCGAAGCGGGCCCTCCGGCGATAACGAAATCCCAAGACAGGCGACCGAGAGAAATGGAACAAGCACGACGCCGCAGCCCATGATGATCGGCGCCGCCATATCGTCCGGAACCGGTCGCGACGCCGCGTGCCGCCCGATGGTCGCGGCGATGAGCGGAAACGCCGTCGCCAGTGAAAGCGTGACGCGCACGGCCGACGAAAGCACCGCATAGGCGCCCATGCATGGGATGGCGACGCCCGCGATGCCTGCGCCAATGGTCTCGGCGGCCAGGACCGGATTTCGCGCATCGCCGTCCTGCAGGCCCTTGATCTTTTTTCGAACATGCCCGGCGCCGACGCGTACCGCGTCGGCGAATCGGCCCATCGTCAACCGCGCGAAGCACGCCTGGGCGACCGAGCCGAGCCCGCAGGCAAGCAGGAGCGCCATGACTTCCGATGCGCGCCATCGGGCGATCGCGGCATTACGGAACGCCGCGCCGCCGGGCGCCTGTGCGAGCCAGGCGACACGCCCGGCGCACTCGCCGCCGGCGGCGGCGCACTCACCCTCGAGCGCGCGGGAGACGAACACGAGCCATGCGAAAAGCTCCAGCAGTACAAACCCGATCACGCACAGCGCGACAATGAAATTCGGGAGCGCGGCCACGCGTCGGGCGTGCGCGAGGGATCGCCGGAGCGCGAACGGCACCCGGGGCGCCGCCAGCATTCCCGACAACACGCCGACCAGTCCGCACAGCGCCGAGAGCATCCACCCGACCGCGCATGCGATGGGGATGAGCCAATGCGCCCATCCGGCGGCGACAAGCGCGCTCATGACGGCCGTCCCGACAAGACCGGCCACGATCGTCGCCCGCCCCGCATGCGCGAGAAATTCGATCTGCGCCGGTCGGGTATCCGCGAGCATCCGCGCCGCCGGCTCGGAGACCGGCAGTCGCACCAGCCAGTACAGAAATGCCCCCGCGCCGGCAAGCGAGCAAAACCCTGTCGCGGCGAGTCCATACAGAAACTGGTTCGTCATGGGCGTCACCCCTTATACGCGAAAATGAAACGGCAGGCGGAGCTCGTCACCCCGCCTGCCGTGAGATTGCATGCTAGACCGAATGATCCGGAATCACTTCTCCATCGAATTGTACACCAGCTCGGCGAGGTCGAACGATTGAAGATTCTGGATGTCCAGCTCGTTCGCGCCGTCCGAAAGCATGGTGAGACAGAACGGGCAGGCCGTGCCGATCTTGGTCGCGCCGCTTGCCTGCGCATCCTTGGTGCGGAACTGGTTTATCCGCGTCCCGATGTGCTCTTCGATCCACATACGCGCGCCGCCCGCGCCGCAGCAGAAGCTCTGGCCGTGGTTGCGGCTCATCTCGACGAACTCCGTGCCGGGGATGGCCTTGATAATGCCGCGCGGCTGGTCGTAGATCTCGTTGTAGCGGCCGAGGAAGCAGGAGTCGTGATACGTGACCTTCTCGGCCAGCGCATCCTTGAGCTTGATCTGCCCCTTCTTGATGATGTCCATGATCACCTCGGTGTGATGATAGACCTCATACGCGCACTCGAGCGGGTTGCCGTCCGAGCCCAGACCCACCTTCGCGAACTTGGGATATTCCTTCTTGAGGACATTGTACCCGTGCGGGCAGGTGGTGATGATCTTCTTGATGCCGTAATTCTTAAAGGTCTCGAGGTTTTGCGTGGCAAGCGCGTGGAAGAGATACTCGTTCCCGGCGCGCAGTGCGGAATCGCCGCAGCAGCCCTCTTCGGGCCCCAGGATGCCCACCTTGTACCCGGCCTTCTGGAGCACCTTCACCAGCGCCGTGGCGACCTTCTGATTGCGCTTGTCGTAGGAGGCCGCGCACCCGACATAGTACACGAAATCCACGTTCGGGTCTTCCGCGATCGTCTTGATGTCCAGCCCCTGCGCCGCGACCCAGTCGCCGCGCGCCGCGAAAGCGAAGCCGTACGGGTTGGAGTTGCTTTCCATGTTGGTCAGCGACGACTGCAGCTCGCCGGCCATTGCGCCCTCCATGAGGATCTTGTAACGGCGCATGTCGTTGATCTTGGGAACGTGCTCGAGCTGCACCGGACAGTTCTCCATGCAGGCGGCGCAGTTGGTGCAGGCCCAGATTTCATCCTCGGTGACGAAATCGCCGATGAGCATCTTTTCGTCCTCGACCGCCGCCGGGTCCTCCGCGGCCATGAGCATCGGAACGCGGTAGTCCATCGCCGCCTTCACGTCGTTTTGTATCTTCTTGGGAGAAAGCGGCTTCTCGGTGAGGTAGGCCGGGCAGTTGTCCTGGCAGCGACCGCACCGGGTGCAGGCATCGCCATCCATGAGCTGCTTCCAGGTGAAGTTCTCCACCGCACCTACGCCGAAGCTCTCCGCCGTCTCAAACTCGGTGGGGTTGATGACGGGCATCGCGAATTTCGTCTTCGCGCTTTCGTTGTCCAGGTTCTGGAAATACACGTTGAGCGACGAGATGAGGATGTGCCCGAGCTTGTCGGAGCCCACCAGGCCAATGAAGACGAAGGCCCCGAGAACGTGCACCCACCAGGTCAGATAGTGGACCGTCTCGAGCGCCGGGACGCTCATCCAGGCGAACAGGTAGGCCATCGCATAGCCGACCGGCGACCACACCTCGAAGGCGGGGAACGCGGATATCGCGATGCGCAGCGCCTCGGTCATGAAGCCCGTGAAAATGATCAGGGCGATGAGCACCAGCGCGAAGGTGTCGATGGGCTTGGTGTCGAGCCGGCTGGGCTTCACCTTGTAGCGTCGGTAGAAGGCCATCACCAGGCCGACGATGACCACCACGCCGAAGAGATCGCCCGCGAGCGACCAGAGGAGATACGGGGTGCCCTTCAGGAACTTGATATGGAAGAAGAGCTCGGTGAAGTCGTCCTGGATCATGATGAGCAGCGTCACGATGAACAGGCCCACGAAGCCGAAGAACAGCGCCGCGTGCATGATCCCGGCATAGGCCTCACGGACGATCTTCCCCTGCAGGAAGACGTACTTGATGACCGCCATGATGCGCTTTTCCGGGAAATCGGTCCGAAGCTCCGGCTTGCCGACGCGCCACACCTTCACCCGCTGATAGATGGTGTAGATGATATAGCCGAATGCGATGAACATGAGAAGGTAAATCGCCCAGCGCATGAATCCGTGCGGTCCGCCCACGTTGAAAAAGCTCAGACGGGTGATCGTTTCGGCCGGAAGATTATACAATGTGGTAAGGTCCATTCTCGCCCCTCCTTACTGCGGATAGAATGTCGATCAGATCAGCGTCCGCGGGGTTGGGATTCGGCCGAGGCCGCCAGCCAATCGCCCGCACTGCCGTGTGAAAAAACGCAATCGATGACGTGATCTTTCGTAAAAACTATAATGAAGAAACCCACTGCAACGAAAACATTACCGAAAGCCCATGCCCAATTGTCAACCGAATTTCCCGCCACCGGGGGCACTTTTTAATTGACAAGCGCATCAATTCCCCGTCAAGGATTGTTTCCGGAAAACGCGGTGCGCTCAATCAACCTGAAGCAAACGAACCGATGACTACACCCGAGGCGCATGACAGCACGTCAGTCGGCATTGTGAGGACGAAACATCTTCACTTCGCCGAACCCCCGAACGAGCTCGTGCTCACCTCGGGAAACAAGCTGGGACCCATCACCCTTGCCTACGAAACCTACGGCGCGCTGAACGCTGACAAAAGCAATGCGATCCTCGTACTGCACGCGCTGTCCGGCACGGCCCATGCCGCCGGCTATTTCACGCATGAGGACCGCTATCCCGGCTGGTGGGACACCTATATCGGGCCCGGCAAGGCCTTCGACACCGACAAGTATTTCATCATCAGCTCGAATGTGATCGGCGGCTGCAACGGATCAACCGGGCCCGCCTCGATCAATCCGGCCTCCGGGCGCGAGTACGGGATCGACTTTCCCCTCGTAACCATACAGGACATGGTGAACGCGCAGTGGCACCTGGTCACGCACCTGGGGATCGACCGGCTCCTTGCCGTGGCCGGCGGATCCATGGGCGGCATGCAGGCGCTCCAGTGGACCATCTCCTATCCCGACATGGTGCAGGCGGCCATCGCCATCGGGACTGCGGCGTCGATCTCGGCGCAGGGCATCGCCTTCAACGAGGTGGGCCGTCAGGCCATCTATCGCGACCCGCACTGGAACAACGGCGCCTACTACGGCGGACCGCCGCCCAAGAACGGCCTCGCCCTCGCCCGGATGATCGCCCACATCACGTATCTGAGCGAAGACATCATGCATGAAAAGTTCGGCCGACGCCTGCAAAACACCGAGATGTTGAGCTTCGCCTTCAAGGAGGAGTTCATGGTGGAATCGTATCTCCACCAGCAAGGCATCAAGTTCGTGAACCGGTTCGACGCGAACTCCTACCTGTACATCACGAAAGCGATCGACTATTTCGACCTCAAGTCGTCACACGGGGGCAGTCTCATCGCCGCCTTCGAAAACGTGCGCTCCGACTTTCTCGTGATCAGCTTCTCCTCCGATTGGCTCTACCCGACGCCGCTGGCAAAGGAGATCGTGAAGGCGCTGCGCGCGAACGGAGCGCACGTCATCTTCACGGAGATCGAAACGAGCAAGGGGCACGACGCTTTTTTATTGGAAAACGAGATGCTCGAACGGAATATCGCCAACTTTTTGCGAAGCGAGTATTCGAAACGAACCAACACGAATCCCGACCGGTGACACTCCGACAGCGCCGGGCGCAGCGCGCAAATATTTATAAAAATTGATTGCGCCGGAACCGGCTTCGCGCCAATCATTCCGGCGACAGAGTACGCACCCGCGCGCGGGATCGCCAGACGATGCCGTGCGCGCATTCACGACCGCCGGAGGCGCCCCACGGCACCATGAGCACGACGCGCATCGGTTACGATCTCATCATCGAAGAAATACCCGAACGTTCGCGGGTGCTCGACCTGGGCTGCGGCGACGGCGAGCTGCTGACGGAACTGGCCGACGCGAAACGCGTGAACGCGTACGGCGTCGAGATCTCAGCGGAGGGCGTGAGCCGCTGCCTCGAGAAGGGCCTCTACGTATACCAGGGCGACATCGACGAGGGCCTGGCCGATTACCGCTCCGGCTCGTTCGACTACGTGATCCTCAACCAGACGCTGCAGGACACCAAGCGCCCGCTCTACGTCATCACCGAGTCGCTGCGCATCGGCCGGTTCGCGATCGTCAGCTTTCCGAACCTGGGGTATGCCGCCAACCGTTTCCAGCTCATGTTCCGCGGGGTGATGCCCAAAAACCACCTCTTCTCGTACAACTGGTACGACACCCCGAACATCCACATCATGTCCATACGCAACTTCTCCGAGCTGTGCCGGGAGAACCGCTACCCGATTCAAACGGAACGGCACTTTTCCATGCGACCGCACGGCTCGGTCCATCGCCGAAGGGTGTTCCCGAACCTCTTCGCGGAATACGGTTTTTTCATCTTACGCGGCCGTGACGCCGCGACACGTCCACAGGAGACTTCATGAAGCAGGTAGCCGAATACACGAAGCGGGAATTCATCCGCGTCCTTTCCGCCGACGAGAAATTCGCGGCGATCGAAGAGCTCGCCGCGGTGTTCGCCGGATCGTCCGTGTGCGGCGACCTTGGCGCACTCGTCGAATCGCTCAGGGAGCGCGAAAAGATCATGAGCACGGGTATCGGGTTTGGCATCGCCATTCCGCACGCCAAGATCGCGTCGGTCAAGGAGATCGCCTTCGCAGTGGGCATCTCGCCCCGCGGCATTTCCTACGATTCCATGGACGGGGAACCGGTGCACCTGATCATCCTGGTCGCCGCGGGCGAGCGCCAGCACAAGGACTACCTGCGCATGCTCTCGAACATCATGACCATCCTCAAGAATCCGGCGGTCAAGGAGCGCATCATTTCGTCGCAATCCCCGGACGAGGTCCTCGCCATCCTGAAATCGGCGCCGGGGAAGTGATCCGTCGCCTCAAATTGTATTTGACGCGCACCGCCAGTCGCGCTAGCATGAGCATCAATACTGCGTTCGACACAGAGGAGGGACTTACATGAAACGAATTGCGATAGCCGTTTTGCTTTTTTTCGCGGTGGGACTCGCCGCGCAGCAGAACTACCAGAAATCGACGGCGATGAGCTTCAAGCTGAAGAGCATCTCCGCCTCCAAGAACGGCCCCAGCAAGATCGGCATGTTCCGATCCAAGCAGGTCGTATGGCTCAACATCGAGATCATCGGACTGCGCAAGGACGCCGACAACAACTTCAGCTTTCAGTCGGACCTTACGCTCAATGACCCGGACAAGCAAACCATCCTCAACGTACCCAACATCCTGAACCAGCAGCTCAATGCGCCCGATGCGAACACGGTCGTGGCCAACTATAACATCAACCTTGGCGGGCAGATGAAGCCCGGCAAATACGATGTGACCATCGTCTTCCGTGACGTGAACGCCGTCACCTACAGCGACTTCAAGGCCTCGTTCTTCGTCTCCGAGTAATATGCCGAAACGCGCTGCGCGGGCGCGTAACGCCCGCGCAGCGGATCATCCCCCCTGAGCTTTTTACTTGACTTTTCCCTCCACCGGAAAAGCATCACCATCGATATCGCACACCCTAGACAGCTCCGGAGTTCACCATGGCCGAACGCGAATATTCATTCAAGGACATCGAACTGAAGTGGCAATCGACGTGGCGCGAGAAGAACATCTTCGCCGCCACGCGCGACGCCTCGAAGAAAAAATATTACCTCCTCGAGATGTACCCGTATCCCTCCGGGCGCATTCACATGGGCCACGTCCGCAACTACACCATCGGCGACCTCATGGCGCGCTACCGTCGCATGAACGGCTTCAATGTGTTCCACCCGATGGGCTGGGATTCGTTTGGGCTTCCGGCCGAGAACGCGGCCATCCAGAACAACATCCCGCCGAAAACATGGACCGACAAGAACATCGCCAGCATGAAGGCGCAATTCGACCGCATGGGGTTTTCCTATGCGTGGGAGCGCGAGATCATGAGCCACGACCCCGCGTACTATCGCTGGAACCAGTGGATGTTCTGCCGGATGTTCGAGAAGGGCCTCGCGTACAAGAAGGTCGCCCCGGTGAACTGGTGCCCGAAATGCAACACGGTGCTGGCCAACGAGCAGGTGGAAGACGGCCTCTGCTGGCGCTGCGAATCAACCGTCACGCAGAAGGAGCTCAACCAGTGGTTCTATAAAATCACCGATTACGCCGAGGAGCTCTTATCGGCGCACGACGACATCCGCGCGGGCTGGCCCGAGCGCGTCCTCACCATGCAGAAGAACTGGATCGGCCGCTCGACGGGGCTCATGATCAACTTCACGGTCGACGACGGAACGCCCTTCCCCATCTTCACCACGCGCCCCGACACGGTATACGGCGTCACCTTCATGGTGATCGCGCCGGAGCACCCCTTCCTGAAACGCGTGACCGACCCGGCGGTGCTCGCCTTCATCGAGCGCCTCAAGGCCCAATCCCTGGTGGACCGCGTGTCCGAGGAAAAGGAGAAGGAGGGGATCGACACCGGAATCAAAATCGTCAACCCCTTCAACGGCGACCGCGTCCCGCTCTTCGTGGGGAATTTCGTCCTCATGGAATACGGGACCGGCGCGATCATGGCCGTGCCCGCGCACGACACGCGCGACTTCGCCTTCGCGAAGAAATACGGCATCGCCATCAAGCTCGTGATCGACAATCCGGCATCGCCCATCGACGTTTCCGCCATGATGGACGCCTATGTCGACGAGGGCGTATGCGTGAACTCCGGCCCCTTTACGGGCGTGCCCAACCGCGCGGCGATGGAGAAAATCGCCGCCTATGCCGAAACGGAAGGTTTCGGCGCCCGCGAGGTGCAGTATCGCATTCGCGACTGGCTCATTTCGCGCCAGCGCTACTGGGGCTGCCCCATCCCGGCCATCTATTGCGACGCCTGCGGAACGGTGATGCCGCGCGATGAGGACCTGCCGATCACATTGCCCACGCAGGTCGACTTCAAGGGCGACTCGGTATCGCCGCTGGTATCCATGCCGTCCTTCCACAATACCACCTGCCCGAAGTGCGGGGGCCCCGCGCGACGCGACACGGACACCATGGACACCTTCGTGGACTCATCGTGGTATTTCGCCAAGTTCACCTCCGCCGGCTCCCCCGGCATGTTCGACACCGACGAGGTCGACTACTGGATGCCGGTGGACCAGTACATCGGCGGCATCGAGCACGCGGTGTTGCACCTGCTCTACGCGCGCTTTTACACGAAGGTGATGGCCGACTTCGGACTCATCAAATTTCGCGAGCCGTTTACGCGCCTGCTCACGCAGGGCATGGTGATCAAGGACGGCGCCAAGATGAGCAAGTCCAAGGGCAACGTTGTAGATCCCGACAAGATCATCGAGGAATACGGCGCCGACACCGTGCGCCTTTTCATGCTCTTCGCCTCGCCCCCGGACAAGGACCTCGACTGGTCCGACAAGGGCGTCGAGGGATGCTATCGTTTTCTCACGCGCGTGTGGCGGATGGTGGGCCGGCACGGCGAGCGCTACCGTCCGGCGCCGTCGTTCGACGGGATCGAACTCAGCAAGGCCCTCAAAACGCTTCGCGGAGACCTGCACCGGACGATCAAGGCCGTGACCAACGACATCGAGGAGCGCCTGCAGTACAATACGGCCATCGCGCGGATGATGGAGCTGGTGAACGCGGTCTACCAGACCGACGAGGTCGAACTGGCGAGCGACCATGGCGCGCTCGTCGTCTCGGAGGTGTTCGATGCGCTCATCCCGCTCCTCGCCCCCTTTGTGCCGCACATCGCCGACGAGCTGTGGCAGATCCTCGGCCACGACGAGATCCTCTTTTCGCACCCCTGGCCGTCTTTTCGCGAGGAGCTGACGGCGCGCGACGAGGTGGAGATCGTCTTCCAGGTGAACGGGAAGATCCGCTCGCGCGACCTGGTTCCGGCGGACATACCGCGCGATCAAATGGAGAAGCTGGCGCTCGAGAACCCTCGCGTGAAAGAGTTCATCGCCGGCAAACAGGTGGTGAAGGTCGTGATCGTGCCGGGCAAGCTTGTGAACGTGGTGATCAAGTAGGACAATCGCACGACGCGAATCGAATTTCACGCACCCCCATCCCCCAACCTTTTCCCCTTCGTGATGGGGAAGAGGGGCTCGACCGCCTCCCCCGAACGAAGGGGGAGGCCGGGAGGGGGTCAATCACGCGAAATAGCTGTACACGAACACGCCGCCGGCAATGAGCCGCATCGCCGCGTCGATGAACACGAGACGCCGCACCCCGTCCTCGCCCGCCGTTTCCGCGATTTCCGAAACCATGGCCCTGATCTTTTCCGGATACAGCAGAATGAACGGGCCGGAAAACACGACTACCAACCCTATCGCGAAAACGACGTATCCGATGGCGGGAATGTCCGCATGTCGATATTGCGTCAGCGGAAAACCCATGATGACCAGCGACACGCCATACAGCGGGAAAATACGATGCGACACCCAGCGGCGCCACACCTGAAACATGGTGAACGGGGCGATCAGCTCCATCCCCGCCACGCTGATGAGGAAGATGCCGAGACTCAAGACATATACCTGAAGAAGCTGCTCTGGGTTCATTGCCATCCATGTATCACGGGCGCGACGGTACGCGCTCACCGCACTGCATCGAAAATCCGCATGAAGAGCGCCGATCGATTCAGGTCCATCGGCGGCACATCGGGGAAATAGAGCACCATGCGGACCGCCCATGTTGCGAGGAGCGCCACGATAATCGCGATCCAGAAACGATCGCTTCGATAAAATCGGTCAAAGGGCCGCCGATCCCGAAAGGCCCACACCACCAACACCACCGGCGCCAGCGCGAAGAGCGGATGATACCGCAACGCGAGAAAGAACTCCCCGCGAACAAGGCTCAGGTACGCCCGTGTGAGACCGCAGCCGGGACAGGGCGCCCCGTAGATGTTCTTGAAAAAGCACAGGGTGTCGTTGCCAAAAACCGCCAACCCGAGCGCGGCCGCCGCACAGAGAACATACGGCTTTGCGTCCCTGCGCTCCATTCCCGGTGCGCGCTATTGCGCCTGCAGTCCCTGCGCGGTCCAGATCTTGTTCGCCGCCTCCTGCATGATGGCCATGTTCACCATGATTAGTCCGAAGCAGGCGAGGACCAGATACAGGATCGCATTGTCCTCAACCGGCTGGCCCGCCTTCTGCTGCGCTTCCATCATCAATTTCCCGAACTTGTATGACCAATAAATGGCATAGGGAAAACACACCAGGCACAGCAGGAGCTCCAGGCCGGGGTTGATTTCCTCCTTGTTCAGATAATTCTTGATCTCCTTCGAGAACTTAAAGATCCACACCAGCCCGTAGATCCCGCACGTGATAAGCGTGAACACGATGACCGCGGCGGGCGATCGCACTTCCGGTTTTTCCGTCATGGCATCCTCCTCTTTCTGCGCTGCATGCGTGGCCCGAGCCTGACATCAACGGCCCGGGCCCGTCAAGATAAAAACGTTTATCCGCGTTATCGCCAACTCGACATCATAGCAAGCGATGCGGCCGGTATCACATAACCGTACGACATGTATTCGACGCGTGCAACTCCGCTATTGTATGCCGGCCTTCCGATACGCGTCGGCTAAGTTCGTGTTCACATGCACCACGCCGGCGTTGAGCGTGCGGAAGGCATAGTCGTCGGTGATCTTCTTCGAAAGCCGGTCGGCGTCGGCCTGGTTTGCAAGCACCGACCCGGCGGGAACATAGTGGCCCGCCTTGATGGTCACGCCCATCAGGACGCAGCTTGGTTCGATCACGCAGCCGTCCTCGATGCGCGACTTGAACACCAGCACCTTCATCCCGATGAAGCAGTCATTGCCGATCGCGGCGGGACCGTGCACCTGCACCTGATGCGCGAGCGATACGCGGTCCCCGACATGGACGGCGTATTTCTTCCCCTGCACCTCCACCAGGTTCTTCTCGACCGCATGCCCCTCGTGGAAGGTCTCCAGCGCGTGAATGATCACGCCGTCCTGTACATTGGACTCGTCGCCCACGTGCAGCGGCTGGCCCTCGTCGCCCCGCACGGAGGCGAACGGCGACACGAAGACGCGCCGGCCGATGCTCACGTTTCCGATCACCGCCCCAAGCGGATGCACATACGCGGTCGGGTCAATCCGGGGCGCATGCGCCTCCGGCGAAAAATCAGTAACGACATTTTTATGAATCATATCCGTCCTCCGGTTCAGGATTCCATGCGCCGGCGCATTCGATCCGGGCAGGCATCATCACTGCATGGCGGGCGACCGTTTTGTAAACAACATTTTACGGCAAAACGAAAGGGGGGATGATGAAACCGGCGCGAGGGGACGCACGACGCACACCGCGGATCCCCTCGTTGATCGTTTGCGGACGCGCGCTCAGTAGCTGCGAAACAGCCCCGCGAGTTTCCCCAGGATGTCGACGGACTCGAGAACTATCGGTCGATAGGCGGCATTCGCCGGATTGAGCGCGATGCGGTCCTTTTCTTTTTTGAAGACCTTCAGGGTCGCCTCGTCCTCGATGAGTGCGGCCACGATGTCGCCGTTCACCGCGGTCTTTTGTTTTTTTATGATGGCGATATCGCCGTCATTGATCCCGGCGTCGATCATGGAATCGCCCTTGACGGTAAGCGCGAAAAACTCGCCGCTCCTGAACATCGCGCGCGGAAAGCAGAGGTATTCGTCGACGTTCTCCTGCGCCAGGATCGGCGCGCCCGCGGCGATGCGCCCCACGTGCGGGATGCTCACGACGTCGGGCGCTTCGGTATCGGCGCGGTCGACCAGAAGCTCGATCGCGCGGCTCTTGTTCTGGTTGCAGCGGATGAAGCCCTTCTTCTCGATGGCCTTGAGGTGGTCATAGGCGCCCTTGACCGTTATCTGAAAGCGCTCGCCGATCTCACGCACCGTGGGCGGAAACCCGGAGGTGCGAATGCTCTCCTTGATGAATGAAAAAATGAGCTCCTGCTTGTCGGTGAGTTTGTTTTTCATGGCGCCCTTCCGCTCGTGATGGTATGTCCCGGAACGAGACATAAGCTAAACATACAATAAGCAAACGAAGGTTTCGTGTCAAGCAAAAAAATATGATCCGCGAAAATTCATCATTGACAGCCCCCCGCGCGGGAGATACCCGCACATTCGAGGGCGACGAATCCACGATCGCCGGACACTTGCACGGAGCCGCGCCCACGAGATGACACTCGCCGAATGCTATCGCATACTCAGCCTCCCCGCAACCGCGACCGACGACGAGATCATCCGCTCCTACAAGAAACTCGCGCTCCAGTATCACCCCGACCGGAACCCGGACAAGACCGAATGGGCGAACCGCTCCATGGCCACCATCAATGTCGCCTACACGACGGTGATGGGGCACCGCTTCAAGGACGCCTCCGGCGCGAAGGACGAGGCCCCGACGCGCCCGGAGCCCCAGCGCCGCGCCCAGCGACGCGAACAGCGACGCCCCGCCGAGCCAACGCCGCCCGAGCATACGCGCGAGGAGCTTATCGAACGGTTCGTCGCGCTCCGGGAATCGGCGAAGGACGTCCTCTACCGGTATTTCCAGTACAACCTCAACAACATCGCGCGACGCGATGAGCCCAAAAACAAGGGGACCTTCAACGAGGTCGTCTATTCCCTGCGAAAGAATTTCCACTCGATCAAGCGCCTTGCGACGCTCACGAAGGACGCCGAGCTTCTGGAGCACTTTTCCGTATTCACGGAGATGCTGTTCAACTTCTACCGCTCCTCCGAATGCCTCACCATACTCGACTCGTACAACAGCCGTCTCGACATCGAGGCCTACCGTCTGTACAAAAAGGGGGATGATGCGCTGCACGCGTCGCACCGCGAAATATTTTACGACCGCCACAACCGCGGCTCCTTCAAGAAGGACATCGCCGTGACGCACCTGGTCAAAGCGGAGCAATACTTTTCCCAAACCATGAAGACCTTCCCCGATTCGTCCTGGGCGGTCGAGACCGGGATCAAGCTCGAATACTGCCAGTCGCTCAAGAAGTATCTTATCCTCTTTTTTTCCGATGCGGCGGCATGAACCTGGCCGATTCTCTCGCCATCCTCGGCATTGCCGTGGGCCTGGCCATGGACGCGTTCTCCGTCTGCATCGCCGCCGGCATGATCATCGACCGACCCACCGCCCGGCACTACTTCCGCCTTGCGTTCCATTTCGGGCTCTTCCAGTTCATGATGCCGATCCTGGGCTACTTCGCCGGCCGATACCTCGAATCGATCATCAAGGACTACGACCACTGGATTGCGCTGGCCATCCTCACCGTGATCGGCGCAAAGATGATCCGCGAGTCGCTATCCGACGACGACCGGCGCATCGAACGCGACCCCTCGCGCGGATGGACCCTGATCGTTCTCGCCGTCGCGACGAGCATCGATGCGCTCGCGGTGGGCCTGAGCCTGGGCCTCCTCGGCTCGGGCATTCTCGTGCCGAGCGTCATCATCGGCGTGGTGTGCGCGCTGTTTTCCGTGATCGGCATCTCGATCGGGAAGCGCGTCGGCGCGCTCTTCGGCCGGCGGGTTGAGATGATCGGCGGCGTCATCCTCATCGCGATCGGGATCAGGATCGCCGTTTCGCACCTTTTCCCCTGACGCGGCCCGGACGGGCGCCCAACGCCGGCCATCCGACCGGATCATACTTTGTGCTTTAAAACAAACGCCTCCCGCGAGATGCCCGTTCGGAACCGTGCGGTTTCCTCCCTCATTTTTTCCCGCAAAACGGCCGATAGGAGAAGAAGCATCGTGCCGCCCTTGGCGCTGGGAGGGCGCGCGTTTCCGGTCATCGGGTGTATGCGAAAAACGACTATCGCCATCATGTGCCTGCTCCTCCTTCCGCTCTCGCTCGGGGCCGAGGACTACCAGTATCAGTTCTTCAAGGAAAAGGACCAGAAAAAACACCTGCCCTTCTCGGACTACATTCCCAAGGTGCGCCTGCACTACAAGACCGTCCCCCACTATCTCGAGGACTACTACGAGCTCTACGGGAAAAAGCAGTACTACAACGAGAACACCCTCCGCATGAACATCGCGCGGCTGACCACCGCGCTGGAGTGCAAGTTCCGCCACCCCTCCGAGGCGCTGGTCCCAGTTTCGACCGAGGAGGAATATCGCAAGTACCGGAACCTGATGTTCATGCACATCCACCTGCTCATCATGCGCAGCCACATGCGGATCGCATCGCGCTACGACAAGCGCGTGATTAAATTCTACAACCTCGATTTCGCCAAGGAGATCGCCGAGAGCCTGGACATCGCCCGGACCCACTACTCCGCGGCGATTCCCCACTGGGAGCACGCGCAGCGCTACGCCCGCAGCGCGAGCGAGATCAAGCTCTCCACCGAACTGGGGTTCATGGAGTCGGAGCGCTACCGCATCATCAAGGGGGAGACCGATTTCGGGAAGATCATCGGGAACTACCTCTCGCTCCTGGACCGGAAAAAAGAGACGCTCGATGCGGCCCTCGCCGAGGCGAAAAAGTAACGCGATACCGCCCCGCGACCGCGTCGCTTCCGCTATTCCCGTTGACAATCCCGCACCCATTGAACGACAATGACCCTCGGCCCGGAGGAGTGCTCCGGGACCGCACAATCAACCCATGAGCGAACCAGCACCAGACAAACCCGTCCGCACCGCGCTTCTCATAACCGACGACAAGGCGGCGTCGATCACGATCCGCAACATCGTGAAGAAATACGGCGTCGAGATCAATACCAGCTACCTCAACCTGAACTCGACGGCCATGATCAAGAAGATCATCCTCAAGACGGGCAACACCGCCTTCATGCGCGCGGACCTCTACAAGCTCATCACGGAAATCGGCGTCCCTTTTCTGGTTTCGCTCGACTACACCATCGACCTCGGGCTCGACCACGCGCTCGACCCCGACCGGCGGAAGATCCTGCGCACGCTCCTCATCTCGTATATCATCCTTGCGAAGGCGCAGGGGCTGGAGCACCTGCAGGCGAATTTCATGGTCCTCTACCGCAGCGCCCAAGCGGCGCACGTACGCCCCTTCGAGGCAAATCCGGCCGGTATACTCGACATCCTCTACACCGGCAACACCAAGGCGAACGAGATCATCAACGAGCTCAAGGGAGATCCCGCGCGCTTCAACCGGCTCTTCCAGATCCGGTTCGTGAACATCTCGCAGACCCAAGGGGAGATCGACGCCGCGATCCGCGCCTTCATTACCGGGCTTGAAACGCGCGAGAAGCTCTTTGAAATGATAGCGCGCAAGAAAAACACCGACCTCGAGCAGGAGCACAAGACCGCCGCGCAGATCGTCTATCGCATCGACCGCGACACGGTGTACGTCGACGGCGAGACGAGCGAGATCCCCAAGGGGTCGCCCTATCTCGACTTCTCCATCAACGAGTTCTATGCCGTGGGTTCGTGGGAGCAGCTCAATCAGCTGGCGGTGGCGGACAAGCTCAAGAAGGCGATCACCGGCGGAATCGGCGAAAAAAGTTTTAAGCCCGCGGACCCCATCGTCCTCAACCTCGGCGACGACTGCCTGATCGACGGCGCGACGGCGAACTCGCTCGCGCGGTTGTTCGTGCAGGAGCTGGGAAACTATAAGGACGTGAAGATATACGTGAACAGCGACAATGCGATCGCGCTTGAAAAGTCGAAGGGGTTCATCATCATCAAGAACCTCATCAGGCACTCGTACTGATCCGCCGCCCGCCGACGCGCAGCGGCGATCCCCCCGTCCTACCTCCCCAGAAAGTTGACGATGAACACCAGCGCCACCAAGAGCGGCGAGACGAACTTGATGGTGAAGGCCCACAGCTCCTTGAGCGATATGATCCGGGTGTCGGGATCGAGCTCGTGGATCGTCTTATCGAGACCGTACTTCCATCCGAGCGCGACGGCGATGAAAAAACCGCCGATGGGCAGCATGTAGTTCGACGTGAGCGCGTCGATGAAATCGAAGAAGGTCTTTCCGAAAAACACCGTATTCCCCTCGAGCACGTTGAACGACAGCGCCGAGGGGACGCCCATTGCGAAGATCGCTCCGCCCAGAATGAGCACCGCCTTCGTGCGGCTCCAGCCCCGCTCGTCGCCCGCCCAGGCGACCACCACCTCGAGCAGCGAGATCCCGCTGGTGAGCGCCGCAATGAACAACAGCCCGAAGAACACGACCGCGAACACCTGCCCGTAGGGCATATTGGCGAAGACGGCCGGGATCACGTGAAACACGAGCCCCGGTCCCTTGTCCGGCGCCATCTCCATCGCGAAGACGGCGGGAAAGATGGCCAGGCCGGCGAGGATGGCCACCAGGGTGTCCAGCAGCACGATGTACATCGCCGATTGCAGGATCCGCTCCTTGCGCGACAGATAGCTGCCGTAGGTGATCATCGCCCCCATGCCGAGACTGAGGCTGAAGAAGGACTGGCCCAGCGCCGAGAGGACCGCATCCACGGTAAGCTTCGAAAAGTCGGGATTCAGAAAAAACGAAACCCCCGCCATCCCGCCTTTCATCGACACGCCCTTGACGATAAGGACCAGCAGCAAAATGAACAGGAGCGGCATGAGCACCTTGCTCCACCATTCGATGCCGTTTTTCACTCCCCGTATCACGATGAAGGCGCAGGCGGCCATAAACAAGAAATGATACGCGATCATCTCGTACGGATTGTGGATGAATTGGGCGAATGCGTTTTTCGCCGTCTCCACGTTCGTCAACGACGACATCCCCCCGCTCACGCTCTTGACGATATATCCGATCGTCCAGCCGCCCACAACGCTGTAAAAAGACAGGATAAGGAAGCCGCACACGACCCCGAGATACCCGATGACGACCCAGCCGCTCCTCCCGAACATGAGCTTGAAGGCGCCCACCGGATCGCTCTCGGTGTGTCGGCCGATCACCAGCTCGGCGATCATGATGGGGACCCCCAGAACGATCACGCACAGGACATAGACCAGCACGAAGGCCGCGCCGCCGTTCGCACCGGCCACGTACGGGAATTTCCAGATATTCCCCAATCCAATGGCCGACCCCGCGGCGGCCAGAACAAATCCCAGCTTCGATCCCCAGTGCTCCCTCGTCATGCTCATGCTCCTTGACACCGTGCCCCGCGGAGTGCGCCGCGGACCACCAGACTCCGCGATCCACGGTTATCGAGTATCGCGCTCGTGCAACCACTTATTGATGGCGCCGACCTTGTCGATCGCGTCGTCGACCCAGGCGCTGTACGGCATGTCCGTGATCACCACGGAAAAATCCCGCTTCGCCGCTCGCAGGCGCTCACGCAGGAGCGGGAGGTTCGCCTCGTCCCGCCGGTCCTCCGTTTCGCCAAAGTACGATTCGAACGCCGCCTTGAGCGCGGCAAAGCCCTTCTTGTACTGCTCATAGACCGGATCGATCGCGCGTGCGGCCGGCGCGGCATCATTGACGGCACCCGGCGCGGCGGTGCGCGCGCGCACGACGTTCCGCAGGAGCGCATAGGCCTCATTGATGGACGCCATCAACGCATCGGACGATTCCCGCGCGCTCACGTCGGGATGATTGAGCTTCGCGAGAATTCGATAGGTCGCCGCAAGCTCGTCCTCGCCAAAGCGCTCGTCCAGCCCGAAGAGCCGTCGCGCGCGATCGACATCCATCGCCATCAGCGTCCCGCCCGTATCACCTGATCAGCAGAAGACCGAACCGGTCCATCGCCTGCCGGTCGTCGACGCACACCTCGATGTGGTATCCGGCGCCGCGCGCCAGCGAGTACACATCGACCCCCATCGCTTCGATTGTGGGCCTCGAATCCTTTTTATTTCGGCAGATCCGGCGTTCGCCGGCGCATTCGTCACACCACGAGCAATTGTCGGCGAACAACGCAAAGGACCGTTCCTCACCGGCAAGAAACACGTCCCGCTCGACGGAGAGGAGCTGCCGGTTGATCGCCCGGCAGGCGGCGTATCGCTCGTCGGGACCATCAAGCCGAAGCCGAAAATGAAACAACGCCGCGCGGGAATACTCCCGGAAAAACTCGCGACACTCCGCGACAGACGGCGTTTCCGGAGGACAGGCCGCGCATGCGCCGTACCCGCCGCACCCATAGTGGCATTTCATCCGAACCCAGTGCGCAACGCGGATACCAGACGGCTCGATCCATCGGAAATCAGTGCAGCGATTCCGAGTGAATATTTCTTCGAACATGCTTTCCATCGGCACTTCCCGCATCGATGCAACCGTTCCGCTAGACATTAAACAGATACCGCACTACGTCGCCGTCGCGGACCACATAGTCCTTGCCCTCGGTTCGAAGCAGCCCCCGCTCGCGCGCGTGGTGCTCCGATCCAGCGCGCACCAGGTCGTCACTGTGGATCACCTCGGCGCGGATAAAGCCGCGCTCGAAATCGGAGTGGATCTTTCCCGCTGCGGAGCGCGCGCTGGTGCCGATCGGTATCGACCATGCCTGCAGGTGGGTCGCGGCGGTATAATAGGTGATTAGCCCCAGCAGCCGGTTGGCGACGACGATGAGACGATCGAGCCCCGATTCCGCGATCCCCATCGCGCCCAAAAACTCCGCCTTCTCGGCCGCCGGCAGCTCCGAGATCTCCTCCTCCACCTTTCCGGCGATGGCGAGGTACTCGGCGCCTGAGGCGGCGGCATATGCCCGCACCGCCTCGGCGGCCGGACCGTCGATCCCGCCGTCATCGGCATTGGCCACCAATAGTTCCGGTTTACCGGTTATCAGGCCGTACTCGCCGAGGGCTGCGGCCTCGTCGGATTCGAGCGTCATGGCGCGCAGCAACCGCCCTTCGTTCAGATGCGCCAGAACGCGCTCCAGAAACGGGATTTTCGCCTTCACGGCCTTGTCGCCCGATTTCTCGATCTTGCGCAGCTTCTCGAGCCCGCGCCCCAGCACCTCGATGTCGGCCAGGACGAGCTCGGTGTGGATCACCTCGATATCGCGCACCGGGTCCACGCCGCTCGCGACATGCACGACGTTTTCGTCATCGAAACAGCGCACCACGTGGACGATCGCGTCGACCGTGCGGATGTTCCCGAGGAACTTGTTCCCCAGCCCCTCGCCGCGGGAGGCGCCGGCCACCAGCCCGGCCACGTCCACGAACTCGATGCGGGCCGGAATCGGATCGGTCTTTTTCAGTAGTTCGGCGATGGCGCGAAGCCGCTGGTCGGGAACGGCCACGATGCCGTGGTTTGGCTCGATGGTGCAGAAGGGATAGTTCGCCATCGCGGCGCCCGCGCCGGTGAGCGCATTGAAGATGGTCGATTTCCCGACATTGGGCAGGCCGATGATACCGCAGGTGAGTCCCATCGCGCGCTCCTTTAGAAGTGTGAATGCACCACATCCGGCGCGTTCGATATTAGCAAGAAATATTTTCCTTTGACGCGCCATGCCCCGTCCGCTAGCGTTGGCCGGATGAAACGAAACGAACACGCCGCACCCGCCCCCGGATCATCGCCGCGCATCGCGAGCCTCGACGCCTTCCGGGGCCTTACGATCATGCTCATGCTCCTGGTGAACAACCCCGGCTCCTGGGGCGACATCTATCCCGTCCTGCGTCACGCGGACTGGAACGGCTGGACGCTCGCGGATATGGTGTTTCCGTTTTTTCTCTGGATTGTCGGGTTTTCCATCGCGCTGTCGATCGGGCCCCGAATCGCGGCGGGGGCCCCCCGTGCGAGCCTAATGAGAAAAATTTTCATCCGCGCCGCGATCATCTTCGCGCTGGGGCTCGCCCTGAACGCCTTCCCGTTCGGCCTCTTCGGCCCCCCGTTCGATCCCGGTACGCTGCGCATACCGGGCGTCCTGCAACGGATTGCCCTCTGCTATCTGGGCGCCGCGCTCCTCACGTGCTTCGCGACCCCGCGCCGGCAGCTCGCGATCGCGCTCGTCATACTCGCCGCCTACTGGTACGCGATGACGCACATACCCGTGCCCGACGTCGGAACCGGCGTTCTCGAGAAGGGCCGTAATCTTGCCGCGCATGTCGATTCCCTCCTGCTCGCGGGGCATCTCTGGCCGGTCACGAAGACCTGGGACCCCGAAGGCATCCTGAGCACCCTGCCGGCGGTCGCGACCACGATACTCGGCGCCGTTGCCGGATCCTTCATGCGTGGCGCACCGACACCCTCGCTGATGCGCGCGATGTCTCTGTGCAGTGCCGGCAGTATCGCCGCTGTTTCCGGTATCGTTGCGGGCTACTGGTTTCCCATAAACAAAAGCATCTGGACCAGCTCATACGTCCTCCTCATGGCCGGGCTGTGCATGATCGTGTTCGCCGCGGCGTACTCACTCATCGAGCTCACAATCGCCGTCCGCCCGTTTCGGCCGTTCATCTGGTGCGGACGCAATCCGTTGACGCTCTTCATCGCCTCGGTGCTCTTCGCAAAAACGCTCTCCCTGCTCGTCATCGACGGCGGCGACGGAAGGATGATCTCCCTTCGGGACCACGTGTTCCGAAACCACTTTCTCCCGCTCGCCGATCCCGCGGGCGCATCGCTCCTCTACGCGATCGCCTTCTGCGGCATCTTCATGCTGATCGGCTGGCTGCTCTGGCGCCGGGGCATCTTCATTGCGTTGTGACCGCCAAAAGCGTTTGACAGATTCCCGCGCCCGGAAAGGATTGTCGCAATCACAGATACACACGCCATGAGCGCCACCGCCATCATACTCCACTCGCTCCTCGCGCTTGCCGCGTTCGAGCTCATCGTCATGACGCACATTCGCACCCGGCGGCTCGCGGCGGTCTTCGCGACAAGCACGCTTGCCGCGTCGATCCCGCTCCTCATCGAGATCGCGGCGCTGTACGGCATCGTACCCGCGCATGTCCTCACGACCGCTCGTCCGGCGCTCCATGCTCCGTTCATCCTCTCGTTCGGCTGGCTGCTCAATACGTATTTTTTACGGCACAGCGCCATCAGCATACGCGCGCTCGCCGCGGGATCCCTGGCGCTTGTCGTGTTATCGCTCGCGCTTCCCGGCGCCATCGCGCTCCAAACGGTTCCCCTGTCGCTCTTTGCCCTGTACGCTGCGGCCATGCTCTATGGCGACATCACGGCCGAACCGAACGCGACGGCAGCCCGCGACCGCCTGGTCGTCATCGGCCTGCTGCTCGCCCAGACGGGCGCGCTGTGCGCGAACCTGGTGATCGAGTACGAGCCGCTCGCCGCGATGTCGAACGTCGTGCTGCTCGCGCTCGTCAGCATCCGGCACTTCACCGGCGAATTCAACCGCACGGCCGTCATGGCGCATAACGTCTTAATCTCCAAAGATCTCAATCGCCAGCTCGTGCACAGCATCGGCCGCCTCTCGCAGAAGATCGAGCAGCTGCGCCAGGTCATCAGCGACAAGGAGGCGGAGCTGCTCCAGCTCTCGAAGCACGCGAGCCTGGCGGAGATCACCGCGGGGGTCGCGCACGAGCTCACGCAGCCGCTCACCGGGATCAAGGCCATCGCCCAGAACATGATCGACGACATCACCGACGACGACGTGAACACCATGGAGGCGGTGGCGGAGCTCCTCAAGATATGCGCGATGGTCGACAAGTCCTCGTCAATCATCAACCACATCCGTCATTTCTCGGGGAAAAGCAAGATCGTCCGGTCCGGCATCGACCTGAACGCGGTCGTCCTCGAATCGATCGATCTCGTCTCCTACCAGTTCAGCAAGCATGCGATCGACATCGTACTCGACCTTCCGCCGGAGGCGGCGATCATTCACGGCGACGCAATCGCCCTCGAGCAGACCATCATCAACCTGCTCCTCAACGCGCGCGATGCGATTCTCGAAAAGCGCTCCATCGCGCCGGAGGATATTTCGGGAACGATTACCATCCGCACAACCATCGACCGCTCGACGGTCGCGCTCGCCATCGAGGACAATGGCACCGGGATCCCGCCGCACACGCTCGCGAACATCTGGTCGCCGTTTTTCACCACCAAGAAGAAGTCGAACGGCACCGGCGTCGGGCTATCAATCAGCAGAAAAATCATCACCGAGCATGACGGGACCGTCTCGGTCGAATCCACGCCCGACGTGGGCACCCGCTTCATCATCACTCTGCCGCTCAAACAGGAAGCGATCGCTGCTTCTCGATAGTCGCCCATCTGCTTCTACCCGCACAACATCCGAATTACTCGAGCATCGTGCTCCATCACGAGATGTGACATAATTCAATCATTCGCACTGACATTTTTTAATTGCAAAAAGACCATGTCGCTGATACACATTATACATATCCAACTTTTCTAACGGAATATACAGGAGGAGCGGCATGATTCGACGCATACAGACTGGCATACTCATCACGGCACTTCTGGCATTCGCAACATGCAAGAAAGACCTGCCAGAGCCCGGTCAGGGCACGATTGGGGCGCTGACCGGCAGCGTGACCATTGATAGTAAATCGGGAATCCGGAGCGCAGCAACCGGGGATACCGTCACGCAGGGCGACACCGTATCGACCAAGGAAAAATCCTTCGTCGATATCGCATTCGGGGAAAACTCCATTCGCGTACTCGAAAACAGCTCGGCGCAGATATCCGAACACCTCATCGACAAGACCGCTGGCACCATACAAACGGGCATAACACTCGCGAACGGCGGCGTATTCTCGAAGGTGATGCGTAAAATGGTCCCGGGCGACAGTTACACCATCAAAACGCCCACCTCGGTCGCATCGGTCCGTGGGACGAATTTCATGGTGCGATCGAAAAACGGCGCGGGAGTCATCTCCTGTCTTACCGGGAAAATTCAGGTCAGGAAAAAGGATGATCCCGCGGCGCCCCCCGTCGAAATAGCCAGCGGCGAGGGTGTCGCAATCGACAAGGATTCGGACCTCGCGGTTAAAAAACTTTCCGACGACGAAGTAAAAATGCTTACCGAGATCCTGGACAGCATGAGCGGCATCCAGAAGGACAAGGGACCCGCCCGCGCGAATCGGCCCTTCCCGAGCGCCGACGCGAAACACTAACGATATGCGAGGCATCACCATGAGACATCATATTACACTCGCCGCCCTTTCGCTTTCCCTGATCGCATCGATCGGCTGCGGGGCGGCCCACTACTATAAAAAAGGCGTGGAGTTCGACCGTCAGGGTCTCTACAATCGCGCCGTCGAAAACTACTCTATCGCGATCCAGAAGGACCCGCGATTCGCGCCCGCGTATAATGATCGCGGCGTCATCTACAAGCAGGACAAGCTCATGCTCAAAGCGCTTGACGATTACAACAGCGCCATCCAGGCCGATCCGAAATTCGCAAACGCCTACGTCAATCGCGGCAATCTGCATCTCGTGGAGGGACGGTTCAAAAAGGCGCTGGAGGACTACGATCGTGCGATCGAAATCGATCCGAAGAATTCACGCGCATACTACAATCGTGGAAACGCCCATCTCTCACGATGGCAGTTCGACAAGGCCATCGATGATTATCAGAAGGCCGCCACGATCGATCCGGCTTTCATTGCCCCATTGTACAACCTCGCCCATGTCCATGGGATGCAGGCGGACGACAAAAACTCATGGCAGTACTTCGAGAAAGCGGCCCGTCTGTCCCTCCAATCATCCGACAGCGCGTCGAAACTCGTTCAGCATCTCGATAAAAATCCCGGAAATCTCCTCATAATCCGATGGAAACCGGAATTTAAAGATCTAGAGCGCCAGCTCAGGGACAAATCCCGTCCGCTTACGCCGAAAAAACAATAATCATGATTGTGCAACACGATTCGCTGCGAAACACAAAACAGACGTTCGCTGCAGACGTCATCATATTCTCAGCGATACCCCTGGAGGAAACACAATGATTCGATTCGTGCTCATTGCTGGCGCATTCGCCGTTCTTCTTGTTGGAGTATTCTCGACTGTACCCACTCAATCCGCTCATCAAGCCGGCATATCGGAAGGCTGGATCGACGACGATACCTATCGCTTCACCGGCGTTGGGATCGGGAGACGTACCTCGAAAAGCCCTGAAGAATTAATGCGGACTGCATGCCAGGCGGCAATCCTGCATGCGCAGTACACGGCAATAGAAAAGCTCGGCCACGCGGGAAGCAAACTAGTCTCCGGGACCGTCGATTTCTCAACCAACAGATCCGTCATCATGAAAGAGGTCGGGGGCGTTGTTCGCGGCGGCGCCGTCATCAATCAAACCTACGATCCAAAAACAAACGCCTGCACTGTCATCTATGAATTCAAGGAAAAGGGTCTGAAGGAAAAAGTGAGGAAGGCCGTTTTGAATTCCTTGAACCGCACGCCGTGATGAACACAATTCTTTAATCAATAATATTCGCACGCTTCCATTAGCCGATAAAAAAGGCCCTCTGTTTTACCAGAGGGCCTTTTGTTAGCATCAAAAGTTGTGTTATCTGCCCGAACCTTCGCTCGGGCAGATAATAATATGGTCAAGCCTCACGACTGATTAGTACTGGTCGGCTGAACACATCACTGTGCTTACACCTCCAGCCTATCAACCTCGTAGTCTCCGAGGAGTCTTCAGTGGCCTTACGGCCAGGGGAAATCTCATCTTGGAGTCGGCTTCCCGCTTAGATGCTTTCAGCGGTTATCCGTTCCGAACATAGCTACTCAGCGATTGCCGTTGGCACGACAGCTGATTCACCAGAGGTTCGTCCATCCCGGTCCTCTCGTACTAGGGACAGATCTCCTCAAATTTCCAACGCCTGCAGAGGATAGAGACCGAACTGTCTCACGACGTTCTGAACCCAGCTCGCGTTCCGCTTTAATCGGCGAACAGCCG
>JAKQUI010000069.1 GCA_029562645.1 Spirochaetota bacterium
AAGCAGCGAAGGCGGTATGTTTTTTGCTCGAATACGCGGGTATATTTCTACCGTGAAAAAAAATGGCGTTCCGGTATTTGGGGCACTACAGGGGTTGTTTGAAAACAGGCCATTTATGCCTCAAAGTGCTGAATAGTTACATCGAAAGTATGCGTCCTGGTTTTCGATCTGCCGATACTCGACGCGCAGGCGCTCCTCGATTGTGATGAGCCATGCCGTGACCGTGAACATGAAATCGGCCAGCGGACGATGCTCCACCTGCCAGTAATGTCCCGAAACCTGTGAATATGTTTGAGCGCCTCTATCGTTTTCGACCTGTTTCGTATACACCGCCCGGTTCGTCCGCCACACCAGCTCCCGCCAGCCCAGGCCAAACTTGAACCATGCGGTGAAGCGGTAGGCCGCCCAGGGCATGACCTCAAGGTCGTAATATTCCCGCATGTTGTCGCGGAACTTGCCCTCGACCTCTATCTTTGCCTCCCAATTATCGCCGAACCTGCTCCCGGCCTCGCTATGCAATAGCAAAAGCCAATCGGCCCAGGCCGTTGCCGGAACAAGAATGCACAGAACGACCATGAGACAGCCCGCTCCCAAACTCATTCGATCCTCGTCGGCGACACTCCTTCGAACATTTAAATATGAACATTTTTGTAATAAAAATCAAGGGCTTTTTTCCTAATGTTAAAAAATCATCTTCCCGCATCCACCATGCAGTAATCATTCATGTTGATAGATGAGCGCCCGAATCGCGATCATCGTCGCCGAAAAAACATTTGCCCTAAACGCGACATCGACGATCATGACCCACGCGAGCGGGCATGCGCGACAGCGCTCCATCGCAATAATCCGAACCGACATTCATGGGACCATCATGCGGTACGAAGGAAACATCTTCCGCCCCTTCAGCGAGGCGAACAGCTATCTGCTGCAGTGCACCATCGGCTGCTCGCACAATGCGTGCACCTTCTGCGGGATGTACAAGGACAAGCGCTTTCGCGTCCGGGATCTCGACGAGATCAAGGCCGACATTCGCATGGCCAAAGATTCCTACGGCGACGTGGAGAAGGTCTTTCTGTGCGACGGCGATGCGATCGAGATCGACACGCCCGTTCTTCTGGACATCCTCGCGGAGCTCCGCGCGGCGTTCCCGTCACTGCGCCATGTGGCAAGCTACGTGGGGCCCGCAAGCACGCTCCGGAAATCGCCCGAAGAGCTCGCGACGCTGTGCGCGGCCGGGTTGCGCAAGGCCTACCTCGGCGTGGAGACCGGCGACGACGCGCTCCTTGCCGAGGTCCGCAAGGGCGTGAACGCGGACGAGATGCTTCGTGCCGGGCGGCGCCTCATCGAGGCGGGGATGAACCTTTCGTCCATGGTGCTCCTGGGTCTCGCCGGGCCGGGGGAGCGATCGCGGGAGCACGCCATCGCCACGGCGAACATCACCAATGAGATGCGGCCGCACTATCTCGCCGCCCTCACGGTGACGCCCGTGCCGGGAACGGTGCTCTACAATCGGGTGCAGAAAGGCGAGTTTACGCTCCTCGACCCCTTCGAGACCCTCGAGGAGATGAAGGTGCTTTTCGAGCACATCACCATCGACAATCTTCGCTTTGTGGGCATTCACGCATCGAACTATCTTCCCATCAACGGCACCCTGCAGCGCGACCGGGAAAAAATGCTCGCGACCATCGACGCGGCGCTGGCAAACCGCGACCGTGCGGCGCTGCGGCCTGACTCGATGCGGGGACTCTAGCGGGGTCCCGCAAATACGCGAGTTCATTTCTGAAAAGTGATTGAATTTTCCCTGAGCGGCCCGCACGGTGGGGCGAATCGTCATTTCATCGACAAGGACGTCCGGAATGTTCATTAAACGCCTCTTTTTTAAGATACCGCCCCGCATCAGGAAGGCCTGCTATCGCTTTCTCATGTACGGCAGCTTCCTTACCTTCGGCGAGATTTTCTTCTATACGCTCACTAAAACCGGCCGACTCATTCCCTTCATCGGGGAAATCGTGTTCTCGTATCAGTGGGCGGTGGACGATCGGCTGCACCTGGACGCAATCTGGTGCGCGCCCATCTCGACCCTCTATGGACAGGCCAGCCTGTGGATGGTCCCCGTGTACGGCAGCATTTGCCTTTTTGGCATCGAACCCGTGTATCGCCTCACCCACGACGCGCCGCGCCCGCTGTGCTGGCTGCCGGTCCGGGCGTTCATCTACATGATTATCATTCTGGTCATGGAATGCGCCTGGGGATGGATCTACTACGTTCTGCTCGACATGAAGATATGGTATTATCGCGACAATCTGGCGGTGCTGCAGTTCACCAGCCTCGCCATCGCGCCCATGTGGTTCCTGCTGGGAATCATCGCCGAGGTGTTCGTACGGATCGTCAACGATCTCGACGACAAGCTCGAAGACCTGAAGCGACGGATCACGTCCGTCCCATAGACGCGATGAGGACGACCCGCCGTCATCACCGATATCCCCGGGTCGGCATTCCGACCCTTCGGCGGCGCCCATGATACGCATCCCCGGTTATAACGTCACGGAGATTGTCCACCAGAGTCCCCGGACCGCCGTATATCGCGCATACCGAGAATCGGACAATGCCCGCGTGGCGCTCAAGGTCCTCGACCCCGCCTTCCCCGCTCCCGACGAAATCGCGCGGCTCAATCGCGAATACGCCATCGCGAGACATCTCGACGCTCCCGGCATCATCGGCGTCTACGGGTTGGAGCGGATCGGCGACACCTGCATGATCGTCATGGAGGACATCGGCGGCGAGTCGATCGCCGCGGCGATCAAGTTTTCGCGGCCAGCGCTTGCGGAGGCCCTGCGCCTTTCGATCGGTATCGCCGAGGCGATCGAGGGCATGCACCGCGCCAACGTGATTCACAAGGACATCAACCCCTCCAATATCGTCTGGAACCGCAACACCGGGACGATACGCATCATCGACTTCGGCACCGCCTCGCTCCTTCCGCGAGAGCGATCGTATATAAAGAATCCGAACATTCTCGAGGGGACCCTCGCCTATCTCTCGCCGGAGCAAACCGGCCGCCTCAATCGCTCGATCGACTACCGGACCGATTACTACTCGCTCGGCGTGACCCTCTACGAACTCTTCACCGGCCAGCGCCCCTTCAGCGCGATCGAGCCGCTCGAGATGATCCACTGCCACATCGCCCGGCAGCCCAATCCGCCCGACAGCGCGAACGGCTCGATCCCGCCTGCGCTCTCGAGGATCATCATGAAGCTGATGGCGAAGACCGCCGAGGAGCGCTATCAGAGCGCGCGCAGTCTCCGTGCGGACCTCGCCTCCTGCCTCGAGGCGGCGGCCAATCCGGACGCGCCCCAGGACTTTCCCATCGCAATCGACGACGTGGCCGATCGGTTCCAGATCCCGCAAAACCTGTACGGACGGGAGAAGGACATCGCGACGCTCCTGTCCGTCTTCGACCTCGCGCGCAACGGCGCCGCCGAGGTGCTGATGGTGCGCGGCTACGCCGGCATCGGAAAATCGACGCTGGTCTACGAAATACAAAAACCCATCATCCAGCACCGGGCCTACTACATCACGGGCGGTTTCGACCAGCTCAAGCGGGACATGCCGTACTCCGCGCTCATCACCGCCTTCCGGGACCTCCTGCGCCAGATCCTCGCCGAGGGCGATCTCGAGATCGCGGTATGGCGGGAGAAGCTCCTCGCCGCCCTCGGGATGAACGCGCAGATCGTCATCGACGTCCTCCCCGAGCTCTCGCTCATCATCGGCGACCAACCCGCGCCGCCGCCGCTGCCGCTGCAGGAGTCGCAGAACCGCTTCAATCTGGTGTTCCAGCGCTTCGTCGGCTCGTTCGCGGACGCGCGCCATCCGCTGGTCATCTTTTTGGACGATCTGCAATGGGCGGACCAGGCCTCCCTGGATTTCATCGAGTACCTCTGCGCCCACTCGGCAGTCCGGCACCTGCTGTTAATCGGATCGTATCGCGACAACGAGGTCGGCCCGGTCCATCCGCTGCGGGTCATGCTCAAGAACATCGGCGAATCCAAGACGATCAACGACATCAGCCTCTTCCCGCTGGATAGCGCGCACGTAACCGCGCTGGTCGCCGACACCCTCCGCTGCGATCACGACACCGTGCGGCCACTCGCGCAACTCTGCCACCACAAGACCGCGGGCAATCCCTTCTTTCTCTCGCAGTTTCTCCACAACCTGTACGATGAAGGCCTCGTCCGTTTCGATCCCGCCGCGGGGACCTGGCGATGGGACGAGGAACTGATATGCGAAAGCGGCATCACCGACAACGTCGCCGACCTCCTTGCGCGCAAGTTCGACACGCTCCCGGAGGAAACGCGGCGCCTGCTCTCGATCGGCGCCTGCATCGGCGGCCGGTTCGACCTGGACACGCTCTCGACCATCGCCGACCGTGCGCCCGAGGAGACCGCCAAAGGATTGTGGGACGCGCTCAAGGAGGAGATGATCGCCGCGTCCGACGACTCCTACGGATCCGACCCCGCGGTGGGCCGCACTACGAGCTATCGGTTCATTCACGACAATGTCTATCAGTCCATCACCGCGCGGCTCGATCCCGACGAGCGGAAGCGGCTCAACCTCCGCATCGGGCGCCTGTTCGCCGACGAGATGCGGGCGTCCGGCCGCGACACAATGATCTTCGACGTGGTCAACCACATCAACTTCGGCGTCGATCTCATTGAGGACCCCGATGAGCGCCAGCGCCTGGCCGAGCTCAACCTGCAGGCGGAAAAAAAGGCCAAGAATTCGGCGGCCTATCGCGCGGCCTATAACTACGCCTCGACCGGACTGTCCCTCCTCGCACCGGACGCCTGGACGAGTGCGTACCGGCTCGCGCTCACCCTGCACGTCGAAGCGGCCGAATCGGCGTACCTGTGCATGGATTTCGAAACCATGGAGCGCCTGACGGGGACCGTCATTGCGCAGGCACGCTCGATCATCGACGCGGTTGACGCCTACGACGTGATGATCCGCTCGCTCATCACCCAGAACCGGATTGACGAGGCCGTCGAGACCGGCAGCACCGTGCTGCGAAAGCTCGGCGCTTCGATTCCGGACGTTCGCCGGATCGGCACCGTTACCATTCTGCGTTATTTGATCCGCGTGAAGCTGCGCCTGTTCCGGAAGAACTTCGAGGAATTGTCATCATTCCGCGACATGACGGACCCGCGCGTCCGTTCGGTGATACGCATCATTTACGTGTTCGCGGGCGTTGTGGGCCGGATATATCCCCCCTCCGCGTTCTTTCTCACGCTGTTCACCATTACCCAGTACCTCTCGCACGGGTACCTGCCCTACACCGCCTACTCGTTCATCTATTATGCATGGATCAGCAATTACCTCTTCGGGAGCTTCGATACGGCCAGCGGTTATGCGACGGTCGCCCTCAACGTGCTCGACCGGTACGACGCGAAGGTCCTCAAGGCGAAGATCTACTTTTTCTACTACGCCTTCATCATGCACTGGCGCTATCATCTCAAGAGCATCCTCAAGCCGCTGCTCGAAGGATACAACCTTGGCCTCGAAACCGGCGATTTCGAGTTCGGCGGATACTGCATCAACGTGCATCTTTCGTATCAGTTCTTCCTGGGGGCGCGGCTCGACGAGCTGGAGGAATCGATCGAGCATTTCACCGATTCGCTGCGCGAGATCCGGCAGGAGCGCGCCTGCTACATCAACGAGATCTACCGGGCGGCCTGCCGCACCCTCAGGCAGGGGTCCTCCGAGCCCTGGGCGCTCGCCAGCGAGAACGTCGACCTGAATGACGTCCGCGGCCTTTTCGAGCGGACCAGCGACCGGAACGCCCTGTTCAACATGCGGTTCTGCGAGATGCTGCTCGCCTTCCTCTTCGGCCACATCGACCATGCGGAGCGCTCCGCCGACTATCTCGCGAAGAACGCCGATGCGATGTATTCGCTGCCGAACGTGCCCACGGCGGTCTTCTACGCCACGCTGGTCCATCTGGCCGCCTACGAGACCGCGTCGCCCGCACGCCGTCGCCAGCTCCGTTCGGTGATCCGCTCGAACAGCGCAAAAATCAAGAAGTGGATGAAGGGCGCGCCGATGAACTTCATGCACCGCTGGTACCTCGTCGAGGCAGAGCGCTGCCGCATCGACGGTCGCGACCTGCGCGCGATGGAGCTGTACGACCGGGCGATCGAATCCGCCGACCAGAACGAATACCTCAATGACCGCGCCATCGCGAACGAGTGCGCCGCTCGATTCTACGTGAGCCGAAACCGGCCGAAGTCCGCACGCTCGTACCTGGTCGAGGCGCGGCACTGCTACACCCACTGGGGGGCGCTGGCGAAGGTGCGCGAGATCGAGACGCGCTATGGCTCCATTATCGCCACGGCCGAATGGCCGGTCACGACCATCGCGCCCGACTCCACGCCGGTCACCTCGACGACGACGCGCTGCGAATCGCTCGACCTCGCGACGATCATGAAGATCTCGCAGGCCCTCTCCAGCGAAATCGTCCTCGCCGATCTGCTCACGACGCTCATGAACATCGCTATCGAGAGCGCCGGGGCCCAGCGCGGCTACCTCATCCTCGAGAAAAACGGCACGCTCTACATCGAGGCCGAGGGCGCTGCCGGCGAGGCCGAGATCCGGGTGCTGCAATCAACGCCGCTCGTCGGCGCCGCGCCGGGAGGGGGGTCGATCATTCTTTCCGAGTCGGTCCTCAACTTCGTGCTGCGCACCCGCGAGACCGTGATCGTGCGCGACGCATCGGCCGACCCCCGCTTCAGCCGCGACGAATACATCATGACCGCCATGCCCCGTTCGATCATGTGCCTGCCGTTCATCAACCAGGGAAAGTTGGGCGGCATACTCTACCTCGAGAACAACCTCATCCCCGACGCCTTCACCGCGGCGCGCGTGCGGATGCTGGAGCTGCTCTCCTCGCAGATCGCCATCTCCATCGAGAACGCGCGCATGTACGTCGAGCTCGACGACCTCAACAAAAACCTCGAGCGGAAGGTCGAGGAGCGAACCATCGAGCTCAACCGGGCGTACGGCATGGTCAAGCAGAAGGAAGCGATCATCGAGCAGGACCTCGCGCTGGCGCAAAGCATCCAGAACAAGATACTGCCCGCGCCCGACGAATATTGCGGCGTCCGGGTGCATGTCGACTACCGCCCCATGGCCAAAGTCGGCGGCGACATCTACGATATCCATCCCCGTTCCGACACGCTGCTGCGGGTGCTGATCGCCGACGCGACCGGCCACGGCGTGCAGGCCGCCTTGGTCACCATGATCATCAAGAGCGAATACGAAACGCTCAAGGACCGGATCGACGGACCCGCCGATCTCCTCGCCGCGCTCAACAACGAGTTCGTGAGCCGCTACCGCAGCCTCAACATGTTCTTCACCTGCGTGGTGGTGGACATCGACACCGCGACGCGGACGCTCCGCTATGCCAGCGCCGGCCATTACGACCAGTATCTGGTGGACGGCGGCCTGACCGTTCCGATCACCTCCGGCGGCAAGACCATTGGTTTTATCCAGGACGCGCACTACCGCGAACGTAGCGTGTCCTATGCCCCCGGTGCGCGATTGTTCCTGTTCACCGACGGCGCCACCGAGGAATTCAACGACGCGCGCGAGGTGTACGGCGAGGAGCGCCTCAAGTCGGTGATTCAGTCCGGCGCCGACGTTCGCGGAACCATCGACTCCATCATCGCCGACATCCAATCCTTCGTCGGGGACCGCGGCCTGGACGACGACCTCACCATCATCGGTATCGAGTTGTAGCCGCCCATGCCGATTGTCACCATCGTGAAGCCCGCTGCCGGCGGATTGGGGCTCGGTTTCCTCGACGGGCGCGCCGTGTTCGTCCCGTCGAGCGATGTCGGCGAAACCCTCGAGATCGAACTCGTCGAGGAGCATGCCGATTACGCACGCGGCGCAATCACGCGCATCATCGCGCCGTCGGACAATCGCTTCGATCCCGAATGCCCGAACTTCGGGACCTGCGGCGGGTGCGATTATCTCCACATCACCTACGAGGCGGAGATCGCGCACAAGAAGACGATCGCGCTCGATTGCCTGCGGCGGCTCGGGCGGTTTGCGCCCGAGGCCCTCCCCGTGCTGGAGGTCGAGCACGGACCGCGCGCCGGCTATCGGAGCCACGCGGAGCTTGCGAGCGACGGCGTATCGCTCGGCTTTTTCGCGCGGCGCTCGCACCGGACGGTTCCCCTCCCGCCGGACGGTTGCCGCCTCCTCGCGGAACCCATCAACCGGGCGCTCGCCTCGCTTGCACCGCCGCCGCCGGGAGCGCTCAAAATAGCCCTGGACGCGGAAGGGTACGTTCGCCGCGCGCCGTTCGATTCGGTCGTTCGCGAGCACGAGAACGGGATCTGCTACCGGCGATCGCTCCAGGGCTTCTTCCAGGCGAACCGTCATCTCCGGGGGCGCATGATAGAGATCGTGCGTACCCATGCACATGCGGTCCCGGAGGCGCCCTTTGCGGACGTCTATTGCGGCGTCGGCTTTTTTTCCGTCGCACTCGCGCGCGCGGGCATGCGCGGCGAAGGTTTCGACGGGGACGCCGAGGCGGTGCGTTGGGCGCGCGCGAACGCGTCGGACAATGAGTGCGCGGGGATAGAGTTTTTCTCGCGTTCCGCGGATTCCATCGCGCCAGCGGCGCTTTCCGGCCGGACCGTCATCGTCGATCCGCCGCGCGCGGGGCTCTCGAAGCGGTTTCGCCGCACGCTCGCCGCATCCGGCGCCCCGCGGATCATCTACGTGTCGTGCGATCCGGCGACCTTCGCGCGGGACGCCTCCGCGTTTGCCGCCGCGGGCTTCCGCTTCGCCGCGCACACGCTCATCGACATGTTTCCCGCAACAGCGCATATCGAGCAGATCGCTCTCTTCGAATCGGCCTGATCCGTCCGCGCCGGTCGCGCGAACGCGCCATCATCACCCATTTCTACTTGTAAAAAATACCGCCGCTTAGTCCCATGCCATTTCCCATGCTCGAGCGAATACGACAACATTTCCGCAATCGGTGGTCCAACGACGGCGGCTACCGCGAAGTCCTCACCATCGCCTTTCCGCTGATCCTGAGCACCGGCTCGTGGTCGGTGCAGCACTTCGTCGACCGCATGTTCCTCGCCTGGTACTCGCCGGAGGCGATCGCGGCGTCCATGCCGGCGGGGATCCTCAACTTCACGGTGATGAGCCTGTTCATCGGCACGGCGAGCTACGTGAGCACCTTCGTCGCGCAGTATCACGGATCCAACCAGCACGAGAAGATCGGCCCCCTCATGTGGCAGGGCATCTACCTGTCGCTCATTGCGGGGCTGGTTCACTTCGCCCTCATGTTCGCGGCGGAACCGATCTTCGTCATCGTCGGGCACGAGCCAGGCGTACGGGAGCTGGAGGTGATCTACTTCACCGTGCTGTGCACCGGGGCCATGCCGGTGGTCGCCGCGTCGGCGATGTCGGGATTTTTCTCCGGCCTGGGAAAGACCTGGCCCATCATGTGGATCAACGTAATCGCGACGGCGGTAAACCTGGCGCTCGACTATGTGCTCATCTTCGGGCGATGGGGGTTTCCCGAGATGGGCATCCGCGGCGCGGGCATCGCCACGGTGATCTCCGGCGTCGTCTCATTCGCGATCTATTCGGCGCTCCTCCTGCGCCCGTCCTACGACCGCGCCTTCCGCACCCTGCGCGGCTGGCGGCCGCGGATCGACCTGGCCAGACGGCTGGTCCGTTTTGGACTCCCCAGCGGCGTGCAGTTCTTTCTCGACGTTGCGGGGTTCACCATCTTCATCATCCTCATCGGGCGGCTGGGCACGGTAAATTTGGCCGCCAGTAATATCGCCTTCAACATCAATACGCTGGCCTTTATGCCCATGATCGGCTTCGGCATCACGGTCTCCATCCTGGTGGGCCAGTTCCTGGGAAACAACCGCCCGGACAAGGCCGCCTATGCGACCTACTCCGGCTTCCACATCACCTTCATGTACATGGCGATCGTCGCGGCGCTGTACGTGATCGCGCCCGGCATCTTTCTGGAGCCCTTCCTGGACCACGCGCGGCCCGACACCACGGCCATCCGCGAGATCGGGACGGTCCTGCTTCGGTTCATCGCGCTGTATTGCCTCTTCGATTCGGCGAGCATCATCTTCGCCTCGGCCATCAAGGGCGCGGGCGACACGCGCTTCGTCATGTTCACCATCCTCGCCGCGGCGGTGTGCGTACTCTCGGTCCCCTGCTACCTGGCGATCCATTATTTCGGGGCGGGCCTGTACACGACCTGGACCATCGGCACGGCCTATGTGTGCCTGCTGGGTATCGTGTTCCTGTTACGCTTTCGCGGAGGGAAATGGAAGGCGATGCGGGTCATCGAGGAGACGCCGGTGCTGATCCCTCCGGCGTTCCCCGAATCGCCCCTGTCCGAATAGCCGTCGCGGCTATCGCGCCGAAAAACGCCGGTGCGCGAGGTAGGCCAGCGCGCCGAGCGCGAGCGCGCCAAGGGCAAAGAGCGACGGCACGGTCTTCTCGATGAGCGTGGTCACGATCACCCCCGCGCTGAGCGCAAGATATATGAGCGGAACGGCCGGAAAGAACGGCACCCGAAACGGGCGCGGCATGTCCGGCCGCGTGATCCGAAGATGCATCATGCCGGCCACCGTGAGGAACGGAAAGACCGACAGCGCGAAGCCCATGTAGATGAGCATCTTGAGGATGGCGTCGAACCCGATAAACACGTAGAACACCGCGATGGCCGTCTGGACCAGGATCGCGAGGTCGGGCGTCCCCAGGCGCGGGTTGACGCGCTCGAGCGCGCTGAAGATGGCGCGCTCCCGCGCCATGGCGTAGGTCACGCGCGGGCCGATCATCATCTGCACCGACACCGACGAGACGAGGATGATGACGATGGCGATGTTGAAATACGGGCCCACCGTCTTTCCGAAAAGGTTCTCGGCCGTGAGCGCGCCGATCGTGTACCGGCCGTTCGCGATGATGTCGGCCCCGGGGCTCGCGAGCAGGTAAACCGCGTTAAGCGCCAGGTAGATCAGGGTGATCGCGACCGCCCCCCAGAAGAGCGCCCGGGGCAGGTTTCGTGCCGGATCCTTGATCTCACCGGCAATGTAGGTCGATCCGTTCCATCCCGAATAGGCGTACATGATGATGATGAGCGCCGAGCCGTACGAAAGAACGGAGCCGCCGCCTGGAACCGCATGCGCCGCCGTGAGCCGGCCCGCGGCGCCCCAATCGGCGAAGGAGAAGCCGAGCGCGATGAAGGCGAACACGATGACGATCTTTAGGACCGTGAAGAAGTTCTGCACGGCGCTTCCCCGCTGAACGCCAAGCGCGTGCACCACGCTAAAGATTACCACGATGCCCGCCCCGGCGAGGGGCACGCCGATCCCGGTCAAGAGCGGCTCGGCCGTGATCTTGTTGATGTAGTTGACCGCGGTGATTGCCGACATCGACGCCGCGAGCGAGAAGGCGATGAACAGCGACACCCACCCGGTGAGAAACGACGGCAGCGGGCCAAACATCCTGCGAAGGTAGACGAACTCCCCGCCGTCGTCGGGCCACATGGCGGCCAGCTCGGCGTAGCACAGCGATCCGGTGACCGCGATGACGCCGCCCACCGCGAAGAGCGCCAGCACGCCCAACGCCGAGCCGGTCATGGCGAGCGCCTCGCCGGTGGTCATGAATATCCCCGTCCCGATCACGTCCGCGATGATGATGAGAACGGCCGTCGTGAGTCCCAGCTGTCGTTTGAGCTCCATGCGCGCATCCCCTTCGCCCGCCGCCGGCGGTGAAATAAATTTCTTGAAATATCTGCAACCGTCACACCGAATAGCCCCAATCGTTTCCTGTAAAGTACATTTCCGCTTCGGGGGCAATCACGGCATGATAGTCGAACAGATCCTGGTCACGGGCATGGCGGTCTTCTGCTATCTCGTCGCGGACGAGCGGACAAAGACCGCCGCCCTCATAGATCCCGCGGGCGACTACGACGCGATTTTCGAGCAAATCAACCGGCATGGCGTGACCGTCCGGTATATCATCAACACGCACGGCCACTTCGACCACACCTCGGGCAATGCGCACATGCTCGAAAAGACCGGCGCGGAGCTTTTGATCCACGAGGCCGACGCCGGCATGCTGGGAAGCATTCCCAACCGGGTCCTCTCCCGCGTCACCGGCGGCAAGGGCTCTCCGAAGGCCGTCCGAAAACTCGCCGACGGCGACGTCATCGAGATCGGCGAGGTCCGCCTGACCGTCATCGCCACGCCGGGCCACACCCCGGGCGGCATCTGCCTGTACGCGCCGGGCCATGTCTTCACCGGCGACACCCTCTTCACCGAGGGGATGGGGCGCACCGACCTGCCCGGCGGATCATACAAGAAAATCATGGAATCCATAACCGGGAAGATTCTCGCCCTCCCCGACGATACGATCATCTGGCCGGGACATCACTACGGGCGCTTCCCGAAATCGACCGTGAAGGAGCAAAAGCGCGCATACCGCTGAGCGCGCGCCATCACCGGACATGATACGCATGCGCCGATTCGGCATCACATTCGCACTCGCCGCCGCGACGATCGCCGCCAGTCCGATCGCGCCGGCGCGCGCCGACTCCTTCGCTCCGTGGAAGAGCGACGTTCGCGTGGGCGACGCAACCCTCGCGGAGCACCGGCACGATCGCGAGCGCCACATCCATCGCCATGCGCACGCGTCCCCGCCGGCATCATCGCCGATCCGCCGCGGATACCGGACGGTGTACAGCGGTCCGCAGGGCGGCGCGTTTTTCCTCATCAGGTTTTTCCAAATGGTGATATCGCCGCAGGACGGCCCCAACTGCCGATACAACCCGACCTGCAGCGGCTACGGCCGCCAGGCAGTCGAGATGCACGGCGGTTTCGTGGGCGCCCTTCTCGCCGGCGACCGAATCCTACGCTGCAACCCGTACGCCCCCATCGGCGACGATCCGGTCCCGCGCGCCATCACCGGAAAATAGCATGTCCGTACGAACACCGGGACCGGCCCTGCTGTGCCTCGCGCTCTGTGCGACCCTCGCGGTTCCGCTTTTCGCGCAACCGGCCCGTCACGAAACCCGGGACAACTTCTTCGTCGCGCAACGACGGCTCATCTGGCAGCACTTCAACGGCGGACGGCACTTCGACTGCATCGCCGAGACCCGGCGGCTCCTCGCCTATCAACACCTGACGCCGGTGGACCGGGCGCCCTATGAGTACTTCATCGAAGTGAACTACTTTCTGGGCGGGCAATATCGCACGGTGGCCGCGAAGGCGGGATCATCCGACGGACGCGGGAGCTACTCGATCGCCACTTCGATTCTCGCGTCCCAGGCCCTGTATCGACTGGGCCGCCAGGACGCTGCGCTGGGCGAGCTGGCGCGATGGGACTATGCGGGCCTCACGGAACGTGACCGACGCGAGGTCTTCTTCCGGAGGAGCGAGATTCTGGTGCGCGACTATCGCTATCAACAACTCCAGGACGAGATCGCACAGGCCCGGCGGCACCTTCCCGATAGTTCGTCCGCCCCCATGAGCGACGCGGTTGCGCGTCATCGCGACGCGGGGAGGAAGATGCCCTGGCTCGCGGCGGTCATGTCGGCAGCGCTTCCGGGAAGCGGACAGGCCTATGCGGGCAAATATGCCGCCGGCCTCATCAGCCTGGCGGCGATCGCCGTGACCGGCTACGGCGCCTATCACTTCCATAGCCGCGGTGAGTGGAACCTCGCCTACACCTGCGGCTTCTTCGCCGCGCTCTTTTACGGGGGGACCGTGTACGGCGCCTACAATGCAGCGCTCAACGCCAACCGAACGGCCGATGACGCCTTCAACCAGGCGTTCATCAAAAACCACCTGCCCGCCTATCGTCCCGCCTCATTCATGGAGCGCCCGTCGGGGGTGCGGCCGTGAGCCGTCGCCCGCAACACGCGGCAGGTGCGGCCATCTGCGCGCGCACATGGCGATATCGATTCCGCCACGCATTCCCGTTCGCACTCGCGGTTTCGCTGGCGCTCACGACACTCGCGGCCCGTCCCCTCGCGGCGGGCGAGCGCGAGCTGATCACCCTCGCCGAGATGCACCTCCGCAACCGGGAATACCACAACGCCGTGACCGAGCTCATGCGCTATCAGCACCTTCATCCCCTGGGCGCGCTCTATCCGCGCAGCCTGCTCCTGATGAGCACGGCATACTTCGAGGGCAACAACTACACCCGCGCAATCGACACCGCGCGGTTATGCTACGACCGATTTCGCAACAACCCAGAGGGCGAGGAGGCCCTCTACCGCCTGGGACACATGCGCCTGCTCACGGGTTCGGCGTTCATGTCGTTTTCCACGTTCGACGAATACATGGCGCTGTATCCGCAGGGGCGCTTCAGCGAGACCGTGCTGGCCGAGCGCCCGTACGCGCACCTGCTCGCTTTCGAAATTGACGACGCCAAGTCCGAGATCGAGAACTACCGTCGCCAGTACCCCGCGGGCGCCTATCTGGCCGCCATGGACGAGCTCGATGGGCTCATTGCCGCGGAAGAGGGCCGGCCTAAAAAGAAGATGTGGGTCGCGGTGCTGGGCTCGGTGTTCATTCCCGGTTTTGGAAACTTCTATACGGAGAATTACTGGACCGGTCTCCTCTCGTTCCTTTCGAACGGCGTCCTCATCTATCTGATCTACGACGCCGCCGTGCACCGCGACACATTCCGGATGGTGTTCTTCGGGCTGCTCGAGCTCTCGTTTTACCAGTGGTCCATCATCTCGGCGGTGAACAACGTATACGAATACAACTACCCTGAGGATTTTCGGCGGGGGATACGGCTGTCGCTCTCGAAGCGTTTTTAGTTTGCATTTTCGGGATTGCGGGATACAAACGGCACAGGGGCACCGGCATGGATGATTTTCTCGAAAACCCGGAGGACGTGCTCGCGGCCGAGGAGGAGGAGCGCAGACGCTACTCAACCTACTACAAAACCATCGAGGGCATGCTCAAGGAGAACCGCCCCCTCGACGAGATCGCCGACAACATCATCAGCGGCACCTTCGAGGACTTCGACATTCAGAAGAAGGACTCGATCGACAAGTTCCTCGACTTCGTGTTTCTCAAGGTCAAAACCGGCGTTCCGCACATCATCAGCCTCGCCTATCCCGCCATGCGGATCACCGACAGCCAGCTCGAGGACAAGATCGAAAAGCTCATCAACCTCTACCTCCACCCGGAGATCATCTTCACCCTGCTCAAGTTCTTCACCCGCAACATCCACAATTCCGACACGAACCTGTACCTGGCGAACCTCATCACCTCCGAGGACATCATCCGATCGCTCTTCGACACCTTCGCCCTCTTCAAGGCCGATATCGCCATCGTGGACCCGAACCGGCGCACCCTGAACGTCAAACGGCTCCAGCAATTCCATCCGGGCACGGACAACCGCTTCTCGTCGCCCCTGGACGCCGCGGCGCGGTTCAAATACATTCTGGAGTTCATATCGCTCAAGCAGAACACCGGGCACATCTTCACTCGGGACAACCTCCAGCTCACCGGTCCCGGGCGAGGATAGGCGCGCAGGACCGGCCCAGGCGCGCGCATGCGATCGAAGGGGTTGCGGTCGGCTACATGCCGACGCGGGGGATTTTTTCGATGACGCTATCGTCGCTCATAATCAGCTCGCGCACGTAGACGTTCTTATGGCGCCCGGTGTGCCGGATCTTCATGAAGTCGTTGAATTCCGGCTCGTAGCTTCTGATGAGCCAGAAGAGGATGTCCTTCATGTCCTGCTGGCTCTGGTCGACGATGGTGTACTTGAAATAGAGTTCGCGTGTCGACAGCGCCTCCGCGCTTTCCCGAAGGCGGCTGAACATCGGGTCGAAGAGGTTCTTGATGGCGATCTTAAGTCCCTCGCGCCAGCAGTTATAAAACAGGATCGGGCGCGGATCGCGACTATCCTTCTTCTCCAGAAGGCATAGGATGCCGGTGAGCTCCGGCAGGATGCGCTGGGCCTCGTATTTGTCGTACTTGTACATCTTCGACCACATGATGGTGTAGTACGCGCCGCTTTCGTCGGTTTTCTTTTTCATGAGACCCCGGCTTCCCTCTTTTCCCTGAATTTCGCGATTAGCTCGTCGAGCACGGCCATAAGATTGCGGAGCCGTCGGGCGCCGTCGATCTCACGATGGATGCGATACCGGCGCGGGAAGCTCACGATAAAATAGTTCGCGACGAAATCGGAGAGCTGGCTCGGATTGTTGATGAATCCCAGCAGCCCGATGAGCTTGTCCGACTCCTTGACGTTGATAAGAAAGATGAGCTCCTGCGATTTTTTTCGAAGCTCGTTCACGATGCCGTCCCGGGCCCAGGCGCCGTTTTCCGGAATCGGGACATGCTCGGCGGTCAGGAACCGGTCGATCCGCCGCAGGCGAACGCGCGATATGCCCTTCAGGCCCACGGTCACGGTGTCCTCGGCAACCTCGACCGATGTCACCTCCGACAGGGTGGCGACGCCGCGCCGGGCAAGCAGGATGTCGAAAAATCCGCGGATCGGCAGCGCGAGCACGCGATCGCCCGCCGCAAGGCCCCGGTGCCGTTTCTCCCGCGTACCGGTCGTGAGCGCGCAGGAGGGGAACACCACCTTCTTATACAGATACAGGATCGGCAACCGCTGCATGCATGTCCTCCGCGGGTGCCATCACACCCGATGGGAGGATTTTTTCCAATGGTTTTTTGGCTGCGGCTGATTTTTTGGTCGGGCTACTTGCGCATGTCCTCGCTGTAGATGTCGATCGCGTACGGAACGTTTTCGTCGATGATCGGCGAAATCTCCTCCTGGCGCGCCTTGAACGAGCGCGCGAGGTTCACCCGCGCAAACTCGCTTTCACGCCGCAGGCGGGCCGCATAGTCGATCGACTTCCAGTAGCAGATGGTGCTCTTGCTCTCGTTGTTCTGCCGCTGGTAGATGGCGCCCAGATTGTTGTACGCCGAGGCGAGCGTCTGGAAAATCCGGACGTGCGCGGCCTTCTCCGGATGCACGGCCGTGAGGCGCTCGGCCTGGTGCTCGAACACCGATATGAGCTTGAGGAACTCGCCCTTGCTGGCCTCGAGGTTGTCCAAGTGGTAGAACGCGTTCCCGACGGCGTACATCAGCTCCGGCCGCGCGGAAAAATCCTCGTACAGGTTGAGCCAGCTCTCCAGCGCCTTTTCGTAGTTCTCGAACAGGCCCTTCATGTAGTAGATGCGGCCCAGATTGTAGAAGAGCTCGGAGGACTTATACCCCTCCTGCACGGCAAGCTCGTACTTGTCGCGCGCGATGCGATAGTTCGCGAACTTCTCGACGTCCTGATCGAGCTCGCGGTCCTCGATCTCGTCGCCGAATCGGTGGCGCACCTTGTCGAAGAAATAGTAGAAGACGTTGCCGATCATCGCATAGGTCTTCCCCAGGCTCTCGGTCTCGGCGTAGAAATCCTCCCGCATGAAGTCCGCCGGCGAGGAATAGGCCTTGATGGCGCGGTTGAAGTTCTGGTAGGCCTGCACCGGCTCCTTCACGTGCAGGTGGTACTCGCCCATCAGGTGATAGGCGGCGAAATACTGCTGGTCGCGCGCCTCGGCCCGCTTGATCGCGCGCTTGAGGTTCTCCATCATGAGTTTGGGGTTGTCCTGCGCGCGCGCCAAAAGGGCCAGATGGACGTAGAGCGGCGGATAGTCGGCGTCCCGCTCGGCGAGGGCCGAGAGCACGGACCGGACGACGGGATACGGGTTGTCCGCGATGTCCTTGAGGCGCGGCGACTCGACGCCGTAATCGACGCGGATATTCATCCGGTCGGTGCGCTTCTTGCCCAGGTAGTACGAGGCCAGCTTCGCCAAGAGCGGCGACGGGAGCTTGACCATCAGATCCTTGTCCTGCAGGTCCGAGTGAACCGTGAGGACCTCGGGGAAATTGTCCCGGTCGATAAACAGGTCAAGAAGCCCCGAGTAGCCCACCACGGACTTCCGGTCGATTTTCAGGATGTTCTCGTAGTACTGGCGCGCCTTGAGGTATTGCCCCTGGTACTTGTAGGCGTTTCCGATCCCGAAGAGCGCCGTGATGTTCTTGGGCTCGCGATTGAGGACGCGCCGATAGAAGTCCACCGCGACATCGAGCTGGGTTTCGGCGGACCCCACCGGCGGAACCTCCTTGTAGTACCAGTCCTTGAGGCGCGGCCGTATCTGCTTGAAGTAGCCTTCGGGGATGCGCGAAAAGAAATATCCCAGCGAATTGAGCGTCTCCGGATGAACGGGATCGATGCGGTAGGCGGCGTTCAGCTTCCGAAGCGACAGGTCGAACTCGCGCTTGTCGAAATAGGCGCGCGCATATTCGTTGTAGCCTCGGAGGTAGTCCTTTTTATAGTTCTCGTCGACAAACGTGAACAGCTCCTCCGCCTTGGTATAGTCCTTCACCTTCTTGGTGACCGGATCGCCCGGCTCGCGGATGAGCGCCACGCCCTTCGCGATGTAGCGCTCGGCCATGTACGGCTTGTACCAGAATTGATATAGAACGACCACCAGGACCGCCGTGACGGCCGCGGCCGCGCCGAATATCTTGGTGAGAAACAGCAGCTTTTTCTGGCGCTCGATGCCGTCCTTGGTGTACTCGGGACGGCCGGCGATGACCCGGCGCCCGGCGGCGCCTGCGGCGGGCTCAGATATGTCGATGGTTTTACCCAGCTTGTTCTGGACGATCTTGAGCACCGCATCTTCGGACTTGCCCGTGATGATCGCGTCCAGCACCTGGCGCGCGTCCTGCTCGGGCAATACGTCGTTCAGGATGATGTCCCTGACCGCCTTGCGGAGGTTGGGGTGCAGGAGCGTGAGGCCGTTTTTCAGTTTTTTCAGATCCCGATCGCTCAGGTCCAGGCCGTCGCGCTGCTCCTCGCGACGCGCGCCCTTTGCGGGCTTTTCCTTCGGCGGCGCGCTTTCCCGTTCGCGAGCGGGTTCCGTAAAGGACGCGGCCTTCGTCTGGGAAGGTTCGGCCATGCCAAAATCATCATCGTAGGCGCCGGCGGCAATGGCCGGCTCCTCCTTGGCGACGATGTCGTCAATTTCGTCAATTGATGGGATGTCGCCGAAACCGTCATCGTCGGCGACTGCGCGTTTCTCGGCGGCGCGGGGGGCGATCTCGGATTCCGCCCGGGATGGCGCGGCAAGGGCGTCGTCATCGAATGACGGCAGTTCCTCGTCGAACGACATCGGCGCTTCGTCCGCGGCCGTGCGGGATTTTTCCGGGACGGTTTTCTCAGCGGCGGAGAAATCATCCAGCCCGCCGAGATCGATCTCCGGTATGTCCTCGTCCTTCGCTTCGGGCATCTCACCGGCCTCGTCAAAAGAGATGTCCGAAAGATCGGGAATGTCTGATTCGGCGTCGCCGCCGATGCTCACGCCCTTCCCCGCCTCGCGTGGCTTTTCCGCCGGCATGTCGAAATCGTCGAACGATGCCAGTTCGTCACCATCGGCCGGCACCGCCTCGTTCTCTCGGGCCTCGTCGCCCGATACCGCCTCGCCGGCGGCAAGCGCTTCAAGTTCATCGAGGGTTGAGGGCTCTTCATCGCCCTCCGCGGGTTTCGTCTTTGGCTTGTATTTGAACGCGGGCTTTTCGTCGGCAACCTCATCCAGGTCTGCGGTCGAGAGCGTATCAAGCTCGTCCGCCTCGTCTCGCGCTTCAGGGGACCGGGGACGCCGCTCATCATCGCGTACCAGCGAATCGAGATCGTCGAATTCGCCGGCCCCGGACGGCTCCGCCGGCTCCTCCACCTCCTGGACCATATCGGTGATGTCCACGATGTCCTCGTCTTCCGGCATGTCCCGGTCGATATCGGCGACATCGTCCTCCATCTCGCGATACGCCCCGGCCTCCCGATCGTCGTCTTGGAACTCCTCGGGTAGGCTCTCGCGCTCCAGTGTGGCCGTCTTCGTGAATCCGGACATCAGGCGGTCCGTCTCGGTATCGACGAAGGAGAGAATACGGTCGATCTCCTTCTGCTCGTCCGCGGTGTAGGATATTCGTTCTTCTTTATCGCCCATGGTCCTGTCCTGGCTGCCGCAGTCGGGAGCCGCACCCGGGTCCGCCCACACGACGGTCCCCTGAGAGGCCTCCCCTTCCTGTACCTATCGACATTTTTTGCACAATTATAAAGTACATAAAGCGCCCGCCACCGTCATTATCGCCGTCGCGAAATGAGACCGCATCCCATTGGCGCGGAAAATTGTTTCAGAAATCCGGGCGGCCCTATCGACATTCATAGTATCGAAATATGGTTTCTCGGGGTACTTGATGATACCGCTCATCCCGCGCCTGAAGACGCTCGCCTGCGTGCTGCCGATCCTGTTCACCGCCTTCACCCCCCCGACGGGAGATCGCGGCGACACCGGCGTTCCGACCGAATACTATTACGCGCTGCAGTCGCTCAAACAGGCCGCGCCGCCCCGCGTGGTCGACATGATCAAGACCGACAATGCCCGGCTGGGCAAACGGGTGATCCGCCGCGGCACCCTCGTCACCTACAGCAATCGGAAGGCCGCATCCGTCCGGATCGCGGGCGACTTCAACGCCTGGAAGCCCGTTCCCATGACACGCAGCGCATCGGGCGTCTGGTATCACTTCCTCCCGTTCGGAAACCGCGCCGTCGGCGATTCGGCCGGGAACGAGAGCGAACACGCCCCCTCGTCCGCGCCGCCAATCCGCTATAAATTCACGGTGGACGGCATCTGGATCGCCGATCCCCTCAATCCCGACCGCATCGATGACGGCGCCGGCTCCTTCGTTTCGCGCATCGCCCCGGGAACGAGGCCGGAAAACCGCCACGACAGCTACCGCATCATCGGCCGGGGCACCGTCGAATTCCGTTGCTACCACCCCAACGCCAGCTATGTCGCGGTGGTGGGCGACTTCAACGCATGGAACCCGGAAAACGACGTCCTCAAGAAAACCAGCGCCGGGTTCTGGCGGCTCACCAAGCGCCTGTCGCCGGGAACCTACCGGTACCAGTACATCATTGACGGCGTCTGGCGGCCCGACATCTACAATGCGAAATCATCCGGCGACGGCATGGGCGGCATCAGCTCCCTGCTGGTGGTACGCTAGGCACCGCCGCGACAGGCAGCACTCCGCACAGCGCGGCCTCGTTCGGCACACGTACTTCCCGTGATTCACGATAAGCGCATGGAACTCGTTGTACTCCCCCACCCCGCCCCGAAAGCGGCGATGAAACAAACCCTGAACATCATGATATGATTCCCCGCCGCCGATGATCCCCAGGCGGCCCAGCAGGCGTACGGTGTAGGCGTCAACGACGAACAGTTTCCGGCCGAGCGCGTAGAGCAGGATCGAGTCGGCGGTCTCGGGTCCGATGCCCGAGACGGCAAGAAGCTCGCGTCGGAGCCGCTCGGTATCGACACCGTGCAATCGCGCAAACGAGTAACGATACCCCGCAAACCAGGCGAGGAAGTTCTTGAGCTTGATCGCCTTCTGGTTGTAGTAGCCCGTCGAGCGTATGAGCGGGGCGATGCGCGGAGCCGGGATGGCGTCCAGCGCGCGGGGGGCGAGCAGGCGCTTCTCCTTTAGTTGCGCGATCGCCGTTTCCACGTTGGTCCAGGCGACGTTTTGCGTGAGAATGGCGCCGATGGCGATCTCGAAGGGAGTGTCCCCCGGCCACCAGTGCTGCGGCCCGTATGCGCGCAGGAGCGCGCGAAAGACCCGATTGAGCGAAAGCGGGGCGTTCAGAGGCTCACCGGGAGGCGTTTTGATTCCGAGCGGTCCACCATCACCACGCCGTCCTCCTTGTATTTCTTGAGGATGAAGTGCGTCACGGTCGACTGAATGTTCTTGATGGTCGAGAGCTTCTCGGAGACGAAGAGCGACACCTCGCGCAGGTTGGGGCCCTCCACCTGGATCAGAAGGTCGTAGCTGCCGGAGAGCAGGTAGACCGAATTGACCTCGGGGAACCGGTAGATGTCCTCCGCGATGGCGTCGAAGCCCACGCCGCGCATCGGCGTGACCTTCACTTCGATGAGCGCACGCACCTCGTCATGCTTGATCCGCTCCCAGTTGATCTGCGACTTGTACCGCACGATGATGCGGTCCTTCTCGAGCCGCTTGATGGCCTTGGCCACCTCCGCCTCCTTCACCGCGAGCTGGCGGGCGATATCGGCGTGGGACGTCTTCGCGTTGTCGTTGAGTATCTCCAGAATGTTCACGCTGAGCTGGTCGATCTTATATGGCTTCATGGTCCCCCGGTTTTCGCTCGATCTATATGGCGTTCATCATGCGCACCAAACGCGGAAGCATGATGGCGCCGCAGGCGCGAATACACCATTGGCGAGGAAATGCATTATTTCAAGAAAATAATTTGCCAGAATGGAAAATATCCGACATAATGCGCCATGGCGAAATCGTTGCCGATCCTCATCATCGTCCCCCACGGGGGCTATCGCGTTCCCGACGAGCTCAAGGGCTATGAGCGCGTGAACCGCTTCGATCTGTTCTACAGCGCTGATTCCTGCGCCAACGACCTCTTCGCCTTCGGGGACCGCGGGGCGACGGTGATCTCCACGGACATCTCGCGACTGTTCGTGGATGTGGACCGTCCGCACACCCTGCTCCCGCCCGGCTCGGACGACGGCGTCATCAAGCGTGAGACGCCGGCCGGCAAGCCCGTGTTCGACGAGGGCGCCTTCCCCGACGAGATCGCGATCGCAAACCTCATCCGCCGCTACCACCTTCCCTTTCACACGCAGGTCGAGGCGGCGACGCAGTCGGTCGGCCATGCGCTCATCATCGACTGCCACGTGATGATGCCCGTGGGCCCGAAGTCGGCCGCCGACGCCGGCCGCCCGCGCCCACTGGTGACCATCGAAAACGCCGCGCACGGCCGCTCCGGCCGCTACACGACCTGTCCCGACGAACTCGCGGGCGCGCTCAAACAGGCGCTGGAGAAATTCTTCGAGAGCGAGCCGGCCAGCGTAGCCGGACGGATCGCCATCAACACGCCGAGCTTCAACGGGCACATCCTGAACCGCTACGGGAACGCCGGCATACCGATGCTGCGCCTGTCGGTGTCCCGCTCGCTCTTTTTCACCGAGCGATATTTCAACGAGACGACGATGCGGGTGGACGCCGCGCGCATTTCCGCGCTGCGCGAGCGCCTCTGGGGCGGGATCGAACGGTTTTTCGGTAAGTACTTCTAGAAGGCCCGTCCGCGGTATCCCTTCGCCTCCCAGAGCGTTACCACGCCCACGACGCGCCCGGCGCGCACGGACGGAAACGTCGCGACCCTCTCGAGGGAGTTGAAATGGCGTCGGATATTGTTCGGGATCTCCTCGCCCAGCCACACGAACAGGTAGTCCTGACCGACGAGCGTGGCATCGCGATACACGAAGGAATAGAGGGTGTCGTGATAGCCGGCAACCGATATGGCGACGGCCTCGCGGTCCGGGCGAAGGTAGAGATTGACCATCGACGGGATCTGGTAGTTGGCCGACATCATTCGAAGGGACCGATAGCGCGGCTCCCGCTCGAGAAACTCCCGCACGGGACCCGCAAGCGCCTGGTAGGCGTAGTAGCGGTTTGTGACATCCTTCCCGGCCGGAAACGCTATGGGCGAATACACCACCTGGACGACCGCGACGGCGATGAGCGCGCACGAAGCCGCCACCTGCACGGCAAACAGCGTCCGAAGACGCTCCCAGTGTTCCGCAATGTGCATCCCCGCAAGCATGATCCCGCCGAAGAAGGCCGGCGCCGGCCAGTTGGCCTCGTAGCGGCTAAACATTGACTGGACCATGAAATACCCCAGGGGGACGGCGGCGGTGATGGCGAAAAAGAGACGGCGCGGATCGACCGCCCTCGCGCGTATGCGGTTCACGATCGCCTGGCCGGGAAGATAGATCGCAAAGAAAAACAGGATGGGAAACAACAGCCCCGCCTGCGCGCCCCAGAGATCGAAGAAGCTTTTAATGCCGCCCGGGCGGAACACATGCGCGCCCTGGTAGCGAATGAAGGCCAGGTCGTTCTGGAAATTCCACACCAAAAACGGCGAGAAGACGACGGCGGCGATGATGAACGACAGATAGAATTCGCGGCACCGGAGAAATGCCCGCTTATCCGGCGCAATGAGCGGAAAGAGGAAAACGCCCAGCGCGGGAAAGACCACCGATATCTTCGAGAGCATCGCAAGCCCCAGCATGATTCCCGCGGGATAGAAATAATACCGGTGCGAAAAGAACGCCGCATAATACAGCATGAGCGCCAGCATCATAAAAAACACCATGGGCGTATCCGGGGTGACGACGACCGACCCGGCGAAATAGAGCAGCGTCGTCATTGAAATCAGGAAGAGCGCCCAGCCGGCGCGCGGCGAATGGAAGCGCGCCCCGAACCAGAAGAGCGCGATCGAGAGCAGCGACAGGAGCGCCACCGAGCCGGCGCGCACGCCGAAGGCCGTTTCGCCGAAGGCGGCCGTGGAGGCGCGCACCAAGAGCGCCACGACCGGCCCGTGGTCGATGTAGCCGGGTGCGAGATGCCGCGAATACATGCCGTAGTAGGCCTCGTCGTCGATCACCATGGTCGACGAGATAAAATGCAGCTTCACGGCGGTGAACAGGACAAACACCGCGGCGGCGAGGACGAGATATTTTTTCATAGCGGAGCTGGTCCCGATCGCGTCGTACCCATCAAGCAAAAAATATTAGTATTGACCAAAAATCTTTCCGACGGCAATTGACGAATCTGTGCGGAGGGTTCGGCATGCCGCGATTCTATATTCCATCTCCGACGATCGTCGACGGGCGCGTGCGCATCGACGGCGATCTCTTCCATCACGCCGTTCGCGTCCGCCGCGCGGGCCCGGGCGAGATCGTCGAGTATACGACCGCACACGGCGATGCCTATCGGGCGGCGATAGTCGAGATATCCGCCGACAACGCGCTTTTGGAAATCATTGACAAAATCGACACGCGCTTTTCAAGTGTAAATATCGTTGTTGCCGTGGCCCTGCTCAAGGGGAAGAAGTTCGACCTGGTAGTACAGAAGGCCGTCGAGGCGGGCGTGGCGGGCATTCAGCCGATGATCACCGAGAGGTCCATCCCGCGGCTGGAGGACGACGGCGAGGGCCGCCTTAACCGTTGGCGTCGCATCGCCGCCGAGGCGGCGCAGCAGTGCCAGCGAGGGACGCCGCCCCCGGTTTTCGCGATACGCGACTTCCACGAGGTCATCGCGGGCTTCGCCGAAAGCGTTCGAATGATCGCGCATCTGGACCCTCGCGCCCGGGACCTCAAGGAGTTCCTCAGGTCGCGTCCGATGTTGGGCGACGACGGGCGCGCCGGGACCGTACTCATCGGCCCCGAGGGCGGGTTTTCCGAGCGCGAATGCGCCGCGGCGCGTGACGCCGGATGGGAGGCGGTTATTCTCGGCGGAACGCAGATGCGCGCAGAGACGGCGGCCATCGTTCTGCCGGCCATTCTCATCTACGAATGGAGCTAGCGAGATGAAAATCAAGGTAAACGGTATCGCCATCGAGTTCTACAAGACCTCGCTCTTGGACCTGGTTGTCCAGTACCGTTTCAATCCCGATAAAATCGTCGTTGAGCGAAACGGCGCCATCGTATCGCCGGAAAGCTATCCGGCCATTCACCTCCAGGACGGCGACTTGATCGATATCGCCCGATCCACCGGGAAAAAGTAGCGCGCCCAACCCTGTCCCGCGCACCGCCACTGCGATCCTGCGCCCGCATCATGGAAGAATCATCCCGTACATCGACTGCGCTCCACAACGAACTCCGGGACCTGCGCGCGTCCTGGCGCCAAGTCCGCATGGAGCGCCTCGGCATCAAGCGCACCCTCGAGGGAAGCGGCATCGACGCGAGGACGATTCGCCGATCGCCCGCGTACCGCCGACTGGTCAAGGAGCAACACCGCCTTTCGACGCGGATCAGGCATATTGAAAAAAAACTGCATCGCGCGAACGCGATCCGGATCGGCCATGACACCACGAAGACGTAACCGCCCGCAGCTCGTCTATTGCGACGAGCGCGATCGCATCTACGAACACCCGTCGCTCGAACCCGCCTTCCGGAGCGGCACCCGCTTCGTTCCGGTCGATCCCGCCGAGCTCATCGAGCTCCCTTTCGGTAGCCACATCCTCTCGCTCCCGGGACGCCGTCCCGTGGCGCGCAGGAAGAGGACCGACGCATTCGAGTGTATTCCCGATGACGACGCGGGCGTCCCGATTGTCGCCGCCGCATCGTTCCTGAGCTCGGGGTTTCTCCGGACCTTTCTTCCCGGTTATACCGTAACCGCCGACGCGCCGACGCTTCCGCTCTGGGCATATGCCGGCGTCGCCATCGTCGACGGGGAGTACGCCGTCCCCGCCATGCGGATCGACGAAGATCCGCGATCCGATCCCGAGCTGCACCTGGACGATGCGGCGCTTACACGCGCCCAACGGTCGCTCGCACAACGCCTTCCGGACAATCGCCTCGTTCGCCAACTTGCGCATTGCTCCACCGAGTACCGCTGCCTCTGCGCGCGCAATTTTTTCCTGGGGCGCTTCGAGGCGCCCGTTCCCACCACGCCCGCGTGCAATGCCGCCTGCGTCGGCTGCCTGTCGTTGCAGGAGGACTCCGGGTTTTGCCATTCGCAGGACCGGCTCGACTTCTCGCCGACGCCCGAAGAGATCGCGGAGGTGATTCTGCATCACTTCTCGCGCGTGCCGGACGGCGTCGCGAGCTTCGGGCAGGGATGCGAGGGGGAGCCGCTGCTGCGGGCGCGCGATCTGTCGCGAGCGATCGAACTGGTGCGTGCGCACACCGCGCGGGGCACCATCAACCTGAACACGAACGGATCGCTCCCCGACCGGATCCCGGACCTGCGGGCGGCGGGCCTGGACTCGATACGCATCAGCCTCAACTCGCCCACGGAGCGCTACTACAACCGCTATGTCCGCTCGTCGTCGTTTTCCTTCTCCGACATGCGTCGATCGGTTGAAACGGCGCTCGGGTGCGGTCTGTTCGTATCGCTCAACCTGTTCTTCCTGCCGGGTTTCACCGACATGGAAAGCGAGGTCGATTCGCTTTTCGCCTTCCTGCGCGATCACCCGGTGCACATGATACAGACGCGGAACCTCAACATCGACCCGGACCTGTACTGGGCGGCAATCGGCGTCGAGGAGACGAACGCCATCGGCATCAGGACACTGTGCGCGACGCTGCGGGAGCGGCATCCGGCGATCCGCCTCGGGTATTACAATCCCCCGCGCGAAAAATTCGGATTTAGTAATTGACGACGCAGCGCGCCCGATGGGATCATGCGGCATGAAAAAATTCATCTATGTCATGCTCGCGCTCTCGATCGCCGGTGTCGCCCTGAGCGCGTATCTCACCGTCGAGCACTACTATCCCGAGATCGGCTCCGCCCTGCGCCTCTGCGGCAACGACCTGAACAGCGCATGCGCGTCCCTGCGCAACTCGCCCTACTCCAGCGTGTTCGGAGTTCCGATCGCGGGGATCGGCCTCCTGTTCTATTTGTTTATCCTGTTTACCGTGCTCGTCGCGGATTATGCGGGCGAACGGTATTATACGTACGCGGCGATCATCGCCTTTCCGGCAACGGCGCTGGCGCTCGCGGTCGATATTGCGCTCGCGATCATCCTCGTCGTCACGGGCCTGTTTTGCGGCTTCTGCATCGCCACCTACGGCGTGACCGCGCTCATGTTTGCGACAAGCATTCTCTGGTACCGGTTCGCCCTTCGCGACGCGCCGGGGGGCCTTCGCGGCACCGTTCGCCAACTCGTCAACGCCGATGAATCGGGGCCGGACCGTCGGGCGGCCGTATCGCTCTACGTGATCTTCGGCTTCCTGCTCCTGTTCACCGTGTTCTCGTTCAATTATATTCTCTTCCTCAAGACCTTCACGCCGGCGGCACCGCGCGCGGCGGTCGATGAGCACCTGCGGACCTTCTACGCGGCCGCCCCCGAACGCCTGGAACTGCCACCGAGCGCGCTTACGATCGGACCGGCAAATGCGCGGGTTCGGATCATCGCCTTCACGGACTTCCTGTGTTCCGCATGCTCTCATCTTTTCGAGGTCGAGAAGCAGTTGTTTGCGCAGTTCAAGGGCTCTCTCGCGGTCACCTACTACCATTACCCACTGGACACCGACTGCAATCCGTTCGCGAAACGGACTACATATCCGCATTCCTGCAGCGCCGCGCGCGCGATGAGCGCAGCGGCGCAGAAGGGGTTTTTCCCCCGCTATCTCTCACTGCACTTCAAATACTATCGGAAGATCTCCGGCGGGTACACCGCGGACACCGCGCGCGCGCTGGCGGACAGCATCGCCCCGGATCCGGGCTTCATGTCCCTCATGGGGTCGCCCGCCGTGTCGGCCATCATCGAGCGGGACGCGCGGCTGGCGGAAAAGCTCGGGATCTCGGCTACGCCCACCCTGTTCATCAACGGCAGGCGGATGGTCGGCGTCCCCCCGGTCGAGCTCCTCAGTGCCATCATACGCCGGGAGATGGGCGGCCAGTAACCGGGTTTTTTCTCAGAGCATGTCGTAGGGATCGATATCGATCTCGAGATAGACGCCGCGCGACGCAAAGGCGCGCTTGCCCTCCGCCACGACCGCCCGAAGGGGATCAACCTCACGGGACTTTAACAGTATATGGCTGCGGTAGTTCCCCGCGATGCGATACAGCGGCGCCATTGACGGCCCCAGGAGCTGCACCGCTGCCTGCCGGCGTTTGATGATGCCGGCAAGCTCCCGCGCGAGCGACTGCACCGCGGCCTCGACCTGCGACTCGTCCTTGCCCCGCACCAGCAGGCGCGCGATACGCGTGAACGGCGGATAGCCAAGCTCCCGACGCATCGAGAGTTCGTACCGGTAAAACCCCAGATAGTCGTGGCGCCGGAGAAACGAAAACAGGCGGTGCTCCTCGTTCAGGGTCTGGACGAGAACGCGACCGGCCTCGGCGCCGCGTCCGCAGCGTCCGGCCACCTGCACCAGGAGCGAGAAAACGCGCTCCGTCGCCCGATAGTCCGGCAGGCTCATGCCGATGTCCGCGAGGAGCACGCCCACCAGCGTCACGCCGTGGAAATCGAAGCCCTTGGCCACCATCTGCGTACCCAGCAGAATGTCGATCTCGCGCGCCTCCATGGCGGCGATGATGTCGGCCGCGGCGTTCTTCCGGCGTGTGCTGTCGAGGTCCATGCGCGCCAGGCGCGCGTCGGGGAAGGCCGCGCGTACGGCCTCCTCGGCTCGCTGGGTGCCCGCGCCCAACGACACGAGCGCCTCAGCCCCGCAGGCGGGACAGGACTCAGGCGCACCCTGCAGGTGGCCGCAATAATGACAGTGCAGGCGGTTGTCATTGTGCAATGTGAGACTGATGCTGCACTGTGGGCAGGATACGAACTGGCTGCACTCGTCGCAGATCATCACCGGCGCGAACCCGCGCCGATTGAGCAGGAAGATCGCCTGCCCGCCCGCGTCGATCGTCCGGCGCGTCGCAAGCCTGAGGCGCGACGAGAGCGCGTCCTGTCCGTCGCGCGCCTTGACCGTGACGATGTCGATCTCCGGCTGCTCGGCGGTCCCGTAGCGGGCCGTGAGGCGGTGCAGCCGCATCACCCCGCGTTCCGTCGAATACAGCGTCTCCACCGACGGCGTTGCCGAACCCATTACCAGGAGCGCATTCTCCGTGCGGCTCCGGTAAAAGGCCAGGCGTCGCGCATTGTAGCGGGGCGTGCTGTTCTCCTTGTAGGAGCCGTCGTGCTCCTCGTCGATGACGATAAGCCCCAGGTCCGGGCAGGGCATGAAGACCGCCGAGCGCGTTCCCACCGCGATTCGCGCCTCGCCGTGAAAGAAGCGCATCCAGTTGTCGAAGCGCTGATTGGGGGTGAGGCGGCTGTGATACAAGACCAGGTCGCCGCCGAAAACATCGTGGATCCGCCGGAAGATCTGCGACGAGAGCGATATCTCCGGGACCATGACGAGGACCGACCGCCCCGCCTCGATAGTCAGTCGCGCGAGCTCGAGGTAGAGCTCGGTTTTGCCGCTCCCGGTGACCCCGAAGACCAGATGCGCGTTCTCCCCGCGCGCAGTTCCCTCAAGGATCGCGTCGCGGACAACCCGTTGTTCCTCGTTGAGCTCGATGGCGCGGCCGCCCTGCGTCGCGCTCGTATTGTCGCGCGAACGCGTTCCACGGCTCGTGCCGGCGGGCAGCGCCAGCGCCATCACCTCCCCCACCTCGGCCACATAGTGGCTCGCCGTGAAGCGCGCGAGATCGACGAGGCGCTCGTTGAACACCGGTTCGGGATCGATGCATTCGACGATGGGCTTGATGGGGGAGAAATCGGGGATGCGCGCGTGCACGTCGACGACGAAGGCGGTCATTCGGCGGCGGTTGAAATCGACGATGACGCGCATTCCGGGAACGACCGTCATCCCCTCCGGGACTGCATAGGTGAAGGGACCCTCGACGGGAGTGCCCACGTGCACGTCGGCATACACCGCGCGCCCCACCTTAACGGCCGGCGGACGGTTCGGCCAGTTTCGTGCGCAGCACCTTGAGCGTGTTCCATGCCGGCTTCTTCAAGTCCGGATTTTTCAAAAGGACGACCGGGTGCTCGATCGCGTACCAGAGTATGCCGCGCGAGCGATGGATGATCTTCTGGAGCGGCGCGAGCTCGCCCATCACCACCACGAAGCGGGGCGCACGCTCCTCGAGCTCGCGAGTGAGGACGGCGCGGCAGTTGTCGAACAGGGCGCCGGCCGATGAGGCGGATCCGGTGGGGTCGCATTTCACCAGCTCGGTCACATAACACTCCGCAAGGTCAATCCCGATGGCGCCCATCATCTTGGCGAGCAGCTCGTCGGCGTCGGCGGCGTAGAATTTTTTTTCGAAATCGGTGATCCGCGACGGCATGTTCAGGATAATCATGATCCCGTTCGCGCCGGAGCCGAAGGGCCCGCGTTTGCGCACCACGTTCTCGCACCGCGTGCACGCCGCACGCTCGTCACGAACGACACCGGGGGAGTCGGCGGGCGTATCGCGAACGATGCGGGGTGAGCGCTCATCGCCTGCGGCCAGCCAGGCGGACAGATAGGAACGCTCCTCGTCGGAGCGGTACCAGACCATGCCGCCGCGCGGCGGCTGCTGTCGCACATACGCACGGAGCTCCTCGCGCGCGCCGCCCTCGAATTCGCGTGTCATCGGGGCACCGCCGTGGCGCATACTCCGCAACGCACCATCACAGGTCCTTGAAATCGCTTTCGATGAGCCGGACGAGTCGCTCCACCGCCTCGCGCTCCCGGTCCCCTACGGCCTTGATGAGCAAACGGCTGCCGGGCGTGATCGCGAGACCCAGCACGGACATGATGGACTTCCCGTTCGCCTCGATGTCGTCCTTGATGACGAACACCTCGCAGGGGTACTTCATCGCCTCCTTGACCAGCATCATGGCGGGCCGGGCGTGCACGCCCGCATTGCTGGTGATGCGCACCTCGCGCTCAGTCATGCGCGGCCCCCTCCTGCTTCATCCAGTTCTGGATGCGCATGTCGAGCTCGCTGGCCGAGAAGACGCCCATCTTCTTGAGGCGCCGGTTGAGCGCCGCGGTCTCGATGATGATGGGGATGTTTCGCCCCGGACGCACCGGTATGGTAATGTAGGGACTGTCGACATCGAGGATCGTATACACCTCCTCCTCGATGCCCAGGCGATCGTACTCCTTGCCACTCTGCCATTCCTCGAGGAGCGCCACCAGCTCGATCCGCTTGCGGTTGCGCACCGAACGGATCCCGAAAATATCGCGGACGTTGATGATGCCGATGCCCCGGATCTCCATGTGGTGCTTGATGATCTCGGAGCCGCTTCCCATCAGCAGATACTCGTCCAGGCGCTTCACCTCGACGAGATCGTCGGCCACCAGCCGGTGCCCGCGCTCGATGAGCTCCAGCGCGCACTCGCTCTTGCCGATGCCGCTCTTGCCCGTGAGCAGTACGCCGATGCCGAACACCTCGACCAGCGTCCCGTGGAGCGTGATCGACGGGGAGTACGCCTCCTCGATGATGTGCGTGATAAGCGTGATGAGGCGCGTGGTCTCGAGACCGGTGAGCAGCACCGGTATGCCGCGCTCCTCGGAGAAGTCCAGGAAGATATCGTCGGGCCGCTCGCCGTGGCTGAAAATACAGCACAGCATGTCGTACGAGAACAGTTTCTCGTACACCTCGCGCTTGCGCGCGTCGTCCAGGCCGTGTAAAAAGGCCGTCTCGCCCAGACCGAAGATCTGGATGCGATCAAATGCGAAAAACTCATAAAAGCCGGCGAGCGTGAGGCCGGGACGGTTGATCTCGCTCCCCTTGATGACCTTGTCCAGCCCCGCGGCCCCGGCAACCAGGGTAAGCCCGAGGTCGAGCTTGCCCTTGATTGAGATGAGGTCGGCGATACGGAACTTTTTTGCGCTCATCGGCGGGCACAGCCCCTAGAACGTGGGCACCATGAGGGAGAAGCGCTTTCCATCGCGGTAGATGATGTTCAGGAAATTCGTATCGGCATTGAAGAACGGAAGATGGGACGCGCCGTCGGCCACCAGCTTCTCGTAGGCCTGCGCCGGCGTGATCGACGGGAGCGTAACATCTTTATTCTTCACGTACTCGAAGCGCGGGCTTGCGGCGGATTCATCAAGGATCTTGATGTCGTAGCCGATGAGCCCCTGGCCGGCGACGGCGTTGCCGCTGATGAATTCGAAGGGAACCTCGACCATGCGGTATCCCGCACCGTCCTTGAAGATGATCGAATAATTGCGGCTTGAATAATCGACATCGCTCTGCAGATCCTGGATGCCCCGCTTGAACAGGATGAAGTCCCGTTTCTCGAGGCGCATCTCCAGAAAGGCCTCGATGGGATCGAGCGGCTTATTGCTCACCCGGTTCATGGTGAGCGTCACGGCCGAGGACGCAGAGACCTCTTTCTCTTCCATTTTCCCGAGGCCTACCGCCTTGTGGCCCGAGTGGCGTTCCTTGTGGCGCACGATCTGCTTCTCGACCTTGTCGCAGAGCAGGTCGATCGACGAGTACATGTCGCCGGACCGCTCGCGGGCGTAGAATTGCACGCCGTCCCCGTTGATGAGTATTTCCATGACATGGTCCTGCCGCTCCAGGAACATGATGATGCTCGCGTCGAGCAGCTGGTGAAAATAGGTTTCGAGCTTTTTCACCTTCTTTTCGGCGTATTCGCGAATGCTCGGTGTGACGTCGAAATTTCTGCCGGTGATTTTTATATTCATGAATGTTCTCCTGTTTTGTAGATATGTATTCGCTTACGCGTATGCGCCGGGGGGATATTGAGCTCCCCGCGGTATTTCGCCACGGTCCTTCGCGACGGGTGAATTCCCTGCTCGCGAATCCGCTCGCAGATATCCTCGTCGCTCAACGGGGCGCTCGGGTCCTCACCCGCGATCGTCTCCCTGATGAGCGCCTGCACCCGGTCCGAGGACGCCGCTTCGACACCCTCGTTTCCCACGCGGGAGACGAAAAAGCTCCTCATCTCGAAGATTCCCCAGGCGGTTTGCACGAACTTGTTGCTCATGGCCCTGCTGACGGTCGACTCATGATAGCCGAGATCGTCCGCGATTTCGCGGCACGTGAGCGGCCGCAAGTGCCCCGGACCCCGATCCAGAAAGGCCCGCTGGCGCTCCATGACGGCTCCCACAACCCGCGCAATCGTTGTGCGGCGGGTCCTGATGTTCTTGATGAGGTTCCGCGCCGACTGCAGTTTGTCCTGAATATATTCTTTGTGTTTTTTTTCAATTTTTTTTTCGTCGAGCAGGCGCGAATAATAGGAATTAATGTCGATATCGGGCAGCCAGTCGTCCTTCATCGTAACGGCGAGCTCTCCGCCGTCGAGGCGCGCCTCGACGTCCGGGACGATATAACGGGCGCCCTGCCGGGAGAATTGACGCCCGGGGAACGGGTCGAGGTGATGGAGCTTCTCGACGCGATCCATCACCGCCCCGATCTCAACGCCCAGCGCCTTGGCGATGCGCTCGAACCGGACATTGTCCAGATCGTCGAAATGCCGCTCGATGATCTCGGCAAGGAGCGCGTCGTTCGGGTACTGCGCGCGCGCCTGCACCAGCAGGGCCTCGCGGGCGCCGGTCGTCGCGCACCCGGGCGGATCGAACTCCTGAATCACGCCCATCGCGTGAACGACGGCCTCGATCGGCACGCCGGCGCCCTCGGCGATCTCTCCGGGGGACAGTCGCACAAACCCGTTTTCGTCAAGCGCGGTGATGATCCGCTCGAAGAGGTCCTCCTCCGCGATATCACGCGCAACGATGCGCGCCTGCCGCAGGAGCACGTCCTGCAGGGACTCGCCGTACCGGATGGTGTTCTCGATGAACCGCCGGTTGCTGTCGTCGTCCACATGGCCCGAATATGCGCTGTCGCCGTAGCGCTCGTATTCGATCGTGCCCTCACCCTTCTCGCCCGCCGGGGCCTCGTCGCCGCTCAGGCTGCGCTCGAGAAGTCCCTCCCGGTCGTCGGCGCTCCCGACGGTCGCCGCGCCCTCGGAGGAGGTTTCCTCCAGCACCGGGTTCTCCGTCAGTTCGGCGCGAATCATCTCCATAAGCTCCACGGTCGACAGCTGCAGCATCTCGATGGACTGCCGCAGCGTCTGCGTGAGAAAGAGTTTCTGCGATTGCCGAAGCTCGAGTCTGGGTGACTGTGCCATCGCGCCTCCCTAGAGGGAGAACTCCTCCCCGAGGTATATCTCCCGGGCCTTCTTGCTGCGAATGAGCTGGTTCGCCTTGCCGCTGATGAGGATCTTCCCCTCATGAATGATGCACGAGCGGTCCGTGATGGTGAGGGTCTCGCGCACATTGTGGTCGGTGATGAGCACGCCGATCCCCCGCTCCTTCAGCGCGCTGATGATGCTCTGGATGTCGGCCACGGCGATGGGGTCCACCCCGGCGAACGGCTCGTCGAGCAGGATGAAGTCCGGGTCGGTCACCAGGGTGCGCGCGATCTCGAGACGGCGCCGCTCGCCGCCGGAAAGTGTATAGGCCTTCTGGGGCGCGAGGTGCGATATCGACAGGTCCGAAAGGAGCCGCTCCCGCTTCTCCTCCATCTCCTGTTTGGTGAGGTCCTGCATCTCCAGGATGATGTCGAGGTTCTCGCGAACGGTGAGCTTGCGAAAAATGGACGCCTCCTGCGGAAGGTAGCCGATGCCCAGGCGCGCGCGTCGGTACATCGGCTCGTTGGTAATGTCGGTGTTGTTCAGGATGATCTTGCCCGCATCGGGCTTCACCAAGCCCACGACCATGTAGAAGGTCGTTGTCTTCCCGGCGCCGTTTGGTCCCAACAGCCCCACGATCTCACCCGACATGATCTCGAACGAGATCCGGTTGACCACGCGCCGCTTGTGGTAGATCTTCACCAGCGAGTCGAGCTCGAGAATCTTTCGGCCCGTCTTCCGCGCGTCCCCGTATGTGTCGCCGTTTTGCATGTCGCCTATCCCCGCGTACCCGCCGCCGGGCGTCTCAGTTGACGCCCGTGCCGTAGATGTTTCCGATCAATCGGACATTGTTGCTCTTCGTATTAAAATAGATCATGTTCGCCGTGAGGGTCGATCCCGCGCGCTCGATCCGCGAATTCCCCATGATGTACACCGCGTCCTCGCGCCGAAGGTAGCGCGCGACGTCGCCCCGAATCACCCCGTTGTCCTGATGGATCGAGACGTTCCCGTTGATGAACAGCTCCTCGATGTCCTGGAAGTACTCGATGTAATCGCCGTACATCCGCGCCTTCTCCTTGCCCGGGACCTTCGGATCGCGTATGATGATGATCGAATCGCCCGATATCGACGCGTACTTGTTCGCCTTGTTGTACGATAACCGCTTCCCCTTCACATCGACATGCTCCGCCGTATAGGTGATCACGATATCGTCGCCGAGCACCCGGTCGCCGTCTTTCCCCAGCATGTCGATCCGCTTCCCGGCGAAGGTCGCGTCGTCGCGCACGATGCGCGCGTTCCCCAGCACCGTGACCCGGCGTTCGGCCGCGTCCAGATACTCCGCGCGGTCGCCCGTGGTGATCGACCGGACGCGCCTCGGCGCACTGGTCTTCGCGTCCTTCTCGTCGGTGTAGGTCTCGATATAGACGTTTCCATCAAGCACGATGCGCCGTTCGCCGAGCTCATAGGAGAGCGTGGCGGCCCGAAAGATGTTCGGGCCCTTCTTCGCGATCGGCTTGATCTCGAACGAGACCACGTTCTCCCGTTTCCGATACACGGCGCGCTCCGACACGATCAGGATGTCGGCGTTCGTCACGCGCACGCCGCCCAGGGCCTCGGCGACCTCATCGTTGATGCGATAGATGACGCGCTTCGATCGCATCAGCACCGTCGAGCCGTCGTCGGAGCGGCGCGTGGTTATCTCGACCCCGCCGGTCAGTTCGATGTGGTTGTCCTTCCGCGTGAACAGCGCGCGGCTGGCGCGAATGGTCGATTTCGTTTTGCCGTCGGAGATGCGGACGCCGCCCGTGCACTCCGCCGTGTCGCCCTGGGCGCCGCGGACCACGATCCTGCCCGTGCTCAGGCGCATCTGCCCCCAGGTGATCTCCGGATTTCCGCCGAGCTCGGTTTGATACATCTTCTTCCCGCCCACGATGCCCTGGAGCGCGCCCTTCACGGAACCGCCCGAAATGACGACGGGAACGTTCTTCTTTTTCTTGTTTTTCGCGGGGGCCGAAACGGCCGCAGGGTCGTTGGACCAGCAGAGGATCAGAGCGCCCGCCGCGATGAGTGCGACGATGATATTACCGCTTCTTGGCATGGGGCTTGTTCGGGATGATGGCGTCCGTCTCGGTCGCTTTCGCCGTCACCCGCCTCTTCAGTTCGAATGTTTCCAAATCGTAATTCGCCTTGAGGCCGATCCCCTCGATGACATCGCCATTGCTCATGACGATGCGGACGGGATCGTCCGTGTCCAGCACCTTGTCGTGATTGTTCCAGGTGATCGACGAGGTGACGAGCCGGTTTCCCGACGGCATCAGGGCGTCCACGTTTCCCGAGAGCACGATATTGCGGGAATTCGCCACGATGCGCGCCTCATCCGCGCGTACGGTCGCCGTGAGCTTGTTGTTCTGATAATAGCTGACCACGATCCCCCGCGCCACGGAGCGGTTCTCCGAAAAAAAATAGAGCGACTCCTCGGCCGCAAGCTCCCACAGCAGTTTCCCGTTCTGATAGTTCGTCGACTGGAAGTTCTTGATGCGCATGTCGGGGATGGCGCGCGCCGGCGACAGGAACCCGCCCTGACCGCACGCGACACACGCAACACACAGGGCCACAGCGGGACCGATTCGTGCAAATACTTTCACCGATACTCCAATCACAATCGTTATGGTAAGGGTAATGCGAACTCGGGAGGATTTCAACAAAAAAAGCTCATACGGACCCGCTTTTCGCGGCGAGGATCAGGTCGCACACCTCGCGCACGGCCCCGTTCCCGCCTACATGCGCGGTCACGTGACGGGCGATGCGCAGCACCTCGTCGGCGGCGTCGGCAACGGCGATCGGTATGCCGACCAGCGCCAGTATCGGCAGGTCGTTCACGTCATCGCCGATATAGGCGATCTCGTGCGCGGATATCCCGGGGAGGAGTTTCCGCACCCGCGAAAGACCAGCGGCCTTGTCGATGACGCCCTGCAGCACCGCATCGTATTCCAGCTCGCGCAGGCGCGCTTCGACGATCTGCGAGGTCCGGCCGGTGATCACGGCGCACTTCACACCGGCGGCCATCAGGCGCTTGATCCCGAGCCCGTCCCGGACATTGAAGCGCTTGATCGACTCGCCGTTCGCATCGTAATAGAGGCTCCCGTCGGTGAGCACGCCGTCGACGTCGGTGATGAGCATGCGCACGGCCTTCCAGTCGATCATCCGCCGGTCCCCTTCGCCAACCGGTCGATCTCGATGAGCGTCGCAAGGAGCGGCTCCACGCGGTCCAGATAGTATTGATTGGTCGCGTCGCAGAGCGCCTCGTCGGGACAGGGATGGACCTCCATGAACAGGCCGTCCACGCCCGCCGCGACCGCGCTTCGCGCCAGAAGCGGCGCGTAGTCCCGCTCGCCGCCCGACTGCGTCCCGCCGCCGGGGAGCTGCGTGGAGTGCGTCGCGTCGAAGATGACGGGCACCCCCATCGCGCGCATGATGGCGAACGACCGCATGTCGACCACCAGGTTGTTGTAACCGAAGGTGTACCCGCGCTCGATGATCCCGTAGCTTTCGCACCCCGACGCGGTGAGCTTCTCGACGATGGGCGCGACGTCGGACGGGGCGACGAACTGCCCCTTCTTCACGTTCACCGCGGCGCCGCTGCGTCCGGCCGCGATGAGCATGTCGGTCTGCCGGCACAAAAACGCCGGGATCTGGATCACGTCAACCGCGCCTGCGGCGATTCCGATCTCCTCCACCGAATGCACGTCGGTGGTCACGGGAACGCCGAACTGGCGGCGGACCTCGTCCAGGATCGCGAGGCCCGCGTCGATCCCCGGCCCGCGGAAGGAGGTGATGGAGCTCCGATTCGCCTTATCGTACGATGATTTGAAGATGAAGAACAGGCCCAGCCGCGCGGCGATCTCGGTGAGGCGCTCGGCCGTGCGCAACACCAGGTCCCGCGACTCGATCACGCAGGGGCCCGCGATGAGGAAGAACCGCCCCGCCGGATCAACGACATGCCCGCACAGTTTCATTCGGATCCCGCCCCCTTCCCTTTCTGTGAGTCGATCGCGGCCTTGATGAATCCGACAAAGAGCGGATGCGGAGCGGTTGGCTTGGACTTGAACTCGGGGTGGTATTGCGTACACACCAGCCAGAAATGATCGCGGACCTCGACCACCTCGACCAAATTGCTTTTCGGATTGATCCCGCTGCACTGCATGCCGTTCTCCTCGAAGAGCTCGCGATAGCGCATGGTGAATTCGAAGCGGTGCCGGTGGCGCTCCATGACGCTCTCCCGGCCGTAGAGCGCGCGGGCCTTCGTGCCCTCGCGCAGATCGCACTGATAGGCGCCGAGCCGCATGGTGCCGCCCTTGGTCTCGATCATCTCCTGCTCCTCGAGCAGCGAGATGACGGGGTGCTCGGTCGCGGGATCGAACTCGGAGGAATTCGCCCCCTCGAGCCCGCAGGCATTGCGGGCGAACTCTATCACCGTGCACTGCATTCCCAGGCAGATGCCGAAAAGCGGTATCCCGTTCTTGCGCGCATAGGCGACCGTGGCGATCTTCCCCTCGATACCGCGGTTCCCGAACCCGCCGGGGATCAGGATGCCGTCCACCTTCTGGAAGAGGCCCTTCACGTTGAGCTTGTGCTTCTTCTCGATGTCCTCGGAGTCGATGCGCACGATTTCGAGCGTGGCGCGGTTCGCCACCGCGCCGTGCCCCAGCGCCTCGTAGATGGAGCGGTACGAGTCCTGCAGCGAGATGTATTTCCCGACCACCGCGATCCGCACCGTGACCTGCGGATCGTGCAGCGCGTCCATGAAGGAGTCCCAGGCGGGGATCGAAAGCTCGGTGGGCGCGAGGCCGAAATGCTCCAGCACGATCGCGTCGTAGCCGTTCTCATGGAGCATGCGCGGAATCTCGTAGATGGAGCTCGCGATGTCGACCGCCGAGATCACGTGGCGCTCGGACACGTTGCAGAAGAGCGAAATCTTGCTTTTCATGTCCGCGGAGAGCGGCCGGTTCGTCCGGCACAGCAGTATATCCGGGATGATCCCCAGCTCCATGAGCTCCTTTACCGAGTGCTGCGTGGGCTTGGTCTTCTGCTCGCCGGCCACGGTGATGGTGGGGATGAGCGTAAGATGCACGTTGAGCACGCGCGCGACGCCGAGGTCGTGGCGGATCTGACGGATGGCCTCCAGGAAGGGGATCGACTCGATGTCGCCCACGGTCCCGCCGATCTCCACGAGCACGAAATCGAGATCGTCGTCGGTGGCCACATCGTAGATGCGCTTCTTGATCTCGTTGGTGATATGCGGGATCACCTGGACCGTCTTCCCCAGATAGTCGCCGCGTCGCTCCCGCTCGATGACCGCATGATAGATCTGCCCCGTGGAGACCGAGTTCTTCCGCGTGAGGCGGGCGTTGGTCATGCGCTCGTAGTAGCCCAGATCGAGGTCCGTCTCCGCGCCGTCCTCGGTCACGTACACCTCGCCGTGCTGGAAGGGGCTCATCGTCCCCGGATCGATATTGATGTACGGGTCCATCTTGATGAGCGAGACGCGGTAACCGTGCCCCTCGAGGAGCAGCCCGAGCGAGGCGGTCGAGATCCCCTTCCCCAGCGACGAGCATACGCCGCCGGTCACAAAAATAAAACGGGTGTGTTTCGTGTTCATAGGTTGATGGCGCCGCCCTCAGGTCGTCTGTGGCGATACGGTGCGGGTGCCCGCCCATCGCCGAGTCACAGGCTTCACGGCGAAGATGATTCCGTCAATGATGATTTTGGAAATTTCATAAAACATGGCTTGACAAATACCTTTTTGAAACGCTACCAATGTTCACACGGTTCCGCGGGGGACAAAAATGTCCCGCACCGCGGCCCGGACACGATACGACGGCGGGCGCCAATGAGCGAAAAGCGAAAATATCGACGATACGCGTGCGACATCAAGACGACCTTCGAATTCTTCGAGGGCGATCCCGACACGGTCGACGTCACCATCACCATACCCTCCAACGGCGCCGGGCGCATCATCGACATCAGCCGCGGCGGCGTGTTCATCGCCTCGAACGATCGCGTGAGCATCAGCAATATCATCCGGGTGTCCTTCGCGCTTAAAAAGGAAAAACGCACCGCCGAGGGGATCATCGTCCGTACGGGCCTGCTCCGGAACAATCCCTCCGAGGCGGCCCTTCGCTTCGCGAACCGCAAGGTGAAGGAAGACTCATACATCGCCGTGCGCTTCACGGACCCCCTGCCGGATTTCACCGACAAGGACCTGTAGGCCGCGGGACCATCGATCCGTCGTGAAAACCAAGTTCATCAAGATTCGCGCGATCTCCGAGATAGACCCCTCGAAGATCACCGTGTACGACCTCAACAACCGCTACATCGATCCCGAGGGGCGCATGTACGGCCTGCGCTACAACCGGCGCGACAGGAAAATCGAGATCATCCGCATCATCCGAACCCCGGCGAACTCGGCCGGATTCTATCAACAAAAGGTCGTGGAGAGCAAGCGTTCCGGCAAGTCGTCCCGCCCTGAGTCCGAATCGACGCCGGCCTCGCCGGACACCATCTCGGACATTTTCGAGCGCGCGGATGCCCCGATCGACGAGACGGCCATCGGGGACGCCGATGGCGCCGACGCCGCGGTCAGCTACGTGCTCGACGGGTTCGACCCGGACGATGTGGTAAACAAGGCGCTGGAGCTGCTCAAAACGCACAAGGGGCGCCTCCACGGGATGATGATCAACATCTCCAATACGCAGATCAGCAGCAAGGTCTCCCGAGAGATCGGAACGTCGATCGAGACCGCGCTTCGGAACCTGGACCTCGACGGGATCCAGAAGATCGACAAGGTGATGGGACTCAACAAGGAGCTGGTGAGCTTCCCCCGCTCGGTGCAATACTATATCGCCCGACTCGACACCCAGACCAAGGACATCGTTGAGGCGTTCGGATCGCAGGACGAGCAGATGCGGTTCATCTTCCTGTACGAGATGTACTGGGCGCTGGTCTCGATGTACAAGTCGCTGGCCGCGATCGTCAATCAGACGCTCGTGTCGCTCGCCGAGGTGAACGAGACCGAGGTCAAGGACCTCACCACGCCCGACCGCCAGCACATCAAGGACTCCCGCATTTCACTCGAGAACACCTCGGTGGAGGTGGCGAATATGCTGAAAAAGCTCGAAATGCTTCGCATGCACATCTACAAGGCCGAGCGTCTGTAGGCTTAGCGGTCCCCCAGCACCACCACCCGGCCGAACTTCCCAAGGGCGGGCGCCATATCCCGACGCCCGACAACCACCGTTACCGTCCCGCCGCCGAACAGGGAACGCGCTTCGTCCTGGATACGCGTTGCAGAGATCGCGCGTATGCGCGGGATGTAGTCGGTCAGATAGGAGTCCGGCAGGCGGTTATAGCGCAAATAGAGGTACTTCTGCACCACCGCGAGCGAGGTATCGAACTCGAACACGAAGCTGTTGGCGATTGACTCCCGCGCCCAGACGAGCTCCTCGCCGCTCACGGGCTCGCGGGACATGCGCGCGATGTTTTCGCGCATCACCTCGAGGGTGACCGTCGCCTGATCCGCATTGGTCTGGGCCATGGCGAAGAAAATCCCCGCGTTTCTCCGGAAGCCGATGACGGACTGCACCGAATAGGCGAGCCCCCGCTTCACGCGCACCTCCTCCATGAGCCGGGAGTTGAACGAGCCCTCGCCGAGAATGTAGTTCATCACCCTGAGCGCGGACGTGTTCGGGCTCGCGATATCCGGCGCGACCGTCCCGATCAGTATGGTGGCCTGGGGAATGTCCTTGGGAACCAGATAGATCACGCCGGCATTGGTGGCGATGGACGCGCGAACGGCGGCCGCGTCGATTGCGTAATCGGTTGCGTCGCCCGCAGGCACCCCCCGCAGGACCTCCGCGTGACGCCGCACCGCGGGCGCGGGGATGGACGTGGACACGCCCAGCAGCGTGTTTCCCGCCACGGCATAGGTGCGCCATACCGACGTGAGATCGTCGAGCGTGCAGGCGCGCACCGTTTTTTCGCGCGCGATCGCCCCATAGCCCTTGCCGGCGAAGACAACCTCGCGCAGCGCCTCGTAGCCCAGCTCGAAGGGACGATCCTGTTTCCGCTTGATGGTCTCGATGAGGAGCGCCCGGGCGTCCTCGAGCTTGCGCGCGTCCCAGTTGGGGTTGGTGACAAGGTCCCCCAGCACATCGAATGCGCGCGCGGCATGCCGTTCGAGCACCCGCACGGTGACGGTGATCCCTTCCCAGCTCGATGAAACCCCAATGGTCCCGCCAACCGATTCGATCGCCTCGTGCATCGCCGTACCGGGATACCGCTTCGATCCGGCCAGGTTCAGGGTGCGCGCAAGCAGGTCCGCAATCCCGGCGTTGCGCTCGTTCTCGTAGAGCGTCCCAAAGCCGATCGTCGCGACGACCGTCAGCTGCGGAAGCCGGTCCTCAAGGTAGACCACGCGTATGCCGTTGGTCGTTTTCCACGACTGGACGCGCGGCAGCTCCATGGTCGCCTGCTGGGCGGTCCCCGTTGCGAGGGGAATCATCATCATTACACACGCCGTTGCGACGGCGAGAATACGCCCATAGAATCGTTTTCCGCGAATGATCATGTTCATTGTCCTTGTCCCGTGAATATCCAGGGCGCCGCGCATCACTTCTTCTGGTCGCGCGTTCGCAGCAGGTAGCCCACCGTCCGGTTCTTCGCCACCAGATAGGTGTTGATCGCGTCGACGACGTCCGCGCGGGTGATGCGCCGCATGTCGTCGAGATAGCTCGTGGCGAAACGCCAGTCCTTCATGATGGTCTGATAGTGGCTGATGAGACTGGCGATCCCCATGTTCGAGTCGAGGCCCAGGATCGCCTTGGTCTCGATGCGATTGAGGATGCGCTCGAGCTCGTCGTCGCGGAGGTCGCCGGCGAGCCGCGCGATCTCATCGAGCACCGCCGCCTCGATCTCCGGCAGGGTGTGCGATCCCTGCGGCGCGGCCATCACGACGAAGAGATTGTCGTAGCGCGACCCGGGAAAGCCGTTCCAGGCGCTCACGCTCGAGGCGATTTTTCGCTCCAGGACCAGCCGGCGATACAGGCGCGAGGAGCGCCCGTCGGAGAGCAGGGAGGCGATCACCTCGCAGGCAAAATCGGCCTTGGCCGGAAGCGTGGGCTTGTGCCACCCCATCACGAGGGACGGATTGGCGTCGAAAAAGACCTCGAAACGGCGCTCGCCGTTTTGCGCGGGCTCGCGTATGGCGGCGGGCATGGGCTCCGGACGCTTGGGTAAGCGGCCGAATGAGCGCTCGAGCACGGCGAGGGTCTCCGCCGGGTTCTGCTTCCCGACAATCGCGATGCTCATGCGCGCAGGGACATAGTGCCGCGTGAAAAACTCGCGCATCCGGTCGAGCTGCAGAAACTCGATATTCGAGCGCCAGCCGATGATGGGATGCCGGTACGGATGGGCCGCATAGGCCGTGGCGATGAACTTCTCGATGAGCAGCCCCGTCCCGCTCGACTCGTACCGCATGAGGCGCTCCTCGATGACGGCATTGCGCTCGAGATAAAACTCGCGCATCACCGGCTCCCGAAGGCGCTGCGATTCCAAATCGGCCCAGAGGGCCAGCTTCGACGACGGCAGCTCAATGATGTAGGCCGTCTGATCGCGCGAGGTGAAGGCATTGAATCCCACCCCGCCGTTTTTAGAGTAGATTCGATTGTAGGGCGAGTGCACCACATAGGCGCTGTGCGCCTTCTCGAGCTCCTTGAGGCGCCGCGTAAGCGAGGGCAGCTGGGCATTGTTCGGGGAGGTGAGACGCAGGCGGTCGATGGTGGAGCCCACCGCTTCGATCTCGTCCAGAAGCCGCTTCTCCTTCCGGTAGTCCTTCGTTCCGATGGTCACGGTCCCCTTGAAGAGCATGTGCTCCAGCATGTGGGCCATGCCGATGGTATCGTAGCTCTCGTCCGCAGAGCCCACGCGGAAGGAGATCACCAGGGCGAGGGTCGGCGCGGCGCCCCGGTCGAGCATGAGTACCTCGATTCCGTTGGAGAGCGTCCGCTGGACGACCTGCGCCCGCAGATAGGCCCCGGCATCCCGAATGGCCGCGTCCGCCCGCGCCGCCGCGAGGAGCGTCAGGACGCCCACGATGGTTTTTTTCAGCGTGTTCATGATTATGAGCCTCCGTATGATGGGCCGCGCGGCGGGATCACCGTTTGGGGCCGTCGCACTGTTCCTGATCGCGCAGGATCTCCTCGGCGAGGATCTTCAACTTGGGGGAAACCTTGAGGGGCGGGAGCGAAACCTTCGCGGTCTCCTCATCGGGGGCCGCGTCGCCGCGGATCAGCTTGCCCAGCGCGAACATCATGCGCTCGAAGATCTCGTTGATCTTCTCGGTTTTATTGACCATCTTGTAGTAGGTGAAGGCGACCAGCGGCCGGCGCTGCTGGTAAAAGTAATAGTCCCCCACCCGCGTGAGCCCGTCACGGTATTTCGTTTTGGTGAAGATCTCCGTCGCGGCCGCGATATCGCCCTTGTTGAAGAGCTCGTTGCCCTTGCGGATCAGCTCGATGCGCTCTTTCTCGTCCATCGGTAATATCACATAATCCGGCGGCGGCCGATTGTCAAACAAAAACCCGATGTGCGCCGCGAAAATTCATTTGACAGGGTGCGGCTCAGCCAAGGGAGCTTATCACGTCGGCGATACGCCATCGAGGAAAAAGGCCATGGATTTCATCACGCTGCTGGGGCTTCTGGCGGGTGTGCTCACGACGACCGCCTTCGTGCCCCAGGTCGTAAAAACCTGGCGGACGAAATCGGCCGAGGACATCTCGCTGGTGATGTTCATCATGCTGGTGACGGGGATAGTGCTGTGGCTGGCCTACGGACTGCTGATCCGTTCGCTGCCGCTTATCCTGTCCAACGGCATCGCGGTTTTCCTCACGGGGTCGATCCTCTACTTCAAGCTGCGCTACGAGTAGGCCGCCGGTCCTAGCGCCGGCGCTTCGTCTTCGCGCGCAACAGCCCATCGACGGCCGCCGCCACCTCATCGACCGATACGCTGGTGAGGCATTCGTAGTCACGCCCGCTTTCGCAGGTGCGGTCGTAGCAGTAGCTGCACGGCAGCGTGTGATGGATGAGCACGTTCCCGGCGCGATGTTCGCGAAAGACCTCCTTCTCCGGATCGCTGGAGCCGAAAAGCGCCACCGTGGGGACGCCGCGCGCAAGGGCGATGTGCATGGGGCCGGTGTCGTTTGTCACGAAGGCGCGCAGGTGCGACATGACGGCCATGTACTCGCGCAGCGAGAGCCGGTCCTCCCCGCCCAGCACCACCAGGTTCTTCCCGCAATCGGCGCACGAGTTCCGGAAATAGTCGGCGAACGAATCCTCGCCCGGCCCGGTGAACACGATCACCTTCGCGCGGTGGGCCGCGATCATGCGGCGCGCGAGCTCCGCGTACCGCTCGAGCGGCCAGATGCGCGACGGGCCGAACGCCGTGGCCGGATTGACGCCGACGAGCGTGTCCCGCGTCGAGAGGCCGAAGCCCGCCATCTTCTTTATGATGGCGTGGTCCTCGTCGGCGCTCACGAACAGGCGCCACGGACCGGCCGCGCGCGTCGCCCCCAGGGCGTTTGCAAGCCCCACGTACGATTCGGTCACGTCGTCCATGGATTTTCGCTGCGGGTTCGTGAGCAGAAAACTGCGTCCGTCGCCCCGGTAGCCGAACCGATACGGGAGCCGGGCGCGCCAGAAGAGCGATGCGGACGAAAAGGAATCGGGCATGATGATCCCGAGATCGAAGCGGCGCGGCTTGATCGAGGCCACCGCGTCCGCCGCCTCATGAAAGGTGATGATGTCGTCGACGTCGGGGTTGTTCCAGTACACCTCCGCGAGCTTGGGCTTCGCGAGCGCCGTTATGCGCGCCGCCGGCCAGGCCTCGCGCAGGGCGGCAAAAAACGGCGTGCTCATGATGGCGTCGCCGATCCAGTTGGGCGTGCGGACGACAATCCTTGAAAACTTTTCGTCGAGCGTCCGCTGGTACACCTTCTCCGTGCCCGTGTACATGGCCACATTGCTGAAGTGCTGGACCTTGGCGTAGGCGGCCTTCGCCAGCGCACGCGCGCGCGTTTTATTCGCGAGCAGGGCGGCGATCGCGCCGGCGAGCGCATTCGAATCGCGCGGCGGCACCAGGAGGCCCGTTTTCTCGTTGATGACCAGCTCGGGAATGCCGCCGGCGTCGGTGGCCACGATGGGCAGCGCCAGCGCCATCGCGTCCAGGATCGAGGTGCACAGGCCCTCGAGGTACGACGAGAGGACGAACACGTCGAATGCCGCCATGATGCGGTGCACGTCGGTGCGGAAACCGGTGAAGATCACGCAATCGTCGATCCCGAGCTCCCGCGCGCGCGCACGGAGCGGCTCCTCGAGCTCGCCGTCGCCCACGACCATGAAACGCACCGCGGGGTGGGCGCGCCGGACGACGGCGGCCGCGGCGAGGAAGTTCTCGTGATCCTTGTGCGGCGCCAGCGCGGCCACGATTCCCACGATCTTCTCCGACGGGGCGATGCCGAACTCGCGGCGCACCTCCGGGGAATATTTCTCCTTCGGGAACTGGATGCCGCTGTAGACCAGCTCGATTTTTTCGCGCGGTATCCCGCAGTCGACCAGCACGGAACGGACCCCCTCGGAGATGGCGATGATCCGGTCGATGGGGGCGCGGTATTTTACGCGGCTCAGGAAGTTTCCCGCGACACGGAAATCGACCCGGCGCGCGAGGACGGTGATGAGCGGACGGCAGAACTTCATGGCCATCACGCCGATGGTGTGCGCGTGCGCGTCGTGCATGTGCAGGACGTGGATGTTGTTCTTTCGTATATACCGCGCGAGGCGCAGGGCTGCGACGATGTCGAGCTCGGATCGCGGCGCGAAGGCGTACACGCCGATCCCCGCCTCGACGGACTTGTCGTAGAGCACGCTCTTTCGCGGCGTGGCGACGGTCACCGAGTGGCCCATTCCGGCGAGCCCCCGTGCGAGGTAGAGGATTTGCGCCTCACCGCCGCGCCACGTGAGCGCCGTACCCACGTGCAGGATATTGAGCGAGCGTCGCAGTCCCGGCATCGGTCACTTGGTCCGGTAGATGATGTCCTTGAGGCTCTTGTACCGGATCTGGACGATCATCTCGCAGGCGTCGTCCCGGTCGTAGAGCTCGCGGAGCACCGTCCACGTGCGCGGCAGGCGCACCGAATCGTCCTTGGTTCCCACGACGATCCCCATGCGCGCCAGCTCGTTCATGAGCGAGATCTCAACGATGCGGTAGTCGATGGGCTTTTCGGTGATGGCGCTGATCCGCATGCGGTAGAACCGGTCGAGGACCCACTTCTGGGTGAACAGGATCGCGTCCCGGCGCGACGTGTGCCGCCGGTCCTTCTTCTCGACGAGCTCCCGCGTGGGTTGGCCGTTTGCGATCACGACAAAGGTATGATTGTCGACCCAGTAGCCGACCTTCTTCTTGAGCTCTTCCTCCATGTCCGGCGTGACCGGCGCTCCCGTCGCGCAGCCGATGATAGCGACGGCAATCGCCGCGACCACGATGGCGTGTATACGAATCTTCATGCTCTCCTCCCTGGCACAGGCATGGTATAGGCGGTTCGGCCCTCGACCGCACGAATCGAAATCGTGGCGGCTCGGGATGCGCCATTGACGCGCATCGGGCTATTGTACAGATCCGCGGACCCGCCGACAAGCACTTTCCCGCGTCGAGACGCCGACCGTGTCGCTCAGTACGAAACCGGCGGTTTGTTCTTTTCGGCGGCCATCAGCACGCGCTTTTTAAGGTCTTTTTCCCTGATTTCATATACGATGGTGCAGGTATTGTCCACCGGGCTGAAGGCCTGCGACACAACGCGCCCGCCCCGCACGAACCCCTGGATCTCCTTGACGATGCGGTCCCGGTACTCCGTGACCGTGACCGTACCCGACACATTCTTGAGACCGGCCTCGGCGAGCACCTCAATCGCCCTGGCCTGGGCCATCATGAGCGCCGCATCGCAGGCGGTGCGACTGCGGTCGGACTCCGGCGCGTTGTCGGTCCCGACCTTGCTGCGGCCGGTGTGAACGAAGCGATAGGCCTCGTCGTCCACCCACCCCTCGCGAATATCCCCGGCCGGCGTCGACTCGTTCGCGCCCGGCGTAGAACACGCGCTCCACATAAACGCCGCGGCGGCAAGCGCCACCAGCGCCAGGCGGGAACGTTCGCCCCGCGCGCGAGCCCGTGTGTCATTTTCCAAGATACGCATCTTCCTTCCACCTCCCCGCCCTGACGGTCCCGTCTTCGTCTGTATGGGTCCCCCGGCCATGGCGATTATTATCTCTCCATTCCCCGACATAGGACGCCCCCTTGGGCCAGGTGAAACTCCCTCGTCCGTCGCGCTTGCCGTTTCGCCACTGGCCGCTGTAGCGCGCGCCGTTTTCCCAGACCATGGCGCCACGGCCGTGAATCTTGCCGTCGACCCATTGTCCGGTGAAGGTGGCGCCGTTGGGCCAGGTCATGGCCCCGAACCCGTGTGGCTTGAAGGCGTCGAACTTTCGCCCGCGATACCATCCGTGATAGCGCCCCTTGTAGTCCACCTCTCCGTACTGGCAGCCGTCCTCAGGCTTTTCGTTTTCGAGGCGGAGCGTCGGCACCATCTTATTGTCCCGGATGGTCACGCGACGGCGTCTTCCGTCGATCCCCAGGTATACGCCCTCGCCCGCTGGCCGGTCATCGGCGAAGGTCCCGCAATACTCGGAGCCGTCGGGCGCGATATGCGTCCCCCGACCGTGCCGCTTCCCCGACCGCCATGCGCCGCGATATTCGGCGCCGTCCGCATAGCACATCGTCCCCTCGCCGTGGAAACGCCCGCCCTGCCAGGAGCCGGCATATTCGGAGCCGTCATCGAACCGGAAGCGCCCGACGCCGTTTGCGCAATCGCCCTCGGCGCATTCCGCGCCATGGAGCGCATGCGGCGCGACGACCGCGGCGCATATCAGCACGATGCCGACGACCGTTCGCGGCATCATCCCTGTTCCGCGCTGCCGCACCCTACCGCTTCACCCGGCCGAAAAAGATCGACGAGAGATTGAAATAGGCCGCGAGCGGAAACGCCATCACCGCCGACAACAGGACCAGGTACGACAGGCCCACTAGAAACGACAGGATGCCGTGAAGATCGGTGAACAGAATGCGCGCCTCGCGCATGCTCGCGATCGACGCGCCCCGGGGGGCCAGCTCCCGGATCGCCTCCGAGACCGCGCTCTTCATCGCGAGCGTGTCCATGAGCGACGGATACGCCGTGATGATGCTCCCCTGCACCGCCCGCGAGATGCCGGCCACATACATGAGAAGGTAATAGATGCAGAGCACGCACAGCACGAGGAGCGCGAACGACACCAGGGTGTAGAGGGCGACCTTGAGCCAGCGGCCCTGGACGGATATCTTGAACTCGAGAAAAAGGTCCCGCATGGTGCGCACCTCGCTGGCCAGCGGCGGGAAGACCGCAAAGACGATGATGACGGCGATGAGGCCCGCAAGGTTCACCAGGAGCAGCGGCGCCGTGAACAGCGCGATAACGACGGGCCCCACGTACGGAATGATCGCGATGGACGACACGCCCACCTGCAGCAGCAGGAAGGCCACATACACGAACAGCGTAAGGAACGACACCCCTAAAATCATGTAGGAGCGACGGACCGTCGCCACGATTGCGGCCCGGGTGATGCCGGCCACGTCCTGCGGCGCCGTAGTGATGGCATAGACGCCCGCATACGCCATCAGGAGCGAGGTGAACAGCAGGAAGATTCCCATAAACTGAAGAAAGAGGGCGAAGAAGCCGGCCCGCGGCATGAGCCCGGCAAGGAATTGGAACAGGACAAAAACCATCAGGCCCGTTACGATAAACACCCAGGTGAGTAAAAAGCAGCGGGGAAACTTCTCGAACTTGAGCTGCTTGCTGATATAGATAAATAGGTTATCCACACAAAGCATCCTTACGCGATTGTCGGCGGACACAGTGACATCATCGACGGCATGCGGTCAAGATGAAAATGACGCGCCCGTATTATTCCTTGACAGATACCCTGCCGGGCGCTACCGGGAATCATGCCCAAGCCACCGCTCCGCATACAGACGACCACGCTCTGGGACTACCCGTCCCAGAATTACGGGAACGCCCCGCAGGGCGACCAGAATTACGTCGGCGCTACGCCGTCGTATATCATCTGGAACCTCCTGCAGCGCTACACCAAGCCGGGCGATCTCGTGGTGGACCCCATGTGCGGGAGCGGCACCACCATCGACGTGTGCAAGGACCTGGAGCGGCGCTTTCTGGGCTACGACATCAACCCGAGCCGGAAGGACATCTTCCGCGCCGATGCGCGAAAGCTCCCGCTCGAGAACGAGAAGGCCGATTTCGTGTTCGTGGATCCCCCCTACGGTGACAACATCGACTACTCGAACGAGAAGAAGTGCATCGGGAAGCTCCCGGCGACCGATGAGCGCTATTTCGAGGCGATGCGAGCGGCAATCGGCGAGATTCATCGCATTCTCCGGCGCAAGCGCGCGATGGCGTTGTACGTGAGCGATTACTACAATCAGAAGCACGGCTTCGTGCCCATCGGCTTCCGCCTCTTCGGCATGCTCAGCGAACAATTCACGCCGATGGACATCATCAGCGTGACCCGCCACAACAAGGACTTCAAGAAGGGGAACTACCACAAGGCCGCAGAAGAGGGAAATTTTTTTCTGCGGGGATTCAATTACCTGTTCGTGATGTGGAAGGGGTAAGGCCATTCAATCGACGTGCTGCCCGATTCGATGCCGCGAGCGAAGACACGCCTCACAGGACGTCCAGCACTATCAACGTCACGTCATCGTCAAAGCTGCCGGTTCCACGATGCTCCTTCAGCAATGACAGCAGACGATCGGCGAACTCCCCGGTATGAAGCTGCCCATGACTTCGAATGAACTCCCTGAATCGTTCCTCGCCGAACATCTCCCCCTTCCGGTTCGCGCATTCGATGATACCGTCGGTGAAGAGGATCAGCCGGTCGCCGGAACTGAGCTGGAAACTCTTCTCCTCGACCAGCAGCGACAGGAACCAGCCGAGCGGCCGTCCCCGCGTCATCAACTCGAAAAACTCACCGGTGCCCGCGCGGTAGACAAGCGGCGGGAACTGGCCGGCATTGGTGTAGCGGATAACGTTCGTCGAGAGATCGATCTCGGCATAGAAGGAGGTGACGTAGTTGTTCTTCACCGTCGAACGGCAGATGGCCTCGTTGATGTGCTTGATGACCGCCCCCGTCGACCGGTTGCCGGAGACACTCTCGAGCGACATCCGCGCGATCATCGCGAGGTAGGAGCTGGCGAGGCCGTGCCCCGAGACGTCGGCGATGAACACCCGTATGGTATCGCCATACCTCGTTATGTCGTAGAAGTCCCCCCCGACCTTGTCCATAGGAACGTAAGCGGCGTGTGCACGGTACCCCGGGGTATCGGGAAGGCTCTGAGGAAGGAGCTTCTGCTGTATCAGCCGGGCGATCTCCATGTGGTTCTCGATGTCCCAATTGCGGTACATCGTGCGGGAGGTTCGGAAGGCGAGCGCGATGCCGATCGTGATATAACATGCCACCCATCCATACGGGATCAGGAAGAAATCCGAGTAGTACAGGTTCATCATGAAGAAGATATCATTGAGGCAGCACAGGATCAGGACCAGGTACCCGATCACGATCGCAATAGATTCCCTGGAGCGCTCGCGTATGACCGAAGAGGTAACGATGTACCCGAGCAGCAAGAGGGTGATATTCAAGATCATGCCGATAATGTCGAAACGCCATCCCTGCAAGGGATCGTCGAGCGATGAGGTCAGGATGAGCGCATAGGAGACCGGCGAGATCACCAGCATGATAACACGGACGACCCGGTGCCTCCTCCCAGAGAACATTTCGAACAGGAACAGGGACAGGTAACCAGCCGTGGTCATCAGCGTGTAATAGACGATGTCCTTGACGGTGGCGGAAACCATCGGCGATGCCGGCAGATAATATTGGAATGAAGCGATCGTAAGGATGAAGGTAATAATCGAATACAGCAACGATACCCGGTCGCGCCGGAAGCTGAAATACTGCACCAGCGACACAAGCGACAGGAAAAGGCTGATGACGGTGAAGGCGACGACGAGATATTCGGCCGCGAAGCGTTTCCAGAAGTTATGCACCCGGACCTGCTCCAACACCGCGATGAACGGCCTCCCGTTGAAAAGCGGGAGCGTGTTGGTATACATCCTGACCGCGATCACGTTCACGTCCCCATACCGAATAAACGGCGATGGAATGTGATAGTAACGGTCATAGTTCCACATCGACTGCCAGTTCGGCGGCTCGGAACCCGATTCGCCGATCTTCACGCCGTTGAAGTAGGTCTCGTCGGCATCCCATATCTTGCCGAGGGAGATCGCAATCTCCCTGCCGCGGTATTCATCCGGAACGACGGCCTTTTTCCTGAGCCAGAAGACGTACCGCTTTTTATCCGGGGATAGTCTCGCGGGCAGGTCGGTCGGGAACCATCGGGAATCGTCACAATCGATGTTTTTATACGACTGGTCGTCGCCCGTAGTGAATCGCCACCCCCTCGACACGTCGATACTGCTCTCGACGGAACACGAGACGAGGAACAGAGAAGCGAGAAACAACACCATCAACAACGATATGAATCTTCGACGCCCATGCCACGCGCGCATCCTTGAATTGCCAGCCCAATACGATTTCATGCAGGATTTCACATCTGTTGCCATTCCAGCTCTTGGCTCGCATGTACAACAACGCACGCAAATATATCGATATTTACATGGTATCTTTGATCGCAGGAAAAATCAAACAGAATGTCTAATCCCCGCATACTCGCACACAAGCACTGTCACGTCGTCCTGCAGGCTGGTCGTACCGGCGTGCTCGATCACCCGGCGGTGTATTCGATCGCACAGGTCGTCCGGCGATGATGATTCGTCCGCGATCCGCGCCACTAGACGGCAGAACTCGTCATCGTCGGCGCCCAGCATCGCGCCTGACGGATTCATGGCCTCGGTGATCCCGTCGGTGTAGAGCACCACCCGATCGCCTGGAGAAAGACGCACCGTCACGACCGAAAGCTTTGGTTCGAAGAACTCGTTGATGAGCCTGCCCTTCACGTCAGCCATTTCAGCCGCACCGTCCGCGCGCACCACGACCGCGGCCGGATGCCCGGCGCTCGACAGGACCAGCGTCCCCGTATCCAGATCGAGGGTGCACAGGCACGCCGTGAAGAAATTCCCTCCCATCTTTCCCTTGAGAAAGGCGTGCATCCCGCGGAAGACGCCCGGGAGGTCATCGGGCATGCCGGACCAGTGGAAGTCCAGCGCCGCGCTCACCATCGAGGCCGTCATGGCTGCTGGCACGCCGTGACCCGACACGTCGCAGATGAACAGGCCCAACCTCCCTCGCGCGGCATCGTGGCGGATCGCGACGAAATCGCCCCCCACCCCGGTCATGGGAACGTACCGGAAGGCCACGCGCGCCCCAACGATCTCCGGGATCTCCCGGGGCAACAGCGAGCGCTGGATCTTCTCCGCCATCTCGATCTCGCGATCGAGGGCAGCCTTTTCTTTTTCCATGGCAACCAGACGCGCGTTCTCAAGAGAGATGGCCGCCTGGGACGAGATGATGTTTAAAAGTTCCAAGCGCTCCGGGGTGAACGCCCCGGCGACGAGATTATTTTCCAGGTAGAGGATTCCTGAGTATTTGCCCTTCTCGCGAATGGGAGCGCAGAGGATCGATTTTGATTTTTGCACCGTCACGTAGGGATCGCCACTGAAAAGCTCCCTGTTCGCCGCGTCGTCGAGGAGGACCGTCTCGCCCGTACGGTGCACATAGTTGATGATGGAGACCGGGAACAACCTCCTCCCCGGCCCTCCCCCTTCGTTAGGGGGAGGGAATGTCATTCGCTCGGTAGAGGTGAGTTCATGGCTTTCCACAATAATGTCATTCTCGACGGAGCCCTCCGCCTCGACGATGAGCGCGCTGTCTTTCTCGCGAATGAGGGCACCGCGATCCGCACCGGCGTTCTCCATGACGATGCGAAGCATCGTCTCCAGGAGGCGCGGAAGGTCGATCTCACCTGAGATGGCGCGCGACGCCTTGAGCACGGTGCCAATGTCCAGGGACGACGCGACGCTGGAGGACGAGGTGGACGAGTCGTCCTCGCGTGTTGGTATGGTCAGGGCATGCCCTGACCATACTTCCTGCAGGTACTCGGGATACTTCTCCTCCAGTTGCTTCACCTTCGCCATCGCGCCCCACGTCGTGTAGCGCGCATGCGCCATCTTCATGTAATTCGCTGCATTATACTGCAATCCGCGTTCCGAATAGAAATTAGCAGCGCGCTCGCAGGCGATGGCCTCCTCATGGACATACGCATTTTCTTTCGCGCCGGCAATGGCCCTATCGTACAGCTTCTCGGCCGTACGATAATCGCCCTTGATTCGTGCGATCTCGGCAGATATGAGATCGAGCTTGTGCTGATGGTTTTGTGGTGCATGACGAGACCATTTCGCGAACATTCGTCTGACGCGCATAACCCTTTTCAACCATGCACGACGGCGTGCGGTTGAAGTCTGAATGAGTGAAAGCAGTATCAACGAACTGAAGAAGTGATACACGGGAATATGATACAACCCCCTCACGGCATCAAGGTCGGCAAGCGCAGCCTGGGAGCATCGATATGCCTCGTTGTATTCGCCGAAGAAATAACACAGTATCATTTTCCACATCTGGCAGCAAAAAAGCAAATACCGGTTTTTCATCTTTTCCAAAACCGGGATCGTGTCCGCTTCATTGAATCGGCGTCCGATGAGAACGATCCGATTTTCATCACCTCCCTGGAGATTCCTCGTAATCTGGGCGATCATCTGCGAATGGAACAACAAATCATCGTTTCTAAGAAGAATAACCGTCGCGATGAAACGATCGGCGTCCGTCTCGACAGTCCCCAGCGGTCCGCCAGAAAAAAAACTATTAATATTGAACAGGGTGAGCGCATGAGCGGCCATTCGAAAATCGCCGGTTTCAAGACCGATCGCATAGGCTTCCATTACCGGCGCAAGCGTAGTCGAAAGACGCTCTTTCCAGTGGGCGACAAACGAATAGAAAGCGATGTACGCCTGGGCGTTGATATGACGGGAACCTCTCTGCCTCATGTATTCAAATGAACGCTTTCCCCACTGATACCCGCTTGAATAATCACCGATAATCGCGCAAAGAATGATTCCATAGGTGATATAGGCATTGGGGGTCTCGTCGGACAGGATACGACGCCTGAATATATGATTCAGCTGCTTCAGCATCATGTAGGGAAACAGCATCGGGCGGGAAAAAATGATTGCATCCGCAATCGCGACCGTCAAAGAACTGACCACATCAACGTGCTCGTCAGATTTTCGACTCTGACTGAGCATGACATCGACACCCCTGCCCCGTAAAAAAACCTTCGATCGTATGAATTCCATGGCAACGTGAAGTGCGGTCGGATTGGCAGCCAGGCGAAATCCCAGACGCCCGGCAAGATCGAGAAAGATTTCGATGGCCTCATCGGGCTTCGTCGTTTTCATCGAATTGATCTTTGCTGCGTACACTGTTGTGCAATCCGTCACGCGTCGCGCATTGCGCAATACTACCTCAGCAAGGCGGCTCATCCCATCGTAATCGTCCGAAAGGTACGCAGCCTGCACGCCGATATTGAACAGCTCAAGACAAAGATCATATCGCACTACCCATGAATCGGGGGGGAGATTTACGATCCCGCTTCCACTGTAGCGGTACGACGATTGGAACGCGGCGGCCCTCCACGCCTTTCGGGCGGCCTTTAGGTTCACACCGGCCAAGCGAACTTTCTCGTCATCCCGATGAGCCATGGACGATCCGCAATTTAGTTGATCGGCGATCGGAATAATTTTCTCGTCGAGTATATCTTCCGATGTTGTATTGAGCAAGATGTTGCCAATTCGATAATGGAGCGCGTTTCGATCGTTCTCCGGAAGAAGGATGTACGATACCTCCTGTATTTTATCATGAGTGAAACGATACTCGTCTTCCTCCGCAACAAGAAAGCCCTCGATGATCGCGGGCGCTATCAACCGGAGCGCATCGTCAATCGATACATCGATCACCTTCGCCAGCAGGTCCAGACCAAAGACCGTACCGATGCACGCAGCGGCGCTTAACGCCTTCCGCGTCTCCTCCGGGAGCATGGATATCTTTCCCGCCATGAGGTCCACCACGTTCTCCGTGACCGGCAGGGAGCGGATCGCGTCCATGTCCCAGGTCCAGCCCCTGCTTCCCGTCTTGAGCAGGTCGCGGTCGCGCAGGAGCCCCAGGAACTGGTACACGAAGAAGGGATTCCCACCTGTTTTGGCGAACACCAGCTCCGCAAGCGACGCCGTCTCTCCGCTGCAGGTTTTCAGGAGGAGCGAGATAATGTCGTTCACGCGGTCCGTCTCAAGCGGCGGAAGTGAGAGCTCCGTGATGGTCATCGACTTCCGCATGTCGTCCAACGAAAGCATCGCCGGGTGCGCCGCGCCCACCTCCGTGTCCCGGTATGCGCAGATTATCAGGATATTCCCGATGTCCGGGTCAGCCGCCACGGTCCTGAGCGCGTTCAGGCTCGCCATGTCGGCCCATTGCAGATCGTCAAGAAAGAGGACGATGGGCCCTGCGGCCGTGATGGCCGCAACGAAGTTCCGGAAGGCGTAGTTGAAGCGGTTCTGCGATTCCTGGGGCCCAAGCTCGGGAACGTCGGGCTGATTCCCCGCGACGAGCGCGAGCTCGGGCACGATGTCCGTGATCACCTTCCCGATATTCCCGAAGCCGGCCTTCAGCCGCTCCCGCCAGGCAGCGAGGCGCTCCGGGCTCTCCGCGAGCATCCGCGCCGCGAGCGACCGGAAGGCCTGCACCAGCGCGCCGTACGGGATGTCGCGGCTGTACTGCTCGAACTTCCCGGAGATGAAATACCCTCGCTCCGCCAGCACCGGGCGCTGCAGCTCGTTCACCAGCGCCGTCTTGCCGATCCCCGGCGGGCCCGCCACGAGGACCAGCTCCATCCGCGACCGTTCGCCCGCTCCAACGGGGAGATTGGGGCGGATGTTGACGGCCACCCGCTCGAAGGCCGCGTATAGCTCGCCGATCTCCTTCTCACGCCCTACGAACACGTACGAAAAGCGAAAATCAGCCGCTATGTCATTTGCGGCAATGGCGAAATCGTCGATGCGTCCGTTCGAGCGGAGCATCTCCAGGCATCTCCCGAGGTCCTCCGCGACCGCCGCCGCCGACTGGTAGCGCTCCTCCGCCGCCTTCGCCAGCAGCTTCATCACGATTGCCGAGATGGCCGACGGAACCGGCCTCCCCGCCTCGTGCGGCGGCACCGGCTTCTTCGCGATGTGCGCGTGGATCACCTCCATCGGGTCCGCCGAGCGGAACGGCACCTCGCCCGTGAGCATCTCGTATAGGGTGACACCGAGGGAATAGAGGTCCGTACGATGATCGATCGTCCGGTTCATGCGGCCGGTCTGCTCCGGGGACATGTAGGCGAGCGTACCCTCGATCACGTTCGGATCATTGATGTTCTCGTCGGCGCGGGTGACCGCACGGGCGATACCGAAGTCGGCAATTTTTACAGAGCCCTCTCCCCCCGGGAGAGGGCGCGGCGGAGCCGGGGTGAGGGAATCAGCCGAAATAATGATATTTCCCGGCTTGATGTCCCCGTGAATGATCTTGCGCCCGTGGAGCCGCCCCAGCGCCGAGGCAATCGACGCTCCCGTCCCAAGGACGAAGTCCAGGTCGGCCTTCCCTTCCCGCAGAGCCCGCTTCAGCGAAACCCCGCCGAAGTCCTCCATGACGATCGCGATGCCGCCATCGCAGTCGATGATGTCGAGCGTCCGCACGACGCCCTCGTCGTCGATCTCCCGGATGATCGCGTACTCCTGTCGGAAACGCGCCAGGTCCGTCGGCGTCGCCCGGTCGGTTTTCAGGAGCTTGATGACGACGCCGGTACCGTCCGAGTCCCTCCGACCGCGATGCACCAGCGACCGGGAGGTCTCGTCGATCATTTCGAAGATAGTATAGCCGGGTAACGGATTCATATCGAGAGTGCGCCGCACAAATATGCCGGGCGCATGTATGATACCATACGCTACGCGAAAAAGCAATCGATTTTATTTGGAATCACGGGAAGGAGCGGCCATCGAGATCACACAACGTACGACAACAGGCGGCATCTACTGGAAATGGGCCTTTGGAATGGCGGGAACGAACTCGCAAAGTCCTTCAATTCAACTTGATGATAATCTCCACCCGCCGGTTCTTCTGCCGGCCCTCTTTGGTCCGGTTGTCCGCGATGGGCTTGCGCGGCCCGTGGCCGATGAACGAAAGCTTGTTGTGGCCGATCCGCCCCTTGAGGTGGGCGCCCACCGATTTCGCGCGGTCATGCGAAAGTTTGTCGTTGTAGGGCGACTCGCCGGTATTGTCGGTGTGCCCCTCGACGATGATCTCGCGGTCGGGATACCGTTCCTTCAGCAGCTTTCCAATAACGTCCAGATTCCCCTTCGCGTCTTCCCGTATCCGCGCCGAGTTGACGTCGAAGAGGACCTCGCCGAGGCGAAGCACCAGCCCCTTCTCATGCGTGTCCACCGTAACGCCGCTGCCGGACGGAAGCTTCCCCGCGAGGTCCTTCGCCTGGCGATCGGTCTCGTCCTTGCCCACGTTCTCGTAGAGCTTGTTCTGCGAGGTGATGTTCATGCGAAACTCGAGGCTGTCGTACCCGGTGCGGTCGCTCCCGAAGAGGAACATGATGGTGTATTTCTCGATCGAGTCGATGGGCAGATTGCGCTCCAGGTCCCAGTTGAGCGTCGCGAAGTAATACCCGAAGATACGCGCGGGATAGTTCTCGCCCGTGACCTTGCCCACGAGGTCCTTGTCGATATGGAGATAGTAGTTGATGACGCCCACCGTCGTCCCGCCGCGCTTCTCCACCGCCGTGAGGAAATACTGCGCATCGAGCTGCAGCATGAGCGGCGGCTTGAAGGCGTTGATGAGCACCTCGGCGGGGGCCGACCACTTCGCCCCAACGGAGACGCCCCCCGCGGGAAAGGTGGGAACGTGGCGAATATTGGGCATGATGAACTGCGGCGGCACCGTGAAGCGGCCCGTGGGCGCGATAGTGAACTCGGAATCGAAGCGCTCGCGGAGGTTGAACACCTCCTCGCCCGCGCCCCGGCTGTACACGGTAAACTGCCCCTTCACGCGGCTCCCGTCGCCGGTCCGCTCCTGGCAGGTGAAGTCGATGATGTTCCGCTCGGTATAGGTCTTCTCGACGCGGGAGTTCTTCCGGTATTCGACCTCGGCCGTGCGAACGATCTCAAGACGCTTGCCCTGCGGGATGTTCCACTCGAGGCGATGGGCGGATCCCGCCAGCGGGACGGCAATCACGAACAATGCGGTGATCGCGATCTTTTTCATTGCTTCACTCCTTGCACCATGCGCACGGGCCGGGCCTCGGGCGCGTCGACGATTACGAGCCGAGCTTGGGCATGTACTTGCGCAACGCCGAGCCCTGCACCTTGGCGCCGTCGATCTTCGACAGGCCGGTGAGGTCGAAGCGCTTCAGGAATTCGGCAAGCTTCTCGGTCTTCTGGAAGTCCGGGTGCTCGTCGTCGGCCAACAGCCGTATCTCGATGCGATTGTTGATGAGGATCCAGATCCATTTATCCTTGTTCACGTTCGCGGGATAGCCTGCAACCGTTTCGGACGATTTCTTGTAATAGCTCACGATGGAATCGTCGCCCTTCTGGTCGAAGATCTGGAACCACATCGCGCGCTTCATGGTCTTCGCGTCAACGACATTGGCCTGCAGCCAGTCGCCTGGGACGATGTCGCCGTATTTGAGCCCGCCATAGGACCCCTTCCCGCAGCCAGCGGCGCACGCCGCCATCAGCACCACTGCAATGCCGTATACCGCCATCCGTTTCATGTATTCCTCCCTGCCACTCGTACCGTAATATGACGTGTCGTTTCACTCAATGACATCGAGAGCTTCGCGAAGCAACCCGTCCTCTGCGCTTACGTCATTTCAAGCGCTTCGCCCGTCGCTTCTCCAGCGGATACACCGCATCGCCGACATCGACCATCGCGAGGTCCTGCGCCCGCTCGACCGAGAGCGCCGAAACCAGCGTGTCGGCCTCGCCCACGGTGAGCAGGATCTTCATCTTTTTCCCGATGCCGCCCGCGTGGGAATCGCGCGGCGCGTCCTTGTAAATCACGAAGATGTCGTCCTTCTTGAGCCCGTCGAAGCCCCCCAGGTTCACGATCGGCTTGTCCTCGTCCATCTTGAGCACCCGGCCGCGGAAGGGGATCTTCTCGTACACCTTGCGCGCCGCGCGCAACGCGACCTCGGGAAGGTTGTTGCGCCCCAGCTCGGAAAGAGTGAAGCTGGTGATGACGACCCCGTTGGTCCGGTTCAGGAGATTGAGGGTGATGTGGACGAAACCGACCCCCTCGCGGAAGTCGCCGTAGAGCACATAGTCGACCGGCCCGAGCGCTCCCTTTCCGGCGCGGTCGTTGATGCGCTCGAGGGACTTTTCGATATACTCGTCGTCGAAGCGGATGCCGCGCAGGGTTTCGGCCCGGTCCTTCATTCCCACGGGACGCATCCGTCCCCACTGGGCCAGCGAGAACGATATGGCGTTGGCGATCACGCGGCCGGCGTCGTAGTGCGCGGGCATCTCCCCGCGCGGGTGCAGATCGAGCACGAACACCGACGGGACGTCGCGCGGCGGCGGCTCGGTCCCGTACCCCACGCGCTGGTACAGACGATCGCGCCGCTTCATGACGGCGATCTCCAGCGCCTCCTGGTATTTCTCGGAGGGATACAGCTTCACGAGCGTGCCGATCTCATCGACATAAAAGCGGTAATAGTCCTGCGCATAGTAGTAGTCCCGCAGCGCCTCGCGCGCCTCGCGGTCCAGGGGGTTGAGCAGGAGCGTCCGACGCAGATGATAGATCGACTGCACCGGGAGTTTTTTCTTCATGCAGTCGCGCGCGGTGGTCAGGTGGGCCCGCGAGAGATCGACGCGGGACGGGTTGCCCATTGCGAAACCGCTGCCGACCAGAAAGTCCTCGAAGCCGTTTTGCACGATCCCGTTGGACGGCGCGACCGCGAGCGCCGCCGCGTACTGCTTCTCCGCCTCATCGAGGGAGCCGCTCCCCGCGAGCGCGACGGCGAGTCCGTAGAGCGCGGGCACGCTCTTCGGGTTCACGGCGAGGCACTTCCGAAAATGCACGGCGGCCTCCCCCATGTTCCCCTTGATTAGCGCGACAATCCCCAGGTAGCGGTTGCCGGCGAAATGGTCGGGCTGCAGGGCCAACGCCCGGCCGAACTCCTCCACCGCCTTGACGACGAAGTCGTCATCGTAGCGCTTCAGGTATTCGCGCAGATAGATGTCGCCGAAGCGCACATAGCCCTGCGGCAGTTCGGGATTGGACTCCACGGCCTTTTTCACGAAGGCCGTCGCCTCGTCCAGTCGCTTTTCTTCCGCTTTGATCTCGGCGGCAAGCAGCAACGAATCATAATGAAAGGGATTGCTGCGAAAGATGGTCTCGAGCTTGCGTTTGGCCCACAAGCGCTTGTCCATGAGATAATACAGGCGCGCGAGGCCGTACTTCGCATCGAGGTTTTCCTCGGAGAGTTTCACCGCCTCGTCAAAGGCGGCCAGCGCCTCGTGGTACCGTCCCAGGCCCGCAAGCGCCATCCCCTTGCCGGACAGGATGGCGCTGTTCTTCCGGTCGTACTTGACGGCGTCCTCGAAGAGCTTCAGGGATTCGTCGTAGGCCTCGGTGGAAAGGTATCCCTGCGCCAGGCCGACGATCGCCTCCTTGTAGCGCGGGTTCTGGCGCAGCGCGTTTCTGAAGGCAAGGATCGCCTTGTGCGCATTGCCGGTTTTCAGGTGCTCCCAGCCGGTCTTGTTGTAGTACGGGGCATTCTTCTCCGGCACCGTGCCGGAATCCCCGGGCAGCGCAATACACGCGCACACGAAGAGCAGGCCCCAGGCCGCCCGAATAAAATGTTGTTGCCGATTCCGTTTCATCCTGTATCGTGCCGATTCCACGTGCTGCGATGTCCGCCATACCACGCGGCACCGTGCTGCACCTATACGACATAATTCCTATTCGTCAAGAACAATATGAAAACATTCGCCGTCACGGACCCGTCCGATCTCATCTTCTTCAAGTATCGCGACGAGGCGCTCGCGCAGATCCGGCCCTACCGCGCGGGATCGGCGTAACACCAGCAGGGCGCCGATAGCGACCGCATCGATACGACAACCGCTTCATGATTGACGGATCGCTCCATAATTGAGGCCCCAATAGAGCTTGAATAGAGGTTGATAAGAGGTTGATCCGAACGACTACCGGCCAAATGAAGAACGGATAGCGATCACACCTCGATCTCCACTTCCCCGGACTGCCATCCGGCGGTAATTACCGCGGCCCGCTCCTCGGTGATGCGGTATTCGAGAACAAGATAGCGCCGCACCGCTTCGATTGTCTCAAATGCGAGGGAGGACATGTAGTCCGCATAGCGGTCCTGCGCTTCTCGCCAATCGGCAAAGGGCTCCGCCGTGAGGATCATTCTCCCGTCACGGAGATAGACCAGCGTGAGCGGGCCCACGCGCCGCTACCGGACGATCTTTCGGATGCGGTTATTGTCGTAATCGCAGATGAGGATATTGCCGGACGTGTCGAGCGCGATGCCGCGGGGCTGTTTGAATTGCGCCGATGCCGCCGATCCGTCCGCGTAGCCCGCGGTCCCGTTTCCGGCATAGGTCTGCACGACGCCGCTGGGGGTGATGAAGCGGATACGGTTGTTCAGCTCGTCCCCGGTGACGATGTTGCCGGCGCCGTCGACGGTGAGGCCGTGCGGCCTGTTGAAGCGGCTCGCCGACGCGACGCCGTCGAGGAAGGCGGCGGTGCCGTCGCCCGCGTAGGTGCTCACCGCAAACCCCGGGGTGATCTTTTTGATTTTATTGTTCTCGTGATCCGTCACGTACAGGTTGCCCGATGAATCGACGGTCACCGCGTGGGGCTTCTTGAACCGCGCGTCCGTGCCGGTGGCGCTGTCCGCGTCTCCGGCAGCCTGCCCTACGATATCCCCGGCCACGGTGGTGACGTTCCCGGCGGAATCGATCCTGCGGATCACGTTGTTGCCGGAATCGGCCACGAAGATAATCCCGCTCGAGTCCACGGTGATTCCGGTAGGACCGTTTAACTGCGCGCTCGTCCCGTTATCGTCCTTGAAGTCGGCGGTGCCGTCGCCGGCGATGGTGGTCACGGTCCCGCCCGGGGTGATCTTGCGGATGCGGTTGTTGCCGGTATCGGCTACGTACACATTGCCGGACGAATCGACGGCGACGCCATCGGGCTGGTCGAACTGCGCGGCAGCCCCGTCGCCATCAGCAAATCCGGGTGTTTTCTGCCCCGCAAGCGTAACAACGGTGCCGTCTGCGGCGATCGTCCGGATCGCATTATTGCCGGTGTCCCCAACGATGATGAGTCCGTTCGTCTTGTTCACCGTGACCCCGTCCGGTTGGTTGAATTGCGCAGCGGTGCCGACGCCGTCTGTCAGGTCGGCCGTGCCGTCGCCCGCGACGGTCACCACGCGAACATCGGTCCCGGTTCCGGTGAATACATCATCATCGCTCGACGTACATGCCGTAAACATGGCAATACCGACAATTGCAACTGCGCATAATACCTTCATCACGCCTCCCTGCCGGTCTCCCAGATCTGTGCGGGCACACGGCGAATGCCGAATCAACATCGCGAATGATGGGCTTTGCCACCGATAACGGCCTTTTACTGGGCCGAGGCTCAATCCGCCCCCGCTATGACGATGGACAGTCTATTCACGGGTGCGCCAGCCATGCGAACCGATTCCACTGCTTCATTTGATATATCGGCACCCATGGCGGTATTTCAAAGTATACACGAACTGGGGATTTTTTCAATAAAAACATGCGTATTGAATCATTTCGGGTTCCCGAACGTCGATCCGGTTACACCGCATTTTTCCTTGACGAACCGCCCCCCGTCCGGTACCTGCCGGTACAGCACCCATGGAAGGCGCGCACCAATGAAAAAGTTCACATCCGGCCTCATCGCCGTCGGGATCGTCCTCGTGATTGCGGGCGGGTTCATGTTCATGAATTCCGCCCCCTCGGACCTGGTAACCGAGATCGTCGCCGTCAAGAAAGGCGACACGATGCGCTCCGTGGCCCATGCGCTCGCCGAGCGTAATATCGTCCGCAGCGAGGCCTTCATGTACCGGATTGCGCAGGCGACGGGGCGCACCGCCGTCATCGCCGGGCGCTACAAGGTCCACCCGGGCACCACCGCCTTCGAGATCGTCCAGAAGATCAACCGCGGCGACATCATCCGCCGCAAGGTGACCATCCCCGAGGGATACAATATCTACCAGATCGCCGAACGCCTGCAGCAAAACGAGGTCGTCCGGGCCGACGCCTTCCTTGCGCTTGTGGCCGATCCCGCCTTCCTCGCCTCGATCGGCATCAACGCGCCGCTGGCCGAAGGCTATCTGTTTCCCGACACCTACACCTTCGCCGAGGACGCCGATCCGCGGGCGGTGATCACCATGATGCACAACCGCCTCCAGAAGGTGCTCGACGGGCTCGACCTCTCGCCGCTTAAAAAGCATTCGATGGACCTGCACGCCCTCCTCACCCTGGCCTCGATGGTGGAGAAGGAGGCGCGCGTGCCGCAGGAGCGGCGCTACATCGCGGCCGTGTTTCACAATCGAAAGAGGCTGGGCATGCGCTTCGACTGCGATCCCACCGTCCGGTACGCCGTCAAGCGATGGAAGGGGCCCATCTACCGCAGCGATCTCAACTCCAATTCTCCCTACAACACCTATGTGCATGCCGGGTTCCCGCCCACGCCCATCTGCTCCCCGGGGCGCGACGCCATCCGCGCATCGCTCAATCCCGAGAAGGTTTCATTCCTGTACTTCGTGGCCCGCAACGACGGCTCGCATTACTTCTCCACCACGGTGCAGGAGCACAACCGCGCCGTCCAGTTCTACCAGCGTGGCGTCAACAATGGCTTCGTCGACACCCAGAAGCTCCCGCGTTGAAATCGCGGCGCCCGCCGGCAGTCTCGAAAAGCTCATGTTCGCCGTCCGCTACGGCGCGCACTCGGTCTACTTCGGCGGCGACTCGTTCAACCTGCGCGAGGGCGCGGACAATTTCAGCATCGACGACATCGCCGCGGGCGCGGCCTTCTGCGCCGCGCACGGTGCGAAATCAACCTTTCTCCTGAACGCCTTCCTCCACGAGGCCGACGTCCCCGCGGTGCGGGACTATCTCGCGGCCGTACGCGACATTCCCTTCGATGCGGTGATGATAAGCGATCCCGGGATGCTCGCCCTCGTCCGCGAATCCGGTCTCGCATGCCCCATCCATCTCTCGACGCAGATGTCCACGCTCAACCATCTGGCCGTGTCCTTCTGGGAGCGCGCGGGGATCTCCCGCATCGTGCTCGCGCGCGAGACCGCGCTCGAGGAGATCTGCATGATCCGCGCCCACACCGCCGCGGAGATCGAGATCTTCGTCCATGGCGCGCTCTGTATCGCCTACTCCGGCCGCTGCCTCCTCAGCCGCTACCTCTCCGGACGCGACGCGAACCAGGGGGCGTGCGCGCATCCCTGCCGCTGGAACTATTCGCTCGTCGAGGAGAAGCGGCCCGGCGCGCCCATGGACATGATCGAATACGACCGCGGGACTACGATCCTTTCGTCCAAGGACCTGTGCCTCATCGAGCGGCTTCCCGAATACGTCGCGGCCGGCGTGAACGCTTTCAAGATCGAGGGGCGGATGAAATCGGTCTACTATACCGCCAACACGACGCGCGTATATCGCCACGCGCTCGACACGATCATCGACGGCGGCCCCTACGAGGAGCGATTGCCCTTCTGGCGCCGCGAGCTCGATCTCGTGAACCATCGCCCGTACACGGACGACCTCTTCCACGAATTCGACAGCCTCGGGTTCGTCGATGTGCCGTATGTCAAGAAGGCGCTCTTTCTGGGCTATGTTGACGGCGATGTGTCAGGAAGCGCGGCGTCCGTGCGGGTGTTCAACCCGATCCATCGCGGGGAGTCCATCGAGGCGATTGTTCCGATTCGGGGGCACGCGGTCGATGACGGTCGTTTCGTCGTCGATGAGATTCTCGAGAATGGAACAATCGTCGACATGGCGCGGCCCGGAAAGCCGTGCACCATCCGCTTCGATCGACCTGTAAAAAGCGACGCCATCTTCCGGCGGTTGATTACCACATAAGGAATTTCGAAACTTCGTGGAAATTGGTATGTGACGAACGGACCGCCATCAGTTCCCGCCCCATCGCGCGCCGATCCCATCACAGCACATACGCGAGGGTTGCAATGCGGAAATTTGCGCAGGCGAGCATGGACATGGTGATGATACTCTCGCTTCCTCGTCGATCTGCACGGTCCATGCATTACGGGTGGACTGGCCGTCGGCAAATTTCCTAGAACAGCTCGTCGATGCGGATATCACCCTCCTTGATGTACGCGACCATGATCCTGCCCTCCGCGGTGGCCACCACATCGCAGTAATTGTAGTCGTATGGCCCGTATACCGCGTCATTCACTCTGATAAAGGCATTGTGTTCGACGAAATATTTTATAACATATTTCCCATCATCGGGAGTGAAAAGCGGCATGTTGATCCCATACTGGAATGGTCCGAATTTCTTTCCATTGAGGTAGAGACATCGGTCCTCCGTCCTGTATCCGTAGTATTTTCCGCCGGGGCTAATGAACCAGCTGTGGCTCAGATTATCGGATATCGGCCCATACCTCTCATTGTTTGCGTGGAGGTATTTTCCGGAATCGTGCCGGGCGAGAACGAAGATTCTCTTCCCGTCGGAAGATATGGCAATCTGTTCAAGCTCTCCGCGGATGACGCCTGTGGCGCGACCGTTATACATCAGGGAGAAGGAATGCGCATCAATCGGTCGGAACCCGGCCACCTCCCTCCCGTCGATCGTGGCCAGTCCCCGCCGGTACCGGTAGAGGTAGGGACCGGCGTATCGCACGAAGGTACCGTTTGAAAGATACCCGGATCGGCTGTCGCTCATGGCCCCGCGGTCATTGAGGAATACCTGAATCGATTTCCACTCCTGCGGCTGGAACTTCGCGACGATCGAGCCGTTGAGTTGCATGTAGCAAAACGAATCCGAAAGGGGTTCACCGTTAAACCGATAGCCGGATAGCGTTTCGCTGCCGGCGGTAAAAAAGAAAGCGACAGTGCCGGCAGTGTCGGAAGCGTACGAGTAGACGCCGGCGAAAGGACCATATGTACCGCTCTCAATAAACACATAATAGCGTTCACCCATCTTCGCAATGCAACCACCCGATTCGTACAGCCACGATATGGTGTCGAACGGACCGTGTTCCTTTTCATTGAGCCGGACAAAGAGTCCGTTTCCCTTCACGCAGCTCGCGAGAAGACGCGTTCCGTCTCTGGACAGGACGAAATTCTCGATATTCTTGTATGGACCGTAGCGCTTACCATTCGCGGTGAGATAGTGCTTGTTGTTCTGCAGATATCGACATGCGAACGATTTCCCGTCCGAGGAGATCTTGAACGCAAACCGGCCAACTTCGCCCGCGGGAAGCGGACCAGTCCTCCCGTCCCTTGTCAGAAGGTAGAGATTGAGTTTCTCCTTCGGTATTTCCAGGCCCGCGCTCCGGTGTCCGTCGCCGCTGTGGTAATAGTTGTAAAGGTTCAACTGGCCCCCCAATAGACAGCTGCACGCCGCCCTTTTGCAGTGGCCGCCCCCCAGGTCCCTGGCTGTCTGCCGCGTACGCCATGAAAGCTCGCGAAACAGGCCCCAGCTTTCGCGGCTGCAGAACATCGCGAAATTCCTCCCATCGCGGCTGTGTACGAATGAGGTGTTCATGTAGGTGAACGTATCTTCGTACTTTCTGTCGTTGATCTGCAGGAGGTTTCCGTAGCTCCGTCCGAACATGACGATGCGGGAGCCGTCCGGCGAAAGGGAGAATTTGGGCGCAAAATGAGTACTGGCGCCCTCGCCGACGGGGATCAATAGTTTGTATTTATGCAGGTTCTTGGCCGCGGGCGGGCCCGCCACCATAGCAGCAAGGACGATCGAGGCAAGCACCGCGGAATTGGTGATGGCAATCATGCTCGCTCCTGCACCACTGTGAGTTATAATCAGGGGGGTATGCACCCAGTGGAATCGGGAATTGCTGTTTTTTTCAAGAATAAAAGATGATTTCTCTCACGACGCGAAAGCAGCGCATACTGGATTTCAACACGGAGAAGCTTTCAGTGCAATCAGCCGGTTCCCAGTGGGACAGAAGCTACAATTGGCAGAAGTACCACATCGCAACCAGTCCACTCCTGGCCAAAAAGTTCGAGACCCCATGTAAAATTTTTTACGGAATGATTAATATCGAAAAACGCCTCTCATCATTCATTTTGCATGCTTAGAAAGTCTGCAGGTGAAACGATTTGTATTCCCTCGTAATGCCCCATTGACAGCAGATCATTGTCGCCCGTGACAATGAAATCCGCCTTTGATTCCATCGCGCAATCAATGACGATAGTGTCATCGCTGTCCCTGGGCACCACGGAATACTTCCGTTCGGGAACAACCTGAATCGCGATCGATTCTATTTCACCGGCAATCGCGGCAATACGCGCCGGCGGAAACCCGAATTTTGCCCTTCCCAGCACATCCTTGACTTCTTCGAGAATGGCAGGCGAAATGTACACTGCAATTGAGCCCCTGACCGCGCGATCGAGAAGATCGCGCGGTTTCCCATGAAAGAGTATGCCCGAGATGTAGACATTGGAATCCAGCACGACCTTTATCACGACGACGCCTTCTTTTCGCGCCTATGGGCGGATATCTCCGCAAGGACATCGTCTTCAGTTACCTTTTTCTTCCCGGCGATCATGGACCCATGCGCAAATATATCCTTCCACCTGCGTTTGCGCTCAATGTACATGCGCGCTGCCTCACGTATGAGCTCGGACCGCGAACGCGACTCCTCCTTCGCAAGGCGGTCTATTTCCCGCAGCAGCTCCCTGCGAAATGCAATATTTACCGTATTCGTATTCATGTTCCACACCTCACACTTGTTCCATGACTATTATATATACAATGTTTGTATGTGTCAAGCATTCTGAGGTTCTTAGCGCCACCCTCCGACTATACCCACCAATCGATAGCGCCGTTTTCAGCCACTGCTCGCCTTTTCCGGGATACTGGCCAATGCACACAATCTTTCCGAAAAAAGCACATTCCACGTGAAACACGATGTAAAAGGTGCTACAAAAAATCGTTAACGACGAAGGGCGTAAACTGTACTTGACACCATATCGTTCAAATGATTGCTCTACAAAAATCGCCTCGACATGCTGGAGTAAGCCGTGAGTGCAGTCTCACTGCCATCGAAGTTTCAAGTGGTCGTCCTCAAAAGCGCACAGGACCTACAATGCATCAAGATTGATGGTGTTACATCCTTTTAAAAAACCCGTTGCGAAACGGAACGACAGGACAACCCAATGTTAAAAAAACCACCCGGAATAGAAGACATCTTCCCCGATGCGATGGAGAAATGGGACCATGTGACGGGAACCGCGCGCGACGTGTTTCGCACATATAATTATAAAGAACTCATCATCCCGGTGATGGAATACACCGAGGTCTTCGCGCGCGGCCTGGGCGATGAGACCGACATCGTCTCCAAGGAGATGTTCACCTTCGAGGACCGCGGCGGCCGCAGCCTCACGCTGCGGCCGGAGGGCACGGCGTCGGTGGTGCGCGCCTATGTCGAGAACGGCGAGTACAACCGGCTCGCGAGCTGCAAGCTCTTCTACTGCGGGCCCATGTTCCGCGCCGAGCGCCCGCAGAAGGGCCGCCTGCGGCAGTTCAACCAGTTCGGCGCGGAGTTCTTCGGGAGCGAGAACCCCTATCACGACGCCGAGGTGATCGGCATGATGGACGCGATCTCCCGCCGCCTCGCGCTCGCACCCTACGCCGTGCTCGTCAACTCGATCGGCTGCCCCGATTGCCGTGTCCCCTACACCGAGGCGCTGAAGTCGTTCTATACGTCGCATTCCGCGCGGCTCTGCGAGGACTGCGCGCGGCGCCTCGAGAAAAACCCGCTGCGCCTGCTCGACTGCAAGAACGAGTCGTGCCGCGCGCTTCGGGCGGAGGCGCCCGTCATCACCGCGTTCATCTGCGGCGCCTGTCGCGATCACCACGACCGCGTGAAGGGCCACCTGTCGCAGGCCGGCGTGTCCTTCACGGAGGACCCGTTCCTGGTGCGGGGGCTCGATTACTACACCCGGACCACCTTCGAGTTCGTGACCGAACGGCTCGGCGGGCAGAACGCCTTCGCCGCGGGCGGGCGCTACGACGGCCTGGTGGAACAGTTCGGCGGGAAAAAAACTCCTGCCGTGGGTTTTGCCGCAGGGATTGAGCGGATCCTTCTTATGCTGGGCGACCAACGCGCGCCGGAACGCCGCCTCGATGTCTATATCGTCCATTCGGGCGGAGACGCGCTCGCGCTCGCCGCACGGACCGCCGCCGCTCTTCGCGAACGCGGGATTGCGGCCGACCTTGACCCGGACGCGGGCGGCTTCAAATCGCAGTTCAAGAAGGCCGATCGCGAGCGCGCGCGTCTGTGCGTCATCGTCGGCGAGGACGAGCTGCGCGAGGGGACCCGCTCCATCAAGGACATGGGTTCGGGCGAGCAGGCGAGCGTCCCGGCGGACGCAGCGGCAGATCGCATTGGGGCGATGCTGAAGGGATCGGCCTCGCTGCCGTAAAAAAGGGTTTACAGCGGTTTTGGCGGACGGTACGATACCGCAAAGAGCGCGAAACACGTGATCCGCACATGGCCAAACTGAACCTCGACCAAATCGTCCAGAAATACCCGTTCCTCGAACGGCACGTCGCCAAGGAGCCGTCTATCGGCGAGGTGCTCGACGTGATCCTGGAGCACCAGGACCGATCGCGCCCGGAGTTCTCGCTGCCCCTGGCCACCATGGACGTGCTGCTCACCACGCGCGCCATCAACATCCCCTACACGACCGCGCGCGACCGGAACATCGGTTACCTGGTGGACCTGCTCACGAAGACCTATCCCGAGCAGGTGCGCCCCGTGGCCACGTTCGCCTTCTCGGTTGACGAGGCGACCAAGAAGCTGTCCATCCAGGAGACCGTGGAGTACACGGTGATGCTGGACCGCGAATTCATGGACCGGCTGGTCGCACAGCGCGACGCGGCCTCGCTGGAAAACCTGCTGGGCCTTCTCGCCCGGTTCCGCTTTTTCAACCTGACCAAGCTCATCAAGAAGGCCAAGCGAAAGGACGACCTCTCGCGCATCATCAAGATGGAGCTGGGCAAGCAGATCTTCACCTTCAAGCACTACGACCTGGACAAGGACCTGCTGGAATGGGCGGAGGACCATTGCTTTCACGCCAAGAACTTCAAGGCGGTGCAGGAGTCGTTCACGCTCAAGGCCCTGCGGGAGATCATCGCGAAGTACTCCGACTTCGTGAACCGCCGGCTCAAGAAATACGGCATCCTGAACGCCGATTTCAGCGACTATCGCGACTCGAAGCTCGACTACCTGTTCAACATCCTTATCGACGACATCGCCACCACCATGGCCGACCGGGACCTGGTCGAGGTGAAGAACATGCAGTCGCTGCGCAAGTGCCTGCAGAAGGTCGAGACGCTCCTGGACCCGACGCAGCGGCTGGGCACCGACATCGCCGCACACGTCCGCGACGCGGGATTGTGCACCGAGCAGGAGATCATGCACGCCGTCCCCGAGGTGACGCACGAGATCGTGGAGAAATGGGCCACCGACGAGACGCTCGCCGCCGCGCGCATCGTCCGGACGGCCGGCGACGACGGGAGCGTCGCGTTCATCAACGCCCCGAAGCTCGTAAGCCTGCTTGTCGAGAGCGCCGGGTTGTACGCGCGCCAGCCCGAAAACCTCGCCCAGCTCTCCCACCTCGAGAAACAGCAGGTGGAGGCCCGCGCGCGGATCCTGGTCTCCGCGGCCCGGGCGATTCTCAATTCCGGAAAAAACATCAGGGAGCTGCTCGGGGCCGACGACGAGGAGATCGCCCAGGTGCGCTCGCTCATCGCCGATTACGAGGACGCGATCAAGCGGCAGGTGCTGAAAAAAGAACTGGAGCGCAAGGACCGGCGCCCGACGCGGAAGCGCTCGTTCTTCCAGGTGATCATCGATTTCTTCAAATCGCTCTTCGGGGCACGCCAATCGGGCGGCGCACCCTCCGAGTCCGACGGCGCTCCCGCGCGAAAAAAGCTTACGCGGCAAGCGGTGCTGGTGTACCAGAAGACGGCGAGCAAGAACGCGCCCATCCTGCCGCTATCGGAGTTCATCGAGCTCACGCCCGCCAACAGCGATATCATCGACAGCGTGATCGACGAGCTGCGCGAGAGCAACACCCGCGTGGTGATCCCCATCTACAATGCCCGGAAATCGCTGTATCCCAAGCGCAGCCAGAAGCTCCTGATCGCGGACGTCGAGTATCTGCTCATCCCGCCGAAGACCATGAAATCGCCGGACAGCATCAGGGAGTACATCGATTCGTTGGTCGGATACAACCTCAAGGACGAGCCGATCCCGGGCAACACGCTGCTCACCATCGAGAAGCAGCTGCTCGGGATGTACCATCAGAAGCGCCAGATGGCGCTGAAAAAGGAGCTGTAGGCTAGGCCCCGCAGCTGTCCGCGGCGCTGCAGGCGGCGCAGGATTCCGACTGCTTTGGCGCATCGGCCGAGGAAGAGGACCCGCATTTCGTGTCTTTCTTGTAGTCGTTTACGTAGAACCCGGACCCCTTGAAGATGATCCCGGACCCGCCGTTGATTACCCGCCGGACCGACCCGGTGCACTTCACGCATTCCTTCACCGGCTCATCGGACATCTTCTGAAAGACATCGAATCGATGCTTGCATTCGGTGCATTCATATTCGTATGTTGGCATGGGAGAGCCTCCGGTTGATATCTGGTGCGCATACCATAGCGCGGATACGCGGAGGCAAAATATTTTTTTGATGATTATTGTCAATCAGTATTCCTGTGCGCGGCGGGGCCCCCGGCCGGACGCGGCAAATAGTCTTGACAGGCCGCCGCGCTGCGGCGATGAAACGCCGATGGCCCGAAGGACAGCGCCGTGACCGAACCCATGCACAAGGAACATACCCGATCACAGACCCCGGCGAAGCGCACGTCGCTCCTGCGCTCCAAGCGTTCGCGTACGCCCGCCCCGCCGCCCGAGACTCCCGAGGAGACCGAGAACATCGATCCCGATGCGCTGCGACGCGGGGACGTCCCCATGGACATGGTGGACCACCTGGGAGAGCTGCGCTCGCGCCTCATCACCGTCATCGTCGCGCTCGCACTATCCGTCGGCGGCTGTTTTATGCTTTCCGATTATATCCTTGCCTATATATCGAAGCCGTTTACGGCTACGGGGCTTAAGCTCCACGTCTTCGCGGTCACGGAGGGGTTCCTCATCCGCGTCAAGACGGCGCTCATCACCGGCATCATCGCGGCGCTGCCGATCATCGTGCACCAGCTCTGGCGGTACATCATGCCGGCCGTCGACGTTCGCGACCGCCGCTTCGCGCGCTTCTCGATCGCGGCCGCGCTCGCGCTGTTTTTCGCCGGTACCGCGTTCACCCTCGTGGCGGTGCTTCCGGCCTCGATCCGCTTCCTGGTGAGCCTCACCCCGACGGGCATGCAGAACCTTCAGAACGCCAGCGACTACATCAGCTTCGTCCTCATGTTCTGCGCCGGGATCGGCGTGCTCTTCGAGTTCCCGCTCGTGATCATGATCCTCGCGCGGATCGGCATCATCACCCCGCAATTCCTCGCGTCCCGGCGGCGCGCCGCGATCGTGCTCATCTTCGTGGGCGCGGCGATATTCACGCCGCCCGACATCCTCTCCCAGGTGATCATCGCGCTGCCGCTGGTGCTGCTCTACGAGCTGGCCATCATCATCGCGCGGTTCGTGATCATGCGAAAGAAAAAGCGGGAGCTCCAGCGGGCATAAGGCGCCCGTATCATTTGACGATACGCACCCGCTCGATGAGATCGCCGTTGATGTCCGTCGCGGTGATGACGAGCTCCCGGCCGGGGCCGAAGGCGATCAGGCAATAGTGGTAGGCCTCGCGGTATTTCGCCACCCACTCGGCCGGCGCCCCATGGGTGAGCGGCGCGCCCGCGCCGGCGGTCACCAGATACATGACGCCCCGCGGGTTCCGGTAGACGGAGGCCGAGCGGTCGGTGACGCGGCCGTTCCGCAGCGGATACGAGCGCTGATAGTAATGGTCGTGCGCGCTCAGCACCAGGTCGACGCCGTGCGCGTCGAACAGCGGGGGCAGATGGCGCTGCACGTCACGCGAGTCCTTCTCGACCGCGTGGTGCCCCGTGCTGTACGGCGGTTTGTGGCAGGCGACCACCCGCCAGAGGATGTCGGGCCGCGCGGCGGCGCGTTCCATGTCTTGCGCGAACCAGCGGGCCTGCTCCTGCCACATGCTCCACGGCGACGCGCTGTAGGGCACCTCGGTGTTCAGCACGACGAGATGCAGGTTCCCGTAGTCCAGCGAAAACCAGCGCCCGCCGCCGGGCGACGGAAAAAAACGATAGTACACGACCTCGTGCTTGTTCTCTTTCGCCTCGTGATTGCCGTAGACCGGGACGAGCGGGCTGCGTTCGAAGACGGGCGAGAAGTCCGCGAACCACTGGACCCACTGCCGATACGACGATCCGTCGTCCACCATGTCGCCGGTGAAAATTGTGAGATGCGGGAGGTCCTCGCGCCCGATGGCGTCGGCGAGGGAGCGGCGAATGGGCGAGTTCCGGTGCCGCTTGGACTGACGAGAATCGCCGAACGCGAGAACCGTAAAGGGCTCCCCCGGACGAACGGCGCTTCGAAATGCGCGATAATCGACGATGGCGCCGCCGGAGTCCGCGATTCGATAGCAGTACCGCGCCCCCGGTTCGAGGCCCGCAAGCGTCGCCCGGTAGCGCCAGTCGCGCGAGCCGGTGTCGCGCAGCGCTACGGCCGGCTGTTCGATCTCCGGGGCCACGGCGGCGTGCGCGCACGGCGCCGAATCATCCCCCGACACTTGATGGTACCGAACCACCGGTCGTTCGAGACGATGCGGCGTATTCCATACGACCGTGACGGCACGTGCGCGTGGATCGTGAAACACCAGATGGAGGTTGCGGACCGCGCCGCTGTTCGCAGTGGCGCGCAGGAAAACGCCCGCAGCGACGGCGAGTACGACCGGGGCGAGAATGCCCGGAAACAGCCATCGCGACGATATGCCCCGTGCGTGTGTATTCACGCGGACTACTCCTGGACCCGCTCGCGGCGGGAGAGAATTATGTCAGGATCGATCTCGCCGACATGATTGAATACATAGTCGGGAAGATACGGATAGCGCGCGAGCATCTCTCGGCTGGTTACCCCGGAGAGGACCAGGCAGCAGGTCATGCCCGCCTCCAGGCCGCCCAGAATGTCGGTCTCCATGCGATCGCCCACCATGAAGCTGTTCGCCGAGTGGACGCGCAGCTTCTTTCGCGCCCAGAACATCATCGCCGGGTTGGGTTTGCCCAGAAAATACGCCTTCACGCCCGTCACCCGCTCGAGCGGCGCGACCAGCGCCCCGCAGGCGGGGACCGGACCGCGCGGCGTGGGTCCCGTGATGTCCTGGTTGGTGGCGATGAAGCGCGCCCCCTCCTGGATGAGGTGGGTGGCCTCGACGATCCTGCGATAGTCGTACTTGTCGGTTTCGCCTACGATGACGTAATCGGGGTTTTTATCGGTGATGGCGATGCCCCGCTTCTCGAGCTCGTGGATGAGGCCGTTCCCGCCGATCACATATGCCGTGCATCGCGGCATCTGATACTCCAGAAAGGTCGCCGTCGCCATGGCCGACGTATAGAAGCGCTTCTCGTCCTCGTCGATGCCGATTCTCCCGAGCCGGTCCCGGAGCTCGGCCGGGGTATAATAGGAATTGTTGGTGATGAACAGATACGGGTGGCCGCCGTCGCGCAGGCGTTGCAGGAACTCGCGCGCGCCCGGGATGAGGGTGGCCCCCTTGTTGATCACGCCGTCCATGTCGATGAGAAAGGCCTTGGTGTAGGTGCTGTCGTCGGGCATGGCGCCGCTACCGCTTGAGCCGAACGATGACGATTCCGGCCAGGAGGAAGACGGCGTTCGCAAACCACGCCGCGACGACCGGATGGACCTTGCCGGAATTCCCGAAGGCCATGCCCACGGCCATCATCCCGTAATAAGCGAAGGAGATCGCGATGGACAACAGCAGCGCCATCACCAGGACCGCCTTCTTGAAGTAGATCCCGGCCACGCCGCCGATAAGGATGACGATGATGATGGAGAAGGGAAAGGTGAAGCGTCGCTGGAACTCGACCAGGTACTGGCGGTGGTTGACCCCGATCTTCTTCTTCTCCTCGATGAAATTGAGCGCGTCGCCGAAGCGCATCTGGCTCATGTTTTCGGGGGTTTGCATAAAGGCCTTGGGATCCTCGGACAGCGACATCGACATCGACTCGAGCTTTTTCTCGATGAGATTTTTCTCGGCGTCGAAGGTGAGCAGATTGATCTTCTTGAAGTCCCAGAGTTTCGTCGAGGGGTTGTAGCGGCCCTCCTCGGCGGCGAGCTGGAACGAGAGGACGCCGGCATCGTCGAACCGGCTGAGCATGGGCTTGTTCATGAGGCTTTCGCCCGCGTTGAAATATTCGATATAATACACCGTCTCGTCCTTCCCCATGACGTAAAACTTCTCGCGGGAATACAGCGCGCTCACGCTGCTTTTGGCCATGAGCTTGATCTCTTTAAACAACTCGAAGGAGCGCTTGCTGGCGTCGGCAGCGACGAACTCGGAGAAGAAAAACGACCCGAGCGCGATCAACACGCCCACCAGGAGCAGGGGGATGAGGAGCCGTGTGAAGGCGATGCCCCCGTTGTAGATGGCCACGATCTCGTTGGACTGGTTCAGGTATCCCACCATGAACGACGTCGAGAACAGGGCCGCCGCGGGAAGGATCTGCGTGAGCACCTCGGGGATGTAATTGATCAGATAGAGAAATACGGTAAAGCCCGGCACGCGCGGATCGGAGAAATACTTGAGCTGATCGATCACGTTCGTGATGAGGAACACCCCGACCATGAAGGTGATGGAGCCCGAAAGCGCGAAGAGGAATTGCCGTATGATGTATTGGTCGATTTTGCGCATGAACATGATAGACGTCCCGGGGCGCGTACCGGTGCGCCGCCTTCAGAACATCACGATACGAGGCCCCGCGGTTCGGCACAACCAAAATTTTCCACGTCCGCCAGGATTTCCGCGGGAATCGGACTGCCGTCGGCATAGAAGCCGAGCCGCTCGTTTTTGTCACCGTGGAAGTCGCTCCCGCCGGTCACCAGGAGACCGCGCGACCGGGCGATTTCGGCGAATCGCTCGGCCTCCTCGGGAGTGTGCATCGAGGCATAGGCCTCCACGCCCCGGACCCCGATCGCGACCAGCCCGTCCAGGATCTCCTCGAACCGGGCGAATAGCTTGAAATTGAGCGAGATCGGATGGGCGATCACCGGAATCCCGCCGGCGTCGGTGATGAGGCGTACGGCCTCTGAGGGCGCGATTTTCCGTTTTTTGACATAGCCGGGCTTGCCCCGCACAAGATACTTGCTGAATATCTCGGTCATGCTGGTCCCGTAGCCCTTCCGGATGAGCGCCCGCGCGATGTGGGGCCGTCCGATGGCGGTGTCGCCCGAGACGCCATGCAATTCCTCGGCCGTGATCGCGATACCGTGACGGTTGAGATCGTTGATGATGCCGTCGACCCGCTTGCTCCGGATGAGCTTGAGCTCCTCGAGCGTATCGCACAGCGCCCGGTTGCGCCGGTCGACAGACAGACCCACCAGATGAAACGTGCCACCCTCGTATTCGACGCTCAATTCCACGCCGGGGACGCAGAGGAAGCCGCGTTCCGCCGCGCGGGCCAATCCCTCGTCCAGCCCGTCAATCGTATCGTGGTCGGTGATGGCGATCGCCCGCAGGCCTGATTCGATCGCCAGATCGACAAGGCGCGCGGGTGCGTAGATTCCGTCGGAGGCGGTGGTATGCGCATGGAGATCGACGATCCCCTCTGCGCGCGCGGTTGTGGTCATGTGCCCTCAGCAACGCCGCCGTAACCCGTGCGGATTACGGCGGCCAATTCGTACACGATGTCGATCCGGCTGTTCTATTCGGCCGATTTCGCGCCGGTCTTCGACTGCCGGCGCTCGATCTGTTTCTTCATGCTGTCCGGGATCTTGATGATCTGTCCGGCATAGACCACCCGGGGGTCCTTGATGATTCGCTTGTTCTCATTGAACAGCTTCTCCCAGTCCCAGTACTTGCCGGTCAGCTGCTCGCCGATGGTCACGAGCGTCTCCTTCGGCTTGACGATATAATAATCGTAGTTTTCGCGCCCCTCGGCCTTGTACGATTCGAACTTGGGCGGTGCGCCCGCTCCGGGGGCCGCAGCGTCCTTCGCGGGCACCATGGTCGACGGGATGTCCGTTGCCGGAGCATCCTTGGACGGCGTCACGGATCGGACCGACGCGTCCTGCGCGGGTTGATCCTTCCGCACCGGCGCGTCGTCGCTCTTCGTGAAGAGCCGCTGGAGCTTCGGATAGAATACGATGAGGGCGCCGATGGCGAGAAAGGCGACCAGCACCAGCGCCAGGACAAAACGCGACGAGCGCTTCTCCTCCTCATGCTCGACCACGCGCTGGTCGAAACGCGCGCGTTCCTCGAAGCTTTCCGTTACATACACCGGCTCCTTCTTCGGCGCCGCGGACGGCCGCGCGTGTTTCTTCACCGCCTTCTTCGCGGTCTTCTTGGGCGCGGCCTTTGGTTTTTGCTTTTTCACGGGCGTGGCCGCCGCAGCTTTTTTCACCGCCGGCACACGCTTCTTGGCCGATCCCGCGGCCGCCCCTTTCGTAGCCGCCCACTTTCGAATCTCCGTTCGGAACCACGCATTCGCTTCGCCGGTAAAGGCGTAATGGTCGCGAATAAAGTGCATGGTGGCCTTCTCGATATCGGTGTAGGCGTCCGAGTCCTTGACCGCGGCGAGGATCTTTTTCGCGTCCTTCAGTGAGATGCGGCCATCGCCCTTCCCTTTCACCGATTCGTCTGCGAGCCTGATGAGATGGCCGTCGTATTGCTTGCCTTTTATCTTTTTGTAGTACCCCCTCATCGCGGTTTCCTCCATTTTTTTTGATGTGACCCCGACAGGAGTTGAACCTGTGACGCCCAGATCCGGAATCTGGCGCTCTATCCTCTGAGCTACGGGGCCATTTACGCGTATGTACGGAACGGGATATGGAGCGAAAAGTCAATAACATTTTTCCCGAGTGACGGTGTGAATAAGTTATTTGACAAAAACCATACTCGACTATTTACTCAAAGAAAAACGTATGCGTCCATGAGTGGTTAATGGTAACATCGTCACCGGCCCGCTGTATTCTCGCATTGACCGTCCTGCTCGCGGGCGTTTCCGCCGCGCATGCCGCTCTCATCGTCACCGACCAGGACCAGCGGGTGATGCTGGGACGGCACAGCGAGATCCTCGAGGACCCGGACGGCGCGCTGGGGATCGAGCAGGTGTCGGGCCCGGCGATGGAGCACCGGTTCGAGCGCGTTACCCGCGACACGGTCAACCGCGCCACGGTGCGCGGCGTCTTCTGGCTCAAGGTCCCGATCGAATACAAACCCGCGCCGGGCGGGAATCGCACCCCCCAATGGGTCCTCGAGATCGCCTACCCCTCGCTCGAAACGGTGACGCTGTTCCTTCCCGCCGGAGGCGGCGGCTGGACCGTCACTCAGGCTGGCGAGGCGCTGCCGTACGCCGTGCGTGAGATACTCCACCGCAACCCGGTATTCGCCGTGCCGCTACCGCGCGACCGCCCGGTCACGATCTTCATTAGGGCTGCGGTCGAGAAGGTGATGGTGCTTCCCCCCGTGCTGTGGCAGCGCGAGGCGTTTGTGCGCGCGGCATACACCGAGCAGCTCATTCACGGACTGTATTTCGGGATCATTCTCGTCATGGTCCTGTACAATCTCTTCGTGTTTATTTCGCTGCGCGACCCCAGCTATGCCTTCTATGTGCTGTACACGGCCAGCTTCGGCCTGTTCCAGTTCTCCTTCACCGGTCTGGCCTTCGAATACCTGTGGCCGGAAGCGCCCGCATGGAACTCCATGGCCAATGTGGTGCTGGTATTCGTCTCATTCTCGTTCGCGATGCAGTTTTCCCGGCACTACCTGCTGATGGGCCGCCACTGGCCCCTCCTCGCGCGCATCATGGACGGGTTGACCGCCGTGGGCGTCCTGTGCGCCGGGCTCACCGTTTTCGTGGACCGGACGATGATGACGCATGCGAGCAATCTCCTGCCCGCCTGCGGCGTTGTCGTGTTTATCGCCGTTGGCGTGTTGGCGCTTCGGCGAAAGTCCCGTGCGGCGCGGTATTTTCTTGTGGCATGGGGCGCGTATATCGTCGGCGTCACGCTGTTTATATTGAAGAACCTCGGCGTGCTGCCCGCGAACATCATCACGATGTACGGCATACAGGCCGGCTCGGCCATCGAGATCATCCTCTTCTCCCTGGGGCTGGCCGACCGGATCAACGAGCTGCGCCGTGAACGGGAGCAGTCGCAGCAACGGCTCCTCACCATCCAACACGAAATGGACGTCGCGCAGCGCATCCAAAACTCCCTGCTCCCCGGGACGATTCCCCGCCTCGCGGGAGCGGCCATCACGGTCCGCTACGCGCCCGCACGCTGCATCGGGGGCGATTACTACGATTTCGCACAGACCGGCCCGTCCTCCTGCGGCGTGCTGATCGCGGACACCTCCGGCCACGGGATCCCCGCGGCCATCATCTCCTCGGCGCTCAGGCTGTCGTTTCACGAACAGCGAAAGATCACGCACCGCCCCCCTGCGCTGATTCGTGGCATGAACGAGATGCTGATCGGCAATATCGGCAACCAGTACATCACGGCGGGCTATGTATTCGTGGACCTGGCGGCGATGACGGCGCAGTACGTCAATGCCGGGCACCAGCCGCTGTGCGTCGTCGATCGCGCCGACGGCGCCATCCGACAGGTATCGCCCAAGGGGATCATCCTGGGGTGGCGGCAATTCGACGATTTCGAGCTGTGCGAATTTCCCCTGGCGCAGAATCAACGCCTCATTTTTATCACCGACGGGTATGTCGAGTGCCGCAACGGGGCCGGGGAGCTCTTCGAGCACGATCGCCTCGTCGAGGCCTTTCGCGAGCTCAGGGCGCTTCCGCCCGATGAGTGCATCGACGCGCTGGACGAGCGGATCTCCGCATGGAACACCGGGCGCGATGAGTTCGAGGACGATCGCACCATCCTCATCATCGACATCGAATAGGCGCGAAGCGCCCATCGACACCCCTCCCGCACCGATTGCGATACGGCGTCCCGAACACCGCAAACGCCAACTGGCGAATCAATACCGCTGAGGATAGGCGAGGACATCCTCCTGGGCGATTCGCTTGAAGCGATAGCCGGGATTGAAGTGGCCCGCGAGCGAGATCGCCCCGTGCGGGCAGGCGGTCCCGCAGTCGAAACATGCGATGCACCCGGCCTCGCCCGATTTCATCAGGTCCAATCGGGGAACGCCGCTCTTGCCCTTGTGCGTCGTTCCGTTCAAGAGCGACATCTTGGTGGCGGTATCGGTGACCAGGCAGGCGCCGGGGCAGATCCGCACGCAGATCCCGCATTCGCGGCACCGCGATCGGTCGATGACGAGCGCGCCGTAGCGCATCTGGCTTCCGTCGTCGTAGGTGGGCACGCGGAGCCGGTCGAGAAGCGTCAATTGCGCGATCATATCATCCCCCCTGCCGTTCGTAGCGCGGCGGATCGTCCGGACCGCCCTCGCGCCATTCGACGATCTGCACCTCGCGCGGAACGAGCCCGTCGGCCGTGGGCCGGGGCCATCCGAACGCGATGCTCTCGTTCATGTGATACGGATATCGCGCGCCCAGGCGACGCCGCCACTTCGGATAATAGCGGAGCAGCTTGATGAGGCCGATCCAGCAGCTCCCCGCGCCCATGCTGTGCGCCGCAAGCACCATGTTCTGCCCGCACACGCCGATATCCACCGCCGGGCAGGACACGCCCCTCCGGTCCTCGAGGATAAGGACGATCACGGGCGCGTTGTGGAAGACCGGCGCGCGCCCCTGCGCGATCTGCGAGAGGAGCATGAAGGGCGGCGCATGGAGCTCGTTGGGAAGCAATCGAATGAACAGCTTCGCCAGCGGCATGGTGATGGCGCGCCGCACCCGGCCCCCGCGCGCGTAATCGAGAAAGAACATGAAGAGGCGCGCGATCCGCACGGCGTCGCGCTCCATTGCGGCGATGATCTCCGGGCTCTTGATCACGACGAAGCGCCAGGGCTGCATATTGCCCGCGGAGGGGGCGAAGCGCCCGGCCTCGAGGATCCTCCGGATCATGCCGTCTGGGAGCGGCTCCGGCCGGAAGGACCGGATGCTGCGCCGCTCCAGGATCACCCGCTCGACGGGGTTCCAGGGCATGCCCTCGGCGTAGGTCCCCGTGGGGGACGATTCGTTCGCATGAAGGTTCATTCGGTTCCTCCGTATGATCCGGGCGCGCTACCGCACGCCCGCATATTTCTCGAACATGCCTGTGCGGTACGCCCAGCCCAGGAAGCGGAAATAGGCCTCGGGCGCGAGCCGCTTGCCGCGCCAGGCGAGCCGCGCGTCTTTCTGCGCGAGGGCGTAGAGCCTTCCCCGCTCGATCGAGCGGACCACATGCCGCGCGATCTCCCCGGCGCCGATGCTCGCCTTCGCGAACATGCCCTCGGCGAGCCTTCGCTGGCGCTCGTCTGAGGACCTGAAGCCGTCCATGAGATTGGTCTTGAAGAAGGTGGGACACACGACCGTCACCCCGACACCGCGCGGCGCCAGCTCAACGCGCAGGGTCTCCGAGAGCGATATCACCCCCGCCTTGGTCACGTTGTAGCTCGACATCTCCGCGAGCGAGGCGATCCCCGCGTTCGAGGCGACATTGACGATGTGCCCGGACCCCTGCGCCGCGAACTGCGGAATGAACGTCCGGCACCCGATGATCACGCTTTTCAGGTTGATGTCGATGATGCGCTCCCACTCGTCCATCGGGATGCGGTCCATGAACCCGCCGGCCGCGACCCCGGCATTGTTGACCAGGACGTCGATCCCGCCCCAGCCTGTCCGAACGGCCTCGAGCACTCGCGCGAAGTCCGCCGGCTTCGTCACGTCGCAGGCAATCTCACGGGCCGATCCACCCGCCGCGGCGACCTGCGCCGCCGTTTCCGCCAGGCGCGCCATGTTGATGTCCGTCACGGCCACGCGCCATCCGCGCGATGCGAACTCAAGCGCGAGCGCCCGCCCCAGGCCGCTCCCGGCGCCGGTGATGACGACGCGACGTTCGGGGAACCGTTTTTCGAGCTTCATGTCACAGACGCTCCTCGATGACGCGGTCGACGAGCGCCATCTTCCGCAGGGGAGCCATCCCCAGCAGGCACTGCGCCTGCCGGGCGTCGCGCATCCGCTTCTCCTGCGGGTAGTCCTTCGTGTAGCCGTTTCCCCCGAAGAGTTGCACTCCGTCGGCCGTGGCGCGCACCGCCAGCTCGCCTACGTGAATGGCCGCGGCGAGGGCCGTGAGCTGCCAGCCGGGCATGCCGGAATCGAGCTCGCGATACGCCGTGTCGAGGCAGGCCTCGGCGATGCGCTCCTCGACGGCCATGTTCGCAAGCATCATCCGCACCTGCCCCCAGTCGATGATCTGCCGTCCGCCCTGATACCGGTCGGCGGCATAGCGCATGGCGTCCCGCAACGAGCCCTTGAGGATCCCCAGCGAGATCGCGGCCGCGGCGATCGACAACGAGGCGCGCATCGAATCGAAATACCCCGGCCCGTCCCCCGTGCCGATCAGCGTCGCGGGGACGCGCTCGAAGGTGACGTCGGCCGCCGGGCAGCCGCGCAGGCCCAGGCTCACGATCGGATCGTGAACGCGGACGCCCTCCGACGCGAGGGCCACCAGATAGTATGCGTACCGCGCGCCCGCGCCGTGCCGCGCGGGTATCACCGCATATTCAGCGATAGGCGCGAGCGCCAGAAAGCCGACTCCGCCGCTCATCAGGGAGTGCGCATCGACTGTCGGCAGCTCGCACTCCTCCGGACCGGCATATGACTGGAATGCGATGGGCGCCGTACCCAGGGAATGGATGCGCCCGTAGACATCCGCGCAACCGGTCTGCTCCGCTGCGACGCGCAGGACCTCGAGCGCCGCGGCATTGGCGAAGATGATGGCCGCCATGCCCGCGTCCTCCCGGCTGATCCGCTCGAGTATCGATGCGAGCATGGTCGCGTTCATCTCGACGCCGCCGTAATCGACGGGACTGTTGATCCCGTAGAACCCCACGGCCGCCGCATCGCCGATCGCCTCCTCCATCAGGCCGCCGAAGGGATACCGATCGCGCTCCTCCCGCCCCTCGATGAGCCGCTTGGAACAGAAATCGCGCGCCAGGTCGGCGAAGGCCTGCCGTTCCGCGACATACATATCATTGATGATTGCGTTCATGACACCTCCGGTATTCTCTATTTGAAGAGTTCCACTTCGGGACACGCGTGCGCGACCATGCAGTAGAACATGTTGAGCTGATTGATCTGGTTGGTGCTCTCGTATATCTGCTGGAGCTTGACGTCGCGAAAGCACTTCTCGGCGCCGTTCTCATGGCGGAGCCCGTCGGCCCCCATGAGGTCCAGCGCGAGGTTCGCGTTCGCGAGCCCCAGATCGCTGCAGGTGTACTTGCAGGCCGACCCCCACCCCGAGGCGACGTTCCGCTCCTCGGTGGGGTAGCCGTCGTAGTAGTACCATCGCAGGAAGCGCGTCGCGATCCGAAGATCCAGGAGCGGCGCGATGAGCGAGAAATACCAGCGCGGAAGCCATCGGATGACGCCGTATACCGGCTTCTTGAACAGCAGCTTAAAGAGCCCCGAGAGGGTGAGCGCGAAGGCGGCCTCCAGGTACATGATGCGCGACAGGTTCACGTTGCGGTACATGTCCGCCAGGATGATCTGCGCCCACTGGCGGTCGATGAGCGGAGCGCCGCCGACCTGCTTCGTCCGCGCATAGGCCAGTGCGCGCTCGTAGGCGTCGCGCGCGATCCCGGTGGAGATGGCGGCGGTGCCGGTGCGCGTTCCGCCCGTCACATGGTCGGTGATGGTGTGGCAGACCCAGCGCGCCCCTTTGCGCGAATCCCGGAACTCCGGGTCCTGGGTCCGGATGGTGACCAGCGAATCGGGCACAAAGCACTCGTCGAACAGCAGCTCGCTGGCCACGCAGGCGAACTGCCCCATCTTCTTCTCGTGCGCGCCGAAACTGAAACCGGGCGTGCCGTTGGGGATCGCGAATTGTATCCACGAGTCGGTCTTGCTGCCCTTGTCCTCGATGAAGTTGGCGATGTGCCAATACGAGAGATGCCCGTTGGATATGAATATCTTCTTCCCGTTGAGGACATATCCGCCCTCCACCCGGCGCACCGACGACCCGGGACGCGCGTTATGGATAAGAAGCGGCTCCTGCACGTCCGTGCCCGACTCCGGCTCCGTCACGACGATGGTGAGCAGGTGCGGGTCGCCGGCGCGTTCGCTTTTCGCCACGTCGGCGAACACCTTCCGAATGATACGTGCATTCATGGAGGGAAAGAGGGTCGCCGCGCCGCAGTAGTGCACCGCGATCACATGCCCCAGCCCCGCGCACCCGGCTGAGATCTCCTCCATGAACGGATACACCGCCAGGAAGCTCATGCCCTTCCCGCCGAAAATCTTAGGTATAAAAAGCGTAAACAGCCCCCACTCCGCCGCCTTCTTTACGAACTCGAGGGGGAGATAGTTGTGGTCCCGCATGCAGCGCAGGTCCGTGTCGAGGGCGATCGGCCGGATCACCTCGCGGGTGAATTTTCTGGCGATGGCGATGGCCTCCGCGACCTCGCGATGGGCCCCCGCCGGCAGCCGGTGCTGGCACTCGAGCCCGTTGAACACCTCCCTGATCGTCGGCCCCTGTTCGAGCAGCGCCGCCCGCTCCCGTCTTCCGATCTTCCATGGTTTCATCGTCGCGACCTCCCGTTCCCGCCCGCGCCCCGCGACAAGCGGCATGTGTATGATATGTGAAAACGGCCCGACCGTTTCCGTCCCCGCCTTTACGACACCAATGACTCGGCTATATGACGCCCCATCGACATGTCATAGGTCCCGGGCAGGACGCCGTCGCGCTCCAGCTCCTTTTTGCGAATGCGCTGCGTTTCCGTTTTGGGAAACTCCTCGACGATCCGCACGAAGCGCGGCAGCGCGAACCGGGGCAGGTCCTCGCTGAGGAATTCGACCAGCTCCCGCTCGGACAGCGAGCGCCCCTCCACCAGCGAGACCGACGCCATGATCTCATCCTCGGCCAGCTCCGACGGCACGGCGTACACGGCCGCCTCGAGGACTGCGGGGTGCCGCTGGATCGCGTGCTCCACCTCGTAGGCGGACACGTTCTCGCCTTTGATGCGCATGAACTCGGCGTTGCGGCCCACGAAATAGAGATATCCGTGTTCGTCCTTCCGCACCAGGTCTCCCGTGTAGATCCAGCCGTCGCGGAGTTTTTCGCCGGTGGCCTTCTCGTTCTTGAAGTACTCGACCGAGCGACGTTCGCCCTTCGCGGCGAAGATCAGCTCGCCCGGCATGCCCACCGGGACATCGTTTCCCTCGCGGTCCACCAGGCGGTACACGACCCCGGGGCCCGGCCTGCCGATGGAGCCCACCGGCGCGTTCCCCAGGTTCATGATGCTCTTGCCGCCGCCGTCCACCGCGCCGTAACCCTCGTAGATCCTCACGCCGAAGCGCCGCTCGAATTGCGGCCAGAGGTCAGCCGGGCATGCGGCCGAGATGGTCAGCCGCACACGGTTGTCCCGGTCGTCGGGACGCTCCGGCTGCTTCATGAGAATGGGGATCATCGCCCCGATCGTATTGAAGGCCGTGACGCCGTTGGCGCGGATATCGTCCCAGAACCTGCTCGCGGAGAATTTTCGCGCCAGGACGACCTTCGCCCCGGTGTGCAACCCCTGCGTGATGGTGAGAAACAGCGCATTGCCGTGGAAGAGCGGCAGGCAGGTGTACAGGACATCGGAGGGACGATACAATGCATAGGCCGCGATGGAGAGCAGCTTCACCGTGGTTTTTCCGTAGCGATACACCACGCCCTTGGGAAGCCCGGTGGTCCCCGACGTGTACAGGATAAAGCAGATATCGTCCGTGTCGTAACCGCCATCGGGTTTCGACGCGGGCAGGCGCGTGGCGACCGAAAGAGAACGGGCGCCCTTCGGAAGGGGCGGCTGCTCGCTTCCCGGCTCGCGGTTGACGATCACGACCGGTTGCCGGATCAGCCTGTTCCGTATTTTGATGAACACGTCCAGCAGGTCCTCGTCGATCGCCAGAAAGGCCGCTTCGCTGTGGTTCAGAATGTACAGCAGGCTCTCGCCCCTGAGCGAGGTGTTCACCGGGACCGAGTACATCCCGATCTTTTGCGCGCCGATGAAGACGTCCAGGTAGGCCGGGCAATTCCCCATCATGATGGCCACGCCCCGCGCCCGGCCGCCGCCGAGCGAGAGCAAGAGGTGGGCGACCCGGTTCGCGTTTCGGTCCATGTGCCGGAAGGAAAAACACGTTCCCTCGAACACGATGCACGGCCGCTCGGGATGCATCCGGGCGCGTTCCTCCAGGAGCTCCGCCCAGGACATGTCCTCGGCGATCTCCCGGCTTCGGACGAGGCTCCCGAGGTTGCGCGCGAGCGTCCCGCGCCGCAGCTCATGGGACGCAAAGGCCGCAAGCGCCTTCGCCAGCTTCAGTTTGATGATAAGGTTTTGCATACGATACATGGTTGTCCCCTCTATGTCCGTTGATGTCACGACGCTCTACTGCACCCCGGCCGTCGCCATGCCCGCTCCCCGCGACGGCGCCTCGAGGATGTGGATGCACATGGCCGCCTCCTCCTGCCCCAGCGCCCCGCCGCCGTTTTCTGCGAGCGCGATGCGGGCCCCCGCCACCTGGCGGCCGCCGGCCTCGCCGCGCAGTTGCGTGACCAGCTCGTGGATCTGCGCGAGCCCCGAGGCGCCGATGGGGTGCCCGCGCGACTCGAGCCCCCCGCTGGTGTTGATGGGGATCCGCCCGCCGATGCTCGTCTCGCCCCGCAGGGCGATCACGCCCCCCTCGCCCGGCGCGCAAAACCCGAGCGCCTCGGCCTGATGGAGCTCGCCGTAGGCCGTGGCGTCGTGCACCTCGGCCAGATGGATCTCCCCCGGGCCCAGGCCGGACTTCTCGTAGGCGATGCGGCTCAAGCGCTCGCCGATATCGATATCGTCGAAATCGCGCTCGCGGCCGGATCCGAGCACGGAGGCGCGCACACGCACCGCGCGGGAGGCGAGCCCCAGACGCCGCACCGTGTCGCCGTCGCAGAGAACGGCCGACGCGGCGCCGTCGCCGATGGGAGCGCACATGGAGCGCGTGAGCGGCCAGGAGACCAGGCGATCGGCCATCACCTCCTCCGGCGTGACCCGGAAGGTGTACTGCGCATTGGGATTGAGCGACGAGTGCAGGTGGTTCTTCGACGCGATAGCGGCGAGCTGTTCGATGGTGCTGCCGTATTTCCGCATGTGCCAGCGGGCCGCGAACCCGTACACGTCCATGAACGGCGAATGGTCGCCCGTGAGCAGCTTCCTGAGGTCCCGCACCGTGTCCGACCCGAGCATCTCCGAAAGTTGGAGATACACCCTGAACATGTCGCCGAGCTCGCGCATCCTCCCATAACGCGCCGCGCCGTTTTTCCCCTTCCGCGCCTTTGTTTCCGCGCCGCCTCGATGGGCGCGCGAACCGGCGTACCGGCGCACATGTTCCGCCATGCGCCGTCGGTCGTCATCGTCCATGCCAAAACGCGACAGGTCCGCGATGATGCGGGAGATGTTCTCGATGTCGAGGCCGCCGAGGAAGCCGGCGAATATCTTGTACTTGTTGTGGTGATGGACCTTCTCCGCCCCCACGGCCATCGTGATGTCGTACAGGCCGCTCGCCACGCCCAGCCAGGCGTGATGGAAGGCGGTCGATCCGCCCGCGCAGGCGTTTTCGATATTCGTGATGGGAATGCCGTCAATGCCCAGGGGCCGCAGCGCGACCTGCCCCCTGATGGACTCCTGCCCGCGCGCATAGCCCCACCCGGAATTGGCAAACCAGAGCGCCGCAAGGTCCCGGCGCGCAATGCCCGCCTCGCGGAGGCAGGGAACGACCGTTGCCGCGACGAGGTCCTTGATCCCCATGTCGAGGTACTTGCCGAACTTGATGGTGTGAACCGCAATCACATAGACGTCTCTCATATGCTGATACCGCCGCATTCTGCCGATGTTGTCCGCCCGGTCGATGACCGAGCGTTGACGCGAATATAGCGGATTGCGCGGAGGCTGTCTTCCACGGCATCGAGAAGGCCCGATTGAACTCAATTATGTGCAATCATTTGCCCCCGCATCCCGTCGGCGGCAGCAGGGGCCCCCCAAATACTGCTTGTAATTATCAGCTCGACCGTTCACGATATGGCCGCGGAACGTGAAACGACAGACGCCGGCACCCATGACACCACACACACGCATATACCATATCCTGCTCGGTATGATGCTCGCCCTTACGGGCTCGTGCGCAAATACCGATGCGCCCGCGCCGGGGACCATGGACTTGAGCGGCCAATGGGAGCTCGTCGAGACGGTGGCAGGCGGTCCGGAGCTTCCCGACTATCGCGCGACCGGCGCCGTACCGGTTACCATACCCGGCCGGCTGGATCATATCGTGGGCCGAACGGCGGAGCATGCCGCGACCGTATGGCTTCGGAAACGGGTGTTCCTCGGCAGGGAGCTCGCCGGGTCCATGCTGGTGCTCAGCATCAACAACATCGGCATCGCGGACGAGGCGTACGTCAACGGCGTGTGCGTCGGGGCGAGCGGCACCTTCCCGGCAGGCGGCGGCACCCGGGGGTACGATCTGGCATGGCACCGCGACCGGGAGTATCACATCCCCGCGGCGCTCCTGCGGCCCGACCGGGAGAACCTGATCGCCATCAAGGTGTTTTTCCACGTGATCGACGGCGTGCGGGAACGACCGTCGCTGTCGTCGGCGCGGGCCTTGCACGAGGCGAACCGCTTCAGGGAGTTTGTCCCGTCGGCGAACAATCTCAACCCTCTCATTCTCGCGCTCTTGCTGTACACGCTCCTCATCATCTCGATGAAGGGAGCGGTGAACCGCCGCCTGGCCGTGTACTCGAACATCTTCATCATGGCCGTCTTCGGGGTCACGGTGCTCATGCTGGGCCTGCCGCGCTTCGACGACAATCTCTACCGATTCAAGCTGTTTCTCCTTTTATACGTGCTCGCTGATTTTTCCCTGATCCTGTTCATACAGGAATTTTTCTCCATCAGGTCCCGCGCGCTCACGGCGGGCGCCGTGTCGGTGTTTTTCGTTTACGCCGGTTTCATGGCCTGGCTGCCGTCGGCGCGCGCGCTGGTTTCAATCGGGGCGCCGGTCACCGCGGCGGTCATCGTCGGCTATATCCTTGCGGCCATCGGCGTGTTCCTCGTCGCCCTCACGCGCGACCCGCGGCGGTACTGGTATCTGGCGCTAGTCGGCGCGTACATCCTCGTCTCGGCCGCCGACACGCTGCACTGCCTGGCGACCGGACGGCTCTACCTCATCTCGTACTCATTCGCCCTCCGGCTGCCGCTCCTGCTCTTCGGCGCGCTCCTGGTGCACCTGCTGGACCTCCGAAACGCGCGCTCCGACCGCGACATCCTCACCGCCGCGCTGCTGAACAAAACGAATGAGTTGCGACGGATCCGACGGCGCGCGCCGCGCGACAATGCCCGCCCGGAGCCGCGCGACACGATCCATCAGCTCATCGAACACCTCGACGAGAACTTCACGGAAACCTACGACCGGCTGGCCCTCGCCCGGCGCTTCAACATGAACGAGGATTACATGGTGCAGCTGTTCAAGAAGGTCACGGGCACCACGATCTCGAGCTATATCAACACGCGGCGCATCGAGGCCTCGAAACAACTGCTGGTGGAAACGGAGAGCAAGGTCATCGACATCGCCTTTCACGTGGGCTTCGACAACCTGACCTATTTCTACCGCACCTTCAAGAAGCATATCGGGTACTCGCCGGTCGAATACCGACGCATGGCCGCGGATCGCTTATTCACGGAGGAGGAGATGGCGGGCGAGTGAGGGAGGGGCTCAGCGCACGAATGCCGACGCTGATGCGGAACGCCCGATGCGACTGGATCCCATGAAAGGAAAACGCGCGCCAGACAGGAATCGAACCTGTGACCCACAGCTTAGAAGTCCATCGTGGAGCATGTTTTCAGTATTAACAACGCCACCAGCTTCCTTGACGACCTTGGCGTATTCCTTCTTGGAGACCTGACGGCCATCTTTTCCGCCGGTTAAGGAGTCGGGCTGTACGAAGTTGCCGGGCAGTAAAATACAATATTTAATAAACATAATTTATCAATTAACACTTAAAAAATTTGAAAATATTAATCCAATCAGACTAAATTTTATTGACAAATCCGTTTTATCTGTGTTTATTAAGTTAAAATTAAATATATCATGGATTCTATCCGTGAACTAGCGGAATACTCGCACCCTTAAAAAAAAACAGAAGCAATCGGACCGCAAGTGTCCGCATCACGTTCTAAAATCCATGATTAATATTCTGGAGGGTGTGTTATGTTTAAAAAACTTGGTGCTATCATTTTCACTATTATTATTGCTTCAAGTTGTTCAAGCAAAAGTGGCGGTGATGGTGGTGGTGGCAGTGGCGGTGGAGTGGGCGCCTCGGTGCCAAGTCGCGTGTATAGAATTAATTATAGCTCCGGTGTGGTTGTTGGTTTCAATTTCCGTAGTCTGTTCGTACAAAACGCATGGGCTGCAGAACTCCAAGCATATAAGGTAGCTGAGTTTGACGCAGATACAGGGAAGCTGAAAAAGGTAATTTTGTACAATGGTAGCGGACTTTCGGATAGCTACTATGATTATGAACTCAATGCAGATGGGCGGCCTACACGACATTACTGCAGAAATACGGATGGAACGCTGTGGTACCAGTATCATATGACGTGGAACGCCGAAAAGAAGATCACCGAGTTCTACTCGAAAAAGGCCAATGGCACGACGGATACATATATCGAGTTTCTCTATCTTCCTGATGGCAACCTTGAGTGGTTAAAGCAGTGGAATGACAATACGAGGGTTACCCTGTATTACCGTCTGAAGAACGTGTACGATACTGACGGTAATCTCATTCGCGTATATGCGGGTACGGCCTCCGGTATCGAGCGCTTCGAGGTTACCTATCCTGAATCGGGGAAACGTCGAATCGACATCTTTCAGCATGCGACAATGGACGATCCCACGTCGGGTGATGGGTCGAACTATCGCGTATTTACCTACGATGAAAAGAACAGGCTCGTCCATATTTTGTTTGGCGACTCAAACACAGAACGAGTATATGAGTATGCAAAAGAATCAGTCTCTGAAGATAAATCAGACGAATGGGAGACTTGGTATAATCTTCCCGTAAATCTGCAGGCATGGATTGACGGCCCGCAATAAGCTCATTCTCGTTTGTCTCCTTGTTCTTCTGGTTATGTGTGTATTCCAGATCAAGTAACCATCCTTCGAACGCAGGCATGCGGTTTGCAATTATACCTGCAACTGTATGCCTGCGTTAGCTTGCACGATATATCCATACGCAAGGTCGAGATTGATTCTATTTACCGCAATAACCGATCTAAACTCGAACCAACAAACACATACACTTCTCATTAACAGATTCGATATGACCGCCATTGCAACGACATCCGGCCGAATGGATAGGGGCTGTATAACAACCGATCCTGCCGCCAAACCCCATTCAGAGGTCCTATAGCACACTATAATGCTATCAGCTATGGTTTGCGTAGCTGATAACGACCCGTCTTCTTACCGCCGACCTTTTCGATGAGGCCGGCTTCGACGAGCGGCTTAATCAGATCCATCGCTCCTTGTTTGGATATATCCAATGCGACCCAGATCTCAGCGGGCGACATGCTGCCGATATCCCGAAGAAGTGCCAGCAGCCGCTCCTGTTTCGGCCTGAGGACAATCTTCTCTTTTGTGAGATTACTGAATGACTGGACCCGCAGCCAGACTCGATCGAGGGTTTGTCGAAGCCCCTCGGCCGAATACTCGAGCCAGGATGTCAGATCGTCCCCTTCATGACGGACGGACTCGAGTGCGGAGTAGTAGCGCGGCCGGTCATCCCAGTAGAACTCATCGACGGAGAAGATGTGATGCGTATCGAACCCGCGGCGGTACAGTTCCCAAAGCGCGAGCGCACGGCCGACGCGTCCGTTGCCGTCGGCAAAGGGGTGAATTGCCTCAAACCGGTAATGAACGATAGCGGAGCTGATGACCGGAGATATCGACGTCGATTGATGATTCCACCAATCAAGAAATTCAAACATCAATCCCGATACTTCGCCCGGCGCCGGCGGAACATACGCTCCAACCCTGACCGGGATGTCCCGGTAACGGCCGGCCCTGCCCTGATCCATCACCCCCTCGGCCAGGATGCGGTGCAGCGCGAACACGTCCTCATGCCGGATTCTCTTCTTACTTACGTGCTTCTCCACATATCGCAATCCTGCAAGGTAGTTCACAACCTCGCGCTTCGATCGCGGATCGGCGAAGAAATCCCTGCCCTCCTCGATGGCCCGCACTTCTTCGAGCGTGAGAGGATTGCCCTCGATGGCAGTCGAGGCATGCGTGTTGCGCGTGCGCGTGTCCTTCTGCATGGCCGGCAGCCATGTAAGCTCGACGGCGGCGCCCTGGATTCGCTCACGAAGGGCCGCAATGGCCTCCACTAGGGATAGGAGGCGCGGGCTGATCGTATATCGGGGTTCGTACGCCATGTGATTAGTCAAGTATAAGTCAAGTTATCAGTCAAGTAGATTTCAGGTCTTCCATGCTCCTGCGAACCGGCTACACCCGCTATTCGTGAAAAGACATCACGGCGCCATACAAACGCCACAGCGCGAGAGCTATTTCTTCAGTTCGTGGAGGATGGCACGCTTTGTTGTGACAGAGGGAAACGCTATGGACGGAAACAACATGCCCCCGATCTCTCGGGAGCACCTGCGCGCCAGACAGGAATCGAACCTGTGACCCACAGCTTAGAAGGCTGTTGCTCTATCCGACTGAGCTACTGGCGCGTATTCGGGGTGAGAGGATTTGAACCTCCGACGGCCTGGTCCCAAACCAGGTGCGCTACCGGGCTGCGCCACACCCCGCGATTTCAGTTGTCACGTACCGGCGCGCGGAGGGCGTGTCAATACTATTTTCACCACCGGGCCATGAGCGCATACGCGGCGATGCTCATCAAACTCATGACAAACAGGGTGATGAGGCTGTGCAACCCCATCGCGCTTCGCGTGAAAAGATACGCATAGAGCCCCTTGAGCAGATTGTTGGACATGGCCGCCAGGATGATGGCGAACACCGCCATGTGCGTGGCGATCTCGTGCGGAGACTGGACCACGCTGAGAATGAACGGGTCCACGTCCGTGAAACCCATGACGAATGATAGCGCGTAAAACCCGGAGGTCCCCACATGGAGGATGGCGAAATGGCTCGCCGTTTTCACGATCACGAACAGGACGGCGAAGACCAGCGCCGATTCAAGATCGAGCGGGTTCGCGTGGCTGCGTATCGACGATCCGCCGCCCGGCTCCGCTCCCGCGGCCGCCGCATCGGGCCCCTCATCGCGCCGCAGGCTGCGCACATAGACGACCGCGGCCAGGCCGATCCCGCACGCGGCCGCCGCCAGCAGGGGAACCATGAGCCCGGAAAAGGTCGCATAGCTGAAAAAGCCCACCAGCGCCAGCATCCGCAGATACATCATCGACGACGCCAGGACGATGCCCGCGTAGTGGCGCGCGATGGCCCCTGTCGCGTCGGCGGCGAGCTCTCGCGCGCGCTTCGCCAGGACAATCGTGGTAATGGTGCTGGAGTAGGCGCCTCCGAGTACGGAAAAGAGAAATACCCCGCCGCGCCCCTTGAAGAATATCTGCAGCAGGTAGCTCACGTACGAAAGCCCGTTCACCGCGACCACGAAGAGCCATATCTTGAACGGATTGAGCCCCACCTCGGTGAAGTCCTGATTGGGCACCACCGGCAGGATCACCGCCGAGAGGAGCATGAACTTCACGAAGGTCGTCACCTCCTCCGGCGGGATCGTCCGCGCGAAGTTCTCCAGGTAGGTCCGGCTCTGCACGATGAGGATCATGAGGATGGTGATCGCCAGCGGCGCCCAGATCTCGCCGCGGGCGGCCAGCCCGCCGATCAGGTAGGTGATGAGCGCCGTGATCTCCGAGATGAAGCCGGAGCGGTCCTTTTTGATGTGATAATAATAAAACAGCGCGATGATGGCGCCGATGATCAGGGCGCCTACGATGAAAAATGAGAGTCGCTCCTTGTCGATCAGGTAGGCGATATAGCCGAACAGGCCGATCAGCGGATAGGTCCGCACCCCGCCGAACTTGATCGCGTGATTCTGATAGCTGCTCTCGCGAACGACGCCGATCAGGAAGCTGAGCAGAAGCACGTAGGCGAGCCCGAAGGCGTCGCGGGAGACGTAGTTCAGCAGATCGCTCATGAGGCGTTCAGGCGCGCACGCTCCTCGTCGATGATGGCGCGCACCGCCGACATCAGCCCGTCACGACCGACCTTGACCGTATCGCCGCCCGCGCGGCGCTTCACCTCGATCTCGCCGCCCGAGAAATACCCCTTGCCAACCGTCACCCGTATGGGCATGCCGATAAGGTCCGCGTCGGCGAACTTGAAGCCGGGGGTCGCGTGCCGATCGTCATAGAGCACCTCGATCCCGGCGGCGCACAGCAGCGCATAGATCTCCTCGACGCGCGCGAGTTCATCATCGCTTTTTCCCAGCCCCACGAGGTGCACCGCGAATGGCGCGACCGACACGGGCCAGATGATGCCCTTGTCGTCATGGTGTTGCTCGATGATCGCCGCCATCGTCCGGTTCACGCCGATGCCGTAGCAGCCCATGATGGGCGTGATCGCCGCGCCCTTCTCGTCGAGCACGCTCACGTTCATCGACTTCGTGTATTTATACCCCAGCTTGAAGATGTGTCCCACCTCGATCCCCTTCTTCTCGCCGAGGGGCGTTCCGCATGCGGGGCAGGCGTCCCCCGCCACCGCCAGGACAATATCACCCTCTTCTTTAATGGTAAAGTCGCGGCCGGGGTTGACGCCGTTGAAATGGACGTCCTTTTTGTTCGCCCCGGTGATTCCGTTCACGACGCCGCGCACGGCGATGTCGAACACCGTCCGGACCGCGAGCGCGTTCACCGGACCGGCGAAGCCGACCGGCGCCTTGGTCACCTCCTCCACCACCGAGTCCGGAGCAAGCTCGAGCTCCACGGCGCCGAGAAGGTTCCTGAGCTTCACCTCGTTGACGTCGCGATCGCCCGTTAGCACGGCCATCACCGGCTTCCCGTCGGCCAGATAGACCAGGCTCTTCAGGAATCGATCGGCCGTGCATCCGAAAAAGGCGACGAGGTCGTCGATGGTCTTCACGTCCGGCGTGGAGACCTCCGCACACGCGGCCGGCGTCTCACCGCCGCCTGCGGACGCCTTCCGGGCATGGGCGGCGCGCTCCTGGTTCGCCCGGTATCCGCATTGTGGGCAGATGAGCAGCACCTCCTCGCCCACCTCCGAGGCCACCATGAACTCCTCGGAGGCGCTCCCGCCCATCGCCCCCGTATCGGCCTCGACCGGAATGGTGTCGATCCCCGCGCGCTGGAAGATGCGGCGATACGCCTGCCGCATCGCCTGATACGATGTCTCGAGGCCGGCCTCGTCCAGGTCAAAGGAATAGGCGTCCTTCATGATGAATTCCTTGCTGCGCATCACCCCGAAGCGCGGGCGGATCTCGTCGCGGAACTTGGTGTTGATCTGGTAGACGTTCAGCGGCAGGTCTCGGTACGACGAGATGAGCGAGCGGACCATGGCGGTGAAGGCCTCCTCGTGCGTGGGCGCGAGCGCATACGCCATCCCGTTGCGGTCCGTAATGCGGAACATCTCCTTGCCCATGGTGTCCCATCGGCCGGACTCCTTCCAGAGCTCCGCGCCGGTGAGCTCGGGCATGAGAAACTCCAGCGCCCCGGCGCGCTCCATCTCCTCGCGGATGATCGCGGTGATCTTCTGCAGGGCGCGAAGGCCCAGCGGCAGATAGGCGTACATCCCGGCGGTCTCCTTGCGGATGAGCCCGGCGCGGATCATCAGCCGGTGGCTTACCACGACAGCGTCGGAGGGATTTTCCTTGAGCGTGGGAACGAGATAGCGGGTCAGTTTCATACGGCAGCAGACTCCATCAGTGATATAGTCGGATGATCGGCGTCGGCGCGCGCTACCACCGGGGATCGGCGCGAAGCAATGCTTCGGCGTCCGCCGGCGCCAGAGGCTTCCCGAACAGGTAGCCCTGCCCATAGTCGGCGCCCAGCTCTCGAAGCTTGTTCAGCGTCTCGGGCGTTTCGACGCCCTCGGCGACGATCTTCATCCTCAGGGTATGCGCGAGGTGGATGATGATGCGCACGATCTCGTCGCTCTCCTCGTCGACGCCCATCCACCGGACAAAGGACTTGTCGATTTTAAGCACGTCAACCGGAAAATGGCGCAGGTAGCTCAGGCTGGAGTACCCGGTACCAAAATCGTCCATGTAGAGAGGAAACCCGTTCGCCTTCAGCTTGAGCAGGGCGATATTCGCCTGCTCCATGTCCTGCATGAGCGCCGATTCGGTGATCTCGAATCGGATCGTCCCCGGCGGCAGGCCGTAGGGAAGAACGGTCTCCCGAAGCACCTCCACCAGATCGGGATGGATAAACTGCACGGTGGACAGGTTCACGCTCACCGACAGCGGCCGTTCCGCGTGGATGATCGCGCGCCACGCGGCGATCTGGCGCGCCGCCTCGGCAACCGCGAAAAACCCGAGCGCGATGATGAGACCGCTCTCCTCGGCAAGCGGAATGAAGTTGTCGGGACCCACCAGCCCCCGATCGGGATGATGCCAGCGAATGAGCGCCTCGAAACCGCTCACCCCGCCCGTTTCGAGCGACACGATGGGTTGATACACGAGCGCGAATTCCCCGCGCTCGATTGCGCGGGCCATCTCCGCCGCGTCGAAGCGCTTGCCCGTATCGACCGGGTGATGGGTCGCGGATTGCGTGCGGCCGGCGCCGAGCGCACCGTACTCGCGAAACCGCCCCTCGCCAAAGACGACAAGCGACGGGCGGTGCTCGACGATGGCCGGCTCGAGTGCCTGCGGACCATCCACAACAACGACCTCGAAGCCGCCGCCCGCAAGGCGTTCGGACACGCGGTCGATGCGCTCCGGTTCGTCGTCAAGAAGCAGTATTTTCATGGGCGGCCGGTTTTTCATTGCATTTTACCGTGCGCTGAGTCATCGTGCATACCCGGAAGGCCCAACGGGAGAGACCGGGATGCGCATGGTACAACACACGAACGGATGGATCGCGACAAGCATACGGGTCGCGCACACAGCATATCAAGCACTTTGCCTGGCCTCAATTTTTTTTCTTCAGTGCGGTTCGGCCGATACCATGGCCGAGCTCACGCGCGTGACCCGGCATACCGGGACCTCCGCTGGCGCCGTCGAGAGCGCACATCCCATCGACCGGGGAAAGACATACGAGTTATACTTCCGGATGGACCAGACCGACGAATGCCTCAAGGTCGGGCTCACCGCGAAAACCGTTGCCGCAGGTCTTGGCGGCGCGCACCGGATCGTCATCAGCTATTTCGCGGTGGACAAGCTGGTCGACATCAGCGCCTTCCAGAGCGTGGCGCCGGGGAAGAGCGTGTACTCGGAGATCGGGCGCAACTTCGACCACCGCTGGAACCGGGAACGCGAGCTACTCGTATGCTCGAGCCGGGAAGACCCGATCAAAAAATTTACACCCGGGCTGTATAAAATTCGCTTTACAACATTCAGCCCCGCGCCATTTAGCTTTGAGGTGACCATTCACTCGAGACAGGCGATACGCTTTTTCGACCGTCCATGAGGAACTACGACGACATCGAGTCCGAAGACTGCTATGACATGGCCGTCGAGTGGCTCCACGCGCGCGATTACGAGAAGGCGATCGACTGCCTCAAGCGCTCCATCGCGCTCAACCCGAATTTCGTCTACGCCTATGTGACCCTCGCCCAGGCGCAGGCGCGCTCCGGACGGCTGTCGTCGGCGGTGGACACGCTGCTGCATGCGCTTCGTGTCGATCCCGCCTTCGACCGTCTGCACTGGCTCATCGCCAAGTACGCGCATAAGCGCGGCGACATCCCCACCGCGCTGGCGCATGTGAATGCGGCCATCGACATGACGGGATCGCCCCTGTATCTTCGGGGCAGGGAGATTATCTTGAACGCACGGAAGAGAGGGCGGCCATGACCACGCAGCACCGGCACAAACGCAAGGACGGCCTTCGCCGACAGGCGCAGATCATGAGCCTGGCGATGCGGCTCTTTGCCGAGAAGGGCTATCACTCCACGTCGGTGGACGACATCATCACGGCCGCCCAGATCGTCAAGGGGACCTTCTACCTGCACTTCAAGAGCAAACAGGACCTTCTAAACAGCATCGTGGACACGCACCTCAACCTGCTGTACGAATCGCTCAAGATCCTCGACATCTCGCTCCCGCGCCCCCTCGACGAGATCCGCCAGCTCTACAGCGATGTCGGCGCGCAGCTCATGCAGGACCCCGAGCTCAAGGTGTTCGTCAAGCTCATGCTGCGCGAGGTGATGGGCCACGATTCGGGGTTTTTAAACAAGATTAATTCGTTCTTCATGGGGATGGCGCAGCTCTTCTCGCAGTACATCACCAAGGCGCAGGACGAGGGGCGCATCATCAAGTCCATCGACCCCACCATCACCTCCTACAGCATCATCGGATCGGTCAAGGAGGTGCTCTTCCACTGGGCGGTGATGGACGAGAAGCTGGACATTCAGAAATCGATCAACACCATGATCGAGATCTACTTCACGGGCCTTATCGAACAGCCCTCAAAAGAAGTACGTTAGCGCCACACCGGCCGAGCGGAACCCGATCGATTGCGCCTGCACCGCGGGACGGCGCGCGTCCTCCGGGCGCGGGAGCCCGGGGTCCCAGTAGAAGGCGATGTCGATATCGTACTGCCGGACATCGAGCAAATAAAACACACCGGCCGACACCAGGAGGGTCACCGCGGCGTAGATGGAGTAGGTTTGATATAATCGATAGGTGTCGATCCGCTCGTCGGCGCGCCGCTTGAGATCGTCGTAGCTGTTTCGCTCCTCCGGGGTCGGATTGTTGGGATCCTTGAATGAAAAACCGCGGACCTTCGCACGCTCGTCCTCCATGCGGATGTCCAGATAGAACGACGAGACCGCGCACACCGCGGCCCCGATGAGCGAGACCTTGAAGGCCGTCATGTACCAGGTGGTGCGGCTGAAATAGTAATCCTCGTCCCGGCCGGGCTCCAGCGAAAAGTCGATGGTGGTTTCCTTGAGCTCGTCCAGCTTGATCGTCTTGAATTTCGTGACGTGCCCGTCCTTCGCGACGCGAAGCCGATATGTCCCCGCGCGAAGGTTCTTGATCTCGAGGGGGCTCACGCCGACCAGCCGCGAATCGAGATAGACCGAGGCCTTTTCCGGATTCGTCACCACCCGGATGGTCCGGTCCCCCGGCTTGAGAAGTTGCTGGAGCTCGAGGGTCACCGATATAACGCCGTGCGTGGGCACGGTAACCGCCGATTCGGCCTCGAGCTGATCTTCGGTCCGGACCTCGATCCGGTGGTCTCCCGACTCGATCACGAGGTTCTCGACGTCGGTCTTGCCGAAATAGCGGTTGTCGACGTACAGTCCGGCCCCTTTGGGGATCGAGTGGACGGTCAAATACCCGTAGTTATGAATAATCAGCTTCATGACATCGACCGCTAAACGGTCGATGAGCACATTGATCTCCTTGAGCGTCCCCGCATGCGTGACCGTTCCGGCGGCGTCGTGGAAACGGTTGTCCACGGTTACGCCAACGGACAGGCGGTCGCCGCGGTAGGTCACCGTTCCCGCTATGGTCACGTCGGGCGCACGGTTCCCCACCGGAGCATACACCGCATCCCGCTGCTTCGGCTTCGCGTCTTTCGGATCGTCAACGAACCGAATCGCAAGGTGCGTAAACCTCTCGCCGTCCTGTTTCGATGGTGCGTCCACGTTGTGGGTCTTACGATCGAATTCGAGAATCGGCCGCGGGACCTTGATGCTTTTGTATATCCGAATGCGGTCCCGGAGGATGTTCGCCACCAGCTTCTTCAGATACGCCCGCGTGGGATCGGTTTCGCCGGAAAACTCCCGCATCTCGATCAGGAAATCCTGGCGATACTCGCTCTTCCGCTCGATGGCGTACGGCGCCTTTTTGATCGCGTCCGCATGCGCCACGCCCGCAAGTCCCTGAAGACCCATCACGATGGCGGCCGCAACGCCCAATAGATTTTTATGGTTCATAGAAGGAATGGATAATAATAACCCTTCTCCGGAAACGGCGAGAAGGGTTATCGGTCCCGGTACGATCCTGGTCGAAACTACTGACCGATATATCGTCCCTTTTCGAACTTGCCCGTGCGCTTGGTCCCGTCGGGCGCGGTGTAGGTGCCGGCGCCGTCCATCTTACCGTCCTTCCACTCGCCCTCGTATTTTTCCCCGGATTTCCAGGTGTAGGTTCCCTTGCCGTGGCGGTTGTCGTTGTTGAAATCGCCTTTATAGACATCGCCAACGGAGTATTTATACTCCCCCGAACCGGAGCGCTTGCCATCCTTCCAGGCCCCTTTGTAGAGGTCGCCGGTCTTCCAGTTGTACTCGCCCTGGCCGCCGCGCTGGGTCCCCTTGAATTCGCCGACATAATGGTCGCCGCTATTGTATTTCGCCTTTCCCTTGCCGTCGATGCAATTGCCATCGACGCATTCCTTCGGTTGTGTCGCGCAAGCAACCAATAGAGCGACAACGAAAGCGAACATCGTCATACCAATTCTCATATCATCCTCCACACTTTTTTATAACTGTTAATCAACAATTCCATAGTAAGTACATCATATAGCCGAATCATCGTTGCAAGAAGAAATTTTATTAAAACGTCAATAAATTACCGCCTCGACAGGCGCAGGCGATCGAAATCGGAGCGCGTGAACAGCGAAACGACCGGAATGCCCAGCGCCTCGATGCTCTCGCGGCCGCCCTCTTCGCGATCGATGATCACCAGCGCCTTCGTCACCGCAAGCCCCGACTCGCGCATGCGTTCGACGGCGGTGATGGTCGATCCGCCCGTCGTGATCACATCGTCGACGACGATCACGTTTTGTACGTTCTCCAGATTTCCCTCGATCCACTTCTGCGTCCCGTGCTTCTTGGGCTCCTTGCGAACGATCAGCGGCGTGATGTTCGTGTCGTTCCGATACGCTTCGAGCGCGGTCGCCAGCGCGATGGGATCGGCCCCGAGGGTGAGTCCGCCGATCGCCTCCGCGCCCGACCCGGCGATCTGCTCGAACATCAAGCGCCCAACAAGGTACAGGCCCTGCGGGGTGAGCGTGGTCGCCTTGCAGTCGAAATAGTAAAAGCTCTCGCGTCCCGACACCAGCGTAAACGGCGGGTCCTCGCGATAGATAAATGAACGTGTGTACAGCAACTCGAGCAACTGGTCGCGTTCGGCGTGTGCCATGGTCACCTCTCCTTGTCATAGCGGCCGGGCCAGAGGTTTCGCAACCGCTGGCCGATCGCCTTTTCACTCCCCTCCTCGCCCGGCCGGTAAAAGACATGCCCGCGAAGCGGTTCGGGAAGATAGTGTTCGTCGATAAAATGTCCCGGATAATCATGGGGATACCGATACCCCGCGCCGTGGCCCATCTCCTTGAGCAGCGCCGTCGGGGCATTGCGCAAATGCGTCGGGATCGGCGCGTCGGTCCGGGCCGCCGCCTCCATCGCCTCGCCGATGGCCCGGTAGGCCGCATTGCTCTTCGGCGACGCCGCCAGGAAGGTCGCGCACTGCGAAAGGATGATCCGCGCCTCCGGCATGCCGATGTTCTTCACGGCCGTGAACGCCGCCACGGCGATGCTCACGGCGGTGGGCGACGCGTTTCCCACGTCTTCGGCGGCGAAGATGACCATCCGCCGCGCGATGAACACCGGGTCCTCGCCCGATGCGAGCATCCGCGCGAGATAGTAGACCGCGGCGTCGGGATCGGAACCGCGCAGCGATTTGATAAAGGCCGAGATGGAATCGTAATGGCGGTCGCCGGCGCGATCGTAATACAGCATGGTCGAGCTCACGGCCTCGCGTATCTCGTGCTCGCCGATCGAGCCGTCCGCGGCGAGCGACCAGGCCGCCTCGAGAATATTAAGCAGGCGTCGCGCATCGCCCAACGCGAAGCGCACCAGGAGCGCCTTCGCCTCCTCCGCGACGGGGTGCGCCGCCGACAGGACGGGATCGCGGGAGAGCGCGCGTTCGAGTATCGCGCGCAGATCGTCATCGGCGAGCGGATGGAGGCGGAGCACCCGCGTGCGCGACAACAGCGGCGCGATCACCTGGAAGGACGGGTTTTCCGTGGTTGCGCCGATGAGTACGATATCGCCGGACTCGAGCGCGCCCAGCACGGAATCCTGCTGCGCCTTGTTGAACCGGTGGATCTCGTCGAGAAACAGCAGGGTGCGGACGCCGTTCGCCCTGTTTTTTTTTCCGGTCTCGATGACCGCGCGCACATCCGCAACGCCGGCCGAAACGGCGCTCAAATGATGCGCATCCATGGCGCACTGCGCGGCGATGATCCGCGCGAGCGTCGTTTTCCCCGTCCCGGGATCGCCCCACAGGATCAGCGAAAAGGGGGCGCGGCGCTCGAGCATGGTGCGCACGATCTTCCCCCCGTCGAGCAGATGCCGCTGGCCGAAAAACTCCTCGATCGTCGAGGGGCGACAGCGCTCCGAGAGGGGAAGGAACTGTTCACCGGCGTTTGTCATTGAAGAGGTATCGAGATAAAAAAATCCGGCATAACCGGATTTTTTCAAACACTCATTTGGTTTTGGAAGCTACTTGCTCTCTTCCTGCGTGCCGCTTTCGGGGGCGTTAAACTTGATATTCATGAACCGCTTCTGTCCGCCACCACCGCCGCCGCCGGAGGAACCGCCGCTCTTGGAAAACGACATGCGGCGCATACGCTTGACGCGTCGGCGCTCGGCCTCCTCGCGCTTGCGCTTCTTCTCTTCACTCGGCTTTTCGTAATACCGGCGTTTCTTGAGCTCCTTGAAGATACCCTCGTAGGTCATCTTCTTCTTGAGATTCTTAAACGCGATCTCGATATCGCCCCGTACCTCTACTTCAAGTGCATTCGGCATTCGGCCATCAACCCCTTATGGAATATTTTGTCGCCACTGTAGCGAGGGCGAAAAACATGTCAATATAATTTTTCCGTCTAGCTCACGTCGATATTCGCCCGTCGAATGACCTCGTCGACGGTGTGGTCGATGCCGCCGCCGTCGCCGGTGTTCACGACATGCGTCTCGATGTCCGGATAGGCGACATGCAGGAGCGACAGCGCGTCGAGATAGTTGCGGCGGATCATCGCGAGCATGTCGGAGCGCTCATGCAGTTCCTGCGTTTTTTCCTGACGGCCCTCGATGCGCGCCTGCGCGGTTTCGGCGGGCGTGTCCATGAAAATGACCGCGTCGGGCAAGGTCGTCTGATATTCACGCTCAAGCACGGTCACCAGCTCCCGCCCGGAATTGGAAAACACCTCGAGCACGTGCCGGTCCAGACGCCAGAATTCCTCGTCGCATCCGGCGCGGCGCGCGATATGCGCGCTCCACTGCAACAGCGCGTCGTACGATCCCGCGCGGTACTGCTCCATCCGCTCGCGGAGCGCCGCCTCGTGTCGCGCGCGGTCCAACGGCTTTTTCATGATATTCGCATAGAGCGATCCGTACGCGAGCGAATCGAACACCGCGTGTCGCGCGCTCAGCAACAGGCGCGGATGGAAGGTGTCCACGACAAAGCGCGACAGCGGCCCGTAGAGCGTCATCTGGAGATAGAGCGCGACGCCCTTGAGCTGGAAGTCGCCCAGGCCGTCCGCGATCTGCGAGAAGGCGTCGAGATCGCGCGAAAGCTGCGCAAGCGGCGCATTCGGGATCTCGTGATAATCGGGGCAGTTGATGAGGCCAACCACGTCCCAGCGCGACGGGAGCCGCTCCAGCATGCGCCTGATGACGGTGGTTTTCCCCGATCCGTCGATGCCGACAATTGCGATCGTGCGCGTATCCATGGCCCTACCAGCAAATCTTCACGGCCTTGTGGACCACCGAGAGCTCCGCGGAGACGATCTCCGTCGTCTCGCCGTCAAGCTCGAGGTGGATGGGGCGATCGGGCGCGATCTCGACCGATTGCGCGCGCCAGGTGCGGGTCTTCTTCCTGCCGGTGAATTTCCCCTTCGACAGCGCCGCGAGCGTCCCCAGTATGCCGATCCGTCCCATGTTCTCCCACAGGTTCACGTCGAACATGCCGTCGTCGGCGGTCACGGGGGTGTCGTAGACGAAATCGCCCGAGAATTGCACCTTCTTCAGTATCCCGAGGCTGGTGATGGTGTAGCGCTTTCGGATCCCGCCATCGAGGGAAATCGACGCCTTGATGTTCTTATAGGTACAGAGCATGACGATGATGGTATACAGGATCGCGAGGTCGGTATTGCGACGCTTGAACCAGGCGAGCACCGGCTTGTTGGTGTTGAAATAGGCGTTCCCTTCGGCGACGAAGCCGATGCTGGCGTTGAGGATAAAATAGCGAACGATCTTCTTGCCCGCCGTGTCCACCATGACGGCCTTGCCCACGTCAACCAGGCGGGCGTTCTTGTCGTCGATGTGCGCGGGAACATCCGCGATGCGGGGGGACTGGTCCATCGGCTTGTGATAGTCATTGCTGCTGCCCAGGCCGATCGCGCCGAAGATGACGCTCGCGCGCGGCCGGTCGCGTGACGGGTCCATGATGGCGTTGAGGACCCCGTTCACGGTGCCGTCGCCCCCGGCCGCCACGAAAAATTTTTCGCCCTTCTTGATGGCGTCCCGTACGACCTGCGTCGCGTGGGCCTCGCTCTGCGTGGCCACGGCGGTATATTTATACTTTTGGTTCGCGAGCTCCTTTTCGACCGCCTCCCAGCGCTCCGCCGCCCGTCCGCTGCTCGATGATGCATTCACCAGAATTAGCATGATTTCCCTCCGTCTTTTTTTTCTTGCCATTAATAGCGCCAGCGCACGGTATGCTGGAGCGGCAGTCACGGGCCGGCCCGGCTGCGCCGGAACTCGGACGGTCGTAACTGAGCCAAGCAGCGACCGGTTTTGTCAATAAAAAAGCGATGGAAGAACTATCACTGACCGTATCGGAGGAGTTCGTCGGGGAGCGCATCGACGTCTTCATCTCGCATGCAATGGAGATCGACCTCTCGCGCAGCCGCATCCAGCGGCTCATCCGCGACAGCGCCATCACCGTGAACGGGACCGTCCCCAAGCCGAGCCACCGCGTCGCCGAAAACGACGCCGTCATCATCCGCCTGCCGGAGCCGGAAACGCTCGACCTGGAACCGGAGAACATCCCGGTCGACATCGTCTATCAGGATTCCGCCCTTGCGGTGATCAACAAGCAGCCGGGGCTGGTGGTCCATCCCGGACCGGGAAACTGGCGCGGCACGCTCGTGAACGCGCTGCTCCACCATCTCCGCGACCTCTCGTCGATCGGCGGCACGGTCCGCCCGGGCATCGTCCACCGGCTGGACAAGGACACGAGCGGCCTCATGATCGTCGCGAAGACCGACCGGGCGCACCAGGCCCTCGTCGAGGCCTTCGGCGGCCGCGCGATCGAAAAACGCTACGCGGCCATCATCGCCGGGAAACCGGCGTCGGCGCACGCGATCATCGATCGTCCGATCGGCCGCCACCCGGTGTACCGTCACAAGATGACCATCCGCGAGGACGGCCGCGCGGCGATCACCGAGTACACCGTGAACAATATCTGGAACGGGCGCATGGGGATCTTCTCGCTCCTCAACGTGCGGCTCCATACCGGCCGCACGCACCAGATACGGGTGCACCTGGCCGCGCAGGGAACGCCGATCGCCGGCGACCCGCTCTATTCGAAGAAATGGCAGAAGCACCGTGTTCCCTTCCTCCTGCTCTGCTCCACCGGTATCGCCTTCTCCCACCCGGAAACCGGCGATGCCATGCGTTTCGAGATCCCGTTGCCGCCGCACTTCATGGAATTCATCGCCCGGCTCGAGGCGTCATGACGCGGGAGCATATCACCACAACCGAATCCGAGACGTTCGAGCTGGGAGTTTCGCTGGGAAGCCATGCGGCGCGCGGGGACGTGTTCGCCATCACCGGCGATCTCGGTGCGGGAAAGACCGTACTGGCCAAGGGGATCGCGAAGGGCATGGGGGTCGATGACGAGGTGACCAGCCCGACCTTTTCGCTGCTCGAGATCTACGAGCGCCCCCTCCCGCTCTATCACTTCGATCTGTACCGCATCGAGCGCACCGACGAGCTCGACCATCTGTGCTTTGAGGAATACTGGGAGGGGGACGGCGTATCGGTGATCGAATGGGCCGAGCACGCCGCGGAGCGCCTCCCCGCGAACGCCATCCGCATCGTCATCCGACAGGAGGATGCCGCCACACGGAGGATCTGCATTGAACACCCTGGTCATTGACACCGCGACGGCGGTCGAGATCGTCGGTATTACCGCCGGAACCGTTGCCGTCGACCGCAGCCGTCCCGTCGATCGATCGCACTCCGCAACGATCTTCACCTCGATCGAAGCGGGGATGCGCGAGGCGGGCATCGCGCCCGGGGACCTGGAACTTCTGGGCGTCGGCGTGGGCCCGGGGTCCTTCACGGGTGTCCGCATCGCCGTCGCCACGGCGCGGATGCTGGCGCAGGCGCTCTCGCTGCCGCTTATTGGGGTGCCCTCCCCGCTCATCCATGCGGCCGCGATCGACGCAGCCTCGGGATCGAACATACTGATCGCCTTCGACGCCAAGAAGGAGCGTGTCTTTGGCGCCCTGTACGTAGTTGCCGGCGACGGTTCGCTCGATGAGATCGTCGCACCGGGGGATTATCCCATCGGAACCCTTATCGAGGGCGTCGATCGCGCCGCCCCGGTCCACCTCGCGGGCGACGGAATCGGGCCATACTGGGACCGGGGGCTTTCTTCGCTCGCCAATGCGCATCATCATGAACGCTTCGTTCCGTCGGGGGTGCGCGCATGCGAACTGGTGCGCGGCATCTATGCACGCGCGAACGGCGGACCGTTCCCCTACGAACGGGTTGTGCCGCACTATGCGCGGAAATCGGACGCCGAGATTCTCAGGGATGCAACACAGCGGGGCTAGGCTTCGCCGTCGGCCTTTTTTCGCTTTTTCAGGTCTTTCAGCAGGCGGCTTTTGTATTCCAGCTCCATGGGCTTGATGATCGAGTAAAACCGCTTCATCTCGCCCTTGCGCGAGGAGTTCCCCGCGAAATCGACGCCGATGAACATGTTGCCGTCGTCGTCCACGTTGGTGTAGCGGATCTCGCCGTAGATGGTGATGGGCGCCTGGAGCTTGAAGACGATGTCGAAGATGAAACCGCGGGCGCGGATCAGGTACTTCTTGAGATTGTCGTCGGTGATCATGATCTTCGCCCCGCCCCGGCTGATATCCACCACCTGCTGGTGCACCGGGATCGTGAGCGTGTTCGCGTCGCGGATGCGCTCGACGAGCTTGAAGGTCATCCCCTTGACGTCGAGGAGCTTGTCCATGCTGAAATTTTCGCTCTTCGAGATGAGCTGGATATAGGCGAAGGGGAACGACTGTTCCGATTCGGTTATGTAGATGAGCGGGCAGGCGATGATCGACTTGTACCCCCGCTCGACCACCTTCTTGATGTAACGGGAGAAATCATCGCCTAAAAACTCCTTAAGGTCGATGAAATCCTCGGTCACGGCCCGATAGGACTCGGGATTCGCGGCGTCCTCCACGTAGAAGGTCTTGCCGGTCTTCTTGATGAGCTTGAGGACCACGTCCTCGGTGTCGAATACGCCGACCTTCACGATGTCCGAAAGCTTCGAGTTCTGCGTTTGGAATTGGTCCAGGATCACCTTGATCCCGGTGGGCACGATGAGGCCGGAAACGTCGATCGTGTGTTTCGAGACCCGGAAGTTGGTGGTCACGACCTCGCCGGGGCCGCTTTTGAAGCGGAGGTCCCGCCGGCCGGTTTTCGCCTTGCGCACCGACCTGATCCGGCAGTGAAAATACCCGGGACCGCGCGTTTCAACCACCTGGAGGTCAATTTCAATATACTTGTCGAGGAGGCCGTAGATCACGATGGTGTCGTCGTCCGGCCGGAAGTCCGGGTCCGTGATCATCATCAGGCTCTTGTCGTCGAGGTATTCGTTGATCTGCACCTCGCTCCCCTCGAGGGAATACTTCACCCGCAGGGGCCGCGTCCGAAACTCGGTCTTCAACAGCTCAATGACGTCGTCAACCGACGCGAGATCATCGAAGGTTCGCTGCTTTCTCTGCTTAACATTTAGCACGGAAACGGCTCCACGGTGCGATTTGAACTCTGTACGCCGGTATGATCCGCTTTGTTTGAGTCTGCGCGTATATATCTATTATCGAAACAATAACTGAGTATTTTTATACATTATTTATCATTCATGCCCGCACGATGCAATAAAAAAAACCCCCTGCCGCGCCTGGGCGGAGGGGGCCTTTTTTCGAGAAACCGCCGCAGGCTAAATGATGTTTTTCTTCATCAAAAGCTCGGCGATCTGAACGGCGTTGAGCGCCGCGCCCTTGCGGATATTGTCCGACACGATCCACATGTTGATTCCGTTCGGTATCGACTCGTCCTCCCGGATGCGACCGACGAACACGTCGTCCTTGCCCGCAGCGTCAAGCGCCAACGGGTAGCGGCCGTTCGCGGGATCGTCCACGACGGTCACGCCGGGGGCCCCCGCAAGGAGCTCCCGGACGGCCTGCGCCGACAGCTTCTTCTCGGTTTCGATGTTCACCGATTCCGAGTGCCCGTAAAACACCGGGACGCGAACGGTGGTGGCCGTCACCTGAATGGCATCGTCCCCCATGATCTTCTTGGTTTCATTGACCATCTTCATCTCTTCTTTGGTGTACCCGTTCTCCAGGAACACGTCGATCTGGGGAAGCGCATTGAAGGCGATCTGGTGCGGATAGACCTTCCGCTGCGAGATGGGCTTCCCGGCCATGATGTCCCGGGTCTGAATGGTGAGCTCATCGACCGCCTTGAGACCCGTGCCGGAGACCGCCTGGTAGGTGCTCACGACGATTCGCTTGATGCGCGCCGCGTCGTGCAGCGGCTTGAGCGCCACCACCATTTGTATGGTCGAGCAGTTCGGGTTGGCGATGATCCCGGGATGCCAGTCCACATCATTCGGATTGACCTCGGGAACGACAAGCGGGATGTCCTTTTCCATGCGCCAGGCCGAGCTGTTGTCGACCACGACGCACCCGGCGGCGGCCGCCGCGCGCGCCACCTGCTTGCTGATCGTAGCCCCGGCCGAGAACAGGCCGAGCTGGTATCCCGCGAAAGAATCCTCGCGGGCCGCCTCAACCGTCACGGACCGGCCCCCGAATTCGATCGTCTGGCCCACCGTGCTGTTACCCAGGAACTTTATCTTCCCGATCGGGAATTTGCGCTCGAGGAGTATTTTGCGGAATTCGACGCCGACGGCACCGGTAGCCCCGAGAATCACGACATTGACGTTTTTCATAACACCTCCTCGCAAGCGCATGCGCACGCTCATTGTGGTTGGGCAATAGTTGCGGCGGAGTGTTTATTTGCAACCAAATATTTCAGGGGATCATGCGCAGATCCGGAAGGCGCCGTCGCGCAACACGCACAACAGATCCGGTGGCGCGCCGGCATCCATGAGCGCCGGCAGGAGGTCGTACACATCATCGGCGGAGACGACCTGGTTCATGGGGTCCAGATAGTTCCCGTCCCAGCCCAGGCAGTATTGCTGGATGCAGATGGCCTCGAAAAAGGCGTCATCGGGCTCGTCGTCATCGTCGATCTTCATGAAGCATTCGAAGCGGTAATCGAGCCGGGTGCCCTCCGGCGACCATCCGCGCTCCCGGGCGAGGCCGATCAGGCGCTCCCACTCGCCCGCGGGCAGGGAACAGGAGCGATCGCCGTCTACACTATGGAGGATGATGCGTTTCTCCATCTCACCCCGTCACCAGGGTCCGAAAACACGCGAGGGCAAGGATACACTCCCCGCCCTCGCTGCGTTCAGCCAATCGATGCCGCGACGTGGAACTATGCGGCCTTTTTGCACTTTTCGTATTCGTCCTTGCACGAGGAGGTGCACTTCTTGTCGCCCTTCTTGCAGGCTTTCTTGCAGGCGGCATTATCGGCCTTGCACTTCTTGGCCTTTTCCTTGGCGAGCTTCTTTTCTTCTTTCTTCTTGTCCTTTTCGGCCTTTTTGTCGTCTTTCTTCTTGTCTTTGTCGGATTTTTTGTCGTCCTTCTTCTTGTCCGTATCGGCGTCCTTGTCTTTGCCCTTTTTCTTCTTGTCCTTCGCTTTGTCCGCTACGGCGTCCTTGCCGGCGTCATCGCCCTTCTCGACCTTCTTGCCCTTCGAGCTCTTGGAATCGTCCCGCTTGCCTTTCTTTTGGCACTGGGCGGACTTGGCGGAGTCGACGGTCACCTTGCCGTCCTTGTGGTAATGATATTCGCCCTTCGAGTAATCGCAATGGCCGCCGTCCTTGTCCGTCCTTCCGCCGTGCGCGAACACCATCTGCACCAGCGCGAACATGCATACAACCGATAATGCAACAATGCGTTTCATATGACAGATCTCCTATGGAATGATTTTGCGTATCATAGGGACCCGCACGGGCCCCGTCAACACAAATATTGCGACTACACACGCCCCGAGCGCATGTCCACGATGCGGTTCACCTTCCCGCCGCCCGCACTCCGGAGACTGTCCTGCTCCACCAGGGTGATGTGGGGAGCGATCCCCAGATCGGCCTCGAACGACCGCGCGATTTTATTCTTGAGCTCCAGCATCTTCTTGAGCTCGTCGTTGAATATGCCCTCGGATATCTCGATTTTGATCTCGAGGACGTCCTCGCCGTTCTCAGCGCGCACGATGGCCTGATAGTTGGGACGGGCCCCCTCGACCCGAAGGAGGATCTCCTCGATCTGCCGCGGGACGATCTTCACGCCCCGGACGATGATCATGTCGTCGATCCGCCGCGAAACGCGGCTCATGCGCGCGAAGGTCCGACCGCATTCGCAGGTCCCGCCCGTGAGCGTCCCCAGATCGCCCGTGCGGTATCGGATCAGGGGCACGCCCTCCTTCGTGATGGTGGTGAACACCAGCTCGCCCTCGGCCCCGTATCCGAGCGGCGCGCCCGTGGCCGGGTCTATCACCTCGACGATGAAGTGGTCCTCGTTCACGTGAAGCCCGCACTTGTGCGCGCATTCCCCCGACACGCCGGGCCCCATGATCTCGCTCAAGCCGTAGCTGTCGTAGGCGTCCAGACGCAGCTCGTCCTCGATCCGCGCGCGGATCGCATCGCTCCAGGGCTCCGCGCCGAAGATGCCCACACGGAGATTGAGCGACTCCGGATGGATGCCCATTTCCCTGAGGTTCGACGCAATGGTAATGGCGAAGCTCGGCGTGGACAAAAGCGCCGAGGTCTTGTAGTCCTTCATGATGTACAGCTGCTTCTGGATATTGCCGCTCGCAGAGGACGGGATCACGGAGGCCCCGATGCGTTCGGCGCCGTAATGGAACCCCAGGCCGCCGGTAAAGAGGCTGTACTCGAAGGCGATCTGCACGAAGTCGTGCTCGGTGATCCCGGCGGCCGTGAGCACGCGCGCGGTGAGCGCCGACCAGTGCTGGATGTCGTTCTTCGTGTATCCCACCACGATGGGCCGCCCGGTAGTCCCCGACGAGGAGTGGATGCGGACGATGTCTTTCAGCGGCACCGCGAACATGTCGTAGGGATAGCTGGCGTGCAGGTCCTCCTTCGTGGTGAACGGCAACTCCTTGAGGTCGCCCACCGAACGAATCTTCCCGATATCAACCCCGGCGGCATCGAAGCCCTTCCGGTAGAACGCCACATTCCGGTACACCCGGTTGAGCGTCATCTGCAAGCGCTCGATCTGGAGCTGCTCCAGCTCGTCGCGCGGCATGGTTTCGCATGATTGCTGGTAGATCATTGGCGTTCCCCCTGTTCCCCGAGATCGGCGATGCTTTTGTATTCCTTGCCGAGGTAGGCGCGCTGCACGTCCTTGTTGTTCAACAGCTCGGCGGCGCTCTCCTCCAGGATGATCTGGCCCGTCTCCATCACATAGCCTCGGTCGGCGATGCGGAGGGCGGCCTTGGCGTTCTGCTCGACCAGGAGAATTGTCTTGCCCATGTCGCGAAGGCGCGCCAGGACCTCGAAGATCGTTTTCACGATGATGGGCGCGAGGCCCATCGACGGCTCGTCCAGCATGATGAGGCGCGGGCCCGCCATGAGCGCGCGGCCGATGGCGAGCATCTGCTGCTCGCCGCCGGAGAGGGTGCCCGCGAGTTGCCCGGAGCGCTCTTCGAGCCGGGGAAAGAGCCGATAGACATCGCCCAGCTCGCGGCGGTACTCCTCGCGCGGAAGCGAGCGACGGCGCGAGTACGATCCGAGGAAGAGGTTCTCCTCCACCGTAAGCGTGCCGAACACCTGGCGCCCCTCCGGCACGAGCACGCAGCCCATGCCCACGATCCGCTCGGCCGGCAGCGCGGTGATCGAGGTTTTATCGAAACTGATCTCGCCCTCGCGGGGACGGACAAGGCCCGCGAGCGTCTGGAGCAATGTCGTCTTTCCCGCACCGTTCGCGCCGATGATGGTCACGATCTCGCCGGGATTCACGTGCAACGAGGCCCCCTTGATCACCAGCAGGTTCTCGTAGCCCGCGTGCAGGTTCCTGATCCGCAGCATCAGTCCTCCCCCAGGTACACCGCGATCACGTCCCGGTTGCGCTGGATCTCGGCCGGCGTTCCCTCGGCGATCTTCTTCCCGGAACTCAAGACCGCGATATGGTCGGAGATGTCCATGATGAGCGACATGTCATGTTCGATGATGAGCACGGTGATCCCGCGCGCGCGGATGTCGGCGATGAGCCGCGCGATCTCGTCGGTCTCGTGCATGTTGAGCCCCGCGGCGGGCTCGTCGAGCAGGAGGAGCGTCGGCTCGGTCGCGAGCGCGCGGGCGAACTCCACGATCCGCTGCTTGCCGAAGGCCAGGCTCACGGCGTCTGCGTCGGCGAGGTCGGCGATGCCCAGCGTGTCCAGTATCTCGAGCGAGCGCTGCCGGATCGACCGCTCCTCCCGCCAGGTGTGCGGCAGATTGAGGAGCGCGGCGCCGAACCCCGCGCGACTGCGGACATGGCGTCCCAGCATTACGTTCTCCAGCACGGACATGTGCCGAAACAGCTTCACGTTCTGGAAGGTGCGCGCGATCCCCTTGCGGGCGATTTTGTACGGCGGGAGCGACTGCAGGGGATCCCCGTTCAATCTGATGGCGCCGCTGTCGGGCGCAAGACTTCCCGCGATAAGATTAAACAGCGTCGTCTTGCCCGCGCCGTTTGGCCCGATGACCGCGTGAATGCTGTGTTCGCGCACGGCGAAGCTCACATCGCTCACCGCCTGCAGGCCGCCGAAGGCCCGACTGAGGTTCTCCACGGCAAAAAAGCTCATCGGCGCCCCCGGATGCGCGCCACAAGCGAGCGCGCGAGCGAGCGCAGGTCGTCCAGCGTCTTTCGCTGCAAAATCCCATCGGGATAAAACAACATAATGATTATGAGGATGGCGCCGAAGAAGATATCGTCGTAGGTGCCGAAGTACCCCCGAAGCGAAAGGTAGTTGAGGACGATCCCCATCACCAGCGCCCCCCAGATGTTCGCCATGCCGCCCACCGCCACGATCGCGACATAGCGCACCGACTTCATCACTCCCGCCTCGGAGGGCCCGATGCCGCCGGTATAGTGCGTGAGGAACACGCCCCCCACCGCCGCGAACACCGCGCTCAGGACGAAGATGGCGAGCTTGTAGCCGGCGGTGTTCACGCCCATCGCGTTCGCCGCCTCCTCGCTGCCGTGGATCGAACGGAGCGCCCTCCCCACGCGGGAATTGATGAGATTGATGAGCAGGATGATGGCCAGCGTCACCAGGAACCAGGCGATGTAGTAATTCTCCACCCGCGACGCCGCCCCGCCCGTGACCGTGAGTCCCGGAAGGAGCGTAAAGCCGGGCACGTCGGAGATGCCGTCCGCCTCGCCAAAGACGCCCGTACCCAGGACAATCCGGTAAACGATTACGCCGAAACTGAGCGTCGCCATCGCGAGATAGTGCCCCTTGAGCTTGAGGATTGGGATGCCGATGAGGAAGGCGATCACGACTGTAATGGCCACGGCGACGGCAAGCGACAGCCACGGCGAGAGCCGGAACGCCCCCGTGGTGAGCACCGCGGCGGTGTACCCGCCGATGGCGAAGAAGGCCGCATGGCCGATGGAGATCTGCCCGGCGTACCCCATGAGCACCGACAGGCCGATGATGACCAGCGCGTAGTACGCCGACATCGTGAGCTGCGTGAGAAGATAGTCCTGCCCGGTGAGCACGACCGCAAGCTGGAAGGCGACCACGACGGCGACAAGGATGCCGGCCGGGATGTACTGTCGTATGTTCATCGTTGATAGAAATCCGCCCCGACACCGGAACCACTGCCGCCATCGAGCGCGCGACCCGGCAGACGGTCATGTCGATACGGCGAGCGCGATCCGCCGTCGAAACGCGAGGCGCACGATGGCGCCGTGTGCGACGGCGCGCGCATGAGTCTCTGTCGCATGATGCGGATCATCCGGTGAAAATGCCTCCTAGAATTCCTTGAGGGCGCTCACCTCTTGCTTCCCGAACAGGCCGCTCGGCCGGAAGAACATGATAAGAAGCAAGATGGCGATGGCGATGGCGTCCTTGTAGGCGAGCGGCATCACGCTGATGCTGAACTCCTCGAGGATGCCCACGATGAGCCCGCCGATGATGGCGCCGGTCGAGTTCCCCAGCCCGCCAAGGATCGCGACCGTAAACCCCTTGATGGCCAGCGACGTCCCGCAATCGTACTGCGTCTGGGTGATGGGCGACATTACGCAGCCGGCGAGCGCCCCGATGGCCGCGCTGAGGACAAAGGACATCGTGACCATGTTCTTCGTGTTGATGCCGCACAGGCGCGCGGCGACCGGATTGGCCGAACAGGCGCGCATGGAGCGGCCCATCACCGAATACTTGAAAAACACGTTGAGCAGCACGACCATCGTCGCGCAGATGCCGAGCACCCACAGCGCCTGCGGCGAAATGTAGGCCCCGAGAATGTTGATGGATGATATCTCGTCGCCGGTGAAATACGGCAGGGAGCGGACCTTCTCGTCCCACACGTGCAGGGCCACCTCGCGGATGATAATGGACAGCCCGATGGTCACAATGATCATGTTCAGGACCGTGGGTTTTTTAAGGTTTCTGATGAAGACGAAGTCGATGAGCACCCCCACCGCGACGGTCACGGCGATCCCGATCGCGATGGCCAGCGGCAGCGGCACCAGGCGCGAGAAGGTGACCGCGGTCATCGCGCCCACCATGAGAAACTCCCCCTGGGCGAAGTTGATGATGCCCGTGGTGTTGTAGATGATGTTAAACCCGATCGCGACGATCGCGTAAATGCTCCCGATCGTGATCCCCGCGAGAAGGTACTGCAAAACATGCTCGAAGGTCATGGATGCCCGCCGTGAACTGCCCTCTCGGAACGGGAGGGCGAATGGAGTGCGCCGCCTCCCCCGTCTCAGGGAGAGGCGGACGCCGGTGCGCTACTTCTTGTACAGTACGAACTTCCCGTCCTTGACCGTCAGCATCTCGAACGCGTTGATGTCGAGACCGCAGTGATCGGTGGCCGAAAATTTGAAAATCCCGGCCGTTCCCGCGAACCCCTTGAGATTCTCGATCGCCTCGCGGACCTTGTCGGTTTCAGCGACGCCCGCCTTCTTGATGCCCTCGAAGAGGATCGTTATGGCGTCGTAGGCGTGGCCGCCGAAGGTGCTCACCTCTTCGTTATACTTCGACTCGTAGTCCTTCTTGTACTTCACGAGAAGCGCCTTCTGGGGATGATTGTCCGGAAGCTGGTCGGCGACAAGCAGCCGCCCGCAGGGGAAGATAATGCCCTCGCCCGCCTTGCCGGCCTCTTTCACGTACTTGATGTTCCCGAAACCATGGCTCTGAAAGAGCGGTACGTTCATGTTGAGCTGCTTCATGTTCTTGGGGACGATGGACTGCGCGGGAACGATGGACCAGTTGACCACCGCCTGCACCTTCTTGGCCGCGAGCTTGGTGAGCACGCCCGTGAGGTCGGTCGCCTTGCTGTCGTACTCCTCGCTGGCGAGGATGGTGATGCCCTTCTTGGGGGCCAGCTTCTTGAGCTGGTCGCGCCCGGCGATCCCGAACCCGCCGTTGTCGTTGATGATGCCGATCTTCGTGATGCCCATCTGCTTCATCGTGTCGAAGATCTTCTCGGCCGCCTGGCTGTCGTTTTGCGGCGACTTGAAGACATACTTCGCAACCGGGTTCACGATCACCTCGGCCGCTGCGCAGGAGATGAGGATCACCTTCGCGTTGTCGCAGATGCTCTTGATCTTCATGGTCTCGCCGCTGGTGGACGGCCCGACGATGGCCAGCACCTTCTCCTCCTCGATGAGCTGTTTCGCGAACGAAACGGCCTTCTCGGGGCTGGACCCGGTGTCCTTGATGATCAGCTCGATCTTCTTCCCGTTGATGCCACCGGCCGCATTGATCTCGTCGACAAGCATTTTCGCGGTGTTCGCCTCGGGCGCCCCGAGGAACGACGCGCCGCCGGTTACGGCGAAGAGCGCGCCGATTTTGATGACGTTCTCGCTCTGCTTTTTGCATGTTACCGAGAACAGCGCGAGCGCGCCCGCAAGACAAATCGTACATAATTTCCGAAAAGCCATGGCTCCTCCTGAGTGAATGATGCGATGTCAGTTTTGCAAGCCAAAACCGATTCGGTTGCATCCGTCAAGAACTAACCGGGCTGAACGGCGTTTTTTTTGTCCGAAAGGCTGTGCGGAGCAGCGGTACGGCGCGCGGCGGCGTTAGATGGCCGCCGCCTCGCGGTATCCGCCGTACCACTTCATCTCGTCGTAGGTAAAGGCGTCGGTGATGTTGAGGTTGATGAAATAATCCTTGAGGATCTTCAGATGAACGATCTCCTCGTACTCCCTGAAGCTCAGTTCGTCCTTCCGATTGATGTAGTCCTGGTAGTTGTTCTCCACCCACTCGAAGAAATCGATCCCCTTCCCGGTGAAGATGATATGGCTCGAGATCACGTCGAACTTCACCGTGTCGACGGCCTGGCGGAATTCCTCGTCCGATTTCCCGAGCAGCTGAAAACCGATTTCGGTCTGGAAATAGTCTCCCCAGGTCGTGACCGTGGGCGTAGCCCCGTATTTCTCGGTAAGCGACGCAACGGTCCGTCCGTCGAGGTACTGGCGCCCGGCGATCCGATCGACGAACTCCTTGATCTCGACCAGACAGCGGATCTGGAATATATTGAGCGTTCCATTGTTGATATAGGGTACGAATTCATTGTTCAGGATGCATTTCATGGCGCTTCTCCCTGTTGCCGATGAGGCTCATCGCTCGTCCCTACTAGTTTCGGCCATGCGCTGGCATCCCTTGAGGTTTTTGCATCGGATCGGTCGGTTGAAAAAAAAGAAAGCCGGGCGTTCGGCCCGGCCATGAAGGGGGTATCAATTCAATCGGAGTAGTAGAAGATGAATCATCTTCCCAGCGGTTGTCGAACACAAACTGGAGGAGCTTACGGCGAGCGACCACTGTTGATAGGTAAGTAGCTCCAATCGGAAAAAGGTTACACCGTTTCGAAAAAAATCATCACAACTGCGTCATCAGATACATGATGCGGCTGGCCTTGTCCTTGGGCATGAGCGATATCAGATACGAGCTGATGCTCATCTTGCCGGCCTCGGTCGCGTTAAAGTCGATCTGGCGCAGCACGTCGATGACCAGCGTGTCCTCCCATCGGATCAGGATCTCGACCGCCTGCTCGGGGGGGATGTTCTCGATCTTCTGGGCGAGGTCCACCACATTGCGCTTGTAGCCGGAATATTGCTTCTTTTCCTTCTCGATCTTGTTCTTCTCGAGCTCAAGGCCCTTTCTGATCTCCTCGAGCTTCTCGCGGTCCGTATGCAAGGTTTTCTCGGCCTCCTGGATGGCGGCCTCGCGCTTGTCGAGGTCCTCGACGCGCTCCCCCACCTTGAGCTTTTCCTTCTCGAACTCCTCCCGCTCCACCAGCGACGGCTCGTCGCCCTTGGCGTCCAACACGGAAACCGCGTCCTTCTTGACGCCGAACATCTTCTTCAGATTGATGAAACCGATATGGTCCAGCCAGAAAAAGCCGATCACCACGATAAACATAATTAGCAAGAGAATGTACAGCAGCTTGGCCCTGTCCGATATCGCGCGCATGATCCCGCCCCCGATTATTTCATGTTCTTGAGATAGGCGTTGATTACCTTCTCCACGTAGTCTTTCGTCTCCCTGATGTTGGGGACCCCGTTCGACTCATCGACGCGCCGCTCGCCGGCATTGTAGGCGGCAAGCGCCTTGGTGTAGTCGCCGCCGTACTTCTGCAGCAGCCGCTGCAGGATGGACACGCCGCCCCGGATGTTCTCGGCGGGATCGAACGGGTCGGAGATCCCCAGCGAACCGACGGTGTCCGGCATGAGTTGCATGAGTCCCAGCGCCCCCTTGGGAGACACGGCCTGGGGATTGTAATTCGACTCCACCTGGATAACGGCGTCGACGAGCGATGGCGGCACGCGCTTCTGTCCGGCGTACACCTGCGCGAGCTTCTTCATCTCGGGAACCGTCATATCCTTTCCGGCGGCGACATCGACCGTGGCCTGCTCGTCCCTGCGCGGCGCATCGGCCTCATCGAGACGACGCCGAACCTGCTCGCTGAAGTCGGCCCCCCGCTGGCGCGTATACGGATGATTCATGAGTCCGAAGCGCTTCTTGATCTCGACGATCCGCCCCATCACCGAAAACATGTCTTCCATCATGACCGTATCTCCCGCTCCATCTCGATCTTCCTGCGCAGGTGCACCTTCTGGTTCGCGTCGTCGTTTTCCTTGGCAAGCTCCACCTCGACCTGGTACCGGTGCGCCTTCCACTGGCGCTCCTTGAGCTTCTCGATCACCCGGCGCTCGGTGGAGGCCTGGACGAGTCGGTCGCGCACCTTCTGGATCTCGGGCTCCATCGCCTCGATCTTCCCCTGCGCCGCGACGATCACCTTACCCGCGAACTCGACGAACCGCTCGTACATCATGGCGTCGGCGTAGGCGAAACGTCCCGAGCGCAGCTTCGCGTTGAAGGACTCCTGCTCCCGGGCGATCTTGGCGCGATATTCGTCCTGCCGCATCCGCTCCGCATTCTGTATGCTCACCAACGCGGCAAGCTCGTTCTGGATCTCCTTCTCGCGCGCCGCCTTGATGGCCAGCAGCGTTTCGAGCTTGAAAACGAATTTTTTCATGCCAGCTGCCGCACTATCGCATCACCGCATTCATCGCTGCGGTTTTCTTGTCAATCAGCTCCGCCCAGATCTCGGGCTCATCCAAAAAAACGCCGGTTAAGATCAGGGTGTAATCGATTGTTCCGTCATTGGCGCTCACGAGGTTGCCAATGGGTTTCCCCTCATTGAGTATGATCGATACCGAGAAATTGGGATACCGCTGTTTCAATTCGCCCAACTCCTTGAGAACGATGCCTTTTTTGCTGAAAGCCGCCGCAAACCCGGCCTTCTTAAAATACTTCCCCGTGAAGGAGCTCATTGCATTCAGCTTGTTGATGGAGTTATAGATGTACAGCGACGATTTTTCCTTACCGTCGTACTCGTATTCATACAAAACAAAACCGCCAAGCCAGGTCAACGAGCGTGCGAAAACGAACTTGTCGACCTTGGCCTTCTCCGAGGAACCTTTTACAGCCACGCCCAGCTCCCTGACATCCTCGACCGTCACGAACATGTTCCGCTCGTCGGCCGAGAGATCCCCGAATGCGGAGGCAACACTGCACGAAACGGGTAGGAGCACAAAAAGAATGAGTATCACCTTCACGTGATTTCCTCCTAGGCCCCCGCGCGGAATCGCTGATAGTAGGCCGGCGTGACCGCGTCTGCCCGTGCCGCCGGCTTCTCCTCTCCCCGGAACAAGCCAATCAACCGAGCGCGGATCGTTTCGTATTCGTCGCGCTCGTGAATGCCCTGCCGTAAAAAGGCGTTCAGGTCGCCCATCATCTCGATGGCCTTGTCCACCACGGGATCGGCCCCGCGCGCATAGGCATTGAGGAGGATGAGATCCTCCTTGTCGCGAAAGGCGGCGAGGAGTTCGCGGAAACGCGCCGCCGCCGCCTTGTGGTCGTCGTCCACCACGTCCTTCATACAGCGCGAGATGGATCCCAACACGTCGATGGCCGGATAGTGCCCTTTGTGCGCGAGGTTGCGATCGAGCACGACGTGGCCGTCGAGGATGCCGCGCACCGCGTCGGCGATGGGTTCGTTCATATCGTCGGCCTCGACGAGGATCGTGTAGAACCCGGTGATGCTGCCCCCGCCCTCGCGCGTCCCCGAACGCTCGAGGAGCCGGGGAAGGATTTTGTACACCGACGGCGTGTAACCGCGCGTCGAGGCGGGCTCACCGGACGCCAGACCGACCTCGCGCTGCGCATGTGCGAAGCGGGTGACCGAGTCCATGAGGATGTTCACGTCCTTGCCCAGATCGCGGAAATACTCCGCCACCGCATGGGCGAGAAACGCCCCGCGCAGCCGCACCATGGGCGGTTGGTCCGAGGTTGCGACGATCACGACCGAGCGCGCAAGGCCCTCGGTCCCGAGCTCCTTTTCGATGAAATCGCGCACCTCGCGGCCCCGCTCGCCGATGAGCGCGATCACGTTGTAGTCGGCGTCGGTATACCGCGCGATCATCGCCAGGAGCGTGGACTTGCCCACGCCGGACCCCGAGAATATACCGATCCGCTGTCCGCGCCCCACCGTGAGCATGCCGTCGATGGCGCGGATCCCGACAGAGAGCGGCCGGTCGATGATGCTTCGTTTCATTGGATTCGGCGCCGCGCCGTCGACCGGATACTTCGCCTTCGTGAATATGCGGCCCTTTCCGTCCAGCGGCTCGCCAACGCCGTTCACCACGCGCCCGAGGAGCTCCTCCCCCACGGGCACCATGAGGGCGCTCCCCATGGCGATCACCTCGGCCCCGGGCATCACGCCGGACATCTCGCCGATGGGCATGAGCACCACGCGGTTCTTGTGGAAGCCCACCACCTCGGCGGGGAGATAGCGCTTGTCGCGCAGCTTTATCTTACAGATCTCGCCGTATTGGACATACGGTCCCACCGACTCCACCGTGAGCCCCACCACGCGCTCCACGTAGCCGGTAAACTTGAGGAGTTCGGTCTCGTCGATGATCTTCTTGTACTTCGAGAGGATATCGACCTTGTCGTGTGGGAGTATCCTGATCATATATTATGTCTCATTTAGTTATAAAAAAAAAATACCGTCGTTCCTTTTCCCCTATCTCCTGCCAAGGCCATCCAACCACCGGCACCCCTCCACTCCCGAACGAAGGAGGAAGCTCCCAACAGGATATTGCAGTGCCGAGCGCGGACAGGATGTCCAGAAAACGCTCGGCCCGGGAGGTGGTTACACCGTGCTGGTGTTCCGGATCGCCTCCTCGATGGTATCGAGCTGCGTCGAGATGCGCGCGTCGATGGCGCCCACGTCGGTCTCGATGATGCAGCCGCCGCGCTCCACGCGCGAGTCCTCGTAGATGTTGACCTTCTTGAGCGACTCCATGAGCTTGATGAGCTCGTCCTTGTGCGCCGTGGTCATGTCCAGGTCCGCGAAGTTCACGCGGATGTCGATGCGGTCGCGGTCCTTCACGCGCTTGATGGCTTCCTTGATGTTGTTGATGACGACCTCGCGGCGCTCCACGATCTCGTCCTTGATCACCTTGCGGGCGATCATGAGGATCATCTCCGTCATGAGCTTTTCGGAGGAGCGGATGATGTCGTCGCGGATATCGACGGCGGTGGAGACGATGGTGCCCAAACGGTCGATCAGGCGCATCACCTCTGCCTGCCCTTCTTTGTAGCCTTCCTCGCGCCCGGCGTCGTAGCCCTTCTTGTACGCCTCGTGCTCGATCTCGGATACCTTGAGCTCGGCCTCCTTGATGATCTTCTCCGCCTCGAACTTCCCGCGCTCGATCTCGCGCTCGGAATCGATCCGGAACTTCTCGAGTTCGCCCTTGATCTCCTCACGGGCGTTCTGCATCTCCTTGAAGGCGGCCTGCCGGCCGTCCTCCTCGATCCGCTTCGCCTTCTCGCGGGCATCGTCGAGCATGCGCGAGACCTCTTCCTCCGTCTCGCGTCGGTAGCGCTCGAGCTCGGCCTCCATCTCCTCGATGGACGGCCCCTGGTACACGTCGACCGGGTTGCCGGACTCGTCGACCTCGAATTCCTTGTACTCCTCGTCGGTCATGACGTTCTTTTTATACTTGTCGGGGAGCTCGACTTGCTTGGGGGCCCCCGTGACCACGATCTCGCCGGGCTTGAAAACCAATCTAGACAACCAGCTCCTCCTCGCCCGCGCGCGCCACGATGATATCGCCGGCTTCCTCGAGTTTTCGGATGATGTTCACGATCTTTTGCTGCGCCTCCTCCACGTCGCGCAGCCGGATGGGACCCATGAAGTCCATGTCCTCACGCAGGAGCGAGGAGGCGCGCTTGGACATGTTGCGGAAGATCTTTTCCTGCACCTCGGCGTCCACGCCCTTGAGCGCCTTGGCGAGGTCCTGCGTATCGACCTCGCGGAGCACCTTCTGGATCGAACGGTCGTCGAGCAGGACGATGTCCTCGAAGACGAACATCCGCTTCTTGATTTCCTCGGCGAGCTCCGGGTCCTCCTCCTCGAGCGCCTCGATGATGATCTTCTCCGTTCCGCGGTCCACCTGGTTCAGGATTTCGACGATCGCGTCCACGCCGCCCGCCGAGGTGTAGTCCTCGCTGGCCAGCGTCGAGAGCTTGCGTTCGAGCACGCGCTCCACCTCGCGGAGCACGTCCGGCGAGGTGCGGTCCATCGTGGCGATGCGCTTGGCGACGTCCGCCTGGATCTGGTGCGACAGCCCCCCGAGGATGGTCGACGCCTTGCTGGGATCGAGGTAGGCCAAAATCAGGGCGATGGTCTGCGGATGCTCGCCCTGGATGAAGTTCAGAAGATGGCTCGGGTCGGTGCGACGGATGAAGTCGAAGGGACGGACCTGCAGGCTCGAGGTGAGCCGGTTCACGATGTCGATCGCCTTCTGCGTCCCGAGCGCCCGTTCCAGCACCTCGCGCGCATAATCGATGCCGCCCGTGGAGATGAACTCCTGGGCCATCATGAGCTCCTGGAACTCCTGGAGCACCCGGTCCTTGTCCTCGGGATCGACCTTGTCCAGACGGGCGATCTCGAAGGTGAGCTGCTCGATCTCGTCCTCGCGCAGGTGCTTGAAAATCTCCGAGGACACGTCGGACCCGAGCGACACCAGAAAGACCGCCGCTTTTTGCCGTCCCGTCAGTTGCGTTTTTTTCGACTGGAGCATGGTCCCGTTACACCCGCCGAAGGTGAAGCCGCACCGGCTCCACCTTCATTGTCTCTCCGACCGCGCGCGCGGCGCGATGCTAGTATACCGTCGCGAACGACGCGGTGTCAAATAAAATATACTTCGCCGCGCTACTCACATGATCGGCCAAAAAACCGGCCGTATTGAGCCTTTAATCCTCAGAAAGCCACGTCCGCAGGAGCTGGGCCACATCGTCCGGGCGCTCCCGCGCCAGGTTGATGGCGTTCTCCTGGAGCTCCAGGCGCGCCTTGTCCTCGAGCGATAGCTCGACATCGACCCCCTCCTCCTCGGCCGCGCGAAGGGCCGCCTCGCGCATGCGCTGCTGTTCGGCCGCGAGCTGCTCCTCGCGCAGGCGGCGGCGCCGCGCAAGCTCCTTGTTTATGGCCCGGAACAGGAGCACGCCGATGAAGAGCGCGAACACCCCGACGAGCGCCGCGAGCAGCATTCGCTTCATCTGCTCCTTGCGCATGTATTCATCGCGCAGCGCATTCCACTGCTTGGTCCGGTCGAAGGTGATGTTCTCGACCGCGACCTGGTCGCCCCGGATGTCGTTGAAGTTGACCGCCTTCTTGAGGATGTTCTCGGCCTGCTTCAGCTCATCCTTCGTGAGCGGCGTCTGGACCGGTTTTTTGCCGGGATCGAGGTCATAGCTGCCGTCCGGCTTGCGCGGAAGGTCCTGCACGCTGTCGATGGCGATGGCGACCGAAATTCGGTCGAGATCATACGGGTCCTTCTCGATCTTCTTCTTGCTCTTGTTGATCGCGTGGTTGGTGATGTTCTCCTGCTTGTCGTACTTCGCGTACTGGTCGTCGCTCGCCTTGTATCCGGGCGGCTTGTTCCCCTCGGTCCCCGCCGGGCCCTCCGGGTTCCAGCCATGCCCCTGGAAATGCTCCTTGGTGGCCTTTTCCGAGATCACCAGCGAGTCCTTCACCTTGCGTTCCGAATAGGGGGTCGCCGGATTGTCCTTCTCCATCTCGATGGGGAAATGCTCCTCGCGCTCCTCGCTCACCTTGTCCCAGTTGAACTGCATGTCCAGGTTCACCACCTGGATGCGGTCGCTGGTGTATATCGCCTCGAAGGCCTTCTTGATGTTGCGTATCATCTGGGCCTTGATCTTTTCCTCGATCTTTTGCCGGTACTCGATCTTGGTGAATTCGGTCTTGGCGGCGTCCAGCTCGTCGTCGAAATCGGAAATGATCTTGCCCATCTCGTCGGTCACGGTCACGTTTTCCGGCTTGAGTTTTCCGCCGACCGCCCGCGACACGAGGTAGGTGATGCCCTTGATTTCCTTTTTGCTGAGCTTGTCATAGCCGGGGGCGAGATACACGGTCACCGCCGCGGTATAGGGATTGTCCTTGTCGGTAAACAGCTCGTCCTTGGTGATGGCGATCTCGACATCGGCCTTTTCGATGTTCTTGAGCGACTCGATGTGCCGCTTCACCTCGTCGCGCAGGGCCCGCATGTATTTCACGTCGAGCTCGCGCTCGGTCTCCGTCCATTTCGACATGTCGAAGAGCTTCCAGCCGGGAATGCCCTTGGGGATCATATTCTCCTGGGCGAGCTGGGTGAGGATGACCTCGCGCTTTTCCGGCCGCACGAAGACCGACGTGGTGCCCTTGGTGGAGTAGCTGTGGCCCATTTCCTCGAGCTTCTTGGTCACCCGCCCGAACTCGTCGGCCGGAAGGTCCGAGAAGAGCAGCACCTCGGGACGGCCGCTCGAAATTGAAAAAAGCACAATGAAGGCGACCACCACCACCCCGAACACCGAGCCAATGATGATCTTTTTGGTGGTGTCCAGCTTGGCGAACAGCTCCTTCGCCTGATCCAATAGCTTTTTGAAAAACTCAACCATAGCCCCCTCCTCCCACGGCCGCACGGGCCCGATCCAGGATTGCCCGAATGGGTAAATATTGTCCGCACTGCGTTAAAGAGACATAATCCAGTTTACATATATAAGTAAAATTGTAAACAAAAAAATTTATCAAATATTTTAAATTTGTAGATTATTTTCCGCCCCTCCCGAATCGGGAGGGGCGTTCAATTGCGGCGCGGCGTGGCCTATCGCATGTTCATGAGTTCGCGATATCCGCGTATAACCTCATCACGCACGGCCTTCGTAAAGCTGATGGCGATCTCCGCCTTCTGCCCCGCGATCATGACCGAGTGGATGTCCACCGACTCCGGGGCGTGAATCATCTGCTGCGTGAGCTTGTCGGATTCCACCTGGATATTGTTCACCTTGGAAAGCGCGGCGGTGAGCATCTCGCCGAAGGACCCGGCGACATCGTCATCGATCGGCCGCTGCTGCTTCGATGAAAAATGCAGCGGATCCGTCGTCCGCAGATTGACCATGGTGCCAACCGAGGGATTGTCGTTTGTAATTTTCATTTTACACTCCTGTTTCTGTCGTTTAAAAATACCGCATATCGACAAACGAATTGCGGATGAGTTCGGCGGTCACGCTCTTGACCGCGACCACCTTGCGATAATTATCCCGATTCGACATGTTGTGCGAAATATTCACTTCCATCTTGCCCGGTTTCTCGTTATTCATGCCTCACCTCCGGATTATACGCCGCCCCGTCCGATCTCAAGGGCTCGATTGAACATCATCTTCGAATTGTTTACCATGGTAATGTTCGCCTCATACGAACGGGACGCCGAGATAAGATCGGTCATCTCTGAAACGATGTTCACGTTCGGCATCTCCACGTATCCCTTCTTGGGCCCGATCGCGATGGCGTCCGGGTGCGTGGGATCGTACACCAGGCGGAAGGGCGCCTTGTCCTTCTCGATCTTGACCACGCGCACGCCCCTGCCCGAACCGTGATCGATGCGTTCCGGGACCAGCGGCGACTTGTAGAACGGCCGGTGGTTCACCGGCGCGAAGATGGCGAGCTTGCGGACGAAGGGGCCGCCCTCGGTGGTCCGCGTGGTGTTGGCGTTCGCCACGTTGTTTGATATGAGGTCCATCCTGAGCCGCTGGGCCGTGAGGCCGGTCGAGGCGATATTGAAGCTATCGAACATTCCCATCATCTACCTCCCCTACACCTGCCGCATGATGAGCTTGAGGACCTTGTAATTCTGATTGAGACCGGTGAGAAACGCGTTGTAGCGCATGGCGTTCTTGGACGCGTCCACCATTTCCTTCTCGATGTCCACGTTGTTCCCGTCGTTGCGATAGGTCGTGTTGTAGTCGAGGTTCACGCGGGGCCGGACGCTGCGGATGTCGCGCTCCTCGTAGAACGGGATGTGCCGATCGTCGCTCATGAGCGCGGGATACTTGTGGTCCTGGCGCGCATTGTCGTTGATGACGCGCTTGAGCTCGCTTTCGAAGTTCACCTCGCTCCGCTTGAAGTGCGGGACATCGACGTTCGCGATATTGTTGGATATCACCTTCCGTCGGAGCGATTCGGTATCGAGCCCGCGCTCCAACAGATAGTTGTTTCTCATCATCTGACTGCTTTCGAACATGACCGCCTCACGGATGTATAGTGCGATAGATTCCTCGCCCTCATTTCTCATTTCGGCTTTTTAAAAAAAAGCATGAGAATTTTTTTATGGGACATAATGGGAAATTCCTCGCGTCGAGGGTTCGTTTTTTCATGGACACAGGCGTCAATCCCCTTTCACAGTGGCGATGGTCGGCGCTCGAACATTGGGAGAAACGCATTGCCGCCGGCCTGGGGAGGAAAATATGATACACGACAGATCGAAGCGCGCGGCGCTCCGCACGTCGCCCCGGTGGGGGATCGCAACGCTGCTGTGCGCCGCCATAGGGATCTCGTGCGCCACGGGCCCCCGCTATTCGGAGTTCAGCCCCACCATCTCCGCGGACGATCGGATGATGATCTTCCAAAGCGACCGGGAGAAGCGACATCGCTTCCGTCTCTATTACAAGCAGAAGATCGACGGCCAGTGGAGGGAGCCCGTGTTCATGGAGGGGCTTGGCGCGGTCGAGGGCGACGGCGGTCCCTTTATCACCTATGACCAGAACTACCTGGTCTTCTCGTCGCTTCGGAAGGGGGGCGCGGGAAACCTGGACCTGTGGATCTCGCAGCGCCTCGGGACGACCTGGGGACCGCCGGTCAACATGGGCGCGCCGATCAATTCCTCGGGATATGACGGCTTCGGCACCATCTCACCTGACGGTAAAACCATCTTCTTCGTGCGCCAGTGCCCGGAAAAGAAGCACGGCGGCGAGGACTCGTTCGGAATATTCTTCTCGGTGAAGGACGATGCGGGAAAATGGACCGAGCCGAAAAAGATGTCCGCGCCCGTCAACGGCGAGTACAGCGATTTCGGCCCGGTGATCCTCGCCGACAACCTGTCGCTCATCTTCAGCTCGAACCGCCCGGGGGGCTTGGGGAAATACGATCTCTACAAAACCGAGCGGCTCAACGACGGGCAATGGACCGAGCCCGTGAACCTGGGCCCCGGGATCAACACCCCCGGCGACGACATGCTGGTGAGCATCCCGGCTTCGGGGAGCGTCGTCTATTTTGGGCGGACCGACAACGAGAAGGACGACATCTACCGGATCCACTCGATGCCCATCCCGGAGAAGCTGCAGCACACGACGGTGCTCATCGTGCGCGGGACGGTGCGCGACAAGCGCGATCCGTCGCTCACGCTCGCGGCGGGGATCACCATCACCGACACCCGGAGCGACGAGAAGCCCATCACCATCCGGAGCAACGAGAAGGACGGCGCCTATATCGTGATCCTGAAAAAGGGAACGCTCTACGACGTGGCCGCCGCCTGCCCGGGGTACACCTTCCACTCGCAGCGGATCGACCTGACGAAACTCGAGAAGTTCAAGGAAACCGAGGAAAACATCCTCCTGGAGCCGCTCACCGTCGGGACCAACCTCGTGCTCAACAACCTCTTCTTCAAGTACAAGAGCTACGCCCTCCTCCCGGCGTCGAAATACGAGCTCCAGCGCGTGAAAAAACTCATGGACGAGAACCCCACGCTTCGCATCGAGATCGGCGGGCACACCGACACCATCGGCCCCAAGCGGTACAACATGAAGCTGTCGCAGCAGCGCGCGCAGTCGGTGGTCGACTATCTGGCCGAGCAGGGCGTCGCGAAGGAGCGGCTCGACGCGAAGGGGTACGGGCCCGACAAGCCCATCGGCGACAATGAAACCGAGGAGGGGAAGGAGAAGAACCGTCGGGTCGAGATCATGGTGCTGGAAAAATAGCTAGCGATTGAGGCGCATGCGGGTGATTTCGCGCCCCTCGAACTCGCCCGCGTGCAGGAAGTAGTCGATGAGCCATTCGGGGATATACCGCGCCGCCGTTGGGGTCAGATAGAAGTTCCCCGGCTCGGCGAACTTCTTGCCCAGGTGAAAGATCGAGTTGATGGTGTCGGACACGATGGTGCCGGTGCTCCCCCGCCCCCGGTATACGGTGCTTCCGACATGCAGCACGATGCGGAACGACAGCAGCGTATCGAGCCCCAGGTCCTCGGTCATCATGATATGCCGGTCCATGACCATGCGAAAGCAGGCGAGAATGGCATCGCACCGCGCCCCGTCGAAGGGAAACAATATCACCCCGCCATACTCCTGCGGCATCCACAACCGACCGTGAAGCGGCTCCATCTTTTTTTCGATATGCGCCATGAACTGCGCCGAAAGCTTGTCCACGTGATGGGCGCCGATCCGCTCCTTCTGCTCCATGAGATGGTCCAGCTCAATGAACATGAAGCAGAAGGTGTATTCGCAATCGTCGCGCACCGTCGACCAATCCGCCCCCGAGAGCGGCGCGTCGAACAGGCAGGGAGCGGCCGCCTCGGGCGCCTCGCCCGGCAGGTCGATGGGCCGAAACGCCATGAGGCGCTGGATGCGCTTGAGGGTGATCCCCTGCGCGTAGAGCTTTTTCCCCACGTAGTCCGCGGCGCCCGCGAAGAAGAGCTCGCCGACGTCATCGACCGCGCCCTTGGGATCGATGATGGCGAACCGGTTGTCCCGCATTGCGGAAAGCGTTTTAATGGACCGCGACCGCTCGGCGGCGGTGAGTCCGGAAACATCCAGGTAGACGATGGCGCGCGCCGCTGCGGCGATGGCCTTCTTGAGACTCTTCACGGGGTGCACGGCCAGGGTTATGCTCGAAACCTTTTTGAGGGCCGCGAAACAGCCATTGATGTTTTTATTGTCCGAAAAGACGATGATATCCATCACTGCTCCCAGCACAGTTCGTAGCGGTAGTGCATGGCGCGACTCTCCCCGGGGATCTGCGCGAAGCGCGACGCGATGAGGGCGTCCAGCATCACGTGCGTGGCGTGGCTTATGCTCACCGTATTGGGCAGGGTGTGCTGCGATTCGATCTCGACAAGCTTCCGGATGGTGTCGCTCTTCTGCAGGTCGTCGATGCTCTCCGCGTACTGGCACTGGCCGCTATGCACCGCGACGCGGACCTCCAGTGCGCCATCGAGCCGGCAGCGGGTGAGATTGTAGAAAAAAAGCTCATGCGCGATCTCCATCGCGCCCAGCGTCGCCATGAGATGCTTCTTGCCGAAGAAGAAGGCCGCAAGCCCCCCGTCGCCCTCCCAGCTCCAGATCCGCCCGTTGCGCCGCTCCACCGCCTGGACGACGATGGCGCGCAGGTCGTCGTAGGTCGCGCGGACGGCATCGGCGGAATGGCGCTTCACGAGCTCGGTGTTGGCCACGATGTCGATGCGCAGGAAGGTGAAGAGGTGCTCGTCGCCGTCGCGCAGGGTCCCCCAGTTGCGCGTCCGGCGCACCGCCGGGTCCTCGACGAAGATTTTATTTTCGGTGTCGTAGATGAGGCCCTGGTCGCGCAGCTCCTTGACGATCTCGCGCAGATAGGCGATCTGATAGGTGCGCCCCATGTGGCCGACATAGTGGTACTCCACCAGCTGCTCGACAAGCTGCAGGAACTTGTTGCCGTTCTTGATATCGCTCACAATCTGCTTGGCCGCCGTTATCTTCGGGATGGGGACGTTGGCCGGAAATCCGGTGCTGGCATAGAGGTCGTAGTACTGGTCGATGGAGCGCACCAGCAGGTCCATGTTCCGCACATCGAGCGATTCGGAAAGGGCGTCGGCCGCCAGGCGCTCCAGCCGCGAGGTTATTTTCATGTGTCCATCCGCACCACGTAGTCGTCCGAAGCGTGCCGCAACGCCGGATTATTGTCAACTAGTTTTGAGCCGGCCGGTGCGCGCCCCCGATGAGTTCGGGGACCGTGCAAAACGAGTAGCCTCTCTTTTTCAGGGTGATGATGATCGTCTCGAGCGCGCGGTGGGTGAAACAACGCTCGTTGCAGGCATCGTGCATCAGGACGATCGCCCCGGGATGGGCGTAGCGCAGCACCGTGCGCGCGATGCCCTGCGCGGAGAGCGTTCGCGTGTCCCAGTCGTTCGAGTCCACCGACCAGATGACGGTCCGGACGCCGCGCGCGGCGAAGTAGGCGATCTGCTCGTCGGACACCAGCCCGTATGGCGGACGATAGATCGCCGGTCGATGGCCGACGAGCGCCGCGAACACGTCGCCCATGAAGCGCACCTCGCGCTCGTAGGCCTCCGGCGCGGGGAGGGCGTCAATCGCGGTGTGCGTGAGGCTGTGGATGCCGATCGCGTGTCCCGCGCGGTCCACGGCGCGAACGAGATCGGGGTGCCGGCGCACCCGCCGTCCCCGCATGAAGAAGGTCGCCTTCACGCCATGCTTTCGCAGGATCGACAGGACGATGGGCGTGTATTTCGCGTCCGGCCCGTCGTCGAAGGTGAGCGCGATCCGCGCGCCATCGGCGGACCCCTCGAGAAAGAGCGCCCCCGGATGCGCGAGCGCCTGCCGCCGCACCCGCTCCTTGAACCGTTTGATGAAGCGCTTATCGGAGCGGTTCCTGATGGAGGGGGCCTGCGTGTGAGCCGTATCCACCGCTCGACGCTCCCCCCCATCCGAAACCGCGTAGCCCATGCACGCGATCAGCGCGGCAAGTGCGACAGCGTATCGCACCGTTCGTTTCGTCGAAGACACTGCTGCACGCGCTCCCTTCAGCCGGTCCCGAAGCCGCTGTCGTATCATTCCATGTTCACGCATACGCTGTTATTCCGATACGCGATCGTGCCGGCAATAAGTTTTTCGACGCCAATGCGGGTTTCGGATCGAAAAACGCTTGCGGGACGGTGCGACATCCGCCATCATCACTGACGTATGTGACTCGATATCTGACAAGGAGCGCACCACCGATGAAAACACGGGGCAACGGGCGCGACATCATCCTCCAGGCGTTTCACTGGAACCTGGTGAAAACACAGGGGACCGGGACCATCGACGGTCGCGCCGAATCCTGGTACCGCATCCTTTTCGACATGGCCGACGACCTTGCGGAGATCGGCTTCACCATCGTCTATCTCCCGCCCCCCTGGCGCGACGATTCCCGCTGGGAGTCCGAGGGAAGGCACGGCGGCGGCGAGGGCTACTTCTGGCACGACTTCGACCTCAACTCCCGGTACGGCACCAAGCGTGAGCTGATCGACCTCGTCGACGCGCTCCACAATCGCGGCATTCGGGTTATCGTGGACCTGGTGACCAATCACCGCGATGGCGCCCGGATGACGGACGACCAATGGGAGTATCCCGGCGAATGCTGGAACATCGGCGGCTTCGACGACGGGGGCGCCTTCATGGACGGACGGTACGATCTCAACCTCGGCGAAGTGCGGGTGTACACACGAATCAAGAAGGCCATGAACGAGCTCCTGAACGAGTGCGGCGTCGACGGATGGCGGTGGGACTACGTGTGGGGATACGCCGTGGACGATGTCGTGTCGTGGATCAAGAGCACCGAAAAGACGGAGTACTTCTCGGTGGGAGAATACTGGCAGTCGTCGCCGCACATGACCAACGACCCGATGATACGAAAATACGGTCCCGACGAGCGCGATCGGATCATCGGCTGGGCGCGCGACAGCGGCGGCTGCGCCTTCGACATCATTCTTAAGCGCGAGATACAAACGGCCAATCCCGCAAACCTGAAATACGGACTCAACGCCCGCCCCAGCCCGGATGAGCGCGAGCTGGTCGTCACCTTCGTGGACAACCACGACATGGGCGCCTCGCCCTACAGTCCCGCGAACGGCTGGGGACAGCAGTGCTGGCCGTGCCCGCCCTACTTCAAGTCGATGGCCTACGCCTATATCCTCACCATGCCGGGCACCCCCTGCGTCTACTGGCCCGACTGCTTCGACTGGGGACTCAAGGAAGAGATACGCCGGTTGATCGCCGCGCGGAAGAAGGCCGGGATCGTCGCGCGCTCCGGATGGACCGATCTCACCAACCGGCATACCGGCTTCGCGGGGATCGTACAGAACGAGAACGGCGAAGAGACGCTTGCCGTATCCATCGGTTCGGACTACGCCGGTCCGGGAGCCGGATGGTCCGTCGCCGCGGAGAAGCGGGGCGAATGGACCGTGTGGATTCCGAAAAAATTGAATTGCTAAAAATGGGCCACTCCCGACCCTTCTCCCGGTACGAGGAGAAGGAACACGCATGGCCGGAAAACTCCCCATCGTCGCAATCATCGGAAGGCAAAACGTGGGCAAATCCACGCTCTTCAACGCGCTCATCCGCTCGAAGAAGGCGATCGTGGACCCCTACCCCGGCCTCACGCGCGACATCATCTCTTGCGTGGTGACGGCGGGCGAATCCTCCTTCGTGCTTGCCGACACCCCGGGTCTGGACATCGCCTCCTCCGCGGAGCTCTCGCAGAGCATCGTCCAAAAGACGAAGGAATTTTTACACGAGTGCGCGGCCGTCGTCCTCCTGCTCGAGAACCCGCTGCCCGCGCCCTTCGACCTCGACCTCATCGAGCTCCTGCGCAAGCTCGAGCGTCCGGTGATCGTGGCCGTGAACAAGATGGACACCATCGAGGACCTGGCGAACATGCCGCACTTCTACGAGGTCGGGTTCAACGACATCGTGCCCATCTCGGCGGAAAAGCGGCGCAACCTCGACCTCCTGCTGGACAAGGTCACCGCGGTGATCCCCCGGCGCGCCCCCGCGGAGGAAACGCCGGACCTCCGGGTCGCGATCGTGGGGCGCCCCAACTCGGGGAAATCGACCCTGCTCAACGCATTCATGGGCTACGAGCGCGCGCTGGTCTCCGACATCCCCGGCACAACGCGCGATGCGGTGGACGAGCGTTTCCGCTTTCAGGGAAAGCTCATCGCGATTTCCGACACCGCCGGCATCCGCCGCAAGAGCCGCATCACCGAGCGCGTGGAGTACTTCTCCCTCGACCGCGCGCTCGGATCCATCCGCGCCAGCGACATCGTGGTCCACCTCGTGGACGCCGAGCAGGGGCTCACCGAAACCGACAAGAAGATTTCCGACGAGATCATGAAGGCCATGAAGCCGGTCATCATCGCCATCAACAAATGGGACGTCATTGAAAAAGACCACACGACCTTCAACGCCATGAAGGACCGCATCCATTTCAAGTTCTACAAGGCCGCCGATTTTCCCATCATCTCGGTCTCGGCGAGGGACCGGCTGCGCATCCACAAGCTCATGGAAACGGTGATCGACCTCTACGAGCGTTCGTCGCTGCACATCGAGACCGGGCGGCTCAACCGGACGCTCGAGACCATCCTCAAAAAGCACCGGCCGCCGAAGGTGGGATCGACGCTCAAGGTCTACTACGCCACGCAGACGGGCACCTGCCCGCCGCAGCTGGTCATGTTCGTGAACCGGCCGGAGCTCTTCACGAAGGACATCCATCGGTTTTTCGAGAAGCGATTACAAGAGGAGTTGGCGATCCCCGGCGTCCCGGTGATCATCCGCGTCCAGGAACGGACGGGACGAAAGGCGAAGAAACCCTCCTGACCGTTAGCCCGCCGGGCGACGGGACGACGGCGCTACCGCACCGCGATCGTCGAAACAAGCGCCACAAAGCGCGCCTTCATTGACCGCGCATCGAGCGCCGTCCCTTCGGAGCGGTGCGGCTCGAACATGTGCATCACATAGAGCAGGAGATCGCCCTTTCGCACGGCGCCCACATACAGCGAAAACGGCCGCCCGCTCGGGCCCTGCGATTCGACATAGGCAAAATGAACGGGACCGGCCGATTCCGTCGCGGTGATTGCCGGTCCGGTATTGCGGCGGCTCATCATGTTCGCCATGTACCCGAGAAGCTGCGCCGGCGACATCGCCTCCATCTTCGCGCGCTCCTCCGCGCCAAGCTGCACCGACCAGAAGCGCGCCTGCTCACCGGGATTCGCCTTAAGGCGAAGCAACAGCTCATAGGATTTTTTCCCCGCCTCGGGCGCGGCCGGTCGCGCGATCTGCCATACGGCGTCATCGAATGAAAACGAAACGTCGGGACCGCATTGCGTGTGCACCGGCGCCGCGGACGCCGACACCAGGCAACTCGCCAGAACGATCAGGGCGCAACACGCGATTCGATTCATGGGGATGGCCTCCTTCCTCCGCCGCGTCACATCTCCACGCGGCACTTGAGCGATTGATATATCGTGGCGCCGTCGGCGAACTCGAGGTCGGCCCCCACGGGGATCCCGTGGGCGATGCGCGTGACCTTGATCCCCGACGGCTTGATGATCTTGGAAAGATACAGGCTCGTCGCGTCGCCCTCAACGCTTGGGTTGGTCGCGATGACGATCTCGACGACCGCCGCGTCCTTGCAGCGCTCCAGGAGCGGTTTGATGTTGAGCTCCTCCGGGCCGATCCCGTCGAGCGGGGAGATGACGCCGTTGAGCACGTGATACAACCCCGTGAACGCGCCCGAGCGCTCCACGGTGAGCACGTCCTTCTGCTGTTCGACGACGCAGATGACGCCCCGGTCGCGCGCCGGATCGGCGCAGATGGCGCAGCGCTCGCCGTCGGCGATGCCCCCGCACACGGCGCAGGCGGTGATATGCTCGCGCACCTCGCGTATCGCGTCCACCAGCGAGCGCACGTCGCCTTCCGGCATCCGAAGCACATGGAAGGCGAGACGCGAGGCGCTCTTGGGTCCGACCCCCGGCAACCGCGAGAACTCACGGACCAGGGCGTCAAGATATCGCGAGATAGCGCCCACTATTCTATTTCAGCAAGTCGCCCATGCCCGGGATGTTCATGCCGCCGGTGAGTTTCTGCATCTCTTCGGCCATGTGCTCCTTGATGCGATCGACCGCGTTGTTCACGGCGTTCGCGATCGCCTTCTCCAGCGTCTTTTTGTCGGCCTTCCCCGCGAACTCCTGGTCGATCGAGAGATCGACGATGCGGTACTCGCCGTTCACGGTGACCGAAACCGCGCCGTCGTGGCTCGTCCCGGACGCCTCCGACTTCTTGAGTCGTTTTTGGATATTCTTGAGCTCCCGCTGGAGCTTGATCATCTGACCGACATCACCGAGGCCTTTGAGCATTGTTCTTCTCCTTCTTTTGTTTCGATTCTACGATTTGCCCGTGAAACATGTCCTTGATTTTCTCAACCATGGGATTGAGCTCGTCCATCTCGTCCACCTCAGGCGCGCGTACCATTTCGGCGTCGTCCGGCAGCGCCTCGTCGGGAACCAGCTCGTCCGCGGGGGGCGGTACAGCCGCGTCGTCGCCCACCGACACCGATACGGTCGCGCCGGTGCGCTTCCCGGCGAGCTCCGAGATATGCGCCAGATCGTTCGCGTCAAGCATTCTTCGGTAGTACGATTCGCCGGAATCCTGCGGGTACAGCAGCGCGAGGGAGCGGCCGCGCACCTCGATGCGCGCGGATCGCACCTTCTCGTAGAGGAATTTCTTGTTCTCCGCCAGCAGGTCCTGCAGTATCTGCGCCTTGAGCTTCTTGCCGTCCACCCCGGCGTCCTCCGGGACGGGAGTATCCTGTTGCGTCGGCGCCGGCTGCTCGCCAGACGGCGCGATCGGCACGTTTCCCGGAGCGGTTTTCGATGCGGATTCACTGCGAGGCGTCGATGGCTTCGCTTCGGGAAGGACCGTTCGTCCCGGAGATGATGATGACGGCCCGCCGCCCCCGCCCGACTCGAGCTTTTGAATGATTGACGCAAGCGACGGCCGCCGGAGGGCGGCGACCATGTCCAGAAGGGCCATCTCGATGCTCACGCGCTCGCTTGCCGCGTACCGGAGCTCGCGCACCAGCTCGTCGGCCACATGGAAGAGGACGCCGAGCTCCTCGTCGTGAAAGGCGCCCGCGACCTCGCGCACCCCAGCGAGCTCCTCGTTGGAGAGCCCGATCAGCTCCTGCACCGCGACGTCATTGCGCACGAGGCGGATGATGCGGAACATGTCGGCAAACCCGGCCGCATAGCGTCGCGCGTCCACGCCGATCGAGAAGACGAGGTCCGCCTCGGCGATGACGCCGGGGACGTCGAGCGCGCGAATACGGCCGATGAGCGCGAGGTAACTTTCGAAGGGCACGATCCCCAGGATCGAGAGGACGTCGGCCTCGCCCACCTCGCCGTCGGCGAACGAGACGATCTGGTCGAGGAGGTACTGCGCGTCGCGCATCGAGCCCTCGGACGAGCGCGCGATGAGATACAGCGCGCTGTCGCTTACGGCGTAGCGCTCGCGGTCGACGATGTGGCGCAGGTGCTTCACGGTCGCATCGACCGAGATCTTCTTGAAAAAGTACTTCTGGCAGCGCGAGAGAATGGTTTCGGGGATCTGATGGATCTCGGTGGTCGCGAACACGAACACCACGTGCGCGGGCGGCTCCTCGAGGGTCTTCAGGAGCGCGTTGAACGACTCCCGCGTGAGCATGTGGACCTCGTCGATGATGTAGACCTTGAAGCGGGACTTCAGCGGCGCGAAGTTCACGTTCTCGCGGAGCTCGCGGACGTTTTCGATGCCGCGGTTCGAGGCGCCGTCGATCTCGATCACGTCGAAGGAGCTGCCGTCGCGGATCTCCACGCAGTTCTCGCAGGTCCCGCAGGGGGCGTCGGTGGGCCCCGGCGCGCTCAGGCAGTTGAGCGCCTTCGCGAGGATGCGCGCCATGGTGGTTTTCCCCACGCCGCGCGGGCCCGCGAACAGGTACGCGTGGGAAACCCGCCCGTTCCTGATGCTGCTCGATAGTGTCTTCGAAATGTGGTCCTGATGAACGACCCCGGTGAAATCCTGGGGCCGCCATTTACGGGCCAGAACCTGGTATGCCATAGTGTGTTGTGCGCGGTTGCGTGATGCGGAGAGGGAGGGATTCGAACCCTCGGTAGCTTGCGCCACACACGGTTTCCAACCGTGCTCCTTCGGCCTCTCGGAAACCTCTCCCGGAACGGCGTTTCGAACATCATGATACGATTGCGCGAAACCTGTCAAACATTGTACGACTATCGCTGCGGAGAGGGAGGGATTCGAACCCTCGGTGGACAAAGCCCACAACGGTTTTCGAGACCGCCCCTTTCGGCCGCTCAGGCACCTCTCCGATTGCGTGCTACCGGTTCAACCTCTGTACGATCGCGTCGATGACCTCGCCCGCCACCAGCGAGGGGACGGAGCAGTAGGCCGGATTCCTCTCGTAATAGCCGATCAGCGGCGCCGTCTTCTCCTGATAGGTGGACAGCCGCTTTTTGATCACCGCCTCGGTCTCGTCGTCGCGCTGCACGGTAGGGCTTCCGCACTTGTCGCACACCCCGTCGCGCTGCGACGGCTTGGTGTAGATATTGTAAATCGCCTGGCAGTTCGGGTTCGAGCAGGTGCGCCGGCTCGTGAGGCGACGGATGATGACGTCCTCAGGCACCTCGAGATTCACCACGAGATCAAGCCCCATGCCGAGCTTCGTCAGGATGGCCGCAAGCTGATCGGCCTGTTCGATCGTCCGGGGAAAGCCGTCGAGAATGAATCCGCCGCGCGCGTCCGGTTCCTGCAGCCGGTTCTCGATGAGCCCCATGATGAGCGCATCGGGGACCAGCTCGCCCCGGTTCATGAAATCTGCGGCCTGTTTCCCCAGGTCGGTCCCGGCCTTCACGGCGCTGCGCAGCATGTCGCCCGTCGAGATCTGCGGTATGCCGTACTTCTCGATAAGCAGCTCGGCAACCGTGCCCTTCCCCGCTCCCGGCGCCCCCAAGAGAATAATCCTCATCGCGACCTTCCTCAATTCGATGCGTGTGGCGCTACGCCCACACCTTCTGGCGTACTTCCTTCAGTACGGCGTCCTTAACGGGATAGATGTCGCCGACCACCTCGTCGGCCTGGAACCAGAGCTTGATTTCCTTCTCGGCGTCCTCGGGGCTCGACGACGCGTGCACCACGTTTTCGAACACGCCGGTGGTGGTGATGCGCCCATAGGCCCCGCGGATACTCACGGGGTTCGCCTTTTCGGGATTGGTGTGTCCCACGATGTCGCGCACCTTTTTGATGGCGTCATCGCCCTGATACACCAGCGCCATGACCCGGTGCGTGTTGTGCACGTCGCCGATGATATACTCAACGAGCTCCTCGAAAAACGGCTCATTCTTAAGGTGTTCATAATGCTGCTCGGCAAGCTCGCGCGACACGCGAACGACCTTAGAAGCGATGATAACCAATCTGGTCTCGGACAGGCGCGACAGGATGTTTCCCGTAAGCGATTTAATAAGCCCGTCGGGCTTGATAAGCACCAGCGTTTGTTCGACGGCCATTGCGATGTCTCCTTAAACAAAAAAGACTCTTCGGAAGAGTCCCATCATATCTCGTGCCCACGAACAGCGTGGGGTGAAAATAATCAACAAATTTTTATTGGTGCTCCGGGCTGTGCCATTCGCACTTCGGGCACTTCACGTCCCGATACTTGTAAAAACCGCCATCGAGCGTTTTCACGACCTGCGCCATCACAAGCGATTCGCACGCCGGGCAATGTTTCGCAATTACCTCATATTCGACATTCATCTGATACTGCATACAGCTTGCTCCCATCTCCTGAAAAGATCATCGACGAACACTCCCCATGATACCGAGTGAAGGAGCGTTCGTATATTAAAATCCATACGCTACCGTAGCGCACAGATGGGCGTTCGCCGTATTTTGTAAAGACTATTTTTAATTTTTTTTGATTATGTCTCCTGCCGCTTACGATTCCGTAACCTTGAAATACTTGATGCTCTCGTACAGCGCCTCCGCCTGCGCGTTGATCTGCTCGGACGACGAGGCCACCTGGGAGGCGCTCTCCGCCACCGACTGCGTTGATTCGGTTATCATATTGATGGTGGTGGTCATCTCACGATTGGCGTTCATTTGTTCGCCCGTGCCGATGGAGATGTTGTCCGCGACCTCCATGACCCGCCGGGTCTTGTCGAGCACCTGGTCGCTCGAGTCGGTCTGCGAGCGCGACAGCTCGGCGATGCGCCGCACCAGGACGTCGGTGGCGCGGATGTTCTCGATGATCGCCGAGAGCGCCCGCGAGGTCGCGTCCACGTAGTCCTTGCCGCGGATCACCTCGCTTCGCCCCTCGTTCACCAGGCCGGTGATGCTCTTCGCGCTCTGCGAGGTCTGGTCGGCGAGCTTGGCGATCTCGTCGGCCACCACGGCGAACCCGCGCCCGTGCTCGCCGGCGCGCGCGGCCTCGATGGCGGCGTTGAGCGCCAGCAGGTTCACCTGGTCGGAGATGTCGCTGATGAGCCCCACGAACTCGGTGATCTTTTGCGTGCTCGCGTCGATCCGGTTCATGCCGTCGATCGCGTTCTTCATGTGCTCGTTGCCCGTGCGCGCCTGCTCGCTGGAGACGGTCGCCTTTTCGAGCGCCTCCACGGCGTACTGGGCGATCTCGATGACCTGCCCCTTGAGGCGCTCCATGGCCTGATAGGTCTCGGTGGCGAACGAGAGCTGGTCGGCCGCGCTTTTCGCAAAGTTTTCTATGGACGCCGAGGTCTCCTCGAGCGCCGCGGTCATCTCCTCGATGGACGAGGCCTGATCCTGCGCGTTGTGCGAGAGGGCCAGGCTCGTCTTCGACATGCCGGTGGAGGCCTCGGCGAGCTGCTGCGACGATTCGACGGTCGCGTGGATGGTCTCGCGCAGGCGGCGCAGCAGGATCTGCAGGTAGCGGATCAGCTCGCCGAACTCGTCGGCGAGGTAGTCGGTGGAGCGCACCGTGAGGTCGCCGTCGGAGACCTTCTGGAAGATGCCGATGATGTTCTCGATGGGCGCGGATATCTTTTTCGCAAGATACCAGATGATCGCGAAGATGATGCCGATTACCAGCACGAGATACACGATCGACCGGACAAGGACCGGATTGAGCACGGCGTACACCGCGGTCCGGTCGGCCAGCGACACGAGCGTAAACCCGATCGAGGGAATATCCTCCTTGTGCGCGATCATCGCCCTGCCCTTGAATACGATGTCGATCGTAGACCATTCGGGCGCCGTGCGCAGCGCCGCAACATTGCGAAAGCGGACCCCATCATCGACAATGTCCGTTCCGATCGTTTTACCCAGAAGCTCCTTGTCCGTCGAAAAGACGATCTTTCCCGCGTCGCTGAGGAGCATATGCGACCGTGACGATTGGGAGGCATAGGTTTGATAGAACACCTGCAGGGAATCGAGCAAAATGGTCGCGCCGAAGACGGCCGTAACGGCGTCCCCCCGCTTGACCGGCACGGCGACGACCAGAATCTCCTTGCCGGTGGCCTTGTTGGTGACCGGATCGGAAACGGCCGGCTTGCCCGTCGCCATGACCTGCCGGAAGTAGCCGCGGTCGCTGATGTTTCTCGTGATACCTACGCTGGTCGGCGCCGTCCCGTCCGGCGCGGCGAAAAAATACATCTCGACGGAGCTCCCCCGTTCGCGGTGCAATGCGAGGAGAATCGCCTGCATCTCGGCGAGGTTCCCGCGTCTTGCGGCGTCCGATTTGGCGAACGCGCCGATCTCGGAGGTCACTATCCCAATGTATGCCTTGGTCACGCTTGAGGCGTGGCGCAGCGACTCGAGGAGCATCCGGTTCTGCACCTCCATGGTGTCGGACTGGATGCTCTTGAATATCCCCAGGATCATCATCGTGACAATGACGACCACCGTCGAGAGGATGGGAATCGAGAATTTTTGAAATATGGTGAGCGGGTGAAACACGATGCGCCGGTTGGACGGATAGAGGAACACGCGCGTGTAAAAATACATGATCGCGCCCACGATGATGGCGGTGACCTCCCCGAGCAAAATCACGAACACCATCTGATAAGCGGAGATGAACACGCCCTGGGCGAAGCCGATGACGCCCGTGAGGACCGGTCCGAGCGCGCACCCAACCGTGAGGGGAACTGCGGCGCGCAGCGGGAAGGAGTTGATAAACGACTGGATCGCGTCCAGATCGGGAATATCGCGCTCGTCGATGAGCGTATTGACGTACCGCTGCAGGCGTCGGTTCTGGACTATGAACACCACGGTCGCCGACAGGATGATGGGCGGCGCGAGAATCATGATGATTTTCGCGATACTCAGAAAACTCGCGAACCCGATGACGAGCGCAACCATCAGGAAATAGGTAAACGGATGCAGGTTGTACAGTGCGAGAAAGATTATCAGCAGCTTGCGCGGCCGGTCCCTGAGTTTGTCAATCTGGCGTTTGAAAGACATCTCATACTCTCCACGATATTATCATCAACCGAGAGTATATAGTAACTACCCGCCATAAACAAGAAAAAAACTTTCCAGTCCCCGAAAATGGGACTTTTTTTTATTATACTCATATTATTACATAAAAGTTAAACAAACCGCGCGCGGATGATCACTTCGTCGAGCCGGCGATCCGCTGGATGGCGACACCGGCCGCAACTGCAATAGCGAAGCCAATCACCACATACCACACCCAGAAGACCTTCGTGGCGAACACCACGACCATGGTGCCGGCGATGCTCGCGAGCATGCCCCCGATCGCCGCTCGCTCGGAGAAATTATCGTACACGCGGCCGATGAGGAACATGCCCATCATTCCGCCGTAGGTGATCGAGGCGATGGACAGGCCGATCTCCACCAGCGGGCTCTTCGTATCGCGGAACGCGAGCGAGATGCCGATGACGACGACGCTCCAGAGGAGCGCGATGCCCTTGGCGTAGCGCATCTTTTTTTTCTCGGGAAGATCACGGCGGTCGAGCGCCAGGATGTCCAGGGAGGTGGACGATGCGAGCGAGTTGATCGAGGCGCTCAGCGTGGACATGGCGGCGGCGAAGATGCCCGCCAGCATCAGCCCCCGCAGGCCCTCCGGGAGGTAGGTGATGATGAAGAACGGCAGCACCTCGTCGCTGCGCTCGAAGGGACGGCCCTCCAGCAGCGCCTTGATGAACAAGCCGAAGACGAGAAAGAGCGCGAACTGAAGAATGATGAGCACCCCGCTGCCGATCATGGCCTTCTTCGCCGACGGCAGGTCGCGGCAGATGAGCGCGCGCTGCACGATGAGATGGTCCGTTCCATGCGAGGCGAACGACAGGAAGGCGCCGCCGACAAGTCCCGAGATGATATTGTAGGAGCCGAAGAGGCTTCGCGCGCCATCCGCGAGGCCCGTGGAGAAGACCGTGAGGCTCGCCCCGGGGACCATGCGCACAATCGAGAGCGGGTCCGTCCCCATGATGTCGCAAATAATGATCAAGCCCACACACGCGCACGAGAGATACAGAAAAAACTGGATGGCGTCGGTGACCGCGACCGAGCGGATGCCGCCGTAGAGCGTGTACACCACGGTGGACGCGCCGATCACCAGGATGGACACCCAGTACGGCCAGCCCAGAAAGAGCGTGAGCGGGATGGCGGTCGCGAACAGGCGCACGCTGTCGGCCAGGAGCCGCGTCACGTGAAACACGATGGCGATGATCCGCCGCGACGAGACGCCGAACCGGTTCTGGATGAACTGGTACACCGTCTCGAAATTGCCCTGAAAATACTGCGGGAGCATGAAAACGGCGACCAGCACGCGCCCGATAAGGTAGCCGAAGGCAATCTGCAGAAACCCCATATTGGTCGCGTAGGCGAGGCCGGGGATGGAGATAAAGGTGAGCGTGCTGGTCTCCGTGGCCACGATGGAAAGGCAGGCCACCGGCCAGGGGATGTTCCGCGCGCCCAGAAAGTAGTCGTTCATGGACCCCGACTTGGCGAAATACAGTCCGATGACGTTGATCGCGACAAGGTACGCGGCGATGACGACAATATCAAGATGCATAGAGCAAATATTCCTTCCTTCGTTCGAAAAAGTCCCGTTCGTAATCCGCCCACGATTCTCGTATCGTATCGAGCGGCACGCCGCGCTCGATCATGGTGCGCACGGCATCGCTCCCGGCAAGAAGATCGAACGCGGGGTGAGTGTCGTTGAATTCGTACACGCCCGTCGTGAATCGGAACGAATCGGTACAGAGCTCTCGGGCCGCCTGCACGAGCGCCACCCCGGCGGCGAACGGCCGGAAGCGCGTGGGGTCGGTCACATGCAGAAACACCCCGCCCGCGACCTCCCCCGCGTACTTGTTCGACGTTGGCTTGAAATATACGGGCCGAAAGCGGATGCCGGGCTGATTGAGCGCGTTGAGCCGGTTCGCAAGCGCCGCAGCGTCGACGTACGGCGCTCCGATCTGCAGGAATGGCATTGCCGTGCCCCGCCCTTCCGACAGATTGGTGCCCTCGATGAGGCACATCCCGGGATAGACAAGCGCGGTCTCCTCGGTGGGCATGTTGGGCGACGGCGGCACCCACGGCAGGCCGGTGTGCGCATATCCCATCGCGCGGCCCCACCCGTCCATCGGGACGATCGCGAGGTTCACATCGAGCCGCCGGTGCGCCTTCCACAGAAGCGCAAGCTCGCCTGCGGTCATTCCGTGACGCACGGGGACCGGCAGCACCCCCACGAAGGACCCATAGCCATCACGCAGCGGCGGACCCTCGACCGACTGTCCGCCGATGGGATTGGGCCGGTCCAGCACCACAAACTCGATGTCGCGCCCCGCGATGGCCTCCATGCACAGCGCCATCGTGTTCACGTAGGTATAGTAGCGTGAGCCGATGTCCTGAATATCGTAGATGACGCAATCGATGTCGTCGAGAAACTCCGGCGCCGGGGCGAGGGTGTGCGCCGATGCGCCATACAGGCTCACGACCTCGCAATTGACGATGGGCTGGTCGCCCACCGGCGCCTGGTCCTGCTCGGTGGCGAAGATCCCGTGCTCGGGCGAGAAGATACGGACGATGTCGATGCCGTGCCGGATGAGCGCGTGCCAACTATAGACGAGATCGCTCGTCACCGACGTCTGGTTTGCGATGAGGGCGACGCGCCGCTTCCGATACGCGCCGGGATCGTTCAGCAGTTTTTCCAGTCCGGTGATGACCATGTCGCGTCTTGTATCGTGCGGTCGGAATGATGTCAATGCCAATAGAAAAGGCGCGGATATCATCCGCGCCTTTTCTCCGTTGCGCAGGGCGGGACTTGAACCCGCACAGGTTTTACCCCATATGCCCCTCAAACATACGTGTCTACCAGTTCCACCACCTGCGCCTGAGGTTTATCCGAGATATTTCACGCGCCGGTATTGTCAACAAGAAAAATTCACACCAGCCGGGAAAACCGTCGTCAATTCCTTCCCGCGATGAAGAGGAGGCCGTGAATCGTCACTTCATTTTTTCAGAAACCTGAGGACGTCCTCGATGTCGGGCACCTCGGGAATCTCATACACCCACACGCGCGCGATCTTTCCCTGCTCGTCAATGAGGATGTTGGCCCTGCCGGAGATCCCGGCCTTCTCGATGAACAGATCATACCGCCGTGCGACCTCCCCGTGCGGCCAGAAGTCCGCCAAGAGGTCAGTGTGGTCGATGTCGAGATAATCGGCCCAGGCCTTCTTGCAGGGAGGACTATCGACGCTCAGCCCCAGGGCGACGGTGTTGAGCCGCTCGAGCTCGTCGTGCTTCGCCTCGAGCGTCCGCATCTGGATTTCGCAGACGGGCGTCCAGGCGAGCGGATGGAACGACAGCAGGACCTTCTTCCCCTTCAAGCCGGACAGGGTAATGTCCTGGTCATACTGGTTCTTCAGCGTAAAATCTGGCGCCGGATCACCGGCTTTCAATTTTATCTCTCTCATGCGCGCACCCCCTTTGATGTCGATGGACTTGCGGCGTCGCACCGGATCCGGAATGCCGGATCATACGACGCTGCTAAAAACACTATAGTAACAAACAGCCCATATTTCCAGAATTATTAAACGGACGATGATGTGGCGAAGGTAAGCCCTTACCCTAAAGCCTATTAAGTTGATTTTTTCCCAATAGTGCCGAATGAGTCTGTCGGATGTCACTGCGAGCAGGCAGCCCGGATTGGCTGCCGGAACCGCGAATACATGGATGTATTGTTCGCGGCGGAGCGAGCGTGATATCCTGTCGTCTCATTCAGCTCCCTACTGAAACAGGTTCAAAATCCACTACCGGGAACATTGTTTCCTGCAGCTGTCCAGGCACATGCCCTGGCCCTTGGCGGTGCTGGAACCCGAGTAGCAGCTTTTGCTGCAGCTCTCCCAGCAGTACGTGCCCCGGTATTCTTTTTCACGGTTCGTCGTAACGCGGTTCTTGGATGATTCCGCTATCCGCTTCCGCTCCGCAATCTGAGCCGCCGACCATTGCTTGCCCCACACGAACAGGACCGGCTTGACGAGCACCTGGTAGCCGGGAGGCATCTTTTTCCCGCAGAAATTGCTTTTATTATGGGAGGACTCGACGAATCCCCGGTCTTGGTACCACTGCTCAAGCTCGAGCCCGTAGGTGCATTTCTCCTGGGCGATCAGGTAATGGTATTTCCCCTGGGCATCGGCATATGGAAATTTCCATGCGGGCAGTTCGGACAGTCGAATCGATATCTCGCCGTATTTCTCGGGCCGATAGACCGTCGGAGTGCTCGCCTGCTGCTTCTCTTTGATGACGCCCTTGAATACGCCTTTGTCCCAGGGGCCGTCCCGGTACACCGAGCCGTTGGCATGATATAATATGCCCCTGCCATGATATTGATCGCCCTGAAACTCGCCGACATATCTTCTCTTGTCCGGATAGGTCATCACGCCTTTACCGACAGCCGTCAAATCCTTCCATTCGCCCTCATATCGCCTGCCGTCACGCCAGGTCATCACGCCTTTCCCGGAGCGGAACCCCTCGTTATAAGAACCTGAGAGCGTAAATCCATCGCTGTATGATTCCTCGCCATGGATTAGTTTGTCATCCCGCCAGGCGCCTTTGATGGTGCGGCTGAAGAGCGTGACGGTCCCCCGACCATGTTTTTTGCCGTTGCGAAATTCTCCGGTATATTTGTACGAACCGTAGTCTTTGGTCCCCGTACCGTTCGCGCAGTTTCCCGATGTACATTTTTGCGCCTGAAGATTCGCAGGCGAGATAAGAACAAGTATCGCGGCAACGCCAAGCGTCATGCGGAGTTTCATTGTCATCGCGCACCCCCCACCAGAAAGCTCACCAATCAGCCGCTACTCCATGGCCGAATCCTACGGAACGAACGCACCGGCATCTTGCTTCACCGATGTCGCGAACGATAAAATGGCCGGCTAAGATTTCGATCCGCTCAAACCCGCGAGCGTGTGCCGCCGGATCTTCTTCTCGCGATAGCGGTCGGTGGCCTCCACCGTTTCTGCGATCCGGTGCATCATCGCGACGCACTCGGCCGGGTGTTTGCCAACGGAGGTCTCGCCGGAGAGCATCACCACATCGGTGCCGTCGTAGATGGCGTTGGCGATGTCGCTCACGTCGGCGCGGCTGGGGTGCGGATTGTCGATCATCGACTCCAGCATCTGGGTCGCGGTGATGACGGGCTTGCCGGCGGCATTGCACTTCTCGATCATCTGTTTCTGGAGCTCAGGGATGAGCCAGGGGTCCAGCTCCACGCCGAGGTCGCCGCGTGCCACCATGATAGCGTCGGTTTTCTCGAGGATGGCGTCGAAGTTCTCCACGCCCTCGGGGTTCTCGATCTTCGAGATGATGCGCATGCCGGTGCCATTGAGACGATCGCGCAGCTCGAGCACGTCATCGGCGTTTCGCGTGAAGGAATCGGCGATGAAATCGACCTGCATGCGCGCCGCCTCCTCCAGGTTGGGGATGTCGTACGGCATGGTGTAGGGATAGCCCACGATCGTGTCGGGATGATTGAGCCCCTTCCGCTGGCGCAGGAGATCGCCGTACATCACCGTGCACACGATGCGCGTCCCCTCGACGGACTCCACGCGCAGGCCGATGTAGCCGTCGTCGATGAAGAGCCGGTGCCCGGGCTTCACGCACTCGTGGAGCCTCTCATAGGTGACGGGGATCCCCGCGGAAAAGTCCTTCACCGCGGGATACTCCGAGCCGGGAGGCTTGGGGAAGGCGGTGTCGATGACGAGCGTTTCGCCCGCCGTGATCTTGAGCGGCTCGGGGATGTCGCCGATGCGGATCTTCGGGCCCTTGATGTCGTACACGATATAGCCCGAGGGATTGGCGCGCCGCGAGTTTCGCACAACCGCCTCGTGGTCCGCCGGCTTCCCATGCGAGCTGTTGATGCGCACGCCGGAGAGGCCGCTCGCATACAGCGCGTCGATAATGCCGACCGAGGCCGGTCCAATGGTCGCGAGTATCTCCGTCAATGCCGCCATGTCCGACCTCCCGTGAGACTGCGCGCCTATTTTTTCTTCATGTCGGCGGCGGTCACGAAATACCGTTCTGCGCCATGCGCGTTCAAGAAAAAGGCGTAGGGTGATTCCGATGATGTCGCCAGATAGCGCTTCCGGTCGGCGGTTTCCCGTCCGGCGATCACGAGCGTCATGTCCTTGCCGCCCGCGCGAAGTTTGATCGAACAGGTCCGGGCGCGCATGAGCGCGGGATCGGGACGCTCGGCGTATGCATCGGCCACCACCGACGCGAACGAGCTCAGGATGCCGTTGAGCTTTCCCTCGTCGAGCTCGGCCCCGCCCAGCTGCGCGCAGGTCCATTTGGCGACGGTCACGGGCTTCGCGTCCTTGTTCGTGCCGGCGCCCTTCCCCGCGTCCGTTCCCTTCGGCGCGGCAGGATCAGCCGCCGGCTTTTCGTCCTTGATTTCCACCGTCTTTTTCGCGAATGAAAGCCGCGCGCCCTTGTACTCGATCTCGAAGGACTCGATCGAGGCCTGGTCGATCTTTATGACCTCCTTGTCGCGCAGATCGTCGGCGGATTTCGCAAAATCGTCCGCGAGCGGACCCCGCGCCAGAAAGACCTCGGGCCGATCCGCGAGCTTCACATACGTGTGCCGATATGTCGAGCTTTTCTTGCCGAGCAGGATGTCGCGCAGCGGCTTCTTGTCGCGACGCGCCACGACGCGCCGGGCCTTGCCCGCATCGAGGTCGAAGCGGTCGAGGTGCGGCTTCTCCGAGATGAGGTCGGCGAGCTCGAGATCGCGCAGCTGGTTTTCAAGCTTCACGACCGCCTTCGCGTCGGCCGGATAGGCCGCTTCATTGATGACCCACTTCCCGTCCTTCTTGTGCAATCGCAGCGAGCTCCCGGCGCCTTCGATCACGATCTCGTCGGCCTCGCCGCTCCATTTCCCGATGTCCGGCACCGCCGATCCGAAGCGCGCTTTTTTTATCGCGAGCACGAGCCCCAGGGCGACGATGAGTGCGATGCTGATGACGACCCGTTTATTCACCCGATCCACCTCCCGTGAATTCCTGCTGTATCCTCCGTCGTCGCATGTTGCGCATCCGCCAGATGAGGAGGCCGGCCGCCACCACCAACAGCGGCACGCCCGCGATGTTGAAGCCCTTGAGCAGATAGCGCTTCAGGTCCCCCGCTTCGCGCAGCGGATTGAACTCGAGCCCCTTGCTGCGCATCTGCGGGATCGCGGCGTTGCCCGCAAGGTAGTCGACCATGTTGTGCAGCAAGATCGCATTGGGCGATTTGCCCTCCTTGTCCACCACGCTGGGCCCGGTGATCTCGGAGGTCCCGGCCACTAAGATTTTTCCGGGCTTCACGGCCTTCTTGATGATGCCCGACGAGGCGATGGGCGATCCGCCCGGCGCGGGCGCTTTCCCCTTCTCCTCTTTAACCGGCGGCTCGGCCCGGTCCTTGAAATAGCTCTCGAACTGGCCGGACACGAGAACGGCGAGCTTGTGGCTGCGCATCTCGGTCTCGGCCGGCGGCTGCATCATCATGGGATTGAAGTTGATGCGCCCCTCCATGAGCCAGCTTCGCCGCGACGAGGACACCAGCGTCGTGGCCGTGAGGTTCGTCGATTTGAGCGCGTCCTCCTGCAGCGCGATGGACGAGCCCTTCAGAAAGAAGATGCGCTTCAGCGATGCGGTGATGGGGTTTGCGCGGTCAAGCGACTCCTCGTTGACCATGGGCGCGAAGTAGATCACCTGCTCGCCGAACATCTGGTTGGCGGTGCGGTAGCACGACATGTCGAGGACGATATCGCGGTTCACGCTCACGCCAAAGGACTTCAGGTAATCGGCGAGGCCCGTGTCCACGGGGATCACCAGCGGCTGGCGACCGAACATCCCGCCGCCGCCCTGCATGTTCATCTCGTCGAAGGAATCCAGGAAAAACAGCACCGATCGTCCCTTCATGAGAAACTGGTCGATTTTAAAGAGCTCGTATTCGCTGAAGCGGGACTTGGGCCCGTTCACGATGAGCGTGTTGATGTCGTCGGGGATCTCGTCCTTCGACAGGTCGACCGTCTTGAACTCGTAGAGGTCGGAGATGAGCGTCTTGAAGTTCGCCGCGCCGGCGCGCTCGTCATTGATGTCGCGCTCGTTGTGGCCGGTCACATACCCCACCTTCTGGTTCACGCTGATGAGGTTCCCGATGGCCGCGTTGAGCCCGTCCGCGAGCGTGTCGGTGTTCACCTGAATCTGCCCCATAATGTTGCGCGTGAGCACCTGGATGGTCTCGAAGCGCCCCCCGTGCTCCACCACCACGCCGATCACGCCGGAGCCGGCCTCTACGCGCTTGCCAAGGTCCGTGGTGAAGGCGGGCCACCTCAAGGGAAAGAGGCCGTACGATTCGGCCAGCGCCATCTGGTTCTTGTCCGCGCCGGGGTCCACGTGCTTGTAGGACAGCTTGTTGTAATTCTTGGCGCCCACCGTGCGCACGATCTTCTCCACCTGCTCGTTCACGGTCTCGATGCCCCGCAGGGGGATCGAGGAGCTGGCGTAGAAGGTCACGGCGATCTGCCCGTCGAGCTTCACGAGCGCGTCCACCTTGCCGATCATCTTCTTGATAAGCGTGGTGATGCGGTACTCGATGCCCTCGGCCTCGGTGATCGACTCGATCTTCTCCACCAGGTCACCGTGGACGATCGCGATGCCCATGAAGGCGTTGCGGAACTTCACCTGGTCGCTCTGGATCTCGCGCACCTGCACGGGATAGATGCCGTAGTCTCCCGCGGCGTCCTTCTGTTTCTCCACGTCCACGAACTCATAGCGGAAGTTGCGGTTCGCGCTGTTTTTGAACTCCCCGAGGATGTCGGAGACGTAGCGGTACACGCCGTTGTAGGGCGCGGGCAGGTCCTTTGAGAAGAACACCTTCACGGTGAGCGGCTCGGCGAGGTTCGCGACGAGCTCGCGGCTCAGCGGCGAGAGCGAGTAGGCGCCGTTGCGCGTCGCGTCGCAGCGGAAGTAGAGCACCCCCGCGACGAGGTTGATCATCAGGATAATGACGATGTTGATGGCGAGCGTGGAGCGGCGCGCGCCCAGCGACTGCGTGATCCGTTTCGCGAGCCCCGCCGCGTCCAGCGATTTCACCTGCGACAGCATTTGCTTGATGTCCATGGCCCTACCTCCGCTCGTCCAGGACGTGCACCGAGCCCATGAGGGCCAGCGCAATCACCGAAAGGAAATACACGATGTCGCGCGAATCGACCACCCCGCGCTCGATGCTGTGAAAGTGCCCCGACACCGACAGGTACTCAACGACGCCCACCAGGGCGCTGGGCATGAGCATCTTGAAGCGGTCCAGCCCGAAGAGCGTGAGCAGAAAGCAGGCCAGGACGCCCACGATGAGCGCGATGATCTGGTTCTTCGTGAAGGTGGACGCGAAGATCCCGATGGCCGCGAAGGTCGCGCCCAGGAGGAGCGCACCCAGGTAGCCGCCCACGATGGGCCCGATGTCGGGCGATCCAACCAGCGCCACCGAGATCGCGTAGAAGAGCGTGGGCGCCAGCATGATCCCTACGAAGGCCGTGGCCCCCAGGAACTTGCCCAGCACCGCCTCCAGCGTGGTCACCGGCAGCGTCATGAGGATCTCGAATGAGCCGCTGTGCTTCTCCTCGGCAAAGAGGCGCATCGTGAGCGCCGGGATGAATATCGAAAAGGTGATGGGCAACAGCTCGAAGAAGCCGCGCAGTTCGGAGCGGCCGAAGAGAAAGAACGTATCGAAGAACAGGTAGCCGCTCAAGACGAGAAACGCGGCGATGACGATATAGGCGACTGGAGAGTAGAAATAACTCCGCAGCTCCTTTTTCATGATGATGAGAGAACCATCAAGCTTCATGCTCCCCTCCCCTGGTGAGTTTTCTAAAGATGTTCTCAAGGGTCTGCTGCTCCTGCTTCATTTCATAGAGCGTCCAGCCCTTGTCGGCGATGAGCCGGAAGATCGACGGGCGCACGTCGCTCGCCGTCCCGGTGAGCACGTTGGCGGCCGTAAGGCCCTCGCGGTCCACCGCCTCGCGGATGTCGCTCACGCCGTCCAGGCGGCGGATGGCGTCGGCCAGCGTGCCGAACTCGACCCCGCTCACGCGCAGCGTCACGCTGTTTCCCGTGTCGCCCCCCTCGGTGAGCTCGCGCGTGGTGCTGTCGGCCGCGATCTTCCCGCGATCGATGATGATGACGCGGTCGCAGGTGGCCTCCACCTCCGAAAGGATATGCGTGGAGAGAATCACCGTTTTGCGCTTCCCGATCTCTTTTATCACATTACGGATCTCGACGATCTGGTTCGGATCGAGCCCGCTCGTCGGCTCGTCCAGGATAAGGATCTCGGGATCGTGTATCATCGCGTGCGCGAGCCCCACGCGCTGTTTGTAGCCCTTCGAGAGGTCGCCGATGTTCTTGTGCATCACCTCGGCCAGGCCGCAGACGTTTGCGATCTCCCTGATGCGCGTCGGGAGCGTCTCCGCGGGGATCTCGCGGATCTGACCTACGTACCACAGGTAGTCGTACACGATCATGTCGGCGTACAACGGCGCCGATTCCGGCAGGTAGCCGATGATGCGTCGCACCTCGATGGGATTCATGCTCGCGAGGTAATCGCCCACGACCACGCTTCCCGCGTCGGGCGCAAGATAGCAGGTGAGCATGCGCAGGGTCGTCGTCTTCCCCGCGCCGTTGGGGCCCAACAGCCCCGTGATCTCGCCCTTGCGGATCGCGAACGAGATGTCGTTCACCGCGACGAGATCGCCGAAACGCTTGGTGAGGTTGTTCACGGTAATCATGCGGTCGTGTTGTCCTCCATGGTTGGAGTGGGGCATCGCCCCACCCGTACTCTTCCTGTGAGACGAGGCAGTGCCTCGTCTTTATGATTGTATCGATCCCAGAGTCGAGACGGGGCAATGCCCCGTCTTTACTGATACGGCACTGCCACGTCTTTACTGTTGCGACGATCCCCCCGGCGCTGCCCGGCTGTAATCGTCTTCCAGGCGTTCGATGTCGTCCTCGCCGAAGTAGTCGCCCACCTGCGTCTCGATGAAGACGAGGTTTGCGACGCCGGTGTTCTTGATGCGGTGCACGGCGCGGCAGGGGATGTCCACCGACTCTCCGGCGCACAGCGTGAATTCGCGCTCGCCGAGCGTCATCAGCGCCTCGCCGGTCACGATGTACCAGTGCTCCGCGCGCCGCGCGTGTCGTTGCAGGCTCAGGCGCTTGTCGGGGTACACCGTGATGCGCTTCACCTTGTGGTCGCGCTCGTCGGAGAGCACGTCGTAGAAGCCCCAGGGGCGATGATTGTCTTCCATGCCGCCCTCCCTAGCCGTGCTTTTTCATGAATTCCTTCATGAAATCGGCAAGCGCGCGCACGCCCTCCATGGGCATGGCATTGTATATTGACGCGCGGCATCCGCCCACCGAGCGGTGACCCTTGAGGCCGCTCAAGCCCTGTCGTTCGGCTTCCTTGAAAAAGTCGTCCTCGAGCCCGTCGTCGTCCAGGAGCCACACCACGTTCATGAGGGATCGGCTTGCCTTTTCCACGGGATTTTTGTAATACCCGCCGCTTGCATCGATGAGATCATACAGGAGGGTCGCCTTCTCCCGATTGAGCCGCTCCAGCGCCTCCAGGCCGCCCATGGACTTGATCCATTTGAGCGTGAGATTGGTCGCCCACACCGTGAAGGTGGGCGGCGTATTGTAGAGGGAGTTGTTCTCGGCGTGCAGATCGTAGCGCAGGTACGCCGGAAGGTCCTTTCGCGCCGCCGCGATAAAGTCCTTTCGGATGACGACGATCGCCATCCCCGCCGGCGCAAGGTTCTTTTGCGTGCCGGCGAACACCAGGCCGATATTGTTCCAGGGAAATTGCCGTGACAGAATATCCGACGACATGTCGGCCACGATGGGAACGCCCGCCGTGTCCGGGTAGGATGCCCACTGCACCCCGCCGATGGTCTCGTTTGAGCATAGGTGCACGTAGCGCGCGCCGCTCGTGAAGCTGAGCTCCTTTTGCTGAGGCATCCGGGTGTATTTCGACGTCTTGCCGTCCCAGATAATGTTCGCTCGTCCCACCAGCGAGGCGTCCTCGTGCGCCTTCTTGGCCCACGTGCCGGTGAGAATGAAATCGGCGGCATCGCCCGCTCGCAGGAACGCCATCGGGATCATCGCGAACTGGAGCGTCGCGCCGCCCTGCAGAAAGAGCACCTGGAACTCGTTCGGTACGGTAAGGATCTCCCGGAAGAGCGCGATGGTTTCGTTGTGCACGCGCTCGTAGACCTTGCCGCGGTGGCTCATCTCGACAAGCGACATGCCGCTGCCCTCGAAATCGACCAGCTTCTGCGCCGCCTCCTCAAGCGCCGGGAGCGGCAGCATGGACGGACCGGATGAAAAATTATAGATGCGCGCCATAACACAATGCCCGTGTGCGTCTGGTGGTATCGTGTACCCGTGAGGTGCGGGCCACATTCAGGAATTCGACGCACCCGTGATGGACGCGAAAGCGTCCGGCGTCAAGACATTAAACTATTTGACAGGAAATTTTATTTTTGTTTCATAGCGGGTGAAAAAATTTATGCGCACGGAACAATCATGCCCGGCACGCTCTACATCATCGGCGGTCCCATCGGCAACCTGGAGGACATCACCCTGCGCGCCCTGCGCATCCTCCGGGAGTGCACCGACGTCATCTACTGCGAGGACACGCGGCAGACGCATAAGCTCGCCGCCCACTACGGCATCGGCGCGCCGCTGGTGTCGCTCCACGCGCACTCGTCCGAGGCCAAGCTCAAAAAGGCGGTGGATGATATCGCCGCCGGCAGGAACGCCGTCTATCTGACCGACTCGGGAACGCCAGGTCTGTCCGATCCCGGCGCGCGCTTCGTCGCCGCGGCGCGCGCGGCCGGCGTCGCCGTGGTACCGGTCCCCGGCCCCTCCGCGCTCACGGCGCTCGTCTCGGTCGCGGGGCTCGGCGGGCGGCGCGTTCTCTTCGCCGGGTTCCTGAGCACCAAGGACGGCCGGCGGCGGCGCGAGCTCGAGCGTTTTCGGGACATCGACGGCGCCATCGTCGTGTACGAATCGCCATATCGCATCAAAAAACTGCTGCGCGACATCGCGACGGTCCTGCCGGGAGCGCGCGTCGCCATCGGCCGGGAGATGACCAAGACCTACGAGGAGATCATAACCGGCAGCATCGAGGAGATCATCACCGGCATCGACAGTCTCACGGATCGCGGAGAGTTCGCCGTGGCGATAGCGCCGGGGGATGTCGTCATATCAGACGCTGCGGATGGCGACTAATAAAGGGGAAGGCCGGTACCGCTTACACCTTCCAGACGAGAACAGCGTCAAATAACCTCGTCGTCCGATACTCGGTCTCACGTTTCAGTTTCACCAACGCATCGCCCCGTAATTCGACAAGACCACAAACCGCCGCGAATCGTCTCAGAAACAGCGAACAAAATCCCGATGAAATCATGTCGAAATCGCTCATCGCCCTCATGTCCGATTCGAATGTTGGGAATGCCCGTTTAAACACATCGACAAGTTGTTGCTCGGGCACGAATTCGGATGCCGCGCGCTTGAGCACGAGCAGGTTAAACACCAGCGCATGCTGGATGAACACCATATCCTCGGGATAGCGAGTTCCGTAAAGCCAGTTGATTGACGAAGCGAGGTAATCGAACAACATTGAGTACAACTCAAACGGATCATTCCGTGCGAGGATTTGCTCCGCCTTCTTGGTAAGTCTGAATCTCCCCTGTTGTTTTCTCATAAGGCCCATATCCTTGAGGAAAAACCGCAGCCGGGTAAGCTCGAGAACATCATCCTCCCGCATTGGCGGGTCTTTCAATAGGGCATCCTCTTTAATGAACCGCTCAAAGAAGGCCTGCACGAGAACGCGGGGGAAATTGCCAAGCTGGGTCGGCTTGTAGCCCGGTTCCGTCTCGTATATCGTTTGCATAACATATCGGCACTGCGCCAGGACCGGTACGCCCTCCAGCAATTCCCTGTCAACGCTCTTGTCGAGCGCAACTAGTTCCGTGTTTTCCAGGAACGACTTGTGCAAAACGTCACGCATCTGCGTGGGCGACAATCCAAGGAACTCCTCACGAGGACTCGTGTTGGCGGAAAGCATCCGACGATCAATTTCGGCCTGAAGCTCCTCCTTGGATTCGAAGATCCGATCGCCGATGTCCTGCTTCAGTTTCTTCATGGATTCCGTTGCCGCATTGGGGCGCCCGAGGAACTCCATGAACGTGGGCACCGGACCTTTCGCATCATCCCAGCTCTCCGCGAATGCCTCGTAGCGCTTAAAATTGTCGTCCGAAAAGCCGACACCCGGGAAGGGGATCACGTTGTCCTGCTCCTGTAAGCAGCAGTGCTTGTATTTTTTTCCGCTTCCACAGGGACAGGGTTCATTTCTTCCGGTCGTCGACATAAAATCATTCACCTTCATTTATTATTGAACGAGCCTGCAATAGTGATCATTGACATGACGCTCACTATCCGTTCAAGGTCCACAATGATCACACGATAAAACTACAATTCGTCAATCAAAAAGTCGGGACAACAGCTCTCCGCTCGTGGTGCTCACGCACCCATTCTCCCGGAATGTCTTGACATCCCTTTCAACAACGGGATATCATGAAAAATAAAGGCATCCATGGCAACGGTCAATAAGAAGGATTCATCCGGCGCAGCCGAACTGAAAAAACTCCGCGCACGCGTCCGAGCGCTCGAGCGCACCGAGAAGCGCCTCGCCCAGGATCTCGATGCGCTCCGGGAATCGGAGAACATCTACCGGGCGATCTTCAACAACACCGGCACCATCACGCTGATCTTCGACGAGAACACCATCATTACCATGGTGAACTCCGATTTCGCCAAGCGGATGGGCTACTCCAAGCGGGAGGTCGAGGGCAAACTGAGCTGGACCGAGTTCGTCGCGCCGGAGGACCTCGCGCGGCTCAAACACTATCACGAACTGCGAAGCCGCGATCCAAAACTGGCGCCGCGCACGCACGAGTTCCGGATCATCAACCGCGCCGGGAAGATGCTGAACATCTTCATGACGATCGAGATCATCCCGGGGACGCGGCTGCGGGTCGCCTCGCTCATCGACATCACGGACCGCATCCGGGCCGAGGAGGCGATCATGCAGATCAGCGGCGCCGAGCGCCAGAAGATCGGGCAGGACCTGCACGACGACCTCGCGCCGCACCTGATCGGCATCGAGGTGTTGGTCAAGATACTCGCGGACAGCCTGGAGCGCACCTCCCCGGCCGACGCGCCGCTCATCGCGAAGATCCGCACACTGCTGAACGAGGCCATATCGAAGACGCGCCGGTTCGCCCACGGCCTCTGCCCGGTCTTCCTGGCTGAGCACGGCCTCGAATCCGCGCTCAAGGAGCTCTCCGCCGCCACGACGGACATCTACGGAGTCCCGTGCCGCTTCTCCTTCGGTGAGGGCGTACCGAAATACGATATCGACGTATCGACGCACCTGTACTACATCGCGCAGGAGGCCGTCCACAACGCGGTCAAGCACGGCAGGGCAACGCTCATCGAGATCGCGGTTTCCGCCGGCGGCGCCGATACGCGCCTCACCGTCCGGGACAACGGATCGGGCTACGACATGAGCCGGCATCCGGACGGTATCGGCCACAAGATCATGCAGTACCGCTCCCGGGTGATCGGCGCCTATCTCGACATCTGGAGCGCCATCGGGACGGGAACGCGCGTCACCGTCACCCTGGTGTCGGAGAACGGCGACAAGGGGAGCGCAATCACATGACCATGCGACGCGGGATCTTCATCGTCGAGGACCACGAGATCTTCCGGATGGGCCTGAAGGAGCTCATCGACCGGGAGGAGGACCTTGTCGTCTGCGGCGAGGCCGACAATGCCTCCGACGCGCTGCGGCTGATCCGCGAAGCGCGGCCCGCGATGGCGGTCATCGACATATCGCTGAAGGACAGCAACGGCATCATGCTGATCAAGGATGTGAACAGATGCATGAAGGGCCTCCCCATGCTGGTGCTCTCCCTCTTCGACGAGGCCATCTATGCCGAGCGCGCGCTTGCCGCTGGCGCGCGGGGCTACATCATGAAGCATGAGACCTCCGATTCAATCGTCCGCGCCATCCGTCAGATCCTGGACGGCGGCACCTACGTGAGCGCGGCGATCATGGACTCGCTGGTGCAGCGGCTCGCCGACCGGACGGCGGCTTCCGCGTCGGGTCCCATCGAAACCCTCACCGACCGGGAGCTCGAGATCTTCACGCTCATCGGCAAGGGGCTCCCTACGGGGGCCATTGCGAGGAAGCTCGCGCTCAACGTCAAGACCGTCGGGACCTACCGCGAGCGCATCAAGGAGAAGCTCGACATCAAGACCGCGGCGGACCTCGCCAAGCGTGCCGCGCTCTGGGTGAGCGACACCTCCGGTGATCGTCGTGCGTGATTCACCTACAGGGCAATAGGTCATCGGCGCACCGCTCAATACCTCCATCACCTCTTTACTATTTGCACGCTCCGCCGTATGAAATAGGAAACTACCAATATCATGGGGGAGACATTTATGCGTACCGTCAGCAAGAACTCGTCATATCTCAACAAGCCCTGGCTCACATCATACGCGCCCGGCGTGCCAACGAACATCAACTACGAGAAGAAGACCCTCCCGGAGTTTCTCGAGCGTGCGACGGCCGGCTTTCCGAAGAACAAAGCGCTCACCTTCATGGGATTCACCCTGAACTACAGCGAGCTCAAGGGCATGGTGGACCGATTTGCCGGCGCGCTCATCGGCCATGGCGTCAGGAAGGGCGACAGCGTCGCGATCATCCTGCCGAACACCATCCAGTGCGTGGTCGCATACTTCGGCATTCTCAAGATCGGCGCCATCGCCGTGATGAACAATCCGCTCTACTCGGACACGGAGCTCGAGCACCAGCTCAAGGACTCCGAGGCGAAGGCCCTGGTGACCCTTGATCTTCTGGCCAACCGCATGATCGACCTGCGGCCCAAGACCCACATCAAGCAGATCATCGTCGCGTCGATCGGCGACTATCTCCCGTTCCCGAAGAGCATCCTCTTTCCGCTGGTCGCGAAAAAGAAGAAACTCGCCGCGGACGTGAAGCAATCGCCCAACGTGTTCCGCTGGAAAACCTTCATCAACAACGCCCAGCCAATGACTGATTCGCCGGCCGCGTCGTTCGACGCCATCGCGCAGTACCAGTACACGGGCGGGACCACCGGCGTTTCCAAGGGCGTGGTGCTCACGCACGCCAATCTCAGCACAAACGTGCAGCAGGCGGCTTCGTGGTTCCCGGAGATGCGCAACGGCGCCGAGACCATGCTAGGCGCCCTTCCCTACTTCCACGTGTTCGGCCTCACCGTATCGATGAACCTCGCGGTGTTCAAGGCCTGGAACAATATCCTGGTGCCCAAGCCGCAGCCCGATCCGCTGATGGAAGTACTCACGAAGGACAAGCCGACATTCGTTCCGCTGGTTCCGACCATGTACATCGGCATCATCAACCATCCGGAGTTCGAGCGCACCGACCTCTCGTTCGTGAACGGCTGCTTCAGCGGAAGCGCGCCGCTCCCGGTCGAGGTCATCAAACGGTTCGAGGAAAAGACGGGGACGGTCATCTGCGAGGGCTTCGGCATGACCGAATCGTCGCCGGTCACGCACATCAACCCCTTCGAGAAGGGACGGCCGAAGCCCGGCAGCATCGGCGTGCCGGTGCCGGACGTCGAGTGCCGCATCGTCGACATCGAGGACCGCGCGACCGACGTGGCGCCCGGGAAGCCCGGCGAGCTCATCATCCGCGGACCGCAGGTGATGCAGCGCTACAAGGGGATGCCCGACGAGACGAAAGAGACCATCCGCGACGGCTGGCTCCACACGGGCGACATCGCCGAGATGGACGCCGACGGCTATTTCTTCATCGTCGACCGGCTGAAGGACATGGTCATCTCCGGCGGCTACAATGTCTATCCGCGCGAGATCGACGAGGTGCTCTTCACCCATCCGAAGGTGCTCGAGGCGTGCGCAATCGGCGTGCCGCATGCGACGCGCGGCGAATCGATCAAGGCCTTCGTGGTCCTCAAGCCCGGCGAAACCGCCACCGAAGACGAAATCATCGGCTTCTGCAAAAACAAGCTCGCCCCGTACAAACTCCCCACCGAGGTCGAGTTCCGCGACGACCTTCCCAAGTCGACCGTCGGGAAGATCCTCCGCAAGGAGCTCCGTGCCGAGGAGTTGGAGCAACGGAAGAAGGAGAAGGCGTCGTAGTCGTAGTCGTATTCTCTAATCTCGAACGCGAGAGCGCCACTGCTGCAGTGGCGCTCTTATTTTCCGATGGCAAGCTATCGAGGAGTCCTGCCGCATCGTGTCATCGCGGAACGGATTCGAAAAACTCCTGCACAAACGACAGGACCTCGCCGGGCCGCTCCATGGGCACCAGGTGGCCCGCTCCAGCGACGAGATGATATCGTCCCTCCGGTATGAGCGAAGCCGCTTTCTTCAGGTCGATGAAATGCCGGTTCTCGCTCTCCCCGCCCTCCACGACAAGCGCGGGGCAAGACACATCCGGGAGGAGCGGCCACGGATTGTGCTTCTGAGAACCCATGAACAGCGCCGCCTCGCGCCGCGGGTGGCAGGCGAGATTGAGGCCGCCGGTCTCACCGGGGACCATGCCGTATTGCACATAGAGGTCCAGCATCTCATCGTCCCAGTTTTTAAACAGTGCCTTCGAGCGCAGGTAGTCCCGCGCCTCGTCGGGACCGTCCCACTGGTTCCGTCGCTTGATCGACTTCGACGCGAGGGGATGCTGGTCGATGGTGAGCCCCATCGAGTAGATCTCCCCGGGCAGGAATATGGGCTCGATGAGCACCAGCGCGCGGGCCGTCGGCCCGTGGATCGCCTCGGCCAGCGTCATCACCGTGGCGCCCATGGAATGACCCACTAGATACGGCCGCTCGATGCCCAGTCCCATGCACAGGCGGCAGAGGTCGTCGGCCAGGAGCATCCATTCGACGCCCTCCTCCGGCTCGGCATGCCGATGGTCGCAGAAATAGGGCGCGATGACCCGATACCCGCGCGACAGCTCCCGCGCGATGGGATGCCACATCCAGGGAAGGAAACCCGTCGCGTGCAGCATGATGACGACGGGACCGTCGCCGGGGTAATGAAGATACTGGATGTCGGCATCGCCGATGTTCTGGGTGAGGACTTCAGGCATCTGATTCATCGTGTTGATCCTCACCAAACAGTTATCACGCCGGAATAGCGGCCAAACAGGGGATCGGGGGTAACGATACGCATCGAGAAAGCGAGAGCGGTGGCGATGATGATTCGATCGGCGGGATCATTGTGATGATCGGGCAGTCGAACCGCTTCACCGAAAAGACGCGCATCGACCGAAATCTCTGCAATGCCATGGTGCGAAAGCGCCCGGGTGAACCACGCATCCGCCGGCATCGGAAGCGCCAGGGCGCCTTTCTTGCTTTTTATCGCGATTTCGAACGCGCTTATCGCCGAAACATAGAGTCCGCCGGACGAATCCCGAATCGCCGCGCGTGCGGTAGCGGACAGGTCTTCCTGCCTGGAGGCAAGCCAGAGCAGGGTGCAGGTATCGAGCATAAGCATTATCGCCTATCACCGGGCCAGTCGTTTTCACTGAGCGGCGAACTGGGACTCTCGTTAAAAACGACTTTTTTTAGCTGCGGATCCATCTTCAACGGATCATGCGCACTGGCCACGGGCCGAAGTTCGGCTATCGGCTTGCCATTCCTGCAGATATGCACAATCTCCCCCTTTTCCTCTATAAGGGCGAGCAGCATCGAGAGGTTTGTTTTTGCCTTATGTGTATTGACAATAATCATAGCACATTTAATAAACTAGACTTAGTTTAATCTAATGCACTATGCGGGTTTTGTCAATACCAAATATTATTTTTCTTGCCATTTCGCATAGCGCGCTATACGGGTGACGCATAGCAAGGATTTATGGGAATGAACGCATTCACTTCGACATTCGGGGCCTGGAACTGGTGGTGGCGCATCCAACATCGGAGCGGGCGTGCTATGTCAATGTAGCAATAGTAGTATTTGCTGATTCACGAAAGCCCGCTTGAAAACAAGCGGGCTTTTTTATGTCTACCGAACAGGTGAACCATATGACGCAGGAACAATTCGAAGCGCTGGCGAAGCCGGGAACCATCGTCCCCGTGTTCCGCAAATTCAATTCCGATTTCATCACCCCGGTGATGGCCTATCTCAAGATCCGCGAGGCGGGGACCGCGTCGTTCCTGCTCGAAAGCGTGCAGAAGGGCGAGAACATCGGGCGCTACTCGTTCATCGGGCACTCGCCCTTCCGGACGATCAAGTCCACCGGCGGGAAGACCGTGATCGGCGACCTCCGCGCGAACCGCACGCTCGACGAGAACTTTTTCGACGTCCTCAAGCGCGAGTTGCAAAACTACCGCTCGGTGCCGGTGGAGGGCATCTCGCGGTTCACCTGCGGGGCCGTCGGCTTCATCGGCTACGACATGATCCGCCAGATCGAGCGGATCCCCGAATCGCGGCGGACGCCGGTCGATTGCGACGACGCGTCGCTGGCCTTCTATGACAACCTCATCGCCATCGACCACCTGAAAAACGAGATCATCCTGATCGCGAATGTCTTCGTGGACGACGACAGCCACGTGCCGACGCTCTATCGCGACGCGGGCCATCGGCTGGACACGATCATCGGCAAGCTGAACGCGCCGGTGACCCCGAAGACCGAGTTCCACGCCGACGAGGCGAGTTTCGCGGCCAATTTCACGCAGGAGGAGTTCGAGCGCGCCGTGGTCCGGGCGAAGGAGCACATCTTTGCCGGGGACATCTTCCAGGTGGTCCTCTCGCAGCGCTTCACCATCGACTACACCGGCGACGTCTTCCAGGCCTATCGGAGCCTGCGGGGAATCAACCCGTCGCCGTATCTGTTCTATCTGGATTTCGTAGATTACCAGCTCGTCGGCTCGTCGCCCGAGCCGCTCATCCGGCTGGAGAACAACGAACTCGAGATCATCCCGATCGCCGGCACCCGACCGCGCGGCGCCACCATCGAGGAGGACAACCGGCATGCCGAATCGCTCCTCGCCGACCCCAAGGAACTGGCCGAGCATATAATGCTCGTGGACCTCGCGCGCAACGACATGGGACGCGTATCGCGCCACGGCAGCGTGCGGGTGCTCGATTTCGAGACCGTGGAAAAATACTCGCACGTGATGCATATCATCTCGCGCGTGCGCGGCGAGCTCAAGCCCCACCTGACGGCGGTGGACGCCTTTCGCGCCTCGTTCCCGGCCGGCACGGTCTCGGGAGCGCCGAAGATCCGCGCGATGGAGATCATCAACGACATCGAGCCGGACCGGCGCGGCTTCTACGCAGGGTCCATCGGCTACTTCGACTACCGCAACAACATGGACATGTGCATCACCATCCGCTCCATGCTTGCGAAGGACGGGAAGCTCCACCTGCAGGCCGGCGCCGGCATCGTGGCCGACAGCGTCCCGGCGAGCGAGTACCAGGAGACGCTGAACAAGGGCATGGCCCTGCGCAACGCCATCAAACAGGCCTCGGGAGGCATCAATGATATTATTTATCGATAACTACGACTCGTTCACCTACAACCTGGTCGATTACTTCGGCCAGCTGAATCCCAACCTCATGGTGGTGCGCAACGACGCGATTACCGTCGACGAGGTTCGGGAGATGGCGCCCACGGGCATCGTGATCTCGCCGGGCCCGGGGAGCCCGGTCGACGCCGGAGTTTCCTGCAACATCATCAGGGAATTCCACACGACCGTGCCTATTCTGGGCGTGTGCCTGGGCCACCAGTGCATCGGCGAGGTGTTCGGCGGCCGCGTGAAGCGCGCCCCGGAGCCCGTGCACGGGAAGACGGCCGAGATCTACCACAAGAACGACCGGCTCTTCGGCTCCGTCCCCCTTCCCTTCTCGGCGACGCGCTACCACTCGCTCATCATCGAGCGGGAGGGGCTTCCGGACGAGCTCCAGGTGATCGCGGAGACCAACGACAACATCATCATGGGGGTCCGCCATCGGTCGCACCCGACCTTCGGCGTGCAGTTCCACCCGGAATCGATCCTCACCACGCACGGCATGCAGATCATCGCGAACTGGCTCGCGATCACCGCCGAGCACGCGGCCGCGAACGCGAAGGCGGCGGTCCCGGCAATTGCGAAACCCGCGGGCGAGAACGCCATCAGGCCTTTCCTGGAGAAAATCACCGCAGGCAAGGACCTCGCGCGCGAGGAGGCCTCCTGCGTCCTCGAGAAGATCATCGCCGGCGATGCGAGCGAGACGGAGATCGGCGCGCTTCTCGTGGGCCTGCGCATCAAGGGCGAGACGGTGGACGAGCTCGTTGGCTTCGTGGACACCATGGAGCGGCACATGGACGCCGTGAGCCTCGCCGACGCGGACGCGATCGACGTGTGCGGAACGGGCGGCGATTCGAGCTTCACCTTCAACGTATCGACGACGGCGGCCCTGGTGATCGCGGCGGGCGGCGTCACGGTGGCCAAGCACGGCAATCGGTCGATATCGAGCAAAACCGGGTCGGCCGATCTCCTTGAGGCGCTGGGCGTGAAGATCGACCTCAACTCGGCGCAAGTGAAGCGCTGCATCGACGAGATCGGGATCGGGTTCTTTTTCGCGCCGCTCTTCCATCCGGCGATGAAGGCCGTCGCCCCGTACCGAAAGAAGCTGGGGCTGCGCACCTTTTTCAATATGCTGGGGCCCATGCTCAACCCGGCGCGCGTGACGCGGCAGCTCGTGGGCGCCTTCAATCTCGAAACGGCCGGGAAGATCGCCGCCGTGCTGCAGGCGCGTGGATCGCGCAAGGTGTGCGCCGTCCACGGGAACGACGGTCTTGACGAGATATCTATCTTCGCCGACACGACGGTCTTCGAGACCGCTCCGGGGGTGATGGCGCCGCGGCGCTACGAGTACCGCCCCCCGCGCGCAAACGCCACCGCGTCGCTCGCGCAGGTGAAGGGCGCGGGCATCGACGACAATATCCGCATGACCATGCAAGTGCTGCAGGGCGAGCGATCCACCGCACGGGACATGACGGTGGTCAATGCCGCCTTCGGCTTCTATGTCGCCGGGCGAGCGTCAAGCATCGAGGACGGCATCCGCATGGCCGAGGAGAGCATCGACAGCGGCGCGGCGCTCAAGAAGCTCAGCCAATTCAAGGACTTCTCGCTACGGATCTAACGGCATGACGATACTTGATCGCATCATCGAACACAAGCGCGGCGAGGTTGCCGAGCGGAAACGCAGGGCCCCGCTCTCCGCGCTCATCGACGCCGAACGATATCGCCGAGCGACCGTGAGCTTTCGCGATGCGCTCGCGCGCGATGATCGTTTTCATTTCATCTGCGAGATCAAGAAGGCGTCGCCCTCGAAGGGGATCATCCGGCACGATTTCGATCCGGTCCGCCAGGCCCGCTCGTACCATGACGGCGGCGCGTCGGCGATCTCCGTGCTCACGGACGAGAAATTCTTCATGGGCTCACTCGATCACCTGTCGGCGATCCGGGAAACGGTAGGCCTCCCCATTCTCCGGAAGGATTTCATCATCGATCCGTACCAGATCCACGAGGCTCGCGCCGCGGGCGCGGACATGATATTGCTGATCGCGCGCGTGCTCACGAGTTCGCAGATCGACGAATATGCCGCGCTCGCCCGGGGCCTCGGCATGGACGTGCTGCTGGAACTTGCCGATGAATCCGATATCGACAAGCTGCCGTCGTGCGACACGATCATCGTCGGCATCAACAATCGCGACCTGGCGACCTTCGCGGTCGACATCAACCGATCGGTTTCCCTGCGCCGCCTGCTGCCCGCCGATGCGCTGGTGATCGGCGAGAGCGGCATCACCGGATCCGACGACTGCCGGCTACTCAAAGCGAACGGCATTCGCGGCGCTCTCGTCGGCAAGACCTTCATGCGGAGCTCCGATCCGGCGGCGCTCCTGCGGCGGATCATCGACGAGGTGAACGATGAAGACGCTTCTTAAAATCTGCGGCATAACCTCGCTCGATGACGCGTGTATGGCGATCGATGAGGGGGCCGACATGCTCGGATTCAATTTCTTCCGGGAGAGCCCGCGATATATCGATCCGAAAACCGCGGCGGGGATCATCGAGCACCTGCCGTCAGTGGCGATGTGCGTGGGACTGCTGGTCCGACCGACGCTCGCGGACGCACTCGAGGCCGTCGCAACCAGCGGCGTGCGCTTTCTGCAAATCTACGATCCGGTCGACATCCCCGACTACTCGGCACTTCCCGTCCCGGTCATCCACGCGCGCCGCATCGGCGACGGGACGCCGTTCAGCGCACAGATGCATGGCGCGGCAATGCTCCTTATCGACACGCATTCCAAGAGCGCGCTGGGAGGAACCGGGAAAACCTTCGACTGGGACCTCATCCCGGCGTCGTTTCCGCGTGAGCGGCTCGCGCTCGCCGGCGGCATCACCGTCGATAACATCGCCGAGGCCCTCGAGCGCGTGAATCCGGGCGTGATCGACGTGGCCAGCGGCGCCGAGAGCGCACCCGGCCGGAAGGACCGAATGAAGATGAGAAGGCTTTCGATCGCGATACTGAAGCATAATCTGAACACACTCACATAAAGGCGGAACAATGACACAAGAACTCTTCGATTTCACGAAACCCGGGTACTATGGCCAGTATGGCGGAGCGTTCGTGCCCGAGATCCTTCGCGCGACGCTCGACGAGCTCATCGCGGCCTTCGATGCCGCGCGCGCCGACGATCAATTCTGGGGAGCTTACGTCCGCGAGCTGCAGACCTACTCCTGTCGGCCGACGCCCGTTACGCCGCTTCCCAATCTTACAAAGAAACTCGGCGGCGCGACGATCTGCTGCAAGCGGGAGGACCTCAATCACACCGGCGCGCACAAGGTGAACAACGTGATCGGCCAGGGGCTGCTCGCGAAGCGCATGAACAAGACCCGCGTGATCGCCGAGACCGGCGCGGGACAGCACGGCGTCGCGACGGCCACGATGGCGGCGCGCTTCGGCTTCGAGTGCACCATCTACATGGGCGCCGTGGACGTTCGGCGGCAACGGCCCAATGTCTTCTGGATGGAGCAGCTTGGCGCGACAGTCGTCCCCATCGAGGACGGGTCGGCCACGCTCAAGGACGCGATCAACGCCTGCCTGCGCGACTGGTCCGAGTCCATGGACTCGACGCACTACGTGCTCGGGACCGCCTGCGGCCCGCATCCCTTCCCGCACATGGTTTCGTATTTTCAGTCCATCATCGGGCAGGAGGCCCGCGGGCAGATGCTCACGCAGTCCGGTCGCCTGCCCGATCGCGTATACGCCTGCGTGGGCGGCGGTTCGAACGCCTTGGGCATGTTCGTTCCGTTCATCAAGAACCCCGAGGTGGAGCTGGTGGGTGTCGAGGCGGGCGGCCATGGGATCGAGAGCGGCAGGCACGCCGCCCGCATCCCGGCGCACGATATCGGCGTGGCGCAGGGCTACAAAACGCTCTTCCTGCAGGACGACGAGGGACAGATGCGCGAAACGCACTCGGTGGCCGCCGGGCTCGACTACATCGGCGTGAGTCCCATCCTCGCGCACCTGGCCGACACCGGACGCGTGCGCTTCACCGCGGCGCGCGACGACGAGGCGATAGCCGCGGCGAAGCTGCTCATCGCGACCGAGGGGATCATCCCGGCGCTGGAGAGCAGCCACGCCTTCGCCGGCGCCATCCGCGAGGCCCCGTCGATGCGGCCGGACGAGATCGTCCTGATCAATCTCTCGGGGCGCGGCGACAAGGACATCTTTACCATCGCGGACGCGATCGGCGACGAGCGCTGGTTTTCGTATCTTCGGGAGATGGGGGCGCGACGATGAATCTGGCGGACTACATTCGCGAACGGCGCGCACGGCGCGGTATATTGTTGATGACGCACGCGGTCGTCGGCTATCCGTCATTGGAAGCGAACCGGCGCATGCTCGACGCCATGATCTCGGCGGACGTCGATCTCGTCGAGCTGCAGCTGCCCTTCAGCGAACCGGTGGCCGACGGGCCCCTCTTCGTGAAGGCCAACCTCGATGCGCTCGCCGGGGGCGCCTCACACGGGCAGTACTGGAACCTCTTCTCCGAAACGGCCGCGCGCGCCCCCTTCCCGGTGCTGGCGATGTGCTACTACAACTCGGCCTTTCGCATGGGGCACGCGGCCTTCTGCGAACGGCTGCGGGGATCCGGCGGGCGCGGCTTCATCATACCCGACCTGCCCCGCGAGGAATACGGCGACCTGGAGGCCCTTTCGGCGGAGAACGGCCTTGCGGCAATTCAATTCTTCACGCCAACCAGCACCGACGAGCGCATGATGCGCCTCGCGCAGGGCGCGCGGGGGTTCGTCTACTGCGTCGCCCGCCGCGGCGTCACGGGAAGCGCGACCGAGCTGGACCGGGGCCTGTACGACCTGCTCGCCCGCTACCGCCGCATGACCGATCTGCCGCTCGCCCTGGGCTTCGGCATCGCGAGCGCGGACGACATCAGGCGGCTCCGGGGTGTCGTCGATATCGCCATCGTCGGATCGGCCCTGCTTCGGTCATGGGAGCGTGGCGGAGAGGACGCCTATCGGGCGCATCTTACCGAAATGGCGCAGGCCAGATACAGCTAACGGGGCGTTCCAAGGACAGTTGCTTGACATTCTGTCGATTTGTGAGTATGTTACGTTCGTAACGAAGTCAGGACGCGCCGGAAGGCGTCATCATACATCTTTACACTTTTGTATTTTGAGTAAAAATACAAACGAAAAGCGAATATTCAACTGGAAATAAAGTAAAGAAATGTCGAAAACGACCGATAATAGGAACAGATAATAAAAGGGTTACAAACGATGGTTATTGACAAAATCGGGAACATCAACAACATTATCGAGACCAAGAGCGCCAAGACGGTAAGCAAGGCGAAATCCCCCAAGAAGAGCGACATGGTCGAAATCTCTTCCGAGGGGAAGAAGGCCCAGGAAACGGCACAGCTCGGCCAGATCATCAGGGAAACGCCGGACATCCGCCGCGAGAAGGTCGAGGCCATAAAGGCGCAAATCAAGGACGGCACCTACGATAAATTCGTCGACAATGCGGTGCTGGAGATGGTCGCCGACAAGATCGCATCGAACCTTTTACGCCGTTAGCAAACGATCCGGCGCGGTGCGCGTACGGACGCGGCATGAGGAAAGCGGACTTCAACCCTGAGTTCCGCTTTTTTTATCTCCACTACGGGAAACGGATGTGAAAAGCGCAACTACCCCGGAATTCCACATTCCGACACAGGTGTTCCTCAAGGAGGACATCCTGGCCGAGGCGGGCGAAATCTGCACGCTGTTCGGTTCGCGCGCCGTGCTGGCGACCACCTCCGCAGATTTCAACCAGTTCCAGGACGTCATCGAAAACATCGCCCAGACCCTCAAGAACTCGAACGTGTCATGCATCATCTACGACGAGATGCCCACCTCGCTCGATACCGAGTATCTCGACAGCGCCTCCTCGTTCCTTAAGAAGACGCAATGCGATCTCATCATCGGCTTCGGGGGGCTGGAGTCCATCAACGCGGCGAAGGCGGCCGCCGTGCTGGTGAACAATTTCATTTTCGCCGACGAGCTGCACTCGACCGAGAACCTGAAGCCGCCGGTGAACCTCGTCACCATGCCGGCCTTTCCCCTGTTCGGCTTCGAGATCTCGCCCATGCTGTACCTGAACGACATCCACGACAACGTGAAGAAGCTCTTCAAGCGCCGCGACCTGTTTCCGGTGGGCACCATCATCGATCCGTCCATCGCGACCTACATCGACGACGAGGTGACGGCGCGCACCTCGGTGGCCACGCTGGGGATCGCAACCGAGTCCGTCATCTCCAAGAAGAACAACAGCTTCACCAACACCCTGGCGCTTCGCGCGATCGACCTGGTGTTCAAGAGTTTGCCCGCGGCCTATCGGGACTCGCAGAGCATCGCCCATCGCATCGAGCTCTCGACGGCGTCGGTGATGGCGGGGCTCGCCTTCACCACGACCGAGCTCTCGGCGTCGCTCGCGCTGGCGCTCGCGCTGTCGTCCACCACCGAGATCGACGTCCCCACGGCGATCGGGGTGATCCTGCCGCACATCATGGAGTACAACCTCACCTCGTCGCCCGGCAAGTACGTGCACATGTCCAAGGTGATGGACGAGGACGTCAAGGAGATCACCGTCATCGAGGCGGCCATCAAGGCGGTCGAAGGGGTGCGGCGCATGGAGATCGACGTGGACATTCCGCAGCGACTCTCGCAGTTCAACATTACCAAGGCCGATTTCGCGCGCGCCGCCGATATCGCCGTCTCCTATCCGTTGCTCGACAACGCGCCGCGTCCGCTCACGAAGAACGAATTCGAAACGATCATGATCGCGGCCTTCTAGCGCATGGACGAAAAAAAACTATCAGAACTACTCGACCGCTTCCGCGCGGGAGAGCTTTCCCGCGACGATATCATCGGCCATCTCCGCGGCCTTCCCTTCGAGGACCTCTCGTTCGCCAAGGTCGACCACCATCGCGCGCTGCGCTGGGGCTTCCCCGAGGTCATCTTCTGCCGGGGGAAGCGGCCGGACCAGGTCGCGCTGATCGCGCAGCAGATCCACGCCACGGGCGGCAATCTACTCGCCACCAGGGCGACCCCGGAGATGTACGAGGCCGTCCGCGAGCGCCTGCCGGAGGCGACCTTCGACGAGATCGCCGGGACGATTTCCTGCGCGAGCGCCCCGCCCGATCCCCTTCCGGGGCGCTGCCTCATCATCACGGCCGGCACCTCCGATCTCCCCGTGGCCCACGAGGCGCGCGAGACCGCGCGCATGCTGGGGCTCGACGCCTCCCTCATCGCCGACGTGGGCGTCGCGGGAATCCACCGGGTCCTGCACTTCCGCGAGGAACTCGAGGCAGCGGCGGTCATTATCGTAATCGCCGGCATGGAGGGGGCGCTGCCCTCCGTCGTCGCGGGTCTGGTTACGGCCCCGGTCATCGCAGTACCCACGTCCATCGGCTACGGGACCTCGTTCGGCGGCGTTACGGCGCTATTGGGCATGCTCAACTCCTGCGTACCGGGGACCGCCGTCATGAATATCGACAACGGCTTCGGCGCGGCCTTTCTCGCCTTTCGCATCATCTCGACGCAGAAGCGGATCGGGCGCACGCAGTGAACGCGGCGCTGTTCGACATCCAGTTCGGGGTCTCGGGCGACATGCTCCTCGGATCGCTCATCGACGCAGGGTGCGATGCCGGATCGCTCGCCGCTGCGCTGGGAACGCTCGGCCTCGACGGTTGGACCATGGCGCCGGAGAAGACGACCCGCCATGCCATCACCGGGACCGCGGCGAGGATCAGCGCCCGGGACGATCACGCGCACCGCACGCTCGGCGATATCGAACGCATCCTCACCCGCAGCGGCCTCTCGGAATCATCGAAGGAACGCGCGCGCCGGGTGTTCGCCCGGCTCGCCGAGGCCGAGGGGCGGATCCACGGCATACCCGCGTCCGACGTCCACTTCCACGAGGTCGGGGCGCTCGACAGCATCATCGACATCTGCGCATTCTGCGTCGCGCTCGAGCTCATGGACATCGACACCGTCCACTTCGGAGACTTCGCCTTCGGGACCGGCACCATTCAAACCAGACACGGGGAAATCCCCGTTCCGGTCCCTGCGGTCGTGGACCTGTGCAACGGCTTTCGGGGGCTGATGACGGGCCGGCCCGGCGAACTCACCACCCCGACGGGCGCCGCGCTGTTGACCGTTCTGGGAACGCAACGCTCGTTACCGTTCGCCGGCACCGTCGCGCGCCAGGGATACGGCTTCGGCACGCGCGACTATCCCTTCCCCTCCTATACCCGCGTCATCCTCATGAGCGAACCCGCGCCTCCCATCGAGACGATCGTCCAGATGGAATGCTCGATCGACGACATGAATCCGCAGCTGTATCCGCATGTGCTGGAGCGCCTGTTTGCCGCCGGAGCCCTCGACGCCTACCTCGCGCCGGTCCACATGAAAAAGGGACGTCCCGGCATGCTGCTCACCGTGATCGCCCGCGAGGATGCGACGGAACGGCTCCGCGAGATCGTATATCGCGAAACGACGACCCTGGGCATCCGCTACGCACGGACCGCCCGCGAAAAGATCGAACGCGAGTTTGCGACCGTGACCGTCAAGGGATGCGCCATCAGGATCAAGATAGGAAAACACAATGGCGAGGTGTTGAACATCCAGCCCGAGTACGAGGATTGCAAAAACGCCGCCGAGAAGATCGGCATCGCGCTCAAGACCGTTCAGGCGCTGGCGCGCCTGGAGTACGACCGAAACCCGAACTAGAGGTTTTTAAGCTCCTCGATCATGAAGATCTGATCAATGTCGAGGATCACCACGAAGTCCTGCCCCAGCTTGCCGATACCGGCGATATAGCGGCCCGAGATGCCCTTCACCACGGGGGGCGGCGGCTCGATGTCCTTCGCGTCGATCTTGGCCACGTGGCTCACCGCGTCGATGGCCAAGCCGATCCGCTTCCCCTTGACGTCGACCACGATGACCCGGCTGCTGCGCAGGTCGCCGCCCATCTCGATGCCGAAGCGCTTCCCGAGATCGATGATGGGAATCACCTTGCCCCGAAGGTCGATGACCCCCTTGATGTACTCGGCCGACTTGGGAAGCACCGTGATCTTGGGGACCTTGAGGATCTCCTGCACCTTCAGGATGTCGATACCGTACTCCTCGCGGCCGACCTTGAAGCAGACCACCTGGAGGGATGACGCGACGCTTTCAGCCTTTTTCATTCTGGTTCCCGTTTCCCATGATGCTCACCCGCGCATGATGAAGCCGTTGCCGGGGGCCGCCGTAATACTCCCTCGCCCGATTGGAAATTTCAAGAACATTTTTCGGTTATCGGAAATAATACCCGTACACATACAGGCCTGCGCCCGCGACGAAAAAGAGGAGCGTTTTCACGACCATGAGATCCCGGTTTCGGATGAAGAAATCCATGAAGCTCACCAGAAGGCTAAAGCAGGCGAGCGCGATCCCGATATAGATAAAGTTGAAGGTATAGAAATACAAACCGATCGCGCCGCCGACGCCAACGACCAGATCGACCACGTCCCACCAGCCGATAAACCGCCGAAAGCCGCGTCGCCGCGCGGACTCGGCTCCGTACTCATCCTCCGGACGAAAGTACTTCTTTCTGGTTCGCTCGAGCGTCTCCTTCCGGCGCTTCTTCGCTTCGTCGCGCTTTTCGCCGCCCTCGCCAATGCCGTAATTCGACCGGATGAGCTTGAGGACCTCCCGGTTGGGGATGGTCGCGAGGTGGTCCGCGCGCTTCGAAAATTTCGCATTCAGGTCGTAGGCGCGACCGGTGGTCTGATTGCGCTCGATGGTGACCTTGCCGTCGATGATGACGGAGAAATACGGGTTGCCCCCCTCCTCGTGGTCCTCGAGGTAGATGCGCGCCTTTTTCTCGCGCAGATTGAAATCCACCCGAAGGAAATCGCCCGTATCGGTGTTCGCATACAGGGCCTGCTGGTAGCCGCGAATCTCAGAAGGACGGCGCTTCCAGACCGTGCGGCCCGAATCGCCGGTGAGCGTGGTGCCTGTTGTTTTTCTCTTTCGTGGCATTTCCGCTTTCAATAAAAAACGATTGATGCCGTGTCGGCACCAATCGTCGTATCTCCTTCAGGAACTCATGTATGGCTGCCGAATCGACCCTTATTTCTTTTTGTGACGATTCTGCCGTCGGCGTTTTTTGCGCTTATGATTCGCGATCTTCTTTCTCTTTTTTTTTCTCCCGCAGGGCATACGCTACTCCTATATTAAAATGATTGGTTTCAGTTGTTCATCGAGATGTCGAAAACCCCGGATCGCTTATCGGAGGTTGTCGATCTCACCCTTTTTCGCCGGCGGACGGGGGGTCGATGGCCCCTGGTCAAAATCGAGTCCGAACGGCATGCCGGTCCGTTCCGGGACCACCAATACCTTCACCTTGTCCGCGATCCGGTCTATGTAGATATACCTGAGCAGGTCCGGATTGGCCTTCACCAGTCCGGCGATCCGCTCGAGGCGCTTGACGTATTGTTCGGTGTCGATTTTCTCGCGCTCGATCTTCCCCTGCAGCTGCAGCAGCTCACGGGCATTCGCCCGCTCGACATCGCGAAGCTCCTGAAGGTACTTCAAGCCGTCGGCGTATACCGCAAGCTCAGGAAGCCGAACGATGCCCAACAGGCTGGCCTCGGTAAGCGCAATGCCGCTTTTCCGGCACTCGTCCCGTGCGATCTCGATCGCGCGGGAAACCACCGCTTCGCTCTCGCGCGCGAGCAGATCGCGATTGTACGTCGGCACGCAGTACCGGTACAGCTCCTTCGTCAACACACCCGTGAGAACGCGCGCGATGTGCGACGAGAACGCCTTTCGCACGTCCGTGCCGCGGAACACGTTAACCGACAGATCGGAGAGAATGATCTCGTAGTGGATATTGAGCGGCAGCACAATGGCATACCGGTCGTTTCCGATTTCCTCGAGGTTGTGGATGGGAACGCGAATCTCGACTCGCTCCGACGATTTCCGCGGAAAATACAGCCACGAGATGCGCTTGGGAAACAATCCCTGTTTCTCGAAGGTATAGCCGGGACCGACAACGCGGATCACCTCGCTCCGCTCATTGTCGATCACGATGGCAAAGCGCGAGTTGTCCGGGTGCACGATGCTAAACAGGTACACGTACGCCGCGCACCCCCCGAGTACCAGCAGAAACAGGAAGAACTTGAATTTCCCCATACAGACCTTCTATTCTTCGTCGTCGTCGCGATATTTCAACGGCTTCAACGGCATGATTGTCGATACGGCATGCTTGTAAATCAAATTGTGCTTTTTGTCAACCTCAATTAATATGGTAAAATTGTCGAAGCTGAGCACGCGCCCCTTGATGGGAACGCCGTTCATGAGGTACACGGTGATATCGACCTTGTCCTTGCGGGCAAGGTTGAGATAATGGTCCTGCAAATTCTTCGAGTTCTTTGTCATACAAACCACCTTTTATTTTCTTTTCACACACACAGTGCGTCCGCCGACAAACAAGCGCGGAAAGCACCTACATCCTACACGCCTGTTCGTCTGTCAAGTAAAAGTACCCGTTTTACCCGGCGGGACCGGCGCGCTGGAGCCAGTCGTCCACACATCGTCGCACGCCGTCCTGATCTTCGCCGGAAAACCAGCGCACCTGCGGCATGCGGCCGAACCAGGTCATCTGCCGCTTAGCGTAATGCGCGGTCGCGATGATGATTCGCCCAACCGCATCATCGAGGCCGCACGCCCCGTCGAGATGCTCATTGAGCTGCGCGTACCCAATCGAGCGCATCGAATTGAGCGAACTCCCGTACCCGAGGGCCCTGAGCCGCTCCACCTCGTCGAGGAAACCGTCCGCCATCATGCGCCCGACCCGCGCGCTGATCCGCTCCCTGAGCGGTTGTCGCTCGACCGAAAGCCCCACGAACAGCGTATCATCCGATACGCGGGCGTTTCTGGTGGCGTAAAATCCGCTCAACGGGCGCCCGAGTCCGCGATAGACCTCCAGACCGCGCGCGATGCGCTGACGGTCATTCGGATGGATCCGCGCCGCGAAGAGCGGATCGCAGGCGGCGAGTTCGTCGTACATCGACGCGAGACCGTGCGCGGCGATGTCGTGCGCCACCTGTTCTTTCACCGCTGATGCGACCGGCGGGATGTCCGAGAGCCCGAAGAAGAACGAGCTGATATACAGCCCCGTCCCTCCCACGAACAGCGGGACCCGACCGCGACCGGCGATGTCGGCGCACGCCTCATCGGCGCGGACGCAGAAATCACCGGCCGTGAAATGATAATCAGGGGAAACAATGTCGATGAGATGGTGCGGAATGCGCTCCCGGACATCGATCGGCGGTTTGCCGCTCCCGATATCCAGGAGGCGGTAGACCTGCACCGAATCGGCCGAGACGATTTCAAAGACGTCGCCTGCAAGCGAGATCGAAAGGTCCGTTTTGCCCGCGGCGGTGGGCCCGACGATAACGACGGCCTTAATCGCGAATAGCCCGTTTCATAGGCTGGGGCTACTCCTCGTCGTCGGCTTCCTCGACCGTGTAGTTCACCGATTTTCCAAGTACAAGCTTCAGCACATTCGGCACGATCTTCCACGCGCTGTCGTCGGTCGGGTAGTCCTTCATGTTCCCGGTCTTCTCGACCGCCTGCATCATCGCCTTGGCGAGGATATACCGGTTGGTGTTAAACGCAAGCAACTGTTTGAGCGGGATGATCATTGTGCCTCCTAGAGTCGTATCATGTCGGGCGCGAATCGTTTCACGTTGCAGCGTTCCGCTCGGATAATCGCCTTGAAGTCCTCGGCGGCCTCGGTAAGATCATGATTGACGATGATATAATCGTAGATCCGGTAATCGCGCATCTCGTTGACGGCGTTGTTGAGCCGGATCGAAACCTGATGTTCGGAATCCGTCCCGCGATTGACAAGCCGCGTGCGCAGCTCGTCGATGGACGGCGGAACGATGAAGATAAACACGGCGTTTTTAATCTTGCCCTTGAGCTGCTTCGCGCCCTGCACATCGACATCAAAAATGGGGATTTTCCCCAGGCCCTTTATCCTGTCAACCTCTTTTTTACTGGTGCCATAGTAGTTCTGATGCACCACCGCCCACTCCAGAAACTCGCCGCGCACAATCATCTGCTTGAAGTCGTCCTGCGAAACATAGTAATAGCTTTCGCCCTCGGACTCGCCGTTGCGCTGCGGGCGGGTCGTCGTCGACACCACGAAGACGAAGCGGTCGTTCTCCTCTATGGCCTTCGTGATTATCGATGTCTTCCCCGTCCCCGACGGGGCCGAGACCACGATTGAAATGTTATTCGGCATTGTTCAACCGGCCGGCGATGGTTTCCGGCTGCATGGCGGAGAGGATGACGTGGCTCGAATCCATGACCACGATCGCGCGGGTTTTGCGTCCGTGCGTGGCGTCGATGAGCAGGTTGTTGTCCTTCGCCTCCTCGCGGATGCGCTTGCCCGAGGCCGACAGCGGGGTGATCACGGCGATCACCCGCTCGGCGACCACGGCGTTCCCGAACCCGATGTTGATCAGCGATGTTTTCGTAGACATGGCGTCCGTCTCCCGTGCCGGGGGCCTATACGATGTTCCGGCACTGCTCACGTATTTTGTCGATATGGTTTTTCACCTCGACCGCGTGATGCGATACCGTCGAGCTGTTCGCCTTCGACGCGATTGTGTTGATCTCCCGGAACATCTCCTGCGATAGAAAATCCAGCGTGCGCCCCACCTGGCCCCCGCTCTTGACGGTCTGCCGGAACTTGGCGATATGGTCGTCGAGCCGCGAGATCTCCTCGTTTATATCCAGCTTGTCGGAAAGGATCGCGACCTCCGCGTACAGGCGGTTGGTGTCGGCGGCGCCGCCGGTGAGGTCCGATATCGACTTCCGCAACCGTTCGAACTGCGCGCGGGAAACGTCCTTCGCGAGCAGGCGGATCTTCTTGAGCGTATCCACGATAACGCTCACGGACGCGAGCACGTTCTTCGCGGTCGCGGCGCCCTCTTTGAGCCGCATCGCCATCGTCTTTTTCACGACCGCATCGAGCGAACGCCGGATATCCCGAAGCGACTGTTCGGACACGGTCGTCTTCTTCCGCCGCATCACTCCGTCGAGCGTCAGCAGCACATCGTAGGTCACCGGGATGTCCGCCTTCAGCGTACGGTTGATCTTCTGCAGTTCCCGGAAGTAATTCCCCAGCTGCCGGCTGTCGATGGACGACGGCCGCGAATCGACCCAATCGAAGAACTCGATTGAAAGTTCGATCTTGCCCCGAGCGAAGTGTTTCTTGAGCAGCTGCGCGAACTCGTTCTCGTGGTCCTTGAGGACCTTGGGGACGTTCACGTACACCTCGACATATTTCGAATTGAGGGTCTTGAGGCTGATCGCATACGAGAACTGGTCCGTGGTCCTCTCGAGCGACGCGTAGCCGGTCATGCTTTCCATTGCTGAGTCTCCGTGAAATGGTCCGTTCCGACGTCCGCGAGCTAGAGGTCAATCTCGGGCCGGTCGATCGATTTGATCTTCACCATGCCGGTCTCGGCGAAAAAGTCTATCGTGCGCCCGTAATCGCCGCCCACGTTCTCGGCGACGATGGGGATGTTCATTTCCTTGAGCACCTCGCGGACCTTGGCCGCATTGTTGCGCCCGATCTCGCTCATCATGCTCTCGCGCATCATTTTGAGCATGGTCGCGCCGCCGGTGATCTTGGCGATAAGCCGGTCGCGGCGAGCGCCGCCCTTCTGCATCTCTTCGACCAGGATCGGTATGGCGGAATCCGCGTACTTGCGGTGGTTCGCCTCGCGGGACGCATTGACGGACGGCAGCATGATATGGGCAAGCCCCGCGATCTTCGCGGAGGGATCGTATAGGCATATCCCGATGCACGATCCGAGTATGGTGCGCAGGATATTGGGCGTCGAGACGACCTTGAGGTCGGCGATACCCACATTGATGAGCTTAAACTGCATGCCCGCTTCCTTTTTTCACGTAGACCGGCGAATCCTCGATTTTTCTATACTCGAACTTGTCCGATATCGAATGCAGGGTCTCGGAATGACCGATAAACAGATACCCGTACGGCTGCAACGCGGAATGAAACCCCTCCACCAGCGTCTTCTGGTGCTCCCGGTCGAAATAGATCATCACGTTGCGGCAAAAGATGACGTCGCAGCGCTGCGGATAGGGTGTCTTGAACAGGTTCAGGTAGCTGAAGGTTACCAGCTTCTTCACGGATTCATGTATGATGCGTACTTCAGGGTTTTCCCGGTCCGGTGTAAAGTATTTTTTTAACAGCTCCGGCGGGACCTTTTCAATGCGCCGACCGGAATAGTGCCCCTCACGGGCGAATTCAAGGACCGATGGGGCGATATCGGTCGCAATGATCTCGATCTTCCAGCCGGGAAAGAGATGCAGGCATTCAAGGACGCAGATTCCGATCGTATAGGGCTCCTCGCCGGTCGAGCACCCCGCGCTCCAGATCCGCAGGGTGCGGTCGCCCCCCTTGATGCGCGCAAACTCGGGAAAGCAATGCATCGTCAGCGCGTCGAACTGCCGTTCGTTCCGAAAGAAGTACGTTTCGTTTGTGGAGACGACGTCGATGAGCGCTTCGATCTCCTTTGACTTGTCCGCCAGCCCGTCGATATAATCGTAATACTCCGTGAAGGTGTCAATCGACAGCGCCTTGAGGCGCTTTCGAAGGCGGTTCGAAAGGAGCGTAAGCTTGGTTTCCTTCAGGAAGATGCCGCTCTCGCGGTAGATCAGCTTCGCGAACCGGTCGAACTCCTCGGGCGTCAGGCGTTTTATGCTCTCAAAATCAATCATCGTGCGCGTTCCTATCCATGTACGGCGTATTACAGCGTCGGACCGGCCGTCGGCCGGTTGAGGCTCACGACAAGCTTTATCTCGCCCAGCGGAACGCCGGAACATCGGGACAGGACCTCGAGATCGTAGCCCTTTCCGTAGAGATCGGAGATGAGCGCGTACTTGTCGTCAGACGTATCGAACATCGTCGCCAGCTCCTCATCGGGAAGGAGGTCTGATTTCGGACGCGCACGCTCCGCTTTCTCTCCATCCGCGGCGAGCGCTGCGAGCTCGGCCATGTCCTTCTCGATCGTAATATCGATGGACCGGCGCGCGACGGCCTCCCGGGCGGTCGGTGATACGCGTGATTCGACCGACACCGAAGAGCGCATGCCCGTGCGCTCCTCTGGTCCGTCAGCGCGCGCGTCCCGTCCGCCGATAACCCGTGCGGCAACCGCGCCTATCGCGCGCACTAACGCACCGAGCATTCCGCCGAGGCCCGCACCATCGGACGTATGCCCCGATACCGCCGGGCTCGCGACACGAACGCCGCCATTCGGGCGCTCCTCGCCATCGCGCGATGAACGTACGTCGACCGTCCTTTCCACAGGGGCTGCCGCGTCATCGTCGGCAACGCTGAGGTCGATCCCCGGCAGCGCGCCGGCGTGCTCGAGCATCTTTTTCATCACGGCGATCCGGTTCTCCAGGATCGATATGTTCCGCTCGGCGGTGAGGTTGAAATCACGAATGATGTCGTCCATGATCTTCATGATCCGCTTCTCGCGGAACTCCGACGCCTTCTTCTCGAGCTTGAGGCTGATCACCAGATAGAAAACCGTGCACACGAAAATATTCACGACGATCATCACCAGCAGTTCCATGCCGCCCCAGTGCCTCCGGCGCCGATCCCGGCGCGTCTATTTCTTGATATCGATTATCTTCCCGAGGCGCTCATCGCGCATCGTCGAGGCCGTCGTCGATGATTCATCCTGCTGGCGCTTCCGCTTCTCCCGCTCCTCGCGGCGGCGACGCTTGCTCTGGTCATCGCGCAATATGATCGCGCTGTCGGCCTTCTTGTTTTCCTCGACCTTCGACTTGGAAAGCCGGGACTGCTCGTTCGATTCCTTTTCCAGAAGGTGCTGCTGCTCCACCAGGCCGTCGGTCCGCATCTTCTCGCCCTTGGAGATCTCATGGATCTGCCCCATGTTCGTCTGGAGGTCGATCGGTTTTATCGACATGGCTCCACCTCAGCGGCGCGGCGGTCTCCGACGGGTGTTGCGGTCCTCAAAGCCCTCCGGGTACGTATACTGCGAGAGCCGTACATCATTGCCCTCGAGCGCGATCGTCACAAAGCTGTAGGGGTCCTTGACCGGAAAACGGTTGTTTTTAATGAAGATATCGACCCCCGGAAAAACGCTCTTCTCGGCGCACACCTTGCCCTTTTTGCCGAGCATGCCCAGATACGACTTCAGCTCCTCGAGCTCGATGTCGAGCTCGGCCTGCCGCGCGTTCAGCTTTTTCTGCTGCGCGGTCATCTTGACGAACAGCTCCTCCTTCTCCTTCGGCAGCTTGCCGCCCATGCTCTTTCGCTGCGAGGTGAGCGTCGTGTAGTCCTTGTTCAGCTTGTCGAGCTCATCGACGATCTGCTTCTTGATGCCCTCCAGGTCGGAAACCTGCTGCAGGACCTTGGGATTGACCCCAACCCGGAGCTCCGTCTTGGTGAACGATTCGGAACCGATGAACCGGGCGTTCACCTCCTCTCCGGCGCGAATCACGCCGCCCACGATCCGGGCGCGCCGGCCGCTGCACAGGATGCGACGCCCGGCATCGACATTCGAATGGACGATACCCTCGTAGGCCACCACGTCCTTTTCAGCGATCACATTGGCGCGCTGCATGAATTTCGCGAAGACCGAACCGCCGGTGGACTCGATACGAGCCTCGTCGCGGCCCATGATCCCCTGCTTCACGACGATATCGCCCTCGGCCTCGATGTTCGCCTTTTGCACGGAGCCGCGCACCTCGATGTTGCCGGCGGCCTTCACGACGAAGTTGTCGAGCACGCTCCCTGAGATCACCACCGACCCCAGGCTGGTGATATTGCCGGTCTCCAGCGAGACGTCGCCCTTGATGTATAGGACCTCGTCAACCGAGATCTTTCCCGCCTTGAAAATGACCTGCCCGTTGGTGGCCGCCGTCAGTTCGTTCCCGTCGTCGGAGAGGATTGTGTTTTTCCCGTACTTGATCTGCGTATCCTTGCCCGACTTCGCCGGCAGGACGCGATTGGTGACCGTCCGCCCGGGTATCCCGTCCTCGAACGGGACCTTGACGGCAAGCACCTGCCCTACGACCACGTTCTCGAGCAAGTCCAGGTTGCGGAAGTCGACCTGACCCTTCTCGTCCTCTTCGAACTGCACATCGGTCTTTTCGACCCGGACCTTGTAATCGATGTAGGCATTGCGCCCGTCGCGGGGCGGATCACCCTTGGCCGCCAGGAGCGGCTGCGCATAGTCCATCTTCTCGAGGTATTCGTTGATGTCCTTCTCGCGGATGCCCACGAGCACCCCGGCATTGCGCAGCGCCGTCATCACCTCCTCGAACTCCATGTGCCGCCCCGAATACTGCGGGGGGATAAAATGAACATACGCCGACATCTCGTCGTCGGAGACCTCGATGCTCATGGTGCCGTCATATTCGGGATTCGGGATCCAATCTCCCAGCCTGATCTTTTTGCCGGACTGTTTTTTTACCTCTTTCTCGACCTTCTGTTCGTCGACGCCCTTGATGCGCAGCGCGTACAGGCGCGTTTGCACGTCGCCCAGGCTCACCGATTTCCCCGCGCCCACCGGCGGGTGGACGGTGAGCCAGACGCCCGACTTGGTCACGCGCACGCTGAAGCGCCCGTCCGCGTCCCGTTCGATGCGGCTGGAAACGAGATCGTCGGTCGAGAGGCTCGCGAGCTTTTTCTCGATTTTGTCGATATCGTCGTGTTCGTGATATTGATGGCCCGGCCGGACAAGCACCCGGTAGGGCTGGCGCCCAATGCCGAAGAATCCGCTAGTCCCCTTCTCCAGTATTTCGTAATCGAGGACCGAGATGTCCATCTTGAGTTCGCGGGCTGCAAGCTCGAGCGCGTTTTTCACCGAATCGGCATAGACCTCGATCTCGTCGTCTTGGCCCTCGTCGTCCCCTATGGCCTGCATGAGGTCTTTCAGCTTGCTCATGCGCTCATCCCATGATGTTCGACTTGATCCGTCCGAGACGACCGCGCAGCCGCATGATGGCCTTGGTGTGGAGCTGCGAAACGCGGCTCTCCGTGACCTCGAGCACCTCGCCGATTTCCTTGAGCGTGAGGTCCTCGTAATAGTACAGGACAATCACCTTCTTCTCCTTGTCGGGGAGCTTTTTGATGGCCTCGATGATATAGTCTCGGATCTCCTCCTTCTCGATGAGGATATCGGGATTCATGTTCTCCGGCGCTTCCAGGGTCTCCAAGATGGAGAGCTCGTCGCTGTCGTCGCCGAGATACCAGATGTCGTTGAGCGACATGAGGGCGGTTCCGGAGAGTTTATTGAGCAGGGTCTGGAACTCTTCGCTCGACACTCCCAGCTCGCGGGCGATTTCCTCGTCCTCGACGGTGCGCCCCAGCTTGTTCTCCAGCTCGGCGATCACCTGTTCGAGTTGTTTCGCCTTCTGGCGGATCGAGCGGGGGATCCAGTCGATGGAGCGCAGCTCATCGAAGATCGCGCCGCGGATGCGGGTCATCGCGTAGGTCTTGAACTTGATGTTGCGGTTAAAATCGAACTTGTTGATGGCGTCGATGAGGCCGAACACGCCGTAGGAGACCAGATCGTCGAACTCGATATTGTGCGGCATGCCGATGGAGATCTTGCCGGCGACATACTTGACGAGCGGGGCGTACTTTTCGACGAAATAGTTCCGCAGGTCGTTGTCCTTGGACTTGGCGAACTGCTTCCAGAGCTTGTCCTCGTCTACCTTGTCGAACTCTTCGTATTTCTTATTTCGCATACCGTCCCTTGCCTGCTTGGTATAACCGAACGCGACTACTCGTCCTTCTTGATCATGGTCCTGATGGCCTCGGCCATCAATTTCGGCTCGTACTTGATCTTACGCTCCTTCTTCACGATATGCTTCCCCAGCTGCCCGTCGCCCGAAGCGGGAACCGACTCCATGCGGGTGAAGCTATCATCGGTCATCGGCTTAAATTCCGCCGAGGCTGTCGGCTCCGGTTCGTTCGTCGCCGTCTCGCCTCCGGCGGGTGCGGCGCTTTCGCTCTCCCCTCCGGTCCCCGACCCCGTTCGCGTGAAGAGCGCAAGAACCTCCGGGACGTAGCGGGTGATGACGAAAACGGCGGCATAGCCGAGAACCATGAACACGGCCGCCATCACCAGGGAAGTCGCCAGCGCGCCGGTGATGAAGTTTCCCGATACAAGCCCGACAAACAGTGAAATGATGAACGCCGTTGCGCCAAATGCCAGCGCGGTCCTAATTTTTGCGTCAATGCCACCGAACGACGGCAGGAGCTCCTTGATATCCATCCCGCTCCCGCTACCCGGTATATATAAGGTAAATATTCACAAGTTTTTCTTCAACCCTTTTTTTACGCCGATGGCGCTTCCGCGACCGCCTCGGCGACGGATTGCGCGTCTTTCGACGACCGCAGCATGTTGCGGAAGAAGGACACCAGGCCGGTGCCGCGCTCCGCCTCCACATCGCGGTTGCAAATCCGATCGGCGATGAGCTTCACGCATACCGACGCCTTCGTTTTCGGATACGACACCATGAAGGGTTTCTGGTTTCTGATCGATTTCTGCACTGAAATATCGTCAAAGATGAACCCCAGGTTTTCGACCTTGATGTTCAGGAACTGCCCGGCGATGTTGATGACGCGTTGCGCCACGCGCTGCCCCTCCGAAACGGACTGCACGCGGTTCACCACGAGCTTGATGTTCTTGTCCGAGGTGTGCGAGGCGATCGACTTGATGATGCCGTACGCGTCGGTGATCGCCGTGGGCTCCGGCGTGGTCACGACGAGCACCTCGTCGGCCGCAATCACGAACGAGAGCACGTTTTGCGAAACCCCCGCGCCGGTGTCGATGATCATGTAATCGTCGGTGTCGATCTCGCCGATGGTCTCGATGAACTTCGCCAGCTGCTTGTCCTCGAGGTTCGCCAGCTGGTGGAATCCGGACGCCCCCGCGATGATCTTGATCCCCTCGGGGACGTCGATGATGATCTCCTTGAGGGACTTCTTGCCCTTGATGACGTGATACAGGTTAAACTTGGGGATGATCCCCAGGATCACGTTCACGTTCGCAAGGCCCAGGTCGGCGTCGAGCAGGGTGACGCTCGCACCGTTTTGCGCCAGCGCGATCGCCAGGCTCACCGAAAACGTGGACTTCCCCACGCCCCCCTTCCCGCTGGTGATGGCGATGGTCTTGCACTTCCTGACGGCGTTGTTCTCCAGTACCAGTCTTCTCAAGTTCGCTGCCTGATCCACGTTGCGCCTCCCGATCTAATTATGCGCGTTGCCGAACATCAAGTCAACCATTCTTTCCGATTCCGCGATCGCGATGTCGTTGGGGACCTCCTGGCCGAAGGTGTAATAGGCGATCGGCTTCTTGAAGCGATCGGCCACATCGACCACGCTGCCGATGTACCCGGTCTCGTCCACCTTGGTGATGATGACGCTGTCGAAATTGATGCTGTTGAACGCCTTGAACACCTCGGCGATATCGTGCTTCTTGGTGTTCGCGCTCACGCAGAGGACCTTTTCGAAATCGTACTCCACCACGTCCGCGAAGCTCTTGATCTCCGAGATCTTCATCAGGTTCTTGTGGCTGCGGCCCGACGTGTCGATCATGATGATCTCGGCCTTCTCCTTGTCGAGGACCTCCTTGAGCCCCGACTGGTCGCTCACGACGCGCAGCGGGATCTTCATGATCTCCGCGTATTTCTTAAGCTGTTCGGTCGCGGCGATCCGGTAGGTGTCGATGGTGATGAAGGTCACGCGGTGCCCCTCGCGCAGCGCGTGGATGGCGCCCAGCTTGGCCATCGTGGTGGTCTTGCCCACGCCGGTGGGGCCGAAGAACATGATCACCTTCTTCCGGTTCCCGGTGGTGATGGGCCCGCTGGTCACGATGCGGTTCTTGAGCAGCTCGCGCAGGGTTTTTTCAATCTTATAGCGGTCCTTGAGGTCCTCGCGACTCACGTTGTTCTTGATCTCCTCGACCATGAGGGTGCACTCATCGTGGTCGAAGTCGTTGTTCCTGAGTATCTCGAGAACGGGACGCATGGTGCGATCATCCTCGGCCGTGTCCGCTGCGGACTTCTCGGCCGCCGCGCCCTTGGTTTCGATCACCCGGTTGAGCATGTTCTTGAGGTCCTGGAATTCCTTCTCCAGCTTCGCGATCGAGTCTGACCCGGCCGATGCGACGCGCGGTTCGGCGACGGCCGCGGCCTTGCGGATCGTGTCCTGGAGCGCGCCCACCGAGGCGCTCTTCGTCTCCGTTTTCGCCATGCCGCGATCGTACAGCCCGTTGAGCGCGTCCATCAGCGGGCCGTTGTCGACGGCGGCCTTCGGCGGCGCGACCGACGACAGGGGCTTCGTCTCCGTGGTGTCGCCCACGGTGAAGTCGATGTGCGATTTCTTCTCGGGCTTGACCCCGAGGCCCCGAGCGGGCTTCGACTCCTGGATGGCCGCGGTGAGCTCCACGAGATCTTTGGCCATGAGCGCCGTATTGAAGAGCCCGCCCTCCTTGACGTATTTATGGCTGATGGGGATGGCCTCGTCGCCGTACTCCATCTTGAGCTTCATCATGGCCTCATTGTAATTCTTCGCCTTGATCTTCACGTACCTCATGACCCACTCCTTGCCGAAATAGTATATCGTGATCAGGCCGCCGTCGACATCAACGCGGTCGAGATGACTCTGACTTTAATTTCCGGGCGGACCTCGTTGTACCCCAGCACGAACGGGTCCGCGATCTCGCGCTCCAGGAGCGTGAAGGTGACGCTCCGGATCTGCGGCGACACAAGGTACACCGGCGCGAACCCGGCGTCCTTCGACTTCTTGTACGCCTCGATGAAGGCGGCCACGATGCGCCCGTGCACATCGGGCTCCAGGCCCACGATGCGCCCCTCGATGGGATCGTCGTGGATGGACGAGCGGATGATGCCCTCTATCTCCGGGCTCACCGTGATCACCGAGAGCATCCCTTCGCGGTCAACATGCTCGAGGCAGATCTGCCGCGAAAGGGCGTTGCGCACGTACTCGGTGAGCATGCCCGCGTCCTTGGTGTAATCGACATAGCTGGCGAGCGTCTCGAGGATCGTGACCATGTTGCGGATGGACACGCGCTCGCGCAGCAGGTTCTGGAGAATTCGCTGGATTTCGCCCAGCGACATCTTCTTCTCGTTGAGGAGCTCGTCCACCACCGCCGGATAGTCGCTCTTGATGTTGTCCACGATCTGCTTCACTTCCTGGCGGCCCAGGATCTCGTCCGCGTGCCGCTTGATGATCTCCGTGAGGTGCGTCGCGATGATCGTGGGGCAATCGACGACGGTATAGCCGCCGCTCTCGGCGGTATTGCGCAAGTCCGGCTCGATCCAGATGGCCGTGAGCCCGAAGACCGGCTCCACGAACTCGTCGCCCTCGATGCGCTCCTTCACGCCTCCGGGATCCATCGCCATCAGGCGTCCCACCTGCAGGTTCCCCCGCCCGATCTCGACGCCCTTGATGAGCACGGCGTACGAGTCCGGCTCGAGCTCCATGTTGTCGCGAATGCGAATGGGCGGCACCACCAATCCCATGTCCAGCGCACAGCGGCGGCGGATGTTGGTGATCCGGTCCAGAAGCGTCCCGCCCTGCTCCGGATCAACCAGCGGGATGAGGCTGTAGCCGATCTCCACCTCGAGCGGGTCCACCTGCATGAGCGGCATGACCGATTCGGGTTTGTGCTCCTTGAGTTGCGCCTCCTTCTCGTCGATCTCCTCTTTCTTCTGCGTTTCCTCCTGCGTCTGCTGGAGGATGTACCCCAGCGCGCCCAGGCCGGCCGCGAGCATGAGGATGGAGATTTTGGGGAAGCCGGGGATGATGGCCGATGCCGCCAGCGCCCCGGCGGTGATGAGGAGCGCGCGCGGCTGCGCGGCGATTTGGTTGCCCAGGTCGGTGCCGAAGTTATCGTCCGATACGGCCCGGGTCACGATGATACCGGTCGCGGTGGTCACCAGGAGCGAGGGGATCTGCGCCACGAGGCCGTCGCCGATGGACAACAGCGTGTAGGTCTTGAGCGCGACGTCGAACGACTCGCCGCGGATCACCATGCCGATGATGAAGCCGCCGATGATATTGATGAGCGTGATGACGATCCCCACCTTCACGTCGCCCTGCACGAACTTCGAGGCGCCGTCCATGGCTCCGTAGAAATCCGCCTCTTTCCTGATCTCGGCGCGTCGCCGGATGGCCACCTCCTCGGTGATGATGCCGTTGGAAAGGTCGGAGTCGATGCTCATCTGCTTGCCGGGCATCGCGTCCAACGTGAACCGCGCGGCGACCTCGGCCGTCCGCGTGGCGCCCTTGGTGATCACGATGAACTGCACCGCGATGAGGATGATGAAGATGATGAGCCCGATGACGTAATTCCCCCCGACCACGAAGTCGCCGAAGGTCCGGATGATCTTTCCGTCGAACGCCGTCCCCTGAAGGAGGATGAGGCGGGTCGAGGACACGTTGAGCGCGAGGCGAAACACCGTCGTGACCAGCAGGAGCGACGGGAATATCGAGAAATCGTACGAGCGCGGCACGAACATCACGATGAGCAGGATGAGGAGCCCCGACATGATGCTCACGGCCAGCAGGAAGTCGAGGATCACCGTGGGCAGCGGTATCACGAGCATCGAGACCACGGAGATCACGCCGATACCCACGAGGATGTCGGTCTTCTGCATCCATTGCAGGTTGTCGGTCAGGAACGATAATCGTCTCGCTTCAGCCATTGTCCCCTCAATTCCCGTTCATCCCGTGCGGCATTATATCGCCGCCTGACGGTAGCCCTTCACCTTGTACAGCTCGGCGTAAATCAACGAAACCGCGTAAAACAGGTCCGGCGGAATCATATCGCCCACGTCGATCCGCTTGTAGAGGTCCTGCGCCAGCGGGCGGTTCTCGATCATGAACACGTCGTTCTGTTTCGCGATCTCCCGGATGCGCAGCGCCATGCTGTCGACGCCCTTGGCGACGAGCATGGGCGCCTCCATCGTAAATCGGTCGTAGCGCAGGGCCACGGCGAAGTGCGTGGGGTTGGTCACCACCACGTCCGCCTTGGGCACCTCGCGGATCATGTTCTTCATCACCAGGTCCATCTGCATCTGGCGGAGGCGCGCCCGCATATGCGGGTCCCCGATCGTCTCCTTGATCTCCTCCTTCATTTCCTCCTTGGTCATCTTCAAGGACTCCATGAACTCGTGGCGCTGGAAGATGTAGTCGGGGATCGACAGCACCAGCAAAATCACCGAGGTCCAGATGATGATCTTGAGCGCGACGATCCCGCAGGACTTGAGCGCCAGCGCGATGCCGATGTCCGGCGTTTTCATGATCAGCTCGTATTCGTTCACGATGATGGCGTACGCGATCACCCCGATGACCGCCACCTTGAATATCGACTTGAACAGGTTCATCCCCACCTGCTTGGAGAAGAACATCTTCTTGATGATGGTGGCCGGGTCGAACTTGATCTTTTTCCAGTCGAATTTCAGCGGGTGCGTGGAGATCTGGAACCCGACCTGCACGATGTTGCCCAAAACCGCCGCCACCATCACGGCGGCGAAGATCGGCAGAAGCACCTTCCCCGAGACCTCCGTCATCCGGAAAAACTCGATGAGCACCGAACGCTCGGTGAGTGAAAAGCGCGTAAACCCGGTCAGGTAGTACGTCATCAGGCGCGCCATGGCATCGTAGATCCACGCGCCCAGGAAAAAGACCACCATCACGCCGAAAATGACGACGACCGCCTGCGGGAGCTCGGTGGTCTTGGCGACCTGGCCCTTCTCGCGCGCCTCGCGGAGCTTCTTCTCGGTTGGCTCCTCGGTACGCCCCTCGTCCTCCGCGGCGAAGAGCTGCAGGTCGAACACGAACGCCTTCGGTTCGTCATCGAAGGGGCGCAGCCGGATGATGTCGTCGGCGAACGCTGCCATATCACTCCACGAAACCGGGGCGGGATCGAATCCCCGTCCCCGTTCTCCGCCCGGCGGGCGGGGCCGCCTATTGCGGCCAGTATAGAATCACTTTCGAAACGAACCCGAAGGTCCGCTCGAGGGAGACCTGCATGATCCTCACGATGAGCGGCGTCGTGAGCACGAGGATCCCGAAGGCCACCGCGATCTTGAACGGAAAGCCCAGCATCATGATGTTCATCTGCGGCGCCGCCTTGGCCAGCACGCCCAGGCTCACCGTCACCAGAAAGATGGTGGCGACCACCGGCAACGCGATCTTGAGCGCGACCACGAACATCCCGCTGAACGAATGCAGCAGAAAGTTGAAATAGCCCTGCGACGCCTTCGCGGCGAGCGAGAACACCGGGGCCAGCTCGTACGAACGATACACGGCCTTGATCATGAAGTGATGGCCGTTGATCGCCAGAAAGATAAGCAGCGCGACCAGGTTCTGGAGCTGGCCGATCAGCGGGATCGACACCTCCGCGAGGGGATCGATCACCTCATTGATGCCGAAACCGATCTGGACCGCGAAGAACTGCCCCGCCAGCTGATAGGCCGCGAAGATGATGGCCACCAGAAATCCGATGAAAATCCCGATGGTGATCTCCTGGATCACCAGGAGCGCGTACTCCCCCATGCCGCCCGGCAGCGTGTAGCCCGTGCTCGCCACCACCGGGAATATCACCAGCGTAATCAGGAACGACATGAGCACCTTGAGGCGCAAGGGGATCAAGGCGCTGGAAAAAAACGGTGCGATAAAAATCATCGAGCTCATCCTGACCAGGATGAGCAAAAACACCTGAAAGTGATATACGAAATAGGCCATCGGCATGGCGTTGTGCCTGGGCGCCGCGCGCGACGCCCATTATCCCCCCGGAATCCTTCCTATGAGCATGAACAAATTCTTCGTATACGTGACCAGCGTCGAGATGATCCACGACGCCGAGATGACGACCACCGCGAAGATGGCGATGATCTTGGGAACGAACGTAAGCGTCTGCTCCTGGATCGAGGTGGTCGTCTGGAAGATGGAGATGATAAGCCCCACGATCATCCCCACGCCCAGAATGGGCGCCGAAACGATCATGGTGACCATCAGCGCCTCCCGAAGTATTTTAATGACCAGCACGTCGTCCATGCTCAGCCCTCTCCCTTTACCCGAATGATCTGACGAGCTGGTAGGCGAGCAGATTCCATCCGTCCACCAGGATAAACAGCACGATCTTGAACGGCAGCGATATCATCACCGGCGGCAGCATGATCATGCCCATCGCCATCAGGGCGCTCGCAATGATCATGTCGATGACGATGAACGGGATGAAGATGTACACCCCGATCTCGAAGGCGCGCCTGAGTTCGCTGATCATGAAGGCCGGGATGAGGCAGTACGACGGCACCTCGCTCTCGTTGGCGGGCTTTTTGAGCTTGGCCAGCTCGATGAACAGCGCGATGTCCTTCTTGCGCGTCTGCTTGAACATGAAGGTGCGCATGGGCTCCATGCCCTTGTCGATAAACTCCTCGTTGCTGATCTTGCCCTTGAGGTACGGCTGCAGCGCCTTGTTGTTGATCTCGGTGAAGGTGGGCGCCATGATAAAGATCGTCAAAAAGATCGAGAGGCCCACGATCACCTGGTTGGGCGGCATCTGCTGCAGCGAGAGCGCGCGCTTCACGAAGTCGAGCACGATCACCACGCGCGTGAAGGCGGTCATCATGATGATGATCGACGGCGCGAGGGTGAGGATCGTGAGCAGAAACAGTATCTGAAACGAGAGCGCGACGTCCTTCGCCGATGTCGCCTCGCGGATATCGAAGGTCACCTTGGGGATGGGCATGCGCATCCCGCCCACGTCCTGCGCGAGCGCCAGCGCCGGGATCGCCAGCGCGATCAGCGTCACCAGACCGATTATCAACCGTTTCTTATTCATGGTCTTTCCCGTTGAGGTTTTTCAGCCGCTCACGCTGCCGGCGCAGGTAGTCAAGCCGGTCAACATCATGATCGTGCCCCCCATACCCGGTATCGCCGTCGCGCCCGCCCCCCGTGGAGCGGCGGAAGAAGCGCCCGAGCTGCCCGATGGAGCCCAGCTGCTTGACCAGAAAATCCTGGAAGTTGTTCTCGGAGACCGGAGAGGACTTGGAGCTCAGGAGACGGATGCGGTCGATCTCGTCACGGTCGGTAATTTCGGTGATGATGTTGATGTTGTTGTCGGACACGCCCAGCACGATGATCCGCCCAGCGAGGTCCACCACCTGCAGGAACTTGTTCTGGGCCAGCGGCACCACCGAGAGCACATGCACCACGTCTCGTCCCAACACGTGGACGCCGGCCTTCTTGGTCACGAACCGGAAGAAGTAATAAAACCCGCCCACCAAAAGCCCCAGGATAAAGAGGGTCTTGAAGATGAGCCACGCGTAACTCTCCTCTTCGGCCGTCGGTTTTTCGTAATCATAGATCGTGCCCTTGTCGGCCGCGGCCTTCTCCTTCGCGTCCTTGGGGGGGTCCTCTTTCTTCTTCGTCGGGTCGTCGCTCTTCTCGGCGGCCATCACGGGCGATCCCGTCACCGACGAGACGTCGCGACGCTCCGCCTCCTCCTCGCGATCATCCGTCTGCTCCACGCGCTGGCTCTTTTTCGCAGCGGACTTTTTTGCCTTGGCGGTGGCTTCAATGGGACATAATGCGATCGCGAAGGAAAAAAATATACCCGCGGCAAGGAGCACTACGCACACGGCCCGACCCGTCACCGGCCGCATCGAATATGTTTCGTCCATTCGCATCATATCCTGATTATGTCTCCTGTCCGTGCGGACCGCGCCGCGAAAGCGCCGTCCGGATCGTCACTTACGTCTGCATCTTCGACATGCGCTCGGCCGGACTTACGATGTCGGTCACGCGCACGCCAAAGTTTTCGTCGATGACCACGACCTCGCCCTTCGCGATGAGCTTGCCGTTCACCAGGAGGTCCACCGGCTCGCCGGCCAGCTTGTCCAGCTCGATGATGGAACCCTCCCCCAATCCCAGGATGTCCTTCACGAGCTGGCGCGTGCGGCCCAGCTCCACCGTGAGCGTCATCGGCACGTCGAGCAGCAGCGATATATTGCCCGCGGCGCCCGACGGGATCCCCTCGCCCAGCGGCGGGAACTTCACCGGGCTGATGCCCACCTGCCCGGTCATCATCTGCGGCTGGGACATTTGCTGTTGATACATCTGCTGCGTCGGCTGACCGCCCGAAATGGTCGATTTCGCCAGGTCGGAGGCCATCCCGAAATCGAGCAGGTGATAGAACTTCGAGCTTACGAGGTTCTCGATGGAGAGATTGTAGGTGATCTTGACGATCTGGTTTCCGGCGGGCAGCTGCACACCGGCGGCATTGTTCACGATGGAAAGCGCCGGCGGGCTGGTGTTGATGCCCCGCCCCATTCGGTCCGCAAACTGCGTGGCGCACGATGAAACGAGCTGGCTCACGAACTCCTGGATGGTGCTCTGATGCGCGTCGGTGAGCTCCGACGGCGGCGTCCCGGAATCGTCCCCCATCATGAGGGAGGAGATGACGCCCGCGTCCGCGTAGTTGAAAAGGATTACATTGCGACCGCTCACCGCGCCGCTGTAGTCCATGCTCACCTGGACGAACTGGCGGTTGAAATCGGCCTTCACGGCGTCGGGCGGCTTCACCTCGATGAGCGCGTTGGATATGGTGATGTTTTTGCCGCTCAGGTAGCCGGAGAGCGAGGGCGCCACCATGCGCATGGTGTTGTTGAACAGCTCGGCGAGCGAATCGCGCTCGAGGGGTGACAGCGAGCCCCCGCCGCCGGCCGCTCCGAAGCTCGGCGTCGCCGACGGGGTCGAAAGCATGTCGTCCGCACCCTGTAATAGGGCATCTATTTCATCTTGCGACAGTGAGCCGTCACCCATGGTTTCCCCCAGATCGATAAATCAACCGCCCCAGCGCACCGGGACGACCATCAATTCACGATGAACTCCTTGTAGTAAATCTCCTTGATCTTGCCGTTGATGAGGACCACGTTGATGTGCGCCTTGATGTCCTCGGTGAGATTGATCATGCCCTCAACGGAATTGATATCCTCGTAGCTCTTGCCGCGCAGAAGCACGTTGATGATGTGCTGCAGCTGGGGCGCACGCTCGGTGAGCTCGGTGGTGAGCTGCTGGTCGTTCTTGTCGTAGCCCAGCGCCAGCGCGATCTTCCCCATGTGCGGCTCCGCGTCCTTGGTCGTAAACGAGATCACCGGGATCTCATAGCGCGCGAGCGGCGCCGGCGGCGGCACGACAACGATGTCCTGCTCTTTGGCGTACCGGCGCTCCTGGACATAGGTGGACACGAGATACGAAATACCGAACACGATGAAGATGAGCAGGATGCCCCCGGCCACGTACAACAGGATCTTGATGATCTTCGACGTGGTCGGGCTCTTCTGCCCTTCGCCTTCGCCGCGCGCCCCCGACTCCTCCTCGTCCTCTTCCACTAAGGGTTTTTCATCATCGCCCATGTGTTTCCCCACCGATTATACTTGTCCGCGCATTGCCGCACTCGCGACACCGGCATCACATGTGATACGAGCGCGGATCCGCCACGATCATCGGGTGCCGATTTTCGTTCCTGCTTATGTTATCGGCACCGCACAATGACAATTTTTACTACTATAATTTATTTCGTGCCGCTGACGAAAAAAACCCGTTAAAAACGACCTTCTGTGCACAGTTATGTGACATAATGATATATTAAAAATAAAGTGTCAATATATTTTTATATATTTTGTACACTTATATTGTTTTTCAATCATCATTCATTTTTCCCGTGAACGGCGCGATAGAATCGCAGATTGTACTCCTCCACCATGGCGATCACATCGACGGCCGGTTCTTTCACGATATACTTCCGGTCGTTCATCATGGTAATCGTGGTATCCGGCCGCTCCTCGACCGTTTCGATGTGATTGGCGTTGAGGATGAATTCCTCGCCGTTGAGCCGGTGCACCCGTATCATCGTCCTACCTCCGTCGCGGCTTCCGATCGAAGCGCGCAAAATATTCTTTTGGCGCGAGCTTGATTGCGTGACTCCCCGAGCACCCCGGATCGCTGCAATCGAAGATCGGCACCGCCTGTTTCGAAAACAGCTCCTCGAGCCACAGCTTGGCGGCAAGGAACTGGCTGTTCGTGCAATAGGCATCATTCCCCCGGAGGAGCGCATACTCCGCGGCGCGCCGGGCGGTCCGGAACTCCGCCGTCGGGAGCGGAAGCAACCGGTCGACCGCGCAGAGCGTCTCGTGAAACCGGACGGTCTCGGCGGCATAGTAGCGGCGTCGAAAGCCCAAATCGTTCCCGAAGAGGGCGAGTGACGCAATCCGGCACCCGAGCGCTAAAGCGACCGCCTGCGTGGTCACGAGGTTTCCCGTGGCGACGAAGCCGAGCTCCTCGCCCGCATCGCGCCAGAGCGGATCATACCGGTCGTTGTGGATCATCCAATTGTAGAAGCTCACCCTCCCCCGCCAGCGGCGCAGGTTGACGCTGGACATGCACGAAAACGCCAGCAGGTGCATGCCTGTCGTATCGACGCCCGCGAAGAAGTCGACGGGCTTGGTTTCGCAGGAGATGACGAAGGCGGGGCGGATCCCGTTGCGCGCCAGCGGCCGGAGCGCCATGTCGGCCGCAATGACGCACAGCTCTTGTCGATGGTGATACCTCCCGAGGGGCCCAAGCGCGCCCTCGAGCGACGGGCCTGCCCCGACGATCGCCACGTGCCGTCCCTCGATGAGGGGCACCACCGTGCGCAGCCCGCCATGCCTGCGTATGGCGTCCCGGTTGCGCGCGAGGTTCCGGCGAAACGCGCCCGCGCGCTCGTCGAGGATGCCCTCGTTGAGCGCCGCAAAGAGCGCGTCCCGATCGATCCCGCCGTCTGCGCGCATCATCGCGCGCCCTCCCCCGCCCGAAGCGCCTCGAGACGGACGAGCGACCATTTCGCGGCAAGGTGCCCGTTCCCTTTTCTGAGGATGGTGATCACGCCGCGGTCATCATCGCCCCCCACGAACATGCCGTAACTGTGTTTGCGATTGGACCCCTCGGCAACGGTGGAGGTTTTCCCCCAGTATGATCCGCTCGCGGCGGCGGCCTGCAAACGGCGCGCATTGGCGGAGCCGTCGGCAAGCGGCGTAACGTTGATCGCGCTGCCGTATGGCCGAAGCGGCGTTCCGGCGGTGCCGTCGATCACTGTGCGCTGAAGCGCCCGGGCGATCATCGCGCGCCGCTCCGGGGGAATCGGCTGCCGCGCGGATTCGATGCCGCGGTCGTTCACGGGGCCCGCGGACAGGAGCCGCGCGAGCGCGACACAATCGCGGACCGAGAAGCGCATGCGCGCATCGAGCCCCGCCAGAAGCCGCGCAAACTCGCGCCGGTCGGCGACCGCCGGCACGCGCGCGCCGATCCCCGCGCGGGCGAACAGCGCATTCGAGAAGGCGGTAAACCGCGCGGCATCGATGCGCCCGGCGAGCGAGGCGAAATAGATATTGCACGAACGCGAAAGCGCGGCGGCGCAGTCGAGATCGCCGTGTCCGGCGGGGTCGTGGCAGCGCTCGGGGAGGTCGCCGCCGTCTGTTTTCCCCGTGCAGACGAACCGGTGGCCCGCGAGCAGGTCCGGCCGCTCGGCGGCGCAATAGAGCGCCGCAAGGAGCTTGATGAACGAACCGGCCGCCATGGTTCGTTCGACGAATGCGGGATACGGAGCGGCGATGAGCGCTCCCGTCGAGAGCGAGAAGACCATCGTTGCCGCATACGGCGTGTCGTCAGATCCGCTTCGCTCGGCGCGCCACGCGATGTCGGGATAATAATGCTCGAGAATTTCGAATCGGTTATAGCCGAGCCGCGCCAGGGCGAGCGCGCCGCGCTGGCACAATCCCACGCCATGCCCCAGGCCATACCCGCTAAAGGCGAAGCCGGGAGCGCCCTGGACGTGAATTGGCTCGATCGAATAGTTGTTGCTCTTGATAAAATTCCAGCCATGCACGCGATTGATGCGCAGGCGAAAGTCCTCCGGGGCAAGCCGAAGGTTCGCAGCATCGGTTCGGATGGAAATCGTCAGGTCGGATCGGTCATAGCTCAGTCGCACGGACCCCGGCGCGGGGTGCGATGTCTTCGGGAACATGAGCCGAACGATCTCGCGCGCGGGAAGCGCGCAGCGCCATGCGGAATCCGCGCTCCGGCAGAGGTACCGGTTTTCCTCCGCGATCCAATCCCGCAGCGGGGGCGCCGACGCCCGTCCCACCGTGAAGACCCGCGCGTCGAGCAGGACGCCCCCACAGCGCGCGTGAAAGAGCGGGGAATCGGCCATCCGGCCCGCGTCAATCGACCAGTCGCATTGGGCCGCATGGCCGGTTGATAGGAGCGGCCGCCCGCGATACACGTGACAATGCGTGAGGTCGCAGAAATCATATCCGGCGTGCGCTGCGCGCTTTTTCGCGTAATCACAGCGGGCGGCGATCAGCATCTCAAGGGCGCGGACCGCCTCCGCCTCGAGCGCCGGAACCGGCCCGTATTCCGCCGCCGCGACGGAGCGGCAATAGTCGTCGCGCGACTCGCGTACGATCACCCGGATATCGCCGCCCGGCTCTCCTTCGATCGTAAGCGGAAATGGATAGCGGCGGGCCTCGCCGGGAAGCGCGCAACTAAAGAGCCCTCCCCCGGGGTCGCGCACCGACACGGAAAACGAGCCGGCATACTCGCGCCCACGGTCCATGTCGGCAACGACCACCTGTCCGTCGCGCACGGTCGCTCGCAGGAGACGAACGGCGTGCGGGTGCCCGCCCGCATCATACAGCACGGCCGACGAAGGAAGGATGAAATCGATCTGGCGCGTTTTACCCTCTCGGAGCAGGCGCGTCTGCTTGGAGAGGATGCGGACGGCGATCCGGTCCCGCCGGGGATGCGCATCCGGCACGGTTTCGGCGAAGAGGGCGTCAGGGCTCGTATCCGGCGAGCCCAGCATCATCATGATGAGAATGCCGCACACCGCCGAACGCCTGCCTGGTGTCGATAAGAACTGTTTCACCATGATCCGCTACACCGTGTTACGGCGATCGTCAAGCACATTATGTCGCATGGATCGTATTCGGAATACCTCTTGACAGTGCGTCGAACGAACGGGAGGGTTGCGGGATTATACCACCAGGAGGAACAGGCATGCTTCAAAAAATCGTCGTGTCGCTTGCGATCGCCCTTTTCGCGATCGCCGGCTGCACTACCAAGGCCGACCAACTCAAGGCGCTGTACACGCAATCAATCGCGGCCAACGAGACCTGCGCCGCAGCGCTCGAGAAAGCCGCAACACCGGAAGAGGTCGCCGCGGCGATCACCGCGTGGGGCGAGGAATCGGCGCGTATCGCCGCCGCGCAAAAGCAGTTGCAGAAGACCGACCCGGTGAAACCGGACGAGGAGCAGTTCAAAAAGATGATGGACGCAATGCAAAAGCAGGGGAAAGCGCTTGTGGCCACGCTGCAGAAAAAGGAATTCCTGAACAACAAAACCATCCTGGACGCATACGCAAAGGCCGCGCAAAAAGTCGCCGACGCATCGAAATAATGTTTTTCACGGTTCGGTTGCAGGGAGCGGGCAATGCCCCGCCCCAACGACCGAACCGCATCATTCCTCGTTCCCCGCCTTTTCCTTGAGGATAATGCGTTTCCCGCAGATGACCACATAGAACATGTCGTCGGTCTCCTCGAGGCGCTCGAGGATCTGAAATGACGGCGATTGATGGAACCGGGCCGGCATTCGTCCGTCGCACACATGGCAGTACAGGCAGTTGTCCCGATAGAACAGGGTGCTCGCGTCGAGCTCCTCCTCGGCGCCGTTGGTGAGGGTCAGCGTGATCGACTCGAAATTGCCAAATCCCTTGAAACGTACGCCGGTGACGAAGATCGGAACGTCCTCGACCGTGATCGGATAGGTGAAATCGGCGTAATGGATCACGTAGGTCCCGTCCGCGGTCCGCGCAATCGAGCGGTTGAAGAAATCGACGATCCGCCGGTTGGCGAACGGCTCGCCATTGTGGGTCCACCGTCCCTCGCGGTCGATGCGTATCTCGTCGATCGCCTCGCCCGAGTCGATGAGCTCCTTGATAAAATCGGGAATCTCGGGGTATTCGTGTTCCATATCGCCCTCCTGCATGGCCCCATCGCCGGGGCCCGACGGCGTCACACCCGTATCATCGGGTCGGTGAGCTTCTGATGTTCCTCGAGGGCGTACCGGTCGGTCATGCCCGCGATGTAATCGGCGATGGTGAGCACGAGCCCGTCCGCGGGGACGCGCGCGAAATAATCGTCCGGGAGCGCGTTCGGGTGCTCGCGATACAGATTGAAGAGCTCGCGCACCACGCGCTGCGCCTTGATGGTCATGCGCACCACGCGGTAGTGCTGATACATGTTCTTTCGCAAAAACCGCTTCAGCTCGTCGCTCATCGCCGCGATCCCGGCGCTAAACCCCACCAGCTTGCGCGGCGCGCGCTTCACGTCATCGTAGGTCGCGACCCCGAGCTCGGCGATCGCCGCGAGCGTCGTCTGGATGAGATCGGTCACCAGGATATTGATGATCGAGCGGATCATCCGGTTCACGACGAGCTTCTCGTCCTTCACGTCCCCCGCATACGGCAGGCCCGCGGCCAACCGCCACAGTCCCAGGTCGTCCAGGCTCGCCGGGTCGATGAGCCCTGAGGAGATGCCGTCGTCCAGGTCGTGATTGTTGTAGGCGATCTCGTCGGCGAAATCGATGATCTGCGCCTCGATCGAGGGCTGCTCCTCGGGGGCGTAGGTGGACACCTCCGGGTGGTCGTAATAACTCGAGTGCTTGATGATCCCCTCGCGCGTCTCCCAGGTTAGGTTGAGCCCGGAGAAACCGTGGTAGCGCTCCTCCAGCGTTTCGACGACGCGCAGGCTCTGGCGATTGTGCTCGAACCCGCCCGTGTCGCGCAACAGCTCATTGAGCTCGCGCTCCCCCGCATGGCCGAAGGGCGTGTGCCCCAGGTCGTGCGCGAGGGCGATGCTCTCGGTAAGGTCCTCGTTGAGGCGTAGGGCGCGCGCGATGGAGCGCGAGATCTGCGCGACCTCGATGGTGTGGGTGAGGCGCGTCCGATAGTGGTCGCCCTCGTGGTTCACGAACACCTGCGTCTTGTACTCGAGCCGGCGGAAGGCCCGCGAGTGGATGATGCGGTCGCGGTCGCGCTGGAACTCGGTGCGATAGGGATGGGACTCCTCGGCGTGACGCCGGCCGCGCGTATGCTTCGATTTCGCCGCATAGGGCGCGAGGATGTCGTCTTCGCGGTCCTGCAGAAACTCGCGTCCTGCCGGGATCATCGCGCCAGGTCCCGTTCATAGGCCTGCATGGCCGCCTTGCGGTTCATGCGGACCTCCTCGTTCGTGGGGTCCTCCTCCACCGCGCGCGTGTATGCCTGCAGCGCCTTCTGGTACTGCCCCTTCTTGTGATAGCTCTTCCCGATATTCCCATACGCCTCGGCGATGAGCTTGCCGTCCCGGCTGGACTTGATGGCCATGTAAAAGGAATCGATCGCCTTGTCGTACATCTCCTTCTTGAAGTACACCGTCCCCATCGAGACCAGCGCCTCCGGGTCCCCGGGCTTGAGCAGCAGCGCCCGCTGCACGTAGTTGAGCCCCTGCTCCAGTCCCTTCTCGTCCGTGGCCGAGCGCGAGGTGAGCACCCCGATGTTAATGTAGGCCTTCTGCGCGAGCTCGTTCTTGTCGTTGATCTCGATCACGCGCTTGAACTGCTCGAGGGCGTATTCGTTCTGCCCCTTCTTGTGATAGATGGTCCCCAGCGTGAAGTGCCCCTCCTGCTGTCCGGGGAAGCGGCGCAATATCTTCTGGAACTCGTCCATCGCGTGCTCCATGTGCCCCGTCTCGTAGTAGTAATCGGCCAGCGCCAACAGCGGCGCGGGGTTCGACGGGTTCAGGTCGGCCGCCTTGCGCCAGGTCTCGATGGCCAGCTCCGGCTTGTTCATGTGCTTGTAGGCGATCCCGAGATTGTACAGCGCCGCGTCGTCCTTGGGGTTGATGGTGAGGGCCTTCAGGTAGGCGTCGACCGCCTCGCTGTGGCGGGCGGCATCGTCGAGGATGTTTCCCATGTTGAGATAGGCGACCCGCGCATTCTCCGTTGCCGGCTCGATCTGCGTGATGCGTCGATAGGCCTCATAGGCCGACTCCAGGTCGCCCTTCTCGTAATAGAGCTCGGCGATGCGCGAGAGTACGCGCACGTTACGCCGGTTGATCGCGTAGAGCCGCTCGAAGGCCGCGATCCCGCGCTCGTACTGCTTGAGCGACGAGTACGCCTCGCCGATGTTCTCCAGGACCGACGCGTCGGACTTGCCGAGGTCCTCGGCCTTCTGGAACTCCTCGAGCGCCTCCTGGCTCTTTTGCTGCTGGAGCAGCACCACGCCCAGGTTGTATCGGTCTACGGCGTCACGGGGGTTGATGGCGACGGCCAGCCGCAAATATTTCTCCGCCTCGGGAAGGTCGCGCTGCTGGCTGTAGAGCACTCCGAGCTTCGCATACGCCAGGTGCGCCACCTCGCCGATACGGTCGGCGTTCCCCGCGCGCTTGAGGTACTCCATCGCGGAGACCAGGTCGCCCAGCTTCAGGAGGGTGATCCCCATGTTGTAGAGCGCCTGCGGCTTGCCCGCATCGGTCTTCAGGACCGAATCGTACATGTCGCGCGCCTCCCTGAACTTGCCCTGCTCGAAAAGGATGTTTCCCTGGAGGATCTTGTTGTCGACATTGTCGGGGCTGATGGAGAGCCCCGCGCGGATGGCCTCCTCGGCCTTCTCGAATTCCTTCTTGTGGCGATAGGCCAGCGCGAGATTGCGGTAGATGATGGGATTTCGCTTGTCGTAGCGCAGCGCCCGGTTGTACATCTCGATCGCCTTGTCGAACTCGCCGCGGTCGTCGTGGATGATGCCGATATAGGTGAGCGCGATCGCCTTGTCCCGCTCGCTCGCGCCCGATTCCACGACCGCGGTGAACTCAGAAATCGCATCGGCAAGGTAGCCGCGCAGATAGCTCTCGCGGCCGCGCGCGATGCCGGGATTGTCGGTCTTTTCTTCAGGCAGGACCTTCTTTTCGCCGTCCGTATACACCGTATCGCGCCCATCGCGGCGCAGCTCGGCGGATTGCCCGGAATCGGGCGCGCCCCGACGCTGGACGACGGTGGTCACCACGAGGACGGTCGCCGCGATGGCGGCGACGATGCCGAGGGATGCGACCGCGGGCCAGAAGAAGCGGCTGTCGCGCAGCTCGGCGAACATGTTCCGCCCGCCCCCGGCCCCGGCGGCGCTAATTCGATTTCGCCCGACGCGCTCGTCCCGGGGCCCCTCGGAGTCGTCGGGCGCGAGCACGAACCTATTGCGTTTCACCGGATCCACCTCCCGGTTCGCGAGCATCGGCACGCTCGCTTTTCTTGATGGCGTCCAGAATGCCGTTCACGAACTGGCCCGAGTTGTTCCCCCCGTAGGCCTTGGCGAGCTCGATCCCCTCGTTTATGGTCACGGCCAGCGGGATGTCCGGAATGAACAGCATCGCGTATATCGATATGCGCAGGATGGACTTGTCCACGGCGCTGATTCGCTCGAACTTCCAGTTCTTCGAATGCTTCCGGATGAGCCCGTCGATATACTCGCGCCGCTCGATCGAGCCCTCGATGAGCCGTATGGCGAAGGCGCGGATGTCCGCCGTCACGTCGCGGTCCACCCAGTCCAGCGTGGACAGCGCATCGGCGGCGCGCTCCACGGTCTCGTGCATGTAGAGCGCCTGCATGGCGAACTCGCGCGCTTTCCGTCGGTGCCCCATCAGCCGATCCGGCGAAAGACCTGCGCCATCTCGATCGCCGAGAGCGCCGCGTCGAAGCCCTTGTTGCCCGACTTGGTCCCGGCGCGCTCGATCGCCTGCTCGATGCTGTCGGTGGTGAGCACGCCGAAGATGACCGGCACCTTCGCCTGCAGGCTGATCTGCGCGACGCCCTTGGAGACCTCGGCGGCGACATAGTCGAAATGCGGCGTCGAGCCGCGAATCACCGCGCCCAGGCAAATCACGGCATCGTAGGCGCCGGACTCGGCCAGGCGCTTCGTGACCGGCGGGATCTCGAAGGACCCCGGGACCCAGACCACGGTGATGTCGTCGTCATTGGCGTTGTTGCGCACCAGGCAATCGACCGCGCCGCCCAGGAGCTTGGCGGTGATAAACTCGTTGAACCGCGATACGACGATGGCGACCTTGAGCCCGGTCGCGTCGATCTTCCCTTCTATCTTATTCATGAACCAGTATCTCCTTTCTAGTCCCGCGCTCGGCACACGGGACCGATTCACGCGAAACATCAACCGCGTGAGACGAACCGTCAAGCAGAATAATCCCCTACCACCCCGCCGCGGCCATGACCATGAACACCTGCTCGAACGGCTCCTCGTTCCCTGGATAATATTTTTTCCCGATGCCATGCGTTATCCATATGGGCAACCCGCCGATCGTAATAAACCGGAAACCGTATCCGCTGCCGAAGATGTCCTGCCGCGCGGGCGAGTAGACGTGCGCGTAATCGAGGAACAGGCTCATCCGTAGCCATTTGAAAATATCGAAGCTGTAGCGGGTATTCACGAGCCCGAAGGCGTTCACCCGGAACGAGTCCACCGGGAAGCCGTGGACCACATCGAGCTTGGCGTTGTCGATGGTCCCGCCGAAGCGCGGGCGGGACAGGAAGTCCGTGCGGTCTCCGCCCTTGTAGCGCCCGGTGATCACGATGTTCTGCGAATCGCCGATCAGGATCCCCCCGGTCGCCGTGACCGAGTAGATGATGAACTCCTTCGCCTCGCGCCCCATCTCGTAGGCCGGCGGCTGCCCCCATTTCTCCCACTGGCTGCGCACCCCGTACCCGATCCAGGACTGAAGCCCGAACCCCTTGGTGATCTGGTCTATGCCGGTCTCGGTGAGCCAGTCGATATTGAAATCGAGCCGCGGGAAGATGTTCACGTGATTGTGCGGCATGATGAAATCGTCCGGCACGTCGCGCTTGACGAAGAAGTACTGGCGCGAATCGAGCGTGAACGCGGCCGAGAGCTTGTGCGGAAAATTATACCGCATCGATACGATCTCGGAGACGTAGTTCGTGTAGAAGCGCAACTCCTCCTCGTACTTGTTCCCGATGAAGCCCAGGTTGGTGCCGCTGGCGTGGACGAACGACCCGATGATGGTCTCGGAGAGATCGGTCTTTTCGAAGGGGAACCCCTTCTGCTTGAACTGACCGGTGACCTTGTATCCGACCCACGTGAAATTGAAATCGGAAATGGTGCCGAATATGTTCTTGTGATTTGTCATGAAGATGGGCGCGAGCACCGCGGCCTTGGTGTTGGGAAGCGGGATCTCGCCCACCAGGACGATGATGTTGTTGATATCGTCGGTCGCGCCGCGTTTGATCGACGAGAGATCGGCGTCGTCGCGGACGTCGGAGAACGCTCGCGGATCCGGCTCGCGATCGCCGCGCTTGAACCAGGTCCGATCCGCCAGGTCCGGAAACAGCCCGCCCGGTCGCGGCCGCACCTCCAGGTCTTCGTGCGGATTGTACACCGGGGCGTTCCCGCCCTCCTGCGATACGGCGGCGATTCCGGCGAGGAGCACAGCGCACACGCACGCGAGGGGCGCCACGACGCGGACGGACGCGATGCCGCGCCCGCGCCGCCCCGGGACCGCATGGGCCATCAGTCGCTTCAACCGCTGGAACAATGGCATACCCTTACACAGGCGGATCGGGAGATTAGAGCAGCTTACGTAACCTGTCGGCAATGACCTTCAGAATGTTGATAGCGATAACGGGATTGTCCTTGAGTGTCAACAGAAAATCCCTGCGACTGACCGACAACAGCCGCGCGGGCGTGACGGTGCGCACCGAGGCGACGCGGGGTTCGCGATCGATGATCGCCAGCTCGCCGATGCAGCTCCCCCGCCCCAGCGTCGCGACCACCTTCTCGGCCGTAAACACCTCCACCTCGCCGTCGATGACGATGAACAGGTCGTCGCCGTCGTCGCCCTCGGTGATGAAGGCGCTTCCGCGCGGAAGCTCGATCTCGCGGGCGATGGCCGCCAGACGCATGAGCTCCTCCACGTGCAGCTCGGCGAACAGACTGCTGTCGTTGAGGAAGATGATCTTCTCCATGATGGTAAGCATGGCGGCAACCTCCGGGTCTGATTCAATCGCGGCGCTGTGCGGATCATCCAAGAGCGCCGTGCGGCACACCTGCAGGAGCGACGAGCTGCGCGGCAGAAAGGACGAGCAGCGCAGGATCGCGCTCAACAGCTCCGTATCGAAGAGCGAGCGCTCCAGCACAACGACCTCGGAGAGGTCCCGCTCGTCCTCGAAGATGAACAGCGCCTGTCGGGTGTGACGCCCATAGGCCTCGAGGAATTCGAGGATGTAACTGTTGAGCGAACGGTCCATGACGAAGAGGCTCGCGTCGTACGCCTCGTCGATATGGGTGCCGCTGAGGATCGAGATCGCCTTGAGGATCAACCGCTTCTGCAATGCGATCTCGCTCGCGAGCGCGATCTCGACGAATGAGGCGATCGGCACGCCCCGGACCGCGCGATCGGCGTGCGTTCGGACCGAGTTCTTCACCTCGAGCGCCTCGAGGATCTGTATCATCACATAGCTTATATACTCGTACATTTCCCCCTCGGGCTTGTATCCCAGGGCGATAAGACAGGCGAGACAGTTGGACTTGCATTCGTAGCTGCGCTCCTCGAAGAGCATTGCGACGGCGGCGCGATAGGCCTCGTCCGATTTCGCGAACACCCGCTCGAGCTCGTCCGGCCGGAACTCGATCTCGCCCGTCAGCAGCGCGAGCCGGTCCTCAAGCTCCAATCGTTCGGCGAGGGTGCAGAAATTAATGATGTCTTCACGCGACCCGTTCAGGAGAACGCGGAAGACCGCCTTCGCATCGTCCGGAGAAAGCGAATCGGCATGCGGAATGACGGCCCGCGCCAGCACCAGGCTTCCGGTCGCCACGGCAATGCGCACCAGCGTTTCCAGATAGAGCCCCGGCGGAAGCGCCGCGACAAAGAGGCGCAGATCGGTATCGCGCGCAGTGCCGTTTTCGACGCCGGCGGCGAGCTCCCGGAGACGGCGGGCGGCGAAGCCGTCCGGATCGGCCCCCGTGGCCGTTCCCAATGCGCGAACGGCGTCGCGCTCAATCGGACCGGCATCGGGATGATACGCGGCGAGAAAGGGCGTCCGCTCGCCGTATGGATACGTGCGCACGAGCTCGAGCGCCGCCGCTCGAACCGATTGCTCCGGATCCGCGACGGCGCGCATTAAAATCGTTCGTCGCTCCTCGGGGCTGCCCGTTGCGGCCAGTCGCACGAGCGCTAGTCGGGTCGGCGTTTGCAGACGCGCGAAATGGGGCTCGATGAGACGCATCGCCTCGAAGGACCGGTGCGTGCGCACAATACCCTCGAGCGCGCCGAGATGGCGCTCCACCCGTCCGCCGCGCGCGACGAATCGAACAAAATCGCGATAGTCCGCCTCCGGGGCGTCATCGGCCTGGATGCCGTGCTCGATGCGGTCGCGCAGCGCGCGCACATACGCCCGGTTCTGCAGAAGCGTAAAGCCCACATACGCCAGACCGATTGCGATGGCGATCGCCGAGACGATCGCCGGCTCGAACCGAGAGAACACCAGCATGATGGCCCCACCCCCCGCGATCATCCCCAGCGGCGATATGATACCGCCGATGAACGACTTCACCGCGGTGAGCCGCTCGGCGGGGGCGGCCGCCATAATCACGTTGAACACCGGGGCGCGCACCAGCACGCTGAGGTGCTTTCGATAAAACCGCAGGAGCACGCCGGCCACGAGCGTCGGGAACGAGAGCGCGAGGACGATGCTCCCGATGAACGAGAGCGGGTAGAGCACATTCGATTTTTTGACCCCGATGGCCGTAATAAGCCGCGACACCACGAGCATCTGGAGCAGCAGCGTGGCCCCGTCCGCGAGAACGGTATAGGCGCTCAGGAAGGCGGCGAGATCGCGCTTGCTCGTAAAGGCGGCGTTAAAAATGCTGGCGAAGTAGTATTCCGACACCTGGTTGGCGACCGACATCACGAACACCGCAAGCGCCGAGTACAGAAAGATCGGCGATGAATAGGTCGCCGCGAGCTTGTCGGCCAGGAGCCCCATGAGCCCGCGTCCGCCCAGGAGATCGTCATCGGAGCGCGACGCCGGCGGGAGAACGCCCGCGTTTTTCTTGCGAAGCAGGGCGAGCGGCCCCACCAGCAGAAATCCGTTTATCGCCCACCAGAGCAGCCCGACGGTCTCGATATCCTGGGAAAAGCGCCAGAAGATGAGCAGGCTCGACACGATCCCGCCCATTTTTCCGCCGGCCATCACGAAGGGCAGGATCCGCTTCGCGCTGCGCACATTGCAGAACTGCGTCGCATAATTGAAAAAATGAATATCGAGAAAGAATGTGAACAGGTAGTTTCCCAGATACAGATAGAATGGCACCCAGGAATACTCATACAGCGGCGCATGGGCCCCGGCGACGATGAGCGACGAGAACAGGAGGATCAGCGCCAGATATCCCTTTCGGAGCGAGAAGCGGGTAACGATATTGGTGTAGACCACCCCGCCTACGATCAGGGCGATGCCGTTGAAAATGAAAAACCGGGACAATCCGGCCGCCCCGTATGCCTTCAGGAAGAGCGTTTCAGTGATGATTTGCCCGATGGCATAGAAGGACCCCGAGAGGAGATACAACGCGAAAAGCGGAAGGGCAAAGCGCAGCTCATCACGCTGGATAGAAAAGACCTTCCATAACGTCCGCTCAAGCCTCATGGGTGCCGGTTCCCGCCTGGATATAAACGCATGCGACGCTGTATGTCGCAAATCGTTTATATGCAATCACATTTTCTGCACCATGTACGCGCCACCGCCTTCTTCGGGCGGAGCGATGACAAATTTTATTGACTTTTCCCAGGCGTCAGTCGTAATTCAAATATACGGCATGCGCGCTTGTTTCGGCTTGATAGATGCAGCGCGGGAGCCAACTTGAGATTTGGGAATGCTATAATATGAATAAAACCACACGAACATCCATAACCATTACCCCGGCGGTCAGGAAAAAGATCGTCGAGATAATCGACGAGCGAATTCGTGATGTTCATGTGACGCGCGAGGATTTCTCGGAGCTCAAATCAATCGTGCAAGATCTCGCCACCGCGCAAAAACGGACCGAATCGCGCATTGAAGAGCTCGCAAGCGCCCAACAACGGACCGAATCGCGCATCGAAGAGCTCGCAAGCGCCCAACAACGGACCGAATCGCGCATCGAAGAGCTCGCCAGCGCCCAACAACGGACCGAATCGCGCATCGAAGAGCTCGCCAGCTCTCAAACCCGGACCGAATCGCGCCTCGAGGAGCTCGCCATCGCCCAGAAACGAACCGAGCATACCATTGAGCGCGGCTTCAAAGATCTCAGGGACAGCATCTCCGCATTGGGGAGCCGCTGGGGAATCATGGCCGAGGATACGTTCCGAAATGCCATAACCGGGCTACTGGAAGGGACCGGGTATTCCGTTTCGCGGGGAACCTATGGGGACCGCGAGGTTGATATTGTCGTAAAGAACGGGGAGCACCTGCTCTTCGAGATAACCTCGAGCATGAAAAAAAGCGACATCGCCCGCTATGTGCGATCGGCCGATGATTACCAGGATCGCACCGGCATCTCACCACGCATCATGGTGGCGGCAATATACATCCCGCCCACGGTCATGCGCGAGATCGCGGACGCCCCGCGCACGATAGAAATCTTTTCGATCGAGGAGTGAGCCGGCGCGATTTCGATATGCCGTCCCTCTATCGGCGCGCCGGGAAGCGTCCGATCGCATCAACGACCGAATCAACATTAATGTCGTTCATGCACCGGAAGTGCCGCTTGGGACAGGCCCGAAGCCCTTTGGTGGTGCAGGGTCGGCAGGATAGATCCACCTGCATGACCGTCCCCGCGGTCTCGTAGGGAAAAAATCCAAGCTCCTCAACCGTTGAGCCGAAGATCGCAATGACCGGAATGCGCACCGCGCCGCCAATATGCATGAGGCCGGTGTCATTCGTCACCAGACAGTCCGATGCCGCAAGGGCAAGCGCGCTCTGCATGAGGGTCGTCGCACCGGCGAGCATCACCGCACCCGGCCCGATGGCGCGGACGATCGGCTCCGCGCGCGCCGTATCGCCCGGCCCGCCATGAACCAGGACAATCGCCCCGCGCTCCGAAACCAACCGGCGGCCGAGCTCGACAAACCGGTCATCGCCCCACTCCTTGGTGCGCCAGGTCGCGAAGGGCATAAGCGAAATCACGGGCCCGGGCGCGCCCGTGGCAACGATCTCCCGGCGTATCGGGGTCACCGCGGCGCGGTCCATCGCTGCGATCGCGAAGCGGAAGCCAAGCAGCGCCTCGAGCACCCGGGCCGACGCGATCAGCGACTCGTAACGGTCCCATATCTCCGCGGGCGCGCCTGTTGGCGTGACGCCGAGCGCGCGGGCGACATGAAAGTAGCGGTGCACGATTGAAAGCGGTTCGCGATAGAGGTTCATTTTCGCAGACACCAGAAGCGCCCGCTTGACATAGCGTTTGTCGAGCGTTCGCTTTTCGCGCGCACGGACGAAACGCCGATACACCGCGCTGCGCGTGCTGCGGTGTAGATCGACCACGAGGTCGTATCCGTTGCGCGATATCGCGCGCGCCCCCGCGACGTTCTCCGCCAGCGACGCCCGGCGCGGAATGGCGATCAGCTGGTTGATATGCGGGTTGTGCTCCAGAAGGACCCGGTAGTCCGCGAGGGTCAGATAGTCGATGACGGCCTCCGGATGACGTTCCGTGATGGCCGCCACGAGCGGCGTGGTGAGGACGATATCGCCGATGGAGCTGAACCGGATGATCAGAACGCGCATGCCGATGGTTACGGTTCGGACTGGTAGTAGCGGTTTTCCGACCCGTTGCCCAGATCGGGCCGCAGGCTCCTCGCCTGATGCAAATAGACGTGGACCATCTCCTCCTGCCGCTTGTCGGAATTCACATGCAATAGCACGCGGATGCACGAGGACAGGCTCCCCGGGACACCGATCTCGCGCGTGCAAAACAGCGGCGTATAGATCCATCCCAGACGGCGCGCGGCGACCGCGGGAAACTCGGCGCTTACGTCGTCCGTGACCGAAAAGATCGCCGACGCCACGTCCTCGAGCTCGACGCCGTTAAGCGCGACCAGCCGCTCCAGCAGTTCCGTCGTGCGCGTGAGAATGTCCTCGCGCGTATTGGCATCGACCGTGGTTGCGCCCCGTATCCCTCGTACCGCCATGTCTACCCCTTGTCGTCGTATTGAACAATCGCTCTTCGTCATCGCGCGCGATGCGCGCCGCGCGTCGCCGGATCAAACTTACGCCTAAACCAATGCCATTCTCATTCGCCCAACGCAATATCCGCGCCGATGCCGCACATGAGCTCCCGGAAGCCCGGGAAGGTCACCCCGACCGCCTCGGCGGTGTCGATGACCGTCGTCCCCTCCGCAGCGCCCGCCGCCACGGCGAGCGCCATAACCACGCGATGATCGCCGTGGCCGTGGACCTGCGCGCCGCGCAATCGGCTCCGCCGGACGATGAGCCCATCCGGAAGCTCCTCGATATCGGCGCCCATGCTCCGCAGTTCGCGGCACATCACCGCGATGCGGTCGGTCTCCTTGAGGCGAGCCTGCGGGACGTTCACCAATCGCGTCTCCCCGCTCGCGAAACAACCGGCCACCGCGAGCGCGGGCAGCGAATCGGGCATGGCGTTCAGATCGAACACGCCCCCCGCGAGCGCCCCCGGAGCAATGGAGATGGATCGCTCCGCAATCTCGATCACGGCCCCCATCGCGCGCAACACCGACACGACCTCCTTGTCCCCCTGCGTATCGGAGAAATCGAGGCCGGTGAGCGTCACGCCCGTTCCCGCGATGGCCGCGGCCACGAGGAAAAACGTCGCCGAGGAGAAATCCGCCGGCACATATTCACGAAACGCGGGATACCGCTGCCCCCCCGGCACCGTGATGCGCGCAAGATTCTCGTTCCGGTACCGTATCCCCAGACGATCGAGCCAGCCGAGGGTCATGCGGACATACGGGACCTCGTACAGGAGGGGGATGTTGATAATAGTTTCGGCCGAAACCAGCGGCGCGGCGACAAGGAGCGCCGTCAGGTATTGAGAGGTCACCGCCTCGATGGACGTTTCCCCGCCGCGGAGCGGCCCGCCGATCACGACGGGCGGTTTGCCGTTTGACCGCGTCGATACCGCACTCCCGCCCAGATCGCCGATGGCCCGCAGGAGGGCGTCGGCCGGCCGGTTACGGATCTGGGCGTCGCCCGTGAACACCGTGTGCCCCGTGCAGAGGGCCGCCACCGCAAGCCCGATATAGAGCGTGGTCCCGGAGTTACCCACGTCGATGACGTTGTCCGGAATCGCCGGAGCGCCGCCCATCCCCGTCACGGTCCACGCGCCCCCGGCGTCCAACACCTCCGCGCCGAAGGCGCGGATCATGTCCACGCATGAACGCGTGTCGGACGAGGACAGCGGCGCCTCGATGACCGAGGTCCCCTCGGCGAGGAGCGCGAAGACGAGCGCGCGGATCGTATGCGACTTCGACCCGGGGATGGCGACCGTTCCGGACAGTGTTGATGGATTGACGATATAGTTCACGGTGTTCGTGCGCGCGGGTGTTACCCGCATAACGTTGCGCGCAGAATCACCGTCGGGAGGGATTTGTCAATAGTTATTTACGAAGGAGTTTGCCGCCGCCGTTGAAACGCCATGTCCCGTTGTCGCGGACCCAGGTGTCGTCCCAGTGTTCCACCACGCCCTCGCTGAACTCCAGCCGCATCCTGACGATCGCGGTGCCGTTCTTGATGTCCATTCCATCAATCCGGTACTGCCTGATCTGATTGCCCTCCTCGCTGAAGAGGGCATTGAAATTCCGTACATAGTTGTCCTCGGGATGGCCCTGCCGATAGGCGGGCGCGCACAGCAGATATGATTTCTCGTACTCGCCCGTTTTAATCAGCTCCCAATACGCCTCGACGCTCTTTTTCAGTTCGTCCTTGCTTCCGCAGGCTCCGAGAACGCAACTAGCGATAATTAGAAAAGCGAGTATTCTTCCATGCATCATGACGCCCCTCCGCGCAAAAAAGACACTTCTGGGGTCTGTATCGGCATTCGAAAGAGCGTCGCCCCAATCTTTTTTACTCCTCGCCCGCGGTGATCGCTCCGCGCTCCCCGACGGGAAGCTCCTGGACCTTTTTGAGCTTGCTCTCGATGGTGCGTGTCTTGCGCGTGGCGTCCACGATGGTATCGCTGGCCTCCTGGAGCTTCTTGTGCGTTTTGTCTAGCATGTCGCCAAACCGGCCAAACTCGGTCTTGACCACGCCAAGGAGCTTCCATACCTCGCTGGAACGCTTTTCGATGGCGAGCGTCCGGAAGCCCATCTGGAGGCTGTTCAGCAGCGCCGTGAGCGTCGTGGGTCCCGCCGCGACCACACGATACTCCCGCTGCAGGGAATCGGCCAGGCCCGGGCGACGGATCACCTCGGCGTACAACCCCTCCGTGGGAAGATACATGATGGCGAAATCCGTCGTCTGCGGCGGATCGATGTACTTCTCGCGAATCGCCTTCGCTTCCAGTTTGATCCGCCCCTCGAGGCGCTTCGCCGCCTCCTCGGCCATGGCCGGGTTCGCGCGCTCCTGGGCGTCGACGAGACGCTGATAGTCCTCCTGCGGGAATTTCGCGTCGATGGGCAGCCACACCACGTCCCGCGCCGACTCCCCCCGCCCAGGCAGCTTGATGGCGAACTCCACGCGCTCCTGGCTTCGCTCCTTGATGGCGACGTTCTTCTCGTACTGCTCGGCGGTGAGCACCTGCTCGAGCAGGTTCCCCAGCTGGATCTCGCCCCATACCCCGCGCGACTTAACGTTGGTGAGCACCTTTTTCAGATCACCCACGTCGGAGGCCAGTCCCTGCATCTCCCCCAACCCCTTGTGCACCATCTCGAGGCGCTCGCTGACGAGTTTGAACGATTCGCCCAGCCGCTTTTCGAGCGTCGTTTGCAGTTTCTCGTCAACCGTATCGCGCATCTGGTCGAGCTTGCGGCTGTTCTCCTCCTGCAGCGAACGCACGCGGACCTCGATGGTGTCGCGCATCGTGTCGAGCTTCTGCTCGTTGAGCCGCATGAGGTCCGCGAGCTGCTTCGAAAAAAGCTCGAGCTGGCCCTTCTGCTGTCCGGCGATCTCGACGATACGGCGCGCGATGGCGTCGGAGAACCCGGCGAATGTCCGGCTCAGCTCCTCGCGCGCGTCCTTCGCCGATCCGGCGGACTCGGCACGGTAGCGCGCGATCTCCTCCCGCATCGCCGTCTCGGTCGACTTGAGGAGCTTTTCGAAGTATTCCAATGATGTCCGCATCTGCACCAATGCGGCGTCGCTGTTCGAACGCGCGGCCTTCCAGGAGAGCGCCAGGTTGGCGATCAGCAGTACCGCAATGCATATGAGCGCGATTTCCAAGAACATATCTCACCTCGTTGAAAACGGCATGTGGGAAGGAATGCGGCGACGGCCCGGCATCGCAACCGTTTCGAAGGAGCGATCGCCGCCCTCCGAAGGGTTTGGCGCGGGCGGGGAACACGCCCGCGGATCATACTCGCTAAAATGGAAAAAGCCGGGAGCGCGCCCGAAACGGCACCACCCCCGGCCTCGATGCGAAGGAATACGCTCGTACGTCGTGGGACTACTTGAGCATACCCAGCAAGAACACCATCACGAACAGCGCAACAGTCTCGATAATACCGACAACCATGATGTAGTTACCGAACCCCTTGCCCGTTTCCGCCAGTGCGTCGGAACCGCTTGCGCCCGCCTTTCCCTGGTAAAAGGCCGATGCGCCAATCGCCAATCCCCCGAACACACCCACTCCCAGCTTTATCAATGGATCCGTATTCTGGGCCGCGGCGATCGCGTTCATCAGGATCATGCCGTAAATCGTCTGCGACAGCGGAGCGCCGACAAACGCGACAAGGAGGAAGGGGACCGGCCTGTTCTGGACCAAGCATTTCTTCCACGCGCCGATGGCTGCCATACCGCCCACGCCAGCCCCTGCGGCCGAACCGCACGCCGACAGACCCAATACTGCCCCAATTGCTATTTGACCGATCGATGCATCCATTTTCCGTATCTCCTTATTTCGTTATATACTATTGGAATCGCTGGAATTCCTTTTAAAAGGCCTGTACTCGACACCGGTCCATTCCATGCCGAGATGGCCGGAGAATTCGAGCATATTCAATCGCACTCCGTGTACGACCAGAGACATGCAGCTGAGAATGATATTCAGCGCGTGCCCGAAGAACAAAACGACAACGCCAAGCACGATCAGCAGGACATTGCCGGAAGTAAGGCTCCCGGTCGCCATACCATTGAAGCTCTTCGCAACCTCCAGCGACGCAAGCCCCACTGCGAACAGGCGCACGTACGATACGATGTCCGAGAAGAAACCGACGCTGCCCAGGAGCACCATGAGAATGTTCGAAAACCCCTTGATCATGCCAGCGAAGAATTTACCCTCTTGTTCAGCGAATACCAAGATAAACAGCAACCCGCCACCGACCATGTATATTGCGACTGGATTGAGTTCCATTTTAAGCACGAGCATTCTCACCAGGAAATAGAGACCCCAGAGAAGCGAAAGTCGACCGACCTCTGCGTATGCTTTTAGCGACGGGAACTGCCGTATAAAGCACATGATATGCGCGATCGTCAAATGCACGCAGCCGATGAGGAAGCACACGTGCATCACGAATACATCGGTCTGACCTTTCGCCATCGACGCGAAACTCGCGATCTCCGGCACCACCATCCAGGAAAAGGCGCTGTGACGGGCGACCGCCTCCGCTCCGAACCACGTCCCCGTGATCGCGCCCCATGTGATGGTCGCGATACTGGTTATGAATAACAGCAGGAAGGGTTCGAAGGGCGCCTTGCGGAAGACGATGCGGCCGACGATCGTAAAAAGGAGAAACAATAGCCCGTAGGCGGCATCACCGATAATCATGGCCCAAAAAATCGTGAAAAATAAAAGGAACCAAATGCTAATGTCGAACTCTTTATAGCCAGGAATGGTCCCGAGAAGACTGAAGACGGGATTGATGGCCCTGATCCACCAGGGATTCTCCACCAAAGTGGGAACGACCTCTCCGTCGGCGGGATCGGCGATGATAAGCCCCCAGCCGTGCTTCGCGGCAGCCGCACTCAGCGCATCCGCCTTCTTCACGGGAATAAAACCCGTGATATAGGCGATCGGGCCGTCCTTCTTCATGCTGGTGACGGCAGCATCGAAGCCCAGGAGCTCGTCCACCTGCGCAAGCGCCCTCTGCAGCATGGGCTTATTGGCGTAGTGCGAGTGCACCTCGGCGGCATGCCGATCTGCCTCCGCAGTCTTTATATCGATGAGTCCTGGTATCTCCGACAGCCGGTCCTGGGGAAGGTGGGTCTCCTCGAAGGGGAAGGCCACCGACGCGTCACGGATCACCGCGGCGATCCGGTACCCGGTCTTCGATTCCGATATAATAAATGGCTGGATGCCCGCCGGCATCTCGGCAAGCTGCGCCTTGCTGATCTCGCAGAGTCGGATATCAACGCCCTTCTCTTTGAGGGCTGCAATGTCGCGCGGGTCAAAATCGCCCCATGCGGAAAGCCGGTCGATCTCGCGGCGGTAGAGGGCGATCTCCTCGTGACAACAAAACTCGCGTTGGCTGGCCGCGTCGACCTCCTTCGCGATCGCAAGCGCCGCGTCGAGGTCAACCGGACCGTCGACCGGAGCAGGCGCCTTCCCGTCACGGTCGGGCAGCGCGCCGATCGCGCGTTTGAGAAGGTCCTTCTTGCCCAGCAGGTCGTGAAAGCGTTCGCCCTGTTCCGGCTGCAAATCGAGGTGCATCACGCCCACATCGCGCAGCGCTTCGAGGGAGGCCTCGCGCTGGGAATCCAGCACGACCAGCGACACTTTTTTCATGCTAACGATCATGGCTTACGCTCGCACAAGTTTATTTTTCGATATCTTGCCGCGCACAACGGCGGCCGTCTGCTGGTCGCCCATGAATATGCGGATAACCCTGATGTTTTCCCTCGCCTCGGGGATCTTCACCTTCTCGAACAGGTTCACGCGCTGGGAGGTTATCCGGAGCTCGTACTTGAGAAGTTCGATCTGTTCTTCGAGGATTTTCAGCTCGGCGACGAGGGCGAAGATGCTCTTGATCTCTTCGATCGCGCGGTCCACCCAGAGCGGAATCGCGAACAGGTCGTACGCCGCCTCTTCGAAGTTCACACCCCGGTAGATCGGAATGTCGATACCGGCGACATTGCCGATCTCGACGTTCACCGACTTGAGGGAGATGAGTGTCCCGATCCCCACATCCTCGCCGAAGACGTCGACCCATTCGGTTACGCGCGCCTCCAGCAACTCCTTCTCGCGAAGCTTCTGATCGTGCTGCACCTCGACCTTCTGGATCTCCATCTGGAGCTGCTGCTTCTTCAAAACGAGCGTGGGCAGATAGCGGTTGAACCGCTTGAGGTTGTCCTTTTGCGTCTTAAGCTCGTTTTTGGTAAGCTTGATCCTAGCCATGAGTCACGGCCTCTTTCTTGGGCCAGAACTTGCTCGTGAGGTTCGTCCGCAGGCCGGTCTCGTCCGGATTGAAGCACGCCGCCAGGATCTCCCAGCCCTTGTCGAGGGCCCCTTCGAGAGGGATATTGACCGAAAGGTCCATGAGCTCGCTCTCGAAGAGCGTGCCGTATTTGAGCAGCTTCTCGTCCCAGTCGGACATCCGGAAGCCCATCGATTTCTTTTCCAGCGTTTCCTTATAGGAGGCATAGAGCTTGATCATGCCGTCCATCAGCGCGCGATGGTCGTCGCGCGTCTTGCCGTTCACCAGCTGCTTCAGTCGCGAGAGCGATCCGAAGGGCTCGATCCGTCCGTTCTTAAGATAGAACTGGCCCTCGGTGATGTAGCCGGTATTGTCGGGCACGGGGTGGGTCACGTCGTCGCCGGGCATGGTTGTAACCGCCAGGATGGTGATGGACCCGGCGCCGTCGAAGTCGACCGCCTTCTCGTAGCGCGACGCGAGCTGGCTGTAGAGGTCGCCCGGATACCCCCGATTGGAGGGGACCTGCTCCATGGTGATCGCGATCTCCTTCATGGCGTCCGAGAAGTTGGTCATGTCGGTGATCAGCACCAGCACGCGCTTGCCCTTGAGGGCGAACTTTTCCGCGACGGCCAGGCTGATGTCGGGCACCATGAGGCATTCCACGACCGGGTCGGCGGCCGTGTGCACGAAGAAAATGGAGCGGCTCATGGCGCCGCCGCTCTCAAGGCGTTCCTTAAAGAAGAGGTAGTCGTCGTATTTGAGTCCGCAGCCTCCCAGGACGATGAGGTCCACCTCGGCCTGGAGGGCGACCCGCGCCAGCAGCTCATTGTAGGGCTCGCCGGATATCGAGAAGATGGGAAGCTTCTGGGATTCGACCAGCGAGTTGAACAGGTCGATCATGGGAATACCCGTACGGATCATGTTCCGCGGGATAATTCGCTTGGCGGGATTGACGGACGGGCCGCCGATCTCGATGAGGTTTTCGGTGAGCGCCGATCCATTGTCCCGCGGCGTTCCGCGACCGTTGAATATGCGCCCCATCAGGTCGTCGGAAAAGGAGACCATCATCGGCTGCGAAAGGAAGCGGACCTCGTCGCCGGTGGATATCCCGCGGCTCCCCGCGAAGACCTGCAGGGAAACCTTTCCGCCGTCGAGGAGGATCACCTCCGCCAGGGACTTTCCGTGGGCCGAGGTGATCTCCGCGAGCTCGCCGTACTTGATGCCGTCGGCCTGAACGGTGACGACATTGCCCGAAATCTCATCGATCCTGCTATATATCTTTCTCATGTAGGCCTCTCAAATGATGATATGCGCTCCACTATGGTGCATCGCGACCGGCGCCGAATCCGCGCCGCGTCAACCGAACATCTGCTTGAACTTCTCGGCGGCCTCCGCGGCCGACTCTTTCCGATGCTGCTCGAGCATCGCCATGATCTCGCCCTCGATCTTCTTGAATTCGTCCGAATCCATCGGTGCGCCGTTCCAGTCGAGGAATCGCTGCCGCAGCTGATTGAAGAACGAGCGGGCGCTTTCCTTGTCGGACATGTCGAAGGTGGCGAGGATGATGGAGATGATTGTGTCGAAAACGTACTTCTGTCGATCGCCGGTGGTTGCGGCATCGACCTTGTCGAAGGCGTTCTGCTGCAGGAAGACCGAGTCGAAGAACTCGCCCTTGAGATAGACCATATAGTCGTCGAGGCTCGTGCCTTCTTCGCCGACCACCTTCATCATCTGGCCGACCTCGTCGCTGGCGAAGAGCGCCTGCCGAACGAAGCTCGTCCGCTTTTTATCGATGATGCCCTGGTACTTGCTCCAACTTTCGAGGGGATGGATCGCCGGGTAGCGCCGCGCGTCGGAACGCTCGCGGGAGAGGCCGTGGAAGGCCCCCACGACCTTCAGGGTCGCCTGGGTGACCGGCTCCTCGAAGTTGCCGCCCGCGGGGCTCACCGTTCCGCCTACCGTCACGGAACCGATCTGGCCGCTCTTGAGGCGTACGATCCCGGCGCGCTCGTAGAAGGTCGCGATCACGGACTCGAGGTAGGCCGGGAAGGCCTCCTCGCCGGGGATTTCCTCGAGACGACCGGACATCTCCCGCATGGCCTGCGCCCAGCGGGACGTCGAGTCCGCGAGGAGAAGGACGTGCAGCCCCATCTGGCGGTAGTATTCCGCCATGGTGACGGCGGTGTACACCGACGCCTCTCGAGCGGCGACCGGCATCGAGCTCGTATTACAGATGATGATGGTCCGCTCCATGAGCGACTTGCCGGTCCGCGGGTCGATGAGCTCCGGGAACTCACGGAGCGTTTCCACCACCTCGCCCGCGCGCTCGCCGCAGGCCGCGACGATCACGATGTCGATGTCAGCATAGCGGCTGGTGAGCTGCTGCAGCACGGTTTTTCCGGCGCCGAACGGGCCGGGGATGCAGTACGTGCCGCCGCGCGCGACCGGGAAGAGCGCGTCGATGATGCGGATCTGCGTGACGAGGGGATCGACCGGTTTGAGCCGCTCGGCGTACACGTCCACCGCGCGCTTGACCGGCCACTGGAACACCATGTTCACCGATATGGTGCGCCCCTTTTCGTCCTCGAGCTCGGCGATCCGGTCCTTGACCGCGTATTCACCGGGGGCGGCGATTGATTTTACCTTATACGTCCCATACTGATTGAACGGGACCATGATCCAATGTTCGAATATTCCTTCGGGGACCGACCCCAGCTTTTCGCCGCGGGTGACGGTGTCGCCCACTTTGGCCACCGGCGTGAATTTCCATTTCCGATTGGCCGGGATGGCGTCGAGATAGATACCGCGCTCTAGGAAAAAGCCGCACTGCTCGGCGAGCTGCGGCAGCGGATTCTGAAGACCGTCAAAAATCTGCCCCAGGAGGCCGGGTCCTAGCGAAACCGACAGGAGGTCCGAGGTGAACTCGACCTCATCGCCGACGCCGATGCCCTTCGTCATCTCGAACACCTGCATCTCGGCGCGCTTTCCGCGCACCCGGATGACCTCCGACTTGAGGCGCTTCTCCTTGAGCTTCACATAGGCGACCTCGTTCATGAGAACGTCGTTCTCGAACTCGACCCGCACCATGTTGCCATTTACGCCGACTACCTTCCCGATGTTTGACATCCGATTCCCCCTGGGCCTCTATGCTTCAACCACGTTCTTGAAGCTTGAATAATCTTCGTTAGAAATTTTTCCCACGATTTCGGAAAACACGCCCGCGCCGCGCTCCTTGTCGAATGAACGCTTTCGCCACAGGAGCTGGAGCTTGAGATAATAGACGACCAGCCTGTCGATATCGAAATAATGCCCCTGCTCGAGCTCCTCCAGATACGTCCAGCGCACCCAGTCCAAAAGGTCCTCGGCCGCGAGCGGCGATGCTTCCTCGAACGCCTCGCGCGCCGCCTTGTCCTCGACGTGGGGATCCGCGTTCTCCCGCACAAACTGCTCCGCGTCGATGCTCTTCTTTGCGGCCCGAAGCCGAGCGAGCTTGTTCCTAAGGTTCCGCTCCCAGTTCCGCCATCTGCCCAGCACGCCGCTCTCGCCCTCCTCGGGCTCCACATCGGCAAGATGGGTCTTGCGTATCATGGCCATGTCTTCGGGTGACACACCCGTCTCGCACGCGTCGAGAAAATACTCGAGTGCCGGCGGCTTCTCCATGTCGTACACCAGCGCGGGAAGCGATGCGACGACATAATAGTATTGCGCCATGCTATTTGGCCCCGCCGACCGATTTCTTAATGATGTCGGCCAGCACCGGATTAACGTGCTGGATGATGTTTTCGGCTATTCCTTCGTCGGTGAAGTCGTAGTAGGCGCTGCCGTCCTTTTCCGCGATGCGGAACCCCGCCTTGATGCCGGCATGCGGCTTGATGACGACACCCTTCTTCATCTCGGCAGCGAGCGCCGCCATGAGCCCGCTGGCCAGCTTCTCCCCGTCCTTTTCGGAGATGAGGACCGAGATGTCGTCCGTGCCCTTCTTGACCCACTCGCGAACGATCACCGGGACGATCTCCTTCACCACATCGCCGGAGAGGGATTCGGACACCTTGTTCTTTATGATAGCATCGAGCAGATCGGTGAGCGCCGCTTTTACGGAAAGGAGAAGATCGCGACTCGCCTGCTTGAGGGCTTCCTTCCCGTCATTCTCGAGCTGGACCGCCTGGCTCTTGGCGCGCGACACCATCTCATCGGATTCCTTCCTCGCGCGCGCGACGATATCCGCGGCCTGCTTCTCCGCGTCGGCGATGATCTGCCGGGACTTCGCTTCGGCCTCGCCAACGCCCTCCTGCTTTATCTTGTCTATGAGTTCTTTCAGCTGGATGTTCATGTTTCCCTCTTCCCGTGGCGTGATATGGTTGCGACCTTGAACCGGCGTGCCGGCACGCACCATCGACAAAAATAATTACTGTAAAAGAACCGCAGCAGCGTGATATTCAACTTTGAGGCCAATACTTGTGCAGCTGGGGAAATAATCAAGAAAATTTTCCGCGATGTATCGCAAAATAAAGCCTACAAACTGCATTCTTCGTATATATAATTCCATATTTCTCATGACGCGGGTGCCAGCGCCATAATGGCATGCGTCGAAGGGCGCGAGCGAAAACGATTCCCGTGAAATATTTTACTTGCATTTTTCATCATTACGCTCGAAGGTAGCATGCGACTGCGGGAACACGGAGTGCGGCTTCTGGCATTCCGATACAACCCTGCGGGGCGCCGACCGACACGAAAACCTCTTGGCGGCGCACGTCAGCACATCGAAACGGCATTTTTATCTACGGGGGAACAGAACATGCAACGACTCATATCTGAAAAACTCGTCGGACTGATCGAGAAGAACAGCGCATCGATTCTTGAGAAGTGGGTCGAGCGTCTGCTTGCCGACGGCATCACGTCGTCATTCTCCAAGGGACATGTCGAATATGTCTCCGACAAGGCAAAGGGACTGTTGCAAAATCTGGGGAAATGGCTGCATTACGACACCAACAAGGATGAGATTGAAAAGCGCTACACCGATGAAGCGAAGGACCTCTTTAAAATGAAGATCCCGCTTCACGAAGCGACCCGGGCAATGGTCGTTTTGCGCCGGTTCGTATGGCTGTTCGTGGTCGATGAGACATCTTCGGATTCGGCGTTCGAGCTCAATCAACTCAAGGAGTTCAACGACCGGCTGATCCTCTTTTTCGACCGCGCGCAGTATTACGTCATCCGATCGTATATGGCCGAGCTGAGCGCGACGCTTCAGCAGGCGTGCAAGGTCTCGGCGGACGACGCCGAAAAGCTGTTTTTCACCAAGTCGTTCTACAACAAGTAACCTCAATCGACGGCGACAATCCTATCGCGGCCGTTTCGCTTGCCGCGATAGAGCCGCTCGTCGGCGACCCGAATTAAATCATCGAACACCGACCGCGCCGGATCGATATCAGCGAGGTCGGCGATACCGCATGTGAACGTAAACGATACCGCAATCGATCCATATCGATACTCATGAGCGGCGTTGGCGGCGCGCAACCGTTCAAGAACCTGGAGCGCGTCGTTGCGCGATGCGGCCGGCAGAACCACCAGGAACTCCTCCCCGCCATAGCGTATCGCGAGGTCGTACGTGCGAACGCATGTGCGCATGACGTGCGCGAATTCCTTCAGCACATAATCGCCGCACTGGTGTCCGTAGGTATCGTTGAGCCGCTTGAAGTGGTCGATGTCGACCATCGCGATCGCGAAATCGCTCAAACTCCGCTTGATCTTCCCGGACTCGTTCTTAATGAAATCGGAAAGGTAGCGTCGGTTATACAGTCCCGTGTGCGGATCGATGATGACATCATGCGCCAATCGCTGCCGCTCGGTCGATCGCTTGAGCGCCGAGCGTATTCGCGCGACGAGCTCGGCCTCATCGAACGGCTTCTTGATATAATCGTACCCGCCGAGCTCGAGCCCCGTTACGACGTCCGCGGGGTCGGTTCGCGCCGTGAGAAAGATCACCGGGATGTTGCGATACCGGTCGTCCCCGGCCAATTCGGCGGCGAGCTGAAAACCGTCGCGACCGGGAAGCATCACATCGAGCAGGAGAATGGACGGAACGGCATGGGCGATACGCTCCATCATCTCCGCGCCATCGACGGCCACCTCCACCTCGAAATCATCGAGCACGTTTCCCAGTAAATAACGGTTTCCCGGGTCGTCATCCACGACCAGCACCCGGGGTTTTGGCGCTATGCCCCCCTCCCGCGCACCCGGCTCCGTGACGCTCAACGGGCCCCTCCGTGTTGCTCACGCACCTTTCGCTTGAGCACGGCGTCGATGCGCTCGAGCAGAATCGTTCCGTCAATCGGCTTGACCAGGTAGTCATACGCTCCGGCGAGCATGCCGGTGACGATCTCCTTCTTGCTGGAGTGAGCGGTGAGAAAGATGACGGGAATGCCCCGATAGCGGTCGTCTTTCTGCAATTTCTGCGCAAGGATCAAACCGTCCTCGCGGGGCAGGCCGATATCCATGATGATAAGATCGGGAATGTGCGCTGAAAGCTTTTCCCACATCTGGCTTCCGTCCACGGCGAACTGGCATTCATATTCCTCCAGAAGCTGTTCGAGAACGAACCGGTTCGGATAGGCGTCTTCGACTATGAGAATTGAGTGTTTCACGTTGCTGACTCCGGTGCCTTCGCCAGGACACGCGATAGTGTCGCATGGAGCAGCGTGTTGTCAACCGGTTTTGTGATGCACTCGGTAAACCCGTGGGCCAGGATGCGCGCGATCTCATGCGCCATGGCGCGCGCCGTCACGGCGAGGATCGGCACCGTCGGCCCGCCCTTCGTCCCCGACCTGATCCGATCGAACACCTCGAAACCGTTCATTTCCGGCATCATGATATCAAGGAGCACGGCGTCCGGTCGCCGTGCGAAAAAGCGACCGACGCCCTCGCTGCCGTTGCTCGCCACTTCGATCTCGTACGCATCCTCGAGCATCAATCGCAGCGTGGCGCGCGCGCTGGCGTCATCATCGATGATGAGGATGTGCGGACGGTCCCGCACCGGCGCGCCGCCGCGGACCGGGGTTGCCGCTCCATCCGACGAGACGATGTGATCGCCGGGTCGCGACACGGGAATTCGAAATGAAACCGTCGTTCCCGCGCCGGGACGGCTTGCGATGGATATATCGCCCCCCATGAGATCCGAGTATCGCTTGCACAGGGCCAGCCCCAGACCGGTTCCCGCATAGCGTTTCGACGGCGAGATGTCCGCCTGCGTGAAGGGCTCGAAGGCATGCGGGAGAAAGCCCTCCTCTATGCCGATCCCCGTATCGGAGACCGAACACTCGAGGATGCCGTCGCGCACCGCTCCGGCGATGCGGATCTCGCCCGAATCGGTGTACTTCGCGGCGTTGCCGACCAGGTTCACGAGGATTTGCCGCACCTTGTCGGAATCGGCGATTATGTCGTCCGCGGCGCCGTCGATCGCGTTCACGACGCGAACCGGTTTGTCCGCTACAAGCGTTCTCGTCAGGGCCACGATCTCATCGACAAGCCCCTGCAGCGAAAAAACGACCGGACGCACGACCGCCTTCCCCGCTTCGACCTTCGAGAGGTCCAGCAGATCGTCTATTATGGCAAGCAGGCGCACCCCGCTCTCGTAGACGAGACGCAGGCCCTCGAGCTGTTTCGCGGTGAGATTGCCGGCGTTTTTCTCCATGAGAAGCTTCGAGATGCCGATAACGGCGTTCATGGGGGTCCGTATCTCGTGGCTCATGTTTGCCAGGAACTCCGACTTCGCATGATTGGCCCGCTCGGCCTCGGCGCGCGACTCTCGGATTTCCCGCTCGTATCGTTTCCTCTTGAGGACAACGGCGATAAGCTCGCCCACGGTCCGGATGAGGCTGATCGCCTCACGCTCCCATATGCGATGCTCGGCAACCGAATCGAAGCCCGCAAACCCCATCAGCTCGTCACCGTGTATGATCGGGACGAGCACCAGCGACATGATCCCCTGCCGCTCGAAACTTTCGCGTTCGGCGGCGGCTTCGGGCGGCAGCTCGTGAACATCGCGAACGGCGACAGTCTCCCAGCCGCGCAAGCGCCCGATGGACCATGGAAAATCGCCTGCGACGAGATCCTGCAAGCTGTCGCGCTGCGACACCACGCCGGGAGCGCACCACTCGTGCGTGTTGCTCATGCGGGACCCGTCGTCGCTGAAGAGGAACACGTAGGCCCGGTCTGCATTGAGGAGCGTGCCGATGGCGCGCATGGAACGATCGATGCCCGCATCGATCTCCTCGGAATCGAGATTGATGAAGTCCGTCGAGAGCGTCATGATGACGCCTTCCAGCCGCTCGCGGAACTCGAGGCTCAGCGAGGACTCGATCCGCTCGGTGATATCCAGATGGGTGCCGGCCGCCCGCAGCGGCGCACCCGCATCGTCCCACTCCACCACCTTGCCGGTGTCGAGTATCCATCGCCACTCCCCGGACTTCGTTCTCAAGCGCTGGACGGTTTGATAGATGGGCGTCCTTCCCGACAGATGGTCGCGGAGCGCCTCCTCGACCTGGGGGCGGTCGTCCGGATGCAGCAGACGCTCCCATGAGGCGAGCGTGGGCTCGATCTCGTCCAGCTCATAGCCGAGCATGGCGGTCCACCGCTCATCGAAGACGACATCGCCGGTGGGAATATTCCAATCCCAGGCACCCAGATTTCCACCCTGCAGCGCGAGGGCATAGCGCTCATTGGTCTGATCGAGCTTCCTCTGAAGGTTCATCCGGTCCGAAAGATTACGCGATATGCCGAAGATCGCCGGCACTCCGTTCCAGGAGCCATGCGCGACGACCGTTTCCACGGGCACCAGGGTCCCGTCTTTTTCGCACAGTGGAATCCGGCACGTCGATGCGTCCTTGCGCAGCATCGAGGCGATGACATCGCGAGCCTCATCGCGTCGATCCGGCGGATGCACAAGCAGGATATCGCGCCCCACGAGCTCCTCGCGCGCATAGCCGAGCGTTTTCAGCACCGCGGAATTCACCTCGACGATCACGCCCGCCGCATCGAGCACGAACACGCAATCGTCGATGGAATTGAACAACGACACGAGATTCCTTTCCTGAATGAATATCTGCTCACGGTAGCGAATCTCGTGCAGGATATTTCCAATCTGCGCGACGATCGTCTCAATGGCGTTACGAACACTGACGGGAAACAGGTTGGACTCGTGCGAGGCGATATTGAGGGCGGCGATGACCCGTCCCTCGTGCTGGACGGGAATCACCCCGATGGCCCGGATGCCCTCAGTCCGCCGCAAGGGCGTAGCATCGCCCGCCAGGTCTGCATATTCGCGATACACGGGACTGCCATCCATGACAATGCGGTATTGGGACGTGCCGCTTTTAAACTCGGAAACCTCGTCGATGAAGGCCTCCGAGAGCCCCCGATGACTGACCAACCGTATCGAATCATTTTTCTCGTCGAGGGTGTAGATGCCGCCGCTGTCGATCGGCGGGATCTTCATAAGCGCCTGAAGAACGATATCGAACGACTCGCTCACCGTGTACGGCCCGTGCAGGGCGATCGCGAGATCGCGCTGAATCGTGAGGATCGTCTCAAGACGAACCAGCTCGGTAACATCCTTCCCGATCGACTGGTACCGCACCGGCCGTCCGGCGCTATCGAACGAGGCGTGGTGTATCCATTCCAACCACCCGCTGGCGCCATCTTCAGCATGATACTCACGACGGCAGGTGGTGGACGGTTCGAGGGGCGTGAGACCGGCAAGGACATCCCGGTCGCCGACCGGCAGGTGCGGAACGGAACCCGGAGCCATTCCCATGGCATACCGCGCGCGAAACGCTTTATTCGCGAAGATAACGGTAAAATCCGGGGTAAACCGACAGATGAGATCGGTCACGATCGGCTCCATTGCTGATTCTCCCGTCATGACCGCCCTGCGGCACGAGGGGCGGCCACGTATTGCTCCCTGCGTAGCATATCGATGAAGTCAGTTCAACAAAAAAACATGAAAGACCCTGTCGCGAGTGACATGACTGTTTTTCCCAGAAACGATGTTTTGTAATGGACAGAGGCGTTTGCTCCTTATACAATACTTCTCACGACAATGAATTGATCGTTCCTCGGCGCCGATTTCCGCCGGGGGATCGCATCAACGACCGATGCGCATCTTCCGCCATCGGCCCGAAGAACGGCACGAGGTGGACGCCAATGAAGCTCACGAACAGGGATCACATCGTATCCGGAAACGGCCGAACCGCCGTCGTGAAGCGCAACGAGCACGGCATCCCGGAAATATCCGGCGACTCCCCGGCCGACCTCGCCTTCGGGCAGGGATGGGTTCACGCATGCGACCGCCAGCTCCAGGCGCTGCTCGCCAAAACGCTGACTGCAGGTCGCGCCGCGGAGCAGCTCGCCGCCGAGCCGGCCCTGATCGAAATCGACCGATACATGCGGCGCTTGAACCTCCTCCCCGACGCCGACGCGCAGATCAAAAAACTCGAGCCGGCGGTGCATGAGCAGCTCCAGGCCTATACCGACGGGTTTAACGCATATCTCACCGCGCACGGCGTCGTCTTCGAGCTGCGATTGCTCGGATACCGCGCGGAACCGTGGGAGATCAAGGACACCCTCCGCCTCGGCAAGGCGATGGGGCTCATCGGCCTCGCGGACGCGCAGGGGGCCATGGAAAAATTCATCGTGCAGATGATCCAGCACGGCATCGACGAGCGGCGTCTCAAGGAGCTCTTTCCCTATCTTACGGAGCGCATCGACGCAACACTCATCGGGAAGATCCGGCTCTCACCGCCGCTCGCGCCCGAATCGCTCGCGTGGCTCAGCGCGGTGCCGCGCCTCATCGCGTCCAACAACTGGGTGATCCGCGGCGCGCGCAGCGAATCAGGCAAGCCCCTGCTCTGCAGCGACCCGCACCTCGAGGTGAACCGTCTCCCGTCGATCTGGCAGGAGCTCGTGATGCGCCTGCCGGACGACACGATCATCGGAAGCTCGATCCCGGGCGCGCCGGGTCTGCCCATCGGACGGACGCGGCGGCTTGCATGGGGCGCCACCTACTCGTTCATGGACCAGATCGATTTTCGCATCGAGGAATGCCGCGACGGGGCCTACCGTCGCGGATCATCATGGAAGCCGTTCACGGTCCGACGCGAGGAGATTCGGCTCAAGAAGGGACGGCCCGTTATCGAAACCGTGTACGAAAACGAGCTTGGCCCTCTCGAAGGAGATCCGAACGTCGCGGGACATTACCTTGTGATGTGCTGGTCGGCCGCGCGCGGCTGCATCGCCAAGGACTTCAACGGCATCCTGGGCATGACCACCGCAAAGAGCGTGAAGGAGGGTATGGCCCTCTACCGTCGCCTCGAGGCGAACAGCTTCAACTATGTGCTCGCTGACGATTCCGGCAATATCGGCTATCAGATGAGCGGACGGCTGTTCAACCGGCCGCGCGGCGCAAGCGGTCTCGTCCCGCTCCCCGCGTGGGACACAAAGTACAACAGCGCGGGGTTCGTGCCCGCCGCGAAGCTCCCCTCGCAGTACAATCCCGCGAGCGGGACGATCGTCACGGCGAACCAGGACCTCAACCGTTTCGGAAAGGCGAAACCCATCAACCTCCCGATGGGATCGTATCGCGCGGACCGAATCGAGCAGCTCCTGAAAAAGAAATCGAAATACTCGGTCGAGGACATGAAGGCGATTCACTACGACCTGTACTCGCTGCAGGCCGAAGCCTTCATGAAGCACCTGCGCCCCCTCCTGCCCGACACCGAAAACGGACGGGCGCTTCGCGACTGGGACTGCGCGTACACGGCAGATTCCACGGGCGCGATGCTCTTCGAATCGGTGTATCACGCGCTCCTGCGAGTCGTTTTCGGCGATGGCGGCATGGGGCGCGAGGTGGTGGAGCACCTCATGGCCGAGACGAGCCTCTTCAACGACTACTACGCGAACTTCGACAGGATATTGCTGGGGAAGCGGTCGGCATGGTTCAACGACCGTCCCAAAGACGAGCTTTTCCGGCGGGCGATTGACGAGGGGCTGTCGGTACCGGCCGCGCCCTATGGAAAAACCAGGAAGATCACGCTGGCGCATCTGCTCTTCGGAGGCAAGCTGCCGTCGTTCCTCGGCTTCGACTACGGTCCAATCGAGCTTCCGGGCTGCCGTGCGACCATACCCCAGGGGCAGATCTTCCGCAGCGCGGGGCGCACCACCACCTTCAGCCCGTCATATCGCATGATCGCCGATATGGCGACACGCGAGCTGCATACGAACCTCGCCGGGGGCGCCTCGGATCGGCGCTTCTCGAAATGGTACGTGAACGATATGAAGAACTGGCTGGGCGGGGTATATAAGCTGCTGCGGTGAAATAAAAAACGCACGCCCGGCAGGAGTCGAACCTGCGACCTACGGATTCGAAGTCCGGCGCTCTATCCAACTGAGCTACGGGCGCGTTTATGATCCGTGGGGCGTAATATGCACGGCCGCTCGCGATGTCAAGAAGTATTGTCGCTCCGAAGCCTCGCATCGGAACCGGACGGACGTGCAAGACGCGACACCATCGTCATCAACACCCGGCCGGTATGTCGTATGAACGCGGCACCGTATGATCCGCACCTCACGGTGCGCCATAACAGGCGATAAAACGACGCTCTCGTGAAGACGCGCCGCCGGAGACTCCGGACCTCGGCGGCGATCTTCCGCTCCTCGGACGACATGCGGGACGCCGTCGCTTCGGTGAACCAGTCCGAGCATCCGTGCGATCCCTCACGATCCGCAAGCGCCGTTCCCGGATAGGCCACGGCGAAGTTGATGTCGTAAAACGACAGATCGAGCGAGCGGATGAACGAAGCGGTTTTCCCAAAGTCCGCCATCGTTTCGCCCGGATGGTTCGCGACGAAAAAGCCCTCGAGAAAAATCCCCGCCGCGCGCACCGCTTCGGCCGCCGCACGGCCCTCCTCGATTGTGCAGCGCTTGTTCATCGCCATCAAGACCTCCGGCGAACCCGACTCGAACCCGATCCCGATCGACTCGCACCCGGACCGCCGCAGTGCGCGCGCGAGCTCGGGGTCCATGCAATCGGAGCGCGTATAGCACCAATACGACAGGCGCGCGCGCATCGACGCCAGGCGCTCGCAGAGCGCAAGGGTATGGTCCCGGTCCAGCGTAAAGGTGTCGTCGAAAAAATACAAATACCGCACGCCATGGCGATTCGCGAGGAGTTCGATCTCTTCCATGACGTGTTCGACGGAGCGACGGCGCACGCGAGTTCCGTGCACCAGACGCGAGGCGCAGAAGGTGCAGGCGAAGGGGCAACCGCGCGCCGTGATCATGCTCGCTGAGGGTCGAAAGCGCGAATAGTAGCGCGGCATGTCCAGCAGCCCCCATGCGGGAAACGGCAGCGCGTCCAAATCGGCGATCGGCGCGCGCGTCTCGTTCACCCGCACCTCGCCGTCGTCCTTCCAGGCGATCCCCGCCACGCCCGCCGGCGAACCGCCGCCGTCGAGTACGTCGCACAGCTCGGCCAGCGCGTACTCGCCCTCCCCCATGACCACACAGTCGATTTCGCCGTGCGCGACCGAGGCGTCTGGAAGCGCGGTAACGTGCGGCCCTCCGAACACGATCTTCGCACGCGGAGCCGCCTCACGAACGATGCGGGCCAACCCGACCGCGTAGGCGAACATCGGCGACGTGCACCCGAACCCGACACAATCGGGTTGATACGACCGTACGGCCCGGTCGAACCGGCGTTCGCTGAACCCATGTACGGCGTAATCGAGCACCATCACCTCGTGGCGCGCCATCAGCACGGCGGCGATGTGTGCGATGCCGAGCGACGGGAGCGAGTAGACGCGTCGCCGTTCGGTCGCCGGCGGAATGACGAGCAGCACCTTCATCGACTTCACCGGTATCGCAGCAGCGCGCTGCGCGCAAGCGAATAATCATTTGACAATCGGCGCCGGGAGGACCATAATGTTGCATGAGCGCACAGCCCAAGGCACTCCGCATCGGCGGTATTGTGATCGCGATCCTTGCCATCATCGCCGTCGTCGCCCTGTGCCTGCGTCCGCTGGTGCGGCGGCACCGCCTATCGCCGGTCGTCACGAGTGCGATCGAGAAGGGCGTCGGCTATCTTGAACGTTCCCAGCTTCCGTCGGGCGAGTTCCGGACCTGTGCATCGGCCGACCCCCTGATGCGCGACGAGTGCGCCTTCGACGGCTCCCCGTTCGCCACATCGCTCATCGTCTACTCCCTCTCGCGAGCGTCCCATCCGGCGATCGGCGGCATCACCGAGCGCGCGCTGCGCTTCCTCCGCGACGACATGTCCGGCCCGGGCATCTGGCGCTACTGGTCCCGCAGCAATCCGAAGCATCGCGACATCGATCCCGATCTCGACGATATCGCCTGCGTATCGTTCGTCCTCAGGAAATTCGGCGCCCCCTTCCCGCCGAACGAACGGCTGCTCATCGACAACCGGGCGGGCGAGGGGCGCTTCCGCGTCTGGCTCAGGTCCGGCCGCTTCCAGGTGAACGAATTCGACTGCGTGGTCGATACGAACGTCCTGCTCTATCTCGGCGAACGGCCCGAGACGCAGGCGGCCTGCGCGAGCGTCAACGCCATCATCAACGCCGGTACGCGCTGCGGGCGGTACTACCCGAGCCCGCTGTCGCTCTACTACATGCACTCGCGCGCGCTTCGCGAGGGGATTGCGTGCCTGGGGAAATCACGGGAGGCGGCGGTCGATGGCGTGATCCGTACGGTACGCGGACGCGAATCATCCGGAAACGCGCTGCATGCGGCGCTCGCCGCGTGCGCCCTGCTCAATTATCAGCGCGAAAACCGGACGCTCGACCGCTTGATCGACGCGCTCATCGAGCTGCAGCGGCCCGACGGTTCATGGCGCAGAAGCACGTTCTATCTCGGACCCGCGCCGTATTACGGATCGGACGAGCTGACCACCGCGCTCGCGCTCGAGGCCCTCGCGGGATATCTGAAAACAATACAGCGCTGAGGGGCCAATGGAAAAATTGTATTGACCCGCGCCCCTCGGGCATGCGAACATCCACCGCGTCGTCACGTAAAATCCTCTTCTTCCGGAAACCGACCTATGCACGAACACGAAACGAAACAAAACCGCGGGAGCGCCATCGTGAGCCGATTTCGCGCCCTTCTCGACGATCTCTACATCGGGGAAAAGACCTACAGCCGGGTCTCCGGCTGGCTGATCACCATGGTGCGGGCGAGCATCGCGACCACCCGGAAATTCATCGAGGACGACTGCCCCACCATGGCCTCATCGATCGCCTATACGGCGATCGTCTCGCTCATCCCCACGCTCACGGTCGCGCTCACCTTCTATTCGCTGCTCGCGGGCATGGGCGCCAAGAAGGAGGAGCTCTTTCGCCAGATCATGGTCTTCATGACCGAACACAACATCAAGCTGAACATCGACCCCATGATCGAGGCGATCACGGCGCTCATCGACAATGCCGGCAAGATCGGCGGCATCGGCGCGGTGATTCTCATCTTCTCCGCAACGGCCGTGCTTCGCACCCTGGAGAAATCCCTGAACACCATCTGGGGGGTCCAGCAGAACCGTCCCATCATGCTTCGGGTGATCTACTACTGGGCCGCGCTCACCCTGGGGCCTATCATGCTCATCACCGGGACCACCGTGGCCACGCAGGTATCCAACGCCCTCTCGTCCCCGAACTTCCATGCGGCGGCCATCACCGAGACCGGCGCGATATGGACGGCGGGGAACAAGGCGCGCATCCTGAGCTCGAAGGGCGATCTCGCGTTCACGCGCATCGACCGGCGCTCCGTCGATTTCGAGAATTCGCGCGTCATGGAATACGACACCGCCTCGCGCAACTTTTACCAGCAGGAATACCGGATCGAGGAATTCGATTTCGACCGCGGCTCGTTCCGTGACGTGCAGTTCATGGGCAGCAGGGGATGGATCGTGGGCGCCAAGGGCATGCTGTTGACGACCGAGGACGGCGGGCGCCACTGGGCGCTCGCGCGCTGGGGATCGTACAACTTCAACGCCATTCACATGCTCACGCCCATGCGCGGATTCATCGCCGCCGACAACGGCTTCCTGCTCTCGACAACCGACGGGGGGAACTCCTGGGCGGTCCGCGACTGGGTGGACATCACCGCGAACCTTTTCGCCATCGACTTTCGCGGCCAGCGCGGCATCGTCGTGGGCGAGCGCGGCGCCTTCATTGCCACCACCGACGGCGGTGCGACCTGGGACGCGGGCAAGCTCAATGAGTCGCGCGTGATGCGCCGCCACGTCAACCTGAACCACGTCCGGTTCGCCAACGGATCGGTCTGGATCGTGGGGGACGAGGGGCTGATCCTGCGCAGCACCGACGGCGGGACCACATGGAAGAGCCGGAAGCACCTCGACATCAATTACTTTACCGCGTATTTCATTGACGCGCGGCGCGGCTATGTCGCCGGGGAAAAGGGCGCGCTGCTGTCGACCGACAGCGGCGGGGAGCGGTGGACGCGCCACTCGCTTGCGACTCCCCGCGTAAACCGCATCCAGCTCGCGAACGGGACGCTGTGGGCCTTCGGCCACAACGGGTTCATCCAGCGTTCGACCGATGGCGGTCAGCGCTGGTCCGGATTGCGCGGCAGCGGTTTTTTCATCGGCATCCTAAATTTCCTCGCACCGTTCGTGATCATCTGGCTGATGTTCTTTCTCGTGTATCTGGTGCTTCCGCACGCGAAGGTCCCCGCGCGGGCCGCGCTCATCGGATCATCGTTCACCGGCGCGGTGTGGGTCGCCTTCACGCTGCTGTTCATCGTGTACGTGAAGTACTTCTCGTACGGAACGCACGCCATCTACGGCGCGCTGGCGTCCATCCCGCTGTTCCTGCTGATGATTTACTCCTCGGCCGTCATTTTTCTTTACGGCGCGCAGGTCTGCTATACCGCGATGCATCCCCACACCTACCTCAAGCTCAAAAAGAAGAGCGCCACCGAACGGAGCATGTCGGTGTACAACGGGATCTCCCTCTTGCATGCGGTGTACCGCCGATTCGAAAGCGGCGGCGGCGCCATGTCTCTCCGCGAGCTCCAGAAGGCGACCGGCCAGGGCCCTGAGGAGCTCGAGCGCTATCTCCGTATCTTTTCCAAGGCCCGTCTGCTGCGCTACGACGCCGATACGGAGATCGCCCCGCTCAACGCATCGTCCAACGTTACCATCGCGTCGGTCATCGGGCTATTGCACGACTCCGGACTCACGCCGCCCGCGAGCGCGGCCGGACCGGCGCATCTGCGCAAGTACCTGAGCGAGGTTCTTGCGGACATTGCGAAATCGCGCGCGAAGATCGTGGGGAACACGACGCTCAAGGATCTGATCGCGAAAGCGCCGTAGCGGTCAGTAAATGAAGTAGCCGAACATGAAGGGGATGACGACGATCTGCCCCTTCACGTCCTCGGGCACGGGGCCGAAGCTCTTGGACCAGCGGATCGATTCCACGCAGGACTGGTCGAGCTGGCGGTTCCCGAGCGATTCCACGATGACCACGTCGAGCACGTTCCCGGCCCGGTCCATGGTGAAATAGAGCTTCACGACCTGGTCGGGAATGGCGTTGATCTTCACGTAGCCGGGGGCATAGCCCCCGATCACCGACTTGGCCATATCGGGCGGGTGCCAGTTCGCGGCGATCTTGTCCTTCATCTGCTTGAAGTAGCGGAAGTTGCGGAACCGTTTGGTGTTGAACGAGAAGCGCCCGTCGTTGGAATAGAAGATGGCGTTGTTCTTGCTGAAGGTGTTGCGGTCGGGGACCTTCGTGAAGTCCTCGCCGCCCTCGTCGCCGAAGAGCGTATAGCCCCCCTCGCTGAGTTTCATGAATTCGACCACCAGTTCGCTCTCGTCGTTGAGGAGCATGCGCTTGGGGATCTGCGAGCTTTTGGTCTGGACCGTCGAGCTGTTCCCGCTCTTCTTCCCGCCTCGCTTCTGCGCGAAATCGCGAGAATTGTTGAGCCAGTGGTCGCCCTTCTCCTTCGTGAGATGGCCCTTGGCCGACGAGTCCTCATCCGACAACAGCGTCTTGGGCGAGATGACCGGCTGCCGGTCGGCGTTAATATTTACGATGATATCGCGCCCGCCAAACATCTTCCTGGTCCGATCGCGGTTCATCTGGTCCTGCAGCATCGCGTAATAATTGGGGATCACGATCCCCAGCATCATGACCGTATGCAGGAAAAACGACATGAGCAGGACCAGGGAGAGGTTGATGTCGCTTCGCCGCGTCATCGATGCCCCATGCCGCGCCGTTGCGGCGCCGTGATATCGTGGACGGCCTCGAGCATGCCCGTGAAGGCCGGCGTACACGCAATGCCCCGTCGCGAGGTCATCGCGGCGGCCGCCTTCAGGAATCCCGGGAGCGAACCGCGGTCGTGGAGCTCGTTTTCGAAAAACCACGCGAAGGACGGAACATGCGACGGCGGCATCGCGCCGGCGTGGACCAGCATGCACCCGACCCCGATGCTGGTCCCGGTATTGATGAGCGTCCCGATGCTGGCCTTGGAGAAATCGCCGATGAAACAGCCCACCTTGAGCTTCTCCGTGTTCACCCGCCGGTCGGGCACGTAGCACTTCACGGATGAATAATTGTTCTTGAGGTCGCTGTTGGTGGTGAGCGCGCCGAGGTTGACCCATTCGCCGATATACGAATGGCCGATGAAGCCGTCGTGATACTTGTTCGAATTCGCCTGGAACACCGATTCCTCCACCTCGCCCCCGATACGGCATCCGGGTCCGATGCTGCATCCCTCGCGCACCTTCGCGCCCAGGAGCACGGCCTTCCCGCCGATGAAGCACGGCCCCTCGATGCGCGTGAACGAATTGATGACGCACCCGTCGCCCACGATAATGGGCCCGGCCGTGCAATCGAAACACACGAACGGGTCGATGCGTACATCGTCCCCGATCAGAAGGAGACTCCCGTCGCCGATAATTGTTACCTGCGGCGGAAGGGGATTCGGCGTCCGTTTCGTATAAAAGCGCGCGTCCCGGGCGATCTGGGCAGGATTCATCTCGATGATGTCCCAGATGTAGTCGACCGCCGTCTCCCCATCCGCCTCACGGAGGGCGACTCCGGAGGAGACGAGCATTTTTTCGATGGAATCCGCCGAGTGTTCGGAGAGGCCGCTCACGACAGCGTCGGCCGCGGTTGGGTTCAATCGCACGGCAAGCGGGGCGCCCTGACGGGCGATACCGTATCCCGCCTGGAGATCGAGCGCCGCCCCGCAATCGACATACCGCGCATTGATGAAAAGAACGTCCACGCCGGACCGCAGACGGGAGCAATCGTTGATGACGATATCGGGGTACCGCTCGCGGTAGTATGCGGCGAGGTGGGGGCGCGTTAAAAAGACGACGGTCGATGCGGAACGGGCGGATCCGCCCTCCGAATCGAGGAATCTCTGAATGCGCTCACGCCCGGTGAAGCAGCCGCAGCGAAGCTCCCATACCGGACGCGTGAGCGACAGCGGATAGAACTGATCGACCAGCCCGTCCTCGAAGACGACGACGTTCATACAACGCGCCTGCGCTACTTGGCGGCCTCTTCCTCGAGCTCCTTCTTGCGGTCCTCGATCACCTTCTCGGCGATCTTGCCGGAGATGGGATCATAGTGCGAGAACTTCATCTCGAAGGTGGCCTTGCCGCTGGTCTTCGCGCGAAGGTCGATCGAGTAGCGCAGCATCTCGGCAAGCGGCACCGTCGCCTTGACCACGGACACGCCGCCGCCCTTGGATTCATCGGTGCTGCCCATGCCCAGCACGCGGCCGCGCCGGCTGGTGATGTCGTTGAGGATGTCGCCCATGTAGTCTTTATCGACGTAGACGTCGACCTCCATGATGGGCTCCAGGAGCTGCGGCGCCGCTCCCTCCATGGCCTTCTTGAAGGCGCCGCGGGAGGCGATCTTGAACGACATTTCGGACGAGTCGACCGGGTGATACGAACCGTCGAAGACCTCGACGGCGACGTCGACCACCGGGAAGCGCGCGAGCACGCCCTCGTCGAGCGCCTCCTTCACGCCCTTCTCGACGCCGGGGATGTAGTTCTTGGGAATCACGCCGCCCACGATGCTGTCGATAAACTCATACCCCTCGCCCCGCGTCTTGGGCGCCAGACGCAGATACACATCGCCGTACTGCCCATGGCCGCCCGTCTGCTTCTTGTGCTTGTACTGCGCCTCGGATTTCTTGGTGATGGTCTCGCGATAGGCGATCCGCGGTATTTTCGTGATGATCTCCAGCTTATTCTTTTCCTTGAGCGATTTAAGGATGATGTCCAGCTGCATCTCGCCCATGCCGGAGAGCACCGTTTGGCGGGTTTCGGCATTGTACTGGTAGGTGATGGTGGGGTTTTCGTCGGTCACGCGCGCGAAGGCCTGGCCGATCTTGTCCTCGTCGCCCTTCTTCGCCGATTCGATGGCGTACGAGAATACGGGATGCGGCACCTCGATGACGGGCATCACCGCCGGGCTCTTCGCGTCGGCGAGGGTGTCGCGGGTCGCGGTGCGGTCGAGCTTCACCACCACGCCGATGTCGCCGGCCGTGATCTTCGGCAGATCGAACTGCTTGTTGCCCACCATGGTAAACAGCTTGCCGATGCGCTCCTTGACGTTCCGCGTCGCATTGAGAACGTCGGTATCGGGCATGAGCTCGCCGGAGAGCACTTTCAAATAGTTGAATCGCCCGGCGAACTGGTCGATGTAGGTCTTCCAGACCACGGCGGTCATCGGTTCGGACGGGAGGCATTTCCGCGACACCGCCTTGGCGTGATCGTTCATGTCGTGACCGGCGTATGCGCATGCCGGATCGGGCGCCGGGACATACTTGCGGATCACATCGACGAGGAGCTTGACGCCGATCCCCTTCTGCGACGAGCCGCAGACCACCGGATGCAGCTTCGCCGCCTTGAGCTGGTTGCGCAGGCCGATCGCGATCTCGTCGTTGGTGAGCTCGCCGCCGTCCAGAAACTTCTCGATCAGCGAGTCCTCTCCCTCGGCCGCGAGCTCCATGAGCTTGGTGCGCGCCTCGTCGGCGGTCCCCTTCAGGTCGGCGGGAACGTCGGTCACCTGCACGTCGCGGCCGTCGCCCTTGGGGCTCATCGCCTTCAGGTCGACCAGGTCCACCACGCCCTTGAGCTGCTCGGCGTCTCCCACCGAAATGGCCAGCGGCACCAGGCTCGTTCCCAGGTCCGCCGCGACGCTGTCCGTGATCGCGGCGAAATTCGCGCGCTCCTTGTCCATTTTGTTGATGAAGATGATGCGGGGAATGTTCTTCTCGTTGAGATAGCGCCAGTACTTCTCGGTCTCGATCTGGACGCCGTCGACGGCGTCCACCACCAGGATGGCCGCGTCGGCGACCTGCAGGGCCGCTCGGGCATCGCCGACGAAATCGGACATGCCGGGCGTGTCGATGATGTTAATCTTTACGTCGTCGGTCTCGATGAATCCCAGGGCGCACTTGATCGACATCTTCCGGCTCTTTTCCTCGTCGTCGAAATCGGATACGAGCGTCCCGGCGGCGGCGTTTCCGATCTTGTCGATCTTCCCGCCGATGAAGAGCATGGCGTCGAAGAGCGTCGACTTGCCGGTACTGCCGTGGCCGATGATCGCGACGTTGCGTATCTGGCCGGTTGCGTATTCCTTGATCATACCCTGAGCCTCCCCTGTGAAGAATAGCCGAATAATGTGGAAATGAGTCTGGTACGCTAAAATCCCGGTTTCTTTTTGTAAAGTATTTTATGGCGGCCTGCGCATCGACGCGCGCATTTCACTGAACGGCGATCTGGTTGTCGCCGTTCGCGTTCGCCTGGCGAAGCGCCGCGCGGACCTTCAGGATGAGCCCATCGAGGAGGTGCTCGATCTCGCTCTTCTGAATGCGCCGTTTATCGGGGGATATGCTGTGCACGCCGATCCCGAAGGCCGGTTGAACGCTGTCGTCGCCGGCCTGATAGGGGACCCCCGCGAGCGCGTCACGGATGCGCACCGCGATCGTCTCGGCATCGGCCTGTCGGGTATTGGGCAGGATCGCCATGAATTCCTCGGCGTCGTAGCGTCCGATGGTATCGTAGGGCCGGCAGGTCCTCGCCAGACGCTCACCCGCCTCCCTGACGAGATCGTCGTCGGCGGGCGTTCCGGTGCCGCTCGCGGCCGCGCGCGTCCCGGCGAGTCCCACCAGGATGACCGTAATCGGCCGCCCCTCCCGGACCGCGCGATTGAGCTCGGCGAGGAGCACGTCGAACAGCGCCCGTCGGTTCATGAGGCCCGTGACCGGGTCCTCGCGGGTGAGGCGCAAGAGCTTCTTCTGTGAATCGACCAGCCGATCATAGGAGCCCAGCATGCGGCGTCCGACGTCGATGCGGGCGCGCAGCTCATGCCCGTCGAAGGGCGTGAGCAGATAGTCGTCGGCGCCGGCGTTCATGGCGTCGATCACGTCGCCCATCGACTTCCGCGGGCACACCGCGACGATGTGGACGTATCGGCTCTTCTTGAGGCTTCGGATGGTGCGGCACAGCGCGGCGGGATCAGCGGCGTGCAGCGCCCAGTCGATGATCGCGATCCGGATCGCCTGCTCCCTGATGATCGCGACCGCGCTCGCGGCGTCCGATGCGCAGGCGAAATCGAACCGCTCGCGTTCGAGGACCTTCCGCATGGCCGCACCGGCAACCCGGTCATCGACGACAACGAGCAGTTTCATGTGCAATACCTCGCAATGGCATTTGGTGCGGCATCGCCATCATCACCCCTGCCTAAAAAAAGGAGCATCCCACCCCAAGGGTTACAACAACGGTTTCGTTCCTGATTCTGTTTTCCAGCGTCCCGATCTCCTCGGCCGGCCCCTCGCGCGTGGCCTCGTAGCGCTCCTGGGTTTGCCCCCCCTCCGCCCGGATGAACGAGTAGGAAAACCCAAACGCGACATGGAAACGCTCTTCGATGAAAAAGCGCAACCCAAGCCTCGTCGCGATCCCCATGCCCGTGCTGTCTCCGGTCGCGATTTTGGAGCGGAGGATGTGGTCGTCGGCGTCCTTCGACTTGAGCCATGGCGAGACCATAAAATCCAGTTTGATCTCGACCTTGCCGTACAGGTTCACATAGGGCGAGAAGGTCACATACGGGATATAGTAGTCGATGTCGTAGGTCGCGACGATCCCGTGGACGATCACATGGTCCTCGTAACTGTATTTGCTGAGCTCGGGGTCCGCCGCGATATAGGCGGAATAGCGCGAATACGACGGATACCACTGGTCGATGTCGCTGATGGTGTAGTTGAACCGCTGGTACAGAAACCCCGCGCCGACGTCGATGTTGAGCGATTTCCGCTTCATCACCCGGTACGCGATGCTCGCGTCCACGATGAGGGCGCCCAGGCGCGTTTCGCTTTCGGAAAAGATGTCCAGGCTGTTCTTCTCGCCCCAATCCTTGCCCATGAGCTTGTAATAGCCCCAGTCGGAATCGCGCATCACGCCGGCGTCGCGGTTAATGTTGGTTTTCGCCTTGACCGACGTCCGGAAGCGCTCGGTGGCGGCGTACTGGACGCCGAGATAGGCCATGTACACCTCGAGCGGAAACCGGAGCTCGCTGATGGGAAAGTGGACCCGTCCGACGCTCCCGTTCGGGTAGGAGATCTTTCCGCCGATCTGATACTTGGTATAGCCGGAATACTTCTCCGAGCCGGCTTCGACGGTGAGCGCGCGATAGCCCGCTGCCGCCGTATCGGCCATGCCGAGGGCGGGGAGCGTCACGACCGCAACAGACACGCACATTCCGATGAGCCACCTCGGCATGCTGGACCCTCGTTCGAATCGTTTCGACCGCGCGGAACGGGCGAAATCACCTTGACTTTTCCGTTACGCGCCCGTTCCGTTACACAGCATACGCAAACAGGGGCAATTTGCAAGAATAATACCAGCATCGGGTGCTAATTATGTTCGACTACCTCATCGCACACGCGAGCATTATCGACGGAACGGGGCGCGCGCCGTACCGGGGCGCGGTGGCCCTGCGCGGCGACCGCATCGAGGCCATCATTCCCGCACAACGCGGTGCGAAGATCGCGCTGCCCCGGGCGAAAAAGACCATCGACGCCGACGGACGCGCGCTGGCGCCCGGCTTCATCGACATCCACTCTCACAACGATTGGCTGCTTCCGGACCCCGACCATATCGACATGCTCCAGCACCTGATGCGTCAGGGCGTGACCACCGTGGTCACCGGACAGTGCGGCCTCTCACCCGCCCCCATCTACACCGAGAAGGACGACGAGATCCAATCGTTCGTGGACCTCCTGTGCGACCGGCAGATCTCGTTCGACTATTCCACGATGAACGCGTTCTTCGAATCGCTCGAGTCGAAGGGGATCGCCCTGAACATGGCGCACCTGGCGGGGCACGCGACGCTGCGCGCATCGCTCAAGGGCCTGCTCACCGACGCCCGCCTCACCATCGCCGACATGGCGCGACTGGAATACGCGCTCGACGAGTGCTTCGAGGCCGGCGTGTTCGGGCTCTCCTACGGCCTGGGCTACCCGCCGGGCATGTTCTCGCCGGAGGAGGAGCTGGTGTGGTTCGCGAAGATCGCCGGCCGCAAGAGCGGCGTCATGGCCGTACACCTCAAGGCGCTCTCGGCGGTATCGCCCACGTATCCCTACATCCCCGGCGGGACGCCCCATAATCTCATGTCGCTCAAGGAGACCATCACCCACGCGAAGAAGGCGGGCGTCGCGCTGCAGATATCGCACCTGGTGTTCCCGTACGAACCGACGTGGAAAACGGAGGAGCGGGCCATCGGGATGATCGAGAAGGAATACGAGGACGGCATGGACATCGCCTTCGACGCCTACCCCTACGCCGGCGGCAACACCTCCATCATCGCGCCCATCCCGGTGTGGTTCCTGGACAACTTCCAGGAGAACATCAAGAACGCCTTCATGATGAAAAAGCTCGTCACGCTGTTTCGCCTGTCGAAGAAGGTGCTCAAGTTCGACATGGGCGCCATCATGCTGCTGCGCGCCTTCCACAAGCCTTACGAAAAGTATGCGGGCCGGCTGTTCCGCGACATCGCCGCCGACCTGGGCATGGACCCCATCGACGCCTATCTTCATTTCGCCGAGATCACCGAGGGAAAGGCGCGGGTGCTCCTGCCCGAGTTCTACGACAACGACGGGCGCGACGGCATCATGGCGCGGGTGCTCGCGCACCCGCTCTGCCGGTTCGAGACCGACACCCTCATCACCCGCAAGGGCGTTCAGAACCCGGCCACCTTCGGGACCTTTCCGCGCATCCTGGGACGCTTCGTGCGCGAGTTTCGGCTGATGAGCCTTCCCGACGCGATCCACCGCATGACCGGCGCCTCGGCGCGCCGGATGGGCATACAGAAGCGCGGCGAGATCAAGAAGGGCTATTACGCGGACCTCGTCATCTTCGACCCGGACACGGTGCACGAAAACCCGATCCCCGACCAGCCGCCCCTCGGGATCGAACACGTCTTCATCAACGGCAAGCAGGCGGTCGTGAACAACAAGGTCGACATGAAACGCCTGCACGGGCGCGTGCTGAGGAAGAACGACCAGTAAAGACGGGGCACTGCCCCGTCTCAAAGGAGCCATCGACATGATAACCATACGACATTACGACGACATCACCCCGATCCCGGTGGACGCGGACGGGGCGAAGAACGCGCGCAAGCGGCTGCTCGTGGGAGCGGCGGACGGCGTGCCCTACTTTTCCATTCGCATGTTCACCATCGGCCCGGGCGGCAACACGCCGTCGCACGCGCACGATTTCGAGCATGAGATCTACATTCTCGAGGGGACCGCGAAGTGTGTGAGCGGCTCGACCGAGACGCCGGTGCGCGCGGGTTCCGTCATCTTCGTCCCCGGGGGAGAGCCGCACTGCTTCGTAAATACGGGCAGCGGCGACCTCGTGGTATTGTGCATGGTGCCCAAGGAGTACGAGTAGGTCTTACGCCGTAAGAACCCGGTCCCCGAACACCACGCTATCGACAATCCGCGCGTTGGCCGCGATGACGCCGCCGGAAAGGACCACGCTGTTCTCCACGAGCGCGCCCTCGCCCAGCACCGCCCCGTCGCCGATCACGGAATTGCGAACGACCGCGCGATCGCGAATTCGCGCATCGCGGGAGATGGCATCCTGCGGAAGACCCAGCTCATGGCACATGAGCGAGCGAACGCCGTCTCGGTCCTCCAGCATGTGCAGATTCGCCTCGCGGAAGGAACGCAGCGAACCGATATCGAGCCAACACGATTCGTGCGCAACATACCCGAGACGCGCATTGCGGATAAGTTCGACATAGCCGGTATAGACGATGCTCGAAAACTCCGGCACGAGATACGGGAAGAGTCGCGATGAAACGACCGCCGCGCCGGAATAGATATAGTCCGAACGCGCACCCCTTTCGAGGAAATTCTTGAAATCGATCACCCGATCGCCATCCACGCCCACCATGCCGATCTCCGATGCGCGTGGCGTTCGGTGCAATACGACCGTCGCGGGATCTCCCGTCCGCCGGTGCGCGTCGACGAGCGCAGCCACGTCGAGGTCCATGATCACGTCGCTGTTGAGGATCACGCACTCATCGCCGTCAATCTGACGCTCGCAATTCTTGAGGCCGCCCCCGGTCCCGAGGATTTCCTCCTCGAATGAAAAGAACAGCCGGCACCCGAAATCGCCGTGGGCCGCGAAAAAGCGCACGATATCGTGCGCCCGGTAGTGGAGGTTGATGATGATCTCGTCGATGCCCGCGCGCCTCAGGAGCGCGAGCGCATAGCAGATCGCCGGAATGTTCACCACCGGTACCAGCGGCTTCGGCATGCCGTCGGTGATGGGGCGCAGGCGCTCGCCGAACCCCGCCGCGAAGATGAATCCCTTCATGCGCGCGTACCGATATTCTCTCGAATGATATCGTAGGCGGCCGCGAGCTCCGGCCGGCGCGAGACATACGCCGGGAGATAGCCGAGCGTGGTCGGGATCGACGACTCGTAGCGGCGCTTGCCCAGGCGTCCCACCTGGTAGCCGAAGGTGCCGACGGCCTTTACGTTGCGCTGGAAGGCCATGAGGTCGAACAGGCGGTCGTATTCGTCGCGCGACATCCGGAGGAGGCCCCGGTCCCGCAGCGCATCGAAGTGGCGCGTCATCATCATGCCCACGATATCGTCGTCCAGAACGCAATAGGAGTCGCGCACAAGCGAGACGATATCGTAGTGCGGCAATCCCATGCGTGCGTCCTGGAAGTCGATCACGAAAAGCGCGCCGCCCTTGGTCATGACGTTTCTGCTGTGATAATCGCGATGGTTGAGCACGAAGAGCTCCGGGCGATAGAGCTCGCCGGCGATGCGAAGGAACGCCTCGCGCAGCACCCGCTCGGCTGCCTCCGTCATCGACGCGTGAAAATATCCCTTGAGCGCGTGCTCGATGAAAAAGCCGAACTCGAACATGAGCTTGTCGATGTCGAAGGCGAGATTGAACGGGAGGCGCGTCCCGTCGCCGCGAATGGACTGGATGTCCACGGCAATATCGACCATGCGCGCATAGATGTCGATCACCCCGCGGCGGGACAATGAGGGGAGAACGGTTTCGATGAGATCGTCCCCGGCATCCTCCTGGAGGATGAGGCCGTTCTCCATGTCCATCGCCAGAATCGCGGGAACGGGGACGCCGTTATCATGGAGAAGGCCGTGGACTGCGGCGAACGGATACCCGTCGACTGGCGTTCCGGCGGCAGCGCCGTCGCGGCAGAGAATACAGGTGCGCTGCCCCGAGTGGACGCGAAAGTATTCGCGCGTGGAGGCGTCGCCCTCGAGCGGCGCTATGCGATCGAAAGCGTCGAGCGCGCCAGAGACGAAATCGCGCATCGTTGTATTAATGTCCATTGTCACGATGGCGTCGGGAGTGCCATCGTACAGTGAAATGAGCAAGTATAATTTGCCGCGCGGGTTCCGCTTCCCGCTGTCCCGCCCGATGGAATTGCGATGCCGGACCGCCCCCCGGGGGGGCCGGGGGCGGTCCGTGCGTTTATGGTCGTATCTGTCCGGTGCGATTCGATGATTTCATACTGCGAAGTATCATCATCACTATAAAAGAAACCGCGCTAATCCAGCGTGCGCCGTAAGAACGCCGGTATGTCCAGGTCCTCGCGGGCGAAGTCGCGGCTGATGCGCTGCTTGTCCACCTTGAAGGTCTGATCGTTCACGGGAACGCGACGTGCGGCGGCGCCCTCCGGCTTGCGGCCCTCGATGAGCTGCAGCGAGGTTCCGGTCTGCTTGTCAAGATCGTTCACGCCGGGCCGATTGAGCTGGTTGCGGCGCCGGTCGAAACCGGTCGCGATCACCGTGACGCGCACGCGCTCGTCGAGCGACGGATCGATGGTGGTGCCGAAGATGATGTTGGCCTCCGGATCCACCTGCCGGGTGATGATGTCGTTGACCTCGTTCACCTCGTGGAGCGAGAGGTCGTTCCCGCCGGCGATGTTGATGAGCACGGCCTTCGCGCCCTCGATCCCGGTCTCCTCGAGGAGGGGGCTCGCGATGGCCATCTGCGTCGCCTCCACCGCCTTGTTTTCGCCGCTGCCGATGCCCACGCCCATGAGCGCATCGCCCGTCTCCCGCATAACGGTGCGCACGTCGGCGAAATCGACGTTCACCAGGCCGGTCACCATGATGATGTCGGCGATGCCCTGCACGCCCTGGCGGAGGATGTCGTCGGCCAGGCGGAAGGCGTCGTCGATGGGGGTCTTCCGGTCAATGATTTTCAGGAGCTGGTCATTGGGTATGGTGATGAGCGTGTCGACCTTCTCCTTGAGGGTTGTCACGCCCTCCTGCGCCACGGTCATGCGGCGCTTGCCCTCCACGCGGAAGGGCTTGGTGACCACGCCCACGACGAGCGCGTTGTGCTCCTTCGCTATCTCCGCCACCACCGGCGCCGCGCCGGTCCCCGTCCCGCCGCCCATGCCGGCGGTGATGAAGACCATGTCGGCCCCTTTGAGCGCCTTGCTGATCTTGTCGCGGTCCTCGTTGGCGGCCCCGCGGCCGACCTCGGGGTCCGCCCCCGCGCCCAGTCCCTTGGTGAGCTTCGTCCCGATCTGGATCTTCGTCTGCGCGAGCGAGTCCTTGAGCTGCTGCGCGTCCGTGTTCGCGACGATGAACTCGATGCCATCCATGCCGGTGGCGATCATTCGGTTGACCGCGTTGGTTCCCGCGCCACCCACGCCAATCACCTTGATTGTCGTGTGAAACGGCCGTTCCTCTTCGAGCTTAAACATAGCCCCCCCTATTGTAACGATGTATGCGCGTCACACTATTACAATGAGACATGTATAGATTATGTCTCATTATTTTTCAAAACAAAAATTATTTTTTCTACAAATATTCTTCAAACCAGCGCCGGATGCGCGATCCCATCGCGCCGATGCCGCCGCCCGCCTTTTTCCGGGACGCGCGGCCCTGCGAGTACTGGTTCATCTTCACGCCGTACTTCAACAGGCCCACCGCGTTCGCGAACTGCGGCGTGGCCACCACGTCCTTGAGTCCCACGATGTCGCGCGGCACGCCGAGGCGCACCGGCATGTTGAGCACGCGCTCGGCCGCCTCCACGCAGCCCTCGATCATGCTGCCGCCGCCCACGAACACCGCGCCGGCCGCCACGATGTCCTTCTTGCCGCTGCGGACGAGCTCCTGCTCCACCATCTCCACGATCTCCATCATGCGCGGCTCGATGATCTGGGCGAGCTCCTGCTTGAACAGCCGCCGCGGCGCCCGCCCGCCCACGGACGGCACCTCGATGGTCTCCGAGGCGTCCACCAGGTCTATCACCGCGCAGCCGTACTTCCGCTTGATCGACTCCGCGGACTCGATGGGCGTCCGCAGGCCGATGGAGATGTCGTTGGTCACGTGGATCCCGCCGATCGCCAGCACCGACGAGTAGGCTACGCCGCCCTCGACGTAAATCATGATATCGGTGGTCCCGCCGCCGATGTCCACCAGCACCACGCCGAGCTCCCGCTCGTCCTGCGACAGGGTCGCCTCGGCCGACGCCAGTGGCGAGAAGACGATATCGCTCACCGGATAGCCCGCCTTGTTCACGGACTTCACCAGGTTCTGGATGCAGGTCGTCCCGCCGGTCACGATGTGGACCTCCGCCTCCAGCCGCACGCCGCTCATGCCGATGGGGTCCTTGATCCCCGTCTGGTCGTCCACGGAGAACTCCTTGGACAGCACGTGGACGATCTCGCGGTCGGCGGGGATCACCACCGCCTGCGCCGCCTCGATCACGCGCTTCACCTCGACCGGGGTGATGGTGCGGTTCCGGTTGGATACCGCCACCACGCCGCGCGAGTTTTCCCCCTTCATGTGCTGGCCGGTGATGCCCACGTACATGCCGCCCACTTCGCTCCCGGCCATGAGCTCGGCGTCCTCGATCGCCTTGCCGATCGAGCTGATGGTATTGTCGATGTTGATGATGACGCCGTTCTTGAGCCCCTTCGCCGGCGCCACGCCCACGCCGCTCACCTCGACATCGCCGTTCTCGTTGCGATAGCCGATGACCGCGCAGGTTTTGGTCGTTCCGATATCGAGCCCGACAATAACGTCTTCCATTCCGCCGCCTATTTCATGACCCCGAAGGTGTCGAAAATGTTCATGTGCGCGGGATACCTGCCCGCCGCGTCCAGAAAGCCGACGCAGGTGTTGAGCCGTTCAAGGGCCGCCCGGTTCATCTCCGCAAGAAACTCGGTCCGGCGACCGCGAAGTCGGATCCGCACCTTGCCATCGCTCCTGATATATACTTCGGTCAGTTCACGGCAAACCTTCAAACCGCTTTTTTCGGCCTCGAGAATGGTCCGCAGGTAGTCGCGGACCTGTTTCGAGAGCGATCCGCTGTGCGCGAAGGCCCACGGGACCACGACCAGCGGGCGGTCGGCCGCATGCACGCGGTTGTACGAGAGCGCCGCAAGCTCGCCGTCGAGCTCGATGAAGGCGTAGGCGCCCTCTTTCTCGATCGCCATCACCAGCGCCGGGCGTTTCTCCTCGACCGTCACCGTGATCCGCCGGTCCTTCTCGACGATACGGTAGTCCTTGACGTACAGGTTCTTCCGGAGCGCCGCTTCCAGCGAATCGACATCGATCACGATCCCGTCCTGCTCCACCACGGTGTCTGCGGCGCTGATGAGCTCGTACTTGGTCAGGTATTTCAGCCCCTTGAACTCGATGGCGCTCACCTTCTTCACGTTCCGAAAGGCGTGGGCGCGGCCGGTCGCCGCGAACAGCATCAGCGCGCCCAGCATCATCACCGCAACCATGTTGATCCGCGTGCGCATCATCACCTCGCACCCAGGGCCTCGACGATCTGCCGGCCGGCCTTATGGATGTCCCCCGCCCCCAGCGTGAGGACGATATCGCCCTCGCGCGCGGCTGCGGCCAGCGTCGGCGCGATCTCCTCGAAGCGGCCGATGATTCGCACCTCGCGCGTGTCGTGCTTCCTGATCGAATCGCGGATGAGCGCGCTCGAGACGCCCTCGATGGGCTCCTCCCCCGCCGGATAGATCTCCGTGAGAAAGAGCTCATCGGCGTCGGCGAAGGCCTGCCCGAACTCGTCCCAGAGGAGCTGCGTCCGCGTGTACCGGTGCGGCTGGAACACCACCACGAGGCGCCGCCCGAGGGCCTTGAGCCCCGCGAGCGTCGCGCGGATCTCCGTGGGATGGTGCCCGTAGTCGTCGATCACGCGCACGCCGCGCGCCTCCCCGACGCGCTCCATGCGGCGCCCCACTCCCGCGAACTCCGCCAATCCCGCGCGGATGGCCGCGAAATCGAGCCCCAGGTCGAGCGCCACCACCACCACCGCGAGCGAATTGATCACGTTATGGTTGCCGATGAGGCCGATCTCGATGGCGCCCAGGAGCTCGTTCTTGTAGTAGCAGTCGTAGTGCGTCCGGCCGTCCGCCAGGCGGACGTTCGCCGCGCGGAAGTCGGCGTTCTCCGAAAAGCCGTAGGTGAGATACGGACGCTCCACGCGCGGCAGCAGCTCCGCGATGACGTTATCGTCGATGCACAGGACGGAGTATCCGTAAAACGGAACATTGTTCATGTAGGTGAGAAAGGCCTCCTTGAGCCCCTCGAAGAACTTGTAGTGATCGAGGTGGTCGGCGTCGATGTTGGTGACCACCGCGATCGTCGGCAACAGCTTCAGGAACGACCCGTCCGACTCGTCGGCCTCGAAGACGATGTACTCGCCCTCGCCCGCGCGCGCATTGGAGCCGAAGTTGAGCACCTTCCCCCCGACCACGGCGGTGGGGTTGATGCCGCCGTGCGAGAGCACGAACGCGAGGAGCGACGAGGTGGTCGTCTTCCCGTGCGTCCCGGCGATGCCGATGCCGTGCTTGAGGCGCACCAGCTCGGCCAGCATCTCGGCGCGGTGGATGACGGGTATGCCGCGCGAGCGCGCCTCGATGAGCTCGGGATTGTTCTTGCCGATGGCGCTGGAGGTGACCACCACGCTGTAGTCCCCGATATTCGACGGGAAGTGGCCGATGAAGACCGTCGCGCCCAGGTCGCGCAGGCGCCGCGTCTGCTCGGACTCGTGCAGGTCCGAGCCCGAAACCTGGAAGCCCAGGGTGATGAGGATCTCGGCGATCCCGCTCATGCCGATCCCGCCGATTCCCATGAAATGCATCGTTTTCGATTTTCTGAACACGCCCCTACCTCAACGCCGTTATGATTTCGTCGACGATGGTCTTCGCCGCGTCCGGCCGGGCGACCTTGAGCGCCTTCTCGGCCATCTTCGCCAGCCGCATGGGATTGCCCAGAAGGTCCAGGATGATCGGTCCCGCGATCTCCGGCGTGGCATCGTCGTTTGCGATCTTCACCGCCGCGCCGGCCTCGACGAACTCGTCGGCGTTCTTGTCCTGGTGGTTCGCCGCCGCGAAGGGATACGGGATCATCACGGACGGGAGCCCCATCGCGGCGATCTCCATCATCACCCCGGAGCCTGCGCGGCTGATGGCGATGTCGCTCGCGCGGTACGCCGCCCCCACGTTCTCGATGAACGGCGACATGTACACCGACCCCTTCTCGAGGGCGCGCCCGCTCTTCTCCCGGTACTCATTATACGAAAGGTCTCCGGTGCTCCAGATGACGCCGGTATCGGCGAACTCGCCGGAAAATTTCGTCTTGAGCCCCAGCATGAGCTCGTTCAGGCGCAGCGCGCCCTGGCTCCCGCCGATCAACAAAATCACGCGCTTGCAGTGGCCCAGGTTGAACGCCCGGCGCGCGTCCTCGCAGCTGATGGGCGCGAACACGCGCTGGCGGATGGGATTGCCCGCCTGGACGATCTTCACGCCGTTTTTCAAATATTCGTCCGAGGCGGCGAAGGTCGTGAAGATGGCCGCGGCGCGTTTCGCGAAATACCGCGTCACCTTGCCGGGCACCGAATTCTGCTCGCAGAGATACACCGGAACGCCCATGCGCGCGGCGGCCAACAGCGCCGGGCCGGACACGTAGCCGCCCATGCCGATCACCGCGGCGATCTGCGAGCGGGCGATGAAGCGCTTCGCCCAGAAATAGGCGTGGAGGAACTTCAGCGCGACGATGGGCAGCATGACGGGATTTTTCGTCAGTGACGGCGCGCCGTAGAGGAGCAGGTCCGCGTCCTTCACGTCCGCCAGCGACGAGAAGCGGGCATCGCGCCGGCCCACCAGGACGAAGGCGTGCACGCCGCGTTTCACGAACTCCTCATAGATCGCGATGCCGGGGCTGATATGACCCCCCGTCCCGCCGCCGACGATGAGAATGTTTTTGCCTTTCATTGCCACACCTCTTCAGTGAGCTGGACGCCCTCGTACGCCCCGGCCCGGTATCGCGAAATGTTAAGCAGAATCCCCGCCGCCGACATGTTACACACCAGCGACGACCCGCCATAGCTGATAAACGGCAGCGGCAACCCGGTGGTTGGCAGCGCCCCGCTCACCACCCCGATGTTGATGAACGCCTGCACGACGATATAGAGCGTGAGACCGACCGCGAGCAGCCGGCCGTACTCGTCCGGCGCACCCAGCGAGATGATGAGCCCCCGCCAGAAGACCGTGCAGAAGAGCGCGATGATAAGCAACGTCCCTAAAATACCGGTCTCCTCGGCGATCACCGCGAAGATGAAGTCCGTGTGCGGCTCGGGCAAGCGGCTGATCTTCTGGGTGCCGTACCCCAGTCCCGTGCCCAAAAAGCCGCCCTTCTTGAAGGCGATAAAGGACTGCACCACGTGATAGCCCTTGCCGAAGCGGTCGGCCCAGGGATCGAAATAGGAGAGCAGGCGGTTCTTGCGATAACTCACCTCGTAGATGAGCAAATAGAACATGGGCACGCTCACGATCCCCACTGCCGCGATATACAGGATGGGAAAGCCCGAGACGAACAGAATCAGGGCGGCGATCAAGAGGATGTCGATGGCGGTCCCGAAATCGGGCTGCAGCATGAGGAGCACGAAGGCGAGTGCGACAATGGCCGCAGGCACCAGGAGCTGCGCCACGTGATTGGCCACCCCGGTCCGCTCGCTGGAGAACACCTTCACAAGATAGAGCACCAGGCACAGCTTGACGATCTCGGATGGCTGAATCTGCAAGAACCCCAGGCTGAGCCAGCGCGCGGACCCCTTGGCGCTCTTGCCGATGACCGGCACGAACACCAAGATCAGCAGGACGAACGAGACGAGCAGCAATATCTTCGTATAGCGCGCATACCGGCGGTAATCGACCTCCTGGAACACGAGAAGCGCCCCGAGCCCCAGCACGAACCACACGATCTGGCGCTTGAGGAAATAGAAGGAATCCTGATAGATCCGCGCGGCGTGGATGGCGCTCGCGCTGTAGCTCATGGCGATGCCGATCCCGACCAGCAGGAGCACCGTGACGAAGAGAAAGACGTCCGGGTCGCCCCGCCGCCTCGTGTCGATGATCGACTTCAGGTCCACGCGATCTCCCCCCGAACGAGCCGCTGAAACGTTTCGCGGAAACGGTCGCCCCGCTCCTCGTAATTCCTGAACATGTCGAACGAGGCGGTGGCCGGCGAGTAGAGCACCGCGTCGCCCGGCGCGCTGTGCCGCATCGCCTGCGCCAGCGCCTCCTCGAGCGTGGCCACCGGGACCGGATCGTGGGCGGCGAACAGGCGCGCGAACTCCGGCGTCGATTCGCCGATGAGCAGCAGGCGCTTCACGCGCTGAGCGATGGGCCCGTTCAACCGCGCGTAATCGTCGCCCTTGGTGCGCCCGCCCAGGATGAGCACCGCCGGCCGCGTGAGGCTGGCCAGCGCCATCTCCACGGCGTTCACGGTGGTCGCCTTCGAGTCGTTGATGAAGGTGCGCCCCTCGAACTCGCCCACGATCTCCATGCGGTGCGGCAGGCCTTTGAATGAATAGATCGCCTCAGCGATCGCGCCGTCATCCGCCGGCCGTCCCATCCGCGCGAGGACGGCGCGCACCATGAGGATCGCCGCCATCGCGTTTTGCACATTGTGCACGCCGATGATGCGCATCCGCGTTGGGTCCAGCACCGGCGCGTCGACTACGGCCAGGCGCACCATCGAACCGTCGAAGCGGATCGCGGCGTCCGTATCACGGACGGCAAAGCCGCACGTTCGGGCGACGACCGCGCCGAGCCGCGAGCGGATCAGAGCGTCATCGGCGAAATGGACGAAGACGTCATCGGGACGCTGGTTCATGGCGATGCGCATCTTCGCGTCCACATACTCGTCCATCGTCGCGTAGCGGTCAAGGTGGTCCGGGGCGATATTCAGGATCGCGGCCACGTCCGGCCGAAAGCGGTCGATCGTCTCGAGTTGGAACGACGAGAGCTCGAGGACCGTGACCGACGAGTCGCGCGTCCGATCGACGAACGACACGAAGGGCACGCCGATATTGCCGCCCACGAAGGTGTCGATCCCGAGCGCCGCGAGGATGTGGCCCACGAGACTGGTCGTCGTCGTCTTCCCGTCGGTGCCGGTGATCGCGACGATCAATCCCTTCGCGAAACGATAGGCGAGCTCGATCTCGGACACGACGGGGACACCCCGCTCGACAGCGGCCGCGACCAGCGGGATCGCGCGCGGAACGCCGGGGCTCAGCACCGCCAGATCGAACCCCTCGTCGAGGAGCTCCGGCCGCTGAGCGCCGGCGATCACCCGCACGCCGCGGTCAAGCGCCGCGAGCGCGTCTGTGAGGGCGGCCCGGTCCTTGCTGTCGGAAACGACGACGGCGTATCCCTTGCGCGCGAGAAAGTTCGAGGCGGCCACGCCGGTGCGCGGCCCCAGCCCGATGATGAGAATCTTTTGTATCTTCGATAGATCCATAGTATGCTAAAAACCCTGTCCCCTGCCCCTATCCCAATCGATACGGAGCGATGGGGCGCCCTTCCCCCTAACGAAGGGAGAGGACGGGAGGGGGTATCACAAAATCTTCAACGAACTCAATCCCAGGATCGCCAGGATGATGCCCAGGATCCAGAATCGAACGACCACCTTCTGCTCGGTCCATCCCGAAAGCTCGAAGTGATGATGGATGGGCGCCATCTTGAACACCCGCTTGCCCGTGAGCTTGAACGACAGGACCTGTATGATCACCGACATCGCCTCGACGACGAACACGCCGCCGACGATAAAAAGAAAGATTTCCTTTTTAATCATGATCGCGACGATCCCGATCACGCCGCCCAGCGCGAGCGAACCCGTGTCGCCCATGAAGACCGTCGCGGGGTTGGAGTTGAACCACAGGAAGCCCAGCGACGCACCGCAGAGCGCCGAGAGGAACACCGTAAGCTCGGCCCCGTCGGGGATATAGGGGATCTTGAGATAGGACGCGATCTTGACGTGACCCGAAAGATAGCACATGACGGCGAGGGAGGCCGCGACGAACAGCACCGTCCCCACCGCGAGCCCGTCGAGCCCGTCGGTGAGGTTCACGGCGTTGGAGCTGCCCACCACCACGATCATCGCGAAGATCACCCAGGCCCAGGTCATGTCCAGCGCGATCCCGCCGATCGCCACGCGCGACAGCGTGACCAGGGGTTCGTTCACGAAGGGAACGTAGATCTGCGTGAGCGCCTCGGGATTGGCGGGGAAGACGAGCATCCCTGCGACCACGCCGCCGGCCGTCGCGAGCTGCACCACGAGCTTGAGCTTCCCCGGCACCCCGCCCTTGCGCTTGCGGATCGACTTGATGTAATCGTCGGCGAACCCGAGCGAGCCCAAGACGAGCGTCGCGACGGTGAGCAGTATCAAATATTCGCTATTGAAATTTCCCCACAGGAAGATCGAGATGAGCACGGCGCCCAGGATGATGACGCCGCCCATCGTGGGCGTGCCGGCCTTCGCCTTGTGGCTCTGGGGACCGTCGGAGCGGATCTCCTCTTTGAAGCGCAGGCGGCGCAGCCACGCGATCACGACCGCGCCGAAGATGAGCACGATCACCAGCGCCGTGAGCGCGGCGTATGCGGAACGGAACGAAATATACTGGAAGAGGCGAAGAAACGAGAGGTATTCCTGAAGCGGCAATATAAAATGATAAAACATGGTTCCCTTAGCGGAGCAGGTCCGCCACCACCTCCTCCATCTTCATCGAGCGCGACCCTTTCACCAGGACCACGTCGTCCTTCGCGACCCGCTTCTTGAGCGCGTCGACCAGCGACTGTTTGTCGGCGAAGTGCGCCACGCGGTCGCCGTTCATCCCCGCCTCGCGGGCCCCCGCGACCGTATGCGCGGCGAGCTCGCCCCAGGCGAAGAGCAGCTCGAAACCGCTGGCGGCGATCTCGCGACCCGCCTCCGCATGATAGCGCGCGGCCTTCGCGCCCAGCTCCTTCATGTCGGAAACCACCGCGATCAGGCGGCGGCCCGAAAACACCCGCGCCGCCGAGGCGAAGGCGCTTCGCGACGAGAGCGGGTTCGAGTTATAGGTGTCGTTGATGACGACGAATTCGCCCCGGACAATCTGGCTGCGCTTGTCGATCGCGTCCATCGATGCGAGCGCGCGGGCCATCGCGGCGTCGTCGATGCCCAGGCAACGCCCCACGGCGATCGCGGCCAGGAGGTTCGCGGCATTGTGCACGCCGTAGAGCGGCGCCGCGAACGTCACGCCGCCCAGGACGATCTCGGTGCGATCGGGCTGCAGGGAATACGACTCGGGCCGGAGATCGGCGTCGGCGTCGAGCGCGAAGGTAAGCATGCGCAGCCCCGCGTCCCGCGCGGCGTCCTCGAGAATGCCAACACACGCCGTCTCGCGGTTCAGGATGATGGTGCCGCCCGGCCGCATGCCGCGGACGATCTCCGCCTTCGCGCGCGCAACGTTCTCCACGCTCCCCAGGAACTCCAGGTGCCCCTCGCCCACATTGGTAATGAGCGCGATCTCCGGCCGCACGATGCGCGAGAGCCGCTCGATCTCGCCCGCGTGGTTCATGCCCATTTCCATCACCGCGCACTCGTGCTCGGGACGAATCCCCAACAGCGCGAAGGGCACGCCGATCTCGTTATTGTAGTTCTTCTCGTTTTTATGCGTTCGGAGCGCGGTCGAGGCGATCGCGTAGACCAGCTCCTTCGTGGTGGTCTTCCCGTTGGTTCCGGTGATGCCCACCATCCGCGCGGAGGCGGAATCCCGGTGCCGCGCGGCGATCCGTCCCAGCGCGCGAAGCGTATCGTCGCACAGGACCGCCGGGACGCCGTGGCGTTCGGCCGTCGCGCGGTCGGACTCGCGCATTGAAACGAAGCCCGCGATCGTCCGTTCCGCTGCGAGCGTTTCGATGAAATCATGCCCGTCGAACCGTTCTCCGACGAGCGGAACGAACAGGCTCTCGGGACCCAGGTCGCGCGAATCGGAGCTGATGGTGCGGATGCGCGTATCCGGCATACCGCCGACAAGCGAGCCGCCGGCGTACGCCGCCATCGTCCCCATCGTTGTCGGGAAATCGGCCCTCATGCCGCCTCGCGCTCGGCGATGAATTTGCGCGCCATCTCGCGGTCGTCGAAATGGGTCTTCGCCCTGCCCACGATCTGGTAATCCTCGTGCCCCTTCCCGGCGATCACGACGATGTCGCCCGCGGAGGCCATCGCGATCCCCGCGGCGATCGCGCGCGCGCGGTCGGGCTCAACCTCGTAGGCGCGGCCGTCGATGCCCGCGCGGATGTCCTCGATGATCCGCGCCGGGTCCTCCGTGCGCGGGTTGTCGCTGGTCACGATCACGTGGTCGGAGAGCTCCGCGGCGGCGCGGCCCATCAGCGGTCGCTTCGCCCGGTCGCGGTCGCCGCCGCAGCCGAAGACGGTAATGAGTCGGCGCGGCCGGAGCTCGCGCACCGACGTGAGGAGCTTTCGCAGCGCATCGTCGGTGTGCGCGTAATCGACCACCACGTGGAAGCCGAGCCGCGAGGCAATGGTGTTGAACCGCCCGGGGATGTGCGCGATCCCGGCGAGCGCGTCGCGGATGCAGTCGAATGAGATCCCGAGCCGGTGCGCCGTCGCGACGGCGGCAAGGGAATTGTACACATGGAAGCGGCCGGCAAGCGGCAGTGCGATGCGGCCGCCCCCATCGGGGCGCGAAAGCGTATAGGCGATGCCCTCGAGCGAATTGACGACGCTTGCCGGATCAACGCGGTAGGCGGCGGCGTCGTGCATGCCGAACCCCAGCACGGGATACGACGCCCCGGCGAAGTCGCGCGCGAGGCGGCGGCCGTAGTCGTCATCGACATTGACGATGCCCGCACGGTCGCCGGGCAACCCGCCCAGAAGCGTAAAGAGGCGCTTCTTCGCGGCGAAGTAATCCTCGAAGTCCGCGTGGAAATCGAGATGGTCGCGCGTGAGGTTCGTGAAGATGGCGGCCGTGAAGGCGACATGGTCCACCCGCCCGAGCGCAAGGCCGTGCGAGGAGACCTCCATGATGAGCGTATCCACGCCGTCGTCGCGCATCTCGGCGATGAGCTGCTGCAGGTCGCGCGATTCCGGGGTGGTGTTTGGCGCGGCCGTCTCCCTCCCGCACCAGCGGTAGTTCACGGTGCCAATCACGCCGGGGACGCGCCCCGCTGCGCGCATGATCGCCTCGAGCATGTAGGTGATGGACGTCTTGCCGTTGGTGCCGGTCACGCCGATGACCGTCATCCCCGCGCTCGGGTTGTCATAGAAGGCGGCCGACAGGGCCGAGAGCGCGCGTCGCGTATTGTCCGAACCGATGATAGCAACGCCGCGCTCCGCGAGGGGCGCGAACTCAGGCAACCGCGCGCGCGACACCACCGCCGCCGCCGCGCCCGCATCGACCGCCGCCGTGACGAACCGGTGCCCGTCGGACTGGAAGCCCTCCACGGCCACGAAGAGCGAGCCGTTCGCGATCCTGCGCGAATCGTAGTCCACCGATGCGATGGGCGCGTCGGGGACATCGCCCGCGACCTGGAGCGGCTCGTCGATTCCGGTGATGAGTTCGCGCAGGCGTTTCACGTTCGTCCCCACAGGATCACTTGCTTTTCATATTCTTCGGCGCGATGGCCTGAAAATCGTCCGGCCCGATGGGCCGCATGCCGCTCCCCCGGGCATAGGATTCGATCGCGTCCATCCGCCGGAAGCGTTCGATCTGATAGCGCAATCGGTCGTTTCGGTCCATTAGCTGGCGCTCCTTCCGAATGATCTCATCATATCCCATCTTGATGCGCATCACCTCGACGTTCTGCCACACGTATACGATCAGAAACGCCGCCACGACCGCCGCAAAGATAAAGTAACGCATACGCCCCCTACGACGCCAGCCGCTCGATACAGCGCAGCTTCGCGCTGCGCGCCCGCCGGTTCCGCGCCACCTCGTCATCGCCCGGCACGATGGGCTTCTTGGTGATCAGCCGGAAGCTCGGCTCCTCGCCGTAGGGGACCTTCGCCCGCGCGCGGAACATGGTTTTCACGATACGGTCCTCGAGCGAATGAAACGAGATCGCGATGATGCGCCCGCCGGGCTCGATGAGGTCCAGCGCGTCGGCAAGCGAGCGCTCGATGGCCGAAAGCTCGTCGTTCACGATGATGCGCAGCGCCTGGAAGACGCGCGTCGCCGGGTGGATGTTCTTCACGTGGAAGCGCCGCGGGATCGCCCCGAGGACGAGCTCCGCAAGCGCGAGGCTCGTCTCGATCCGCCCGTCTTCTCGCCGCTCGACGATGCGCCGCGCGATCTTCTTCGCCCAGCGCTCCTCGCCGTACACGCGGAAGATGTCCGCGAGCTCGCGCTCCGGCCGGGCGTTCACGATGTCCGCCGCGCTCTCGCCGCGCGCGCCGTCGAGCCGCATGTCGAGCGGCTCGTGGTCGCGGAAGCTGAAGCCCCGCCCGCTCGCGTCGTAGTGGAACGATGAGATGCCGAAATCGTAGAGGACCGCCGCAATCTTCCCCCGATGCGCGCCCAGCGCCCCGGCGATGTTCGCGAAATTGTCATTGATGAATTCAATCCGCCCGGCCGCGCCGTGCAGGCGTTCACGCGCCCGCGCCAGGATCTCGGGATCGCGCTCGATCCCAATCACCCGCGCCGCCGGAAACGATGCGAGAATTAATGCGCTATGACCGCCCTCGCCCAGGGTAGCGTCAACAAAAATTCCGCCGCGATCGATCCGCGTCTCGCGCGCGAGCGCGACGATCTCGGCGCACAGAACCGGATCGTGCACGGGAGAAAAATCCGCCTCACCAGCATTATGTCTCATTAGAACCCGCCCCTTCGCCGCTCATGCCTGCGCTAAAACCCGAGCTCGTGCGCAAACGAATCGAGTGCGGCGCCGTCCGGCTTGTACTCCCGGTACACGTCCTCGGCCCAGATCTCGAGCCGGTCGAACAGCCCCAGGATCACCACCTCGCGCGATATCTGCGCGTACTCCTGCAGATGCCCGGGGATCCCGATGCGTCCCTGTTTGTCCAGATCGCACTCCGCAGCCCCTCCCATAAGAAAGCGCAGGCGCATGCGGTTCTTCGGATCGGCCTGCGAAAGCGGCACCAGCTTCTGGGCAACGAACTCCTTCCAGTCCTCTTCGCGGAAGGCCATGATGCACTTGTCGAACCCGTGCGTGATCACGAGCCGGTTGATCATGGCCTGCTCGCCGAACGCCTTGCGCAGCCTGGCCGGAATGGCCACGCGGCCCTTGTCGTCGAGCGTCGGGTGATATTCACCCATAAACATGGCAATGCCCCAAAAATCCGCACAAACTGGAAGGTTGTTACACGAATCCCCACTTCTCCCCACAGGGCTACACCATGAGACATAATTGTCAAGAATAAAACGATTTTTTATTGGGAAATGTACATTTTTATTCTTCAGGGGTGATGATGCCGTCCGGCTGACTCATCAGCGTACAAACATACCATCGACGTCCGGCATTGATGCAAAAATACTTGACGGATACGTTGCCATACTCAGAGTGTATGGCAACGCGCGGGTGTAGTTCAATGGTAGAACTTCAGCCTTCCAAGCTGATAGCGTGGGTTCGATTCCCATCACCCGCTCATCGTAAGTCCTGATGGGATCAGGACTTACCAACAAGCTACCGAAAACCAGCGCTTCTCGATCATCAAGAATAAGAAGAAAATGAGAAGAAATTCTCACCGTCTCGCTCTTGGTGTCTCATGCGGACCGATATTTTTTTAAACACCCCGTTTCATCCTCACTCGTCCCTGCTACCGTGTCGGCGAAGATGTCGGCCGGGCATATTTCGGATCGGGGAAAACCCGTTCGAGAATCGAAAAATACCGTTCAGCCTCTGCACTATCCCGTCTGCGGTGCGCGTCCATCCCGAGTTCATAGAGTGCCCGATGATGATACTGATTGTGGTTGAGCGCCTTCGTGTACAGGGCCCGGGCCTCCTCGGTCCGCTTGCTCCGCCTGGCCTTGTCGGCCTGCGCAACAAGCTCTTCCGCGAGGCGTAGGTTTTCGAGGCTGATCTTGGCGAGAACGCGGGTATAGGTTTTAAAAATTGCATCATTATGGCCGTCAGGACTGGTCAACGAAAAACTAAAGTTAGCAAAAGGAGGCGTGATCCCGCTTTTTTGGGACTGCATCTGCATCCGGGCCGGCAGCGTGTTTAGAAGATGATAACGATACCATGTATATTCGGTTGCCGTCCAGGTGGCGTTGGCGTCCGGCACCCAGTCCGGGTATGCCTTCTTCGACTTTTCGATTGATTCAGGCAGCCAGCCGTGCATCGGCCCAATCCCTCCGCTCCGGCGTTCGATTACGTGAAAGAACTCATGGAAGGTGACCCAGGAATGAGGAAAGTTGGTCACCAGCTCGGTATTGTTTTTTGCAACTGCGGCGTCCATTGGCAGGGCTATCGAGCCCCTTTCGGGCCCGTACCAGGTGTACGGGACGTAAATCAGAGGAACAGCGTTGGCAAAGGGCCAGACCGAAAATCCGGGATTGATGAAGTACATGAAGATGCTGTCGATGTTGTTTCGTTTCGGGAAAAGGTACGGCCCGAGACTTTCGCTGGTGCTTGAAAAATCGGGGCGGTACATGGTTGTATTGGCCTGACGGGCATAAATCACAGCCTTGGTCAGGGTTGCATCGACGACCGTTCGGTCGAACGAAAGGCTGAGCTTGCCCCGGGTAAGGGCTTCGATGAAAAACCTGAGCTGGTCCTGGGCGCGAATGCTGGCCGTGATCTGACTGTCACTCATGCTTCCCTTGCCGGTCACGGGCCTGCCGTCCTTGTCGACGACCCCCTGAAGGTCTGTATGCCGAATGTAGAGCACCTTGACCCGATGGACATACTCAGGCTTGATCGAGCCAAGAGATTGATGTTCGCGTGTCAGATCCAGCAAGCGCCGGATGGCAAGGTACTCGCTATCCTTTGCCGTGGTCAGTTTTTCCTTAGCGGCCATAGCCTGCGAAAACAGAGTGATGGCTTGACGGTGATCTCCCGAAAAAGCCGCGTTTTGCCCCAGGAACACCTGAAGCCGCATGTGCCACAACAAAAAGGTCCGGTTGCCGGGCTCGAGCTGGCAGGCGCGCGCAAAATCATCAGCCGCCCCAGAAAAATCCCCCGCATCAAGTTTCACCTTGCCGGCGTCATAAGCACCCCGACCAGTCTCTCCGGCAGCGGCTCCCGGCATGGCACACAGAAGCGCAAGAGAAATGGTTACCGCAATAGCCAGTCTCATGTTCATTCACATCCTCCAGAATCGAGCACAAACAATACCCTTATGGGTCGTGTCATACGCGGTTTTCCTTTCCACGTCAAGAACTATCCGATTCTTATCCGACTCGTTATAATCATCCAGACGCATTGATACGGTTTGGAAAAACCACCTTGATGACTGGGTTTTTTACAATTAGGAAAGCTCCGCCCATTTTCGCAACGTATCAAGATACATGCCGACGATTATTGGAAATGGGTTCATCCCGTAATCATCAGCATGGACATGAAAAAACCCTTTACGTGGATCTGAAATCTGACAAGTGCAGATGGCATAGATCAGGATTTTGCATTTTCGGGCAAGAGAGTCCGCCGATGATTGAGAAGCGCAACAACCGCAGCAATACAGAAATTACGCCTATACCGTGTTTGCGGAAAACCGTTACGCAAACCGGGTCACCCATTTCACCATGTGGAAATGCGCGGCCTTTCCCGAAATGAGGGTGATGTATTATTCCGGCGCGACCAGGTCGATCTTCGCGCCGTCTTTCTCCAATGTGACGCGGTCGGCTTCTTTCTCGGGCTTCATGCCATCGCGATGCCAGAACAATTTCTTTTTCTGTCCGGGCAGATCCCGCTGCACCCCGACACGATATGACTTCCCTGTATCCATGCCGTAAAGTAGATGAAACCACGTGCCGTTCTTTCCGGCGGGTATATGGGCGAATCGTCGCCATGACTTGTTCGTCTCATCGACGATCCACATGGTCAGACGAATGCCGCCCTCCGGGGCGACTTGTCCTGCGGGCAGCGAGACGGTGCCGTAAATGGTACGCGGTTTCCAGCGCGCCAGGTCCAGATTTTCGAGAATATCGTCGCCGGCGACATCGGGCCCAACCGAGCTGCTCCAGAGTCCGCCCCGAACTCCCGATCCGGGTGTCTCCTTGTCCTTGCCTTGCGTGACATGGCAATGATATCCGTCCGCGGCCGCCTTCGCCACGGAACGCCCCCCAAGCCCAGGAAGTATTGCATCCATTTTATACCACTTGTTCCATCCATGATTGTACAAGTAGAGCTTCTTGACTTTCCATGGATCATTTGCTTCGGGAAGATCGCGGAAGCGTGACGGGTCGGCGGCGGCCAGTACCGCTTCACGCGTGATTAACGAACAGGCGATATGGTTGTTGTGCCTGTATTCACCGTCGACATTGTGCGTCCAGACGACCTCGGGCCGGTGTTTCCGGATAAGTCCAACAACAAAAGCGAGCGCTTTTTCTTTTCCGCCCCATCGCTCAAGGTTCTCGGCAAGCCGATCCTTTTTCCAGCCGCAGCAGTCGACATAGCGGCCGAAAATCGGTGGATTCTTCATGCCATAATTTCGTGCTGCGTCAAGACTCTCCTTTTCGCGGACGGCGCCGCACTTGGGACCGGCGGGTATTTTTCCGCCGCACCATGCGTCGCCGCTTGTCATCTGCACCCAGATAACGGGAAGCCCCAAACCGCCGCCATAGCATGCGAGCAGTGCGCTCGGCTCGTCGTCGGGATGCGCCACGATGGCCATAATCAATGCCTTCTGCGGCTGCGATGAGAAATCGTCAGAAAAAGCAACGGCTGCAACTATAATACAAAGAATGACGCAGCCGAACATAAAACATTTTGCTCGTAGATTTTTCATTTTCACTAACATATTCAACTGTATACAACGAGTTTAGTCAAGCAGGAAAACCAATCAATCCTGAAAGACGCAGCGCCGACACGCAGACTCCCAAGACCTGCAAACTCTTTAATTGTCGTAATAACCGCGGGCAATATCACGCGGCTTTTTATAAAACACCTACCCCGACCCATGGTTACCCATTTCCCAACAATTCGCCTGGCATTCACTCAGACAATGGTCATGGCAAACGCATTAGTGCGCTAATCGCAAGGTGGGAATTGAAACGTCCAAGCTGATAGCGTGGGTTCGAGTCCCATCACTCGCTCATCTGGCCTCTCACTTCCCCTCCAGCACCTTCAAGTTCTCGATCTCCAGACGTGATTTCAGGAACAGCTCCAGGCGCTTCTTGTCCGCGGCCGCGGCGAACGCCTTCCATTTGACGATGACCGCGACCTCCCTGAGAGAGGAGAGGTCCTGTACATTGTGAACCAGAAGGTCGCCGAAGGAGATCGACTCAAGCGACGGGAATAGAATATTCGCCTCCTTCGTCGCCTTTTGGACCCTCCGATCTCCGCTCTTGAGAAGCTGAAGCTCCGACTCGAGCAAGCGGATCTGGTCGTCCTTGGACTTGACGCTCGCCATCATTTCCATGCGCGCGTCGGCATGTTTCTTGTCGTCGCCGCGGCCGATCTCCGTGGGTTGAATGATCTTGAGCTCGGTTTTCTCGAGATCGTACTGCGGCAGGATCTTCTTCAAATGATCCATCATTTCCGCCGAAATCGGTTCCCCGATCAGGGCGACCTCGATTGAATGCGAGCTGCCGCGACGCACGAACTGCGTCGAGATCACCCGGCTCCGCTCGAACATGAAGTTGTTGGCGACGTAGCGGGCCGCATTCCGCTTGAAGTTCGCTTCGGTGATGATATCATAGGCCAAATACACGCTCGGCAAGATGAACAACACGCTAAACACCAGCACATATCGGTGAATCTTCCGCTCCACCGCCCGGTCGAGATAGGTCTTTCGCTTGAACCTGAAGTATCGGACGAATATTAACGTGGACATGCCGATGAACACGCTGTTGATGAGATAAAGATAAAACGCGCCGGCGAAAAACCTGAGGTTTCCGGTGGCGAGGCCAAACCCCGCCGTGCACAGCGGCGGCATGAGCGCCGTCGCGATAGCCACGCCGGGGATCACGTTCGAAATCTTCTCCTTGCGCGATCCAGCGACGATCCCCGCCGCCCCGCCAAATACGGCTATCAGCACGTCGTAGATGGTCGGCGTGGTGCGCGCCAAAAGCTCGGATTGCGCATCCGACAACGGGGAAAGATAGAAATACACGGCCGAGGTCGCGATGCTGATGCCCGTCATGACGGCAAGATTGCGCAGCGATTTCTTCAGGAGTTCGAAATCGTAGATACCCAGCGCGAGGCCCGCACCCATGATGGGCCCCATGAGCGGCGATATGAGCATGGCGCCGATGATCACCGCCGTCGAGTTGGTATTGAGCCCGATCGAGGCGATGTAGATCGCGAAGATCAACGTCCATAATCCTATCCCGCGAAACTCCACGCCCCGCGTGATGGACTCGACGGTCCCCTTCTGGTCGGTGTCCGGATCGATATAAAACAGGCCGCGAAGATACTCGATAAAGCCCTTTACGAGTCCCGCCTCGGAGATCACCTGCTTTTTCCTCGCGGCCATGCCCACCTCCCAGTGTCCACATCATTCGGTATAAGTTTGATCTGGTTCGCGATCGAACGTCAAGCACATTCCAGCGTCCTGGGCATACCGCGCTTCACCGTCAGGCGGCCGTCGACCGGCGGTCCGATAATCGATCGCAGCGCAGCGCTCCATAAAAATCACGCGAACAACAATGCAAAAAAACAAAAAAACTTGTCACCGCACGCACTCGTCGGTATACATAGTGTTCATGGACCGATCGCGCAGAGCGGTTCACACTCCAGCGCATACGGAGCGGACTTGGACACGAACACACGACTGCACGCCGCCGCAATTCGCCGGTACGTCACATACGGGATTATCGCGGCGCTCATCCTCGGGATGGCGGTGTTTCAGTTCATCACCGCACGCCAGCAGGAATTCGACGGCGTGCGGATCAACCTCGCGGGGCGGCAGCGCATGCTGTCGCAAAAGATCCTGAGCGGCATCCTCCTGTACGACGATGGCCGGGAAACGCGCTCCGCGGTGGAAAAAAATATCGCCGTCTTCGACAGCGCGCTGCGCGCCCTAATCGATGGCGGCACGGCCCCGCTCGACCTGGCGGGAGACACGGTCCGCACCCTGCGCCCCATCGACAACACATCCATCAGAACACAGATGTTACGCGTGATGGAGACATGGCGCCCCTTCCGCGACCGGTGTGAGGAATTTATCGAGCGCCGCGACCGCGCCGCGCTGCAGTACCTGATCGCCAACAATTTCGCCCTGCTCGACCAGATCGACCGGACCGCATACCTGCTGCAGGTGGAATCCGAACGGAAAAACTCCATCATCACCGGCGTCCTCGCCGCGGAGATCGCGCTCATCTTCCTGCTGTTCGGGCTGATCCTGTCGCGCTACATCCTGCGCCTCCGGAACGTCGAGGCGCACATCCGGGACCTGGAGAAGCTGCTCCCGATATGCAGCGCCTGCAAGAAGATCCGCATCGACGACGCGCATCCCGAGAACATGCGCTCGTGGATCTCGATAGAGAAATACCTGCACGAGAGCAAGATCAACCTCACCCACGGCATATGCCCCGAGTGCGCGGCGCGCCTCTATCCAGATCTATCTCCATACAAAAAGTAGCGTCGCCCCACAAGGGGATTCACGCCTGCCGTCTCATTCGGCTCCCTGCTGGAATAGGTTCGTACGTAATGCCGCTTGCTTCACACGCAATGACGATGTAATCAACAATGCGTCCGACAATCGGCCGTATTGGAAATGCATGATCAGACGTGCGCATTTCATGCACATCGAAGCGAGCTTTGTCGCATTAACAAAGGTACGCATGGACATGGCGAACGCACGCATTTTTCTGCAGTTCCGCTGCATTTCGCCTTGACAAATTTTACTCATTCTGAACGAAATGTGATCGGGTAACAGTGGTCATTCCGCGCTATAGAGACGCATTCGACGGGTAAACCGTCATCCCGTTCTCCTCATTACCGATAGTATTCATCGCATGGCTCAGCAACATGCGCTTCCGCGCTTCTATTATGCGGACGGGCATTAACTATATACGCCGTACATCTTTTCACAAAGGAGGCCATGATGGCTGATTACCAAGACACCTCAATGGCGGCGGTTTTTCAGCGGAATGCCGCGAAATACGCCGACAAATCGTACGCATCCTACAAGACCGACAGCGGCTGGAAGGACATCAGCTGGGGCTCGATGAACACGATGGTGCACAACCTCGCGTATTACCTGCTCTCCATCGGCATCGGCAAGAACGACAAGGTGGGACTGTTCTCGCCAAACCGCTGGGAATGGCACCTCGCCGCCCTCGCGATCAACTCCATCGGCGCGGTGGACGTTCCCATCTACGCGACCAACTCGGCGGAGGAGTCCGAGTATATCCTGGGCAACTCCGACGCCAAGGCCTGCTTCGTGGGGACCGCGGACCATCTGAAGAAGATACTCTCCATTCGGACAAAGATACCGAACGTGAAGCAAATCGTCGTATTCGACGAGGTTGACGTAAACCAGACCGAGGAGCTGACGCTGTCGAAGGCATTGTCGCTGGGCGAGGCGAGCCCCAACAAGGATCTCTTCGATCAGCGCCTCGCGGCGATCCAGCCGAACGACCTCTCGACGCTCATTTACACCTCCGGGACCACGGGCAATCCCAAGGGGGTCATGCTCACACACAACAACTTCGTCTCGAACGTGCGCAACACGCTCGCCGAGATGAAGGATCCGAAGACGGGCGAAGACCTTCTCGGCCCCAACGACCATTACCTGTCCTTCCTCCCGCTCTCGCACTCGCTCGAGCGGACGGCGGGCTTCCACGGCGCCATCTGGATGGGCGCGCGCACGGCCTTCGCGGAGGACATCACCAAGCTGCTCGATTATTTCCAGGAGGTGCGCCCCACCATCATCATCAGCGTTCCCCGTATCTACGAAAAAGTGCACGCGGGCATCCTGGCGAAGGTCGCCGGCGCGCCGGGGCTCAAGAAGAAGATATTCAACTTCGCCATGCGGCAGGCGGCGAAAAACCTTCCGCATGTGTGCCGCGACATTCCCCGCTCCGGCCTGTTCGCCTTCAAGTACAACCTGGCCGACAAGCTCGTCCTGTCCAAGCTCAAGGTCGCGTTGGGCATGGACAAGCTGCGGTATGCGATCTCGGGCGGTGCGCCCCTTTCGCAATCCGACGCCGAGTTCTTCATCGGCATGGGCTTCAAGATCCTCGAGGGCTTCGGCCTCACCGAAACCACGCCGGTGACCAACTTCAACCGTCCGTGGTTCATCAAGCCGGGCACCGTGGGCCAGCCGATCCCCGAGACCGAGGTGAAGATCGCCGACGACGGCGAGCTCCTCATCAAGGGGCCGCAGGTGATGGCCGGCTACTACAAGAACGATGAGGCCACCAAGGAGGCCATCCGGAGCGACGGGTTCTTCCGGACGGGCGACATCGGCATCATCGACGAGGACGGTTGCCTACGGATCACCGGACGCATCAAGGACATCATCGTGACCGCCGGCGGGAAGAACATCTCCCCGCAGAACATCGAAAGCAGCATCAAGGAATCGGCGTTCGTGGAGCAGATCGGCGTCATCGGCGACAAGCGCAAGTACCTGTCGGCGCTCATCGTCCCGGCATTCCCGGAGCTGGAGCGCTGGGCGGGCGAAAACGGCGTCACGTTCGGATCTCGGGCCGACCTCATCGCCAATGAGAAGGTGCAGGCGCTCATCCGCGCTGAGATCGACAAGTACACCGCGCAGTACGCCCGGGTGGAACAGATCCGCAAGTTCACCCTGCTGGATACTGAATGGACGCAGGACACCGGCGAGCTCACGCCCACCCAGAAGGTGAAGCGCAAGGTGGTGAACGAAAAGTACGCCAAAGAAATCGAGGCGATGTACGCCGGCGACACCGGAGACTAGAAACGGACAGCACCGCACTCATGCAAAACGCCGCGCATATGCGCGGCGTTTTGCATATTCCCGCCGGCATACGCCGGAAGCGGCCTTATCGAATGCGCCCACGGAGGTAATCCCGGAGCCATACGAGATCATCCATTGGCATCGCGTGGCCCACGGACATGGTTCTAGCGTCGCTGCGGATCAGCACCGTCGAGTACGGGTTGTTCGGCTCCTTCCCGACGATCACCTCCTCGATCTCGCCGTAGGGTATGCGCTTGCCGGTTGTATCGCCGCATAGAGTGCGATACGCGACACGAATCCCGAACGAATCCGCGTGGATCATGGGCGATGCGACAATGTCCCAGGCGATCGCGGCGATGAGGACCACTCCGATAAGCGCGCCAAAGAGCCCGATGGCGACGAACTCCACCGTAAGCCGCTCGGGAAGGAGAAACCCGATCGACATGAGGGCCGCCGGGATGAGCGCGCCGATGAGCGTTCGCCACGAGCGCATCTTCTTGAACCCGATAACGACGGTCTGCGAGTCGCCCTCCTCCTCGATTGTGATATAGCGCGGTCGCGCGCTCGATACGGCAGGAGCATCTTCTGCCGCGTGAATGTCCCGATACGGCCGGTCGAGATCGCCCGGCGCGCGTTCCACCACCCCGGCGCCCGCGTCCTCGAGCGCCGGCAGGTTGATGATGCGCGCATACGACTCCCAGCGCGCGCGCGTGTCCCGCTCGCTTACGATGCCCACCAGGTGCTCGGCGAGGATAACGCGGCGCATCGGGTCCGGATGATGGAGCTCGATGACGCGCACCGTTTGCTCCCCGCTCTCGACGATTCGAAGCATGACGCCGCGATAGCCCGAAAGGAGCTCGCGCCATTCGTCGTTCCTGAACAGCGATTGCAGGCGCACGAAGACCGTCTCGCTGTCGATGCGCATGAACAGCCGATAGCGCAGCTTGTTGACGCCGATAAGCAGCACCGCGACGCCGATACCCGCGAAGGGAATCGCCACCGCCAGCACGATGGGATCAAACCGCCCGGTGGAGAGCGAGAGCACGACCGACCCGATCGCCAATCCGCAAAATACGACGCCGAAGAGCGAGAGGTAGACGCCGGCCAGACGCGATTCGCGCCGCGTGACCTCCGCCGGGATCATGGTGATCTCCCATTCGAACAGCGTGCCGATGGTTTTTCTCAGGGTTGTCATGTGAACGCTCCTTTCCGCATTGATACGCGACACCGCGGGCGGAATCGGCACCGCCCGGGCCGTACGGCGCCGGCGCAGTGAAATTTGGATTGCAAATATCGGGCGCATCGGCAATGACGATTTTCAATCATCAATACAAGGAAACCGGACCATGCACGCAATCAAGGGTCTCGTCAAATCGGCCGTCCCGCGGGGCGCCTATGCCGCGCTATATTCGCTTTTTATCAGGCTTCGCGGATTGTCGTCAATTCTTTATCGGGGCGACGCCGTCGAGTGCCCCTTCTGCGGCGGGCGCTTCACGCGCTTCCTCGCCTGGGGGCTCAAGCTCCCGGTGATCGATGAGAAGCGGATAATCGGCGCGGGGTTCCGCGAGAACGCACTCTGCCCGCGCTGCCGGTCGTTCGACCGCGAACGGCTGCTGTATCTCTATCTGCGGGACCAGACGCGGATCTTCACGGCGAGCGATAAGAAGATCCGGCTGCTGCACATCGCTCCGGAATGGCACATCCAGCGCGTCCTCTCGAAGCGGCCGGGGATCGACTACACGAGCGCCGATCTCTCGTCGCCTACGGCGATGGTGAAGCTCGACGTGACCGCCATCCAGTTCGCCGACCAGAGCTTCGACGCGGTCATCTGCAACCACGTCCTCGAGCACATCCCCGACGACCGGAAGGCCATGAGCGAGATCTACCGCATCCTCAAGCCCGGCGGCTTCGCGATCCTGCAGGTCCCCATCGCCCTTGCGCTCGAGAAGACCGTCGAGGACCCGTCCATCGACGACCCGAAGAAGCGCGAGGAGCTCTTCGGCCAGGACGACCACGTGCGTGTGTACGGGAAGGATTACGCCGAGCGCCTGCGCGACGTCGGGTTCGTCGTGGAGGCGGTCAACTATGCGCGGGAGATCGGCGACGAAGCGGCGAAGCGGTATGGGCTACTAAGGGACGAGACCGTGTTTGTGGGGGTGCGGAGCTGAACCGCCCCCTCACGGATAAAACGCCGGCACATTAAGCCCCAACGTCTCGTCTAACCCCAGTATGAGGTTCGCGTTCTGCACGGCATTGCCCGACTGCCCCTTCACGAGATTGTCGATCACCGCCGTCACGAAGAGCGTGCCCGTGCGCTCGTCCACCATCGGGCGTATCTCGCAGCGGTTGGAGCCGCGCACGTCGGTCGTTGCGGGCGACGTATCGGTGATCACCACAAACGGTTTGCCCATGTAATAATCGCGATACAGCGACGCCGCCTTCGCGGTGTTGATCCCGGCCTTCGCCGGCGCGTAGGCGGTGATCATGATACCGCGATTGAGCGGGACGATCTGCGGGACGAAGAACACCTTGACCGGCGAGGAGCCCTCGCGATTGAGAATATTCTCCACCTCCACTAAATGCTGATGCCTCCCCTCGCGATAGGTGTTCACGTTCTCGTAGCGCTGCGGATAGAAGTTCGCCTCGCCGGGATTCTTCCCCGCGCCGGACACGCCGGTCTTGCCGTCGCACACGATGGTGGACGCGTCCACGATCCCACCGGCCACCGCCGGCAGCAGCCCCAGGATCATGCAGATGGCGAAACAGCCGGGGTTGCCCACGATCTTCGCGCTCCTGATCTCGTCGGCGTATATCTCCGGCAGTCCGTAGACGGCCTCGCCGATCACGTCAGCGGCGAGGTGCCCATCGGCCATTCCCTTATTGCGCGCGTACACGCCATACTCGTCGGTGGAGCGAAAGCGGAAGTCGCCGCTGAAGTCGATGACCGGGATCCCCTTATCGCGGAAATCGTTTATCATGGTCATCCCGGCGCGATCGGGCGTGGAGAAGAAGGCGATATCGACATTCGCGAAGTCGATCCGTTCGGGCGCGTCCACGACCATGTCGCAAAAGCCGCGCAGGTGCGGGAACACCGCGCTCACGGGAACGCCCACGTCCTTGCGCGCGACGAGTTGCTTGATTTCGATGCCGGGATGGCGCAGCAGGATCTCGATAAGTCCCAGCCCCCCGAATCCGGTCGCGCCGACGATCAGAGCCTTCTTCATGTCATTCCCCCTGTCGATTGATATCCACGTCCTTCTTCACGCGGCAACGGCCGATCGTCAATCATTTTCAAAGGTGTCGATTGGGGACGCGAGACGGCGTCCCGATGGATTCGAGCAAGCGCGTGGCGTCGGATATAACTTTCTTGACAGAAGACCGTCACACGATTGTGCTTATCATGCACGGCGCACACATTTCATTTTTACTGGGCCAGGACCACGGGTCGCGCAGATCATTGTGACGGGAGACGGGAACCATGAACGACTACTATAAAATCGCCGAAGCCGTTGCGCGCGTACTCGGCGCCGAGGACAAGCCTGCCATCACCCCCGACGGAATGAAGAACACCGTGTTCACCATCGCGTTCCGCACAAAGGCCGGAGCCGACATGACCGCGCGGCTCACCGGGGACCGCTTCACCTGGCGCATCACCATGCCCCGGAACATGTTCGCGGCGATGCCCTTCGAGCGCTTCCTCTCGAAGCTGGAGTACGAGCTGGAGCAGGTCTTCATGCGCAACATCAAGATCGCCGCGATCGACGAGGTCTCGGGGTATCAGATAACGCTCACCCTGTAAACGCCGCCGTGGGCGGTCCCGTCACCGCCCGCCGTCCGACCCGCGCACCATCGGCACGAAACGAACGCCGGTGATCGTTTTTCGTATCATCCGTCCGTTTTCCTTCTCCACGGTGATGAGCTCCTGCCACAGCTCGCCCACCGGAACCACCATGATCCCGCCCTCCTTGAGCTGCTCGAAGAGCATGGGCGGCACCTCCGGCGGCGCGGCGGTGATGATGATGACGTCGAACGGGGCCATCTCCGGCCAGCCCTTGTACCCGTCCCCGATCCGCACCCGCACGTTTGCGTAACCGAGTTCGCCCAAGCGCTTGATGGCGGCCTTCCCCAGCGATTCGACCAGCTCGATGGAGTAGACCTCTTTCGTCAGGAGCGAGAGGACCGCCGCCTGATAACCGGAGCCCGTGCCGATCTCGAGGACGCGCTCGTCCCCGCGAAGGCGGCAGAGTTCGCTCATGAGCGCGACGATGTACGGCTGCGAGATGGTCTGCCCGCCGCCGATGGGAAGCGGGTGGTCGCCGTATGCCTGGTGCAGGCTCGCCGTGGGAACGAACCGATGGCGCTCGACCGCGCGCATCGCCGAGAGCACGCGCGCATCGCGCACCCCGCGCGCCTCGATCTGGCGCTTCACCATCTGCTCGCGCAATTGTTCCACGTCGCTCCTCCCTCCGGCCCCGCAGAAACCGCACAGAAACGCCGTCACGAGCGGCAGTGCAACAGAAATCGCTTTCATGGCAGCCTCAACAATCGCGGGCAGTGCGCACCGCGCCCACATTCAGATTATAGCGATGCTAAAAAATAATCAAGAAAAAATCACCGAGTAATTTTACCCCGCGAGCGAAAATCCTCTTGACTTTCTTTTTCGTTATGGCGTTGTGATGAAAATCGAGAACCGGGACCGTCCGCGCGACGCCCGGCGTGCGCCAATCCGCATGACAGCATAATCAGAGACCCCGCATGCCACAACGAATCAAGGGAACCGTCGCCTCTCCGGGCATCAGAATCGGCAAGGCCTATGTCTACCAGACATCCAAGGTATACATTCCCAAGTATGACATCACCGTCGATCAGATCGACGCGGAGATCATTCGCTTCGAGGATGCCATCAGGAAAACCAAGGAGGAGATCAAGTCCATCCAGGGCCAGATCGCCACGAGCCTGTCGAAGGACATGGCGGACATTTTCTCCAGCCACATCATGATGCTCGAGGACCCGCAGATATACGAAAAGACCAAGGAGCTCGTCCGCAGCGAACTGCGGAACGTCGAGTGGGTGCTCAACGACACCGCGCTCGACCTCATGAAGGGATTCAGCGCCATCGAGGACGAATACCTGCGCGAGCGCATTCTCGACATCTCCGATATCCACAAGCGGCTCATCAGCAATCTGCAGAAGCAGAAGGTCGACAGCGTATCGCTGGCCAATCTCAAGGAGGAGGTGATCGTCTTCGCCTCCGATCTCACGCCGTCCGACACGGCGATGATGAACAAGAAGTACGTGCTCGCCTTCGTGACCGACAAGGGAGGACGCACGTCGCACACCGCCATCATGGCGCGCGCGCTGGAGCTGCCCGCGATCGTGGGCACCATGAACGCCACCTCGATGGTGCGCGACGGCGACACCGTCATCTGCGACGCCACGCACGGCGAGGTCCTCATCAACCCCACGCCGGAACTCATTGAGGAGTACACCCGCTACCAGGAAGAGCTTCGCGCGATGGAGATCGAGCTGGCCAAGCTCACCTCGCTGCCGTCGCTCACCGTCGACGACGAGGAGGTGTTCTTGTACGGCAACATCGAGCTCCCCGACGAGATGGCCGTGATCAAGGAGCACGGCGCGCAGGGGATCGGCCTGTTCCGCTCGGAGTTTCTGTTCCTGGGGCGCTCCCTGCCCGACGAGAACACGCAGTTCTGCGAATATCGCAAGGTGGTCGAGTTCTTCAATCCGCTGCCCGTCACCATTCGCACGCTCGATGTGGGCGGCGACAAGATCTTCAGCTACACCAACGAGTACCGGGAACGCAATCCGTTCCTGGGGTGCCGGGCCATCCGCTTCAGCCTGGAAAACGTGGACCTGCTGCGCACGCAGATCCGCGCCGTGCTGCGCGCGAGCCACTACGGCACCGTGAAGCTCATGTTTCCGATGGTCTCTACGGTCGAGGAGATCGTCCGCGCCCGCGAGATCCTCGATGAGACGCGCGACGAACTCGATCGCGCGGGGATTCCCTTCGACCACGAGATCGCCGTGGGCGTCATGATCGAGGTTCCCTCGGCGGTGATCGCCGGGGACCTGCTCGCCAAGCATTCGGACTTCTTCTCGGTTGGCACCAACGATCTCATCCAGTACACCCTTGCGGTGGACCGGATCAGCGAAAAGGTGGCCTATCTGTACGATCCACTCAACATATCGGTCCTGCGCTTCCTGAAGCAGATCGTTGTGATCGCGCGCGACGCCGACAAGCCGCTCTCGATCTGCGGCGAGATCGCGGGCGAGCCCATCTACACGATGCTGCTCCTGGGCCTGGGCTTCCGCCATTTTTCGATGAGCTCGGCGTCGATGAACCAGATCAAGCGCATCATCCGCGCCGTGCGCATCGAGGACTGCAATCGGCTCGCCGACGAGCTTCTCTCCATGGAAAAGGCCGCGGACATCGAGCGGCGCCTCATGGAGGTGACCGCGCGCGAATTCCCCTGGCTCACCCTGTAGCGGCGCATGAAGCTGTATCACGAGCTGGCCGAGTACTATTTCGCGATCGAGAACAAGCACCGCGACATCGACGACGATATCGCCCTCATCCGTTCGCTCTGCGCCGGCATGCGCGCCCCGGCCATCCTGGACCTGGGCTGCGGGACCGGCGAGCACCTGCACGAGCTCGCGAAGGCCGGTTTCGCCTGCACCGGCATCGACAACAGCGAGGAGATGCTGCGCATCGCGCGCCTGCGCTTCCCGGACGACGCCGAGTTCATCCACGACAGCATGCTCTCCTTCGACCGCTTCGAGGAGTTCGACATCGCGGTTTCGCTCTTCGGCTCCCTCGACTACTGCATCTCCGACGACGACGTGGACAAGGTCTTCTGGAACACCTGGCGCTCGCTCAAGCCCGGCGGGACGGGGCTCTTCGAGGTTTGGAACGCCGTGCCCATCAAAAAAATACGCGAGAAGGACACGGGACACGTCTCGACGACGATCTACCAACACCGTGTGGTTATTGACCGCGAGCGCGGCTTCAAGCTGCTGCCCTATCCCGGGAAAACGGTCGTCGAGGTGAGCTATGTCTATTCGATACAGAAGGACGGCGCCGAGGAGAATGTCACGGACCGGCATGTGATGCGCGCCTTCGACAAGGACGAGATCACCGCCTTCATCGAGAACAACGGCTTTCGCGTGCAGCAATACTTCGCGAGCTCCCAGCGCGAGCTCTACAAGGAAACCTCAAACAAGATACTGGTGCATTTCGTTAAGTCCTAGCGGTCCCCTGCGTCCTCCCCCGGCGCCTCGATGTCCGCGAGGTCCTTGTGGCGACATTATGGGCGTTCAATAACTCGAGCAACTCTTTGAAGTCTTTCTGAATTTCCATGAAGCTGCCTGCGCAGGGTTTCAACGGCCTCAAGCCGCTCTTCCGGGGATCGGCTCATCCACCAGGAAAGGTCGTCGGACGGTTTCAGTTCCGACGGTTTTCTTTTTAACGCGCGTTTAATCATGCCATCGTGAAGTTGATTATTGCAGAACCGGCGCCAGGGAAAGTGCGCGCACAATTCCCGTGATCACCCCAATAAGCAAAAAGCCCCGCACAGAGCAGGGCTTTCGTTTTCTGTTAATCGAACGATGCAACCGGCACCTCACATGTGCACCGGCTTCTCCGCATCCCACGGCTTCTCGCCGTCCACGCCGCCGGCGGGATCACCCAGCTCGCCCTTCCACTGGTCGTAGAGGCGCTTCGCCTTCTCCTGATCCTTGAAGAACTTCTCGGGGCTCTCCAGCGACAGGAAGAGCACCTCCTCCATGTTGCTCACGACGTGGAACGACACGCGCTTCTTTACATAGTCCGGGATCTTCTCCAGGTCCTTGCCGTTTTCCTTGGGGATGATGATGTGCGTGATATCGGCCCGGTCGGCCGCGAGCACCTTCTCCTTCACGCCGCCGATGGGCAGCACCTTGCCACGCAGGGTGATCTCGCCGGTCATCGCGAGGTCGCACTTCACCGGGATCCCGGAGAGGAGCGACGCGATCACCACCGCCATGGTGATGCCGGCCGACGGCCCGTCCTTGGGAATGGCACCCTCGGGCACGTGCAGGTGGATATCGTGCTTCTTGAGTATGTCCTCGTCAATATTGAAGAACTGCTGGTTCGCCTTCACATACGTGAACGCCGCACGTCCCGACTCCTGCATCACCTCGCCCAGCTTGCCGGTGAGGATGAGGCTGCCCTTGCCCTTTATGAGCGAGGCCTCGATCTGGAGGATGTCGCCGCCCACCTCGGTCCAGGCAAGGCCGTTGGCGAGACCGGTCTCGTTGGCGAGCTCCTTGGTGCCGTACTTGAATTTTTTGGGACCCAGGAACTGGCCCAAGAGCTCCTCGGTGATGGTCGAGACATGTCCCGTCTTGGTGCGCACCACCTCCTTGGCGACCTTGCGGCACACCTTGGCGATCACACGCTCCAGGCTGCGCACGCCGGCCTCTTTCGTGTAGTGGCGGATGGTCGAGAGCATCATCTCGTCCGAATAGATGATGTGCTCGGGCTTGAGCCCGTTCTCCTCGATTTGCTTGGGCAGCAGGAACTGTAACGCGATATTCAGCTTCTCGGGCTCGGTATAGCTCGAGAGCTCGATGATCTCCATGCGGTCCTGCAGCGGCAGCGGAATCCGGTGCTGCACGTTCGCGGTGGTGATGAACATCACCTTCGAGAGGTCATACGGCACCTCCATGTAGTGGTCCACGAAGGCGAAATTCTGCTCGGGGTCCAGCACCTCGAGCAGCGCCGACGACGGGTCGCCGCGGAAGTCCATCGACATCTTGTCGATCTCGTCCAGGAGAAAGACCGGATTCACGGAGCCGGCCTTCTTCATCATCTGTATGATCCGGCCGGCGAGCGCGCCCACGTAGGTGCGGCGATGCCCGCGGATCTCGGCCTCGTCGCGCACCCCGCCCAGCGACATGCGCACGAAGTTCTTGCCCAGCGCCCGCGCGACCGACCGACCCAGCGAGGTCTTGCCCACGCCGGGAGGGCCCACGAAGCACAGGATGGGGCCGCGCGGCTTCTTCGAGAGATTGCGCACGGCGATAAACTCGATGATGCGCTCCTTCACGTCCTCGAGGCCGTAGTGGTCCTCGTCGAGGATGCGCTTGGCCACATCGATATCCTTGATGTCCTTGGTGCGCTTCTGCCACGGCACGTCGCGAAGCCATTCGATATAGTTGCGCACCACGGCCGACTCGGCGGACATGGGCGGCATCTTCTCCAGACGCTTGAGCTCCTTGACGGCCTTGCCGCGCGCCTCGTTCGACATCTTGGCGTCGTCGATCGACTTCTTGAGCTCCTCGATCTCGTCGGCCTCCTCGTCGCCCTGGCCAAGCTCCTTCTTGATGGCCTTCATCTGCTCGTTCAGGTAATAGTCCTTCTGCGTCTTCTCCATCTGCTTGCGGACCTTGCCCTGGATCTTCTTCTCGATGTACATCACCTCGATCTCGCCGTTGATGTACTCGACGAGCTTCTCCAGCCGGTCCTTCGGATTGCCGAGGTCGAGCAGCATCTGCTTGAGCTCGATGCGCAGGTTCACGTGCGAGGCGATCACGTCCGCCAGGTGCGCCGGGTTCTCGATATTGCTCACGGTCGTGAGCGCCTCGTCCGGCACCTTCTTGTTGAGCTTGATGTACTTCTCGAAGGCCTCCAGCACCGCGCGCTTGAGCGCGACGATCTCGGAATCGACCTCCATCGGACGCTCGATATTTGTGACGGTCACCTCGAGGCAGTCCTTGTTCGTTTCGATGAATTCGTTGATATAGCCGCGCCCCAATCCCTCCACCAGCACCTTGATGGTGCCGTCCGGAAGCTTCAGGAGCTGCAGGATCTCGGCGATGGTTCCCACCTCGAATATCTCGCTTCGCTTGGGAACCGCCACCTTCGCGTCGGTCTGGGTGACCAGCACGATGAGGCGGTCGCCCTTCATGGCCGCGTCCAGCGCGCCGATCGACTTCTCCCTCCCGACGAAGAGCGGGATCACCATTCCGGGAAACACCACCACGTCCCGAAGCGGGAGCAGCGGGTATTTTCTATTGAAATCCAACGGGGTTTTCATGCACACCTGCCCAGGTTATAAACATACTGCATTTCGCCGGTCTGTGCGTCGGTATCGATGGTCTTTCGCGCTTCCCGATCACGGTTCCGGGAACCGCTCCATCAACGCGTACGACCCGGTCGCGACCGGCCATGCATCAGTGGTACGACAGTTAGATTACCAAACAGCGCGATACGTTTCAAAAAATTACGCTGTTTTCTCTTCCTTTTTGAAGATGATCGCGGGCTTCTCGGCGCCGGTGACCACCTCGCGGCCAATGACGATCTTCTCCACGCCCTCCTTCGACGGCACCTCGAACATGAGGTCCAGCATGAGCTTCTCGAGCACGGAGCGCAGGCCCCGCGCGCCGGACTCCCGCTTGATGGCCGTGTCGGCGATCTCGTCGATCGCCTCGGGCGCGAACTCCAGCGTCACGTCCTCGAACGAGAATATCTTCTGATACTGCTTGATGATGGCGTTGCGCGGCTTGGTGAGGATCTTGATGAGCGAGGCCCGGTCAAGATTGTCCAGCACCGCCTGGATGGGGAGCCGTCCCACGAACTCGGGGATGAGGCCGTATTTCATCATGTCGTCGGGCTGCACCTGGTGGAGCGGGTTCACGCCCGACATCTCCGCGGACGATTTGATGTCTGCGCCGAAGCCCATGGTCTTGTTGCCCATCCGCTTCTGGACGATCTTATCGAGACCCACGAAGGCCCCGCCGCAAATGAAGAGGATGTTCTTGGTGTTAATGGAGAGGAACTCCTGGTGCGGGTGCTTCCGTCCGCCCTGCGGCGGGACATTGGCCACCGTCCCCTCGATGATCTTCAGGAGCGCCTGCTGCACGCCCTCGCCCGACACGTCCCGGGTGATGGACGGGTTCTCCGACTTGCGCGATATCTTGTCGATCTCGTCCACGTACACGATCCCGGTCTCGGCCTTCTTGATGTCCCCGTCGGCGTTCTGGATGAGCCGCAGGAGGATGTTCTCCACGTCCTCGCCCACATAGCCGGCCTCGGTGAGCGAGGTCGCGTCGGCGATGGCGAAGGGGACTTTCAGGATCTTCGCCAGGGTCTGCGCGAGCAGCGTCTTCCCGCACCCGGTGGGCCCGATGAGTACGATATTGCTCTTCTCGAGCTCCACATCGTCGCGCTTGAGGTTGGCGTTGCTGGCGATGCGCTTGTAGTGATTGTACACCGCGACCGAAAGGATCTTCTTGGCCTCCTCCTGTCCCACGACGTACTGGTCCAGAATGCCCTTGATCTCCTTGGGCTTGGGAAGGTCCTTGAAGTTCTTCTCGGGACCGGTCGAGTCCCACTCGTCGGAAACGATCTCATTGCACAGCTCGATGCACTCGTCGCAGATATACACCGACGGACCCGCCACGAGCTTCTTCACCACGTCCTGGCTCTTTCCGCAAAATGAACAGAACAGCTTCTCGTTCTTGCTCTTTTTATTGTTCGACATAGTCCCCTCGCGCTATCGGCGTTCCAGAATTTTATCGATGAGGCCGTACTCCAGCGCCTCCTCGGGACTCATAAAGTAGTCCCGGTCCATGTCCTTCTCGATCTTCTCGACGGGCTTGCCCGTGTGTTTCGCGTAAATCTGGTTGAGCCGCTGCTTGATCTTGAGGATCTCCTTCGCCTGGATCTCGATGTCGGATGCCTGTCCGCGAAACCCTCCCGCAGGCTGATGGATCATGATGCGCGAATTGGGAAGCGCCGAACGCTTTCCCGCGGCGCCCGCCGCCATGAGCAGCGAACCCATCGAGGCCGCCTGGCCGATGCAGATGGTGGCGACGTCGGGCTTTATGTACTGCATGGTGTCGTAGATTGCCATCCCCGAGGTGACCACCCCGCCCGGGCTGTTAATATAGAGGAAGATGTCCTTGTCGGGATCTTCGGCCTCGAGAAAGAGGAGCTGGGCGATCACCAGGCTCGAGATGTGGTCGTCGATCTCCTCTCCGAGAAATATGATGCGGTCTTTCAGCAGGCGCGAATAGATGTCATACGAGCGCTCTCCGCGGCTCGTCTGCTCAACAACGATTGGCACAAGGCTCATGTAACACTCCTTGGATTGTGTATTGGTTTGTCCGTGCGGCCGCCTAGGATACTTTTCGGCAAGCGCGGCAGGCGAGCTGCCAATAATTTTCGCGGACCGCGGGATCCTGTAGGGTAGTATATCGCCGCGGGGCCGCGCTGGCAACAAAAATATGTCGCGTTAGGATTTGTCGCCGGCCTTCATGAACTCGGTGAGCGGAACGGCCTTCAGGCGCTTCACCTGCGCCTTCTCGTAGAGCAGCTCCAGCGCCGACTCCATGATGATCTCGGTCTCGATGTTCTCGCGCAGCTGCCGCTCCTCGACCATCTCTTCCATCTGCTCCACCGTGGCGTTGTTGCGCTTGGCCAGGGACTCGACCACCTCGCGGTACTTCGCCGGATCGACCGTGATGTTCTCCCGCTTGGCGATCTCCAGGAGCGCGATCATGGACTTGATGGACTTGAGCGCCTCCGGCCGAAGCTGGTCCTTGAGTGCGGACACCTCGGTCCCGGTCGCCTTCGCGAAGTCCTCGAGGCTCACGCTCTCCGCGCTCATGCCCATCCGCTGCAGCATGCGGCGATAGACGGCGCCGACCTCGCTTTCGATCATGGTGCCCGGGATCTCGAACGAGCTCTTCTCGATCACGTCGACGAGGAGCTTCTGCTTCGCCTCCCCCTTCGACTTGATCTCGGTGAAGCGCGTCAGGTAGTCACGGACGTCCTTACGGAGATCGGCGTAGGTCGCGTACTCGCCCATGTCCTTCGCGAACTCGTCGTTGAGCTCGGGCAGCGTCATAGTGCTTATCTCGACGATCTTCACCAGGTAGGTCACCTTTTGGCCCGCGAGGTCCTCGACCTCGTACTTCTTCGGGTATTTGACCTTCGCCTCGCGCGTCTCATCGACCTTCATCCCCAGGATGTCGCGGTCGATGGTGTGCTCCTCTTTGCTCTTGCCGACGATGATGCTGTATTCCTTGAACTCGGCAGCCTCCACCTCGGCGGGATCGATGTTGTCGATCCGCTTGATGAGGAACTTCACCAGATTGCCGTTCTCCACCGTCCCATCGGCTTCCTTCTTCTGGATGGTCGCGTTTTGTTCGCGCATCGTCTCGATCTCGCGATCGACGTCCTTTTCGGTGATTTCGCTGGCGCGCTGCTCCACGGGGAGACCCGTGTACGGAGCGATCTCCACGGTGGGCGCGACCTCGAAGGTCACCTTGAAGGAGAACGGCTCCCCCTTCTTGATGCCGTCGAACTCGAAGGACGGGCGCCCCACGGGCATGAGCTTGCGCTCGATGAGCGCGTCGCCGTACACCGTCCGGAGGATGTTCTCGGCGACCTCGGCGTCGGCCTCGGCGCGAAAGCGCTGCTCGATGAGCCCCAGGGGCGCCTTGCCCTTCCGGAAGCCGTCGATGCGCGCGTTCTTCTGTATCCGGTCGAAGACCGACTTGTACTCGATCTCCACCGTGTTTTCCGGAACGGTGATCTGGAATTCATAGGTGGCGTTTTCGAGCTTCTTTTCCAATATCTGCACGGCGCTACTACCCCCCGCGTTGATCGCTTCCTAAACGATTCAAATTTTATGTCATGTAAACGGAGAGCCCCTCAGGGCGTCAATACATTTTTCTGTTCGGCATGACTCCGGCCCCTTTTTGCATATTTCATTTGACGATGATCGCGACGCCGTGACATGCTCGCCTCGCGCGTCGTGCGCCCTGCGCCGATGCGCACGATGAAACCGCCGCCATGCACAACACATTGCTCCTCGTCGCCGTTAACGCGCGCTATTCGCACCCCAACCTGGCGCTCTTCTCGCTGCGCACCTGCGTCGCGGACCTGGGCCATCGGACCGTCATCCGCGAGTTCACCATCAACGACAGCGACGATGCGATCGTGCGGGGAATTGTCGCCGAGGAACCGGCCATCGTCGCGCTCTCGGCGTATATCTGGAACGCGCGGTGCCTCAAGCGCATCATCCCGCGCATCGGGACGGCGCTTCCGCACGCGCGAATCATCCTCGGCGGCCCGGAGGCCAGTTACACGGCGCATGCCTGGCTCGCGGATTTCCCGCGCATCGATTGCATCGTGGCCGGTCACGGCGAGACGGGATTCCGGCGCCTCGTGAGCGGAGAGACGGATGCGGGCGAGCGCATTATCACCATTCCCAATACGCCGTTCGACGAGATTCCGTTTCCCTATCGCGACGAGGATTTCGCGGACCACAATCTGGGCGTCCGCAACGTGTACTACGAAAGCAGCCGCGGGTGCCCGTTCCGGTGCGCCTACTGCCTCTCGTCGCGAAGCGACCAGCGCCTGGAGTTTCGGGACCCGGAGCGCGTGTTCGACGAGATCGACCAGCTTATGCGGCATCACCCCCGGTTGATCAAGTTCGTCGATCGGACCTTCAACGCGCGCCCGGAGCGCGCCATCGCGCTCTGGGAGGGCATCGCCGCGCGCTACGACGGATCGGGCACGCGATTCCACTTCGAGGTGCACCCGGCCCTGCTCGACGACGAGACGCTTCGCGCGCTCGCCGGCATTCCCGCGGGCCTCTTCCAATTCGAGCTGGGCATACAATCAGCACACGACGCGACCATCGAGGCGATCGGGCGCAGCGGCCGATGGGAGCGCGTTCGCGAGAGCATCGCGCGGCTGCGCGAGTCGGGGAACATGCATCTGCATGCGGACATGATCGCGGGGCTGCCCGGGGAGGACGCGGATGCGGTGCGCCGCTCCTTCAACGCCATCTACGCGCTCGGGGCCGACCACTTCCAGCTGGGATTCCTCAAGGTGCTCCCCGGCACGCGACTCGCGGACGAGGCGGCGTTGTACGGCATCGCACACGATCCGGAGCCGCCGTACGCCATCATCGAGAGCGCGCGCCTCTCTCGCGATGTCATCGCGGGCCTGCATGCGATCGACCGCCTCGTAAACGCATTGCACAATACCGGCCGCTTCGTCACGACGCTCGCCGCCCTCATGGAGGAGTTTTCCGATCCCTTCGCGGCATATCGCGCCCTTGCGGACCACGCGCGCGAAACCGCGCAACACCCGCCGGACAGGGCATGGGAGCCAAACGCCGCGCTAATTCTCGATTTCGCGGCCGCGCATCTCCCGCACCGTCGCGGCTATCTTCGCGATTGTCTCGCCTGGGACTGGTGCGCGACCACGCGCACCCACGTGTATCCGGCCATGCTCAAGCGGGCGGAGGCTGCGCAGGCACGAAAATCTTTTTATAAATCGATTGAACGGGGCGATCCCGCGACCCCCGTGATGATCGGCGATTGCGCGCTGTCGTGGGACGAGCTGCGCGCGGCGGCGTTCTTCCACGCCGCGACCGACGAGTTCCGCGCGCGCAGGATGCGGGGACATCCCGCCGCGCTGCACCTTCGCGCCGGGCGCGGCGGCCCGCGGGTGGTCTATCTGTCCTCGATTTCCTGAACCGCGAAGAAATTCACCAGCAGTTTCGTGAGCTCCGTCATAGGCACCACGGGCATGCGCAGCCGGATATTGATGGCCTGAACGAGCTGGATCTTCATGAACCCCAGCGAGGTGGGATCGAAGTTCGCAAGCGCCGCCGCCTGCGCGTCGATCTCGGCGCGGTGCGCATCGACGAAGCGCCGATAGGTATCGCGGTTCATCATCACTGCATCTCGAAATCGATCCGCATCATCTCGAGCTCAACCGCGATCAGCCGGCAGGAGACCCGGTCGCCGAGGCGGAAGCGACGGCCGAGCCGCTTGCCCACCACCATGTAATCGTCCTCCTGGACCAGGTAGTAGTCGTCGGTGAGGGTGCGCAGCGGCACCATCCCCTCGATGGGCTTGTCGATGAGAGTGACGTAGATCCCGTACTTCGAGACGCCGCTCACGATGCAGTCGAAGAGCTGCCCCACCCGCGACGCGAGAAGGCGGCACGCCTTGATCTTCACGAAATCGCGCTCGGCGCGCATCGCCGTGCGCTCGGTGTCCGACGCCGTCTCGCCGATCGAAACGAGCTCCGGCACTCCGTATGGCGGCTTCGCGCCGAAGATGAGGCTCTTGAGGCAGCGGTGCACCACGAGGTCCGGATAGCGGCGGATGGGCGAGGTGAAATGCGTGTAGTCGGCGAAGCCGAGTCCGAAGTGTCCCAACGGCTTCTCGTCGTAGTAGGCCTGCATCATCGATTTCAGGACGATGAAATTCACCACCTGCTCGTACTCCCTGCCCGCCACGCTGTCGACGACCTTCTGCAGGGCGACCCCGGTGCGCAACCGCCGCTCGAGCGTGATATCGCACACGGCGAGAAAGCGCCGAAGCATCTCGAGCTTTTCATCGGCGATGGGTTCATGGACGCGGTAGAGGGTCGGGATGTCGTTTTCGCGCAACGCCTTCGAAACCGCCTCGTTCGCCGAGAGCATGAACTCCTCGACGACGGCATGGCTTCGGTAGCGCGTCGCGAACTCGATGTCCGCGATGTTCACGCCGTCGTAGCGCACGTCCTCATCGGGCAGATTGAGGTCGATGCGCCCATCGGCCAGGCGCTTCTTCTTGAGCCGGAGGGCGAGTTCGTGCATCGCGCGCAGCCGGGCGGAGAGATCGGAGCCGTCGTCGCTCCCGATCAGCTCGTCGGCGCTGCGATACGTCAGGCGGTGATCGACGAGGATGACGCCCTCGAAGAAGCGCGACGCGACGATGGCGCCGTCGGCGCCGATCTCCATCTCCGCGGTGACCGCGAGACGGTCCTCGCCGGCCCGCAGCGAGCACAGGTCGTTCGAGAGCACCTCCGGGAGCATGGGGATCACGTGCCGTCCCAGATAATAGCTGTTGCCGCGCCGGAGCGCCTCGCGGTCGAGCGCGCTTCCCCGGTCCACGAAGTGCGCGACGTCGGCGATGTGGACGTACAGGACCGTCTTCCCGCCGACCGTTTCCAGCGATATCGCGTCGTCGAAATCCTTCGCGTGCTCGCCGTCGATGGTCACCGTGAAAAGTTCCCGGTAGTTTTTCCGGCGCGGGTCGATGCGCGTGATGCGCTCGCGCAGGCGCTCGTATTCCTCCGCCGCGGGGTAGGCCTCCGGCAGCGCGTGCTTGATGACGACGCGGGAGAAATCGTAGGACTCCTCGTCGGGCAGGACCGCGTCGACGATCGCGCACGCGTGCTCGCCGCCCTCGATATGATCGTCGAGGCGTATGATGGCGTAGTGTCCCTCGTCCGGCTCGCCCGCAGCGCGCGGCGCGGTCGCCGTGAGCCCGCCCGGGAGGTCCATGACCGACAGATGGACGCCTCGTCGCGTCTTCCCGGTGACCTTCGCGAAAAACAGTTCGCGGCTCCGACGCAGGACATCGCGCACGACGCCGTGCACCTCGCCGTGCCTGCAGTCGACCACATCGACCAGCACGTAGTCGTCGTTGTGCGCGCGGCCGAGGTTCTCCCCCTTGACGAGCACCTCCTGGCCGTCGACGCCGACGAAAACGCCGCGATTCGCCCGCTGAAGGCGCAGCACCCCCTCGAGACGGAACGGGGATGCGGGGACGTACTTTCCGCGCTTCTTCTGTAAAAATCCGGCGGCTGCCAGGTCGTTGAGGATGGATGCGGCTTTCGCGACTTCCTTGCGCGAGCGCCCGGGCCCCTTCTTTTTCCGGACCTCAGTACGCTGACGCCGTCGCTTGGCCTCATCGAGCCCCTGGAGGAGCGACTCGGGCGTGACCGGTTCGGTGAGGGCCTTGAGGTGGGCGATGATCCGTTTCGATGATACCGGCATAGGCGTGCGGCGCGGTCCCCGACGGGGTTACTGCGCGCCGCTCCCGCCCCGATCGGTCGGGCGCGCGCTCTTGATCGCGGCGATCTCCTGGCGCTTCGCCTCGATCTCCTCGCGGACGCCCGCGATGGCGCGGGTCTTTTCGACGATGAATTCATCGGAGAGGGCGATGCTCGCATCGCCCGCGTCGGCGCGCTTGACGACGTACTCGCCCACCTCGGCGTTGATCCGGCCGATGCTCATCTCCAGTCGCTTGATGTCCATGGTGAGCTTGGCGATGCGGGCGTACTCCTCGGTCTTGGTGATGAGTTTTTCACTATATGTAAACAACGATTCGCTGGCGTCCTTAAAAAAGCCCATAAGTTCCTCCACATGAGTGCTCGGTTCGAACGATGCAATTATTTGTTGATTTTGTCAATAATAATGATATTTTTATTCCATGGACGCCAATGAACACCGGACGCGCGCGGCGGACGCGGCGGAGAGATTGATGCGCATCGTGCGCTCGAACGCGCGCGTGATCGTCAGTGCCGCTGTCGCGGTCACGATCGCCGTGACGATCGCATTCTTCATCGTCCGACAGCGCGGCCGCGCGATCGAGCGGGAGAACCGGCAGCGGCAACTCGAGATCGACCGGGCGGCCCACCCCGCCGAGACGGCGCTTCTGGAGCGATACGCCGCGATCGTCGCCGAGCGCCTTCCCGACGTTTCGTGCGCCCTCCGCCCGCCCACCGTCATCGCGATCGACGGCCATTCGGGCATACGGGAGATCGGCGTCCATCTCGATCCGCAGTCGCGCGCGGTGGGTACGATCACCATCCGCACGGACCCGTCGTTCACGGCGCACGGCTTCAAGCTCTTCGGGGAGATATTCCTCCAGTCGCCCCCGAGCGGCGGCCCGACCGCCGAGGGAGCTCGCGCGCCGGCGCGACCAGCGGTGATCGCGCCCGACGGATCGATCGTACACGACGATTTCACCATCACCTTCGCCGATTACCGGGAACCGATCCAGGCGGCGCCCGCGGGCGCGCGGCAACCCGTGCGCAATCCCGTGTTCGATCCCGCTACCGGCCGGATCATCCCCCGGGACGGCGCGCGCCAGCCGCTGATCGGCGACACCGAACACGCCGTGAACGCAGGCGCGACCATTACGGTAAAACCGCCGGAGGTGGTCGCGCGCGAGATCACCATTACGATGAAGACGGACCGAAGCGGCGTCGCCCGGGACGTGTTCGTCCGCTCGCTCCAATCGCTCCTGGGGTCGAAGCGCTGATGCGGGCATCCGGCGCGGGACGCGGATCAGCCCCCGCTATATTCCGTGTCGTGTTTCCGAAGTGAACCGCCGCAAAACGAATGCGATCACGAAGACGAAGGAAACCTCAGAGGGAATGGAGCTAGTGCTTCGTCTTGAGATCGCTCACGATGCGCCGAATCTCGCCGCTGAGCTCGCGCGCCTTTGCGCCAAAGGCGCGGTCGCTGTACTCGACGATGCCGGTCCCCACGTTGACGACCCGAAAGCTGAATACGCCGGTGTCGTCTATCCGCGCGTACGATCCGAACAGCATGTATCCCGCCGCCTTGAGACGCGACGATCCGTCCGCCGGGGTGCGCGCGTCGCCCTTGAGCAGCCCGGCCTGTGCGAGCTCCACCTCCTGCACCAGCTTCTCGAGCTTTTCGCGCTCCACGACGGCGAACAGGTTGGACTTCACGACCTCGTCGCGCAGCATCATCTGGATGGCGCGGGCGAGCTCACGATCGCCCGGCGACGAATCCACGTCCATCACCGCGGCGCTGCGCCCGGCGGCCACCGTACCGCGCCCGGCCTTCCACGCCTTCTCGTCGATGACCGCCGCAGGGGTCCCCGATTTGATGAAGCGGTGGATCCCGGCCATCATCTCCTTGTAATGCTTGCCGATGCACACCTGGCTCAAGACCAGGCGCCCGCTCGTCGCATCGTACAACTTGACGAATACATGATGCTTCCCCGCAAAGGCCTGAACGCGCCCTGTCAGGATATACTGCGCGCCGAGCGCCTTCCCCGCGGCCACCGCATCCTTCGGCTCCACGCCATGGTGCGCGATCGTGATCCCCGCCGCAGCCAGCCTCCGCCCAGACAGCGCGGGATCGATGAGCGTGAAGACGCCGGTGTTTCGCCATTCGGTGGCGACGAGCTCGAAATAGAACGCGGCGGTCGACGCGTCGACTTTCGTCCCCTGTATGCCCGCCAAAGCCAGGCGCGCCCCCGGGGGGACGACCAGCGGCGCCGCATGCGCATTCCACGCACCCGCGTGAAGCAATGCGGCAATCGACAGCGCCGCACACCAGCATCGCACCGCCGTTCGCGATATCGATCCACTCATTTCCACACACCTCCAGATCATATCTTCTCGATCCGATACACCACCAGCACGACCTCGAATCGGTACTCGGCCGTCTGGAACATGACGTCCGTGAGCACCGCCGACGGCGTCCCCGCGAAGGAGCCGTCCTGATACGCCTTCACGCGATAGGTCGCGCCGACGACCATGGCATCACGCGCGATGAGCATGCGATAGCGCATGCGGACCGGCTTCGCGAGCGCGTTCCCGTTCACGCGCACAATCTCCACGTGCGCGGCCTGTGACTTCTCGTTCGTTTCGATGCGGCGGACATCGAGCGTCATCACCGCGCCGAGCGGCAGGCCAAGCGGACCGGTGATGACATACTTTCGGTTCACTTCCTTGTATGGAATCGTCCTTCCATCCTCACCTATCGCCCGTGAATTACGAAACGACACAAGCACTGCGGCTACGAACAGAATGTTAATAATTCTTTTCATCATCCCTTTCCTTCTCGGTGTGCGGTTCGAGAATTCGATATATTCCATCGGGAAAAACCAGTCTATCCATTTTTCATCGAGACCTTGTATAAACAGCAATACGCAAACCCGAAGCGGCACACACCCATGAACAAGGGTCCAAGTGCGTGATTTTCATAAACAAGAAATGCCATTATGTCAAATTAAACTTGACAGACGGCAGTTTGATATAATAAGTTTCTTAGCAATGGAGGCCATCATGAGACTTTCGACCTTATTCACTATTGCCATTATATTGTCGTCTTTTACTCTCACCGGTTGCGCAACCGCATTATACAACGCGGCGGCAGACAACGATATCATTAAAGTAAAAGCGCTCCTGGATCAAGGGGCGAACGTCAATGAAGACACATATGGCGCTGTTTGTCCGTTGTTCAGAGCAGCTGAAAACGGCAATACCGAGATGGTATCGCTCATGCTGGACCGGGGAGCGAATATCGACATAAATCTCAAAGGGAGGACCCCGTTATTTTGTGCGGTGTCCTCCGGGAAATTCGACACCGCAAAATACTTGGTGGACCGTGGGGCCAATATCGACATGGCGATAATCATGTGCGAAGGGTTATTAACGCCAGAAAAAAACTGGACCGACACATCGTACCCGATCGTACTCAGACAGAGCATCGCACTGCTCAAGGAATGGAAATCATCCCAGCCGAAGGGAAAGAGCCCCGCCGTACAGGCATCCGTTATTCATCTGAACGACGGCAGCGAGATCCGCGGGGAGATCGTCGGCCAGTCACGCACGGCGGTCGTCCTGAAGACAGCATACTCGACGGTGACGATCGAGAAGAAGAACATCAAGGAAATCAAATACAAATGAACACATGGGGCTGGCGCATGAAAAGATCTGCGATACTTGGACTCATTCTCAGCATGACGTTTGCCATAGCATCCTGTAGAAGCTTCGATTACGGGCTCCTGGATCAGAACGCATATATTGACAAAAGCATAAAACCCATGCGTGTTATCGTTAATATGGACAGCCTCGAAGCGTGTTTCGGCGAAGGCCTGCTCCAACGGTTCCAAGAGCAAAACCCGATGAACCAGGAAGGACTTGATAAGAGCCGGCAGATGATAAAGGAAGACAAGATCCGGATAACAAGGCTCTTCAAGCAGAATCTGAAGTCGGGATCGGAATCGAACGCCGCGTTCTTAAGCGTAATCATCCGCAACCACAGGTTCGACATGAACATGGGATGGATGGCTTCAATTGCGGCGCTGGGCGCACTGAATCTATTAGGCTGTCCAATCGCATCGGGCTCTGTCAGCATCGAGGTTGAGGCGGCGATCCTCACTCCGACCGGGAAAGTTCTTAAATCGTACACCGTCAGGGCAACCGACACCGAATACTATGCCGCATACTGGGGATACAGCTTATTCGATGTCGATTCGTACCGGGTCGCGTACACCCGGGCAATTTTAGCCGCATGCAAGGACCTGCGCGATCAACTCCACAAAGACGCAATGTCCATTAACTCACTTATCAAATAGGAGCCGCAATGATTATTCAAAGAATGATTCTATCGGCCATGATGATTCTTTCGGCTGTGCTTCTTTCTGCGTGTACAACAACATACCGAATGACCTACGACGGGTCCCACAATCTGAATGAATCCGCCGGTTCGGCGGCGAGAGACACGAAACCCGGCAATCCCGACAGAAACAGCCCTGACAAGAGCGCACCTGCGGACAAGGTGGTGTATCTCACGGACGGGAGCGAGATCCGCGGAGAGATCGTTAGCCAGACACGCACGGCGGTCACGGTAAAAACGAAATATGCAACGATGACAATCGAAAAGAAGAACATCAGGGAAATCAAATACAAGTAGCCATGAAAACAACGAAAGCGTTATTCCTAACCCTTATCACGCTACTATCGCTGGCTGGTTGTACCACTCCGCTACAGAAAGCAACGGTGGATGGCGACATCAAGCAGGTGGAAGCCCTAATAAACAAGGGTGCTGATGTAAATGAAATCGGGGGAAGAGTAACACCCTTGTGGCTTGCGATTGCTTATAATGTCTCCATCGACATCATTCGCCTCTTACTTGATAAAGGCGCCGATCCCAATGGAACCGGAGGGGATCTTTCCCGGCGGCCAATTCATCTGGCGGTTGACAAAGGCAATGCAAATGTTGTAAAACTCCTACTTGACCGGGGGGCCGATGTTAGTTTTTTAAATTCTCAGGGCCTGACGCCCTTGAAAATGGCGGAGGAAAGAGGCCAGACGGTTATCGCCCGCCTGCTCAGAGATGCGGAGGAAAGCCAGTATAAAAAACTCTCTGCAGATAAATCCGGCAAAAAGGAGAACGTAATTATTCTGAAAGACGGGAGCGAGATCCGCGGAGAGATCGTTAGCCAGACACGCACGGCGGTCACGGTAAAAACGAAATATGCAACGATGACAATCGAAAAGAAGAACATCAGGGAAATCAAATACAAGTAACTGGCATGAAAATGCCGTCGCAGTAATCACAGAGAAAGGAAAGGGGAAATCATGCAAACAGCAGGAGCATCTAAAAAGTCGAACTTTGCGAAGGCAAGAATGCTTATGCTTGTTATGTTGATGTTTTCGATCGCATTGATGCCATCGTGCGCAAAGAAAGAAAAATACCCAATCACGGTTTTCACGGTCAACGGCACGGCGCACAAGATATCCAATGGGGTTAAAACAGCTCTAGCGGCTGGTGACATCGTCGGCGAAGGCGATAGTATTGAAACGGGCGATAAAGCGTCCGTTGAGCTGCTGATAAACGTAGGCTCGATGGTCAAGATACATTCAAAAACTCATTTCAAGGTATCAAAACGGAAAATAAACGACAAAGGCGATCTTGCCTCCGCCGAGTTCGACCTCACCAGCGGGCGCGCGCTGTTTGTGATGAATAAATTGTTCAAGGGGGCATTGGTCCTGGTGAAAACTCCCACGGTGGTCTGTTCGGTTCGGGGGACCAGTTTTACGGTGCAATCGGCCACGACAGGCAACAACAACATCAGCAGTGTCGAGGTCATCGGCGGCGTGGTCAACGTAGCCTATCAGGATAATGACAAGCCGCACAGCGCCGACATAAAGGGGAGCGAGTGTATGACCGTCACGTCGGGCATCGCAACGGGCGAGGGAGCCTCGCGGGAGAACGTTACCGCGATAAAGCGTCCTCTTGAAGGGCAAACGCTTGAGGCGCTGATCAAGGAAGTGAAGCAACTGCACCAGCGCGCGATCATTGTCATCGAACCGATGTACAAGGACGTTCCCGAATCGATTGAAGAGGTCAAGAAGGACATCGTCAAAGAAATCACCATAACCGAGAAGATCGACACGGACGGGCAAAAAACCGTTGTCCTGGTCCTCAAAACCGAAAAGCAGATTCGAGACCACTACAACAAGCTCGAGCAGGTATATCTCGAGGACGGCAGCGTTATTGTTGGCGCCATCATCAGCCAGTCGAAAACGAACGCCCGGATCCATACCACGAACGGCATCATAAGCGTGCCGACCGATTCAATAAACCGCGTCATCATGCGATGATTCTGTCCCCGCGCGCAAAGGAACGCGGTTTCAGTTGTAGTTACATTCATGGAGCGCTTGCAGGATTCGGGGCCAACAGGAAATTGGGGTCAAAGCCAATGAGCGGGTAATCCCACCCCGAAGTGTACGAGCGGCTTATGGTTCGCTAAACACCCTCACACCGCCTTCAATTTTCTCGCCAATTCCTCCCCGTACTTTTCTGTTAGAAAACTAGACCCTCCCGGCAAGTGACGCATGTTCGCGATAAAACCGGCGCGCGCGATCGAGCGTACTTCAGCGAGGGCAGCTCCGCAGCTGGCGATCCTGCTTCACCGGTTAGTCGTCATCGACAACGTTGTCCAACGAGGCGACCTCTGGCGGAAAATCTCTGGTGAGATCGCCGTTGCCATATTCATTGAACGAGGTCACCTCGTCGGGGAGATTAGAGCGAATGTCGCAATCGATGATGTTCAAGGTGCACACATCTCAGCAATACCGCCAACCCGGTGCTACTTCTTGATCCAATTGATGATGAACAATAGTAGCAGCGCCCCCACGACCGCCGTGAAGACTGATCCGAGAAATCCGTACGCGCCCACCCCGATAAGCTTAAAAACAAACCCGCCGATAAAGGAACCAGCGACGCCAATGACCATGTCCCAGATGAGACCAAAGCCCCGCCCTTTAAAGATGAGGCCGGCAAGCCAGCCGGCGATGATTCCGATGACGAGAAATACGATGAATGACCACATGGACGCGCCTCCTGTAAGAAACACTCGGGGGAATACTTCATAACGCCCCCGGCGGCCAAGATGATGCCTCAAACGGAGGAATTGTCAAACACTATATGCACGATAAAATCATCTTGACATCACGTCTAATCACGTGTTTCGTACTTGCAGCATCGCTAAAGCACCATGCGCTCAACACGCGACCATCACATACCGAACGCTGAATACGAAACACCTCATGGATAAAAGAACAAAGCTGGTAATGAAAACGATCTGCCCATCGTGTGGGGCGGCCAAGGCGACCGCCGCCCAATACGCGTATGTCTACTGCGACTACTGCGGCGGCTACATGGATTTCGACATGCAAAGCGCCCTGACGTTCACGGGACAGATGTACGACGAGAAGTATTCCGCCGACTGCGAAAAATTCCACAAGGCCCGTGAGCGCGCGAAGGCCGCCGGCGACAAGAAGGCATTCATCAAGATCGGCCGGGGCCTATACGGGCTGCAGATGGAGAAAAGCCCCCATGCCTGGTCGGTGCGCATCGGTGACCCGTCATACCGGGCCACCCTCATCGAAAACCAATCGCAGGTCGATGCGCTCATGGCGTTCGATGCCGACTTGGCCCATATCTACGACGTGAAGCTCGTCGAGGCCTATAACGGGCTCAAGAGCGCAATGACGCCGTCGGGCCTGAAATACAGCTCGGCCAGCGTCTGGAACTACTTCCGGGTCAATTACGAGGGACTGGTTGAAACGATGAAGAAGCGATCGACCTGGGACGTCCCCATCGTACACCCCGACGAAACCGATCCGCGGATCATGATCAAGGGCTGGGCGTCGGCCTTCCTGCAGGGATGGATGCCGTATCTCTTCGACGCGGCCAAGCAGCAGATCATCGAGTACGCGGGGCTTGAATCGGAGTACCTGAAGGCGAAGCTCCCCGATGCCTCGCAGCGGACCTGCGGGAAATGCGGCGGGCCCATCACCGCACCTCCCGGCTCGCGCCAGCTGGTATGCGAGGGGTGCGGCTACACGATCGACGTGGAGAGCGCGGAGCTGCCCTGCCCGGGCTGCAGCGCCGTCCTGTCGATCCCGGTGACCGCCGACGCGCTCTCCTGTCCGCATTGCGGGACGCGTTACCGGGACTCTGGCTCGGGCGGCCACACGGTGACGTACAACGGCAAGACCATGGACATCCTCGACGCGATGATCGAGGACATTCAGCGCGCGAAGCCGCCGAAATAAAAATCGGCCCGGATTGACGCCCGGGCCGATGTGCAGCAGACGAAGGGGTCGGGAGATCGGCCGACCCTATTTCGCACCGGCCTTCTTCAATACCTTCACGATCTCCTCCATCTCGCTCTCCTCGGCAATCTCAAGGGGCATGTAGCCGTCGCCATTCTTCTTGTTCACGTCGGCGCCGGCGGCCACGAGCGCCTTCACCTGGTCGGCATTCTCGTTGCTGATCGCGTAATGCAGAATCGTCACGCCATCGGGATCGGCGGCGTTCAGATCGGGTTTCGCGGCGATGACTGCCCGGATGGTGTCCGCGTCCTCTCGATACAGCGCCATCATGAGAGCCGGCCAGCCGTCCTCGTTCTTCGCGTTCGGATTCGCGCCGGCATCGAGCAGCCGCTTCACCATTTTCGGATTTTCCTGATCGATCGCATAACACAGGAGCGGCACATCGTACTCATTCTTCCCGTTGGGATCTGCGCCCGCGTCGAGTAGCAGCTTCGCGATCTCGTCATTGCCGTAGTAGATGGCAAGACTCAGCGGCGTAGTTCCATCCTCGCTCTTCTTCTTTAGGTCCGGCGCTGACGCGAGGCACGTCTTCACAGCCGACGCATCCCCGCCGGATATTGCATCGTTCAACGTGTCGCGGTCGGTCGCGATCGCCGCCGCTCCCGCCTGGATTGCCTCGCCATGCTCGGTAAAATACTTGCTCTCGTCCTCGTAGCCCGGAACAACCGCCTCACTGCCGGGGAACCGCAGCTGGTTCCAGATGCTTTCGTCATTCCCCGCGTCCAGCAGGGTCTCGGCCGCCTCGTGCATCTCGTCGTCGTAATCATCCTCCATTTCCTGCTTCTGAAGCCAGTAGGAGCGGCCGGAAATGAAGCTCTCGGCGACCTCATTCCAGGATTTAAAGGCTGACTGCATCAGCTGAGAACTCTTCATAACCCAGTCCCACCCCTCTTTCTCGTCGATGTACTCCACCCGGGTGCCCATGCGCACAAGGTTGATGAGACGGCACAGATCCCAGGCGAGGATCGTATTCGGCTCATGACCCTCCGCCGCGTGATCCGCACGATGGCCCTCCTCGTAGAGCCATTTCAGCGCACCGACGAGTTCATCGTGTCCCTTGATACCCCAGCTGTCGGCCAGCATGCCCTTCGCCGCGCGTTTGTTCAGGAAGCCCGGCTCGCACCCGGCGAGCGAATCATACTCGAGGCCGTTTACCTCGTTGTACATCGCCGCCATGGCGAGCCCCAACTTCTGTTCATGGCTTATTTCCCCCATCAGTAATTCCTCCGCTCATTGTTGATATATTTCGAATCCGTTACAAGTTCGGATAGGATTTTCTCGATGCGCACAGGATAGCAAGCTCTTTTCATTCTGAATAGTACAGTATGCGGGTAGGCGTCGATTTTACGAAGAGCGCATCCTCAGCGGAACCTGCGCATCGTTGCTTGATCCGCCATCAGCCGTTCGTCCGTTTCGCGCGTTGATTCAGTACTTTTTCCGGCTCCTCGTGAATGTGTACAACACTCCGGTCGATCTTTGCGCGAATTTGGTCCTCGACCCGGTGCGCGATATACCGTCAATCGAATATTGGCCGCGGGCGGGGCGGCGCCGAACGGTTTTTTATCTTGCATAATACGCAAACCGCACCTACCCTGCTTCGAATACGACATCGCCATGCACCAGGAGGAACCCATGGAACACGCGCATCGATTTGCTCTCGCCTGCGCCATCATCGCGCTCTCGTGCTCGGCCGCCACCGCGGAGCCGGTGTTTTCGAATTCACCGGCGATCACCAAGCGCTACAACGACGCGACCATCGTCGATATCGCCTTCAGCCCGGACCGGGCCTATTTCGCCAGCGTGAACAAGGACAACAGCGTGAAGATGTGGAATCCGGTGACCGGCGCGCTCATGAAAACCATGACCGGGCACGCGGCGACCCTGCGCTATGTTTCCGTGAGCCCCGACGGAAAATATATCGCCAGCGCCTCCATCGCCAACGAGCCGGTGAAGATATGGGACGCCGCCACCGGCACGCTGGTGCGCGACATCATGGCGCAGGACGGCTGCATGGGGATCGCCTTCTCGCCGGCCGGCGGGCTGCTCGCCACCTGCGGGGGGCTCATCAACGATAAGAACATGGCCGGGGCCATCCTCTGGGACACGGCAACGGGCGCGCGGAAGGCCGTCCTCATGGGGGAGAAATCGGACCTGTCGCATCCAACCTCGTTGTCCTTCAGCCGCGACGGGAAATTTCTGGCGGTGGGCCTCGCGAACAAGAAACCGGGCATCCGCGTCTTCGACACCGCGACCGGGAAGCTCGTTCGCGCCATCGCGCACAGTCTCGACATCAACGCGGTGGACTTCTCTCCTGACGGTTCGATGATCGCCGGGGGCGGCGGGGGGAGCGGGAAGTCGTTCCGCGTCTATCTCTGGAACGCCGCCACCGGCAAACTCATCCGCACGCACGAGGGCCACACCGCGTTTATCACCTCGGTCCGGTTCAGTCCGGATGGCACGCTGCTCGCAAGTTCGAGTTTCGCGACCGATACGCGCTTCCGCCTGTGGAACCCGGCGACCGGGGCGCTCGTGCAATCCATGGACAAGACGCGTATCCGCACGAACGCGGTGCATTTCTCGCCGGACGGAAGCCGCCTCGCGGCGGTGCTCGTCACTTACGGCGACCTGGGGAACCCCCCGGTGCTCGAGGTGTATGAAGCGGGCGGAAAGTGAGGGGCGGGACTACTCGAACGAGTAGAAGTTCACCGTGGGAATGAACCCGTGATGGTTCACCTGCGTGGGATAGCTAACGACGAGCACCCAGAGCAAGTCGCCCCGCGGACCATAGCGCAGCTTGACGTCGGTCGAATGGTACGTATGTGATTCGTATACCGACGAAACGGGTTTCCCGTCGCGATAGCAGATCCGCTTGTTGAAATCCTCGGCCTCGGGATCGCGGAATTCGACGATGGCGGTCCGTCCGCCCTTCGTATAGACGGCGAATCGCGCGCCGTTCGCTCCGGCCTTCATCGGCCCCTGCGGCCGCGGAGAGAGATACACGTGCGTGGTCATCCGGGCCTTCTTCCTGAACGCGGCGAAACCGCCATCATCCTCGCCCATCGACGCATACAGCGTCTTCACGGTCCCCCTGTCGTCGCACGACGCCGCGCGCCCGCTGATGAAACCGTAGAGCGGCGATTTCACGAGCTTCTTCTGCGCGTCGTCAAGGAAGGGCCGCTTGGCCGCGTCCCCCTGTCCCAGCTCGTCGAAGAGCCGGTTCGCGGCCCAGAGATAAAACGCGGCGCTCGCGATCTTCCCCCAGCGAAGGTGGCATCGGCTCGTCGCGGCATACACGCGCGGCAGCTGCGCGTGCAGCTGCTCGAAATCGGACCGGTTCTTCGAGAGGATGCCCTCGGCGTTGGCGAGGCACGCGATCGCCTTTTGATATTCCTTCAGCTCGAGATAGGTCTCGCCAAGGCGGGTGTAGATGAACGCGCGCTTGTAGGGATCAACCTCGGCGGCGATGGCGGACGCGAAATCCTCGCATGCCATCTTGTACTCCTTTATGGACACAGCATACTCGGCCCCGTTAAGCGCCTGGCCCGCGGACTCGGCCTTTTTCGCCTTCAGGAAGGGCAGCGGCGTCTCCTCCATGCGTTCGATGTACTGCAGGTGGACGTACTTCTCATAGGCGGCCGCAAGGGGCGATGCGACGGCGAGGAATAAAAGGATCGAAATAATTTTCATGATTTTACCTCAACGCGACCCCCTCCGCCCTTCGGGCACCTTGGGCTTGCCCCGATTTTGCGGACACGCAGTTAAGCAACATTCTTAATCCAGCCGCCTTGTGATTCAAATTCTTCCGGAGACAAATAGTCAAGGAAAGAATGCTTTCTATAACGGTTGTAAAACACTGCGATATACTCAAA